>SMSL01000008.1 GCA_007859995.1 Candidatus Brocadiaceae bacterium S225
GCTTCTGTCGCCGCCCATATTCTTCGCCCTTTTTCATTCAGGTATTTTGATACCTCTTTATATTTCTCCGATATCCCTTCTATAATCTGACGTCGTAGTTTTTCCACATCGCCATCTTAGCATATATCAGTATTTATGGAAGTTATTTTTGCTTAATTCCTGAATTTCAGAAAACTTTGAGTTTACTGCAACCGATACTGTTGTAAGAAATGATCGTATGGCATCTAGTTCTATATCAAGCGTGATTATATTGCTCATAGATGTTGTTTTAATAGCATAACAAGTTTACTTTATATTATCATTATTGTAATGATATATAGAAAGGTAAGATTACTACTTCGTTTAAAAGCCGTGTGAAAGTTCATTCATTTACTTGTTACTAGTTAACTAAAAATTAAGGGGACTTTGTGGAACGTCAGTGGAGCAAAGTTCCCTCTTAAATGATTTGTTATCTGATTTCATCTGAAAGCAATAAAACTCCATTCTTAAATTCTCTTTTGCATTTTGCTTCAATGCTGCTATTGCTATTTTCTGCGGCTTGATAGTAACGATTCCAGATATCCCAGTTTCCATCTAAATTCTGCCTAAGGGCTATCTGTACAAATTCTGCCATTATAACTCTCAGTTCTTCGGCTTGTACTCTGCACAAATCAATTCTATAGAATACGGTATTGCTGCCAATTTCTTTATGAGCAATAAATTGATTTCTACATGATTTTACTTCTTTCCAAAAATTCTCATATTCGGTGTCATTCATTTTCAAAGCAGTTAACATTCTAGCTTCTATGTTAATTCGTGAAAAGTTCCTTCCAGTTATTCTTTCAATATCATCATTAAAAAATTTAGAATAATGTAAATCATCTTTTTTGTTACCAAAAACATGACTCCAAAAAATGCATACTGACTCACCAAGCGAATTTTGAACAATGGGCCAAAATTGATTTTCTCGGCCACTTACCAATTTGAAATAATGCTCACAGGATATTAACCGATATAAGACATTCTCCAGCCACTTTATATATTCGATACGGTCCATGGTAAATTCCTTTCAAAGATAATTTTTATACTCAGCGGTATTATCCGCTGTAGTGGATTGTTGGCGTGCAGGTCTCCTGTTGAAGCCAACAAGTTATTATAAAGTTCTGAATAACACCACTATAGTAACGTTATTCAATTTCACAACGAATAGAAGACATGTATGTATATTAGATAGTACTTTAATCAATACAAGAGTGGTATGTCAAGTATGCTGTTTGAGGAAATTTCTTGAGTATCTTAATAAGGTCCGTTAGCATTTGTGCTAATTTTGTGCTAGAATTAACCGAAATAGGTATAATTGATTGAACCTGTTAGAACAGATAAAGTGCTATCAACCCCTTATTATTCAGGTTAAAACGGGAAACCAGTCCAATATCAAGGACTTATAATTTTAGCAGGTTCAGGCTTGCAGCCTGAACTAATACGTTTAGGTTCAATCAACATGATTGAATCAGCAAGAAGCCATAAATCCTTATAATCTGCGGCTACCCGCATCCTATTCAGTCTTTATTTCCTCATATCAAAATTTGTATTGTAGCGTTTTATCAACCCTTCATCCGCAAAACTGAAATATTTCTTCTCACCTATTATAATATGATCTAATACTTTTATTTTCATAATCCTGCCGGCAAAGACAAGTTCTTCAGTAATCCCTTCGTCTTCGTTACTTGGTTTTGGTTCACCGGATGGATGGTTATGCGAGAAGATCATGGCTGCCGCGCCAAACTTATTCGCCAAATTGATAATCTCTCTTACATACACATTGCTCATCGTTACCGTGCCCTCATGTGCAGTAACGATGTCTATGACCTGGTTTTGACTGTTAAGGAATATCACCTTAAAAACTTCTTTTTTCAGGTCCCTCATCCTCGGGAAGA
This sequence comes from Candidatus Brocadiaceae bacterium S225, assembly GCA_007859995.1. Lineage (GTDB taxonomy): Bacteria > Planctomycetota > Brocadiia > Brocadiales > Scalinduaceae > Scalindua > Scalindua brodae. Next base: position 1,917 of record SMSL01000008.1, read on the forward strand.
GCAGGTCGTATGCTTTCCTGGATGATGAGGCTATACCTTCTATCTTCCTCTCTTCCTCAAGTATCCTTTTTCCCAACTCTACAGATGCTTTTATTTGCGCGATTTTTGCATGACTGAGACCCTTAATGCTGTACATGTCTTTTGCATCCAGCTTGTCCAGACCTCTCAGACCATTTGCCTCTCTGATTATCTGCCTGGCTAAATCAACAGCACTTTTCCCTTTAACCCCAACTCGCAATAATATTGCAAGTAACTCGGCATTTGTCAAGGTGTGCGCACCAGACTTTAACAGCCTTTCCCTCGGCCTCTCTTCCTCAGGCCAATTATTTATTGAGTCTTCATAAATTTTTCCTTCAGACTTTTCTGTCATGATATTTCACATCCATGTTGAAATGCTAATCCTCACGCCGAGTAGCAAGAACGCGAAGAGATATAATACCTTTTCTTTCATTTGTTTTGTTAAATTTTGTTAACTTGGCGCTCTTGGCGGCTCTGCGTGAGAACTTTTTGTGTCCTCTCGCCAAAATGCCAAAAACACAAAGGAGTTATAATTCCAAGCCGTTTACGACCAGCGCAATACTATCCCGCATGAAGTGTCTTTGTGTGATTGTTTTTTTTGGTGCTATATTTGGCAAGATAGTTCATTTATTTACTTCCCTGTAAAAATAAACTTACTTATGAAAACGCATCCATCATCTGATGGATTTTATACCTGTGTGGTATGAAATATAGTAGACATTACAGATACCTGGATTATATTAGTCAGGTTACATACTAAATGCAATAGGAAAAATGATGCAAATCAGAACAGGTACAAGAAGATATTGCATGTATATGGCAAGCGGCTTTATAGTCTTTTGATCTATAAAATACTGTCAATTCTAAATAATTTGAGAAAAATTTTTAATTACTAACCACCCCATTGCCCCTCCTTCGTAAGGTGGGGATTAGTGTCCTCTGCTTTTTTTGTCCGGGGGATATGAGGTCATTCTCTAATCATCGAGAATTTGTGGTATTCTTAAGCATTTCAACAAACGCTTCTATCCTTGTTCGCATAGAACCGCTTAATCGTCCGGGACGATCACAATCAAGTGTTAGCACCGGAATATCAACATGCTTGCGAACAAGGCTGTCATATATATGTCTGTGGCAGAAATTTTGAACATAGTGAATAATGCCGTCAATTTTTCTCTTAGCAATCTGTTTTTTTATATCATCAATATGGTAGCGCATTTCGTAAGGATAGGTATAAGAAGTATACTGATCTACTAATGTATCTGTTTTGTACGGCATACTGAACTGCCTCTGTACTTCGTTGAAAACAACATGCACATTCAACGCTCCCAGGAAAGAGTACAGGTCACTACAGATTGGAGGAACACCGATGTACCCTAATCTTACATCCGGTTGAAGAGTCGGACGCTTTTCAGCTTCACCAAGAAATTTCAATGCCTTTTGCCCAAAAAGTTTATAGTCTCCCATTAGATCGCTTGTAGAGACATTCCAGATATGATTTTCCTCACCAGTAACCCTGTTTTCCTCCCACGTAAGACGATCAATCTCATGCACAGTTTTTCTTATGTTATCCAATACAAGTTTCATCTGATGCGCCTTCTCCAGATTTGTCCCCAGAGTATTAGACAGAAAATTTAACTGCTGAGAGAGTGAATCACTGTCTCTATTATGAGGATATGAAAAGGGAATAGCCTCAATACCTTCAGCCTGCAGCACCTCGATTAAGGCATGATTATTACTACAATCGCCCTGGACAACACCTATGATTTTCTTTATTCCTGTTTTCTTTGTTGCTGAATATATACCTTTTATCCATGCACACGTATTCCTGGGTAATCCTTTAATTTCAGCATAATCAACAAGTGCATCCGAATCGTCATTACAAATAAAAATATTGTTCAAATCAATAGGTACATAACCCGCAGCATAAACAATTTCAATTGGCACAGTTGTCGTAATCCCAATTGCTTTGTCAACCGATATGCGGTAAGACATTGGGAACGACATACCGACATTAACTAAATTTGCAGAATTCATATGTGATTTAAAAATTTAGAGATTGAGGAATTCAGGAATTCCAGAAATGTCTTTAATTTAGTTGCGCTTTGCTGCATCCTACGGTTTTTGTACTTCAAGATTTTCTATTCGTCTAAAATCCTTTTCATCGTATGTGTAAACTACAAATATATCTCTTTCCATGCCCCAGTATCCCATCACGACATCTGCAAATTTTATGTTCTTTTCTTCATAAGTTCTTATCGCCATTCTGAAAACACTCTCCATTTCACATCTCAGTTCAGGGGTATTTAATATAGCGTCTATATGTTCTCTAATAGTCTTTTTGTCATATTTGTATACCTTTTCCAATACCCATACTATCTCAAGAATTACGACAGGAAGAATATGCAAAATTATACCCCTTTTTTTGGACTCTCTAATTAACTTTACAGATGCTTTTATTTTTATATTATCATCCTGAACCAATATCCTGAGGATAACACTTGTATCTATAAAGGCTTTATGCACGGTCTTTCGCTGCCTCCTTTATCGCCTTTTTTCTCATCTCTTTAATAGACATCCCAATATCAGGTAGAGTGCCTGCATAATCAAAAATAGTTTTACCTTTTTTCAAAACAACCTTATCGTTATCCTTTTCTATTACCAACGTATCACCTTCTTTTATCCCCATATGCTTCCTGACATCTTTAGGTATTGTTATCTGCCCTTTGGGCAATACTTTTACTGTCTTCATGTTTTTATCCTATTAATATTTAAATTCCTACATGCTAACTTTGTAGCACGCTTTGGCCATTTTGTCAAGGTTTTGATTTGTCTGAATAATATAACCTTAATATTGACATAAATTTTATGCTCTGTTATAAATAGCTGCTTTTACGGTTGGACCATTAATATGGAAGGCAGTCGCTAATTTAAAACTTTTGGAGATTACACTATGGAATATAAAGATACAATTTATAAAACTCCCGTCAAACACGGATTAATAAATTACGAAAATACATATAAAAATTTTGACTGGAACGGTATCAGCAGTAACTTTGATCACTTTTCTGATGATGGAGTAAACATTGCTCACGAGGCAATCGACAGGCATGTTAATAACGGATGTAAGGACAAGATTGCCCTCTACTGGGAAGATGAAGACAATACCAGGAAGCAATTTACATTTTCAGACATTAAAAACCAATCTTCCAAATTAGCCAACGTATTAAGAAACCTGGGTGTAGAGAAAGGTGACCGGGTTTTTCTGTTTTTACCAAGGACGCATGAGCTTTACGTAAGTATTATTGCAATAGCAAAGCTTGGAGCAATCGCCGGACCCATGTTCTCAGCATTCGGGCCGGAAGCGGTTATGGACCGTCTTCATGATAGTGAGGCAAAGGTACTCATAACTACCCCGGAACTGAGCCAGAGAATAAATGAGATAAAAGAAGAGTTACCAGCGCTCAAACACATCATACTGGTCAATGCTAAACAGAATCTCAATGAAAATGAAATCAGTTATGAATCAGAAATGAATAAGGCATCAGAATCATTTAACATAAGATGGGTCGATCCTGAAGATGATCTATTCATCCTGTATACATCAGGAACCACCGGAAAACCCAAGGGAGTAACCCACGTTCACAATGATATGATCTCCCAATATATTACGACCAAGTGGGCCTTAGATTTAAGGGAGGATGATGTATATTGGTGCACGGCAGATCCCGGATGGGTAACCGGAACCGTGTATGGCATATGGGGCCCATGGTTAAACAAGATTTCACAAGTCGTATACAACGGAAGGTATGATGCGGAAAAATGGTACTCAATTATAGAAAAATATAAGGTAACAGTATGGTATACCGCGCCAACCGCTTTAAGGATGCTCATGAAAGCAGGTGACAAAATCATTAAAAAGTACGATTTAAGCAGTCTGAGATATATATGTAGTGTAGGAGAACCCCTCAATCCGGAAGTTATCAGATGGGGCCTGCAGGTTTATAAGCTGCCTATTCACGACAACTGGTGGCAGACGGAAACCGGCTCAATTATGATAGCTAATTACCCCAGCTTACCAATAAAACCCGGTTCAATGGGCAAGCCGTTCCCGGGTATCTACGCAAAGATTATTAATTCAAAAGGTAAAGAGTTAGCCCCGGGGAAACACGGTCTTTTGGGTTTAAAGTCTGGATGGCCATCAATGCTGAGAAAGGTATGGGCAAACAAAAAGAAATATAATGAATATTTCAGGATACCCGGATGGTACACCACGGGAGATACGGCTTATGTCGATGAGGATGGTTATTTCTGGTTTGTAGGAAGAGCGGATGATGTCATCAACACTGCCGGTCACCGTGTCGGTCCGTTTGAGGTAGAAAGCGCTTTAGTTGAACATAAAGCAGTTGCTGAAGCAGGTGTTATTGGAATACCGGATGCAGAAAGAAGTGAAATTATAAAGGCATTTATTGTCCTCAATCAAGGATACAAACCTTCACCGAAACTCAAGAAGGAGGTACAAGGATTTATTAAAAAACGATTAGCTGCTCACGCATATCCGAGAGAAATCGAATTCACAAAAGATGTTCCTAAAACAAGAAGTGGTAAAATAATGAGAAGGTTATTAAAGGCAAGGGAGTTAGGGCTGCCGACAGGGGATTTATCTACACTGGAAGATGAATAACGAGTACAGAATTGGGCCGGTTCAAAAATAACTGTGGACGTTTACCTTCAAACACATGATAAACCTTGTTATTACAAGTCATGCCAGAGGCAGATCCACCTGGACGGAGAATCCAATACTGAAACCTGCCCTTTCAGTATTGGATTTGTATAGTTAAAAATGACTTAACTCAGGCATGCCAAGAGGAACTACATTAAACCCCATTTCAAAAAGATCTTTATGTGGTAAAATATTCCTGCCATCAAAGATGAATGCCGGTTTCTCCATTGATTCGAAAATCTTCTGATAATCCAAAGTCTTATAACACTCCCATTCAGTTAATACCGCAATCGCATGAGCACTCTTCGCAGCTGCATACGGGTCTGAACAATATTCAACATTTTCTTTACATTCTTTCAGTTCAATTTTTGCATTTTCAAGTGCCTGTGGATCTGAAACAGCGACATTTGCCATTTCTTTTAACAGCTTCTTTGTAACATAAATTGCGGGAGATTCCCTTGTATCGCCGGTATTTGCTTTAAAAGCAAAACCGAATATCGCAATCCTTTTCCCGGCAATGGTATTAAACATCGACTTCAACATTTTCAGTACAAACCGCTCCGTCTGATATATATTCATTCTGACTACACTTTCCCAATAATCTGCGACCTCATCCAATCCGTAGTGCTTGCAAAGATATACAAGATTAAATATATCTTTCTTAAAACAAGACCCTCCAAATCCAACGCTTGCATTTAAAAATTTCTGGCCTATTCTGCTGTCAGTGCCAACTGCATGTGCTACTTCGTGAACATTGGCTCCTGTTTCTTCACAAAGTGAAGCAATACTGTTTATTGATGAAATGCGCTGAGCTAAAAATGCATTTGCGACCAACTTTGATAATTCCGTACTCCACACATTGGACGTTAGTATCTTTTCCTTATCAATCCATGAAGAATATAACTGAACAATTTTATCACGTGCTCTTAATCCTGATTCGGTCTCCCTGGATCCGACTAACACCCTGTCAGGGTTTTCAAGGTCATTAATCGCGGTACCTTCAGCAAGAAATTCCGGGTTAGACAATACATCAAATACAATACCCTTCTCATTCGAATTAAGTATTCTCTCCATGGCTTCTGCTGTTTTAACAGGCAGGGTGCTTTTTTCAACAATAATTTTACTTGAATCAGACATCTTCAATATTTGACGGGCCGTCTTCTCCCAGTATTGCAAATCCGAGGCATATCCCGCTCCATATCCAAACGTTTTTGTAGGCGTATTAACGCTCACAAAGATTATATGAGCTTCTCTAATGCTATTATCTACGTCAGAACTAAAGAATAGATTTTTATCACGCACCTTGTGCACAACTTCCAACAGCCCAGGCTCGTATATAGGGAGATTTTCAGAATTCCAGGCCCTTATTCGTTCGCTATTAATATCAACGACTATCACCTTGTAATCGGGGTTTTTCAAGGCAAGCATCGCCATCGTCGGTCCACCTACATAACCAGCGCCTATGCACAAAATAGTTTTTTCTTTATCCATTAATAAATACCTCTTTTACCCATCTTACCTCCCATAGAATGTAAAATCCTCTGCAACACTCATATGCGACTCTGTTGACTAAAAGTGAGGAAAAACGAAGGTTTTCAAATAATTATTGTTTCTTTACCATTCTAATCAAATTTTCCATGTGTGATTCGAACTCAGCGCTACTCTTAATTTTTTCCTTTATCTTTTTAATGGCAAAGATAGCTGTTGTATGTCTTTTATTCCCAAAATATTTACCTATTTCCTGATACGAGGATTCTGTAAGTACTTTTGCAAGGTACATACATATTTGTCGGGTAAGAGCAATATTCTTTGATTTGATACCTGAATGGATATCGTTGCGTGAAACATTATAGTGACTGATTACGACGCTCTCTATATCCTTTAAAGTAATACTCTTTTTGTTATTGTACAGATCACTGAGGGTTTCAGTAGCTAATTTCAAATCGATCTTTACCTTGCTCATGTTCGCATAAGCCATCACGGTAGTTACCGCGCTTTCCATTGATCTTACGCTATCATTAAATTTTTCAGAAATAAATTCAAGAACATTATCAGGAACTTTCTTTCGCGAATCCTCAGTCTTAGACCGTAAAATCTGCATAGAAGTATTGAAGCCCGGTGGTTCAATTTTTGCGATCATCCCTGACATAAACCTGCTGACAAGACTCTCTTTAAGCTGATCCATAAACCTCGGATGCGCATCGCTGGCAAAAACGATTCTCTTGGACAAGCCGTGCAAGGTATTAAAGGTATGAAGAAACTCTTCCTGCACTCCATTTTTATTGGCAAGAAAATGAACGTCATCAACAAGAAATATGTCTACACTCCGATATTTTTTCCTGAATGATTCAAGCCTGCCCCCCTTAAGAGCATAAACAAATTCATTCGTCCAATTCTCAGCAGGCATGTACACGGCGCTTACGGAACTTGATTCTGATTTCAATCGGTTCCAGATACCCTGAAGGAGGTGAGTCTTGCCTACTCCAATAGACCCATGTATAAATAGTGTATTAAATGCTACAGGCCCAGGTTTTGAAATCTCAAGTGCAGTAGCATAAGCTAACCTGTTACAACCACCAACAACATAGTTGTCTAATAACAATTTTTTGTTACTTATAAAACCATTGCCTTGGTTTAATGGTTTCTCAAATTTAATATTACCGGTAACTCCTTTGCTACTATTCTTAGAATGACCATTGTTTTCTATATGAAGATTTATCGAAGGATTAATTTTGGTTATGTTCCTTATCAACTCTTTTATCAGTGGTTCGTAGCTTTCACGAATCTTCGCCTGGACAAACTGATTTGGCACGCCTATGCTTAAAGATTCATTATCAAAGGAAATCAAGTGGGTATTCTTAAACCACAGATTGAATTGTCGTATGCCAACTTTCTTCTTGATGGCACAAAGTACATCTTCCCAAATATCAGTAGATTTTTTTGTTGTGGAAATGTTCATAAAAAGTGGGTAATGATGGAACGGTACAGACTGTGAATGAAAAAAACTACAAATTAAAAATAGGTTTTCTAATTTTTTTGTGCCTTAATGAGACGGCAATATTATCAAAATGAAACTTTGTGTCAAACTTTAAAACCATAATGTTTTTTTATTTCTTCTGGCACATAATTCTAAAATCCATAAGACTATTGATAGCAATAAGATTGAGATTTAAGAGACAAATAAATAATTTTTAAATTTTTTTTCAAATCTTTACTATTAATTAAAACTATGCATAAAAAAAGATTTTTTCTTTCTACCAGATTTGAGCATCTCAAACCAAAACAGGCTAACGCATTGACACAAATACACTTAAGCGAGCAACCCTCCATGACTATCTGTATTTCAGCTTACAACTTTCTTATTCATAAAATGTGGATAACTTGTGGATAACTTGTGTATTTATGTAAATGCATTGTTTTGGCATCCGAATGGTTCATCTAATTCATAAATAGTATACAAATTGATAAATTGGCCCTAGAGTAATGATATTTGCAACCCTGACCAAAAACTCTCGAACGAGTTTATGCAAAAAATAATATTAAATTGACTAAAAGAACAGCGGTATTTTACTGTATTACAAATCCTACTGACACGCTCATATTTTGTCTATTGTGGAAAACCTTTGTCGCGCACAAATAAATACTTTGCTACTCGTTTTTGCTTTACATATTTGAAAAGTTTTTCTACCATTACCACCTGATCATTATTTTCCACCAAACAAATTTGTACAATGACATGGCAAAATATTTTGTAAAACGAAAACGCCAATGCCCTGGTGACGGTTATGAGGTTAGCGTATCCGTCTGTAAAGGTCGGCAGAGGGCGCTTTATCCAAAATGTTCAGTTTGTCACCATAGAGACAATTCTATTGTGACACGAACAAAAGAAGAAATAGAATATACACCTATGGAAACCGGCACAAGGACGATTTTGCAATTGTCTACAAATCAGGACGAAGCAATTAACCAACAAATATTTAAAAGCTATGATATACGTGGTGAATACCCGGAACAATTGAACGAATATACTTCCGAAAAAATAGGAATGGCAACAGTGCTTTTTTTAAAGAGCATAAAAGATGTTAAAAACATCGTAGTAGCAAGAGACATCAGGCTTTCTTCGAATTCGCTAGCCAACGCCTTGATGAACGGTATTATAAAAGCTGGAGTAAATGTAATTGATATCGGAGAAGTGTCTACAGATACTACATATTTTGCCGTAGGTCATTATAACTACGATGCTGGAATTATGGTAACTGCATCACACAACCCGTCAAATTACAACGGATTCAAGCTGTGCCATGAACAAGCGATGCCGATCAGCTTTGATACCGGTTTATCTACAATATCGGAAATAGCACGACAAATTGACTTACCTGCTTCTGAACAACGCGGCAAAATCATTGAGAAAGATGTACTTAACGATTACAAAAAATATATTCTTAATTTTGCCGCCAATTTAAGGCCATTAAAAATAGTAATCGATGCGGGAAACGGGATGGCAGGAAAGATGATACCTATCGTTTTTAAAGACCTACCCTGCATAATAGTACCGCTGTTTTTCGAACTCGACGGGACATTTCCAAACCACGAGCCAAACCCTTTAGATAGTAGTAATTTACGAGATTTACAAGACAAAGTACGTGAAACCAAAAGCCATCTTGGCGTCGCATTTGACGGTGACGCAGATCGATGTGTCTTTGTTGATGAAAAAGGGCGGGAAATAGGATGCGATCTAATTACGGCTATCATTGCAGGAAAGCTTCTGCAGAAGGAAAAAGGGGCTACAATTCTATACGACCTGAGATCCAGCTGGATACTGCCTGAAGAGATCAAAAAAGCCGGTGGCCATCCTTATCGTGAAAGAGTCGGTCACTCTCATATAAAGGCTACTATGAGAGAAGAAAATGCCATTTTCGGCGGTGAACTATCCGGACACTACTATTTCAGAGAAAACTTCTTTGCAGACTCGGCAATAATCGCTCTGATAGAGATCTTAAATATTCTTAGCAGTAAGAATATACCAATGTCTAGCTTGATTGAACCTCTGAGAAAATATTGCTCAACTGGTGAAATAAATTTTGAGGTTGCGGACAAGGATAAAAAGATCGAACAGATTGCCGAGCACTTTAAAGACGGCAAGATTGATTATCTGGACGGAGTTACTATCGAGTATAGCGATTGGTGGTTTAATGTAAGAAAATCAAATACTGAACCGTTACTCAGATTAAACTTGGAAGGGAAAACAAAAACCATAATGGAACAAAGAAAGAAACAGGTGATAGATATTATCGAGGGGGCATAAATCAATAAAGATAATCATGCTCTCGGGTGAAACTTCTGATGCGTGGTTTTAAGATGTTTTCTGTCTATGTGTGTGTAGATCTGAGTAGTAGAAATATTGGAATGTCCCAGCATCTCTTGAACTGACCGCAAATCCGCCCCCCCTTCCAACAGATGCGTTGCAAATGAATGTCTAAGGGTATGGGGAGATATGTTTGATCTAATCCCTGCCTTCATGGCATATTTTTTCACTAAGCTCCATATATTCTCACGTCTTAACTTTTTACCTGTCCTGGACAAAAACAACAAAGGCTCATCATCTTCTATCTTCAAAAGCTGCGGACGCACCTCCTGTAAGTATCTTCTAATCGCTTTAGATGCTTCTGAGCCCATGGGTACGATACGTTGTTTAGAGCCTTTCCCCTGGCATCTGATAAAACCGTAGTCAAAGTTTATCCAACTTACTTTAATTGACGCAACCTCAGAAACCCTCGCACCTGTCGCATACATTAGCTCTAACATGGCCTTATCCCGTATCCCGAGCTTATCATTACAATCCGGTGCCCGCAGCATTTCCTCTACTGCGTTATAATGTAGCACTTCCGGTAAATATTTCCTGAGTTTAAGTGTACTGACAGCTGACATCGGATTTACAGAAATCTGTCCTTCCATGACCATGTATTTATAGAGCATTTTTACAGTAACGAGACATCTGGAGATTGAATTCTCAGAAAGCCCTCTCTGTTTTTCGTTTTCTATAAAACTTACTATCATCTTCGCACGTAAATCCTGAAAACGCTTAATACCCGTGCCGTGTAGATAATTTGAAAAATTACGCAGATCTCCCTTATATCCCTTTATGGTGTTGTCAGAAAGACCGCATTCGACGATGAGGTAGTTCAGAAATGAATCGACAAGTGCATCATCTATCATGTTCAACGATAAATGCGAGGTTTGCAATGTTTTCGACATAGAGTTCGTTCACCTTTTTGACCAATAAAAGCCTGTTATTCTTTATCTGTTCGTCCTCTACATTTACAAAGACCTTTTCAAAAAAATCATGGACCGGTTCTGCAAATGCCTTATTATATTCAATCGACAACTCTTCAAATCTTCCTGGCTTCACATATTTAAGCAGCTTTTCTTTTTCTTTCTCATATACCACCCACAATCTTCGTTCTTCTTCCTCTACTAATAGATCTTCGTCTACCTCACCATCGCTTTCACAATTTTTCCCTATATTGAATGTTCTCTCTACCACTGCTACAAGATTCTGCCAGATAGAGGATTTGGAGATTTTAGTTATGGTCTCTAATCTACAAAGAAGATCTGATATATTGTCAAAACCGGATTTCATTACTGATTCGACAATGTCGTAACGATAACCCCTATCAGTATAAATGTTATTTATTCTATCCTTAAAGAAATCTATTATCTGTTCGTAGATCTTGATCGGATCACCATCAGGGAGAATTTTTGTTACGGTCTGCAGTGATTTTCCACCTTCAGACGATATTCTTATTACATCATTCCACTGCTCCATCGGAATATGATCACTTATTTTGAAAAATGATTTTTGAATCACTTTAATTAAAGATACGCGCAGGTCTTTGGCCTCCAGGATACGAATTATCCCTTGTGATTGCCTTCTCAACCCGTAAGGGTCTTGAGAACCAGTAGGAATCAAACCCGCCGCGAAACAACCTGCAATAATATCAAACTTGTCTGCCAGACTGAGTACGGTGCCTATTTCAGTCTCCGGCAGCACATCATCAGCATATCTCGGTAAATAATGCTCTGCTATTGACCTTGCCACCTCTTCATCCTCACCTTGTACGAGGGCATATTCACGACCCATAATTCCCTGCAACTTTGGAAACTCCCCAACCATCTCTGTCAAAAGGTCTGTTTTGCATAAGCTGGACGCACGTTTAACCAGTCCCAACCTGTCGGGAGAAAACCCCAGCATTTCGGCAATAAAACATGCCAGGTCGCCAATTCTCTTACCTCTATCCATATAACTCCCCATATCTTCATGAAATACAACTCCTTCCAGGTCCTTGAGCCTGTCATGGAGGGTTATCTTTTTATCCTCATCCCAGAAAAAATTTGCATCAGCCAGTCTTGCCCGCAGAACGCGCTCATTCCCCTTCCTGATGATCTTGCCATCTCCAGAGTCTCTGTCAGTAATTACAATAAATTCAGGTAACAGCTTACCATCTTTATCCTTAACAGGAAAATATCGTTGATGATCCTTCATCGAAGTTACGACAACTTCTGATGGAATTGCCAGAAACTCCTTGTCAAAACTACACTTTACCGCACCCGGAAACTCAACAAGGTTTGTCACCTCTTCAAGTAGCTCTTCATCTTCCAGTGTAGTACCGTAAACGGAAAGGAGAGAGTTTATCTCTTTCCTGATAATGTCTCGTCTTTCGTCTATCTCCACTATTACATTTTCACTTTTTAATCTCTCTTTATAAATTCCATAATCAGCATCAAGAATATCTATAACATTGCCAGACAGAAACTGATGTCCGCTTGTACTACGACCGGCTTTTAAGCCACTTAATTCCAGGTTGACAATATCCTTATCGAAAATCGCCATTATTGAACGTATCGGGCGCGCAAAATATAATTTGTCGGATTTCCATCTCATTGATTTTGGGAAATTGATAGACGTTATGATAGATGTTAACATTTCCGGGAGAAGGTCAAAAACCGTCTTTCCTTCTACCTCTTTTACGGCATAACAATATTTTCCCTTGGGCGTGTCCTTTACTATCATGTCTTCAGCTTTGACTCCCTGTGAACTCGCAAAACCAACAGCTGCTTTCGTTAAAGTGCCACTCGCATCAAAGGCAACTTTTGCAGAAGGGCCTTTTATCTCCTGTACAATATCTCCCTGATTTTGCGGTAATCCGCTGGCAAATAACACCAGACGTCTTGGCGTACCGGTTGTATGTATACTGTCAAAACCCAGACGGGTCTTTTTCACCTGCCCTGCAAACAACTCCTCCATTTGTTTGAGAGCCGGAACTATATAACCTGCCGGTATCTCTTCGGTCCCTATTTCTAATAACAGATTTGACATATATATTCTTTCTTCTAATAAATTTCTTTTGGTTTTTAAGAATAATATAACATTTTGTATTTATAATAATCAGGACAAAGCGATATATAATATTTCACATCACGCTGGCTAAAGTTTTGGCAGTAGAACATTAATAAGTAATTACAAAAAAAACGAATAATTATGTCAGCGCAAAGTTTAAAAGCGCGGTTGCTAAGACATGTTAGTAACACCTTACAACTTCAACAATTTACTCCCATGAAGTACTGTAATTATTTCTAAATAACCTTCCTTAATTTGGTAGATAATTCTATAACCCTTATAGATTAAGTCTCTAACATTGTGATCATCCGATTCTGGTACTTGTCCACCCATTTCAGGGAATAATTCTAAATGTTCCACCATCTCAAAGACTCTATCATTAAATAACTTGGCATAGTATGGTGAATCTAAAGCAATAAACTTATATATTTCTTTTAAGTCATTAATTGAATCTTTCGACCACTTTATCTTTGCCATTCTTTCATCATTTCCTTTGCCTCTTCATGAGTATAAAACTGGTCTGTCTCTAGTTGATTTTGTCCTTTTAATATCTTTTGTTTTACATATAAATGTTCCATAATGTCCTCTAATGTAGAATTTGCAGGTAGTTTTTTCACTAATGAAATCACTTCTTCCTTTATTGTTGACATTTCAATTACCTCCTTGATAAATCACAATTTATTCTTTCCAAATTAATATTTTCACAATCCCGTACACTTTTAAATACATCTGTATTCCCTTCGACCCGGCCAACTATGTTAACGGCACTGGCAGGACGTATCTCATCACCATGACTGGCCGGTGTCGGGCCAGTAACCTAAATCTCCTTTTCAACCACTTCTTTTGCAGTCTCATCCAAAGTTGATGTAACAGGGATATCAAAATATATTCCATCTCCCCACGTGTTCACGGTATTTTCAATCGGTAATGAGTCCCAGATAGCATCAGATGCCTTACCGCTTGAAAGCTATGCTACAGCAGAAATATCACCTGCAATTATTTTAATCTTTCTCATCAGTATATAATTCCTAGCCAGTAATTACTCAATAACTTGAAGCGATCGTACATGCATAGTGCGGCAAGCCACAGCCAGGTTTGAAGTGTTCAAATAGAACTAACGTGTAAAGGGGAGCATTCCCATTTTACTGTATATAACAGAGGTAGATTCACTTCGTTTAATCCACCCTGCCTCGCACCACACGTTTGCTTATTTGTAAGCGTGGATTAAGGCCGAAAGCCGAATCCACGTATTCATAGATATCATACCTGATTCACAAAAAATTGGGAATGCTCCCAGTGTAAAGTGCCTTCTAACCTTTTCCGGTTTTCATTGTCGTCTCATGTTTTTGATAAAAAAGAAAGTGCCTGCGGCAAATAGAATTGAATACGTAATTGTATTATGCTTTGAATATTCGATAGTACCTGTTAAATTAAAAATTATCAATGTTAAGGCCAACGCAATCAAAACACCAGATATCAGCATTAACAACCTATTTCTATTATTTAATATATCCAATGCTCTTACCCTCCATATTTCCAGTTTCCATTTTAAAATACCATAAATAAACCTGTGATTATACATTCCAATATCGATATCGTTTGCGGCAAACCCTTTCTATAGCAGAACAAGTACTATTACAATAGAAAGACAGAATATAATTTGAATTAACTGTCAATAAGTTTGGTGTGTAGAAAATCTTATATTAAAATTATTCCACTATAACCAGAATCTGTTTATGTCCTACTTTGGCAGGCCTTACAAATCAAGCACTCACTATAGAAGCCCTGGGAGCATTCCCATTTTATTGTATATAAAAGAGGTGGATTCACTTCGTTTAATCCACCCTACCTCGCACCATACGTTTGCTTATTTGTAAGGGTGGATTAAGGCCGGAGGCCGAATCCACGTATTCATGGGCATCATACCTGATTTCCAAAAAAATGGGAATGCTCCCCCTTTTTACTCACAAATCATCCTCATAAATATCGCAGATATTAACTACCCTAAGAACTTTTCTTTCATGTAACTTTTTGGCATATTTCTAAGTATCTCAAATTTGCTCAATTTATCATAAGTTATAGATCATTACAAGGAGATTAAGCAAAACCCGCTTGATATTTGTCTTTGATGTTGAGGTGGCGCGGTAAATATAGGATAGGGGTTCGATATATTTTAATGACGTCAACAATTGATAATGCAAGCACTGTTACCACCTCTCAAACACAATTAATGTATCAAGCGTAATTGGTTTATAAAGCAGAGATATCAGTATACCAGATTTTCTCTCCACCCTCTTACCAAAGTAGATCAATTTGGAGCATATTTCCAAAAAATACTTGAGTTTTATTAACCATCTTACTACCCTTACTAAATCTTAAAAAAAATTTATACTCATCTCAAATCAGTAGCCTCCGGTTAGGTTTTTTGCTGAAAACTTCCGATAATGACAAGCACAACAGGACAAAAGAAAAATAGACCATTAAGAATTATTTTAATTGTTGGAATGATACTGATGCGTCTCTCTGTATTAGAGGTGGCAATACGTATTTTCGATCCCCAGTCTGATCTCAGAAGAAGAGATCTTTTCTTGCGTTATGAACCATTCATAGGTGTTGAAGGGATCCCAAACAAAAAGGGAATATATGCCACCAGATCATTTAAGTCAACCATAGAACTGAACAACGAAGGGCTTCGAGATTATGATCATGAGAAACTTAACACTCAAAAGAAATTTCGTATTATTGGGCTGGGGGATAGTTTTACATTTGGGAATGGTGTTAATAATGACCAGGTATTTTTGAAAGTATTAGAAAAGTTGAATTCAGGCATTGAAACCATTAATATGAGTATTTTTGGCGGAAATCCACAGACGTCACTTAAGATATATATGTCACGTGGCCTCAAATATGAGCACAACATAGCCATGCTGGGTATTTTCCTGGGAAGTGATCTCGCTACATATTATCCAAAAGATAGCGACTCTCCCCCCCAATGGGGTTTCGATAGTGAAGACAATTTCGTTTTAATAGGAAAAATGTTAGGCCAGGAGGAAGTAGAAAAAATAAGAAAATCCAGCGAAGACAATTATTCTCCCACAAAAAACAGGAACTTGAGGAAACGAATAAACTATTGGTTAGTTCGTCACATTCAGCTTCTTACTTTCATCGGTAATTATCGTAATCATTTTTCTAATGTAATTAAAGGATCTTCTCTTTATATAAAGATATTCAAAACTTTTGGTGCGGAGAATAAGGGTTCGTATGGTTTTCCAAATCATTGCAGAAAAAAAGATTCCACAGATATGGATTATGGGTGGAGATTGTTATCTAAATCGCTAGAAACCATGAGAGATTATGCTGGTGAAACAGGTGCAGAATTATATGTTGTTCTTATTCCATCTCAGCTTCAGAGTTCAAAAATACTTTATGAAAGAACTTTAAGAAAGCACGGCCAGGATCCATCAGAATTTGACCTGGAGAAACCAAACAGAAAATTAGCGCAACTGTGCGAAAGCCTGGAAATTGCCTGTCTTGATCTTTTACCGGCGGTGAAAGAAGCTGTATCTAAAGGTTATCAACTGTATTTTATCCGTGACGGACACATGAATGTTCATGGCAATAATTTTGTGGCTAAAGAAATTTATAAAGATCTGAAGAGAAGGTGGCCTGGACAGATTGAAAGCCAATAGAGACTCATTAACATAAAAGTGATACTTAGTTTTTCTCCTTACTCCCTGCTATAGATGCCAGCAGCGTGTCTGGGCTGGAAGATGCAATGACAAAACCAAAAAATTCTTACTGATTGTAATACAATTTTATTTATTTACCAAATGCTGAAATCTTGAAAGATTTTTACAAAAAAAAACAGGTGCTGAATGCTTTTTAATTCTCTTCATTTTATTTTCTTTTTTCCTGTAGTGGTATTGTTGTATTTTTCCATTCCACAGCGCTGGAGATGGGTACTTCTTCTTCTGGCAAGCTACTATTTTTATACCCGCTGGAAGGTTAATTACGCAATACTGCTGGTAACTTCTACCATAGTTGATTATACCGCTGGTATGCTCATGGTCAGATTTCCTAAGAAAGGGATAGGAAGAAAATGTTTATTGACATCAAGCCTGGTTGCCAATTTAGGCATGTTGTTTACATTTAAATATTATAATTTTGTGAGTGCCAATCTACAGGAATTATGTGACAGGTTTGATACTATTTACCATGTGCCTCAATTGGATATTCTTTTGCCTTTAGGTATATCATTTTATACATTTCAAACCATTAACTATACCATAGACGTGTACCGTGGTCATATTGAACCGGAAAAGCACCTGGGTCGTTTTGCGGTTTATGTGGCCTTTTTCCCACAGCTGGTGGCTGGACCAATTGAAAGGGCTTCACATTTAATTCCCCAATTTCTGCAAGATCACCGATTTAATTACCAGCGTCTTGTTGACGGATTCAGGATAATGCTCTGGGGTTTTTTTCTGAAAGTAGTTGTGGCTGATCGCTTAGCTGTCTATGTTGACAACGTTTACAGTGCTCCACATCAATATCATGGTGCGCCGCTATTGTTGGCTACCTACTTCTTCGCTTTTCAGATATATGCTGATTTTGCCGGGTATTCTGCTATAGCAATTGGTTCTGCAAAGATTATGGGTTTCGATCTGATGGAAAATTTTCGTTACCCCTATTTAGCCGCTTCTGTCTCTGAATTCTGGAAAAGATGGCATATTTCACTTTCTACCTGGTTTCGGGATTATGTGTATATACCAATGGGTGGCAATCGTGTATCCAAGTCTCGCTGGATATATAATATCATGGTCCTCTTCCTTATAAGTGGAGTGTGGCATGGTGCAAACTGGACGTTTCTGGTTTGGGGTGCGATACACGGCGTCTATTTGATTACTTATCTACGAACTAAAAGACTACAGGTTAAAATTCTGAGAATTATCGGTATAGAAAACAAACCACGATTTAAAAAAATTCTTGCTGTATTTCTTACCTTCCACCTTGTACTTGTAGCATGGATTTTTTTCAGAGCCAATTCTATTGAGGATGCTGGTACTATCCTCTCAAATATGGTTAGCGGGCTCCCTTATGATATTTACAGATTTCTAAATATGGATTTGAATGGTATTTACGAAGATTCGCTCATGTTCGTAAATATAACTGGATTTGAATTTTGCCTAAGCATTACTCTCATATTATTTGTAATGATGCATGATATTTTACGTGGCGCATTGTGTCTGCACCAGAAACTGGGCAGGAATACAAGGTATTATTTTCGTATGGCCTATTATGATGTATTGATAATCGCTCTGATACTTTTTGGCGTATATGGGCAAAAGCAATTTATCTATTTTCAATTTTAAAGTGTGTGCTGCAAAACAGCTTTGTCAGAATACGTGGTAGAGATTGTAGCCAGGAGCATCTGCTTGCTTTTAGCTGAAATAGCCGCTTATTTTGTTCTTCATGCAATGAAAAAAAGTGATCCGGTTTGGAGAATATTACGGAACAATATACCCAGCCCGGTAGCCCTTCTCCAATACGTCATCACTATTCCCATTATTTTCTTGTCTGTATATGCAGATTACCTTACCATTACGCAAAAACTTAACCGGACGACACTGAGCAAAAGTGATTATTCTGCTCACAAATCAAACAATTTTTGCTACGACAAGCGCGTGTTACTCTTAAAATATTAAATAGCAAACTGTACTGTGTCATTCAACGATTTTTAAAGGGTATAATTCAAACGACTGTCCTTAAAACCGTCTCAGAATAGCCGTAAGTCCTTATATGAAAAATGGGCCCACTAGGACTCGAACCTAGGACACACGGATTATGAGTCCGTTGCTCTAACCAACTGAGCTATGGGCCCCGAAATGATCTGCGGAGTGATCAAGTACTCTTTTTTTTTACTTTATATAGGAATCTCAAAATAAGCCGAGATGCCACAAATACAACGAGTAGGAGTTTATCAATTTTTCGGTCGGGTTTCAAGTGTTTTGTTTTACTGGGCTGAAGAGCACTCACATATCTTTTACTTTCTGACTGCTTATTTAATAAAAATACTAAATCAATACAATTCACAGAAACATTACAAGCGAAACCGATCCTGAGATAAATGAATATTTCTAGCCGGATTAAGCTTAACTGATGAGCGTGGTTATAAACAGGTCTACCTGTTATATAGATAGATGAACCGGACGGTAAAAAAAACGCTGCGTGTCATCCTTAGCGGAACATTTCCTTTTATGATCTTCGTAAATTCAATTTCACTTGACATAATGTAATTATCAAAATAGAATATTCCACTCATAAAAAACAAGAAACTTGTTAAGTTTTTTACATGATAAGGGTTACAAATATATGACGGATGTTTTTGGGGACAAATCAAAAATAAACAGATACGATATTGACGAAGAAGCTCCATGTATCGTTGCCTGTCCAATCCGACAGGATGCTCGGGATTATATACAATTGATTGCAAGGGGTCGTTTTTCTGAAGCGATGCTGGTCGTCGCGGAAAGAAACGCTTTACCGTCGGCGTGTGGACGCATATGCACCCATCCATGTGAGACTGAATGTAGAAGGAAAGATATTGACAAACCTATCGCAATTGCATGGCTGAAACGTTTCCTTGCCGATGGCTTTTTCAATGACACTACACAAGGTATAGACAGGCAGACAGAAATCAAATATTCTGAGAAGATTGCGATCATTGGCGCTGGACCGGCAGGATTAGCAGCCGCAAAGGATCTGTCACTCCTTGGATATAAATGTACTATCTTTGAAGCGCATTCCGGTCCCGGAGGTATGCTTCGTATGGGAGTACCGACATACCGCCTGCCAAGAGAGTTCATGGATAAAGACATCAATTTTATAACAGACCTTGGTGTAGAAATAAAATATAATACGACTATCGGCAAGGATATATCCTTCGACGATTTAAAAAATGATTTTGATATTACGTTTTTAGCTGTAGGTTTGCCCGTTACCAGACGGCTGCCTATTGAAGGCACCGATTTAGATGGGGTGCAGGACGCTATAACATTTCTTAAGAGCGCAAACTGCCATGGCAACGCAAAGGTTGGAAATAATGTCCTAGTTATTGGTGGTGGAGCGGTTGCTATGGATTGTGCGAGAACGGCCTTAAGGCTTGGACCCAGGGAAGTTAATATAGTATGCCTGGAGCATCGAAATGAAATGCCAACATCTGATTATGAGATTGAAGAAACGCTACAGGAAAAAGCAGTACTTCACGCCTCATTAGGCCCAAAAAGGATTATAGGAAAAAATGGCAAGGTCACGGGGCTTGAGACGCTTAAAGTAAAATCTGTTTTTGACAGCCAGGGAAGATTTAATCCCTCATTTCACGAAGGCAGTGAATCTATCATAAATGCAGATACTGTAATTCTGGCTATAGGCCAATCATCAGATCTATCGTTTCTTGAAGGGCATGAAGAGATAGGTGTTACCGGGGGAGGCACAATAGCCGCAGACGCCGATACTTTACACACCGGTATGCCGGGTGTTTTTGCGGGTGGTGATGTGGTTTTAGGCAGAGGTACACTCACTATGGGTTTAGGACATGGTAAGAAAGCCGCATTATCTATACATAATTATCTCAGAAAGAGTTCTGAGACTGATCATAAATTCAGAGATGTTAAACCTATTGATGAACTGTCAAAGACAAAAACAAGAGTAGACAAAATAAAGAGAGAGGAGAGGGATGAAATGCCAGCCCTCGATCCGGATACAAGGATCGGAAATTTTGACGAAGTTGAGCTGGGTTTTACAAAAGAGATTGCAGTACGTGAAGCAATGCGTTGCATGAACTGCGGTAATGGCGCCTCCGTCTCTCCAGAAACATGCATTGCGTGTCTGACCTGTGTCAGAGTATGCCCTTTTGAAATACCAAAAATAACAGAAGATGAAAATTTTGCTTACATAGATAATGATTGCCAATCATGTGGAATGTGTGTTGTAGAATGCCCTGCAAAGGCAATAGAGTTTAAGGGGTCGTATGAGGATATGGGCAAAGATCAATTACAAGAAGCTTTCACAAAAGCAAAAACATCTGAGCCGTTGATAATAAACTTCTATTGCAGCTATAATCTGAATCTGGTACTCTCCAAAGAAGAACTACCGGAAAACATCAGGCAGGTAAATTTACTCAGTTTAGGAAAGTTAAGCCCGGGATTAATTCTCGACGCATTTGAGAAAGGTGCCGATGGAGTTTTAATTACATCATGTGACGACTCGTGTCATTTCGGTGATTCATGTAATACCTGGGCAGAACAAAGAGCGGAAACGGCAATCGATTTCTTAACTTCAATTGGCATTGAAAAGGAAAGGATAAAACATCATATTCTTCCAGGCCAAAACGGAGATAGTTTCTTACAAACAGCGAATCAATTGATAGAAAAGATAAAAAAACTATAACAAGTTAAGTCGTTATCGCGACAAAGGACTATCCTTCGACTCCGCTCAGAGGATGACGTCACACTGAGCAGAGTCGAAGTGTCATCAACATTGAATTTCCTATGCATTAAACTAATCTTATCCTTTTCTTAACAATCATTTTATATCACTATGAGCGAAGAACACAACACAAACAATAATTTTAAATCAGGAAGTAATTTAGAGAAACTTCTCAAGAAGGGTGAATTCGTTGTTACGTCAGAACTGGGGCCGCCCAGAGGAGCCAGCCGGCAAGCAGTTGAAAAGAAGGCAGAGCTTTTAAAAGGTTATGCTGACGCATTTAATTTAACTGACTGCCAGACCGCGATGGTACGCCTTTCCAGTATCGCAAGTGGCGCTATACTCCTTGATATGGGAATGGAACCCGTTGTGCAATTGACCTGTAGAGATAGAAATAGAATAGCAATGCAAAGTGATATCCTTGGGGCAGCAGCTCTGGGCATGAAAAATCTTCTGTGCTTGACCGGAGACCATCAGTGCTTCGGTGACCATCCTGAGGCCAAAGGTGTTTTTGATCTGGACTCCATAAATCAACTGGATATGTTCAGACAAATGAGAGATGAGAAAAAATTTCAATCAGGTGAAGAGCTGAAAACAGAAGGGCCAAAACTCTTTTTAGGCGCTGCGGAAAATCCTTTTGCGGATCCCTTCCAATATAGGGCTGCCCGTCTTGCAAAGAAAGTGAAAGCGGGAGCTGATTTCATTCAAACTCAAATCATCTATAATGTGGAAAAGTTTGAGGAGTGGATGGGTATGGTCAGGGCCATGGGATTGCATAAGAAAGTATCTATTCTGGCAGGAGTTACACCTATCAGATCTCTCGGTATGGCCAAGTACATGAAGAAAAATGTTCCCGGTATGGATGTGCCTGATGAGTTAATAAAACGTCTGGAAGGTGCGGAAAAGAAGAAAGCTGAAGGTATAAACATCTGCCTTGAAGTAATTGAGAGAGTAAGGGAAATTGAAGGGGTTTCAGGAGTTCACATCATGGCTGTTGAGTGGGAAGAGATAGTTCCGGAAATTACAGAAAGAGCAGGATTACTCCCGAGACCGACACTATAATCGATCCATTATTTTATGCTAGCATCTGATTTCAATTTTAAAAACGAATGGCGATACCTTCTGTCCAACTATTATTTCATTCTCGCCCATATCCAACACACTCTGAACATCTATTCTCTTTCCGTTAACAATGGTACCAAGACGACTCCCGCGATCAACAACTACATATCTACCTTCTACTTTATCTATCAAAAAGTGGTTTCTTGAAACATTAAAAGGTGGCAAATCTTGAAGATACAGATCATTATCAGAAAGGACATCAACCTCATCTAATTCATGTTTACGTCCAACCTTAAAAGGGAATTTGTTTATCTTCATTTCACGGTTATCTAATACGTCTGAACTGATTACATTTAAACCAGATAGCGTGATAAATTCTGAACCGTGCACTCGCTTATTTACACCTGCCTTCACCGTATCAGAACCTTCCTTACTCACCAGCATACTGTTTATAGTTCTCAATCTTTCAAAAAGTGCTTTTATGATTGGCAAAAGCACTTTGGGATCTTTTTCAAACAGTTGATTAAAATTATCACGGTTGAGCACCGCTAATTGTACATCTTCAAGAGCTGTAACCGTAGCAGATCTCGGTTGATCATCGACCAAGCCCATTTCACCAAATATCTGCCCTTCGCCTAATATAGCGAGTACAACCTTATTATTGGTTATATCAACCACCTCTACCTTTCCTGACTTTATAACGTATGCAGATGTTCCGTATGATCCTTTTTCAATTATCACATCACCTTTTTCAAATGTTTTCAGTTCCATAAAGTACTCCCAAAGAAGATATATGTATTATAATTAATTTATACATAAAAATTCAATATTGATAACACTTCGACTCCGCTCAGTGTGACAACTCTACTCTAAGCGGCAGAGTGACGACGTCATCCTTCTGAGCGGAGTCGAAGGATAGACCTTTATCGCGAAGCGCTTAACTTGTAACATCCTAAAAAACCGTGATCATAATTATACCGGAAACCATAACAGTTGCCCCCAATAACCTTTCTTTAATATTAGTTTCCTTAAAAAACATAACACCGTAAATAACGCCAAAAAGAATACTCAACCGCTTTACTGAGACCATATAAGATACTTCAATAAGGCTAATTGCCTTAAGATGTGTAATTATCATTATAGTGATCAGTATGCCGATAAGAAGAAAAAGTACAGGCCTGGAAAACGCTTTCGAGTGGAAATGTTTGGTTCTGAAGCTGATTACCAGATAGAAAAAAAATGATAATAGAAATGAGTAAACAACACTGAAAAAAAGAGGATCGGAATGTTGTACTGCTATTTTACCAATACAAGCCCCTATACTGAAGACGAAGGCAACAATAATCATTAATACGGAACCTTGTTCTTTCGCAATTGCCTTAAATGGCTCAAAAAAACCTTCACTGATCGTGTGAACGTTTAGCAAATAAGCGCCTATTACGACTAAAACGATGCCTGTGAAACCAGACCTATCAGGTCTTTCTCCCAGAATAATGAATGATGTGCCTATCAAAAAGACAGGGGTTAATGACAAAAATGGAAGTGTTAATGAAAGAGGTGATATCTTTATTGCCTTCATATATAACAACAAAGCTATTATATCAAGCGGAACAGCCATCAGTGTCGCCACATAGAAAACTCTATCCAGTTCAGGCTTTTCTATGAATGGTATGATAAAAGCCATAAACGGGAGAGCGTATCCGGTCCTGACCCAGGCAACTATAGATGGATCAGTATTATCATCTAATGCCTTTTTACTCAATGCATCTGCAGTTGCCAGACTTAAGGCACAAACAAGTGCATATACAAACCAGCTCATTTATATTTATTATTAAGGATTTCAGTATGCATGTTTGTTTACAAGACCTCTCCAGATAGTTAGCCACATTATCTCCATATCAAATCTGAGACTCCAGTTTTCTATGTAATATAGATCATACTCAATTCTTTTCTCCAGCGAAGTATTCCCTCTCCATCCACTGATTTGTGCCCAGCCCGTTATACCAGCCTTCATTTTATGTCTCAACATATACTTAGGGATTTTGCTTCTAAACTGCTGTATAAAAAATTCTCTCTCCGGCCGTGGACCGACAATACTCATATCTCCTTTGAGCACATTAAAAAACTGAGGAAGTTCATCCATGCTTGTCTTTCTCAAAAAAGCGCCAATTATTGTTTTCCGAGAATCGCCCTTTGTTGCCCATACAGGCCCAGTCTCTTTTTCCGCCTGAGTTTCCATCGTCCTGAATTTCAGCATACTAAAAACTTTTCCATCCAGACCCATACGTTCCTGTTTGTAGAAAACAGGTCCTTTTGACGTTGCCCTTACCAAAACCGAAATAACAAGCATTAAAGGAGATACCGCTAATAATATGGTTATCGACAGTACTACATCTGCAACTCTTTTGATCACAAGATTCCAGCCATATAGAGGAGTATCCCTTAAACTGATTATAGGCATGCCTTCAAACTCACCAATACCTCCCCGTAATGTCGCAAGCTCAATCAAATCCGGAATTAGCATGATTGAAACCATCTCGTCGCCTATACTGTCAAGAATCCTCTTTAGCCTCTCATGAGCACTCAAAGGCAGCGTTATTAAAACCATGTCAATCTTTTGATCCATTACAATACTTCGGATATTGCTACAAGTATCAAGTACCTTAAAACCTTTCAGTTCATTACCAATCTGTGATTTATCATCACTTAAAAAGCCTCTAATTTTGATTCCAAGTTCCGGATGATTATGTACCTTATCCGTAACATCCATTGCCAAGTTCCCTGTCCCTACGATTAAAGCATGTCTTAAATTATATCCTCTCTTTCTAATAAACCTTAAAAACTCACGAAAAAGTATCCTTTCAACACACAAGATAATCATACAAATTATCCAAAAGTACAGAAAGGTAAGCCTTGAAAACTCATATTTTCTCACGAAAAACGTCAATGAAACCAAAATCAAGATAGCAATCGTAGTTCCCTTTGCAATATCAATTATCTCTGCAAACCTGGACGAAATTCTTCTTGGTCGGTACAGACCAAATGCCTTAAAAACAGTATACCAGAGTGGAAGCATAATAATGAGAAGCGTAAGATACGTGACAAATGGAGGTATTCCTTTAGAAACGGGAATAACTGGAAAATAGAAACGCAAATAATAAGCCAGCATCCAGGAACAGCATAATGCTATCCAATCAAAAATCAGAACCAGCGTTTCAAAAAATTTACTGTGTTTTTTTAACATTTCTTATCTGTCCTGTAAGCCCTGTCTAAACTCTTTATATTCCTTTTCAATATATTTATTAATTCTGTCTTTAAATATTGTCCTGTCAAAAGACTCTGCATTTTTTCTAATTACCTGCCAGTTAAACAAACCCTGTGTCTCCTCAAAACGAACTACAGCTTGTGCCAGAGACTCAGGAGCCTGCTCGCAAAAGAACATACCGGTAGCGTTACCTGATTGCCCCTTCTCGTTTTTAATATTTTCATCAAGAGGAACAATTGTTTCCAGCGCACCACCCTTCCCATAGGCAATCACAGGCTTTCCGCATGCCTGTGCCTCTAAAGGTACAATACCAAAGTCCTCCACGCCCGGAAATATCAATGCCTTACAATTAACATAGTGTTCTCTAACTGTCTCATCTGACTGCCATCCCATAAGTTTGATATTTTTACCAGCCATTTTTTTTAATTTTTTTTCTTCCTGCCCTGAACCGATTACTATAAGCGGCAGAGCAATGGCATTGAACGCCTCAACGGCAATATCAACACGTTTATTTGGTGCAAGAGGTGAAACCATTAGATAAAAATTCTCATTTGCTGACCCGGGTTTGAAATAAGAACAATCAACCGGCGGATATATCAAATCAGAATCCCTGCCATAGTTTTTTTTAATCCTTTCAGCAATGTATCTGGAAATAGCCACATACTTATTCACTCGCTTACTGCTTGCTACGTCCCATTTCCGCAAATAATTCAAAACAAGAGAAGTCGCGAATCTGGTAATAATGCCAGATCTCTCCTTGCTGAAATATAAATTGTACAAATCCCAAATATACCTCATTGGAGTGAAGCAATAGCATATGTGCAATGTATCTGCGCCGGTTATCACACCTTTTGCGACACAATGACTGCTAGACAAGACAAGATCATATCCCCGCAAATCAAAACGCTCTATAGCAGTTGGGAATATTGGCAGGAGATGGCGGTACTTTTTCCTGATGAGAGGTAATTTCTGAATGAAAGAGGTTCTGATGTCCATGCCTTCTATGGTATCGGAAAGGCTTCCTTTATTATGCAACAGGGTGTATAGATGGGCATCCGGGAAAAGTTCACAAAAGACTTCAAGGACCTTCTCTCCACCACGCATTCCGGTAAGCCAATCATGTACAAGTGCGACCTTCATATTCCTGAGATATAATTACATTTCTTACAATACGCTCTTATCTTTTCTGTACAATCTAAAAGATACGGAGTTAATTCTAATACCTTTTTATAAATGTCCTTTAATGCTTCAATATGATATTCATGGGCAATATCATTTCTTACTATTCTTATTTGAATAAATATATCCGCACTTTCAATCAGTCCTTTCTTTTCAGCCCTGTTAATCCTGTCTCTTATTGTACCCTCATCCTCAAGCTCGATCTTATCTAATACCCTGAAAACCTTTTGAATCAGCATATCGCTCATTCGCGCAAACCTACTTGTAAACGCTTCAAATTGATCCATATCTTCAATTACATAATCTTCTTGAATGCCAATCTTTTGGCAATTTCCATAAGAATATTTTAAAATCCCTGTTGAATCTTCCAATAATTTCAATTCCTTACTCAATAATTCAAGTAAATCATCTTTCACAATAACGCCCCTTCTCTGTATGCAATTTTTACAAATGGATCGGTCGTATCCTGTGCTATAATTATGTGAATTTTCTGTTCCTCTAACTTTTCGTACAAATTCTTTCTTATTGTTATAGTATCATCATAACTTAACTTTTCAGATATTATTAACAAATCTATATCGCCGCCTTTTGCGTGATCTATATTACGAGATCCAAAGAGATAAATTTCTGCACCTTTGTCCAATGAATTAACACTTTCTTTAATTGCTTTGATTTCATTTTCACTTATACGCATAGGCTAAATCTATTCTCGTTACATTTTTTCGGCTTAACTTTCCTGCCACAAAAGGCGCAAAAGACGCAAAGTTAATCACGACTTGATAAAATATACTTTTTGACCTCCAGCCTGGGCGCTCCAAAATTTATCAGTAAGCCATGCTCTATCCTCGATGCACGAAGATAACTAGGTAATTGAGCTGTATGATCACCAATAATTGTTTTACAAGCTTTCAGCTCTACGATCAAACAGTTTTCTACATACAAATCAGCAATAAAATCGCCCAAAATCGTTCCGTCTTCGTCTACAACCTGGAGAGGATACTGCTGTTCAACTTTTAGCTCTGCTTTTCTTAAACGATGTGCCAATCCATTTTCATTCACCCAGTTAAATAAGATTTGAGCCTTTTCTTCAGGAACATTCTTCCATGGTATGATTTCAGATACTTTTCCCGTTTAGTTACATCGTTTTGGTCAAGACATGCTTCGTAGTATATCAGTCTTAAAGGCATACGATCCTTAGTCGATTCCACATGCTCTTTGTTGTGCTGCTCAAATCTTAGTTTGAGATCTTTTGTAAACCCTACATAGAATTTATTATCCTTCTCGCTTTGAAGAACGTATGTATACAGCATCAGCAGCCCTCAAACTATTTAACCGGGTAACCTCTTTCCAGGTGACCGTGACGAAGGTATTGATGCAATGAAAAACTGTTTTCCCTGATTAGATCACACAATCTAAATATTTCAGTTTGACTTTTCATAATTTTTCTTGTGTTTACCCCGTGAAACATGTACTTAATTTCACTGGGGTCTTTTGCCCTTTTTTGCGACAAATTTTCTTTTTCTTAAAAATTCTTATACGTTTCCTCAATTGCTCTCGAAAACACCTCTTTTTGTTTGTTATCTAATCTCATAATCCCTCTTTAACCAGATCGTGCATCCTCAACATACCAACAACAAGATTTTCCCTATTTAAGACAGATAAAATTGTAATTGGCTTCTCTCTTTCCTGCATTATTCTTAGTGCTGAAAAGGCTTTTTCGCCCTCATAAACAAATACGGGATCGGGATTCATTATATCCTTAATTTTCATTGAAAAAATATTCTCCTCTTTCTCGATATGTTTTCTAATGTCATAATCTGTAACAAGCCCTATAAGCTTACCATCATTATCAACAATCGAAACCGCACCCGCAAATTTTCTAGATATTTCTGATATACAATTTTTGACACTTTCAGTGATATTGATTATCGGATTATTACCGCCTTTTAACATGACATCAGAAACTCTCATCGTCAACCTTTTACCAATCT
Organism: Candidatus Brocadiaceae bacterium S225; assembly: GCA_007859995.1. Taxonomy (GTDB): domain Bacteria; phylum Planctomycetota; class Brocadiia; order Brocadiales; family Scalinduaceae; genus Scalindua; species Scalindua brodae. The sequence continues at coordinate 31,034 of SMSL01000008.1, forward strand.
GCCCACCAGGATGAAGTAATGCGTAATCTGCCAAATCAAAGTCCCTCATCTTCATTAGGGCAACCGCCATAGCATCACCTAATACCATAGTAACTGTTGAACTAGTTGTAGGAGCCATATTGAGAGGACAAGCTTCTTCCAAATTTCCTATTTTAATAACTACATCTGAGTATTTAGCTAATGTAGAATTGACATTCCCCATTATTCCAATTATTTTTGCGCCAACACTCTTTATTGAAGGAAGGACACCATTTAGCTCAGAACTTTCCCCGCTTTTTCCAATAGCGATAACAACGTCTTCAGCGGCAATAATCCCCAAATCACCATGCATTCCCTCTGCAGGATGCATGAAGATAGCAGGAGTTCCAACACTTGACATGGTAGATGCTATTTTCTTCGCTACCAAACCGGACTTCCCAATTCCTGTCAGTACAACCTTTCCTCTACAGTTGAATATAGTTTCTACCGCGTTTTTAACGGAAGAATCAATATGCTCTCTCAGAAGAGAGAGACCTTTCATTTCGATATCAATGACCCTTGTTATTTCAGATTCTATATCTATATTCATCCAAACCCTTTAATATACAAAGATAAACTACCAGATCACAACGCCTCTCTGATTCTTATTTTATTTACCGTGATAACTACAAACTTACCAGTATAACTTTAAAATCTTTATTTCTTAGTGCTTTCACAATTCTATAATCAACACTCTCATCAGCAAGTATCCTAAGACTCAATAAGTTCCTCCCTTGATATCACATCAGCAGAATAGGATAGCGCCGCCAAGATATCTTCCTTTGCCAAATTTGGATATGCCTCTAATAACTCTTGTATCGTTACTCCTTCTGAAAGCTTTTCAAGTAAAAGCGCTACCGTCACTCTTGTCCCCCTAATTACTGGTTTCCCAAGCATCACACTTGCACTTGCTGTTATTCTTTCTTTATAGTCCACGATTCAATCCTCCCTATTAAATATTAAGCAACTCGTTTACAATGCTTTCATACGCCTCTACCTCTCTAATCCATAATATGGTAGCATCGAACAATCTCAATTTTATCTTAGTTCTTGAAACCTGTTCATCTTTAGTAAATTCAATGACCTCAACGGAATCAATAAATCCAGCAAACTCCTTTACCAACTTAACAACTTCATGTTCAGTCATTTACCAAGCAATAGTTTAAGTTTCTTAATGTTAGAAGCTAACTCATCAGATACTTTCTGTAAATATGACCATTCTATCCAATCACCATGTCCTTTTTGAGTATCAGGTACACTTACAGAAAAAGCACTGTAACCCATTCCATATTTTGATTCAAATATTGCTATTTTTTTGTATAACTTCTCCAGTTTTTTTTCTGGGCTAGTTTCTTTTGAACAATTTCCTTGGGAGCTTCTACATATATTGGTTCATCTATCTCGCCTAGAATATCCTTTATATCAGATGGTATTTTAATAGAGACACAAAGAACAAAAGAATTTTTCAATCGTCCGTAAAAGGAAAGACCGAGGTCAATTCTTTTTCTTTGACATGCAATAAAAGTGATCTAAAGTTTAAAGTGCACTAAAGTGACTAAAACATGACCACGAAATACCCCGAAGATATAGACTACCTGGTGGAATATACCGATTCCACCCTGAAGGAATACGCATTGCATTCCGATTGGGCACGCAGGACAGGTTGTATTCCATGGGGTATACGCGATATAATTGAGATTGGAATTCTACTTGTGATCGGTGCTCAGGGTTCAGAGAAAGATTCCCAATTGAAAAAACAAGGCAGATAAGATACTTTCTTGCCGTTTTACCAAATCAATCGTTCCAAGTTTCTTTATCAATCGCTTTTTGTCCAATGTTCGGATTTGATAACATAAGACGATGGACTCTTTCGTTAGTCCCCCCAACGCCCTTTGGAATCAAAGCTTCGTTTGGATAAACCTTTCGACCAGCTTTTCTTGAGGTGATCGGAAGCACATTTATAACAGGCATAATTTGATTGATTTGGTCTTCGCTAATTATCAGAACAGGACGAGTTTTACCTTGCTCGGAGCCGATGGCAGGATCAAGATTAGCGAGGTAAACGTCCCATTTAAAGAAAGTCATTTATTACTGCCACTCCTCTAAGTCAACATGTTTTAAATCTTCAGATACCTCTCTTAAATCACCCAGGAAAAGCTTATCCCGCGTCGCATTTTTAAGTTCGTTCATTTTATTATTATAATCTTCAGTCTTTTTACTGAAAAATATAATGATCTCAACGGGATCGTTTTCCGGAATATGAGCAGGAATCTTGATTCGAATTTCATGATTCTTGGGAGTTCTTACAATTCGCTTGATTGCTTCCATATTTTTCCTCTTTTGGGTATAGAATTTTTTGATATAAAAATGTATGAATAATTATAACTTAATGGAGCATAAGCCTCTACTACAAAATTAGCCAATAGCCAGTGTGCTATAATCACTGATCAAGGTGTGATTATCAAACCTGTAAAAATTCTTCTTTTTTTCTTTGCGGCTTCGTGTCTTTGTGTGATTACTTCCCACAAGGGCTGCCCAGCCTGAGGCATAGAGGGTTACCCATCTCGCCACTTGACACAATCTTTTTTATTTTAATATTTAGTTTCTATCCTTCAAAAGACGGTTACGAAAACGGCTTACTACTTTATTAACAGCAGAATCACTTATTCCTCCACACCTTTGTTCAATTACCCTTAATGTAAAAAAACATTAAGGGGATCAAGTCTGCTTTTGACCTTTCTTTGCCAAGTTGGACTATAATTGATTATCAAATTTCCACAAAACCACACACCATCGTTAACAAATTTTATTCATTTGCAAAAAAAACTTCTTGCCACAAAAAGGCTCAAAAAGCACAAAATAGTTAACTACTAATTCTCACTCACCCGCCAAACAACACGTCGGACAAGAAGTATTATTTTATCTAAAGAGCTTCCCAATCTACTTTATCAATCCCTGCTTCTCTGTGGATTCGTTTAAGCAGATTTCTCCCAATATCACCTCTGTGCGGATTAGGGATTCGTACACGCAGACCTTCTTTAACCATAAATTGGTGTTTTCTACCAGAGTATGGGCCTATAAAGCCAAGTTGCCGCAGATAGTAAATTAACTCCTTCCGTTTAATTGATCCAAACTTTGGCATTATACTACTTCTTTAATATTGATATCAATCCCGTTAATTATTGGAATATTGTGCCCTCTTTTTACACCTAGAATAATCCACTCTTCCAAGACTTCCCTCAATTCTTCACGGCAGTCCTCAAGAGTATGTGCATTTGCCCAAACACCATGAAGGCCTTCTATTTTCCCGAAATATCCTTCATTATCAGACAAAACTTCATAGTGTGCCTTATGCATAGCAGCATTGATAAAAGCAGTTAACATAGATGTCTCCTTTATAGTTATTTTATGGTTTATTTTTTAGGTTTAGGGTCACCTTGATTAGTGATTAGACAAAGTGACTAAAACATAACCACGAAATACCCCGACGAAATAAAAGAAAACAAGATTTCATGGGGCAGGCGTTGATTTTCGCTGATTATAAGTAATTTATATTCTTTCTTCCTCCGATTTTCAAGATTTTCTTATCTGCGTTAATCGGCGTAATCTGCGGATAGCATTATTTATCTTTGTCCTTCTTTATGGTTGATAATCTCATAAAGTGCACCAAAGTTTCTAAATTTCTTAACCTTATACTCTTGAATAATATCAGAAAATTCGTCAATTATGCGAAGTATCACGAGTAATTTCTCCGACAATATTTTGCCAATACTTTTCCCCCTCTACGGAAAACCTCCAAGCCAGCCAATCATTTTCTAACCCAAATGATCCCTTTTTGCTTTGTATATCTTTGTCAAACCTTTCAAAAGTTGTGTGATATTTACTTCCATAAAATTCTATCTCAGATGTAAACTCTGCTAATTTATTGCATGATATTAAGTAAGCCATTTCATCAAGCGCTTTTTCATTTGACATATTTAAACTTGAAAAAACTTTTTCTCTAAGCTGTTGTTTCATATCGCCACCTTCCTTCTTTGAGTTTCTGAATTAAGTTAGGCCTTCGGCAACTTAAAAACAAATAGGACGCAGATTTTCGCAGATAAACACAGTTTAATCCTGATAATCTGCGCTTATCTGCGTCCACTTTGAAATTCCTAAACATTAAATTTTGTCACATGCACATCATCGTTTTTTATTATTCAGCTTTTTTCTTGACTTCGCGGCTCTGCGTGAGAAAAACTGGCTTCCCTGATCAGATCGCATATACTAAAACCGGTTTGGTTTTTGGCTTTTCTAAAAACCAAACCTTGGTTGCAGTTATACTCGGGCAAACTTGTTTGTGATGAGTACAATCGCAATATTTCAGTTTGGCTTTTCATAATTTTTCTTGTGTTTACCCCGTGAAACATGTACTTAATTTCACTAGGGTCTTTTGCCTGCCCGACATCTCCGTTCAGGCGGGCGTCTTTTTGTTTACCTCGCCTGCCCGACAGTCTATTAGGCGGGTTAAATTCGCTTGTTCCCTTATTTAACCAGGGCGGCAAATTTTATTTTTCTTAAAAATTCTGATACGTGTCCTCAATAGCTCTTGAAAATACCTCTTTTTGTTTGCTATCTAATCTCATAATCTGTGGCAAGCCCTATAAGTTACCATCATCAGCAAGTATCCTAAGACTCAATAAGTTCCTCCCTTGATATCACATCAGCAGAATAAGATAGCGCCGCCAAGATATCTTCCTTTGCCAAATGTGGATATGCCTCTAATAACTCTTGTATCGTTACTCCTTCTGAAAGCTTTTCAAGTAAAAGCGCTACCGTCACTCTTGTCCCCCTAATTACTGGTTTCCCAAGCATCACACTTGCACTTGCTGTTATTCTTTCTTTATAGTCCACGATTCAATCCTCCCTATTAAATATTAAGCAACTCGTTTACAATGCTTCGCCTGAATATCTTGTCAATCTAGAATTGACATCCCCTATTATTCCAATTATTTTTGCACCAACACTCTTTATTGAAGGGAGGATGCCATTTAGTTCAGAACTTCCCCAGCTTTTTTCAATAGCGATAACAACATCTTCAGCGGCAATAATCCCCAAATCACCGTGCATGCCCTCTGCAGGAGGCATGAAGATAGCAGGAGTTCCAACACTTGACATGGTGGATGCTATTTCCTTAGCTACCAAACCGGACTTCCCCATTCCTGTGAGTATAACCTTTCCTCTAAAGTTGAATATAGTTTCTACCGCATTTTTAACTGATAAATTTATCCTCTCCTTTAGAAGAGAAAGACCATTTATCTCAACACCTATGACTTTAATTATTTCCAATTCTATATCGATGTTCATCCCAACCCTCTTTTATAGATTAATGCCTGCATATAAAAATAAAAATTGTCAAAATAGTCCCCCACCTCCCCCTCCACATCTTTCTATTATTTTTCAAGTATAGTAAAGGCAGAAGTCATTTTTTTTGTTTTTAACAACTCGTAATACAGACCCTCTGTATTACGTATCATTCTTTCTAGAGTATAAGTTTCGTTTACTAAAGCCATCCCTTCTTCTACAAGCTCATTGCTTAGCTTAGGATTATTGATTAGGGCACAAAGTTTTCTAGCAATATCTCGAGGGCATTCAGTCTTAGCCAGTAAACCATTTTTTATTAGACTCCGATTGCCAGGAATATCAGTTGCAACTATTGGCACACCGATACCCATCGCCTCCAACAGGGTTAATGACATACTTTCCTCCCGCGAAGCAGAAAGATAAATATCCATCATTTTTAAAAGCCCCGGCACATCACCTCTAAACCCTAGAAGTAATACCTGATCATTCATGTGACAATCATTTATTTCTTTTATAATTTCTTCTTTCAACTCTCCATCACCAATTAAAATATACTTAATATTTTTGTGATATTCTTTTAAATATTTCATTGCATGTATCGCCACATCAATACCTTTTACATAATCAAAACGGGCAACGGAACATATTAAAATATTATCTCTTTTAAACGAATTTATTAAATATTTTGTTTTTGAATCTACATTACATTCTCGCATTCTTTCCACATTAATTCCGTTAAATATTATTCTGGTTTTTGACTTTGGGAATAACTTCAACTGTATACCTTCAACATTTTCACTATCAGATACATTGATAATATACTTTGTAAATATGGACAATGTCTTTTCAATGAAAAAGTATAATCTTTGCTTCCAATACGAATACTTTTTATAATGAATCCCATGAAATGTATGAACTACTGGCGTTTTGGTCAAGATGCCTAATAATCTGCTGTAAATACCCGCACCTTTCCCATGAGAATGTATAACATCTATATAGTTCCCTTTTGTAAACCACACTAATTTCGCAAAGCTAATGACAGAAAACATCCTAACAGGCAAAGGAAATATCTTTATTTTTTCTTCTTCATACATATTATAAAATGGCTTTTGAATCGGGCAAGCAACATACTTCTCAAAGGTATTATTCAAACCAGTAACAATATCAAACATGTGCATAGGCCCACCACCATAGTCAGATCTGAGACTTATAAACAATATCCTAACCTTTTTAGTATCGCTCATATTAATTTTAATTTATGAGCACACAATAATTACTTATTTAAGTGAAACAAGAATATTGTGGAACTCAAGAGGAATAAGTCTTATATAAAGCGGTACAATGTTCTGTAATATAATAAGCCTTCTTTTAATTATTGTACGTGAGATCTAATCAGTGAAAAATGGTAGGGTTGTTATAAAAGCATATATATACAATAATGTATCTTCTTAGTGAAAGTTATTATTTAGCTAATCGCTCTTGCAAGGTAGTGAACTAAATTTCTTAATTACTAACAGAAAAATTGTCGCAATGATTAATAGGTATTTCTCTATTAATAATATCTTACCTACATCATGACGGTTTTTTTTTACTACATGTAGATATCTCAAAAAATATGGCTTAATTCCAATCGAAGTGTTACCCCCGTGCTCTCTATAAGCAACTAACGGCTCATCAACATAATCAATTCGTTTGTTCTTCGCGATTCTAAGCCAAAGATCATAGTCCTCAATAGCTCTAAATTTTATGTCGATATCAAAATGATAATCTTCATTTACAAAATTCCTTAACAAAACAGTGCTAGTTCCAATGAAATTATTAGATAAGAATAGAGGAATAAAAACATTGCCAGATCTTAATTTTTTTCTCTTAGGCAAGGTTTTTAATACTAATCCATCTTTGACAATAATATACCTTGTGTAAACAAGGAAAATATTATCATTATCTTCTAATAATTTAATTTGTTTTTCTATTTTGGTAGGTTTCCACATATCATCTGAATCCAGAAAAGCTATATATTTACCACAAGATTGGCTGATTCCTACATTTCTAGATGCAGCAATAATTCCGTTATTTCTGAACTTTTCATACTTTATTCTTGTATCACTAAAAGAAACAATGATTTCTTCTGTATTATCCTCGGAATAGTTGTCAATAATAATGAGTTCAATGTTTGTATACGTCTGATCTAATACAGATCCAATAGCATCACCTATAAATTGAGCATGATTATAGGTAGGCATTACAACAGATACAAGCGGTTGTTTAATACGAAGAGATTTCATCCGATACTATAAATTGTTCACACAAATCCATTGTTCTCTTAATTTCCAGAGTCATATTTTCTTGTATACAAAAGTCTGTTCCCATAATTTTTTGAATTGAATATTTTACAGGCTTTGAGACTATTGAATTTCTATTATTTGGGGTGGTTCTTATTTCTTTTATGTCTTTTTTGTACTTTGTTCTATAAACATCAGATATTTTCTGTGCCACATCTAATATTGACATAGTGCAATCCCCCCCCAAATTATAAATCCCGTCACCCCACTTATCAGGAATTACAAAAACGAAATGATAAACTGCATTTGCAACATCATACAGTGAAATAAAATCTCTATATTGTTTACCGGAGGAATTCAAAAGTATCTTCCCGTTAGTAACAGCTTGTCGGCAAATATCATTAAAAACCAGTTTCCACCTATCAATGCTTATATCCATAGGATAACCATAACCATTCGACATTCTGAATATTAGGGTTTTCATGCCTTGGCAGTGATTAAAATAGTTTACGAAATCTTCAGCTACCTTGTGTGTTATTGCATAAGGGTGAAAAGGTTTCGGAAGTGTTTCTTCTGTAATAACAGTATCGGAAATATCCCCGTATACATGAAATGTTGAAAAGAAGACAAATCTGTTTACATTATTAATCTTTGCTGCATTTAATACCCTATAAGTTCCTTTAGCATTTACCTCTATAGCTAACTCCGGATTATTTGCAGACTCTGTCTCATTCAGGGCTGCCAGATGAACTATAATATCAATACTTTTATCTTTTAAACACTCAGCAATAGAAGCCTCATCCAAAACGTTCATATGTAGTACTGTAAATTTTTCTGTCCAGGAAGGAAGTTTTCGATGCTTATTTCTTGTTGTAAGAAATACTTTAGAACCTGGTTCTCTCTCTTTGATATGACATGCCACCCTCCCACCAACATACCCCAATCCTCCAGTAATCAGAATATTTCTCATTTTTCCTCAATATGCCATTGATAAGGAATAAAACTATCCAATGGACTCATTTGTTCTGCTTCATCTTGGTCATGAGGAATGTCCGTACAATTTGCTATAAGAGCTTGTGTAGAAGAGGCACATTGGAACCCATACCATAAAAGAGGAGGTATTTTCACAAGGCAGTAATTATCTTCACCGATTTCCAAAACTTCAGTTCTCCCGTAACTTTTTGTACCGTCACGATTGTCATATATGACGAGTTTTATCATACCAATCGGCACAGCAAAATTTTGTATCATTTCCTTGTGTCTTTTCCACGCTTTTACTACTCTAGGGTTTACAACAGAGAAATATATCTCTCCAAATTTCTTAAAAAGAGGAGAATCGTTCCTCAGCATATGCATAACCTTTCCTCTTTCATCCACAATCTGTTTTAAGCTTTGAATAATTACACCATCAATCATTTAATCTCAATTCCATTCACTATTCTAGTATTTATTAAATCCTACAAATTTTCTAAACTTTTTCATTTTGCCCAAATCAACCCTCTCTTTTGTGCCAAACACTTATATCCATCAATCTGCTTAGTAGTAAAATCATACATGTCCTTATCAGTACTATCATAATAGTTTTTATACCATTCAGAAGTTATTTTAACCGTTTCTTCGAAAGAGAGGACTGCATGCCAGTTTAAATAAGATAACGCTTTTTCACAATTAAGATGTAAAAGGACAGACTCCTTTTTCTCCTTATCGCCTTCCTTTGATATACACCATTTACCATTCTTCAATGTCTTAGTAAATTCGCATAAAAGTTCTTCCACTGTACGATTAACATCACTCAACGGCCCGAAATTAAAAGACTCTCCCGAAACTCTTTCATTTCTAAGTAAAAAATTAGCGCCCAACCACAAATAGCCACTCAAAGGCTCAAGAACATGTTGCCATGGGCGAGTAGCCAACGGATTTCTTATCTCAAGACGTTTACCCTTAAAAAATGCTCTCACACAGTCAGGCACAATCCTGTCTACAGCCCAATCACCTCCTCCGATCACATTTCCAGCCCTTGCTGTAGAAATCTTTGGAGAACCATCCTCTGAGAAAAACGATTTGATATAAGAATTACTAGCAATTTCAACACAAGCTTTTGAAGCGCTATATGGATCATCACCTCCTAATCTATCATTCTCACGATACCCCCATATCCACTCTACATTTTGGTAACATTTGTCGCTTGTAATTATAACTGCAGCCTTGACCGTTTTTGATCTTCGTATACATTCAAGAATATTCACAGTGCCAACCAGATTAGTATTAAATGTATCTTGTGGCATATCATATGAAAGACGTGTTATCGCTTGTGCTGCTAAATGAAATACTATATCTGGTGAGCATTCATCAAACACCTGTTCCAAATGATTCAAGTCTTTAACATCACCTGTAATATGTTCTAACTTATTTACAAGGTTTAATACGTTGAAGTTTGATGGATTGGTTGGTATGTTAAGTGAATATCCTATAACATTAGCCCCAAGATTTAAGAGCCATGTGCTTAGCCACGAACCTTTAAAACCAGTGTGGCCGGTAATGAGTACGCGCTTTCCAGAGTAAATATTTTTGAAAGAGTGAGTCAAAGGATCGGAAGATTGGTTGTCTGAACTTATCATTTAGCACATCTTGAATGGTTATTCTTGTTAAATTGTAAAACTGAGAGGTTTTGGTGAAAACAAGATTTGTTTACTTCATACCCATGTTTTTCAGCGTCTCCAATATTTTGCATATTCATTAAACTCCCAGATCTCATACATTCCTCAATCTTTCCATCTCTTTTTACTATTCATCCCACACCTTCCATGGAGCCTTTCCACTATCCCATAACTCCTCTAGAAAACGAAAGTCTCTATAAGTATCCATACATTGCCAAAAACCTTTATGATTAAAAACCTTTAATTCATTATCTAAGGCTAATTTTTCTAAAGGGGCTTTTTCTAGAATGCAATTGTCTTCATCATTCAAATATTTAAAAAATTCCTTCTCGAATATAAAATATCCACCATTTATTTTATTATCAGTTCCTGTTGGTTTTTCACTAAATGATATTACTCGGTCTTTACAAATCGAAAGCTCTCCATACCTTGATGGAGGAGATGCACCCGTCACGGTGCCTATATTACCATGCTTCTTATGAAAACTTAACAGTTCCATCATATTCATACCAGTAACCCCATCGCCATATGTCAGCATAAAGCGATCCTCATTAATGAACCTTTCTATTCTTTTTAATCTGGCACCCGTCATAGCATTTAATCCTGTATCAACTAGTGTAATCTTCCAGCCATGTTCTGAATGACGGGGATGTATTTTAATATCATTTGTTCCCAATTCAATTGTAAAATCATTTGAGATCATTTCATAATTATAAAAATATTCTTTTATTACATTACCTTTATAACCGAGGCATAGTATAAACTCTTTAAAACCATAGCAGGAGTAAGTCTTCATAATATGCCAGAGAATCGGCATTCCACCTATTTCAACCATTGGTTTGGGCTTAATCTCTGTTTCCTCTCTAAGACGAGTACCCTGACCACCACACAATATAACAACTTTCATATCATAATCTCTCTTTTTAGTCTTAATTCTTTTCAACTTAAAAGTTTTTCCCAATCTTTAAGGGTTTCATCTAAATACCAATAGCTTGATATAAATTGTTTGGAACTTGTAATGAGTGCCTCCTCAACATCTTTTTCCAATAGTGTTTGAACTGAATGTCTTAATCCATCCGGATCATAAATCTTTGTATAATATTTATCATGTCCATTCAATGGACTCATAAACATATAATCACTGAAAACAGGCAATACGACTTTACACCCAACTGCCAGAGCTTCTAATGCAACAATAGTAGATCCGGCCATAACAATAGTTGCATCATTTAAAAGTATATCTACTGGGCTATCCTTTATTTCATATCCGCATTTCTGGTCATCAATATCCAAAACTCTCAGAATCTCATCTACCGGCTGAGCTGGATGTCCTTTCAGCCATATTTTAAAATTTCTTTTACCGGGGAATGCTTCATTGAGTAGTGATATTAATAAAATAGTCTCATTTCGGTCGAAGGAACATGCAACCAACAAAATGGGTACTTTATTCCCTATCTTAACATTACTATTTGATAGATATTTGTTTAAATACAATTGTCTGATTGCTTCAACTTTTTTCAAATTGGGATACCCCTGTTTAGCCATTAAATGATAGGATATATCACCATTACATGCTAACACGTCTGGCAAAGGAAATTTTATCTCCTTCCTGTCATCTTTCATCTCTTCATCATGGTGAAAATAATGAAAGAAGTTTCTAGGTACAGAAGTGTGCTGAAATCCTATAGTCTTTACCTTTTGAGATCGTAATTCATTTGCAGCATTTAACGCATTTTCCCATGCATGCATCTCCGCAAGATATATACAATGCGAGACAGTCTTAAGGCTATTAAATGCTCTCTTGTATAACTCAAAATAAACAATCCCCCGAATACCTGTTTCACCGACAAAAGACCGTCTCCAGAGTGCATACAAAAGTATCATTGATTCCGAATCAGTCAACCCATTTATTAAAAACCTTGGGTTTAACATTACTGTTAAAATCAAATATTTATATATTTGATTGAGCCATACAAATATTGAATATAAAATAGTGCGAACTGACAATAATTCTTCAAGAAAAAACAGTACTTCTCCATTATTGGCAAGTTTTCTCCCCAACCTTAATGCGTCACTATATGAATATCCATCAATGGGAACATACATAAAAAGCCAAGTAATCGGCTTGTTTTTTTTTGCTAATTTATCTTGAAGTGGAATAAAGTACTTATTCCTTAATGATCCTTTTTCAGATGCCTTCTTGTCTACTGCTGGAAAATAACTTACAACAAGAATTGAATTTTTTTTGATACTGCGATTAGCAAGAGAACCCATTATTTTTTTTGCCTTAAAACCCTTAATTACATAATCAACAATCCATACTAAAGAATATACAACGTCTCCACAGAATCCAATCCTGTCAAGACTCTTTCTGATCAATTCTTTACTGATATGTGGCGCTGTAACTATAGAATTTGAGATTTTTACTTGAACAGAATGTATCTTACATATATTTTTTACAACCTTTTTAAATCTTCTTTCTTTGATTGACAGACGACATACATCATAATCTTTATATTTAAGCAACTCTTCAAAAGCCTGTACCTGAGCAATACGAAAGAAAACATCTGTCTTCAAGGTATTTTTCTCTGATAGTAGTGAAAACCACCAAGTTGTTATTTCCCCTTTCGGAGTGAGAAACCATTCTTTAATCGACTTATCCCATACCTTACAATCACCAAGGTTTGAAGACCATTCCGAAACTCGCGTTCTAATCTTATCAACCTCATCATTGATTAACCTCGCAGAGTCCAACAGATTTATAGCAGAATCGTCTACGCACATCTCGGATGTACAAATATTTCTAACCGCATTTATAACAGACCAGTTAGAAGTTAAAGGAAATATATCAACCTCTTCTGACTTATTAATATTTTTTAATTCATTAATATTTATATGTTCATCAAATAGCAGTATAGCTTTAGACATCGATCGAAGTTTACAATCCTATTTAATAATGAATTAGGTATTAACTCTAAAGTAAGCTAGTATTAAGTCTCTTAGCTCATCGTTGAGGGGGACATACTCTTTTCTCATAGAACCAGGCCCATTAGTCAGAATACAACCAAGATTATTGCCCATATTCTTCTTATCTTTAGAAAGGGCTCTAATATAATCATCTATCATATCTTCATTTATCCTAAAAGTTGGTAAATTCCGCGACATAATCTTGCGCATATCCTCAAACACATTTTTATCTAAATATCCTAAACGGAGTGATACAAAATTAGCAATGTCCATTCCCAAAGTTACAGCTTGTCCATGAGGCACACTATAATTGCTAATTGTTTCAATTGCATGCCCGAAAGTATGGCCATAATTAAACAAATTTCTTTCATTCTTGTCTAGCTCGTCTATTTCAATAATTTTCTTCTTAATTTTTAAACTTGCTTTTATATATTTTTCTAAAAGTGAAGGTGTCTTTAATATATTATCATAACTATCCATCATTTCTCTTGCCAATCTACTTCCGTCATTAAAATAAAAGTGAAGTATCTCTCCTATGCCTGATTTGATTTCACCAACAGGCAAGGTTTTCAGAAAATTGATATCAATAAATACCTTTGAAGGAGGGTAAAAAGATCCTAATAAATTCTTATACTCGTTCAGATTAATTGAAGTCTTACTACCGATACAGCTATCAGACTGAGATAGTAAAGTTGTTGGGAAAAACACCCACTCGATACCACGAAACAGAATTGTGCTTACAAACGATGTAATATCTTGTATTATTCCACCACCTATGGCAATAAGACAATTGTCTCTTCTAACATTGGCTGTAATAAGCCGTTGAATTAAACCAGTGCAATAATCAAGGGTTTTATTCTGCTCTACGGCCTCAACGATTAAAGTACGTTCTCCAGTCAATTTACAACTAATTTGTTTCCCAAAAAGGTCCATCACTCTTTTATCAATTATAAAAAATGAGTTAATATTCGCATAGTGTTCGATAGTAGAATTTATATCTTCGAGAAAACAAACTTCATAATCTCTTAGTCTGGATTTAACAATAAATTTTTCAGACATTAACAAATCCACCATCCGCTATAATATTCTGCCCTGTTATATATGTATTAAATGAACTCGCTAGAAAAAGTACTACATTTGAAATGTCAACAGGTCCTGCAAGCCGTTGTGCTGGTATCTGCGTGGCAAGATCTTCTATCTCTTTCTCACTTAATATACTTCTGGTTAAGTCTGTAAGCACAAATCCAGGTGAGACCGAATTTACTAATACATTATGCTTTGCCAGTTCATTGGACACTGCTACTGTCATCCCCATAATGCCAAACTTGCTGGTGGAATAAGCAGATCTCTTCTCCTTGCTGATTACACCTAATATAGAAGCAATATTAATGATACGACCATAAGCATTTCTTTTCATAATCCCACTGACTACACGTATGACCATAAAAGGTGCCCTTAAATTTACCGACATAACGTCATCCCAATCCGTAGTCTTTACTTCCGCTATATAGTCAATCTTATTAATCCCCGCATTGTTGACACATACATCGATCTTTTCATATCTCTTAAGTTCCTCTATAAATCCTTCAGTACTCTCAGCATTGGTAAAGTCCACACAATAAAATTTCCTCTTGCCTTTTTCAGTTTTCTCAGATGTTTCGTTTAGTATCTTAACCTGATCTTTATTTGTACCAGTAAGTATAAGCTTAGCTCCCAATCCAGCAAAATCATCGGCTATCTGTTTCCCGATTCCGCGAGTGGCCCCAGTAACAAGCACAACCTGATTACTATAATCAATTTTCATATTAAATATATTGACTCCTATATAACTCTTTTGATTGTTAGTTCATATGTCATTCAGATTTCATAATTCTGGCATTGTCATTTTTCATGTTAAAAACCACCAGTCCCATTATGAGCGTAACAAACTAAATTGTCACCCTTTCAATCCTTTTATTAAATTCTCAACAGACTCCATCTCCATTTGCCTTCTACATTCCTGAGTATAAGAACCAATATGTGGTGTTAAAATAACTTGTTCGTAATCACAAAGATGGCCACTATATGGTTCTTCCACAAAAGTATCTAAGCATGCACCTGCAACATGTCCACTATCAAGAGCATGAGTGAGCGATATTTCGTCAATCAGATGACCTCTTGCGATATTTATCAAATATACTCCTTTTTTCATCATTCCAAACTCTCGTTCCCCAAGTAAGACACCGCTACCACTACAATGCAGAATTATGATATCCGCTTTTTTCAGCGCATCATCCATGTTCAGAATCTGGGTACCGTCTACCTCACCCGAGAGCTCCGGCTCAACTGCTACTACATCTGATTCAAATGCCATTAAAAGTTGGCCAACTTTTCGACCAATACGCCCAAACCCTATTATTGCTACCACTTTCCCCTTTAGCTGAGTGCCTATCTGCTTGTCCCACTTCCTTTGATGCATAGACATGTTCATTTTATAAAGCTGGCGCATCATTGACAGCAACAAGCCTAAAGTTAATTCGGCTACTGAAGTTGTTGGGGCATCTGGTGTTGAGAACACCTTAATACCTAGCTTCACCGCTGTTTTTAAGTCTACATTAGACAACCCTGAACCACAGCGTGAAATAACCTTGAGTTCAGATTGTTCTAATACCCCTCTATTTAAGTCCTCCAGACCTGCAATTAAACCTATAAGTCCAGGTAAGAAATCTACCAACTCTTTTATTGTAAGTTTCCTTCCAAAAGGATTATCAACCACTTCAAACCCCTCATCAATGAGTTTATCCATGGGTGAAGAATCCAAAGCAGCAAACGTTGATGGGCCAATCAATATTCTTCTCTTCATTTAGTTTCTACTTTCTCACTCATTAATCTAAAAGTCAGAAATGAAGTGATTATGTGATCTAAGATCATATGGATATCTTCAACTGGGCCGTACTCACCTTTGTTCGCTTTAACACGAACAACATAATCACACATTTTCAAAAGTTTGCCCCCATCAAAACCAACTAAACCTATTGTAATTCCACCCATTTCCTTTGCCTGTTTAACCGCTTCTATGATATTAGGACTGTTTCCACTTGCCGAAATAGCCACAAGCACATCACCCTCACTGCACAATTCACTAATCTGAATAGAGAACAGTTTATCATAACCATAATCATTGCCAAGTGCAGTAAGCAAAGCGGCACTACCTGTTAAACTATGAGTCTTGAAACAATGTACTCCTGCTTTTCGGCCAACCTCTCCAAGATCCTGCGCAAAATGGGATGCTGTAGCAGCGCTACCGCCATTGCCAGCAAAATATATTGTTTTTCCATTTTCTCTAGCATTAATGAAACAATTAATCACACCTTTAATAGCGCTTGCATCAAGTGTTTTCTGTAGATCATTTAAATATTTAAAATAACTATTAAAATAATCTACACCTTCATTACATTCTTCAAATAATTTTTCGAGATATTTCAAAAACCTCTCCCTCCTCCTCTAGTCCGGATTAGATATGTTAAATTTATTTCTCCATTCAGGATCTGCCCAGTATATTCTATAAACAAGTTTCATTGTATTAAGCGCCTCCGAACTAGTACCATGCAGTATCTCTTTCCCATTACAAATTGCATCTGCAAATTCATTTATTTCATCACGCCATGAGTTATCTTCGAGATATGTTATTATCTCTTCACGGTCAGTCCCCGTATGTGATTTACCACAACGTTTACCAATAATAAGTTTTTCTTCTCCGTAACTTTTTGAACCGGCAAGAATCCCCTGAAGCTCCAAATATCCGTCAGACAGTGTGATCTCTAATCGAAACCGGTGTTGCCACTGAGTGGCACTGGAGTGAATCACGGCAACCCTTCCATTAATATCCTTCATTAAAGCATAAGCATTATCTTCTACATCTAGACCCCAATACTGATTTGACACAAAACTTTTCACCTCTTTAAACTCATCGCAAAAAAGACTTATTAAATCTACCATATGAATTCCCTGATCAAGAAGTATTCCACCACCAGAATACTTTCTCTCTGATCTCCATTCACCAACAAAAGGAACAATTTTACTCTTACCATATACACCTAGGATATTAATAATCTCTCCCATTTCACCAGACTTGACTATTTCCAAGGCATCTATTACGGAATAATGATAACGATGATTAAAGCCATATTTAAGGCATAATGAATGATTTCTATTTTCGGCCTCTATCACACTTTCAATATCAGAGATACTCCTCCCTGGTGGTTTCTCACAAAAAACATGTATGCCTCTTTCAAGCCCGGCAATAGTAACCTGTGGAGCCAAATAGTTAGGTAAACTTACAAACAGCATATCTATTGGTTCTTCAAGCAGATGTTTGAAGTCTTTATAACAACGCAAGCCGTCATGCATTATACCAGAGTTTGAAAATTTCTGATCACAAACAGCTATTGTTTCTAGTTTCGGATGACGATCAATAAATACTCGCCTGCGTTCTCCAACCACTCCATAGCCAGCAATACCAACTCTTAATTTGTCTTTTATTATTGACAATATGTTATCCTAATTTCTATTAATATTAAGACTACAGCTTGTTCTGTCATATCTAAGGACACGGAGTGTTAGAGTAAAGGCATTTAGGATAAAGCAATGCTTTGTTCTGTTGTTTTTAAATATACTTCTTCACCAAAGGATCTGACGATAGTACATTTTCCACAAGTTTAATATCTCCGGGTACGTCGACCCCTATCATTAGATTTTCAGTTTCTACTATCCGCACGCAATACCCATGCTCCACAGCCCGCAACATATCAACAGACTCAATTTTCTCAAGTGGTGTTGGCTCTAATTGAGAAAATTGTAGAAGAAATTCTTTTCGAAATGCAATAATCCCTAATTGTTTTAACCCGGTGTAATTATTTGAAACAGCTTTTTTCCGAGAGGGAATTGGCTCTCGTGAAATGTATAGTAAATCTCCAAATGTATTGGTTACTACTTTGGGTGCATTAGGGTTCTTAAACTCCTGCAGGTCTACTATTTTAGTTACAAGATTAGTACACTGCAAACCTAAGTCTTCTATCAGGGGAGATACTGCTTTATCCACCATTTCAGGTAGTACCAGAGGCTCATCCCCTTGAACGTTAATAACTATATCGCATTCCAAATCCTCAGCGGCCTCAGCAACTCTATCAGTACATCTATCATATGTATCGGCAGTCATAATCACTTTACCTCCAAATGATTCTACTACCTTCTTTATTTCCACGTCACAAGTTGCAACAATTGTCTCATCTACCAACTCGCACATCGATGTTCGCCTTCGTACATGTTCGATCATCGGCAATCCTAAAATTGGAACGAGCGGTTTTCCAGGAAATCTGGTGGCTGCCATCCTTGACGGTATTATAGCGACTATTTTCATTTTTTTATTTAAACGATTATAAATATTATTCCCTAATAACTCTTTTGTCCCAAAACTCTCATGTGCGAGCTGAATAGATTCCTGCGGATCCATGTTTGAAGTTCATTTTTTGCCTTTGGACTTCCTTCGTTTATAAGTAAATTACAAAATCGCCCGGCATCAAAACCTTCGCCCTTAACCATGCCCTCTATAATATCAACATCCAGTTGACCCGGTGTCTCAATCTCTTTTATATTGAAACCGCTGGAATTAAGAAGCAATGATATGGACTTCGGATTAAAAAAGTTTAGATGGTGAGGAGGAAATATACTTTTTGATTTTTCCCAAAGTGTCTGCATATCGAATCCATACACGTTTAATGTGGTCAATAAAACATAACCTCCTGGCTTGAGAAGTTTGAAAATGTCATTGAAAAACAACCCGGGATTAAATAAATGCTCTGTTAATTCAAAAACAGTTAAATAATCAAAACGATTTTCCATGTCTTCTATATTTTCCAGACATCTATCCAAAACCTCAAACCCTTTTTTACCACAGATTTCTGCCATATCTCTTGATGGCTCAATTGCAATAAAATGATTATCTGGCAGCAGTCTTTTTAACTCTTCAAGGAACAAACCAAATCCTGCACCAATATCACCTATAACGTTATTCTTTCCATTGACAATCAACCTGCTAATATGTTCAGCTCTCGGTTTGAAAATCTTTTCCCTTCTTACCTCGGCTACCGGTTTAAAAAAATCATTTATCCAGAAACTCGTTGATTCAGAATTTGAATAAAACTCTTTCAAAGACTCAAAACTGGGCCTGGGATTTACAAATAGAGTTGCGCATATATTACATGAGACATATTTAAATCCTATTTTTACAAACTCATAATTATAATCATTATTATCACAGGCGGGACAGTTTGTTTCTATAAATGAATTGAATTCAAATAAATCCTTTACATCATTTTCTACAAGTTCAAGATATTTGTTGAATACGTCACGTTTCCTGATTTCTTCTTCCTTCATCCTCATTGTTTTTATCTATTTGTTACATTAATTCTTCGTGGAATATCCTTAACGATCCTATTTGTCCTGTAAATACTGACCTACTTCTACCGGTATTTTTTCAGTTTTTTAATATTCTTTATTCTTCAATATTTTAAATCTCTGGTATGACTTAGGGCTTGCCGAGTTGCATTCTCAAGGAAAATCATATCTACCCCATATGCAATAAAGCGAAACCCTTTTTTCATGCATTCTTCAAGTTTTTCCCTATCAGGATGAACAATATGAATCCCTGGTGCAACTCCACACTTCATACAACTGCGCAGAAATATTATCTCTGCCTTAATAACCTCCGGGTGATTTAATTCACCTAAAACACCCAAAGAGTTTGACAAATCATATGGACCAATCATTGCAGCATCTACTCTGTCAACAGACAAAATGTTATCTATATTGTTGATCGCCTCTTTTGATTCAATTTGCACAACAACAACACTATTTCCCAATAACCATTCCTTGTACTCCTTAAAACCGTTACCATATTTTTGTGCTCGATATAAACCTACTCCCCGAATCCCTTTTGGAGGATAATGAATTGACGCAACCGCTTGTTCAGCTTCTTCTGGTGTATTCACCATTGGAACTATTATTCCATGAGCCCCGCAATCCATCACTCTTTTTACCTGGATAGGATCATTTTCTGATACCCGAACAATTGGAACAGAACCTGAAAGTTCTATAACGCGTATAAGTGATTCCGCAGTCTTTATGTCAATTCCTGTATGTTCTAAATCAATAGTTACAAAAGAGAATCCGCTCGTCGCAATTATTTCTGCAGCCTCTACGCTACCCAGCGATACCCAGCTTCCAACAACAGTATCGGATTCTAATCTGTGTTTAATTAATAATTCCTTTTTCATTTCACTTCACTTCAACACCAGGTTGCCTAAACGTTTTTTCAACTACCGTCATTAATCAATTTACTCATTTTTATTCTTAAATCATTAATGTATATTCCGATTTCAAAACCGTCAGAATCAGCCCACCCAACTTGTATCCCTTTTGGTCTCAAAACATTAGCCATAAATTTTTTGAATAAACGACTAACTCTTCTTATCTGGTTCACTGGTTTTATACAAAGTAATTGTTCAATCTGATTTTTATCTTCTTGATTAAAAATATCGTATTTAAAAAATAACTCATTCAGGTGCCTACCATAATCATAATAGCCGTGTAATGCAGCTATTATGATCATTTTTATCCCTTTTGTTCTACTTATAGATTTGACATCTTCTCCAAAATCGGTTCTAAAATACAATGCATCACCAAAAATTATTTGTCCCCTAGCTGGCATATTTGCTGGTATATTTTCTCTTTTCCACCGGTGTCTGTTTAAGTCAAATAATGTAAAACCATTCTCTCTTAGGTATTTGTCTACATCCGCGAATAAAGGTTGATCTTCATATAATTGAGCAAATTCAACCTCAACCGCAATTCCAAAAACATCTTTTGACAATACCTGTCCAGAACCTTGAAAAATTTTTAACTCAGTCCCCTGTGTGTCTACTTTTATAAAATCAATATCCCTAATACGGTTCTCCTCAAGTACAGAGTTCAGAGAATTTGTAGATAATTGAGTTTTCTTTACAATATTAAAACGTTCAAAATCGGGAAACTGATTTAGCAACTTCGTATTAGGCTTTAATAGCGAAGAGCAACCTGGGCTTTTTGTAATATTTAGAGTGGCATCTTTCTTTCCGTCAAGAAGAGCAATCGGTAGGTATTTTATAAACACATCTTTCTCCCGAATTTGCGCATTTAGTTTCTTACACTCTGTTTCGTCTGGCTCAAATCCAATGATATTAATAATATCTCCAAAATGAACCCAAGGTTCTGTAATCCCCCAGCGAGCACCAACATCCACATATAAAATTTTGTCTTTTTTCAGTTCTTTAAAGATATTATTCAAAGGGACTCTTTCCTAATTTTCGTTACAAATCAGATTATTTCAGTGCTCTTTAACCTAATACTTGATTTTTCTGGACCGAATGTATTGTTTTATTCTTTTCCTAAGTTTCAAACACTACGCCTGCCTTAAACGTAAAAGCAGCTTTACCCTAAAGAGCTCACAAATCTTTTTTTTGCCCATAAAAACTACCAATCTTTATATCGAGAAGACCACTCGTCATTTCTCTCAAGAACCATACCATAAAAACCTTCAAAATCATATTTCCTCCACAAGGCTTTTGTGATCCTCAGCAAACTTCTTTTAGGATATTGAAGATATACTCTTTCCTTGGTAACACTCCAACCAGAATGCCTTACAATCAATTTCCAATCTTCTGGATTAAGTTCAAAGATATGAGTATTCTCTGCACAAGCATCATCTTTATCCCCACACCTTATATGATATAAACCAATACGACTGTTTTTCAGATACGGTACTGTAATAATAAGATATTTTGCCGTTGTTCTTGATGACAATTTATACAGAAAGTTTATCGGATTCATTAAATGCTCAAGTGTTTGAAAGCATAGAAATACATCAGCGTTTATATTATAATCGTGTAAGTTTTCTGCTCTTGCTTGAATGGCTTCAAACCCTTTTTCCTTTATTTTTTTTATGGCTTCCGGATCAAGATTAACACTTATGCATCTTATATTATTGTTTTCGGAATAAAGTTCTTGAATATATTGCAAATGAGTTCCAGCAGAATCACCAATATCTACTATAACCGGATTTTCAAGTTTATTTATTACATTATCAAGAAGTGATATTTGAAAAGCATGTTGGTTCCGTACCTTAGTTTCCAAATACGGACTATTAACCTCAAACCCTGAATACTGTAATCTTATATCAAAAACTTTCTTCTTAAGCTTTTCTATCAACACATTTAAGCCCTGTTCTTCAGCCGATTTATTTAATGACTTTATCTGTATTAAAGATAAACATTTTCTCAAATAAGTTTTCATACATTATGAGATTAATGGCTCAATGAGCACTAATCTTTACAAATAAAGTAACCTATGTTACAAAAGCTCTCAATGAATTGTAGATAAGCTCTTCGCCACCTAAAACACTGATAATTTTCTATGTTATAAAATTATTTTTCTCACTCCCAAGATAATACACAATTTCTGCCACATTATCAGTACATCATATTTTTTTCATCAATTCTAAATACTAACATACAATTCCTGTAAATCATTTTGAAACTTAAGCCAGTTTTAATTTTAACAAAAAACTCTGCGGCAGACTGATCACTAAAATTTTTTTAAGCCCTTCATTATTTTTTGACCGCCATACTATCGATATAAACAGCATTGATGCAAAAAGAAATGAACCTGCAACCTTAAATGCGTAATTATCTATTGGAAATAAACGCAACTTCCACTGTACTAATGGAAACGTTAAAACAATCATTATAGGTACTATTGTTTCAACCAGATTCCTGATAACCCCATGCCAACTTTTAAATACAAATTTTGCGGAAAGGTAATACATTATCATTACAATTAACAGGTAAGAGCTCACTGTCGCAATAGCAACACCTTCCATACCATACCCTTTTTTTATTAAAAAAAAATTCAAAGCTATATTTACTATTGCAGCGGCACCATAGGTGCAACAACTAAGCCAGGTCTTTTTCGTTACATTATTATTTAAAGCCAGGCTGGGCGCTATGTTCAAAGAAAAAATAATCTGACCAACAATCAATATCTCTAATACTATTATTGACGATTCATATTTCGGCAAAAACAACGCAATGACCGGCGACCAAAGAAAGGTAAGCAAGAGAATCCCGGAACCGAGATACCCGGACAAAATTGTTGGAGCCCAAAAATAGTCATTCATTTTTCCGTAATCACCATTAACTAAACTCAATTTCTCTTGAAATATCGGGGTATACACCTGTGCAAACGACTCAAAAAAAATCACGGCTAAGGTCACGAAAGCTATTGCAAAACTATAAAATCCCATATCCCTGATTGGGAGCATAGAGGCAATCATGATCTGGTCACATCTCACAAAACCGAAAAACGTCAGGTTCAACATTAAAAAGGGAAACCCAAATAGGAACAGACGTTTAATTTCTTTTCTGTCAAATACCGGTTTGAAATTAAGTGGAATTTTTGACTTCAAAAGAATACATTGGGTAGATGCCGCCACCAGAATTGCCACTAATGATGCGTACAATCCTAACAATGGCAGCAGTGAAACAACTACAACAAACCCGATCAGCGACTGACATATGATTACTCTAGGTAATACACTGAATTTCTTTTGAATATAACAAAGAATCGTATAAAAGCTGACGGCCCTGTTTGCCATTATCGTTAATAACACAATAATCATACCCAGCCAGATTTTTTTATTGCTACCATATTGAATAAACGTATAAATTATAACACCTGCACAAGATAGTGTAGTCATTATAATTGCTATGGTTATCGTCTGGTTCTTAATGTATTCTGCACGCTCAAGCTCATTTCGTGCCAGATAATATGGCATTTCCTTGTTGAGCCCCGCGTCCACACCCATTGTAGCAACCAAGTTTACCCAAAAAGCAATCAAGCAGAATGTCCTCAATATACCGTACTCTGCAGGGCTGAGATACCATGCCGTCACTATGGTCGCCCCAAAACCTAAAGGCGCTACAAGCAACCTGGCATTACTCAGATAGAAAACACCCTTAAGAACATTTTTCCCTGTAGTTGACATTTTTCTAATTATTTTTAATTAGGATTTAGTCCTTTGAAAGGTTCAAATTTTATCATCGAGAAACACCTTGATTGATAATGGTATCCGCTAAACGATCAACAACCATTTTTTCTGTATCAATATTTTCTCCGCAAATACCATAGCGAAAAAGAAACTCATCATCAGGATTTTCAGACTCTGACCAATCAAGATCTTTACAATACTTTTCAATAGTAGTAAAATATCCATCTTCGGTATTACACAATTCTGCTCTCTTTTCTAAAAGTTTCCGGGCCTCTAATGATAGCTTGAAATAGTCTGGGTTATAATAAGCAATTATCGGCTTTCGAGAACAAACCATCTTTAATAAACTTGTTGTAGGAAAATCTATGATAAATAGATCAGTCATATCAATAAATTCCACCATATCAACATTATGAGGTAAAAATATTACGTTATTAATGTCATTATCATTTATATACTTTATTAATGGGTTTTCTATGAGTTGTGAAGGATAGGGTTTTATGTAAAGCTTAATATTTTGGAAACCTTTGAAGACATCTACTAACCTTCTCTGTAAACGGCTATACCAAATGTTAGGATAACAATTCCATCCAAAGTAAAAAAGATTCGATATAAAATGAGTATCTACATACAATGCTTGCCGTCTTAACTTATTGGAACGGAGAGGTTTTCTCCGGCATTTGACAAAAAGTTCTTTTAATATCGGATTACCAACAGGGATAGGTACAGCAATATCGACCATGGAATTATCTTTGAACTCTTGCAGGAAAAAATCTGCTACCCCAGAACCATAAGTGAACGTATAATCGGTTCCAATGTAATCCATATATTTTATAATTGGTGTCTTAAAGTACCCCATACTTCCGTGCTGGACACTGCAAACTTTTATTCCAAGCCTTTTACATGCTAAAACTGCTGCTATTTCATATGTAGTATCAATCGTAGGAGTAATATAGACCGATGCTTTATATCCACTAAGTTCCCTTTCAATTTTTCCGCCCGCAACAACGCATGTTGGAAAAATTGAACAAATATATTTTTCCAAATACGGTGAGATGACGCTGGAAAAATCAACTTCCCCACTGTAAAAATAATTTTTAAATGACTGGCTGCTACTCAGCTTTTTCCAAAAATCTTTAAGCGTTCTCTTTGTTATACCAAATTTTGCCGGAAGT
This sequence comes from Candidatus Brocadiaceae bacterium S225, assembly GCA_007859995.1. Lineage (GTDB taxonomy): Bacteria > Planctomycetota > Brocadiia > Brocadiales > Scalinduaceae > Scalindua > Scalindua brodae. The sequence goes on from SMSL01000008.1 coordinate 56,595, forward strand.
GTGCTGTTTTCAATTTCCGTGGGTATGACCTTGCAGTTATCAACAATCCTGGCAATGCTCTTAACGGTACCACCTATTTTTCCCCAACCGCTTACATACAATAATATCCGTGCCAGTGTATTATTTCTGCCTATGACAATCGTGCATAATTTTGGATTTTTATTCAATCTATATTTTGTATATAGTACTATCTTTTTCAGTACACCCACCATTACTATGCCAACATTCCTTAAATTTACGTCATGGTCTTGAACAGAAACCTCAATTTTATTTTTTAACATAAATATTATGGATTGCTTAATACTCTCCCACCTATTATTAACATATGGTTCTTTTCGTGAATCCTCTTTGAGTTCATTAATTTTGTAAGTAATCAATTCGTATTTGTATCTGTTCTTAAGGATTTGTAATATTTTAGGAATTATGTCACCAATTTCAAAGTTGTGATTATAAAATTCTCTTTCTTCTGGTTCTATAAAACAGATTATTTTTGATGGTACTAATTCGTCAAGTATTGATTTAAGCAAATATAGCTTGTATAGAATAGAATCAAAAAAAGTTTTAATATAAAAGACAAAATTTATTGACGAAAAAAAACCTTGCGTACATATAGCATTGAAATACTCATCGAGTGCTGAATCAATATCCGCTGCAATTTTTTCGCATGACTCAAACCCTTCTGAAGCTATTCTCATAAATTCAGCCATATCAAATAGATCCTCCGCAGAAGACCACTGAACATCCATCTTAGAAATTTCATATTCAACAGAAGGAGTTAAGCATATATAATGTATATTATGGTGTGTTTTTATCATTTCGTTAGAAACAAGATATTTAAACTGTTCTATATTTGAAATAATTGCTATCGTCTTATATTCGTTATTAACGCTCATTTTCCCTTTGCTTTGCAATCAATTTTCAATAAATAATTTAGTACCATCCAACAATGACAAGAGTTATCAAGGCAACCAAATTATTGAAATCTTTTCCAGTTACTTCTTTACCATCAAGATACTCTGAACACAACTTGTCAAGATATTCTATGTTAAAATATTCATCACTAAGAATATCTTTATACGAATGGTTCTTTAATTTATCCTTAAAGAATTCAGTCACTCCTGATCTATATACGATCTCCGCAAACAATGAGAACCCTTCCATTACGTCATAAAGATATGCATGTGGTCCTTCATCCAACAACTCAAACGGCATTTTTATTTTATTCTTAGCAACCCATTTAAGTGGGTATTTGGTACTATTCAATTCCAGCCCTCGCCCCCATTTTTCAGGCATCTTTGAAAGTAGGTCAATTAAACGAATGTCGTCAAATGGTAATCGCCATTTGTGGCTGTTGAGTTCCATTGCATGTTTTGGCGTATTAACAGTCGATCCCTGTGCGTGAAAACTGTGGTATAAGTATGTCAACCATGAATAGATGTTACTTTCTGACAGATTTGACAAAACATCTGGCATATATTCTCTAAAAGGGAAATTGTATATTGCTTTTTGTCCCTTTTCTGTTAAGGCTGCATTTACATACGTTTTTGCAAACGGAATACGGGGACTGCCATAAATAAAGGGAAACAGATAACCTTCAATAACGTCCCTTCTATTATTTCTCACAGATGTAAATTCAACACCTTCACGCATTTTCCTAAAGATTTGAAAAACCTTATCCCCTTCATAAGTACCATCAATTATCTTTTTAAAGAACGATGGGCCATATAAGTAGCAATTCATCTTGTCGGCATATTCTGTAAATGGTTTACTTGAATGAAAAAATGTTCCAAATTGAGAAAATCCAAAATTGTGGAATGAATCGGACGTTTCGCCATTAAATATTAATTGTCCTTTTCCCGCAATATCGCAAAGTTTATCAGAAAGTATTGAGAAATTGTACGTTTCAAAAGCGTACATATGCTTTGATTTAAAGTAAGGGAGAACCCTTACCCAATATTCTGGCGCAGTTTTGTCAACAAAATCCAGATCCACTATAGTCGGCTCTATACCGTAAAAACTGCCAATTTTACTTATTTTATTAATTTCAAATTTGTTAAGAGCATCTAATTTTTTAGAGTATTTCATACGTCCATTTAACATCCTGACGTTTTTCGAACCAAATTCATCTACAAGCAAACCTAATATCATCGAAGAATCCCATCCGCTAGAGCTTGCTATCCATTTTTCTCCCTCACAATTAGCTCTGGAAACAACAGATTCCCTGAGAATAGTATAGTAAGTCTCTAAATGTTTATCACTATAGTCTTCTATTTTAAGAGGTTTAAATTCAATCATACTGGAATCAATTCCGGAATCAGACAGTGTAAGAATCTCACCCACCCGTAACTGCTTTACGTTCTTATAAATCGTCAAACCCTTTGGAGTGTACCCACCGGAAACAGAAAAGAGATGCGCCAGCATTTTTTGGTCATATTCAGCTTTAAGATTTCTAAAGATAGAATCTAAATCTGTTGAAAAATAAAAAGCAGAATCGTTATATGCATAAAAAGAATCGAGCCGAGTATAACGATCACTGAAAATATGTGCTAAATGCTTATGCTTATCCACATACAGACCAATATACTGTCCTTCAAGATTGGAAATAACATCTTCCAAGCTATTTTCCAAGAAGATTTTATTTAAATAGCTCTTGCTGTTTGTATTAATTGGTTTAATTTCGTTATCACCATTTTTTATGTGGTAAAAAATATCTCCAGCAATGTAAACATGCCTGCCACTCTCCAACTCCAGGCTAAAACTTTGATCCACTATATCAACGTTTAAATTTTTGCCATTATTAAACGTCATCATTCTATTCATGCCTGGCCTTATACTGCTATTTTTTGTTATTTCAATATTAATCGTCATTGCCTCATCACTTTACCATCGAATCCTAGACTCGATTCTGAAAGGTTTTATAGCCTCAAAGCTGAAGAGTTTAGTACGTCTTACTAAAGACAACCCTGTCACACCAAAAACTCCCAACCCATAGGAGTTCCTCTTTTAATGCTGCGACACACTTTTCTACCCAGAAGCATTTCATAGTATTTAGGATCCAAACCACCTCCGGGGCGAATAATACGAATGTTTTGTGATGCTAATGCATCACCCTCTTTTACATCCTCCACGACATAAATAGAACGTCGAAACTGAGAAGTGGCCTTTTCTTTATCAGCTAAACCATACTTTACCTCTCCCAATGCCTTCCATGCAGTGAGAGTTTCATCAACAAGCAGCTTCATTTCATTCGGTTCCATTGAAAATTCCGAATCTACCCCCCCATCTCCTCTTGATAAGGTAAAGTGTTTTTCAATTACCATAGCCCCCAGAGCAACACCAGCTACACTTACACCAACCCCTGGTGTGTGGTCAGAAAGACCTACTTCTGTATCAAACAACTTTCTTAAATGCGGAATAGTCAGTAAATTAATATCTTCCGGTGCAGCCGGATATGCATTCGTACACTTCAATAGTATTATTTCATTGCAGCCTGCCTCTCTGGCCGTTTTCACCATTTCATCCAGTTCAGCAACAGTTGCCATGCCGATAGATATTATTAACGGTTTACCGGTTGTTGCCACCTTTTTAATTAAAGGTAAGTGATTGTTTTCGAATGATGCAATTTTATATGCCGGTACATTCAGACTCTCCAGGAAATCTACTGCCGTTTCATCAAAGGGAGTGCTGAAACCAATTAAGCCCAACTTACTACAATATTCAAAAATCTGCTTATGCCATTCCCAAGGGGTATATGCCTTTTGATAGAGGTTATAAAGTGACTGTCCATTCCATAGGCTATTTAGATCATTAATGAAAAAGGATGCGCTATCGGCATCAATCGTCATTGTATCTGCAGTGTATGTTTGCAACTTTATGGCGTGTGCACCCGCCTTCGCTGCTGCCTCCACAATCTTCAATGCTTTTTCCAGGGACTGGTTATGATTACCTGACATTTCCGCAATGATAAATGGAGGGTCGTTCGGACTAATCTGGCGATTGGCAATTTTGATACTTCTATTCATGTACTGTGTATACAAAAGTTGAGTGGCTTTCCTTAAAATCTGCTTTCTGAAATGCCTTTATAGACGCTATATTATTTTTTTTGATCTCTGCAATTACCGGTTTACAAGGTTTTTTTTCGCCTATAAACCTCTCCGTCCCCAATCTGATTACTTCTGAGCCAAATCCTTTGCCTAAATAATCAGGATTAAGCATAACACTTACCTTTATCACATCACCTTTTTCTTCAAATCTAACTATTCCAATTTTATCATCCTTAAAACATGCTATATATATTTGTGAATTCTTATCTTTACTCTTTTTCTTAAACCATCTTTCATGCTCATCCCGGGATATAGATTCTGTATTAAATGAGTTTTTTCTTATAACAGGGTGATTTCTCCACCAAAACAAATCATCTATATCTGAAGATCTCACATTTCTCAGCCTCAAGTATCCTTTTGCTATATCTATCCTTAACTCTTTGATAATATGCCCTATCCTTCCTTGTTTTTCAATCTAAACCTGATTCATTCTCGATGCGCTTTAACCAGAGATAGCAATTTCATACAGACATCTCACTCAAATTCTTCAAATAATTGACATCCCTTTCAAAATCATTCAAATGTAATTCAGGATCCTTGTCAGTTTCAACAGAAACATATACATCCGATGGTATTAACTTTATTATCTTGCTTAATTCATAATCACCATCACCATAATGAAGATGTAAATCCTTATGAGAATTCATGTTACCATCTGATAAATGATAAACCTTTGGCCCCAGTTTCATAAACTGATCTACGACATTTCCCCATCCAATTTGTGCCCATGCCGCATAACATATGGCATGCCCTATATCCAGACAAAACCCAAGATCAGTTTCTTCAATAATTTGTTCTATTTCTCCAGGAGAAGCACCTACACAAATTTCACCTTTCAAACCAATCTTCGGTTTGTTTTCTATAATTGCCAGATTAAATATATCTGGAAAAACTTTCTTCATATCATGAATCTGACGTACTGTCTCATCAATTGAACCCTGTATACCCGGGTGAAAAATTACAAATTCCGGTTCCAGGGCTAACCGGTAAAATTCAACCTCTTTCAATAAACTCAGGTTCTCAGATTGACATTTCCGCTGGGAAAGATTAAAACCCGAATATGCATGAGGTACATGGAGACAGAATGGTAATCCGCTTTTCTTCCACTTACCAGGAAGATTTTTTCCGGAACCGGGATCTACATAAAGTTCTACATAATCAAAAACTCCCCGTAGATGAAGTTCAAGAGCAGGTTTTATGTAAAACGTATTTGATGACCACAACTTCAAGCCAAGTTTTAAATGAAAGTCCATTTTTTAAAAATGTTTTGTTACAAACCTACTTACGCTTTTCTAAATACAGGCTGTACAATTTCACCATCTAAGCAACTTTCAACATCTCCTCCTTTAATAACTCTGGCAAGGATTTCAAGAGACTCATTATAAACCTCCAATGTCCTTTCGATGTCTGTATCTGTATGGGAATAGCACATATTCTGTGCACCGGAAAAAAGCACACCCCTTTTTATTGCTTCCTGCTGAAACAGTGTTTTTAGCTCAAGCGATTCCTGCCCGTGTCTGTCCTTAAATGTAATAACCGTCCTTGGTGGAAAGCCAATACATTCAGTAACGGTATTTAGACCGTGCTTTACCGCCAAAGCATTAAACCCGTCTTTAAGTTTTCTTCCCATACGCCACAAGTATTCTATAACTCCTTTAACCTTCATTTCATTTATTGTAGCAATAGAAGCCGCAAGTGAAATAGTTTCACCCCCAAAGGTAAAAGAGAAGAAAATTTCATCAAAAATCGTCATAACCTCCCTTTTGCCGACTACTGCTGAAACAGGCATTCCGTTTGCCATACCTTTGCCATAGCATGCAAGATCTGGCACCACCCCAAAGTATTCCTGCGCTCCACCTTCCGACAACCTGAACCCAGTTACTATCTCGTCAAATATTAGAAGTGCTCCATTTTTATGAGTCAGTTCTTTCACCTTTTCAAGGAACCTTTTTTCCGGCCCTACAATACCTATCGGCTCCATAACTACGGCTGCTATTTCACCGCTATTTTCATCAAACAATTTTCTCAAGCTTTCTATATTGTTGTATTCAAACGTCAATGTCAGTTCCTGAACCGCCTTGGGTATCCCCTTATTCCTCGTAGTTGTCCCTATATACCAGTCGTGCCATCCATGGTAGCCGCAGCTGATAATCTTATCTCTACCAGTATACGCCCTCGCAGCTCTCACCGCCCCCGTAGTAACATCAGAGCCATTTTTCGCAAATCGAACCATCTCCGCACACGGTATTATTTCAACAAGAGTTTCCGCAAGCTTAACTTCAAGTGGATGAGGTAGTGAATAGACAATACCTTTGTTAAGTTGCTCGGATATCGCTTCGTTGACTTCAGGATAAGCGTATCCTAACGTTATAGCACCAAGAGCCATTGAATAATCTATGTATTCGTTTCCATCAACATCCCAAACATGGCAGCCTTTTGCCATTTCTATAAAAACAGGTGAAACTCTAAATGAAAACTGTGTGTACCCTTTACTGAACGTTTGAGTACAAGACGGGATTAGATTTCGTGCAATATTATATAATTGTAATGATTTGTTTATCGTATTCTTCATATCTATTTTTTCAACTCGGGAAATAATTCTAAAAACTTTTGAAAGAAAATGTCTGGATTTACCATTCTCTTCATGTCGTCCAGTATTACATACCTGTAATCTGATTGTACTATGGAATAGAGAGGTGCTTCCGTAAGGTTTGCGCTTTGCTGTTCGCATCCTTTTATACCAATATGCATATTCAGCTTTGCAATTTCCGGATTGTCATCAAGCCATGTATATACATCGTGGAGTGCAAGTGGACTTCCTTTATAAAGAGCGTCATATATATGACGAATCATCTCGATATCGACTGCTTCATCAATCGTCAGACGATACTCAGGTCTGCATAAATCTGTATCAATCTCTATTCCTGACACATTAAACTTGCCCATGTTCTCTTTTATGTACATACTGACCGCAGCGCCTCGATAGTGTTTATGAACCTCAAGAAGGGTATTATATGAAATAAGCTCTGATAACGTGCCCTGTATCATCGTCATATTGGAAACGTAGATGAAATCCCGGTATCTTTTCTTAAATTCATCTACAAAACTCGAAGCGCTCTCGATATCAAAAATTGGTGAATCGCATGTGACCCTTATCACCGCATCTGCCCCTTCCCTCTCACACAATTTGATATGACGATCAACAATATCCTGCTCTGCACCCGCAAACCATCCACAATCAAGCCGTTCCGCTTCCTCGATGAGTTGCTTATTCAATGGGTCTTTTGACGTCGCAAGGAATACGCCGTCAATCCCTTTAATATTTTTCATACGTCCCACATGGTGAGCAAAGACCGATTTGCCAACCATCATCTGTAAAACCTTACCAGGCAGTCTGGTAGAAGCCATTCTGGCCGTAATAACACCTATTACTTTTCTCATTCGATTCTTTCCCACGCATTTGACAAGCAAGACCTGTCAGCTGCCAGTGCAAGTTTAAGCACCAATAGAGATTTTTCGACAGAGTTAAATGTCTCTTTTTGGGATATAATACAATCGAAAAAATACTTTATTTCATCCGTATACATCCGGTTGTCATATATTCCAAGTTTCATCTCTTTCCAGTGCCATTCTTTCTCAGAACTAATTATACCTATATTTCCTTGAGCAAAATCCCATACTATTGTACCTCCTTCACAAACAATCTTGCATCTTCTGGAATATCCATGTTGAAGATAATCCATGTGAATAGTACAAACACTACCTGTTTTAAACTTTATTATCATTTCAACATGGTCCTCGGTGTCTATTTTAAGCGAAGAAATAATACCTTTATTACATATGACCTCCGCAGGTTCACCAAAAAACCATACTGCGTAGTCCAGTTCGTGTATACCATCAAAAATCAGATTCCCTCCCATGCTCCTATTCGCTTTATAAGATGATTCATAATCCTCTTTATCGAACGGAAGATAAAATCCAAATTCAAGATTGGCCCACAACCTTTTACCAAAACCGGGATTATTATTCAGTGTATCATGCATATATGATATGGCAGGATGAAATCTCATATTACAGCCTGTCATGGTAATAAGATTTCTTAAATTTACCATTTCGATCAGATCATCTATTCCGTCTAGATTCAAAGACAACGGTTTCTCAATAAAAAGGTGACACCCTGCTTGCGCACACTCTATAGAAGGTATAATGTGGTCATTGCTAAATGTACAGATAAATGCAACATCTGGCTTGATCTTTAAGGCGTCATGAAGTGAAAAGAAGGTTCCTTTCGCAAATGCAGAGACCGCACTCAGCCGCTCCATATCAATGTCCACAGCATAAACATGATGCCCTAACTCAACAAGATTCTTGAGATGCCTTGTGCCTATAGAGCCGATCCCGACAACGACAATCTTCATATTTTAGCACCCTTCTAGTTAAGCTTGGATAAAGGGTAACTGCCACTCCTTTCTAATGCCTGCCGTCTCTTATAAAAGTTTTTCAAAAATCTTTTATACAGATTTATGTCATATTGAAACTTATAAAATATGAGTTTATTCCTGAGCTTGGCAATAAGTATAAAGAGGGTGTTCTTTATTTTATCAATCTTTCTATCTATTTGAAAATTCCCCAATCTCACGGCTGACTCCATATTTTGATAATAAGAAGCAGCTTCTGAGTACTCTCCATTAGTCTGCCACGGTCTTATATATTCCGCGGAGGTATATAAATCAATTATATCCTTATCCGTCCAGTCGACAAAATTAGCAGGTTCAGTGAGATAGCCTTCCTTCAAAAGGTTTTCTGTCAATTCACACTTCGGATATGGCCTGAATGTTCCAACTCCACAGGTGAAATAAGGATATTTCCTCATTTTGTTGATAAATGATATTGTCTGTTTAATATCTCCCAGGGTTTCTCCCGGAATCTCAAGTATAAAGGATGATCGTGCTATTATTCTATGCTCATCACATTTTTTTACTGCAAATGCTGCCTGTTCCGGTGTTATACCTTTTTTCATAAGTTTTAACGTATGTGAAGACCCGGATTCAATACCTAAGGTTAGCTGGATAAGGCCTGACTTTTTTGCAAGCTCCAATGTCTCATTGTTTAACAAGCGGTCATTGAAATAATCACAACGGCACTCTCCATCCCAGGTGATATTAAGACCTCTTTTGATTATCCCCGCACATACTGCTCTAACACGCTTAATGTCTACAAAAAAATTATCATCAATAATCTTAAGATGTGTAAGTTTATATTTTTTAACAATATACTCTATCTCTGAAACAACCTTGTCTGCACTTTTTTTTCTGTAACGGGTGTTATCTGTAACGACATTAATACAGAAAGTACAATGCGAAGGACATCCTCTGCTACTCTCATATGGAAGCCATCGCATAGGCTGTTTGGCATATTCGGACAATTTATCGGTAAGGTAGCTATTTATATATATCTCTATATTTTCATCCACATCATAATCAGGCAACGGCGAAGCTTCGAGATCCATAGTCTGTTTGTAGAAAATCTTATTACCTGTTTTTTCCCGGTTTTTTATGAACTCTGTAACGTTAACAATTTGCTCCTCTCCCTCACCTGCAATCACATAATCAACATATTTACAATCTGCCATTTGCTCAGGAAATAAGGTACTGTGCCACCCCCCGACAACTACCGGGACATCAGAACGCTCTTTTATATACTGCATAATAACGTAAGCATCCGGTGACTCAGAGGTTAACAGAGAAATCCCTGCGAACAATGAATCATCCAACTCTCTTCCAATAGTCTCTAAATAATCCTTATCAAGTGAACAGTTAATAATTTTAACCTTATACCCAACAGACTTAAGTTTTGAGGCTATGCATATCAGGTTTAAAGAAGGATAGTTGTTATAATTGTATACATTCTGCGGCCTTATTAATAAAATCTTCTCTGGCACTCAATTACCTTTAATAGAATTAATAACTCTTTCCACATCAATATTAGTCATAGACGGAAAGAGAGGGATTGAAAGACACTTTTGATAGTATTCTTCAGCGTTGGGACAATCACCCCATCCCGTCCCAAATTTTTCTTGATAATATGGCTGTGTATTCACCGGTATATAGTGTACCTGTGTCAGAATCCCCTTCTTTTTAAGATCATTCATAAATTGAGAACGTTTAATACCCATCTGATCAAAATCAATGAGGAGTACATATAGATGAAAATTACTGTTACAATCATCAGGCTCATAAGGTATTTGAATCGATTCGATATTGCGAAAGGCATCATTATACATATCTACTATTTCACGTCTGCGATTACTAAAATCACGAAGTTTCTTCAACTGAGAGATTCCTAGAGCACATTGTATGTCTGTAATACGATAATTATAGCCTAAACCCACTTGCTCATAGTACCAAGGATTTACCGATTGTGGATTCTCGATTGCGGATTGCGGATTCACAAAGGCCTGCTCCTTGTAAACAAATTCGTCCGGATTGTTCGTGATGCCATGCGACCTAAACCTTTTCAATTTATTATACAACACCTCATCGTTTGTCAGTACAGCACCACCTTCACCTACTGTAATGTGCTTTACTGGATGAAAACTCAGTACTGTCATATCGGAATAAATACAAGATCCCACTTGTTTATTTTTATATAAAGAACCTAAAGCATGACAGGCATCCTCTATAACAAATATCTTCTTATTAAACTCCTTCTCTTTACTCTTAATAACTTTATGTATAGATTCCATGTCACAACTCTGCCCGGCAAAGTGAACCGGGATAATCGCCTTGGTCTGCGTATTAATCTTTTTTTCAATTTTATCCGATGTCACATTGTAAGTTCTCGGATCAACATCCGTAAAAACAGGCTTTGCGCCACAATAGACAGCACAGTTTGCTGAAGCGACGAAAGTAATTGGAGAAGTTATCACATCATCTCCATCTTTTACATCTGCGGCAAGACATGTAATATGAAGTGCCGATGTACCCGAGTTCACGGCAACCGCATATCTAACTCCACAGTAAGCAGCTAATGCCTCTTCGAATTCATTTACTTTGCATCCTTGCGTTAGCCAGTCACCCTTTAGGATATTTACTACAGATTCAATATCTGATTCATCAATCCACTGCCGACCATATGGGATGGTTTTCATATTTATGTTATGTTTGCTAGACTTCTTAACTCTTCTATTGTGAGCCATTTATCATTTAAATTACTTGCATACCGAAAGCCCTCTTTAACCGCTTTACCTCCATCGCTTCTATGCCTTTCGTTAATCCACCAATCAAACTCCGGTTCCACCACATAGTATTCATCAAACTCTAATGTATGCCTACTATCATCCACCGTTATCATCTCTTCATGTAATTTCTCACCAGGCCGTATTCCTATGGTCTGGTATTCGCAGTCAGGTGCTATCGCTTTTGCAAGATCCATAATATTCATACTGGGGATTTTGGGCACAAGTAGTTCTCCGCCAACACACATATCAAGACACTTGATTACAAATTCCACTCCCTGCTCAAGAGTGATCCAAAAACGAGTCATCCCGGGATCTGTAATAGGAATTGTTCCTGTTTCTTTCATTTTCGTGAAGAAAGGAATGACACTACCTCTACTCCCAATAACATTACCATAACGTACTACAGAAAATCTTGATCCATGCCAACCCGAATATGAATTCCCAGATATAAACAATTTATCAGAACACAATTTAGTAGCACCGTAAAGATTAATAGGGTTCGCCGCTTTATCTGTACTTAAAGCTATAACCTTTTTTACTTCTCTATCGATTGCCGCATTAATAATATTTTCTGCTCCTACAATGTTTGTATTAATTACCTCAAAAGGATTGCGTTCAGCAGCCGGAATTTGTTTAAGAGCGGCAGCATGAATTACATAATCAACCCCATCAAATACTCTATACAACCTGTCCTTATCTCTGACATCTCCTATGAAATATCGAATACATGGATATTCCTTTTCAGAAAAAACCTGAGCCATCTCAAATTGTTTCAACTCATCACGACTGAAGATAATTAACTTTTCGGGTTTGTATCTTTTTAAAATTATTTCTGTACATTTTTTACCAAAAGAGCCCGTACCACCTGTAATTAAAATTGATTTACCATTTAGCATAATAATTCCTTATCTAAAAATTACTGAGTGGTTATTAAATATCGTGAACAACATATAAAATATTTCACCCTCATTCTTCATTCCTCTTTGGCACAAGTGCTAAAGAAAATAAATGGAACGGTGAAATGGTCAAGTCCTTCCATGACTACACGTTAATTCCCGCCACTTATTACTATTCCCTCAATCATATCTGCAGAGTTCACCGATGAAATAGATAAATCGAATGTGCTAGACTATGAAAAAGCTGATAGCTTTATGCGAGACATACATTTCATGGGGTAGGCGATGTTTTATGCAGAGTAATTATTATCAAACTAACCTGCCGTTTGCTGCCTAGCGATCAGGTTGAACTCCTCGTTATGCTTTTTATTTTCTTAATCACCTTTACAGAAGAGTCGGGTAGTATATTTTGAGCTACAAGTTTTAGAATTTTCTTTATTTGTCTTGTCTTATTGTAGCGCATGAAATACTCTTTTAAAATGTTTAAACCTGTCTCATCAAAAATAATAGGAAAGTCTTTTAAAACTCTTTCTATTTGCTCTAATGTGCTCTCTTTTTGCTTATTATTAAACGAAAGATATTCATGGTTGAATTTAAAGTCCTTATTATGATTTGAAACTAAATTTATTTTTGGTATTGCGTTGTAATTATTAGCAAGTAATACGAAATCATATATTTCATTACAATTTTTGGTATTTACCGTCATGGCAATTGTAAGTGCAAAATTGTTATTCTTTTTCATATTTGAAATAACTTGTAAATTTTGGTTTACCTTTTCCCATTTTTTTGACTTTCTAAGTAATTCATAAGTGTCTTTATTTGCAGCATCTAACGAAATAGCGATAAAAGCCCAATTAACTCTTTTTATTTCAGAAAAGAATCTATGTATGATGCTTCCATTTGAACTAATGCCGTATCTAAGATGTGAGTTGTTAATACCCAATTTTAATAAATCATGGAATTCTGGAAATAATGTTGGTTCTCCACCAATTAGAAATATGAATTGATAATAGTTCACATATTTTTTTACTTCTGATATGAATGTTTCTGGTAAGCGTCTATTTATTTCGCGTTCATTTTCCTGATAACAATGATAACAATTATAATTACATTTGAAAGAAATGGTAACTCTCATCCATCTTGGATAGCTTGAGAGACAAGTTTTTCCTTTACAGATTTCATCTTCATTTAGTGCTGCATTTTTGTAGATGTTGCTGTTTTTATCCATTTCATGGAACCAGGAAAAATTTTGATAATTTTTCATGCCATTGAGCAAAGCACAATTAGACCCGCACATTTTATCCGCGCCATCATTGTACATCTGTTTTCTTATTTGTTGATATTTTTCGCCATTCCAAATATCTCCGATTGATTGCTTATTAACATTTCCTAATACAGTGAGATAATCAGGACACATGGTAACATCGCCATTTGGGTTGCTCACTTCAAAATGAGTCCATGGGTTATAGCATATTTTCTTGCTTCCCTTATTTAGCCACAAGCCATTGGTGGCTTCTGTTTTGTTTTTCATGATTCGTTTCCATTCTTAATTGTCAAGTTCTTTCATTGTGTGGGTTTTTTGAGCATAACTATGAGGCTGGGAGTCCACGGTAACAAAGCCGCAAAACTTAAATAAGCCATTATGAACTTACAATTTTAACTATGTTAGAACACCAATTAGATTCGATATTTTACTCAAATTTCATTTGAAAGAATGAATTACAAAGGTATCCTAATATGCAGACCAATTCCCCCTCAGTTACACATGAAAAAATGCATAACATCCAATCTCACAAATATTTGCATTACTTCTACGACTATTCTTTAATCTCTAAGAACAACACCTTCTTGCTCTTTACAAAAAACTATCTATTTCATCCTTCTTTCAATATTGTGTCTCCCTGTCGGTCGGATTTTTGTCATATAATGTAAAGCTGTAACCTTTCGCTACACTGCCATTATCACTTTTTCCAGATTCTCCTCAAATACTTTAAGCATGTTTTGGATTGCACTCACTTCCTTTTCTTCAAAGAATTGTTCACCACACTGAGTACAAACATAAGCTGGTATTTTCTCAATGAAAAGATGGTATCCTTTTCTATTAACTGTATAAGCTACCTTTGCCTTTCATTTCATCACTGCATAGCAAACATTTCATTTTTTCATTTCCTGTAGGGGCAATTCATGAATTGCCCCTAATATAATAGTTTGATTTATCAATCCTGTGTTTGGTTCTTGGTATTGAATCGCGTATCCTTGATGTGAGTGATTTCCTCAACAGTCTGTTCCGATTTCTCTCCTTAAAACATTCAAAGGGCTTTGATTATCTTCTGAAGATTTTCTATGAAAAGCTTGTGACATTGCGTGAATTCTTTGATGATTTCTGGAAGTTTTTTGTCTAAATTATTCAGCTTTTCAATATCCAGTTCTGATTGATAGATATATCTAAAAGTATGTCTAAATGCCCTCAGTTCATTAATTTTATACGCAAGGCTTCTATCAAATAACCTTGGTCGCACACCCTTTATCTCTATACTCATTCTGTCTACAAGGTCTCTATGCCATGAGGTTTTATTAGGGTCATTTTCGAAGAACTTTGATATTCTTAAAAAATAATTCTCAAACAGATTATAGATGTTATGTATCGTGTACCCGAGAGAAGCCCAATCGAATTCGTCAGGTTCAATATGTTTAATTTTATCGTTTAACAGATTATGCTTCTCCATTAACTCGTCCATGATTTCAATATCATTATCAAGCTCCGATATAAGCCTCAGAAAACTAACCCTCTCTTTTTTCATATACTATCCTTCCCTTTTCGATAATATTCTTTTTAATTCTTTCATGTATGCTGTCAAGGTCTGCCACATCAACCTTAAAATCACTCTGCAACGCACGGCTGACTAACTGATAGTATTTCTTCGATTTAACAGCTATATCAATATCAAAGTAAACTGATTCAATATTACTTTCAGCTAATGAACCAAAAAGGACCATTTTTTCCATGTCCTTATCTATATTCAAAGGTTATTTCCTCAAGAGATTTTAATTTTTTCTTTAATCTTTCAAGGGTTTCAATCTCTGTGTGTATTGCTCTCTCTATTTTCTTTTTTGTCCAGGCGTCATCTGTTTCTATAACTAATCTCGTCATCTGTCTCACCTCCTTTAAATCAGAGCTAAAATCCTATTAAAAATCCCCTTCATCATAGCAATAATAGGAAACATCGAACAATCTCAATTTTATCTTAGTTCTTGAAACCTGTTCATCTTTAGTAAATTCAATGCCTTTTCAATACTCATAGGCGCTTCGTGTATCCCCTTAATAATCCAGTACATTAAACCGTATTCCGCCATTGTTCCAGTTATGACAGCAATCCTACGCACGTTTAAGACCTTCCCTTTGTGTCTCAACCAATTTGTTCTCCATAATATCATTTTCTATTTCCTCTTGATTATCATAATAATATGAAAACGTATCATGAATCTGAGAAGGGGTTAATTGAGAAAAATCTCTTATGATGTCTTCAACTGACATGCCAAGTTTATACCACTTGATAATAGACCACACCGGTATTCTTGTTCCCGTTACTATGCTTCTATTATCCAGGCTTTCCTTCACAATCCTTGAGTAATCTCCGCCTGATTTTATGAGTTCATCATGAACCCCTGTCTCGACTACCCTGCCTTTGTCCATCACTAAATTATCTTGTCTGCATTCTTAATTGCAGACAGCCGGTAAGCGATTATTATAATAGCTTCTCTGCCGCTGGACTGACTCCTGTATGAGTCCTTCTGATTCGGTATCAAGAGTACTCGTTGCCTCATCAAATATCAGTAACTCAGGATTGCGAATAAGAGCTACAGATGTTGGGGGGAAGATGTCAATAGGGTGGAAATAAAATGTCAAGCAACCAATTCAAGCTTTAATTTTTCGATACGCGAGTGTACCGGCTTCAATTCAGTAATAATTATATATACAATGGGATTATCTTTCTCGGCCACATTTTGTGCAGTCAGACGCGCCCATGCGTTAAACTCCTCATCTCCTTCTATTTGCATTACAACAAGGGCATTATTGGGTATTTTATCAGCAAATTCAGGATGATCGAGAATGTATCTGTCAAATTCCTTAATAAGCATGGTATTTTTATCTACAAATCTTTTTTTATCTGTCATGGAAATTCTCCTTTTAGAAATTTCTCTTTGTAAATCTCCCAGTTTTCGTTAATATCGTCATCTGCCAGGGTTAATGCAGCCCCATAATCAATATAAAGATTTATCTTCCTGCATTGTCCATTAATATCATAACAATCTTTATGTGCATAATCATGTGCGCAATCATAACGTATTACTTCTTTCCATGTACCGCCAGTCCTCACTTCAAGTTGAACAACAAATTTTGTAACCTTTCTAGCTTCTGTACTATGCCAATGTCTTTTCCTGGCGTCTATATCAAGCAATATTAAGTATTGTTTCTCCGTCATAGTAAAGTTTCTACCCTCAAAAAGGCAGCATATTCCTCACTAACAGACACCTCTCCTTTGTCAATATATTCAAATTTATCCACAAGTAAAAATAACAGCTTAAACAAAGACCTTTAATTAGTATTCTGACAGGATATCTTCCTTCCAGTCTCTTAAATCTATCAACCCTTAGCAGAGATCCATTTGTAAGCATAAGGACAGTATAATTATAAACAAATCTTTTTCTAGAATAACTATCTGATAAATCCTTCACTAACCATTCATAATAATGTCCGGTTGTTCTTACTCTCAAATTTAGCTTCTTAAATATTTTCCCGATTTCCCTTTTCTTCATCTGCCCTCAATAACTTTCTCTAAAAAGGCTAACCATTTTTTGGGTAATCTACCTAAATTGCCTTTATCCTCTTTTAGGTCTTCATAAACAGAAACAATCTCCTCACATAAGTGGTTAATTGCCTCATACTCTGTATCAGCATATGCAAAAGCTTCTATGTCATCAAGAGACGCTATAACTATGTCTTTTTATATTTCAACTGTAATGTATATCGGCTTTATTAAGGTCATTTTCAAAGAACTTGGATATTCTTAAAAAATAATTCTCAAACAGATTATAGATGTTATGTATCGTGTACCCGAGAGAAGCTCAATCGAATTCGTCAGGTTCAATATGTTTAATTTTATCGTTTAACAGATTATGCTTCTCCATTAACTCGTCCATGATTTCAATATCATTATCAAGCTCCGATATAAGTCTCAGGAAACTAACCCTCTCTTTTTTCATATACGATCATTCCCTTTTCGATAATATTTTTTTTAATTCTTTCATGTATGCTGTCAAGGTCTACCACATCAACCTTAAAATCGCTCTGCAACGCCCGTCTGACTAACTGATAGTATTTCTTCGATTTAACAGCTATATCAATATCAAAGTAAACTGATTCAATATTAATTTCAGCTAATGAACCAAAAAGGACCATTTTTTCCATGTCCTTATCTATATTCAAAAAATCTACTTTAAGCCTCTCCACTTCCTTAATAGCCTGTGCAATTCTATCTTTTATCCGTCTTTCTTCAACTTCATTTGCTCTTTTTATTTCTCTAATAATATTTTGAATGTCCATTAATCTTTTAATCTTTTGGCAATATTCTCTGTTTTAAAAAAACTTGAGCCAAATCAACAGCATCAGTCTCAAGTTTAAGAAATGGCAATAGCTACTCAAATTTTCTTCTAAAAAAAGAAGAATTTACAGAGTAATACTTTAAAGTGGAAATCCCTAATATTATTTTACACAAATCGAGCGATCCATGATCATTATCGATTTCAGGACATAATCTTTTTCTTGAACGCCTCAAAATCCTTTTGAAAGGGAGCTATGAGTGACGCTGTCTTCTCTGATAATTTTATGACTCTTTCCGCATCGAGCTTGTAAGAGTAAGCATGTCTAAAAACATGTCTGAAGCCTCTAAGTTCATCCAGCAACATAAAGGATTCATCAGACAACAACCTTGGCCTGACTCCTTCGATCTGCAGTCTCATCCTGTTAAGCAATTCGGAATGATAGCCGGACATATCAGCAATCTGATTTTCAAAAAATCTGGCTACAAGCTTAAATAGATCTTCGTATGCCGAATATAAATTGTGAAGTTTGTAAGCCAAACTGTTAATCAGGTCTTCATCATCAAGTTGAGGCGTCAGCCTTTTTGACTTCTCCTGAATCGTGGAGTGGAGCGTGAATATTTCTTTCTGCTGAGCCTCTAGCTCCGCAACCAAAATTTTCACTCTTTTTTCCATTGAAATCCTTCCATCAATATCTTATCCTTAAAACTGATATCCTCAAGGTGTATGATGTTTACATCTCTCCCAATTTTACCGCTAATGAAACTCGTAACATAAAAGAGCTCATCTCTGTCGAGTCCAAGAAATGCAATATCGACATCCGAATGCTCACTAAATCTATTCATTTCCAGCACAGAGCCGAATATATATGCAGCCTCAAACTGAACTCCTTCAGAAAGTTTTCTGAGAATATTGCATGCTTCTTTCAGAGTTTTTTTTCGCAGCTTTTCTCTTGCCGCATCCTTCCTCTGATAAGCGGCTCTTATTTTCTGCATTTCGAATTGTTTCTCTGTATGATCTGACTTCTCCATTTCCCAGACACAGCTCCACCATTTCGGTTACAACATAAGTAGTTTCAGTTGCGGAAAGCCAAGAGACTCGTACATCCTGGATTTCCGCTAAAAACATGCGGGAATGACAACTTTGGAACAATAAAAAAACCTAACCAGATATAACTGTACTTCTCTGTGTTTTCCACTACCAGTCTTGTTATTGCAATTATCTTTTCTAGTTCCTTACAATGAAAAAAAGCTTTAATCTACAAAACCAGATTTCCGGGCGATTGATGCAAGGTATTCGTTTAGGTCTTTAACACTAAATTTTAATTGATCATAAAATTCGCCTATAACGCTATCAAACATATCTTTTGTCTGCTCTGGTAAATAATCATGCACTATACGATTCCGCACATCTCTCATATTCGTCCAAACAGGTGTATTTGCGACCAGACCTGATTTTTCCATTTCATTTATCAAATCTCTATATGTTGGTGCTTAATTTATTACTCTGGCACCTATAAGAATTATTTTCAGCCCAAATTGAAATGATTCACCATTGTCAGTAAATATTCGTTAATATCTTTCAAATGGTGTTGCAAGATATTGCAAACGATAGCGAAGTTGATAGTTTCATACTCATGAACCAGTATGTTCCTAAAGCCAACCATGGAAATCATTTTCTCAGACATCTCTGCTTTTATTACTCCCTTATTCTGAAGAATATAGAAGATTTCATTGAGACTGCCAGCAACGCCCCACCCTTCATCTGAGATTACATGGCTTCCGATATCAATGCATCCCTGAATGGCAAGCTGAAGATTATGTAATACGATATCTTGTATATCAAAGTCATTCTTTAATGATTCTAATGAAATATTTTCTTTGTCCTTCAACCTTGATAAATTATGTCGTATAAAAGAGATCTTTCTTAAGACGACTGATTTATTAACCAATGATATCTTCCTTCATCGCAGCAACCATTCCCCTTTTCATCCGATCTTCAAGAAATTGAAAATCAAGACATTTGATCAGCCTGTAAGCCCTGAAAGATCGATGTGTCTCTTTATCTGCTTCAAAAACAACCTGCCCCCTACTTAGAATCTGCAAGGAAAGAAGCTCACCCGCCTCTTGCAAAAAAACAAGGTCAACATCTCTTCTTATCAGTCCCGAAATTTCCGTCTGATAGCGAACTCGAGTCTTTTGACTTTCTATCATATCTTTGTATGGAGTAGTTAGTAATGCAATATCCACATCACTAGTCATAACAGCCTTTCCCGTAACAATGGAACCATAGAGATAAACTGCAATTACTTCCTTTTTATTCTGAAAATATTCGGTTAGCTTTTTTTTTAATGTCTTATCACACATAACACCTAACCCGAACGAGTCGGAACCAAGCAGGGAGTTCAAAAATTACAATGCTCAAATCACAAAATACAAACAAATTACAAACAAATTACAAATTCCAATTTATGAAATGTGTAAAACTACTTTGATTTTTCATGGATAGAAGAAAAGATCAATGCAGACCGCTGGTCTCTCAGTTACATGCAAAAAAACGTGTAACATCTAATTATACAACAGCTTACATTGATCTGTTCGACTATTTTTTATTCTCTAAGAACAACAACCTTAACACCTTCTTGCTCTTTACAAAAACAGTCTATTTCTTCTTTAGCAAAAGAGGCAAGGATTAATACGCTGGTATTAGATTTCACAAATTGGTCAATATTAATTACCTTATAACCAAACCAATCTTTTCCTGCGCTGTTATTGTCAACTACGCAAGCCAGCTCTAACTCCAGTTCTTTCAGTACGATGAACAGAACTTCTGATATATGGTTTATTCCGTAGATTGAAACATCTTCTATGCCTTCATTTTTTAAATGGATGACCTTATCTTTTATTACCCTTTTCGCCTCCAGGTAGAAATGAATCGTACTCTCTACCCTTTTGTACAATAATGAAGACTTCTCTCTGGCACCTTCCGGAGTAATTAAATATCTTATTTTCTTCGCATCAATATTCTTTATCTTAATCCAGCCTTTTTTGACCATTTTTTTCAAAAGATGGTTCACCAATCCCAGTGCAATACCAACCTCTTTTGACAAATCTCTCTGCGTAAGATGCCCGTTATTTTCTAACCTTTCCAGTATCTCTAATTCTCTAATATCCAAATTACCGGACTTTTCTTTCATCGGAATCATCTTAAAATTAAAAACGACTTTATAAAATATATACGGGAAATTATTCCTTTATTTTTTTTGTTCACAGAATGAACGCACATTGTACAAAGACTCTCCTGACTCGCCAAAATCAATCAAGCCTGCAATCATCCAGCACTGCCTGTTCACGATATGAACGCTAATTTTAAAAAAAAACTATTATTTGTCAAGAGTTTTTTTATCGAACATACTATATATTGTACTTATAGACAAAATAGCTACTAATGCAAAACCTTATACAGAAACACGCTATATTTATTTAAAGAGTTTTTTTCTGGATATTTATATGCTAATGTTATTTTCTTATCCTTTATATACTGCAATAGCTCTTTTTCCATAACGTCATAATCTCTTTGCATAATTATTATATAATCAGCCTTTCTTGATTGTGCCTCCCCCAGCACATCATTAATCCCATACATCTGGGAATGCTTTCCTCCGGCATAATACGCATTCCGTGAAGAATCACTCAAAATAACAGGAGACGGTTTACGAGAATTTGTCTTAATCCATTGACCGACTACCTTGATTCCATGCTTATCAAAACGCTGAGGCTTTAATGTTTTTGGCAATAGCACACTGACAACAACAATCAATACAATTAGCTGAACTATCCACGTACTTTTTAATAACTCTTTGAAACCGACAATAAAATTACAATTATTAAATTTTTCATGTATCCACGCTCCAGCTGCATAAACTCCAAATCCAACAAAGAAAACGGCCGGAATGACCAGCGGCATCAAATGCCTTCTACTGGGATACTGATAAATATTGTCACCAGGGCCTAAATGGGTCAGGTTTAATCGGTACAGAATAATCAAGTAGAATAAAATAATTGAGGTCACATATATGCCAAAAAACCTCCTCTTGCCTACTCTTGTCCAATTTATCACACCAATTATGAGGAGTATAAACAAGAATGGGTGAAATGTGCTAACGTACTTTTTGATAACATGCAATATGCCATTCAGATGTATTTTGAAATTTGACTTTCCGGATGTCATTTGTTTTATAATATCTCTCCAATAACTCTTTTTCTTATCACTGCTTTCTTTAACCAATTTATCACTTTTTAGAGTCGCTAACACTTTTCCGAGCCCCGCCAAATTAGATACGTTCTTTTTCTTTGTAAGTGACCATGAACCTGTCTCTTTTTTAATGAAAACAAGATACGGTGTTGAAAAAACAAGAAATGAAACAACCAGGATAAGGATTGACACCAGTTTTTCTTTCCATAATACCTTGATCTTGACACAATCTTTCAATGCACACCAAAAGGCAACTATTATAATAATCCCAATCCCTTCGGGACGCGTAAGATAGGCAAGTGCAGAACATATCCCTGTCAGCGCAAATAAAAGGAGTTTTCTGTTTGTTATCGCAAAATAACCTAAACCGAGTGCGGATATGAAGAAAAAGAAATAAGTAGAGTCTGAGATGATGTCTGCGGAAAATCTGACAGCATAAGGATGGAAGGCCAATATAATAGCAGCGACAAACGATATCTTCCGGTCAAAAACACTTTTACCAATCAGATAAAATACAATCACCGTTAGCGTACTAAAAAAGAGCGATACAATAGTGCCGGACAATTCCATGTTTGGAATAGCCTTGTACACTATTGCCATAATTAGTGAGTACAGGGGGTGATAGTCGTGCCCTAATCCCCTCGCAAAGTCTCCACTGGCAAAGTACTTTGCATTTTGCATATAGGCGACACTATCATTCTTTATTACATAGGTAAAAAAGCTCAAGTATATTCTCACTGAAAGAGAAATTATCAGGAGTAGCCAGACATACCTGTCATTGAAAAAGCTTTTTGTCTTATCGTTCTTTAACTCTAGAGCTTCCATATATATAATTTAAATATATTTTCCCCCGTACTTCTCACTAAATACTATTTTATCCAAACTTAACCTCGGCCTGGGAGACGGATCCTCATCAGGAATTCCAACCGGTAAGAGTGCCATTACTTCCATATGATCCGGGATATCAAGAGTTTCTTTTACCTTTTCATCCTCATACCACCTTACCCAACAGGTACCAAGGCCGATCTCAACTGCCTGCAAAACTATATGTTCAACGGCTATAGATACATTTGCCGCTGCGGCAACCATAAGGGCGTCCTTTGTAACAGTACTCATACCCCTCTCAAGGTATGGAATAAATACTTCCCTCGTTCTCTCAGGAAGTGCACCAGATTTTATAAGTTCATCCACCCTAACCGGAAATTCCTTAAATGCCTTTAGATCTACACAGCAAACTATTATTACGGGAGCAGGTTTAATGTGTCTTTGATTATGCGACGCCCTTTGCAACTTTGCTTTAGTGTCATCATCCTTAACCACTATAAACCGCCAAGGCTGTGTGTTTGTCCCTGATGGTGCCAATCTGGCACTTTCAAGCAAAAGTTTAATTTTTTCATCAGGAATTGGGTTCGACTTAAATTTCCTTATACTCCTTCGCGTTCTTATTGCTTCACTTACATCCATAAATTCTCCACCCAACCCGGTCGAGCCATAACCAAACAGGAGTTAATAAATTACAAAACTCAAATCACAAATAACAAACAAGTATCAAATTACAATGTCCGAATGATCAAAATCAGTTTTTTTGGAATTTGTTTGTTATTTGTGATTTATTATTTGGTGCTTAATCTGCAACCTGAAAAACTCTATCAATAAATATTTTGCCTAAAATGGTCAAAAGACTTTACATTAAACACTTAAATGAAAATACATAAGATTGACTATTTTAGAGTATACAATATAATAATCAACTAATACTTAGTACAACATTTTATATAAATATGATTTGCATCCCAATTACTGCCAGAAGTACTGAAGACACGGTTTCGGGAATGGTATTGGCATCCAAATATGCTGATATAGTCGAATTACGTATTGATTACATCCCAGAATTACAAAATGCATTAACATGCATTGAGAAAATATTACAGAGCAAAACCAAACCCGTAATAATCACAAACAGGCCTGAAAGAGAAGGCGGTAAATTTAATGGAAGTGAACAAGACAGATTACACCTGCTGCAAAAGGCCGTTGACCTGGGAGCAGATTACGTTGATATTGAATATGATTCAATCGAACAAATTATCAGACAAAACAGTAGTAAGATAATTATTTCTCATCATAATTTCAAAGAGACTCCTCACAACTTAAGCAAAATATATGATGATATTTGTCAACATAAGCCTGATATTGTAAAGATTGTAACATATGCAAATGACATTACTGATAATATCAGGATATTTGAACTTTTAAAGTCTGCAAGAGTGCCTACCATATCTTTCTGTATGGGAGAGCTAGGAAACATAAGCCGTATACTTACAGGCAAGTTTGGGGGCTTACTGACATTTGCTTCTCTCGAAAAAGGTAAAGAATCAGCACCAGGACAATTAACCATAAATGAACTCTCAAAAACGTACCACTTTAAAGAGATAAACAATGAGACAAAACTATACGGTATTATTGGGAATCCGGTTTCTCATAGTATGAGCCCAGCCATCCACAACGCCTCCTTTATTGAAAAAGGACTTAATAACGTCTATGTTCCACTGAAGATCACAGATATTGGTGCCTTCATGAAAGAATGCAGAAAAATAGATTTTCATGGTTTCAGCGTTACTATTCCACATAAAGAAAGTGTTTTACCATTTCTGGATGACATTGATCTTACAGCCAAAAGAATTGGAGCGATTAATACTATAGTAAATCAAAACGGAAAATTGACAGGCTACAATACCGATTGCATGGCAGCCGTAATGGGATTGGAATCCAGCCTGAAAGAAACCAATAAAATACTTAATAATAAAAAAATATCCATTATAGGAGCAGGAGGCGCAGCGCGCGCGATTGCCTTTGGACTAAAAGAAAAAGGGTGCGATATAACCATTTTCAATCGTACCATTGAACGCGCAGAAAAACTGTCTCATGATGTCAAATGTAGATTTGGAAGCTTTAAAGAGATTCACAAACTCGATTCTGACATCCTCATAAATACTACATCTATCGGCATGTTTCCGGATGTCGATCAAACGCCGGTTTCAAAAAACATACTAAAAGAAGGTATGATAGTTTTTGATGCCATTTACAACCCAATTGAAACCAGGCTTCTTCGGGAAGCAAAGGGAAAAGGATGCCACACTATCAATGGACTCTCAATGTTCATAAACCAGGCGGCAGAGCAATTCAGGCTCTGGACAAATATTGATCCCCCGGTAGAATTAATGACTAATGTAGTTAAGGAAATGTTATGAACATAGTCTTAATCGGTTTCAGAGGCACGGGAAAGAGTACGGTTGGTAGACTATTGGCAAATCGTTTAGAAAGGGATTTTGTTGATTCCGACAAATATATAGAAAGTGCTACAGGGAAAACTATTAAGAGTATATTCGAAGAAGATGGGGAAGAAAGTTTTCGCAAGATTGAGGCTGATACCATTGCAGAATTAAGCAAGGCGGACAATAAAGTAATATCAGCTGGAGGAGGAGCAGTTCTTAAAGAAGAAAATGTAAGAAATTTAAAAGATAACGGATTCCTCGTCCTCCTGGAAGCAACCCCGGAAATCATCCATAACCGCATAACACAAGATGAAAAAACAACACAGCAAAGACCCTCTTTAACAGATAAAAAGCCTCTTGATGAAATCAAACATTTGATTGAACAACGGAAGCATGCTTACAAAAACGCTGCTGACTTCACAATAAACACATCATATGTTTCCTGCGAAGATATAGTCAGTGAAATTATTATTATGGTAAACAAACCACTGAACAAATAATTCACACGTATTTTTTAAAAGGAAGTCTTAATACAAAATCAGTATTGCCCTAATCTTTATCTTTCTTCTTGTCATCCAGAGACGTAATAACCTCATCTACAATCCCATATTCCTTTGCCTCCTGTGAAGACATATAGAAATCTCTGTCAAAGTCTTTTTCTATTTTCTCAATTGACTGACCGCTGTGTTTTGCAAGTATTTCATTAAGGTTTTTCTTCATAAACATTATCTCTTCCGCCTGAATGCTTATATCAGTTGCCGTCCCCGTGGTACCTCCCCACGGCTGATGCAACATTATCCGTGTATGTGGCAAGCTATACCTCTTCCCCTTTGCCCCCGCAGCCATAAGTACCGCGCCCATGCTATAAGCAGAACCAATACAAAAAGTAGCCACATCACAATGTACAAATTGCATTGTATCATAGATTGCAAGACCCGCCGTGATTGAACCACCAGGGGAGTTTATATAAATACTAATATCCTGATTCTTATTGTCATTTTGCAAAAATAACATTTGAGCTATTACAATGTTCGAAACGTTATCATCTATCGGGCTGCCAATGAATATTATCCGATCTTTAAGCAAACGAGAAAAGATATCATAATGTCTCTCTCCATATCCTGTTTTTTCCACTACGTATGGAACATAAACATTTCCATAATTCCTATTTGACGATATGGAATTATGCTCTGTGTACGGACAGTTATTCGAATTATTATCTTTAGCCACCTAATCCTCCTTGTTGATTATTTATCATTTTGCTTAGCTTTTCCTTTAGTTTCTTTCTTAACTTCCTTAACTTCTTCTTTAACCTCTTCTATATTTGCTTCTTTCATTAAAAGATTAAGTGTTTTAGATTCTCTCAACTGATGTCGTAAATTTGACATACTATTCATTTTTTCAAGTTGTTTTTTCATACCGGCAGCATCAAGACCATACATACCTGCCATCTCGCTAATTCTTCGATTGACATCATCTTCTGTAACAAATATTCTCTCTTTTTCTGCTATGTGTTCCAGCACAAGTGACATCTTAAAATCCCTGACAACCGATTCTTCTGAAGCACTCTTTAAATCTTCCGAATGCTTTTCTATCTCTTGCTGCGGAGTACCTTTATTTATCAGATCGAGCTGATATCTGTAAAGTCTCTCGCTTGTGTGATGTTTAATCATGTCTTCCGGCATTTCAAAATCAGCCATCTCTATGAGTTTACTGGAGATTTGTTCCTGCATTTCAGCTTCCGCCATTCTTTTCTTCTCCATTTCCAGCCTCTTCGTCATAAACTCCTTTAATTCGCCAAGTGAATCGTAACCAACCTGTTTCGCCAGTTCATCATCTATTTCAGGGTTTTTTGGCCTTTTAATTTCTTTTATTGATATTTCCATTTTGGCAGACTTGTTTCTATGTTGTTCCACGGAAAAGTTGTCTCCTAATTCTACATCCAGAGAAACCTTGTCCCCGGATTTCGCACCTACAAGGCTATCTTTCAGATCCGGCACATCAATATCAGCCACATGAAAACCAGAAACCATAACCTCCACCTCTTGATCCGACCAAACAACATCGCCATTAATGCCAACTTCACAATCGCATATAATAAAGTCCTCAACTTTTATTTTACCTGCCTTAACAACAGTAAGCTGAGCCTTCTGCCTGCTTATAGCCGTTAATGCTTTATCTATATCTTCATCAGTAACAGACACTGGTTTTCTCTTTAACTGCATTCCCTTGTATTCTCCCAGCTCAAATGTTGGCAAAACCTCCAGGGTAATTTCAAATTTTAACGGTTTCCCCAATTCAAGACCAATGTCTCCAATATCAGGATCACCTATGGGTGACAATTTGTTCTTTTCGATTGCCTGTTGGTATGATTTACTGACAACTGCCCGCTTTACCTCGTCAATAATTTTGTCGCCATAATTTTTTTCAAGAAGCTTCCTGGGAGCTTTTCCCTTCCTGAAACCAGGCAAATTGGCCATTCTGGCGACCTCTTTTAACTGTTTTTGCCACTCGTCATCAATTGTTTCCTTTGGTATCTCAAACTTAAGTAACTTTTTGCACGGCCCAACTTCTTCTATTTCTATATTCATTATTTTATTATTTCATTATAAAATATTCTTGTTAACTTTATTTCAGTTTTCTGACTATATAACTATATAATAAATACTAAGGCGAACAGCATGTTTGACGAAATGGAGCGGGTGATGGGATTCGAACCCACGACATTCACGTTGGCAACGTGATGCTCTACCGCTGAGCTACACCCGCAATTTGACCAATTATAATTAACCAATATAGATTTACAATATATTTTTATTTGGTGCGAGAGGGGGGAGTCGAACCCCCACACCTTGCGGTACTAGATCCTAAGTCTAGCGCGTCTGCCAGTTCCGCCACCCTCGCTCACAAGGTGCACTAAAAAGATACATTCATTACCGTTAAATATATGCCAAATCACCGAATCGCTAAATTACAATTTACACTTAGCAAGAATTTTGCAATCCTCCAGTTTAGTTTCAAGTACTATATTTTGCAATCTTTTTTATTATAAATGTATTGATCTATTTTGAAATTAATCCCTGAGAACCGTAATTTTCGTGAAAAACACATGGAATCAACCTTTTACTACCTTTCACATAATAAAATACGGAACACATCAGAAGCAAACGAAATATATGAGCGGGAGATTTTTAGCTTAATTAATAAAAATAAAGACCATTCTAAAACCACTTGCGCTGTAAGTGGTTATATGATAGCATCTTCTTGGTTTTTAAAATTATACAAGATTATTCAAAAAGTTTGCCATCGGGACAAACACATTTCCAGTACCTTCTTAATGCAAACGCATTACAATTCGCGTAGAAAGGACAAAAAATGAAATGTGTTGTACTTGCCGGTGGTCTTGGCACCAGACTATTACCTTTAACAAAGATTACTAACAGGCATTTGTTACCAATACTTGACAAGCCGATGATATTATGATTGCTACCGGTGGTAATAACGCCTACATAAAGAATGAAACAATGACATGTTCAGTTTTAGATGGTTGGTGGATTGATGCAGGAAGCTCACCGGAAAATCTGGCAGAGGCAACACAGCCGATTATCGAAACCGGAGCTAATAATATACCATAAATTAACGTTGATTAGTCTCTTAGTATACCTGAACAGCCCGACATAGTTTTCTGGCGGGTAAGCACCAAATAGCACAGATTTCAAATAACAAATATGCGTATTATTTCAGGCAAAGCAAAAGGCGTACGACTTTCAGCATTAAACAGCAAGAAGACCAGGCCAATATTAGACAGAGCCAAAGAATCTATGTTCAGCATTTTAGAAGGCTCTGTACCGGATAGCGTTGTTCTGGATCTGTTTGCAGGTACAGGTTCATTAGGAATAGAAGCTCTCAGTCGAGGCGCAAAAAGATGCCTATTTGTTGAGAACAGCACAAATGCGATTAAGGTAATTAAAAAAAACCTTCAGAATGCAAATCTTTTAAAAAGAACGGTTGTTTTAAAAATAAATGCATTTAGATTATTAGATTTTATAAAAAATAAGGATATTAAGTTCGACCTCATCCTGGTTGCCCCTCCGTATAAATTATTAGATATAGGCTGCGGGGATAGGAAAAGAATCTTTTCTCTTATGGAATCGTTTGTTGCCAAACAAATCATTCACGAGAAAGGGATCATTGTCCTTCAACATCATATAAAGCAGAAGATTGTTCAGGAATGCTTCAAGCAATTGGATATAATTGACGAAAGACAGTACAGCAACACCCAGCTTACTTTCCTGAAAAGAAACGTAGCCGCAACTATGATTGAAGAGCCTAAAGTAGACTGAATAGTGCCTAAAGCTAAAAAAAACTACAACTTTAGATCACTTCAAACTTCCTGCCCGAAAGAGAGGGCACTCAATCCCACTTGATATTGGGTAATACTTGCAATGAATATAAATAAGAATAATCATAAAAAAAATATAATAAGCCTAAAAGCACCTGCCAAGGTAAATCTTTTCCTGGAAATACTGGGTAAAAGAGATGATGGCTATCATGAAATTGAAACCATAATGCAGGAAATAGACCTTGCCGACAACCTTCAGTTTGAAGAAACCCAAGAAGGAGTAAGGCTTGAGTGTAATGATAAAAATATCCCTGTAAATCAGGATAACCTGGTGTGCAAAGCCGCAAATCTCATCCTGAAAGAGTGCGGCATCAAAAAGGGAGTATTGATCAATTTAGAAAAAAATATACCTGTGGGAGCAGGCTTAGGTGGGGGGAGTAGTGATGCAGCGGCAACTCTGAAGGCATTAAATTCACTCTGGGAAGTCGGGCTTAACGATGGAGAGTTGATGGAATTTGCAGCAAAGCTTGGATCGGACATTCCTTTTTTTATAAACGGCAAAACTTCATTATGTAGTGGAAGAGGAGAGATGATTTCGCCAGTTGAAGTAAGGAGTAGAATGGACTACCTTATCTTGTTTCCACGTGTCCATATCAGCACAGAAACGATATACAAAAACCTCAAAATAGACTTGACAAAAAAAAGGAAAGATGTTAGCTTTTTTTTGGATGCACTGAAATATTCGGAGGTTGCCGACATTGCCAAGTTGCTGTTTAATCGCTTGGAAGATGTAATTTTTACAACATACCCTGATTTGCTACAGATTAAAAGCTCTTTAGAAACTTTTGATTTTTGTGGTTTGTCAATTTCTGGTAGCGGATCAGCCTTCTTCGGTCTATGCAACGATAGACATCAGGCAGAAGTTATCAAAAGCAAAGTTGAGTCAAGCGGAATGGGAAATGTATTTGTGGTTACAAATGTTATAACACCATAGACAACGAGATCGGAAGGAGGAGTTATTACTGTGAATATTACAGAAGTCAGAGTGAAGCTTACCGAGGCAAAGAAAAATCGTTTACAGGCTTTTTGCAGCATAACAATTGATAATGACTTTGTAGTAAGAGATTTGAAGATTATAGAAGGGTACAAAGGAGCTTTTGTTGCAATGCCCAGCAGAAAGCTTGCAGATAAATGCCCTAAATGTAATTCCAAAAATCACCTTCGTTCACGCTTTTGCAATGACTGTGGAGCAAAACTCGATGACAAACGTGCATTAGGCGAGTCTAGAGACGAATCTAAAGGAAAATTTAAATTGTATGCAGACACTGCTCATCCGATTAATTCAAAATGTCGTGACGAAATTGAGCAGAAGGTGCTTGCGGCATACAAAGAAGAGGCCGAAAAAGCAAAACAACCTGGCTATAAGCCTCCCAAAATGGATGTACCAGACGAAGACTATGACGATGATAATATAAACAGTTAATGGATAATAGCATCCATCATAAAGGAGCATATAAAACATTCCTTTATACCAATTCAATTTACCGATCAGAAATTGAAATCTTCTAAGTTAAACGCTGTACTTAATTTTGTAATTTATCTTTTCAATAAATACACTTTTGAAAACCGCAGGTTTTCATTTACCAATCTGGCAGAGCCAGAACACATAAAAAATGCCTAAGACGGGTTCACAAATATTAATTGATGCCTTAAAAAAAGAAAATGTGGAATATATTTTTGGCCTGCCTGGCGGTGTCATTATACCACTATTCGATACGCTGTTTGATGAGTCTGACATAAAATTCATACTAACGCGCCACGAACAGGCGGCAGGGCATGCGGCTGATGGGTATGCCAGAGCTACAGGGAAAGTAGGCGTATGCATCGTCACATCCGGACCAGGCGCAACCAATTTAACAACCGCTATTGCGACAGCCTACATGGACTCCATACCCATGGTTGCCATAACGGGTCAGGTTAAAACGCACCTTATAGGCAGTGATGCATTCCAGGAAGCAGACGTAACCGGTATCACTCGTTCTATTTCAAAACATAATTACCTGGTTAAAGATATAAAAGAGCTGGGGAGGATAGTAAAAGAGGCATTTTATATCGCTTCGACAGGCAGGCCTGGTCCAGTCGTTATCGACCTTCCTGTGGATGTAACAACAGACACATGGGATGGAGATACTCCTGAAGCAATAAATCTACCCGGATACAAGCCTTCATACGAAGGCAACGTACGTCAGATAAAAATAGCAGCAGAGGCGATAAACAGATCAAAAAGACCTGTAATTTACGCGGGCGGTGGGGTTATATCTTCAAATAGTTCAAAACAGCTTATTGAACTTGCAGAAAAAGCCAATTTACCGGTAAACACAACTCTATTAGCACTGGGAGTATTTCCGGAAGACAACGAAAAAGCATTGGGAATGCTGGGAATGCATGGGACAGTTCCTGCCAACTACGCTGTCCATGAATCAGATTTATTAATTGCAGTTGGAGCGAGGTTTGATGACAGGATTACGGGCAAAATAAATGAATTTGCTCCTCAGGCAAAAATTATTCATATAGACGTAGACCCTACTTCTATAAGTAAGAATATCAAGGTGGATATCCCAGTAGTTGGTGATGCAAGAAATATTCTTACGGAATTAGTAAAACGTGTAAGTTATGTTGAAAGAAAAGAGTGGTTCGAAAAAATTGCGGATTGGAAAAAGAAATATCCCTCACTTTATGATAACACAAGTGACGTTGTAAAACCTCAATACGTAGTTGAACAAATCTGTGAAGCCACCAAAGGCGAAGCAATTGTCACTACTGAAGTCGGGCAGAACCAGATGTGGGCCGCTCAATATTATACCTATACAAATCCCAGAAGTTTTTTATCTTCAGGTGGTTTAGGTACCATGGGATTCGGTTTCCCTGCCGCAATAGGTGCTCAACTTGGATGTCCTGACAAAATTGTTATTGCAATTGCAGGTGATGGTAGTTTTCAAATGAATATTCAGGAACTTAGTACTGCCGTTAAATATAAGTTACCCATTAAGGTTGCTATTTTGAACAATGGTTACCTTGGAATGGTAAGGCAATGGCAAGAGCTGTTTTATGAGAAAAGATATGCTCACACTTTACTCGATGGCAATCCTGACTTTGTGCTGGTAGCAAAAGCCTATGGAGCTGAAGGCTTTCTGGTTGAGAAAAAGGCGGATGTCAGGCCTATAATTGAAAAAGCACTTTCAATAGATGGCCCTGTCGTAATAGATTTTAAAGTAGACCCGGAAGAAAATGTATTTCCAATGATTCCAGCGGGGCAAGCCGTCAGTCAGACGAAGGGAATTGAATTAATCTGAAGAGTGGCAAACGCGCCACTAGATTTTCCTGAAAACTGCATTTCAAATACATCAAACCATAGCTATTTAAATGTGTCTTTACTTATTTACCCACTAAAAGGATTGCAAAGTAAGTATGAATCGTTTTTATGTTCCATTCCATGCCGGTTTGAAAAACTTATGGATAGACAGTTCAGAAAGCCATCACATTACACACGTTAAAAGATTGAAAATAGGTGATAATATTATCGTGTTTAATGGAACGGGAGATGAATTTGAAGCGGAAATCGTTGAAATTAAAGACAACAGAGTCAACGTAGAGATTAATCAGCAGAAAACTATCAGCAAAGAAAATACCGCTGGAATAGACATAGCTTTTGCTATCCCCAAGGGAAAACGTTCTCACCTCCTTATCCAAAAATGCACTGAACTTGGAGTACATAAACTAATACCAATAAATTATGCCAGAAGTGTCGTAAAACTTAAGGACGACTGTACCGTGAAAATCGAAAAGTGGCAGAAAATAGCCATTGAGGCATCAAAACAGTGTGGCCGTAACACGATTACGGAGATTGGAGAAGTTGTTGATTTTGACAGTATCCTTAACGCTCTGGAAGGTTACGACCTCCCCCTCTTCGCCTGCAATCAATCTGATTCAAATAATCTAAAAAATACGTTGCAAGAACATCCAAAACCAAATAGTATAATAAGTTTTATTGGTCCGGAAGGCGGATTTACATCGAACGAGATAGAAATGGCAAAGAAAGTTGGTTGCAAATTTATCAGCCTGGGAAGTCGAATTCTTCGAGTGGAAACGGCTGCAATTGCTGTTTCTGCAATTCTTTCATATCACTATTCAGCATGATTTTACAAGTCAAACTTAATTGAGGTTTTCTATGTTATACGCAGTAATTATGGCAGGAGGTTCAGGTACCAGGTTTTGGCCCTGGAGTAGAAAAAAAATGCCAAAACAACTCTTGAAGATCACAGGGCAAGAGACTATGATTAAACAGACTGTTGATCGTATTATTGATGAGATACCTCCAGAAAATATTTATGTTGTAACGACGTCTACCCTGGCGGAGAGTATTGAACAAGAGCTGTCTCAAATACCGGCAAAAAATATTATCTCAGAGCCTTTTGGCAGAAACACGGCTGCATGTATTGGTCTTGCGGCAACCATAATTTCAAAGAGAGATTCCAATGCCATCATGGCCGTAATGACGGCAGACCATATAATTGAACCTCCCGATCTTTTCTTAAAAGCGTTAAAATGCGCGGAAGAACTCGCGACAGAAAAGAATACCCTTATTACGTTCGGGATTAAACCAACAGAACCATCGGTAAATTACGGCTATATACAAAGAAAAGAAGATGTAATCAATCGGCAGGATTTTCTGGTTTACGATGTAAAATGTTTTACTGAAAAACCGGATCGTATTACAGCAGAAAACTTTTTAAAAAGTGGAGTATATTACTGGAACAGCGGTATCTTTGTCTGGTCTGTAAATACAATACTAGAAAATATAAAGGCTCTTATGCCTGACTTGTATCAGGGCCTTGAAAGAATCGGGAAATCGCTGGAAACCCCTGATGAGCCAAGCGTAATATACCATGAATATGGACGATTTGATAATATTTCAATAGATTATGGCATAATGGAGAAGGCATCAAATGTAAAGATAATCGCAGCCGATTTTACCTGGGACGATGTTGGTTCCTGGCTTGCCGTTGAAAGATTAAACAAATCAGATGAAAATGGCAATACAATATTGGGTAAACATTGTGGTTTTAACACACAGGGAAACATAATTATTGGAGACAATGAACGCCTGATAACAACAATCAATGTGTCTGATATGATTATTGTGAATACGAAAGATGTTACTATGGTTTGTAACAAAAACAGTGCAGAAGATATTAAGAAACTAACGGAGCTCTTAAAAGAAAAAGGTTATAGCTGTTATATATGATCTTTCACAACTGGAAGAATTGACATAAAAAAACAATTTATAAAACACAATAAATCGGTTACTATATAGCCGTTTTTAAAGCAAATAATTTTTACTTTTCATTGAGGGCAACTGCAACTAAAATGTGTTATGGAAATTAATAGAAATACAATAATAAAAAATCTGGTTAAGAAATATCCTCAAACTATGGCAGTATTCAGGAAATACAATCTTGTCGTGGCTGGAGGCGTAAGGGGGCCAAATGAACCTCTGGCATTTTTTGCAAAAGCACATGATGTGGATTACGACGAAATAGTTGAGGAATTGAAAGTCGCTATAGAAAAAGGCGTAGATGAAAACACTGAAAAAATAGAGTTAGTAGAAGATAAGGTTTATTCGAAATTTTTCAAAACAGCTCTTATAATGGCGTTGACGATAGGGGTAGCTGTTGGAGCAATCATATTAACCGATATTGGCTCAAAACATAATTTCCATTCTGTAGTTCATTCTCTGGTACAGACACATGGTCATGCTCAACTGTTTGGATGGGTAGGCCTTTGCATAATCGGCTTTGCATATTATATCGTCCCCCGGGTTAAGAACGTCGAACTCAAATACCGTGAACTGACAACCGTATGCTTCTATCTCATGGTAACAGGGACGGTTTTAAGGATACTTGTTCAACCGTACGCCAATAAAATAAGCAGTTTTCTCCTGCCAATCTCCGGTCTGTTGGAATTCCTGGCAGTTGCAATATTTGCATTTATTATCTTCAGTACCGTCCTTGCAAGTAAAGAAAAGAGAGAGGCATACGATAAATTTATCATGGCAGGGGTATTATGGTTCCTGCTGTGCAGTGTAATAAATTTGTTTATGGACGGATATATGCTTGTCGCAGGCACAAACGATATTCCGAAAACATTTTACAGCCCTTTTGTACATGTTTTTCTCCTGGGCTTTGCTTTCATGTTCATATTTGCCGTAAATATAAGAACGGTGTACGCCTTCCTTGATGTAGGTACGGCCAGGATTGGCGCCATAAACACTACATTCTGGCTCTTAAATCTAACCATACCTTTATATTTCGTAGCTCACTCTTTAAGTTATAAGTTTCCATTTCTAATACCAATTTCAAATCTTACAGTTTATTTAGTCGCATTCAGTATTTTACTATTTGTTTATGGTATCAGAATCTTTGAAAAATCCACGCAGGAACTTGATGATGTTGTAATGGATAGAAGTTATTCAAAAACTATCAGAACTGCTTATGTCTGGTTAATTATTGGTGTGCTTATCCTGGGGTCAAAAACCTTCTTTACAGCATTCTCAGAAACGCAGTATTTATTACATGGTGCAGCAAATCACGCCCTGGCAGTTGGTTTTGTTACGTTTATGATAATAGGATACGCATCAAAGATGGTCCCCACTTTTAAGGGCGTAGATATGCATAGCATAAAGCTTGCTAACCTATCATTTTATCTCTTAAACATTGGGTGCTTCCTCCGGGTTTATACTCAGATAATGATCGGGCTCTCACGTTCGGAAGATTTTTACTTCTCTCTCATAGGGGTTTCAGGCTGGATTGAGCTGACAGCAATCGGTATCTTCGGGTACAATGTTTGGAAGACAATGAACGCGGAAGACGAAGATATTGAAGAACCAGTGGAAACGTTAACGGAAATAACAGGGGACACAAATATTGCACATGCAATCGATCAGTATCCTGAAATTCTGGAGATATTCCTGGAATTTGGGTTTAAACAACTTGCCAGTCCTGTTGCAAGGAAAACGGTAGCAAAAATGTTTACGATTAAACAAGCAACTAAAATACACCCGGTTGAAATAGATTGCCTTCTTAAAGCTATAAATAAAAGAATTAATAAATCATGAAAATACTGAAAAAAATCATATTACTTGTAATAGTAAGTTTTCTGTTTTCCTATTCTTGTTTTGCAAAAACAGATGAAGAGCATTCACCGACAGATGAAAAACTTTCACAAACCGCTGAGGAACATTTTGAAAGAGGAGATAAATTTCTTGCCAGGAAACTTATTCCGGATGCAATAGTCGAATTTAAAAAAGCCCTATCACTACTGAAAGAAGATCAAAGTAAACTGAAAGCTGAAATATTTGCATCACTGGCAAATGCGTACAACTGGAAGGGAACACACAAAGCCGCGATTACTGCGTGCAATAAAGCGCTGGAAATCAACCCCGACATCGCCAACGCGCATTATGATCTGGGATTTGCTTATAGAGAAGAGGGAAACATGGAACTGGCAGAGAAAGAATTTGCACTTTATAAAAAATTATTGAAGCAAGAGGGTGAATACATCGAAATCCCGGAAAAATCAACCTCAGGGGATATTGAAAAATTGATTACGGTTCATCAGCAAAAAAGAGCAGCAGGAAAGGCCGAAGACACATCTCCGAAAATAGACACATTTGAAGGCGCAAAAGCTTTAGATAAAATGCCGAATCTACCAGGAACGGATAAAACAACACAGAACGCTGCAATAGAAAAGCTTTTGAGGAAAGGCGCAGCATTTTATGATGAAGGCAAAATTGATCTGGCAATTGGCGTATTCAAAGAAGTGCTTGAAATCGATTCTGAGGAACCGGAGGCCTATTATAACCTTGGCAACGCCTATGCTGATAAGGAAATGTTTGATGAGGCCATAGCAATGTATAGGGACGCAGTAGCATACAATCCTGAATTTGTAGATGCATATTTAAACCTGAGTACGCTATATTTAGATCTGGAGTTGATCGATGAAGCAATTTCCTTATGTAGACACGCCGTAAATACTAATCCAAATGATGCATTTTTATGTTTCCACCTTGGGGAAGCATACGCCATGAATCTTCAATACAAAGAAGCAATTACCGAGTATAACAAAGCTATGACCATAAACCCTATGGATCCGGAAATACAATATCGACTAGCAGAGTCTTACTATGAGATCGAGCAGTTTAACATGGCGTTAAAGCACGCAACACAAGCCGAAGAATTGGGATATATAACCAATCCTGACTTTATGGTTGATTTGAAGAAAAAAGCTGGTATTGAATAATCACATCAACGGCAATAAAATGATTGTTCATTAAGCAAAAGACGAAATAGAAATAATAGTTTTCTCTGATCTCAGCGCATGCGAACAATCGAAAGGTTGTTTCACATTTTTGTCACGCGGTAATGGAACGACGTCTTTTGTTGTTTGAGAAACCTGGCTCTCGTTAAACCTTTATCATTTTCCAAGAAACGCGATCCTTTTTTCACTTACAACGAAAAACAATTTCTCTTGATACGAAGCTTACATGGTAAAGAAGATTTACAATTCGTTAACACAGGATTGCTTCAAGAATAGGTTCCTTTTTCTCCTCATCTCTATATTGTGTCTGCTCGTCTTCACTCCTGTCTTGCAAGGATTTATCGGAGTTCGCATCCTGATGAACGCATTCATCACTGCGATATTGATATTCGGAACCTACGCTGCAAGCAAAAAAATTTATATTACCACTATCGCGGTATCACTTGCTCTTCCGATGCTCGTGTCAATCTGGCTAAGCCATTTTGCAGATATGCCTTTTCTGGTTTTCGTAGGAGACTGCTTTGCAATAGCGTTTCTGGCGTTTCTAGTAATCGTTATACTGTCATTCATATTCGGTGAACAGGAAGTTACCACCAATGTTATCTACGCATCAATTGTTACTTATCTGCTCATCGCCATAATGTGGGCATTTGTCTATTCAGTTTTGGAGAGCATTCAGCCGGGATCTTTTACCATAGGAAAAGATCAAATCGATGTCGGCAAACGCCTTTATATTTACTACAGCTTTGTCACTATCACAACTTTGGGCTACGGAGATATCACTCCTGCAACGGACCTGGCGAATTCCTTCTCATTTCTTGAGGCTGTCATCGGTCAGCTTTATATAGCCATATTGATAGCCAGACTGGTAGGTATGCAGATCGCACAATCGATGAATAAGAAAGCAAGTTAGGCAATTCTGTCGTTCCTGTGCAATCTATATTCTATACCAATAATATCCACCTTATCTTCCCTCTCTTACAAATCTATTTCGATACTACAAACAATAGCTAAAGGATATCAGGTTTTTAGCCACTCAATATGTGTCGCTTACGTACAATTTTCTATACCTGGCATAGGCGTCAATCAGACTTGGATGTTGACTCCTTTTGTAATCTTTCAATTATCTCCTTCGCACCTTTGACACGCAAATCCCAAATGAGGAATTCAATCTTGTCCATTGCCACCGGTTCTTCCGAGAAAAGCATCACTGCACGACGCCCGTCCGTCCAGTACGGGTCTCCGAGGATAATTTCGCGGGGTTTTTGAGGAGTGGCAGCGCCAACACCTTTAACCATACCCAGCTTAGCCAGACCCTGTACAGACATGACGTCCGTTATCAGATAGTCGCGAGCGTCGTCCACTTCCGGATCTACCGCGTGAGTTGTAAGGCTCCATACGCCTGTTGTCATCCGAATACCTATATCACGGCTTATCTGTCCGATCCAGACGGACATATCCCGGAAGACCCATGGAGTAAGCCAGAGTCGCATATGGTTACGCTCGTTGACAGAATCTCGCCCCTTCTGGAGAGCAATGTCTTGAGGCCTGCCGAATACATACTGAGGACTGATCGGGGCGTTCAGGTACATATCTCCCTTTAAGAATGCCTTTGCCATCTTTAACCCGGTAGAAAACGTGACTGCTTCAGTTTCGTCCCAACCGGCACGAGCAAGGGCACCGTATATCACATCCGGCCTCCCTACCAGAACAAGATTAAGAGGATCGCCATCTTTGGTATCCTTTTCGTTTCGTGCGCAGCATTGGAAATCAGAAAGTTTTGCACGGAAATCCTCCTCTTTATCGTATTTAATGAATTCCTCCGGTTGATATAGATCTTCAAAATTAACGCGCGTATGATCGGCCTTAATGCCGGGTACAGGGATGTAGAAAACAAGTGTTCTGACCTGCTTCGGCCCATACAGGACAACAGGCACTACCTTGATGCCCAAACCGAGGTTTGTATGGACAAAACCTGATTTTGTTTCCCCTGGGTTTATGATCATGTCAATGTCCAACTTTCTGTAATCTTCTTCCATTTGCTTATTTTTGTCTTTATTCGACACCCTGTTAATGTGTGCCACTTCTGCGGAAGAAAAGTATTTTGGGTCAGTAGCCATGACGATAATGGCAAACGGAATATCTTCGTTATTTACGATCTCCAGCCATACTGGCTGGACCCCCTTCTTTGCCAGCGGCCTGCCGAATATCAGTTTACTCTCTTTGGGTGATAGCACCGATGCAGTCACCGTCAACTTGCCAACACTCTTTGTCTGCGAACGTTGATGAAAATTTACTTCATCAATTGGTATTGGATTATATGTTCCGCAGGCAGACACCAGGACAATCATCATAACAGTCATCAGGCTTTGTATTACAATTTTTATTTGTAAAGACTTCATTGTCATAATCCTGTCTCCGTATTTTTCTGTTCCAGTTTTTGTATCGCCTCTTTCACGCTTTGGACAAAATCCCAATTAAAAAAATCAATCTCGTCCATGGCTCTAAGATCATCTGAAAAGAGCAGTACCACACGTTTGCCTTCCGTCCAGTACGAGTTGCCTGACAGTGTTTTTCCGGGGTTTTCCGGTGTAAATTTGTCAATGCACTGGACGACCCCAAGTTTAGCTAGTCCCTGCACCATCATAATGTCCATAAAGAGGTAATAAGAAGCATTGTCTATATTTGGGTCAATTTTGTTTGCATAGTTCAATGATTTGCTTTTTCGTTTAGTGCCAATATCGTGGATGATATTACCAATCCATACGCTCTTACCTTTGAAAATCCATGGGGTGAGCCAGAGGTTCAAGTGGTTACGATTATTTAAGCTGTCGCGACCTTTTTGCAGGGAAATGTCTTGTTTGCGGCCGAAGAGATACTGCGGTGCGGCTGGAACACTTAGCGGCAAATCCCCCGAAAAGAAAGCCTCTGCCGTTTTGAGCGCTGTTGAAAACGTGAAAGCTCCGGGTACATCCCAGCCAGCCTTGACGAGTGTGTTATATATCACATCGCGATTACCAATCAATACAACATTAAGAGGTAAGTTGTCGTTAATATTACTTTCGTCACGCGTACAGCATTGGAAACCGGAAAGTTTTGTGCGAAATGTTTTCTCTTCTTCAAACACGATGAATTGATCCTGCTTATATAAATTGTCAAAGTCAATACTCTCATCATCAGCTTTAAAGCCGGCAACAGGGATGTAGAAAACAACTGACCTGACCTGCTGCGGCCCGAACAGGACAACAGGAACTACCTTTGTGCCGAGAGCGAACCGCGTAAATACAAAACCGGATCTCGTTTCACCCACCGGAACAGCGATTTTGATAGCCAAATTCCTATAGTCGTTTGCCATCTGTTCGTTGACTTCATTATCTGATACCCGATTCATGTATGCCACCTCTGATGCGGAAAAGTATGTTGGATCGAGTGACCTG
Organism: Candidatus Brocadiaceae bacterium S225; assembly: GCA_007859995.1. Classification (GTDB taxonomy): domain Bacteria; phylum Planctomycetota; class Brocadiia; order Brocadiales; family Scalinduaceae; genus Scalindua; species Scalindua brodae. The sequence goes on from SMSL01000008.1 coordinate 98,116, forward strand.
GAGATGAGAAAATACGGCAAGTCCTCACCATTTTTAATCTCCAGCCAGACCGGCTGGATTCCCTTATTTGCCAGAGGCCTGCCGAATATTTTCTCACTCTCCTCATGTGAAAGTACTGCCGCAGTCACCGTCAACCGGCCTACTGTCTGAGTCTGAGAACGCTCCAGGAAAGATATCTGTTCCATTGGTGTTGGATTGTATGTCTTACATGCAGGAAGCCACGTTATCATTAACGTCAGCAGTACAAATACGGCTGGAAACCGAACTGCTTTTGTCATCATTAAAACCTTTCAAAAAATATTTAATTATTGTCTATTTGTTATTCATAATACCAATAACACTTTGTACCCAAACTTATATTATTTTGAAATTGTTATTGGAACTACACTTGAAGAGACATCTGTTACCGCTACGAAGAGATCTCTTCCCACGGTTAATGTTGTCAGGTGTAAGGTTATCTTGCGAAACTCTTTGTACTCTTCCACATGTCTGGGTCGGTTCAAAATTAACCGTTGAAATGATCCATCTTTATCCTGCAGCTCAATCCCCCGCCCCATTAGACGCATTGCCATATCTATATTTTCTCCCTGAAAATCAGCAATTCTAACTTCTCTTCTGCCAGAGGAGTAAGTATACGTTCGGTAAATTCACTCCCCTGCATTGAAACAATACCGAGAGTAGGATTCTCCGACGATTTCATACCAAGATTAACGCATAATATATTTCGTTTATAATTAAGTTTATGTTGCTCTAAAATCATACTATGAAAACTGTAAAAATCGTTGATTTAGACAGTACTTTACCTCATAATAATATGAAAATCAAAATTTTAATAAAGTTATTTATAGACTGATAAATAAAAATTTTTATTATTTTGGCAACGGAGAAAGGGTATAAATTTGAAGTATTGCCGGTTGAGTTGTTTCTTTTTTTTACTATTTTATACTGGTGTACTATCGGCACAAACATTAGAACAAGCCAAACCGCAATCCACTATCGAGAAAGATGTCTCAGAACCAGAGAAACAGGCGCCGGAAGAACCTGTGGTGAAAAAAACGGCCGGGATTCCTGTTATGGAAATTTCCGACCGGGCAAAGGAGACCCACATAACCCTGAATAAGTTCAAGGCAAACCTTGAGCCTGATACTGATATCCTAACGATAAAAGAGCAGTTGCCTCGATTCCTCTATACCCTGAGAAAATCTCAGTCCGACTGGTTCTATAAATCACTCAACAGTCTTAACACTCGCAAACTTCAGAATCTTAGACAAGAATGGGATACAAATCTTGAAAAGCTTAATGACTGGGAGAAGACGCTTTCAGGTCGTGCCAGGAAGTTAGGGGAAGATAACAGTCGACTGGAAGAGATGTCTGAACTCTGGAAAATAACAAGTGAGTCAACCATTGCCGGCGAAGCACCAGAGGTAATTTTGAATCGTGTCAGCTCAACTCTCAATGATATCAATGAGATAAGAACCACGTATTTAGCAACCATTAAAAAGATATTAACATTTCAGGATCAACTATCCGAACAACAGCTTGAAATTACTAAACTGATCGGTCTGATAAGTGAAGCTGAAACACAATCACGAAGACAGCTCTTTGCACATGAAAATCTGCCATTATGGAAAGCCTTTCAGGCAGAAGCGAACATCCCGGAATTTGGTGATCAACTACGCAAGTGCGCCACAAATGCCCTTCAGATGAATAAGGTTTATTTTCAGGCTAATATAGAACGCCTCTCGCTGCATATAATCATCTTTGTGACATTATTGGGGCTTTTGGTTTATTTTAATGAGCGTAACAAACGTAATCTGTTATTTGATGAAACAGATGAAACTCTGAAAGAATCCGCATTTTTTCTCTCGTATCCCTTCTCCACAGCATTACTGGTTTCCATTTTTTTCAGCATCTGGATATATACTAATTCCCCCTCTTCAGTAAATGAGTTACTTATTCTGTTGGTGGTGATCCCGGTATTGCGGCTGGTGCGAGGCATCTTCTCATTAGAGCTACGCAAGCTGTTTTACTTTCTGACTGGGCTGTTTGTACTGATCATTCTGGAGGGAATCGTCGGAAATTATATCTTATTGCAACGATTGCTGCTATTCCTGGTTACGATCACAGCAATTCCCATGTTTGCATGGTGGCTCAGACCGGGAAGCTCGATTTATCAGATAAAATCCCGTTTATCATATAAATCAGTGTTAAGCTTCAGCATCTTTATGATGATCCTTTTGATATTTTCTCTGGCGACCAACTTAATTGGTATCTTTCCCATAGGGCATGTAGTGATATCAGGTATGATGACAATCATTTATCTTTCATTTGCCATTTACGTAATAGCAAAGGCGCTTGACGTATTAGTAGCGCTGCTTATCAGAAGGCACAGTATACAGGCTTTCCCTATCGTACAGACCTATGCCAGGCAGATAGAACGCATAACCATTTTTTTCATCCATCTTGTTATTTGTTTTGTCTGGATACGTATGGTGCTCAGGACCTTTGGGATATACAAGGATGTCTGGGATTGGTTTTCAAAAATTGTAGATAATAAATTGGCACTTGGTACAATAGAAATTTCTCTCGGTGCGGTCTTCGGCTTTATCATCATACTGTTTATATCGGTTATCCTGTCACGTGTAATACGGGTTATCCTGGAGGCAGAAATATTTTCTCGTTTAAAACTCCCCAGAGGTGTACCTGGTGCAATATCAACGCTAACACGTTATACCATCATCGGATTTGGCTTCTTCCTGGCTATCTCTGCACTCGGCGTTAACCTGGGAAAGTTTGGACTCCTGGCAGGTGCGATGGGTGTCGGGCTTGGTTTCGGCCTGCGGAATATTATCGAGAACTTTGTTTCCGGGTTAATAATTATTTTTGAACGGCCTATTGAGATCGGTGATACGATAATGGTCGGTGACGTATTCGGTAATGTCGAAAAAATTGGCATACGCTCCAGCACGGTACATACATTCGACGGATCTGAAGTAATCGTTCCTAATGCGAATTTAGTCACCAATCAAGTCACCAACTGGACAATGTCTGACCGTCAACGAAGATTGCAACTGCCTGTGAAAGTAGCGTTTGGAAACGACCCGCACAAAGTACTGGAATTATTACTTAAAGTTGCCCGGGAACATTCAGGCGTACTGGATCTTCCGGAACCACAGGCTTTCTTTAACGGGTTTGGTGACAACTTTCTCGACTTTACGGTTTATTATTGGGTATCAGACAATATACTCCAAACCAAGAGTGAAGTGGCATTAGGCGTTCATGATACCATAAAGAATGCCGGCATTGACACACCGAGGCCACAGGGTGATTTCAATCTAAGAATCATCGATTCACTTGAAAAACTGCAAAAAAAGGATAAGGATAAAATAATTCCATAGTGCAGCAAATACCATTTCCTCCCCAAATGTCCCCTTGTCATATTTTTCTATCGGTCATTTTGAAAATTATCTCTTGTCTCCTTTTGATTCATTTAACTGAGTTACTATCATTTTCCCCATTGCCTGGTATTAGCGGTCTTATAATATTCACCGGTATCTTCAGAGCTCTCTTTGTCATATTCAACAATTTTTTGCTAACAACTGAAGGGGAAAAATATGAAATCTTCGAGTTTTCAATATCGCCTTTTACTTTAACAGGAATTGAAATAAGGGTGCCGCCTAAAATGCCTCTTATTATTGGTATTTTTCTTATGATAAAATCTACGGTTTTAAAAGGAGACACAAGTACCTCAAGATCTAATTCCTTTGCAAAAATATCGACAGTACCATGACTGGTTACCCCCATTGAAGGAGCGTCTAAGACGTATTCATTTATCACAAAAAGACCATTCTGTATTTCTCCGTTTAGAGTCATGGATTTATACGGAAACCCTTCCTTTGTAATGCCCGGCAACTTACCCCTGAAAGTCTCAGTAAGATTCAGGAAGGCAAAAATCTTTGCTAACAATCCAAAGCGGCTTATCTTTCCATTCTTTGCGGTACCTTCAAAATTTCCATTAAGCGACTTAACTAATTCTTTACTTGCTCCTCGTGCCATTACCTGAGCCTCAAGGCCAAGCTCACCCGTTATAAAATCCTTTTTATCACCAAAACATTGTATCATTGTACCTAATTCTTGATTACGGCTCTGTAATTGAAAATCTAATGATATATCCTGAGGGGTTATTTCCAATACTCCAGGGCAGGAAATTCCGCATACATTGGCATCAATAACATCTATGCTTATGCAATCAGGATCGAAGGAGATTTTGGCCTGTACCGGCTCCCAGGTGTATTGGTCAAACGTGAAGGATTCCGCATCTAATCTGAGACTACCCTTTACGGGAAGTTCCCAAAAATGGCTCTCTTCACTCTCATCACCATCCTCCTCCTCCTCTTTTTTTTTATTCTCCTCATTCTTATCTTGTTTTTTATCCCCAATATCCAGGGTTTCTCTGATTGTATCCCAGTCCAGTCTATCGGCAGACATTGTTAAATCAAAGAGAAAACCATTTTCAGAAATATTAACATCTCCATCTACTGAAAGGTGATTGTCCTCCCAGGTGAGTCTGAGGGAATCTACCATGACACTCTTGTTATCTGCATGCAATGAAATATAGTTTATGCTCAAGGGTACCTTTTGTATCCAGGGGAATGAGAAATTCCCCCCTTCAAGTATACCTTGAAATATAGAATGTTTCGGTTGATCTAACAGGATATGTGCCTGGAAATCACCCTTTATCCATTCCTTAGAAAATGGGGTATTGTGGAAAATTTTATCCGTAGTCGTATGTGACAAATTACCGGTAAAACGAAAGTCAATCACCTCTTCTTTAAGGTCGCATGCAAAAGAAGCGGTGGTTTCTGCGTCCTGGATAAGAATGTTATTAATCTTCAAACTCTCAGTATTCAGAAACATATCTAAAGAAATTCCGGGGCCATCTTGAAACACAAGAGTACTGATAAATGATATGCCTGAATCCTTTTTCCAGGTTAGATTGGCCTTTGGTATGGAGAGTGGCGGCCTGACACTTAATTCTGCTGGTAGCTTAAAACTGTTTTCTATCCAATTCATTGATTCCTTTCCCATTTCCCCATCGAATCCAATATCAGCCTTAACAAGCTCTGCCATATTATGATTAACTGTTGCGGATATTCTTAATGAACTGTCTCCTGCATTTAACTTTGCGTCTGTCAAAAAGATCTTATTCTCCACTGCTTTGAGATTTCCTTTTTCCATTTTAATTGGCTCCGGGAACAGGGTTGTATACACGATAAGATCTTCAACCTCACCCGTTGCCTCTATGCTCCAGCTTTCCGGCATGGCAAGCGGACCATGCAGCTTCAATGACGAAAACCGAAGGATACCACTTACTGCTTTTACATCTTTAAGACCTTTTTCCACCTTCTCAAATAAGGATACCCATGGGTATAACTCTTTAAGTAAAGCCAGGATCCTCCCTGATTGAATTTCTATACTGGCATCTTCTCCGAGACTTATCCCGGCCGTAAGCTCTGAAAAAGAAGAACTGCCAAATGTACCTCCCAGGTTTGTCATACTTATGTTCTCCCTATCGTAATGAAAGCTTCCATCATTGATCTGCAAAGGAAAGGGAACCCCGTCGTAATCAGCAGAGACATTGATTTTATCAATATCCACTTTCGCTGTAATTGCGTCAAGACGTCCGCCGATGACAAGTTTACCCGCAACCGTTCCTTTTACGTTCATTAGTCGTGCGATCGCACTTAAAAAGATTTTATTTTTTATTAATCTATTGAGAAGTGGCGGAATTTGTTCGGCAACTGTCGTTATCTTTGTTTCAACATGAAGAGGTGCATCCTTTCTTTTCAGGCCGATGCTGATTCTTCCTTCCTTGCCGTAAGCATCTTCGAGTTTAGCATCAATTTTAGTGCCTTCCAGGATGCCATGTTCAACGACGAGATCCCCCGTGACATTTTCCAAGATAAAATCAGGACCGGGAATTAAGATGTTACCTTCACGAATATTACCCTTTATGACAAGGTTTTCCATGTTACCAAGATCACCCAATGATCTTCCCTGACTCGTGATTACTATATCAGGCAATCTGCCACCTTTCAAAATTTGAAAAAGTGTTTTTACTACCTCATTATCTCCTGCAAGAGTCAGAGCTTCTTCCCGTACCGTATGAATGTCAATATCACGACCCGTAAGCTCCATGTTGATTTGCTGCGTTTCATGATCGACAACAAAGTCTCCAATCATATTGAGTTGGGGTTGATCAAGGTCCAGATCTATAATAGATATTATCGTTTTGTCTTCCTCAAAATGAAGAGAGCCCTCCATATTTTTACATTTTATGACTGATTGAATGTCACCCTTACGCAATGTCAGATAGGGCAGGGAGCCTTTTAATCCCACCTGTAAATCATTGGGTCCATCTGTTTTAAGGTTCACAATCACCTTATCTATCGGTTCTGATATTCTAGAAGTGACATCCGGTAAAAAACAGTCAATAAGAGTCTGCGGCTGAAAGTGTCTTAGTTCAATTTCTCCCTTGCCTTTCAAATCTTTCCGGTCAAAATTCGCAATCACTGAAATATCTTCACAGATATCAGATGTACCGTTAATTTTGATATCTATCTCTTTCGAATAACAACCAATTTCCAACTGCGTATCACTCAAGGTAAAAATCGTTACATCCTCTTCAATAAGATTGAATCCTCCATCTTTCATGGTAATTTGAAATTCCTGTATTTCTGTAGCCAAAGGAGATAACATACCGATTACCGTGTCTTTGAATGTATCAAGATTGAAAGGTTCCTTTGCTTCATTGCTTTGCTCAAAGCTCCGGGGCATTACCATCTTGATATCGGGATATTCTATATGGATTTCGTCAATGAGAAATTTACCGATGAAAAGGGGTAATATCTTCGGAATGATGCTCAACGTCTTTATCGTTCCCTCACCCTTTCCCGGTATGGAAATACTTGCCTGATTAATCACAGCATGAATGGTTGGAAATATTGAGAGATCAACGGTCTTATATTCCACTTTTCCACCTGTTTTTTGTGAGATAATGGTCTGGACCTTTTTCCTCATCCCTTCTGAGTTAACGAACGTAGGTCCCAGATAATGAAAGACCAGAAGCACAATTAATAAAAAACCTGATAATCCTATATATATATTTTTTTGCCGGATCATATTATTGTCAGTCTTGCCTTAATGTTATACCATGAAAACACATAATCGCGCTTGATACTCGATTATTGATTGTACCAACCGGTACTCAATAAAAGATAGATTAATAAATCACGATTTAGTTTATCTCAATCACATCTATGTATTTTGTTATAGCGTATTATTTCTTGCTTTATATAATACCATTTATATAATACCATGATTGCTAACGGTGGCTAAGGGCGAGTTAGTTGATTAGTTAAAACCTAATCGTTGCTTATCTGATTTATAATTTATTTATCTGTATTTTAAATGAGGAGAATGTGTATGAAGCTAAATATTATAAAAGTGTACTTTGCTTTAATAATTTCCATGATTGCCTTGTTCGTGGGATGTGCTCAAACTGTTCATAATCGCAAAGCAGCAGAACATTCTGGATTTCTTGGAGATTATTCTATGCTTCAAGAGGGTGAAAAAGGAGAGGCCCAACTCGTATATATAAATTCTGATGTCGATTTTGCGGCATATGACAAGGTTATTCTTGATCCCGTCATAGTCATGTGCAGTAAGGATTCTAAAAGTCCACGAGAAGAACTCTATAATCTTGCTAGCCATCTGCATTACAAGGTCGTTGCTAAGCTCAAAGAAGATTTCGAGATCGTTCAAACACCTGGTTCTGGAGTAATGCGCATTAGTGTGGCACTCACCGAGGCGAAGAAATCTAAAGTTGGGCTGAATGTTATTACTACCATAGTGCCTCAGGCCCGCCTTATGTCTGGCCTCAAGAAATTAGCCACAGGTACCAATTCTTTTGTGGGTGAGGCCAGCGTTGAGGTTAATATCACAGATTCCAATACAGGTGAAAGGCTTGCAGCTGGAATTGACCGTCGGGCAGGTGGAAAAACCATCAAAGGATCTACGAATGCCTGGGATGATGTGGAACAGGCTTTTCAGTACTGGGCTGACAAACTGAGCCAGAGGCTTCGAGACATGAGGGAATGGAAATAATACCAAGAAGTGACTCGCGTCGCAGTGGAAGCCAGAAGGACATCTCAGCTGGCTCCCACTGGCAATTAGGGTCATACCAATTCTCGGACAGTCTACAACAGGATGAATTTGCGACTTCGTATAATTATTTTTTTAAATGTTATAATTCTCTGCATTCCCTGTTTTCTTCTTTCATCACTTTTGATCTCCTTTATGGTGAACAATTACTCATTGGCAGGTAAGCAGCTGATCTAATGATTAAGAACCGGGCATCATTGTGAAGTGGGCACGGTAATCATTGGACCCAATGTCTGTGCCTGGGGTGACTGCATCTGGAAAAGATAGGTAAGCAGACCGAAAGCCTGTTTACTCATGTGGTCTGAATGTTTGATATAGTACCAGTGATCATAGTGCCATACTGCGACAACGGCATCTGAAGGCCGCTCAACACTGGAGTGAATTCTCAACGGAAACAGCAATGAACGAAGTTCCGGGTCAACCGGGAAAACCATCTCCTCGACACGTTTTTCCTCAATATGTGCGGCTGGAATCTCTATACCACGTGAAAGGAATCCCATCATGGCCAAAAGCGACCTTACCCGTATGGTAACTTCATCCGGTTTGCGCCCTATCACTCTGTCTGTTACACGAAAAGAGGAGTGATCGGGATTCATGCAGAGCATACCCTTCAATTCATCGATCAGAGACTGGGTTTCATTATCCTGCACTTGTTTGAACACTAATGACCGGATGCTCGGTGTCACTGAATTGTTGCCTTGCATTTCCAGGGATCTGCGTCTTGACAATTCTATAATGACTTGAACCATATGATTAAATGTACGAAGCCCTTCCAGGCTCTCCACGGATGGTATAGTGCTGAAAGGTATATTCTCCAGATGGTTCACTCGTTCCAGGCTCATCATCAGCAGTTGATCCGGAGGCCAGCCTGACTGTACAAGGGAAAAAACCAATTCATTGGGAATTGGTGTCAGCAGTTGTTGTGTAAATTTCTGACCGCCCAGGGGACTGTAGGTGATAGTAGGCCGTTCAAAATAAACCATGCGCCCCCCGGCACCTATGATCTCATTTGCCGCATCGGCCGTAGGCTTTCCAAATGCGGCGTTCGCGGTAGCTTCTCCCCCGTAAAAATACTGGGTAAGCACTGAACCGACAGCAAGAAACACAGGCACTTCACGATATCGGAGACGCACGAGGTTAACTAACATCTGTTCATTAGACGATCGTGCAATTGCCTCATTATAGCTGAAGCTGTCTTTTGGTATTTGCCTGGGCCCGAATCTACCGCAGGCCGACAGACATAGGCACAGCATAATTAAAACGCTGACGGCAAGAGTGCGGTGACGTAATTCTGTTCCGGTAGTTTCCTTATTGCAAACTTCACTTGAAACTAATGTTTCTGAATTTGAATATTGAATTTTCTGCATTATTTTATTATTGGCTAGTAGCTTCTTTCGTCAAACTTGCTTTTTCAATAAATTTGCTGAAGCAGCTGGCTTCATTACTGATTACAATGTTCACAGGGTACACCACCGGATTTAAGCGCTTCCTCTGTCGAATCAAATTCCAGAAAATTACCGGTTCTTAGTTCAGGACAATCAGGCTTGTGGAAAATGTTTGACTCTTTAGTAACATATACAGAATGAGAGATATTTCTAGATGGTTTATGTTTGTTCTCAGATCCTTTCTTAATGCTGTTATTTCTGGCCTGTTTATCGGCTTCTTCGGATGTCACGATTGGTACAACAGGATGCTCTTCAAGGTATATATACGCATCAAGGCTGTCATCCGGTACGTCTTGCCTTGCCATATTTGACAGTGAATCATCCATTTGCTCTCCAATGGTAAAAATAATACTCTCTTCTGCCAAACCATCTGATATTCCGGATGCAATCCTGACCCATTGTTTATTCTGTCTGTACAAGGTAATTTTATCGCTGCCCTCACCAAATATTAAAGTGTGTACAGGAATATTAATCTTTTCTAATATTTCAGGTTTAATATTTTCAACGCTTAAACTCATCCTGTTTCCGCCGGTAAAGAACCATGTATTACCTTCGTCCTTTGAATAAGCAATTATTGACATGTTAAATACACCATCCATCCCTTCAAATACCCTCGCAGGAAAGGTTGGATGGCAGAGGAGGTATGTATCTTTTATATCTTCGTCAATTCCTTTCGTGGTGATGGGAATTATCTGCCGTATAACTGAAATATATATATTATCATCAGAAACAATTTCTCCGGGTTTGCTGAATTCAACTAAAGATGGTTTCAGGGTTATAATGGTAGAGTCAGTAAATTTCCGTATTAACCTTGCGAAGTTCTCTTTGCCTCCTACTTTATTTATCATATTTGGAGAAACCATGGAAGCAGCCCTGGTATAATCTCCTGACCTGAATGACTCTTTATAAGCATTTAAACCTGACTCAAGCTTTTCCAACTTTGAATTGCCGAGTTGTGCCTCAGCAGAACTGAGAATAGAAATGCATACCAGTAAAAAGGAGATGATTGACCATAAGAGTTCTTTAAACATTTTGTTCCTCATAATCGTTTTTTGCTTGTTCAATTATTGTGCATTAAAAACATATACATATCAAGCGAAATAGTAGATATATTAAGCACTAATATTACAACATGCATTTATGTGGACAATGCCTGAGATATTTGTTTAAATAATTGCTAATAATTCATTAGAAAAGCTTATTTAATTTCACTTCTTTTAAATTAAATATAGAGTCTAAAATAAGAAATGAAAGGATTTAACTATGAATCTGACAAGCAGATTACAACGAAGTTGTTACGTAGGATTTAAAAATCTGAATCTTTTTATGGTACTGGTTATAGGGATCATGGCTTGTCTAGCAACTGATTGTATGGGGCAGAGAGAGTTCGATCATTTGATATATGAAACTCCGGGATTTCTAATAGCAAGTGATGTGTTGCCTCCGGAGCTTAAAATGGGCAGGAGTTATAGTGTAAGAGGCGTGACAGCATCAACGGAAGATACAAAGACGCTCGGCTTCACCCACCGATTCGAAATTACGTCAAGATACGGTAACTTTGAGGCTTTTTGTATAGATAAGGTGCGAATACGCGCACATGAAATTAATGCCATCGCTGTCTTACGGGATATCAAGGAAACAATGGCATTTTCCGAAGCTATAAAAAAAGCCCGCAAGGGTCCATATGAAAAAGCAGTGTATCTGATCAAAGACCCCGTTGACACGGTAAAAGGAGTGCCAGAGGGCGGCTGGAGATTCATTACGCAATCAGCTGAAACAGGAGAAGGCGGTTCTGCGGATGCTCTTACTGATTTCTTCAAACTTAAGTGCCGCTATGCGTACGAACTGGTGGTGGATGTCTACTCTACGAACAAGGAGCTTCAGAAGGAGCTGAACAGCGTTTCGTTGGCGGGATTTACAAGCGGTACAGGTGCGTCACTACTTGTTACCAAGTCTGGTAAAAGTGCCAAAGGTTTGATGCTTAAGGACGTCAGCGATTTAAAGATAATCACACGTACACCTTTCTTAGATGAAATAGACAATTTGCTGCTCGATAATACTCAGAACAGTCTTAAAATAGTAAATCGGGAGAAGCTGAAACAGATAGTAAAAGAAAATTATGTCATCGAGGGGTTTCTGAATCATGACAATTATACACCACGTAATAAAACGATAATAGTACATGCGCTTGCAAAAATGGATGGTATAAAGAACAGGGATATCTTTCTCAAACAGGCAATCCTTGTTGATAATGAGGAAGTAGCATTTATTTATCAACGCATGGCAGAAATGATATATGGGTATCATAAAAACGTGAAACCTGTAGTTGAGATCATTCCAGTCAGAAAGATGGTCGCAAATTACACTTCTGATCAGACTATTATTGCCACGCTTCCTATAGACAACTTATACTGGTCAGAACCTACAGATCTTTTTGTGTCAGAGCTTTTACAGCTATCGAAATCCGAAAAGCGACCGGTTACGCAGGTGATTATGGGGATATCCGGAAAAGCCACATCCCTGGCTAAAGAGGTGCTTACCGCAAGAGGGATTATGATTCAAGAAAATATGTGACGGTTCCGTCTCCTACTACTTTAAAAAAATGGGTAGTAGAAAAAAAATACCGTAGTATGCAGGAATAAGTATGAAATCTTAATTAAATGATTGTTTGTTGTATCACATAACTATGATTAAGAAGAAACAATATTTGGAGCTGCTGAATAACCTCCTGGATACAGATAACAACAGTGTGTTTAAACGCTACTACCTGTTGAATATGCGAACACCCTTCCAATAGTTGTCCGGAGGAGTTTTTATAAAACTGACACAAGCTTCTTTCAGGTGTATTACTGACATCTGTTCTTGATAAGGAGGTTTAAGCGTGTCCAGACAACTTATAGCTCCGGAAAAGTCTCTCTTAAGATAGAGGCTGAATGTCCCAGGAGACAAATTAGTTATTCCTACACGACTTACTTTATCATTAAGCCTTAGGGGCTTTCATTGTAACCGGTTTCATCTTAAAGTTCTCTACAAATATTGCATAAAGTGACGGTACGACAATCAACGTCAATATGGTGGCCACTATCAAGCCGAATATCATCAGCCATGCCATACCCTCCCACAGAGGCCCACCTGCCAGTGCAAGCGGCAAGAGTCCGCCAATCGTAGTAAGAGTGGTCATGGCGATAGGAAGTAGACGTACCTGGCCTGCCTGCACAAGACATTCGCGGAATTCCTGGATACTCATTCCCATAATGGGACCTGAACCGTCGCATTCTTCTATTTTTTTCTTTATGAGTATGTCAGCAAACTCAATAAAAATAATGGCAGTGTTTACGACAATTCCGAAAAGAGCCAGAAGTCCAAGCTGAGGCATAAAGCCCAGTGGATTACCGGTAATGTACAGACCGAAGAATGATCCTATAAGGGCGAGTGGTAGTGTTGTCAGTATGATAACCGGTTTGGCAAAGCCGTTGTATTGAATAATCAATAGCAAAATTATCATTAACAGTGAAATCCCCAATGAGAGGCTAAGTTCACTTTTGGCCTGTTTAGACTCGAATAGTTCTCCACCGGCTTCCCACCAGTAACCTGGGGGAAGGTTGGTTTCCCATTGTTTAAACTCGTCGCTTGCCAGCAAATTCATTACTATGTCATTAGCGCGGTAGCCCGGTTCAACTCGTGCCCGCACCTCGATTACGCGCTGCAGGAAACGGCGGTCGATCCTTGCCGCTTTCCAGCGTGGTAGAATCTCTGCAATGGAGTCGAGTGGCACCTTTCCGTATTTTCCCTCGACATAGGCAGAACGGAGTTCTTCAATAGACCCTCTCTGTTCAGGAGGCAGGCGAAGGTAGACTGGAATAAGGTGATCTCCCTCTCTGAAAGTAGTGAGATAGTGCCCTGAGAAATAGGCATTTAGTGTCTGAGCAAGGCCAAGATTAGTTACACCTGAAAGATTTGCTTTATTCTCATCCACGTCGATGTGCAGTTGGTAAGCCGATGAGCCCCATGTATCATAGTTGTCCCAGGTACCCGGCTGCTTACGCAAGATTGCCGTGAGTCCATCCGCCAGCTCTCGCATGATGGCAAGATCGGCGAAACCGACACCAAGTCTTGGCCCGAAAATCCTGATTCCTATGGGTGCATCTACCGAAGGCCCCATGACCAGCTCACGAGGTATGATACGGGCGCCTGTTACGGGTTCGATATCTGCAGTTGTATCACCTTCTCTGGCAATCCTTCTTATATCTTTCACATAGTTTGAGGTTACTAAGCCATTGGTTGTCTTCACAACAATTTCGGCGTAATTAGGCCTGCTTGACTCCGGGTTTCTCCCCAGGTACCAACGATCGCATCCCTTGCCGATTACCGATGCCATGCAAAGCAGACGTTCTCCTTTATTGCCTTTTTCGTCAGTGTATGGACTAAGTTTTCGGATTATCCCTTCCATACTTTTTGTCACGTAATCAGCCTGCTGAATATTAACGCCTTCCGGCAGCCAAACCTCCACGGCAAACTGGTCTCTCTGATCCTGAGGAAAAAATTCCGATCCAACCGGAAGCGTCATTACTATGAATAACAGGCTGAATGAAACAGCTATAACAATAAACCTCGCCTTGATGCAGATACGCGCAATATTCGGATATAAATCAGTAAACCTGCCTTTTTCCTTTTCCTTAGCAGGTTCATGTCCAGTCTTGTTACGGCCTTTTCCCAATTTTTGTTTAGACCACTGGATGAGCTGTATAATCGGCGACATAGATTGATTAGGATCTTTGGGAGGTCTAATAAACCAGTAGGCAAGTAAGACACAGAATGTCATTGCCAGTATATAACTGAAGGCCAGGGTAACCGTCAGGGTTACCGGGAGGCTGTAGATGTACTCGTAAGTTGCCCCTTGTAGACCGATAAGCATTGGATAGAAGGCTGCAATGGTGGTACCGGTTGCAATAAGTATTGGAAATGAGAGTTGATTTGCGCCATTGAGTGCCGCATCTAATGGAGACATCCCCTCAGACTGAAGCCTGCGTGTCTGGTCACAGATCTGCACTGCATTATCCACCAGCATACCGAGGGCAATAATCATTGCTGCCAGTGATATCTGCTCCATCTGTACACCAAAGACGGTGATAATAGCAAGTGATCCGATTATCACGAGGGGAATATTTGCTCCCATTACGGCTGCTGACCGAAACCCGACCATCAGATACACTACTGCGACAACAATAACAACTGCGCCAACTACGTTCCATATGAAATCACTGATCTTGCGTGTGACTGTTTCTGACTGATCTGTGATATAGGAAACTGCAATGTCTGGCGGAAGGATCTTTTGCTCAGCTGTTAACTTATGTACTACATTTTTGGCATTTGCACAGACATCAACGATGTTTGCACCTTTTTTCATGGTGAATGCTACAATAACACAGGTCTCTGTTGTATGAGGGTCGCTATAGCGCGTAATAACTTCCGGAGGGTCTCGATAGGCACGAACTACTTCCAGATTCAGATCATCAAGGTATACGGGAACACGCGCTTTTTCATCACCGATGGTACCAACAATAATGGAGTTTAGTTCTCTCGTAGCGTCTATATCGCCGCTGGGTTTGACCGTAAACCTTCCCACACCGGTATCAATTATTCCACCCGGAGCAACTACATTACGTTGTGAAACAAGTTCCTCAAGCTGACTGGTAGTCAGGGATAATTGGGTCCATGTGCCAAGATCAGTTTCAATGTAAAGAGCCTCTTCATGCACACCAGTTCGCACAACCTTGGCAACACCTGTAAGGAGCTTAACTTCATCTTTCAATCTTTCTGAAAAGATGTCGAGTTCACGATGACTGTAACGGTTTTCCGGTTTGATCTCGCTATCACCGGGCACTGGTGTCTGGTAAAGGGCCATGATCATGATATTGGTATCTCCGAAGTCATCTATGACTACTGGTTTGATGTCCGGTTCAGGCATGGGTACGCGCTTGACCCGTGAACGTACCTTATCCCACATTTGCTCCACTGCAGCACCGGGTGTAGGCCTGTCCAATTCTACGTAAACCGCAGACCTTCCCATTGATGTCTCGGAGCGAACCCATCGGATACCATCAAGAGTGTTAACCTCTTCCTCAATAGGTTCAGTAATCAATTCCTCAATCTTCTCGGCAGATGTACCCGGCCAGTTTGTCAGGACCTGACATGTACGAACCGTGTACTCCGGATCTTCACGTCTCGGCATGGTGAGGTAGCTCAATATGCCCCAAAGCATCAGCAAGGTCACAAGAGCGACCATGATTGACTTGAACTTGAGTGAAAACGCGGAGAGGCTCATGGATTCATCTCCACAGTCTTGATTACTCTGACTGGTTCATCATGCTCCAGGAAATGGATATGATCCGTGATAACCCTTGACCCTGTGGTCACGAGATTTGCGTTGCCAGGGTCAAGTGCTTCAATTCTAAACAATTCACCCACGTTACTTAAGATTTGCACCTTGACTTTTTTAGCCTTACCATCAACTGCAACAAAAATCTCACCTGTTTTATCATTAACAGGCTTGATGGAATTTATCGGGAGATAAAAGCCTGTCTCCGGCATCGTTGCTCCCAGTAAGACCGGTATCAGCTGGCCCGGTCGAAGGCGCCACTGTTGCCTTCTTGCTACCAGGATCTGCTCCCCATCTTTGAAATCATCAGGCACATCCATGGCAATCAGTGTACCGGGAGTAAGTTTGCCTATGTCATCAAGCTCTCGCATGAGATAGAGACCCTGAAGGTTCATGCGATGCTCTCCCGGAATAACGGTAAATTTCCGAAGAGTGATGAGGGGTTTGTCCGGATCAATATCATCTCCATACTTATGGTCAGGATCACCCCAGACATAATAATTAACACCATCACTATGAAGAGCTCTGTTTTCCTCCACAAAGAACGGACTATCAGCATCGCCCGCTTTTAACTGCTGTAGATATAGATAATCTGTAATACGAGGATACATAAGGAGTGGATCTCCCGGTAGAAGCTCTCCAATCTGCTGCCTGTTGCGCGTAATAATGGAAACTCGAAATGTTCTGGTTTCCGGGTCTGCAACAGTAGATTTTTCATACACACGCCCAATTACGGGATTATCATTTCCCGGAAGAAAGAGACGGACACTATCTCGAAGCTTAAGGCTTTCGGCTGTTTTTGCCGAAACAGAAATATCTACCTTGATAGGATCCATCATGACTAGATGTAAAACGGCATTACCTTTTTGTGCGTATCCTCCGGCTTCTATATAAACTTCTGAAACCTCACCCGGAAAAGGAGCATAGAGGGTACATTTATCAAGATCGTAATCCGCCTGCTCGAACTGCGCCTCACTGGAATCACGGTCTGCAGTGGCACGAATAAAATCCACTTCAGAAATTGCCTTCTTATCCCATGCCTGTTTTTTTCTCACATATTCTGCCTGTGCGCGTTCCTTTTCTGCCCGGACAGCCTTCAATCTTATCTGGTTATGACGTTTATCAATGCGCGCCATAACATCACCGGGGACATGTACTATACCGTCCTCCTCCCAGCGTCCTTCAAGGTTAGTACCCATTTCCACAATCCATTCTACCCGTCCGCTGACCTCAAATGAAATATCCTGTTCCTTCCAGGACATTACCGAACCTGTCAACTGTAGTGGTTTGACAGGATTTATCTCGCTTAATTCTATCACATTAACTGGTCGTGGACTGGGCCCTGTACCAGTTATTTCCTTCTTTCCACAACCTGTGAGCGTGAATACGCATGACAGGGTGATTGGTATAATAATATTTTTCAGGATAATTTTTGCAGAATTACATCTTCGATAAAAAAAAATACATAACCTGGTTTTGTTATTCATAGTACTTCTGCCTTAAATTTGAAAGTTTACGTTAATATATTTTTGTCGAGCTATTTAGCCTGTGCATGCTGTACAGATTCGGGTGTCCACCCGCCACCCAATGATCTGTAGACACTGATAAGATTCTGGATTACCTGCCCTTCACTCTCTGCAAATTTATCTTCCTGTTCGAACTGAAACCGTTCCATTTCCTGAACGTTTTGAAAGTCGGTCAGGCCGTTCATGTAGAGTGTATTAACGAGTTCAGTAGATTTTCTTGCTGCCATAACTGAGCGTTCCAGCGCTTCTAGACGAACTCCTTCCTGAATATATGAAACCATTGCATTTTCCACATCTTCGAGTGCATTGAGTACGGTTTGTTCATAACGAACCAATAACTGCTCAGTACGGGCATTCTCTACCCTGATCTGATTCCTGACTCTCCCACCGTCAAAGATATTCCAGGTAAACGAAGGACCAAAGCTATGCATCCTGCTCTTACTATAGGAAAACACATCGCTGAAATCGTTTGCTGCGACTTCAAAGGTACCGAATAGCGAAAAACTTGGATACAGATCTGCCTTAGCCACACCTATCAAGGCTGTCTGTGCGGCAAGCTCACGTTCTGCCTGACGGATATCCGGACGTTGTCTCAGGAGCTCTACCGGTAAGCCGACAGTAATATGCTCCGACGTTTTTGGAATGGAAGCCTGTATTCCTAACTCTTCATGAAGAGTACCTGGATGTTCACCAAGCAGGACTCCCAGGCTATTGATTGTTTGAACCAGTTGCAGTTGCAGGGAAGGAAGTAAAGATTCTGTCATTGCAAGATTCAATTCTGCCTGTTGGACATCAAGCATAGGCGCTAACCCCGCATTGAATCTATCCTTTGTTAACTGAAGAGATTTGCGCTGTGTTTCTATGTTGCCACGCACGTACTTGATCCGGTCCTGGAGAGCACGCACTTCAACGTAATTAGTGGAGACATCGGCATACAGCACAACGAGTACATCTCGGTAATCTTCCACCGAAGCTGAAAGGCTGGCATCAGCGGATTCAATAGACCGATCTATCCTTCCCCAAAAGTCAATCTCCCATGAGCCTTCCCCTCCAAATTTGAAGAACTCATCTGTCCTGGACTTCTGTGTAGTAGGAGGAAGAAATGTATGGGGTGAACGTCTTCTTCTTGCGTCTCCGGTACTATTTAAATCCGGGAATCTTTCGCCCGCCTCAATGCCTCTAATTGCGCGAGCCTCTTTAATTCTGGCGAATGACTCTTTTAGTTGAAGATTGCCTTGATCAGCTCTTTCAATTAACCTGTTGAGCACCGGGTCGTTGAATACCATCCACCATGTTTGCAGATTAGCCTCGCCTGCAACAAGGCCATCTGTTAATGCCTGATGCCAGGCGTCCTGCATTTCAAGTTTTGGCTGTAAATAATCCGGCCCTAATTTAGGACCTATGCCAAAACAACCCTGCAGCAAGATTAAGGTCAATACTAATAAGAGATTCAACTTCAATAGACAATGCGAATTCAACCTTTTCATGAAGCATTCACTGATATTTTTTATCCTTGCGTTATCAAAATATTTAAAGCCCAAGTACCGCTTGATACTATACATATGCATAGTTAACAATCAAGAAAAAAAGTGTTTTCAGTTACCAGTTATGTTAAAAGGTCCTTGACGTTCTGAAGAATCTCTGAAAATATTTTTTGAAGTTACGTTGCAAAATAACTTTTATATTTGAAATGAATCGTACTATAATGCAGTGTTAAATTTTTAGTTATTTACTTACACATACACAAAAAAACACTATTTAAAAACACAAACAAAGAAAGGGGATATATTATGGAACAAGTTTTTGGATTATGCTGTGGCCGATATCCAACCACAAAAAGGGTTGCATTGTGTTTAGCACTAACTATAGGTAGCTTATTGTTTATTGCTGATTACTGTAGAGCGCAGAAGTCAGATCAACCGGCAGAATATGAGACACCTGGGATTTTAGATGCGTACGAAATCTTACCTTCGGAGCTACTCGAAGGTAAGAACTTTTGGATGGATAGAAGGGTAGTATCGTATGGACTTAACAACCATTACACAATTAATTCCCATTTTGGCAAGTTTGAGGCAAATGGTGAAGACATGCTGCGAATGCGTCAGCAGGAAATCAGGGCCATAGATGGTTTAAGAGAGGTAAAGAAAACAAGCGCATTTGGTGAAGCGTTTAAAAAGGCGGCAACGAGTCCACTCAAAGGCGCACAGGCTCTGATCACTGACCCTGTTGCTACAGTTAAGGGAATACCGAAGGGTATAGGAAAATTCTTCGGAAGAATTGGCGAGATGACAAAGGGTGGACGCGGAGATTTGGAGGATAGTTATACAAAGGAGCTGATCGGTTTTTCCAGGGTAAAACGCCAGTATGCATACAAATTTGGAGTGGATGTATATTCCTCAAACGAAGTGCTTCAAAAGGAGCTGAATAGTGTCTCTTGGGCTGGATTTGCAGGTGGTATGACAGTAAACGTAGCTATGATGGGTATTAAAAGTGCATCTAATGCAGCATATTTAGCAGTAAAGGGCACGCAACTAACCTATGGAATGAACAAGATATTACTCGGCACCTCCCCTGAGGATCTGCAAAAGTTAAACCGGAAAATAATGGAAAAAATGGGTGTTAGAGAATCAGTGATTAAGGACTTCCAGGATAACCCCGCGTACTCTCCTCGTCACACAACCATATTGGTGCATGCACTGGCAGAGATGCAAGGGGTAAAGAATCGTGAACAGTTCATTAGACAAGCTCTCCATGCAGAGTATGAGGATGAAGCATTCCTCTATCAACGCATGGCCGAAATGCTGCACGGCTACCATACAGAGGTAAAACCGATAAAAGAGATAATCCCTGTTCGCAAATTCGTGGTGGGATACACATCTGATCAAACCGTTGTTGCGACTTTCCCGATTGATCTTCTTTACTGGATAGAGCTTTCTGATCTTGGTTCCGCTGCTTTAGCCAAATTGGATTTGACAGGTCGTCCTATCAAGAAAACAGAAATATGGGTTACTGGAAGCCTTACGCCCAGAACAATGAAAGAATTCAACGCAAGAGGTCTGATAATAAAAGAACGAGCAGGTGAAGTATTATTGCCACCATTGCAGGAAGTGCCACAGGAAGAATAGACTTCCTTGTTTTTTTCTGTGCGGCATAGGCAACGACGTTATTACGGAGGCTAGATGAGTAAAATCCTATCATTTTTCAAAAAAGAGCTCCGGGAATTAATCCCGACGACAATCTTCTTCTTAGTTACGTTTCACATAATCGCTTTCAGTCGAGCACTGATGCTGGAACAATACGGTATCAAACTGTCTACCTCTGGTACTGCGACCGTCGGTGCATTAATTGTCGCAAAAGTTATTTTGATCTTCAACAAGCTTTCGTTCGTTAACATGTTTTCAGGAAAACCCCTGTTGTTCAGCATTATCTGGAAGACATTCATTTTCTCTTTGTTTACACTTCTTTTCCGCTGTGTTGAAGAATTAATACCCCTTATTTCAAAGTATGGAAGTCTGCCCGTCGCAGGTCAACATCTAATCCATGAAATTGTGTGGCCTCACTTCTGGTCTTCGCAAATTGTGCTTCTTGTAGCACTGTTTCTTTTTTGTTCCACAGTAGAGCTGATTCGTGAAATTGGCGCTATCAGAATGAAGGAGATATTCTTCGGCTGCAAACAGTAATCTGGAATCAGGCTTATCACTGCATGCTAAGCCTGATCCGTATGTCAGCACTATTTTTTCAATAGACAGCCTGCCCCTTATAAGAGCACTTTCTTACTATACAACGTTTTGTAATCACAAAGCTCCACGAACCAGCTTAATCAATCCCGCATTCCAGCTTAATCTGAGCTATTTTTGCATTTATCTTTTTATTGTAAACGCCACTAGCTACTTCAAGTTTTTCTTTTTCAGTAAATGTGAGAATACTGAGGACCGCACCAGCAGGTGCCAGTCCAGTCACGCCATCTTTTGCCATCTCTGCTACGCTGGCTTTCTCTTGTTCTAAGATTTTTATATCCTCTAAAGCTGTCTCACAATTAATTGGCTTCGCAAGGTCCTCTTTTGCCTGCTTAGATATGGGTGCTGCACATGCTGATACAAATATTGCCAGACAAATTACCGGTATAAATTTATACATTTTTAAACTCTCCTTTCATTATTGAAATTAATATTCACAATATGAAGCCAAATTTTAACATTTAATCCATACATGGAGAATCGTAAATAACGCAATCTTAATGTTTTGTTTTTTGAACACTTACTTTTAAATCCGCCTCAAACTCTG
This sequence comes from Candidatus Brocadiaceae bacterium S225, assembly GCA_007859995.1. Classification (GTDB taxonomy): domain Bacteria; phylum Planctomycetota; class Brocadiia; order Brocadiales; family Scalinduaceae; genus Scalindua; species Scalindua brodae. The sequence continues at coordinate 119,973 of SMSL01000008.1, forward strand.
TCAATATCTGGTTAAGGGCGGAGTTCCAGCTTTTTACCAGAGCATCAGGTGTATTGCCATTTAAAGGTTCTTCTTTATGGTATTGACTTTGAAAAATTATTTTTGAATTACTCTCGATTTCATGAAGGAGAAAAAACTGAATTTCCAGAACAGCTTTTGGGGCTGCACTCACACGATAATCTCCATAGAGGGCAGTAATAGCACCTTCAAGAATGTAAGGAGAGTCCACAAGGCTGGAGGGATCTACAACATGCTTAAATAGACCTGACACTGCCAGCCATTTACGTATCTCTTCTGTAAACATTGATGAAGGTGAAATGAAAAGCTCGTTGTAAAAATCATACTCGTAATTTTGTTCTTTCAGGCGGTATACAAGTCCTTTGCTTTCATATTTAGGAGAAACACGAAACCTGCGAACGGTAAGGACTTCTCCTTTGTCGGACGGAAAAACGTCTTTTTCCCGGGAAGCATCCAGGGTAAAGTAACGTTTTTCCGGATAGTTTTTTTCCAGATTGAGGCATCCGGCCAAGACAGAAAACAAACCAAAAACACCAATTAACACTATTAATAAGGCTTTATTCTTCATTGTTGTTTACCTCCGGGATATGAGTGGGGAGGGGGTTTTCCAAACAAGAGAAAAGATGGATATTGTTTAGCGTTCTCTGTCAAATACTGGAGATTCCCCGTAATTAATCTCAAATTCTCTGTGGATATTTCCATGTCCTGTTCCTCTCTGGAAACAAAATTGTCCAATCTGCGTAATGTATACTTTAGTTTGGTAATGATTTCCGGTAATTCTCCTAATGATTGAGACAGAGGTTTTTCAGTGTCTCTGGTAATCCGCTGAACGGTAGCCATTGTTACAGACACATCAGACAAGACTGGCTTCAAACGTTTATTCGTATCACTTAATTCAAGAAGCAATTGTTCCGCATGTTCGGCGATTTTAGTCACCTTTGTATCATTTAATATTTTGTTTACAGAAACAAGAGTTTTTTCCAGTCCATCGGTTATACCCTTAACATTGAGTTCCTCAAGCTTTTCCAGGATTTTTTCCACAGATTCAGTAAATTGTGTAATTGTGCTGGGTGCAGAGGGAATATAGTGTGAACCGGGTTCCCATGCTAATTTCATGGGAGGGTGTTTTTCCGGATCAAGGAAATCCGCCTCAAGATAAGCACCTCCGGTTATCCCCTGTGAAGCCAGGCGTATCCTCAACCCTTTAGCAATCATATTTACTAAAAATTGCAGCTGCTCTTTCTCAGTTGCCTCCATTTTTGGTTCAACGGATAATTGAATAAACACATATTGACCGTAATTGAGATCTTCTTCCGAGGACACATCAAATTTGTATTTCTCTCTCACAAAAGCGATTTCCTCCACATTGCCCATCGGAACACCACGCATTTTAACGGGAGAACCGACATCCAGTCCCTGCACGGAACCTTCGATATAAGTCTCAAAAAAAATCTTTTTTTTGAAAAGAGTACCTACTCCTAAAACAACGATGGCAATGATCGCAATTATCGTAGCACTGATTACAAATATGCCGATCTTAAAAAAATTAGCCTTTGCACTCATAGGCAGTAACCTCCTTTTAAAACATTAAAGTCCATATCGAACTCAATTATGCGGTCAGGATACATTTGAAGCAACCTCCCGCTTAAAGAACTGACGTACCCATGGGTTATCGCTTTTATCACGTAAATCCTGCGGTCTGCCATTAGCCACAATCTTTTTGACACGTTTATCAAGCATAATTACCCTGTCAGCTATGCTGTAAATACTTGGAAGTTCATGCGTAACGATGACAAACGTAATTTTCAGATTTTGAGCCAGACTAATAATAAGCTGATCCAGTTCAGCAGACGTAATAGGATCCAAGCCTGCTGACGGCTCATCGAGAAAGAGAATTTGAGGGTCAAGAACCATGGCTCTCGCAATAGCCGCACGCTTCTGCATTCCACCGCTCAGCTCAGACGGCATGTGATTTTCAAAACCTCTCAGTCCTACCTGCTTCAATTTCATCAAAACGATAAGGTCCATGGCCGAGGAGCTCAAGTCCGTAAACTCCTCAAGGGGAAGACGGATATTTTCAAACAGTGTCATTGATCCGAAAAGAGCACTGCTCTGATACATAACACCAATCTTCCTGAGGATGCTGAGACGTTCACTACCCACGGCAGATACGATATCCTGCCCGTCAATGAGAATCCTGCCTGAAGCGGGACTGTATAAGCCAATCATTTGTTTTAAAAGGGTACTTTTGCCACAACCTGAACCACCCAGGATAACAAAAACTTCCCCCTTCCCTACCTCAAAAGAAATATTATCAATAACAACTGTATCCTCATACGCAACCGTCAAATTTTCAACACGAATAATTGTTTCCCGCTCAGTATTCATACACCTAGATCCCTAAATAGAAATAAACGACTGAAAATAGACCATCTGTGACGATAATCATAATTATACCGCTTACAACCGCTTTCGTAGTCGAATCACCAACCGCACTGGCGCCAGTCCTTGTCCGTAATCCATGTGAACATCCGATACCCGCCACTATTAAGCCAAAAGCGAGAGATTTGAGAAGGCCCCCTAAAAGATCAACGTAGTCCGCTGATTGTATGATTCGATCGATATACGTGCTAAGCGGATAACCCATGGAGAGCAAGACAACTGACCCTCCCATTATGCCGAAAAGGTTGGCGAAAATGGTAATAAGCGGCATCATGAAGAGCGTAGCGATAACCCTGGTCAGCACAAGAAACCTGACAGGGTCCAACCCCATAGTTGTCAGGGCATCCATCTCCTCGTTCACCTTCATGGTACCCAGCTCGGCAGCAAAGGCAGAACTTGTACGTCCGGCCATAACAATAGCGGTCATAAGAGGGCCCAGTTCTCTCAGTGTCGATAGCGCAATCAGATCAGCGACGAAGATCTCCGCTCCGAACTGTTTCATAGGTATAGCCGCCTGAAAAGCCATGATCAAACCTATCAGAAAGCTGATGAGAGTGACAATTGGAAAGGCATTAACACCGGCAGTTTCAGCTATAAGGAATACGTCCTTCCATCGAACCACTTTGGGATTTCTGGCGGCAAGGGAAAGAGCAGCTACAAGCTCACCCAGGAAGGCTATTTGAGAACAGATGTTATCCCAGATCGAGAATGTTGCTCGACCAACTTCCTCAGTCAGATTGGCTTTTCTGGATTTTTCCGGACGGGACTCTTCGAACTCAAGCGGATCAAAGAAATTCAGGAGTTTTTGGTATTCATCACGAAGACCAGAAATCTCTAATTCGCTACCTCTCTTTTTCTGACGTCGTTGAATATCGACCAATAAACCGATTCCTACTCCATCACAATAATCTATCTCTGAAGTATCTATAATGACCTTTTTTGATGATGTCCGTTCAAGAGCATCAATTACCCCTTGCCAGATACTTCCTGTAGATGTTGAATCAAGGCGGCCACTTATTACCATAGTAAGTATTCCATCTTGACTCACTTCAGTCGTTAATGTTACAGGTCCATCTTTCATTAATTTCTTTTTCAATTCACAAAGGGTTGAAAAACATTCAGTAAGAAATATTTTGATTTAATTATAACCTAAATTGAATGATTCTATTCCTATATTATAGCAGCTGGTCACATAGGTTGGCGCGCCCTATCATCCGACGGGTGCATGTGTATTCCGCGCAAGTTACAGAACTTTATATGCGGCTACTAAAATCGCTCAATTCAGGTACGAGTAACAACTTTATGGATTATGAAACGCCCCGTAGTTTATAGTAGATTACACCCATTTTCAAATGAATAATCTTATCTTATAACCGCCCTGTAGATGGAATAAGGACGACAGATTTCACAGATATATACAGATAAAAACTTTTTTAAATCGTAATTCTACAATCGTCAATCGCAACAGGATCCATCCTTCCGGTTACATGTATGTCTTGTTCATTACGCACACGTTCATTACCCCTTACAATCAAATCACTAACATTCAAACTTTGAATATACCTTTCCGGAACATGAACCCTGATTTTTTTCAAAAGATGTTGCAAATTTGCAACATCTTTCGTTTGAATCCCTTTTACTGACCCATTTCAGCATCTAATTCCTTCCTGAAGGCCCGGTTTGCCATTGCGACCGAGTAACCGATGCTTTCCTTAAAATTGTGTTCTAGCATATTGATAGCCTGCTATTTCATAGCAGCCTATTATTTTACCTGTTAGTTTTTGCAGACGAGTAAGAGGGATTTTAAAGTAGTAAATGAGGATGCGATTAAGGATATGTATATGAGGTAGTCTTAAAACAAAAAAAAAGGAACTTGCGTTGTTTAAACGACAAGCTCCCTTTTGCTTACAAAATATTATATTAACGTTTAACTAATGACTATGAACCATTTTGTATTATATAAGTGTCTGTTCCACCCGTAGTAGCTGCATCATCTGCATAAATGTCATCTCTCGTAGTACCATCCGAAGCATACCAGCCAGCTAATGGTGAAATGACAAATTCCACGTGACCATCTACATAAACTACATTTTGCCCTCTTCCAGCGGTATCGCCTTTAGCTACAGTGCCAGTGGTACCACCATGATTGGGAGAATTAGTATTCGCTGTTGGTGTTGTAGTGTTTGCAGCATTTGTAGGACGGTCTGCGGCAAGCGCCACATCCGCATCATCAACCTGTGTATGGGTATAGTCATACCCATAGCTGCATTCGTCCTTGTCAAAACCATCTGCCTCAGTAATACCGGCATTTGTCTCAGTTGTAACGAAGGTATCGCTGGGACAGTTAAACGTTCGCGGATCTGAAATATAATCAGGATAAAGCAAATTGAGTGATAACATTGCGTCGGCAGAAGACGATGGAAAGTTCTCATTATTCTCATTCGCATACATTATTAACCCCATACCTATCTGTTTTACATTACTCATGCATTGAGTTTTACGTGCAGACTCCCTTGCCCTGCTCAATACCGGAAGTAAAATTCCAGCAAGGATTCCGATAATAGCAATTACGACCAATAATTCGATAAGCGTAAATCCTTCGTTAGACCTTGGTATTTTCATGTATACATGCCTCCTTTTTCAATGTTATGAATTATAAAAAAAGCACTCGCAAATCAGAAATTTTTACATTGTATTTGAATAACTTAAGTATTAAGGTACGCAGTAATAAAGTCGCTAAGTACTTGCGGATTATAACTATGTAAACGCTCGTGTCAAGTATTTAATGTGTACAATTTATACATTGTAAAATTTCGTAAGAGATTGATATAACCTTATTTAATTGGATTTTCCTAAATCGGTACTACAATTTAACATTTTGTAGATTTGTTAAATATGTCTAATAAAGATGTGCAAACAACCACGTCAACAGAACCCAGGTTAATCCCATACTGTGATCAAATAATAATAGCGATGCTATTAGTCGTCATAATCGCGGTTCCACTCTATTTTGATATCCATCTTCACAGCGTCTTCGACCTGAGTAAGATTACAATTCTTTATGTATTGACCTTTGCCATGCTGGCTACCTGGTCTATAAAAACCATAATCAACGCCAAACAGGAGACGATAGACGAGAGACGTGTCTATCATCCAGCATCCATCGTCTATCGTCCCTTAAGACAACCATTAATTCTGCCAATTTTAGCATTTCTATTTGTCAGTGGATTTGCCACAGTCTTTTCCATAAATCCTTATTTAAGCTTAGTAGGCACTTACAAACGATTCGGAGGTTTCATATCAACTATTGTATACATCTCACTGTTTTTCATAATTATACATTTCATAGATAAAAAAAGGCTACGTTCTCTCCTTAATGTAATTATCTTAACCGCCTGCTTTGCATCTATATACGGAATATTACAACATTTTGGATTAGACTTATACCACTGGAGTACGTCCTTTGGTTTTGGAATCAGGGTTTCTGCCACTTTTGGACATCCCGCTTTCTTTTCCGCCTTTCTTATTATGGTGATACCACTCACTCTGATTAAAATCTTTTCAAACCCGTCAGAACAATATTGTCGCCCGGCCGTGCCGGATAGCCAGCCCGACAAGACTGTTCTGGCTGGGACTGGGGCAAGTTCAAATTTCAGATGCTCAACATTTCTCTATCTGGGAATCTTGACACTGCTTATCGTTGCATTTTATTACACAAAGACACGCGCCTCTTTCATTGGCCTTCTTATCTCAAATATATTTTTCTTTTCTCTGATAGGGAAAAAGAACCTCCTGGCGAATAAGACAAAAACTATTGTTACCGCAACTATTATAATAGGCATCTCTATTTTCTTTAATGTTCGCCACGGCGAATCTGCCTCAGGCATGATAATCGATAGGACGTCGGTTCTCGGAAGGTTCATTGACGATGTAGAGCCGGCCTTTTTAGATAGTAAAGAGTCCTCTCCATTTCCGGAGGAGCCTTATGAGGAAGTCGGTATTGCGAGTAAACTGGAGGGCACAATGCGTATGAGGATCTTTCAATACACAACCGGGCTTAAGATTATTCACGACTATCCTGTTTTGGGCATTGGCCCTGATACATTGGGAATGATATATCCTCAATACCTTGCAAAGGTATACAAGGGAAAAAACGAATACAGGGGTTTTGAAAATCAGAACAGAATTCATAGTGATTTTTTGGACATGGCTGTATCCAGGGGTTTATTGGGACTGGGAGTGTATTTGTGGTTTGTCTTTGCTTATGCAAGGATGGTTTGGAAGGGGTGCAAAAAAGCAAACAGCTCTGACAAGGTGCTCATAATCGGCCTTTGCGCCAGCTGCCTTGCCTATTTCATACAAAACCAGTTTAGTTTCGGGCATATTCCTATACTTACACTTTTCTGGTTTCTTATTGCCATGTCGGTCATTGCATCTCCGGTAAGATATTCCCTGACTGACGGGATGCCCGCCCGTGCCGGTACTGACGGGGGAAATCCGGTAAAGCACAAGCCGAAATTAACCAGATGGATCGGAAGTCTCGCTATTATGAAATTTGGGAAACGCACTTTCTGCGGCATTATTGTATGTTTAATGGTCTTACTTATCACCCTTTGCCTGTTTCGTTACAAGGCAGATATCTACTTTGAACACGGCAGAAGGACACTAAACAGAGGTGAGATTGAGAAGGCGATCCATAGCTATGAAATGGCAGTAAAAAACAATCCTTTAGCGTTAAATTACCGTAACGTGCTCAATGGTATTTATCTGAAGATAGCAGAATCAGGTATAAATAAAGATAACAAAAAAATCGCGGAAGAACTACCGAACCTTTTTTCCCGTGAACAAACAACAATGTGGTTTGCAAAAGCAATTGGCGGAGCAGAAAAAGTACAAAAATTTTATCCCAGAGATTACCATTCAGCATTTACCCTTGGCCAGGCATATCACATTCTTGATAAAATATCATCTGCTCGACTACCAGGCAGGGACAAAGATATGAGTAATGAAGCATTTAAAAACTATAAAATCGCGACAGCGTTACATCCTTTTAAGTTTGAATTTCGTAATAAACTGGCACGGCTTTATGCCGAAAAAGATCAGTATGAAGATGCCATTCACGAATTAAAAGAAGCAAAGAGTATTGCGCCATCCAACCAGGCAGCCTACTTAAATCTCGCGAAAGTATTCATGAATGACAGGGAACGATATGAGGAAGCAGAAGCAGTCCTTCTTGAATTCATTAAAAAAAATCCCGACAATGAAATAATAGATATTTACAGGCTTTTAAGTTTCATCTACGTCAAGACAACAAAATGGGAAAAAGTCCTGGGCCAATCGATGAAGATAATTCAAATCAATAGTGACGATCTGGAAGCACATAAGTATGCAATCATGGCCAACTTTAAACTCGAAGAGTATGACGACGCACGGAAATTATGTAACCATATTCTAAATTTAACAGGACAGACAAACAACACGTACAACAAATACGCAAAAGAGATGCTGGAGCTTTTATCAGTGTTTTCTTTTCATTAGCTTTAGAATTATAGTTGTTTAATTGCTGCTTTTAACTATAATCCTGATTATACAGACGAACACCAATAAATAAAATACCTTAGTAAGATTTGGATGAGATGATCTATGAGAAATGAGCCTACCTCGCTTGCCAAGATTACGTCTCCTCGCTATGAAAAAATCCTACCGCGTGAAAGGTTATTTCATCTATTGGATAGCGGTAGTAAGCGTCCGATCATCTGGATCTCTGCGCAGGCCGGTTCAGGAAAGACGGCCCTGACGGCAAGTTATCTCAAAGAACGTAAGCTGCCCCATCTCTGGTATCGATTGGATGCCAGGGACAACGATAACGCCGCGTTTTTCCACAACTTCGGTCTTGCCGCGAAGAAGGCCGTCCCACGTAAGCATAGATCCCTTCCTCTCCTGACACCGGAATACCTGACAAACATCTCCGCATTTACAACACAGTATTTTGAGGAGTTATACGGCCTCTTGCGGTCTTCAACATTTCTCGTGTTTGATAACTATCAGGACCTTCCATCCGGTTCTGCATTTCATGAAATTATCAGAGACGGCCTATCATTAATCCCGGACGGGATTACCGTCATCTTTATCAGCCGCCACTGTCCGCCACCAGCCCTGGCACGTTATCGCGTAAACAACACAATGACCTTGTTGGGATGGCATGAACTGAAACTGACAGAAGATGAGGTCTTTGCCGTTGTCCGATTATATAGGGAAATTTATCATAAAAACCGGCAGGATAAAATGATCAAACAGCTGCACGAAACAACCCAGGGCTGGGCAGCCGGTCTGATATTACTCCTTGAGCAGGCGGCTACAGGCAACATGAAAACTGACACTTTTACCGAAGAGAACCATCGGGCTGTCTTTAACTATTTTGCCAACGAGATTCTGTTGAAAACAGACAAAGAGACACAGGACTTCCTGTACAAGACAGCATTTTTTCCCGCTATTCTTGCCAGGACAGCCGAACAGCTCACCAGGAATCCGAAGGCAAATCAGATACTCTCTACTCTCACTGCTGAAAACTGCTTCACCTATAAGCGTACCGAAGGTTCTCAGGCATATGAATACCATCCGCTGTTTCGGGAATACCTGCTGTTTCGTGCCGAAGAGGTGTTTAAAAAGGAGGGTCTTGCACAAGTACAATGTGATGCGGCAAAGGCGCTTGAGACGGCTGGTCAAACGGAAGAAGCGGTCGAACTGTTCTGTAAGGCCGGTAATTGGGACGAGATGATCAGACTGGTATTGCAGTTAGCACCTGCCCTGATCAGCCAGGGACGATACCGGACATTAGAAACATGGATCAACAAACTGCCGGAATCAGTTACCGGGCAGACGGCCTGGCTGCAATATTGGTCAGGCATCTGCCATATACCCTTTGATACTGCCAAAGCCCGTCGCCATTTTGAAAGTGCCTTTAAAGAGTTTGAAGCACAAGATGACCAAACAGGAACATTATTTTCCTGGTGCGGGTTCGTGGATGCTGTTATTTACCAATGTGACGATTTTACCATCCTCGATCGTTGGATTGAGTGGCTGGATGAGTATGTGAAAATTTACCTGAACTTCCCGAGTCAGGAACTGGATGGCCGTGTAGCCTGCAGCATGTCTAATGCGTTAATGTACAGACAAATGGAGCGGCCTGATGTAAGCAAGTGGTTTGACCGGGCCTGGTCACTGGCCCGGAAAAACGGTGATAACAATCTGCTCATGCAAGTTGGTTTTTCTCTGATGTACTATTATTTACGGCTTGGATATCATATTAAGGCCCGGATATTATTAGAAAAGCTGCAGACATTGCCGTCATCCGATAAACCATCACCCCTGGCGATGATTATGCTCAAGATAATGGATTCCCATACCCAGCTCTGGTCAGGTTCCTGCGACGCCGGCTTATGCGCGTTACACGAGGGCATTAAAATAGCCAAGGCATCAGAAGTGCATATAAAGGACTCCTTACTCTATGCCCAGGGATCTTATTTTCTTCTTAGCATGGGAGATGCCCCAGGGGCCAGGGAATACCTTAAAAAAATGGCATCCGCCCTGAATGCGGGTAGAAATTGTCTTGATGAATCACACTATAATTATCTAATGGGCTGGGAATCCATGCTGAGAAATGATTATGCCAGTGCCCTGGAATATGTAGAAAGCGCCGTTAAGATTTGTATTGATGTGGGGGCGCCATTCCACGAAGCTCTGGGCCGCCTGGGACTCGCACAGGTTCTGTTCGAACAGGGTGACTATAAAAAAGCCGAACTGCACCTGAACAGATCCCTATTGTACGCGCGCAAAACAAGGAGCGTGGCCCTGGAGTATCATGCTGTTCTTATAGCCGCCTATTTTGCATTTAAGCAAGGCAATGAATCTGAGGGTCATAACTCACTGAGCCAGGCCATGGCCCTGGGAAAATCAAATGCGTATATTCATTACACGGCATGGTGGAGGCCTGATATGATGACCGGCCTCTGTATAAGATCTCTGGAAGCCGGAATAGAGACAGCTTATGTTCAGGAAATGATATGCCGGCGCAACCTGGTCCCGGATCAGCCTCCTGTCGAGTGTGAAGACTGGCCCTGGACTTTGAAGATTTACACACTGGGAAGGTTTGTTGTGCTGAAAGATGGTGTTCCAATTCGATTCAACGGCAAGGCCCAGCATAAATTGATGGATTTCCTCAAAACACTGATAGCATTTGGGGGAAGAGAAGTTGGAGAGCACCAATTGGTAGAGGCCCTCTGGCCGAATGCGGAAGGCGATACCGCACACTGGTCATTCGCCACTACCCTGAAGCGCCTGCGCAAACTGCTCGCACACAAGGACTCTCTTATATTGAGGGACGGTCGGCTCAGCCTGAATGCTCATTATTGTTGGGTAGATATCTGGGCCTTTGGGCGTCTCCTGGGACAAGTGGAAAATCTCCTGCTAAAACAGGAGCCTTATCAACAATCAACAGCGCAGATTAAAGGACTGACACAAAAGGCCATGGCCCTGTACCAGGGAGCATTCCTGAAAAACGAGAGCTCGCAGCCATGGGGCCTGTCACGGCAAGAAAATATTCACAACAGATATAAGAACCTGCTGGAAGCAATCGGCCTATACTGGGAAGTGGCAGGCGACCACCTGGCCGCAATTGCCTGTTACCGGAAAGGGGTGGAGGTGGACAACCTCTCAGAACTATTTTATCAACGCCTAATGGCCTGTTTCAAACAACTGAATCTCCGGACAGAAGCCGTATCAGTATACCACCTCTGCAAAGATGCGCTTCAAAGCAGTCTAAACATAAACCCTTCTCAGAAAACAGAGACAATCTTCAAATCACTTCACACAGAAGAAGCAGAGAAGGACCGATAAACTACCCATACTGATGCCCAAACATTGGATTCCTCTCGAAAGAGAGGAGTGTCGGCAACCAATCATCCAATAGTACAAATCTTTCATTTGCACGAGAAACCGTTTTCTCTCATTGCTCGTCATAGCCTTATCACTACAGCAACACTTCGCCAGAATATGTCTTCTGAGTGACAGGAGGAAGCGAAGAATCTCCGGTTTACAATGCCAAGAGGATTTATCGAGACGTTATTCGGAATACTGATCGGAAATTCTTCGTTGTTCCTCCTCAGAAAAATAACAAAGTGACGCTGTAGTGTTATTTAGTTACACCAGCATAGCTGGTGGCTTACTGTACAGATTAATTAATATTTATATATTTATACAAAAAAACCTAATAAGTCACCGATTTGTCACTTCCAGTCCTTTAGAATACACAAACGTTTACTAAAAAAAGCGTAACAATGCCATTCAGACGGGTGAGTGAGAACATGGCTTTTATATTTTTTTAATGGAGGAGATGAAATGTTTAAATCGCTGAGCAGGGGTTTAATAAATTGGAAAGCGGCCATTCTGGCCGTTGTTATTATGCTTGCGTTACAGGGGACGTCCATGGCTGTCCAGCTTCCGGCTACGTGGACTGGCGGCACCAGCAACTGGAACAATACAGGCAACTGGGACACTGGAGTTGTTCCTAATAATGGTGTTAATACGTATAATGTACTGATCGATAATGGTGCAGGAGGTACCAACTCCAGTGTCACCCTTGACATAAATGCTACTATCGACAATCTGATCGTTGATAGCGGAGACTCCCTGAATTTCAACAATTCCAGAGATCTTACTATCGCTTCAGGCAGTGTTATTAATAACGGTACTATTAATACGAATGGTACTAATTCATCCACTGATCTTACTATCCAGAATGGAGGATCATTGGGTGGTACAGGGAGTGTAGTTATGGGTAATGCAACACCGGCTGCCAACCGTATTCTGACAGGAGGTACAACGATGACACATGAGGCCACCCACACAATCAGGGGAGCTGGACAGTTGCTTGCCGACGGCGGCGGTATGATTAATGACGGGACTATAATCGCAGATCAGTCCAATGCCATGGAAATAGACCCAGATAATGCCCTGGCTTTTACCAACAACGGTACAATGCAGGCAACGGGTACAGGCGGTTTTCTGTTCAATGGAGGTACCTTTACTAATACAGGCCAGACTATTGACATTCAGACCAGTTCTAAGCTGAATCTTGGTGATACTGCACTTCTTGACGGCGGTACACTGAAGACCACAGGGACTGGAGTGGTCAACATCCTGGGATCAGGACCAGCCACAACAACTTTGAACAATGTAACACTGGACGCTGGCAGTACTGCGAGTCAAGGCAATACAACGGACTCAATCATCACTGGCGGGCTTACCAATAACGGCACATGGGAACTTAACGGGACTAACAGCAACACAGATCTGACATTTAATGGTGGTATAGCCCTCAACGGTACAGGGAGTGTCGTTATGAACAATGCAGCACCGAGCGCCAACCGTATTCTGACAGACGGTTCAACGATGACGCATGGGGTCAACCACACAATCAGAGGAGCCGGACGGTTGCTTGACAACGGCGGCGGTATGATTAATGACGGGACTATAATCGCAGACCAGGCTAATGCCATGGAAATAGACCCAGATAATGCCCTGGCTTTTACCAACAACGGTACAATGCAGGCAACGGGTACAGGCGGTTTTCTGTTCAATGGAGGTACCTTTACTAATACAGGCCAGACCATTGACA
>SMSL01000009.1 GCA_007859995.1 Candidatus Brocadiaceae bacterium S225
TGTTTGGTGCGTCAAGATAGAATACAAAAACAATTATTTAAATTATTAAATTTATCACAATATACAAAAACAAAAGAAAATGCTTCAAAACCCACGTAAACAACTCCTTTATAGCCTAAAAATTAACCAAAAAGAGGGTAATACATTCACATTGTCATAAGCCCAGCAAACATAAGGAATTGTATCCGTTTTTTTATATAACTTGTAAACTGGGGCTAGTCAGATAGGGTTGTTACTGAGAAAACTTGAAAGCGAAAAATAAGGATTGTATAATACACAAACTTATACCACAATATACGAGACTAGAGACAGTTATTTGGAAAATGAATTAGACGAGACGGATAGAATGAACATTCTTATTGTAGATGACAAACCGGCAAATCTTATGGCGCTTCGAAGAATCCTGGCCAAGCCAGGATTGAATATTATGGAGGCATCAAGTGATAATGAAGCGTTGGCATTGGTGATGGAACATGATTTTGCACTCATTCTCCTTGATGTTCAGATGCCGGATATGGATGGATTTGAGACTGCCAAAAAAATACGCGGAAACGGTGAGACAAATAATATTCCTATTATTTTTATGACCGCAATCAGCAAAGAACAGAAATACATGTTTGAGGGGTATGATAAAGGCGCAGTTGATTATTTGTTTAAACCATTGGGTTCTGATATTTTACAGAGTAAAGTTAATGTATTCCTTGAGTTGCATGGGCAGAAAGATGCCCTGAAGAAAACTAATACTGAGTTAAAGAAGGCAAATGAAAGAATTCTGGAACAACAGGAAGCGCTTATTGAAGAAGAGCGTCTCAAGGTAATGCTTCAGATGGCTGGAGCAACGGCTCAAGAGCTGAAACAACCACTGGCGTCTCTGTTGGAAGATATAGAATTGATGGGAAAAATTAGTGATAGCTCTGAGAAAACGGTTGAATGTGTAAATCGAATGAAAGTATCCGGACAGAAGATATCCGATATAATAAAAAAGATTAAAACTATGCATCATTCTGAGCCCATACCGTCGAATTATGATAGCACTTCTATAGTTAGCTTTGACAGAGAGATAAATATACTTGTGGTGGATGATTCAGAGGGTGTCTTTGAATGGCTTAAGGGCTTATTAAAAGACCAGGATCTTCTCAAATTGTCCTGGGCCGGGCATTTTAAAGATTCATTTACCATGTTAGAACGGGAATCGTTTGATTTGATTTTCCTGGACCATATCATAAATGAAGGAACAAGTATTGAATATCTCAGCAATATTGATAAAGAAGGTATAGACACTCCAGTAATAGTAGTTACAGGACATGGCGACGAGATGCTTGCGTCAAAGGTGATACAGATGGGAGCCTATGAATATTTGCCGAAGAGCAGAATCAACACGGAGTCACTTTGCAGAGTTATAAATAATACCTTGGAAAGAGCCCGTCTAAGAGGTGATGTGAAGAAAGCTCAGGCAAAGATGGCAGAGATGTCTACGGTGGATGAATTAACAAAATTACATAATCGTCGATATTTCGTAGAAGCATTGGAAGGAGAGTTTGAAAGGGCAGACCGATATGAAACAGAGTTGGCGCTTATCATGCTGGATCTGGATTATTTCAAGAAAATAAATGACACATACGGTCACCCCGCCGGTGACATGGTATTGTCAGGCGTAGGGAAGATACTCAATAAACATGTCAGGAGGAGTGACATTGCATGTCGTTATGGTGGAGAAGAGTTTGCAGTGATTCTGCCTAATGTGAGCAGGGATAGTATTTATCAGGCGTACGAAAGATTCAGGGAGATAGTATCGAAACAGCGGTTTGGATATGAATCAAGACCGTTTCAAATAACGGTCAGTATTGGTATCGCATTTAGTAATGATGCGGAGTCAGCAATTAATTTATTGGCATATGCTGATCAGGCCCTTTACCAGGCAAAAAAATCAGGACGAAACAGGGTAGTAACTTATAAAGCCGGCAATCAGTCAGGTGATTAAGCATTTTACATAACTTAATTTTTTATTTCAATAAACACTTAATAATAGATAATTACAATGACATTAAAAATTTATAACACATTAACAAGGCAGAGAGAAATATTTGTTCCTATTGAAGAAGGACGGGTTGGCATTTATGTGTGTGGGCCAACTGTTTACGATCACCCTCACATTGGGCATGCCAAGAGTTATGTCAGCTTTGATATTGTCGTCCGCTACCTAAGACATCTTGGCTATAAGGTGAGATATGTGCAAAACATTACTGATGTAGGGCACTTAACGGATAACGCGGATGCCGGGGAAGATAAGATTGAAAAAAGGGCTAAGTTGGAAAAAGTCGAACCGATGGAATTAGTTGAAATGTATATGCGAAGCTATTATGAAGATATGGATGCATTAAATAACATTCGGGCTGATATTTCACCTCGTGCAACGGGTCATATTCCGGAGCAGATAGACCTCGTAAGCACACTGATAGAGAAGGGATTTGCTTATGAGTCAAACCAGTCTGTCTATTTTAATGTGTCGAAATTGAAGGACTACGGTAAGCTTTCAGGGCGAAAACTTGATGAGCAGGAGTCGGGGGCGCGTATCGAGATAAATCCTGAGAAAAAACATCCGGCTGATTTTGCACTCTGGAAGAAGGCAGGCCCCGAGCATATTATGAAATGGAACAGCCCCTGGGGTGTAGGGTTTCCGGGATGGCATCTAGAGTGCTCAGTCATGTCTATGAAGTATCTGGGTGAGACGTTTGATATACATGGTGGAGGGATTGAAAATGTATTCCCACATCACGAGTGTGAGATCGCGCAAAGTGAGACTGCTAATGAACGACCTTTTGCACGTTATTGGATGCATAACAACATGGTAACAGTCGATGGACAGAAGATGGGGAAATCTCTGGGTAATTTCGTTACCCTTAAGGATGCGTTTAAAAAATTCTCACCTTTGACAATACGTTTCTTCGTGCTCAATACACATTACAGCAGCCCAATCAACTATAGTGACGAGGCTTTAGATGCAGCCGATACCGGGCTGGAGAGATTACACAATACAATACGTAGCTTAAGAGAACGAATGGAATCATCCAGCGGGGTTGAAGGGCAGGAAACATGGAAGACAAAATTAGAAAGTTACAAAAATGACTTTGAAGACGCAATGAATGAGGATTTCAATACAGCAGAAGCGTTAGCCATTCTCTTTAATTTATCCAAGGAAGTCAATAGCCTCCTTAGCACGGATGAGGATGTTAGTGAGGGTGTGTTGTCAGAAATCGATTCATTCTATAGAACTTATGGTGGCAATGTTCTGGGTATCATTACAGAAAAGACAGTTCAGCACGCTTCAGACGGCGCAGATGCTTATAAAATGGAGGATGATCTGATAAAGACTTTGATTGATACAAGGAATGATTTGCGGGTCTGCAAACAGTGGGAACTGGCGGATAAAGTAAGAGATAGGTTAGGTGAGCTTGGGATTATCATTGAAGATAAAAAAGACAAGGTCGCGTGGAGGAAGAAGAGATAGCAGTATCGGATTTTACACCGGAATATAACTGTTCTTTACCGGTTCAATTTTGCAGATTGAACCGAAACGTTCAGGTTCAGGCGACAAACCTGAACCGGCAGTGAATTTCAAAGTTGTCGGGTAAGAAACCCGTCATACACAGAAATATTATATTTTTATACGTAGGGTTGGTTTCTTGCCTGCCATTTCTTATGGAACTAATTTTATGGACAATCACATTTTATGAGGGATAGATGAGAATGCTTTTAAATAGAAATTTTGTATTATCAGTTATTTCATGCCTGGTAGTTTTATTGTCAGGCTCTTTTGTATCTGAATCATTCGCGCGGGAAATCTTTAATAATGTTTCCGTATCTGAAGCGAAATATATGATGAGTAAACAGAATAATAACAAGGTGGATCTTGTTCTTGATGTAAGAACAGGTGATGAATATGCAAGGTCTCATATCAAAGATGCTGTTCTCATCCCGATTATGATCCTGACAGAAAAAATGCACGAGATCAAAACCGGGCAAAGTATTTTGGTCTATTGCCATAATGGCAAAAGAAGTAAGATTGCTTGTAAATTGCTTACATCAAGGGGGCATAAGCATGTTTTTAATATGCTGGGAGGAATTGAATCGTGGATAGAAAAAAACTATGAAGTTGTAGAGTGAACATTTACTAAAGTTAGAGGACTATATGATTATAGAAAGCTTCATCAGGACTGCAAAAAAGAATTTCAATAAAATCGTTCAGGAGGACTCTACCGGGATGTCACTGACATTTGGACAGACGCTTACAGCCGGTATCCTTCTGTCCAAACATATTCGCAGCTTTGAAGGTGAAAACATCGCCCTTGTTTTTCCGGCATCAGTGGGAGGCGCTTTGGCATTTATTGCCACGACATTGTCAGGCAAAACCCCTGTCGGGCTGAATTTCATCGCAGGTAGAGATGAGCAGGAGTGGGCAATGAAAACTTGTGATATAAAAACAATTTTTACGTCACGGGTGTTTATTCAAAAGGCGGGAATTGCTGAAGATCCGAGGATGGTTTTTATTGAAGATATAAAGGAAAAAGCATCAAAACTGGAAAAACTGTTTACTTACTTTTCCTGTAAGTTTAAGTCGAGCCGGTCTTTGATTCAGAGATTTAAAGAGTGTGATGCGCCTGATAAGACAGCCATAATTCTTTTCACTTCGGGTTCAGAATCACATCCAAAGGGTGTTCCTCTGACAAACAAGAATATTTACATGAGTATCCAGGCCTTCAGTACTGTTTTTCAACCGAATCCGGAAGACAAGGTGTTAGGCACCTTACCGTTTTTTCATGTCTTTGGTTTTATTGCATGTCTCTGGTTACCATTGATAATGGGGATGGGAGCTGTCTTTCATCCAAATCCTACTGATTATGAAAGACTTGGTAAAATTGTTCACAGGTATCGTGTTACAATGCTTTTGGCGACCAGCACACTTTATAGAGGATTTATGAAAAGGTGGAAGAGGGAACAGGTTTCGAGTGTTCGTCTGGCATTTGCAGGAGCGGAAAAGTTAAATGAAAGCGTCAGGAAAAAATTCAATGAGAAACTGGGTATAACCATTTTTGAGGCCTATGGGGTGACAGAGAGCTGTTCTTGTATTACGGTGAATTGCCCGAATGACTTTTGCCATGGAAGCGTGGGAAGGCTCATGCCTGATGTTCAGTGTAAAATAGTGAATACTGAAACTTATGAAGAGCTTCAACCGGGCGAGGAGGGTTTAATAGTAATCAAAGGTCCCAACGTTATGAATGGATATTATAAGGCACCTGAATTAACCAGCCAGGCATTTCATGGCGGGTTTTATATTACCGGTGATATAGGGAAATTTGAAAATGGATTTTTATATATTACTGATCGTCTTAAAAGATTTGCCAAGATAGGGGGTGAGATGATCCCCTTGACACCGATTGAAGATAAATTATCACATGTATTAGACCAGCATGCTGAAAATGAAAAAAGAAGCTGTGCTGTCACGAATATTCCTCACGCACAAAAAGGTGAACAACTGGTTGCTTTTGTTGTTGGTGCAAATCCGGATAAAATTTTACTTAATAGGGGGCTTGATCAAGCCGGTTTGCCAAAGTTGTCTCAACCCGATCATTACATGTCAATAGACTCCATTCCCATGCTTCCATCAGGTAAAGTTGATTACAAAAGTATTAAAAAAATTGCTATAGAGAAATTTGTACAGGTTGGCTGATTTGTTTGACAAAAATACCGGTTATTAGATATGGCCTCCTCCCATAACTTTTCTTGTTATGGGAGGAGGTGGGTTTCACTTGTAATATGTTTACTGCTTTGTTACTTAGCGCCAGCGTTTTTCGACTTTTCCTGCTGGTAACGAGCGTTCATACGATCTGTTACGGCTTGTGTGATATCAATAGCACTTGAATTGTACAAGACAGTTCTGATCCCTATCTTAAACTGAAGATCAGAAAGCTGGTCACTTTGCAGGTTCGGTTTTTCTTTCTTTATGATAACACTGTAGTTTCCTTCTTTGCCAAAAGAATCAACTTCTTCAATTATCTCTTCATAAATCACTTCAAAGGCATTTTTATATTTCTTCGTGAGTTGGCCTTCCGCGAATTTAGCATATCCTTCAAGTTCTACGTTTTTTTTCTCCAGTATTACCATATTTGAACTTCTACTTTCACTTCCTAAATCAAGCAACTGCGTTTCTTCATTTAGGTCAATCATCACCTTCTTTTTGTCCTCTATTTCTTTTTTAAATTCTGCTTCGGTGTTCTTTAATTGTTGATCGATATCAACTCTCCTGTTATATTTGTCAAATACTTCATTTATGTCAACAACACCGATTTTGAGCCCTTTCGCGTCAACATCTTGTTGCATACTATTAAAGGCTGCAATGCTTACAATAGAGCAGATAAAAATTGTTAAAATCCGATATTTAATAGATATTTTGTTCATGATTTTTCATCACCTTTCATAAAAATAATAAATTTAAGCTGTTTTTGGTAAGATTTTAAAGAAGGAGAAAATTGTCAAAAGAATTGCAATCTGGACAAACAACCCAATTAAACAAACGATAACAGCACGCACCATTCCTTTATAATCAAGCGCTTGCCTTACGGCAATAACCATTGCAACTAACATCCAGACGGTAGCAACCGGGAAAACAAGTTTCTCTACTCCAGGGAAGACACCAAATACTCGAATCAAGCCAGGCGCACTCGCAAATCCGATAGTTCTCAATAATTCGCCAACATTAGATTCGGTTTGGGGTTCCGGTAAGAATTTAGTGCCTATGAAATATATAATAAACGCCCAAATGTACCAGCCTACCAATCCCATGACAGTGCCCATCGCAACCCCTAACGCTCCTCCCTGTGATATGCTTCCAACTCCAGCTGCGATACCAGAGAGTATTACAACCAGCATAGCCTGACGCATTGCGCTTTTATCAGCCTCAACTTCTTCATAAAGGTGAACATCCAGCTTTGCTGCTCGAAAGATTCGATTTATCAAACTGCCACTCATTTTTTCTCCTATTTAACCCAAGTAAAGTATGTAATTAATCTCTTATGCGAAAGCAATTATACAACAAAATGCCGAATAATTTATATCAAAACATTGGCGTTATTACCAATGAATAATGAGCAAATCAAATTTAGAAAACCCAAAAAAGCTGGATTTGTAAGTGGGTTCTTGTTAACATACATCCCAATCTATTTTATTTACATAACACAAGCGATATATAAAAAGGAGAAAGAGGGATGGACAAAAAAGCCAAGGATAAAAAAGGTAAGGCTATGTCATGCTCCTTTTGCGGTAGAAATTACAATGTTGTCAAAAGATTAATACAGGGTGACCGCAATGTATACATTTGTAACGAATGCATAGAGGCTTGCTTCACTCTTATACAAAAAGATAAAGAAAGAGCTTCGACTAATATAACAAGAGAAATACCGACTCCGTTATACCTCAAAGAACATTTAGATGAATATATTGTTGGACAGGAAAGGGCAAAAAGAGTATTAGCGGTAGCGGTTCATAATCACTATAAAAGATTAGCTTCAGAAATTACTGATGATGGAGTGGAACTGGAAAAAAGCAATGTCCTTCTTGTTGGGCCTACAGGTTCAGGAAAAACATTGTTGGTCAAAATACTTGCAGGAATTCTTGATGTGCCGTTCGCTATTACTGACGCGACTACTTTTACTGAAGCCGGTTACGTTGGTGAGGATGTTGAAAATGTACTTTTAAGATTGCTGAGGGATGCTGATTTTGATGTGGACCGAGCGCAGCAGGGGATTGTCTATATAGATGAGATAGACAAGATTGCAAGGAAGGATCAGAGCGCGTCTATCACGCGAGATGTTTCCGGTGAAGGCGTACAGCAATCACTACTTAAAATGTTTGAGCAGTCTATCATCAATGTTCCTCCGCAGGGCGGAAGGAAGCATCCGGAGCAGAAATACATACAAATGGACACGAAAGATATTCTGTTTATTTGTGGCGGAACCTTTAGTGGCGTAGAGGAAATAATAGGAAAAAGGATCGGCAAAAAGGCAATAGGATTTGGTGCTACTATGGATCAGGCAGCGAATAAATCTACCGGCGAGATTCTTTCTGAAATTAAAATGACCGACTTAATCGAATATGGTATGATCCGCGAGTTTATTGGCAGACTTCATGTCCTCACAACACTGATGCCGCATAGCCAGGATGACTTGATCAGGATTATGCTGGAGCCTAAAAATGCCATCGTCAAGCAGTATCAAAAAATATTTGATATGGAAAATGCAGTTTTGGAATTTCCAAAAAACGCTCTGGAGGAAATAAGCAAAATGGCTCTGGAACGAAAGACCGGAGCCAGGGCATTACGTTCTATTTTTGAGGGTTTTATGCTGGACGCTATGTTCGATTTACCTACAGAAGGGAAAGGGGCGACATATGTAGTGACACCCGAAGTTGTAACAGGAGAAGCTTCTCTTGCACCGAAAATGCTTCGCAAAAGTGCATAACGCAGCCTGGCCGCCTGCCTGAATGGCAAAATCCGGCAGGCGATCATGTTAAAAGTGCCAAAACTGGCCGAACCGGAACCAAACAGTAGTTATCGTATGTTTCTACAAAGGGTTCGTTATTACAATATTACTCTTCCTACCCACCCACCAACCCAAACCAATTCACTAACGTTTCCGCTCTTATTTGATATTGAATTGAGAAGACAGTATGTTAAAATTTCATTTAGTCTGGTTCAATCCTGAAACTGTCTGTTTTATTCAAATTTTTGGATTTTCAGGATTTCTATTGGGGAGCAGTTTATCTGCATACAGTGATTGTTAGATCCCGGTAAATGCATCCTTTCCCTGGTGGAATACGGAGACATGCATTTTAAAAAGACTTAAAACCTTTTAAGGTAGTGAACTATGAAACCAAATTTCTTCATCAGGATAGGCTTTATCTGCGTATGTGTTGTGGCAGTAGCTTTTCTGGTGTTGGAACTAACTGTCTGGAAGGGTGCATCTGACGCATATCTTAAAAATTCGAAGAAGGATACAAAAATCTACTATGGTTCACAGGTAAATAATTTACAAAGAAAAGGTAGGAATATTGAAAATAAACATAAGGCATATCCCGGAAATTACAGGAAGGATTATGAGGCTGTCCCCGTTGAAACAATACGGGTTAAAAGGGGCAATATTGAGATTTTTTTAATTAATAATTGTACTCTTGAACCGGAGAAACAGGTTGATGTCGTAGCAAAGACTTCCGGCATTGTATTAAATATCCTGGTAGAGGAAGGTGACTATGTGAAGTCCGGTATGCCACTTGTGAAACTTGATGATAATGAAGCCCTGTTGGCACTCAAAGAAGCAAAGCTAAAGAAAGAGAATGCTGAAAGGGTTTACAAAAGTGCTTCGGACAATTTCAAAGAAAATATTATCAGCAAAGAAGAATTTGATGAGAAGGGGTTTCAACTTGAGATTACGACTGTAGAGCTTGAGAGGAAACAGTTGGAATATGGATATACTACAATTGAGTCTCCCATTGATGGCGTTGTTGTTGAAAGGAATATCGAAGAAGGCTATAACATTGAGAATGACCAGATGGTGTTTAAGATCGCGAATTTTGATCCAATACTGGCAAGGATTTACATTCCTGAGAAGGACATTAACAAGGTGGTAGAAGGGCAAATGGCAAGAGTTGTCTCTGAATTTTTGTCCGACATAGAATTTATGGGAAAGGTAAAGATGGTAAGCCCTGTTGTTGACCCTGAAAGTGGTACGGTAAAGGTAACAATAGAGATGGACGGCTTGTCAGGTGGCGCGTTGAGGCCAGGGATGTTTGCCTCGGTTTTTACTATAGTAGATCAACATCAGGATGCCTTGTTAATACCTAAGAAAGCGCTGATCCTGGAGGCAGAAGCCGATGAGGTATTTGTTGTGAAAGACCTTGTTGTGTTGAGTGTCAATCCTGACGTGATTAAAGGTTTGACTTTGGGTGACAGTGCTATCTGTGAACAAAAAAGAGGTAGTTTGCCACTGCGTGGATATATCGTGGATATCTCCGGAAGTCATGAAGGTGAATCTATATTCAATATTACAATTGAAGCGACAGAAACTTTAAATGGAAATATGAGTAAAGAATTTGAAAAGGTCTCTTTCTATAATAATCATGACGTTCTGATATTAGAGATAAAAAATGTTGGCTTTGATATGGAAACCAGGGCATTTAAGACAAAAATAACACTTGGCTTTAAAGAAGGTAATTATGTCGAAGTACTAACTGGCCTCAGAGAAGGTGACAGGGTTATTACTGTAGGACAAGATGACGTTGGACACGGTGCAGATGTTGCAATTATTAACGAAGAAACAGAGGATGGCGAAACAGCGGTATTGGGGCCATCATAGGAAACGGATAAATTTTCACATCAATTATTCCTCATAATAAAATATGATTCAAGGTTTTAGCATTGCGATTTAAAAAACCTGGAGACGAAGCATTGGCAAAGCCCGAGGCAAAATCTTAAAATCGTAAATCTAAAATCATTCTTTTCTGCTTTCATCACAGATTAAAATTTATGCTTAAAAAAATAGGAGTATAAATATTGAAAATAGTTGAATTTTCAACAAGACGGCGGGTTACTGTCGTAATGTTGATGGCCACTCTTGTTATCTTCGGATTAATATCCTATAAGCGACTGCCTATAAACCTCCTGCCGGATATTTCGTACCCGACACTGACAGTGAGGACCGAATATCCCGGTGCAGCACCCAGCGAAATCGAGAATCTTATTTCAAAGCCGATTGAAGACGCGGTGAGTGTGATCTCGGACGTTATACGTGTAAGTTCCAGGTCAAGATCTGATGTCTCTGAAGTGGTAATTGAGTTTGCGTGGAAAACCAATATGGACTTTGCCTCGATGGATGTGCGTGAGAAGTTGGACCTGGTAGACCTGCCGGATGACGCAAAGAGGCCGGTCCTGATGCGCTTCGATCCATCTCTTGACCCTATTATGAGGCTGTCTCTATATGGGGATGAAAACCTTATTACACTTCGTATCCTGGCAGAAGATGAACTTAAGCCCGTTCTTGAGGGTTTATCTGTAGAGAGTGGAATAACAGGCGCAGAGACTGTCAGCGGCGTTGCTGCCGTAAGAGTAAGTGGGGGGCTGGAGGAGGAAATACATGTTGATTTAGAGGAGGCCAGGATGGCAAATCTGGGGATACCAATTTCCCTGGTGATCGAACGTCTCAATGAAGAGAATATCAATCTTACAGCCGGGAACATTAAGGAGGGAGAGGTTGAATATATTGTAAGGACTTTTAATGAGTTCCGGCATGTAGAAGAGATAAATGATATCGTCATAGATTTTAAGAATAAAGTTGCTATTAAGGTAAAAGACATTGGACGTGTAAGTAAAAGTCATAAGGAGCGTGATGTAATAACCCGAGTAAACGGAAAAGAGAGTGTAGAAGTTGCTATATTTAAGGAAGCCGATGCAAATACGGTCACGGTTGCAAGATTAGTTAAGGAACGGTTGGGTGGAATAGAAGAAAAGCTGAGAAAGTTTTCTGGCTCTATTCGATTGGGCATAACCTTTGACCAATCCAGATTCATTGAAAGTTCAATAAAAGAGGTAATCTCCACTGCTCTCTGGGGTGGTATTTTAGCGGTAATAGTTCTTTTCTTATTTCTAAGAAGTATTAAGAGTACGCTGATTATCGGACTGGCAATTCCCATTTCCATTATATCAACATTTTTCTTCATGTATATATCCGGAGTTTCGCTGAATATAATGTCATTAGGTGGTCTGGCACTTGGTATTGGTATGCTTGTGGATAACGCGATAGTTGTACTCGAAAGCATCGACAGGTATCACAAAAGCGGGCATAGTGCTATTGATTCTGCTATTAAGGGTGCAAGTGAAGTTGGCGGGGCGGTAATTGCTTCTACTCTTACAACCATATGTGTCTTTATACCCATAATTTTTGTTAAAGGTATAGCCGGTCAATTATTTAATGATCAGGCACTCACAGTAACCTTCTCACTTCTGATATCACTTCTTGTCGCTATTACGTTGATACCGATGTTGTCATCAGTGAGTATCAGGCAAAGGATAACTATGGATGTCAAAAAAGAGGAGCAAAATGCTGCCGCAAGTGATG
The DNA here is from genome assembly GCA_007859995.1 of Candidatus Brocadiaceae bacterium S225. GTDB lineage: Bacteria > Planctomycetota > Brocadiia > Brocadiales > Scalinduaceae > Scalindua > Scalindua brodae. The sequence continues at coordinate 12,162 of SMSL01000009.1, forward strand.
AACCTCTGCCATCGAGGATTCTTTATATATTGCTCTACCCATTGTTCTTTGTGTTTAACGCGGTTTTCTCTACGATTACGAAGGCCTATCCAGCGGTTCTTGGCATCGCCTTATCAAATAAATTATTAGTTTTCATTACTGCATTTTCAATACTTGGGGGTTCATGGTGTCTGTTTATAGGTCTGGGCAAGGAGCTTATACCGGAACTGAGTCAGGGTGAATTTTCTATCAATGTCAGGAAGCCTACCGGGACACCGCTTTCCGGCACACTGGAGACCGTTAAGCAAATTGAAAACATAATAAGCAATAATCCTGAGATCGAGACAATTTACACCATAGCCGGTTCAACCAGTCAGGCAGGTGGGACAATAGCAGAAGAGAGGGAGAATATAGGAGAAATTAATGTAAGTTTAAGAGAGAAATCTAATCGCAGGCTGGAGGAGGCCGTAATGGCCGATTTAAGAGAAAGGTTTAAACCGCTTCCGGCAGTTGAGTGTAAATTTTCCAGACCGGCTTATTTCAGTTATGCAACACCTGTTGAGGTAGAGATAAAGGGTTATAACCTTAACGTAATCGAAAGATTATCAGAAGTGGTTGTGGCTAAAATGGAGGAGGTTGAAGGTCTTACTGATATTAAGTCTACGGTAGAGGAGGGAATACCGGAAGTTCAAATTGTTTTTGACAGGCAAAAAATGTCACAACTTGGATTGGATCTAAACACTATTGCCAATAACGTCCGTGATAATGTCCTGGGTAATGTCAGCACAGAATTTTCTAAAAGAGACAGGAAGGTTGATATCCGTGTACGTGCAAGAAAGAAAGATATCGGCAGTGTGAAGGATTTGGGGAATTTTGCGGTAAACCCTGATGGAAAACGACCCATTCCACTGGCTGCAGTTGCAAAAATAAATATAAAAGAAAGCCCCGGTGAAATAAGACGCCTGAATCAGGAACGTGTAGCCGTAGTCTCCGCAAATTTAGTTGGTAGGGATTTGCGCAGCGTAGTCATGAATATAGAGGAGGAGATTTCAAATATCAGGATGCCCGATGGTTATGAGGTATCCGTAAGCGGACAGAGCCGTGAAATGCTTGTGGCGTTTTCCAGTATGTCCTTTGCCATACTTCTGGCGGTTTTTCTGGTTTATATCGTAATGGCGTCACAATTCGAATCACTTATTCATCCTTTTGTGATAATGTTTACCATACCATTTGCCCTGGTCGGTGTAGCGGTGGCTTTGTTTATAACATCAAAGCCGGTAAGCGTTATAGTATTAATAGGTGTTGTCATGCTGGCGGGTATTGTCGTAAACAATGCGATTATTCTCGTTGATTGCATAAACTCTCGCATAAAGGAAGGAATGTCAAGGCGGGAAGCTATTATCGAGGGGGGCAAGATACGACTGCGTCCGATAATGATGACTACCACCACTACCATACTTGGATTGCTTCCATTGGCATTGGGTTTTGGTGAAGGTGCAGAACTCAGAATGCCTATGGGAATTACCGTAATCGGCGGATTACTTTTTTCTACACTTCTCACCCTCATACTTGTGCCAATAGTCTATGACGTAGTTGAAAAGATAAAAGAATCGGTTTGGAAAAGAAATAATATTTAAAGAGCTTGTTTTGCCAGGTTACCGTGTATCGTAGGTTCGTAAGGTGTAGTGTCTATACCTCTGCTTAGGAATTCATCTGCCAGGCTACCAGATCCAGATCCAAAATCAAGGATTCTGAAAGGTTTTCTGTATTTATTAATGATAGTGAGCAGATTGTCCGCCAATGCTATAACATACTCTTTGTGGCAGTTTCCCCACTGTCCCTTATAGTGATTATCCTGTCCTTCTCTCTCCAAAGTTTGATCTGTAAATATTAATGAACATTGTGGACATTTATAAAAGACACGACTGTCTTTATAGTATTGGTTAGATGATGTGTTGCATATCCTACAAAACATTTTGATTATATTTGTTATTACCGCACATATACTAAGTGACGCTTTTTAGAGTCTGTCCCCTCTTTTATTGGAGTTTCCGTATAGCAACGGATTTTATCGTATATCCGAATTGTTTCAAGTGTATTCTCAATAGTCAACTGGCGAAACCGTACACTTCATGTAATATTGTCCTGATCTGTTAATTATAGGTGTGTGGTGAGAGTATCTGAATGGTCTTCCTTGACAGATTAGTTAGTAATAGAACTTTTCTATTTCACTGGCACAATGGAATATTACTATTGACACAATAATTTAAATAACATAGAATCGCCTCTAGTATTTTTATGCGCATAAGTGCAGTAAGAACTTTTTTTCACCTGAATTTCATTTGGATGCGGGGAGTTTTCTCCACTTGAACATTTTTTTCATGTCTATCAGATTAAGTGATTTATTTAAAAGACATATCACTATCCTCTGCTTTCTGTATGCATAGCACACTGTACTCCATTAAGTAACCAATTTTAGTAAATACCAGGAATAATATTGTTGTGTTTGTAATACCATGTTTAATTTTTATATTCAAAGACGTGTAAATATTAAGGACGATGTGCTGTCCGGCCTGACTGTTGCCCTGGCACTGATACCGGAGGCTGTTGCATTTTCCTTTGTTGCCGGCGTAGAACCGCTTGTCGGATTATATGCAGCGTTTATTGTAGGGCTTATCACGGCAGTAGGAGGGGGCAGGCCTGGAATGATATCAGGTGCTACTGGTGCCCTGGCGGTGGTAATGATTGAACTTGTCGCAAAGAACGGTGTTGAGTATCTGTTTGCTGCAGTTGTATTGATGGGTATTATTCAGATTGCTGCAGGGCTTTTGCGTCTGGGCAAGTATATCAGCCTGGTACCTCATCCGGTAATGCTGGGATTTGTCAACGGCCTTGCGATTGTTATCTTTCTCTCTCAGTTGAGACATTTTAAGCTGCCGGGTGACATGGGAATATTGACGTGGATGCAGGGAACAACGTTATGGATTATGGTAGGGCTGGTTGTATCTACAATGGTTATCATTCATTTTCTGCCACGTTTGACACGTGCAGTTCCCGCTCCGCTAATCGCTATCTTAGTGATTTCTGCGATTGTAATTGGATTCAATGTAAATACACTACAGGTGAGTGACATGGCCTCTGTAGCCGGAGGATTACCACAATTTCACATTCCCATGGTCCCACTGAACTGGCACACACTCGACATCATCTGGCCGTATTCTATTATACTTGCAGCCATCGGTCTTCTGGAATCTCTGATGACATTGTCACTGGTGGATGAAATAACAGAGACGCGTGGCCAGAGCAACAGAGAATGTCTTGGACAGGGTATAGCAAATGTAGTGTCAGGTTTCTTCGGTACAATGGGAGGGTGTGCGATGATAGGACAAAGCATGATAAACGTAAATTCCGGTGGACGCGGCAGACTGTCCGGTATTTCAGCCGCAATATTTCTCCTTCTGTGTATTTTATTTGGATCGAAGTACATAGAAATGATACCACTTGCCGCATTGGTAGGGGTCATGTTTATGGTTGTATTGAGTACCTTTGAATGGTCATGCATCCGTATCGTTCACAAAATGCCGCGTGCCGATGCATTTGTATTATTCCTTGTGTCCGGTGTAACGGTGTTTACTGATCTTGCGATTGCAGTAGCTGCTGGTGTAATAGTATCCGCACTGGTTTTTGCGTGGAAAAGCGGTAAAAACATTCAGCTGGACTCACTCGTAAGCACACCAAGATTATGTGTCTACGGCCTGTCAGGTCCACTGTTTTTCGGGTCAGTGCGAAAGTTTCTTGATTCTTTTGACCCGTATAAGGACCCGGATAATGTAGTCATAGACTTCAGACATTCTAAGGTATGCGACCAGTCTGGTCTTGAAGCGATCAAATCACTCTCCGACCGATATTTTAATATGGGTAAACGGCTGCACCTGAAACATCTCAGCGAGGAGTGCCGTATCTTCCTGAAAAGCATGGAGGTGTTTGTCGGTGTAAACGTTATCAGAAAACCACAATTCCGCATGATACCAACTCACGAACGGCTGGGGTTGGCGCTACCGGAAACTGAGCCTTAAACCGCTAACTGGGAAAAGTATTAATTAGAGTCGTATACTCTCTTATTCACCAATAATTTTCACCAGAACCCTCTTTTTCCGTCTGCCGTCAAACTCTCCGTAGAATATCTGTTCCCATGGTCCAAAGTCCAATTCACCATTGGTGATTGCAACAACGACTTCACGGCCCATTACCTGTCGCTTAAGGTGCGCGTCTCCATTGTCCTCACCGGTATTGTTATGGAGATACAGTGATAACGGTTCATGTGGTGCCAGTTTTTCCAGCCACTCCTCATAATCGTGATGGAGACCGGACTCATCATCATTTATAAAGACAGAAGCGGTAATATGCATGGCGTTGACCAGGATGAGGCCTTCCTGAACATTGCTTTCTTTGAGACAGGAATTGACTTGAGGAGTAATATTTATAAACTCTCTTCTTTTTGTCACATTAAACCATAGCTCTTTTCGATAACTCTTCATTTCAATACACTCCTTTATATAATTACAAATACATGCATGAGAATTTCAATATTGTTAACACTTCGACTCCGCTCAGGATGGTGCTAACAGCTACCTGACTTGACCATCAATTATAACGGTTGACAACTCATTTCACCATATTATAGAATGTTTACAAGAAGATAAAAGTGTCTAAAGTTTTAAGTGATCTAAAGTTATAGGAGTATGTTTTTTTAACTTTACTTACTTTCCCTGCTTACCAGACCTTGTTATTCTTGCGGGTGGTTATGCTGCGTCATAATATCTAATTTAGGCTTTAACCATATGAAAACAATGTTATCAGGAATTATTAATTATGTAACAACTGACATATGGCGAATCCGTCTCAAAGACCATCCACGTAGAAAAATATTTTTCATTACGCCACTTAGAGTTTTGATACTGGCATTTCGCGGATTTTATGAAGACAAATGTAGTTTAAGGGCGTCCGCTCTGACCTTCTACTCTCTGCTCTCAATAGTTCCTGTTATTGCTCTGATATTTGGTATAGCAAAGGGGTTTGGTTCAGATAAGGCTCTGGAAAATCAACTCCTTAAAAAATTTCCCGGTCAGGAAGAGGTGCTCATGCAGGTCATGACGTTTGCACGCACGCTTCTAGATCAAACCAAGGGAGGGATGGTGGCAGGTATTGGCCTGGCAGTACTTTTCTGGATAGTGATTAAGCTCTTAACTAATATTGAGCATTCTTTCAATGATATCTGGGGAATAAAGAAATCGCGGAGCACGGTAAGGAAAATAACAGATTATATTTCTATAATGCTTATTTGTCCTGTTCTTATAATTGTGTCAAGTGGTCTTACCGTGTTCATAATTACTCAGGTAACTCACATAACCGAACGGTTTGCATTTTTAGGGTTTTTCAGTCCCCTCATATTTTTTACGTTTAAACTTTTGCCTTATTGCGTAATCTGTGGAGCCTTTACTTTTATTTATATCTTTATGCCTAACACGAAGGTTAGATTTTTGTACGGCCTTATCGCCGGTGCAATTGCAGGTCTAACTTATCAAGTCGCACAGTGGGCCTATATTCATTCTCAGGTCGGTGTTGCGCAGTATAATGCTATTTATGGAAGTTTTGCCGCATTACCTCTATTTTTAATATGGTTACAGATTAGCTGGTTGATCGTCCTTTTTGGAGCAGAAATTTCTTTTGCTCTTCAGAATATAGATACATATGAATTCGAGCCGGATTGTTCGCATGTAAGTCTCTCATATAAGAGATTGCTTGCTTTACAGATAACTCACTTAATAACAAAGAATTTCTTAAACGAAGTTAAGCCCTTAACAGCAAACCAGATTTCTCATACCCTGGAAATACCTCTCCGGCTGGTAAATCAAATTCTTTATGAGTTAGTTGGGTGTAGAATTGCAGTGGAAACGAAGACAGAAGAGGATCTGGAGTTCGCATTTCAACCTGCATGTACTATTAATCATCTCACCATAAAGTACGTGATTGATGCCCTGGACAAAAGGGGGACTGACGATATCCCTGTCGCGCAAAACAGAGAATTAAAAATATTGTCAAATTCTCTGGAAATTTTTAATGACACAATTGAGAACTCTTCTGCCAACAAGCTTTTAAAAGACATATAAAAGTTGTCCGTCACAAATCGCATCTGTACATGATAAATATTTAATCTGCTGAAACCATAAGCGGTAGATTGTTGCTGAAATTAAGACTGAGGTTACTCATGGAAGTTGACATAACTTGCTTGTGTAGTATATAATGATCTCTTTAAACTACTCTATACTCAAACATAAATAAAAATGAACAAGCTGCTCCAGTTTATCACCTTTACTATTCTGATAACCTCAATATTTATAACAAATAACCCAAAAGAGGCTTCTGCGGAAATTGTTGTAGTCCATGCTAACCAGGCATGGCAACTAACAGACATAATCCTGAAGAAAAATCATGTGATCAAGTGGGAAGTAAGAGTGAATGATTACTGGAGTTTTAATACAACAATATTTCCTGATGGACATAATGCAGATGGAATTCCTGTACCTGCTTTAGAAAGTTATACGTTACCTGGAGAGAATATTGGCATGCTCCTTGGCAAAACGGGTGAAGATAGAATTATATCAATGGGTTTGTCAGGATCCTCTGATGTTTTGTATGGAGAGGAAGGCTGTTATTTATATCTGTCCATAAATGATGACTTAATTGGTAAGTTTGGAGAAGGATTCAAGGACAATAACGATACAATAATGGTTACGATAACGCAAACTCTAAGGAATGTCGCCATGTCGGAGTAATGTTTATTGAGGGCTGTCCAGGTGTATCATCTATCGCAGATAATAATATTAAAGAGGTTATTGCTGAGAAGGCTGTTGATGCAGAGATTAGTTTGGTTTTAATTGATACACCAGAAGATGCGAGACGATTACAGTTTACAGGTTCTCCCGCAGTGAGAATCAATGGAATGGATATAGAGCCTAATATGCAAGACATTAAAGATTATGGCCTGAGAAGTCGTAATTATTATATAGATGGGGAAAAATCAGATTACCCTGCTAAAAGTATGACTAGAGACGCAATCAAAAAGGTAAAATAATATCAATAGTTTTTATCTTACAGAGCCTCAATTTCCTCAATTCATATTCTATTCAAGCTTCCTCAACATCCTCAATGCAGAAAAAATTACCCATAAAATGTTGACATAATCAACAGCATAGTAGAGGAAGAAAAAAAAGAAATAATTTTACAATGAAAGCCAGAATATACCTGTTTCAAATAAGGCGTTATGATACAAGTGTTTAGCGTAAGATAACTTTATAATATCATATGGTTTTGATATATATTACTCATTTAGGCACGACTTTAGCTAACTACAACTCCCTCTGAGTATGCATAGATACTGAAACCGTTTGCATAAAATATGTAACAACAGGGAGTTAATGCTTTTTCTTATGAGAATTTAATAAAAACTTATTAATTACCATTGTAAAAATGACAACACTTTCATCTACGATTGAATATACAGCCATATCAAAAGACGCTTTAGTTGAAGACACAAAGATAGATTTTGATGTGTTTTTGAAAAACGATCTTAGCGGACGCTCCAGATATATCTTATTCTGTCGTGGAAATCAGGAATTCAGTGCTGATAGGAAAGGAGAATTATTAAACAGGAATACCCATAAGCTTTATATTTCTACAAAAGACACCGGCAAATACCTAAAGTATCAGGAAAAAAACCTCAGGCAAATTGTAGAAGACTACAGTAAAAGTTCTTTGCAGAAATCAGGAGCACTTTATCAGGTTGCTAAAAATTTAACACAGGACGTTATGGATGACCCAAAGTCCGGCGAGAATATCGAACGGGCTTCTGTATGGGTAGATAATGCAATTACTCACATTCTTCAAAATGAAAATACATTCTCCAGTTTGTTTGAAGTTGCTTCCCATGATTATCGCACGACTACACATTCTATTAACGTATCAGTAATCGGATTACTCTTTGGCAAATATCTTTCCTTGAAGCCAAATGAGTTGGAAAGTCTTGGCACAGGCCTATTGATGCATGATATCGGTAAGTCAACACTCCCTCAAGATATCCTGAACAAACAAGGGGATCTCACGAGCGAAGAGTTTCATGAAATAAAAAAACACCCTAAAGCAGGACTGGATATTCTAGAACACAATGGTCGCATTGATGGACTCTCTTTGAAAGTAGTTATTCAGCATCATGAAAACAATGATGGTACAGGATACCCTTATGGAATCGGAGGCAGCGACATCCATTTATTTGGGCATATTTCTCGGATAGTTGATGCATATGATGCAATGACGTCCGACAGGCCATATGCTGCTGCAATGAGGCCTTTTGCGACACTGGCAGAAATAAAAAAAGAAAATAAGATTTGTTTTAACGAGGAGTTGTTAAAAGAGTTTATCTGCTTTCTTGGGCTTAAAAATCAGCGCAGTAAATCCATGCCCACTTAACCTCTTCAGAAGTTTTAAGGCATAAGCATTTGTCCGTAATAGGCACTTAAATAGATAAATCAACAATTGCCAATATATAAATGAAGACTACAGCCGTAATTTGAAAAGCAAAAAGCAAAAAACTGAAAAAATTATACTGTTTTCAGAAATGAAGACACCTGCCAATGCCTCTCAGTATTTAGGGAGTTTGATATACTACAATATGCATATGTATGCGAATGCAAAGGCCGCAAAAACAGATAAATAACAGGCAATAGTCGATTTTGTTAAGAGGTGTTTTGTTTTTTTCGATAGAAGATAAAAAATATAGATACTTCCTGAAACTCCAGCAAGAATAAATAATAATTCAATCGCTGACATAACCCCTATTTTATCAGCAGTCAAAACTTCATTTTCAGCTCTTACCGGGTGATAAACTCCTGTTATCTCTATCAACGTCCAGAAATCTGCTTTAAGTTTATTCCAATAAAAAGCAAGATGTCCCATAAGCGCGAGTGGTATCGCCGCATATCCGAAATCCGTAATTCTTGTTTTTACATTGTGAAACGAAAACCCATTGCATACATAATCAAGAAAAATGATAGAACCAGATGGAAGAAAAGATACAAAGGTAAATATTAATGTATAAAGTACCGTTTGGTTGATTCCGATAAAACTGTATAGAGATTGAAACCACTGAGAATCCATGCTAAGAAGACTTTCATGCTCTACTAACAATATTCCCAATAGTGATAAACACAGTAACGACTCAGACAATGACCTATTGGACATGTTGCCTATGTCGCTTCCCGGTACCTGAAGATTGACCTTTATGGAACTGTGACCGCAATTTTTGTAACAGTTCATACATAAAACGCAATCTCTACCATTTTCCAATCCATAAGGATGTAAATACATTGGACAACCTTCTGTTAATTGCGTTCCCAGGTAGCAATCGTGAGTTTCACATTGGTTCAGGCAGACGCTTCTGTTTGCTTTCAAAGAAGTTATTGATGCAAGCGAATAAACACCAAACAAGCCGCCCAGCGGGCAAACATATCTGCACCATACTCTTCTTTCAAAGATCAAGCCTGAAATAACGGCTCCTGAAAGAATAAGGATAATCAAATATGCTGTTAATGTCGAAGAGCGTTGAATTGCCGTGACACCTTCAAACCAGAAGACTAATATTATTAGTCCAATGGTGATATACTTTCCGTATGAAACCAGTATCTTCGGTATTTGCAGATTAAAATTTTTAAATCTCTTCACCGAATCACCGGCAGCAGCGAAAGGGCATATCCCACATAAAAATCTTCCGGAAACAAAAGTTATTAAATACATGCCAAATATGCCTGCCGACCAGAATAATGTATTTATAAAATTTAACTGCCCATCTTTATGCCCCAAAAAAAGCATTAAAAGTGTAATTACAAGCAATATAGAACTTAGAAGTTGAAGACCCGATGGGTAAAATTTGCTCTTTAAAAATCTTTGAACCACATCAAATGAAAGAAAGTCAAAAGACCATTTTTTTTCTCCCATTGGTATGCCAAAAAAGATTTGTTCTGACGTAATTACATCACCTTTTGCCAGGATAACTGCACGTCTCAGCACATTCTCAAGCTCTTTAACGTTTCCTGGCCAATCATAACTCATCAACCTTCCCATAGCATTGTCAGATACATTTTTCACGTCTTTGTGCAATTCGCGACTGATCTTCTCAAGAAAGTCTTTTGTTAGCATTGGGATACTGCGTTTCTGATCTCTAATCGCTTTTAATTGATAGTGGTTCTTGCTTAATATTTTATATAAACTTTTATCAAACTTTCCTTCCTCTATAGATGAAGGAATATCTTCAGATACAGATGAAATAATTCTCGCGTTTGAAAAGATGGTGCCATTTCCATTGACACGGTTAAATTTCCCATCCTGTAGATAATTCAGCAATTTGATTTGGTTCGCTTGATTCAACTTATCGATATGGTCTAAGAAAATTGTTCCCGAGTCAGCAAGTTCTATATATCCCAGATGAGTTGCTATATTTCCTGTTTCAATAGATTTCCGAGGAGACAAATTGTCATGTAAATCATTCCCATTTGAGTCATCCGTGCTTATTACTTGAGAACTTTGTTCATAACCAAAAAGCTCGTTCCCCCATGATTCACTGTCAATATCCCTGCAATCAATCACTATAAAAGGGCCTTTATAACGTTTGCTCCTGTAATGAATGGTTTTTGACATGGGAATCTTTCCTGTCCCATCTTCACCTCTTATTAGCACAGGTTCATTAATCGAAGCCATCGAATCAACGAAAGCATTTATTTTGTCAATATACTTACCTTTACCTACAAAACCAGGGTCGTCTGAAACTTTCCTGCTACTTACTCCCTCTGCAATCTGTATCCTTCTTTTGAGTCGAGCATGGGAAATAGCAAGGGCAATGTGGTTGGCCATAATCGTCAATCCCCTGATATCGTCGTATGTGTACTTTCTCTTATCAACAGTCTGAATGTTAATTGCGCCTATAACGTCATTCTTCTCACCTAATGGCAAAGACAAGAGTGAGGATAAACGTTCCTCATGGATTTCCGTAATAAGCTTTACCCTTGGGTCGGTATGAACATCTTCAAGTGCAACGGGCTCACCATTTTTAACTACCCATCCGGTAACTCCCTCGCCTTCAGCTAATCGCATTCTCACATTCTTCATTACTTTATCATTAAAGCCAACTGCTGCCTCCAACACCAGATCCTGGGTAACCCTGTCAACTAAATAGATAGAACACGCATCCGCCTGCATCTCCTTGTTAACGGCTTTAACGACTGATAAGAGTGTTTTATTAATATCTTCCGATGTCTGGAAAAGCCTGGTTACTCTATTTATTACGTCTAACTTTCTCTCCTTTTCAAACTTATCTTCAATTACTCCAACTATCTTTATTTTCTCCTTTTCAAAAAAATCAAAGAAGACTTTTATTCTCATTGAAACAACTCTGGCTAAATACATACTCAAAAGAGGATTCTTTTGAAATAGCTCCTGGATATCATCATTGTAAATTACAAAGAGTTCAACATCTTCCTTCGCCTTTTTGGTTGCAAGGTACGGTTCATCAGTAAGGATAGAAATAGCGCCAAAACAATCTCCTTTGCTGAGCACTGCTACGGTAATCTCTTCCCCGCTACTATCAACTAAGGTTTCTGCTACGGATCCCGCGTGAATGATAAACAGGCAATTGCCCTTCTGTCCTCTTTCACATATAGTCTTGCCTACCCCATAATGTTGGATCTGGATCCTGGATACAATCTTCTTTAAAAGAGTGTTAGACAATAAGGAAAACGGTTCATAATTCCGGAGAAAGTCTCTTTTTTGCTTAAAAAAACTCTTCTCTTCTGTCATTTTAATTTTCTTCATAACAAAATTAATAGATTTTTGATAGGTAATATAGCATAAGTTGTTTTGTGTAAAGAGATTACAGGCGTATCTATTTTGTAGGTTCTATACTACATGATTAAATTGTGAAAAAATATAATAATATTCATAATTTTTCATAAATGACAGGTAAAATCACTTGACGAAAATAAGTTTTAATGTATAATCCCTGAACTATTTTGTATTACGGGCTAAGAAAACATTTCAAGACGAAAAGAGGATATGTTTTCAGCCGATTTTTTATGTAACAAGAGAAGAATTACCGCATTGTAGATTGTTTTTTATTTTTAATTTTGAAAGGAGAAGGGAATGCTTAGTAAACTAAAGATTGCATCTATATCGCTGATGGTCGTGGGATTACTTTTCTGTGTAAGTCAGGCCACTTATGCCACAAATACTTGGAGGCCTACTGACGGAGGGTCAATTCTCGTTCAGGTTATAGCGCTTGGGTATGCAGTTGAAGATGCAGAAGTAAGTGTTGGAGATAGTTCTGATACTACCGGCCATAACGGAAACAGAATGTTTTCTGTTGAGCCTGGATTCTACACAGTTTCAGCTACAGGCCCACATGGCGGTTCCGCTACCAAAGAAGTTAGAATTAGACCAGGTGAGTTCGTACAGTGTACACTTGAATTAGGTGCTGAAGCCCTTCACGTTGGCGAAGGTCATTGATTTACACTTGCATTAGTAAGAACTAACAACTACAGGCTTCAGGGTTAAATATTTAACCCTGAAGCCTTTTTTTATTTAACATCTCATTAAGTTGGTTTCTACCAAAGATTTCTTACTCCTGTCAAGCGCATTTGATAAATCGTATGTTGTTTCCATTCTCAAAAATAGCCATTTAAAAGATGACTCTTGGATATTTATCTGATTAGTTGGTATGTTACATATCAGAGTTGATTTATATTTAAGCATTAGTATAATAAACTTCAATGAAGGATAAATCGGATGTAGAAGTAATACTAAATCATATACGCAACCTTGAAGATGTTACATTAAAACCCATAATGGATATTGTGGCGCTAAAAATATCCGAGGGTCCTTATGACATGGGACCGGAAAATAATATTACTAAAGCTGAGGAAATAACGGCAGAATATATTTCAGAAAATTACAGTACCATTGATGAATTTCACGAAAAATTAAGAATATTAGATGGCGGTATTAAAGGTATAGAAACGATTGCGAATAAGATCTATAAACATTATAAAACCAGTGACCACCTCGATTTTGAAACAGTCAAACACAACATAAGCAGTAAGAAAGATATCACATTAAAGACAATTACTGATCTGGTCGCATATAAAATTTCGCAAAGTGCTCATGATCAAGGATCTGAATTAAATTTTGTTTCTGCTGAGACTTTCGTAGCCGAATACGTTTCGAAAAACTATAGAAACAAGGAAGAAATGGAAAAGAAGATATCAAAATTGGATAAAGGTTCGAAAGGGCTAAGTGCTTTCGCTGATATCGTATACAACCATTTTGTCAGTAAAAACAAATGAAGGCTATCTTCGTTCATCTGTCAGGAAGTAAGAGGGGTAAGACCGAGTTCTTTACTGATTCAAAAATCAGCGTTGGAACGGATCGTTCATGCAATCTTCGTTTTGACCAGTCTATAGATAAAAGTACCTCACCTTTTCATGCAGAAATAAACTTACAGGAATGTGATTATGTCCTGAAGGATTTGAACAGTGCTAAAGGCACGTTTGTAAATAACAGACAAATACAGGAGGTTGTTATTCATGATGGTGATCTTATTGAATATGGTGACAACGGACCAAGAGCACGTTTCAGGATAAAGACTGAGGAGGGAGATGTATGTAAGCCATTCAGGGAAATACTGGCAGATTCTATGGATATTGCCAGAGAGCCTCATAAAGGACGGAAGCTGGCCACTGCAACAGTTTTTTTTAAAAGTTTATTAACTGAGGCATTCACACAATCTTCAGCGAAATTTAAGCTTGTTACTCTCTCTATCTTCCTGCTTTCCTTTATAGGTATTATTACCTTAGTCTATAACACATTCTCCGTTCTGACAGAAACAACAAAAAGAGTCGAACTCCTTGAATTTGAAAGCGCTATCGGTGAAAAAATAATAAAAGATTTCGGCAGAGGTGTCTGTTTTATTCAGTGTTCTTTTTCGTTAGTTGATGAAGTTTCTGGTAAGCCGTTAACATCATGGAGGGATGGAAGTTTATTGACTAATAACCTCACAGGGACCGGATTTATCATTGGCAATGGTAAGATTTTTACAAATCGTCATATTGCGGAACCCTGGTGGCAGCAAACAGAATATGCCATTCCTTTGGGGCCAGGCTTAACTCCCAGGTTTGAGGTGTTCAGGGCTTTTTTCCCTGGTGTGGCAGACCCGGTCGCACTCAGAGTAGAAAAAGTTTCTGACATCGCCGATGTTGCTCTTTTAAGTTTTGATACTGAGGGCATTGATATACCGATACTTGAATTGGATTTAAGTGGTAAGGATGCAATAGAGGGAGAACCTGTTGTCCTGTTAGGTTATCCGGCCGGTATGAATGCGCTTTACGCAAAAAGCGATCCGGAGATTGCACAGGAAATATCTAAATTATCATTTCTGGACGCGGCTCAGGAGCTTTCTAACCATCGCCTTATAAAACCGATAGCAACCCAGGGACATATTAGCGATGTTTTAAACAAAAGAATTATATATGATGCGCAAACAACTGTTGGTGGTAGCGGTGGTCCGCTTTTCAATAATAAAGGCGAAGTAATTGCTATAAATTATGGAATCTTCCGCGGTTTCAGGGGAGCAAACTTTGGTGTCCCTATAAAGTATGCCATAGAATTACTAGAAGATGAAAAACATTAATACGGTTATTTTTGATATGGATGGTGTGATTGTCGATGGAATGCCATATCATATCAAATCATGGAAAGAAGCATTGTCGACCATAGATATGTCTGTTTCTGATCTGGATATTTACCTGATGGAAGGTATGACAGGCAGAGAAACAATGGAAATATTTGTCAAAAAAAGCAACATATCAATTTCAGACGAAACTGCTGACAAGATAATAAAACTTAAACGTAAGATATTTAATGATATTTTTACCGTAACACTGATAAAAGGTATTAAGGACTTTTTATTAGAATTAAAGGATCGCAAGTACAATCTCGCCCTGGTGACCGGTACCCGTTTAGAGGTTGTTAAGAAGGTTTTACAGGTGGGGTTGGAAAATATTTTTGAAGTTATTGTTACCGGAGAAATGGTAAATAAAGGGAAACCAAACCCTGAACCATACCTGAAAGCCGTAGATGAACTTAAGGCAACAAAAGGAGATTGCGTCGTAATAGAAAATGCGCCGGCAGGTATAACTTCAGCTAAGGGTGCAGGTTTAATGTGTTTTGCAGTACAAACTTCTCTTTCGGATGAGTACCTGCAAGATGCAGACAGGATATTTAAAGATATAGATGGTGTCTCAAAATATTTATTAAATTCTTCTTAATAAATAAAAGCTGTCGTGTTGAACCCGTAGTATGATCGTATTTGTTCAATATAAAATTACAGGAGTCTATTGATGAAAAAGTTAAAGTATTTGTGTCTGTTTTTGTTCCTTAATTTTGCTATCTCTTTTCCCGTAACATCTGAGGCATCACAAGTGGATTTTGGCTGGAGCGCTCCTGAATATTTTTTGAACAATGAGGGCTCGGAAGACGAAAGGAAATATTTAATCTGGGTATTCTCAATAAAAAATACGATAGACACGGAGATTACGATACCTGTAGCAACCATGTTGTCGACTGACACAGACAACTATTATGCGGCAAAATACATTCCGGAAATTGCAGAAAAAGTCTCTGAAAATGGGGAAAAATATTTAAGTTCAGACAAAATGAAAGGTGAATATGGTCCTGGAGTTACCAGAAAGGGAATTGCAATATTTGAAGACATCGATCCCTATGCACAGAAATTAAATATATTTATGACAGGATTGTCACATTTCTTCTTTTGGAGATGGAGATTGTCAGATTATTCTTATAAAATTACATATAAAAGATCAGGGAGTAAATGGATACTGGAAGAACATGG
Organism: Candidatus Brocadiaceae bacterium S225; assembly: GCA_007859995.1. Classification (GTDB taxonomy): domain Bacteria; phylum Planctomycetota; class Brocadiia; order Brocadiales; family Scalinduaceae; genus Scalindua; species Scalindua brodae. The sequence continues at coordinate 28,150 of SMSL01000009.1, forward strand.
TTTCTCAAAAGATAATTCGCACAGAAACCATGTTGACAAGTTTAAGGGGGCTCAGCCGGATATTAATTACTGGCCCTGAGTAGAAATGTTGCTATTGGCGTCTGTTGATGCATCTTGAGAGGGATCATTTTGAACCTTTTCTTTTAGAAGCCTTCCTGATTTGAATCTTACAACTCTTTTTGGGGGTACATCTACAGTTGTACCGGTTTTAGGATTTCTTCCAATCCGTGGCCCTCTCTCCACTGTAGTTAGAATACCAAAATCTCTGAATTCTAATCGATTGCCTTTTACAAGTTCTTCAGTGCACAATTCAAGGAAAAGCTGAATTGTTTGTTTGGTGATTATTTGCGGGCTTCCCAATTTTTGAGATATAGCCTCAGCTAGTTCTCTTTTTGTTATTGTGGCCATAATCGATTACTCCAAAAACATTATAATTCTTCAATCAGTAATTTACAATAAGTATGGGCATCAAATTGCAGCTGATTATACACATAAGTTTAATTATGTCAACATCTTTGAGAAAAAAAGCTGGTTTTTTTATTCAATATTTAAAAAGTAAATTTACTTTATCTTTACATAGCTTAAATTGTGTAGGATGTTGACATGAAATTTACCGATTTTATACGCAAGCATAGTAAAACAAACAACTTACCTGTTTACATAATGGGTGGTAACGAGTATTTTCTAAAAAAGCAGGCATTAACCGTGATAAAGGAACAATTTTTTCTTGAAGGGGGAGTCAAAGAAGGTTTAATCGAGTTTAATGGTAAAGAGACGGGAAGTAATTCTATCGTTAACCACGCTGAAGGTAATACTGGGCAAAATGTAAAAGTTTCTAATTTATTTAATGGTATTATTGATGAAGCAAAAACTGCTCCTATGTTTGGAAAGCATAAGCTGATAATAGTTGAGAATGCTGACGGCCTCCTGGTTAAATATCAGGAGAGAATTTTAGAATACATTAAAAATCCTTTTAGCATTAACTGCATGATATTAGAAGTTTTATCCATAGACAAAAGGACTAAATTAGCAAAAGCAATGAACGGCGAACAGGGCATCCTTATTGAATGCGATAAGCTCTATGATAGTCCTGCGCCCTGGGAAACAAAGAAACCGGAATATGACAGTGAATTAACAAAATGGATTGTTATTCATGCCAGGAATTATGGAAAAAAAATGAATCTTAAATCTGCATTTTGTCTTCTGGAAAGGACCGGAAACAGTCTGGCGATTATTGACAGGCAACTGGATGCATTATCCATTTTTTCCGGTGACAGGAATGAAATTTCCATAGAAGATATTCAAATGTTTTCAGGGGTAAGTCATAGAGAGAAGCTCTTCAATCTGCTCGATGCAATTGGTATGAAAAATACAATTTCTGCTGTAAAAATTGCAGAAAATATTTTCAATATTGGTATGGAAAACGAGCGCAAAGCTATTACTTTTGATCCAGGGTCAATTGCCATAGCTATTGTGATTTCATCACATAAAAGAATGAAGGATTTATGGAAGATTCTCAGGGTTCTGGATAAGGGTGGAAATAAAGACGATATACTGAAAAAAACTTCGGTAAAAAGACCATTTGTTGACAAAATGATAGAGCAGGCTCAGAATTTTAAAGAAGAGGAGATGTCTGAAAAATGGAAATATATGCTTGAGGCCGACTTGTTATGTAAAACCAGTCGTCTATCACCAACCCTCATAATAGAACAACTGATAACTAAGTTATGTCTGTGGCCGAGGAATTAATTAAATAATACAACATTTTAAGTATTGTCTGTTGGCAGGGTTGCTCTATTAAAGAGTTTTCAGGTAAGTGTCAAATTTTTTTCCATTTTAATGAGGCTTGATTTAGTCAATATAAAGACTCATTAATGGGTAACAATTAATACAGATTTTTGATATAATACAAACGATAAATAAAACTGGAGTTAAGTGGGAATTGATATCATGAACATGTATTTTCAATATTTAACTGCAGGGCATATTATGAGAAGAAATGTAGAGGCTTGGAGGTTACCATGAAGAAATATGATCAAATTCGCAGAAAACTCATTGATAGACGAGATGAGATAGAGGGTCGTTTAGACAAGGTTGATCAGGATATACTCCACACCAATGGCGCTCCAAGTCCTGATTCCGGAGAACAGGCAGTAGAGCGCGAGAATGATGATGTGCTTGAGGCATTGGGTGGGCTTGCTCGTTCAGAATTAGAGAAAATAAACACAGCGCTTGAGCGCATTGAACGGAATGAATATGGAAACTGTGCGTTATGTAAAAAGGCTATAGCGGCAGAAAGGCTCAAAGCAATTCCTTTTGCTGATCGGTGTATTGATTGTGCGGATAAGGATATAGACGATATAGATTGACAACTCTGGCTTGTCTAGATCCGATCTCTTTCTAGTATAAGTTCAGATACCTTACCCTGGAAATCCCTGCAGTTTTATTCTTTGAGAGACTCTTAATGAAAGGTTACTATGGAAGTGCATAGACTTGCCGGTAAAAGGGCCCCACGTGAGCTTCTCACAAATATACCGCGACTCATTTCCGCTTACTATACACACAAACCCGATATCGAAAATCCGCATAATCTGGTCTCATTCGGTACCTCAGGGCATAGGGGATCTTCGTTTAAAAACTCTTTTAATGAGGACCATGTCCTGGCCATTTGCCAGTCTATATGCGAACTGAGAAAATCCAGGGATATTACCGGACCGCTTTATGTTGGTAAAGATACCCACGCACTGTCCGAGGCCGCATTTTCTACGGCTATCGAAGTTTTTGCTGCCAATAACATAGATATTATGATACAGGCAGGTTCCGGCTATACTCCTACACCTGTCGTTTCCCACGCTATTTTAACATATAATCAAAACAGGACCTCAGGGCTTGCTGACGGAGTTATCATTACTCCGTCACACAACCCGCCTGATGACGGAGGTTTCAAATACAATCCTCCAACAGGAGGGCCTGCTGACACTGAAACTACCAATGTTATACAGGACCGTGCCAATGAAATACTTATGCAAGGCTTGAAGGGTGTAAAGCGCATGCCCGTTGAACGTGCACTTAAGGTCAATACAACACACGAATATGATTATGTCTTGCCATACATAACGGATCTGGAAAATATTATCGACATGAAGGCTATCGCATCAGCCGGGCTCAAGATTGGGGTTGATCCTATGGGAGGTGCCGGTGTGGACTACTGGAACCCTATCTCCGAGAAGTACAGACTGGATATAGAAGTAGTAAACAAATATGTCGACCCCACATTTTCGTTTATGTCGGTTGACAGGGACGGAAAGATCCGTATGGATTGTTCGTCTCCCTATGCTATGGCCGGACTCATAGAACTCAAGGATAAATTCGACATTGCTTTTGGCAATGATCCTGATTATGACCGTCACGGTATTGTTACCAAAAGTAGCGGTCTCATGAACCCGAACCATTACCTTGCAGTGGCAGTCTGGTACCTTTTTCAAAATCGTCCCGATTGGTCAAAAGACGTTGCTATTGGCAAAACACTTGTTTCAAGCTCCATGATCGATCGTGTAGCCGCATACATGGGGTGTAGGCTCCGCGAGGTGCCGGTGGGCTTTAAGTGGTTTGTAGATGGCCTTATTGACGGTTCTTACGGCTTTTGTGGAGAGGAGAGCGCTGGAGCATCGTTTTTACGAAAGCAGGGAACGGTATGGACAACGGACAAGGACGGAATTATCCTCGATCTTCTGGCTGCTGAGATCACGGCGACTACTCAACGCGACCCTGGAGAGCACTATAAGGAATTACAAAATCAGTTCGGTAGCCCTGTTTACGAGCGCATTGACGCACCCGCAAGTCGTGAACAAAAGGTCGTATTGGGAAAACTCACACCAGATATGGTTGAAGCAGAAGAGCTAGCTGGAGAAAATATAACCGCCAAACTCACCCATGCTCCCGGTAACAACGCGGCGATAGGAGGATTGAAGGTGGTCACGGAAAACGGCTGGTTTGCTGCCAGGCCATCAGGCACTGAAGACATTTACAAAGTTTATGCTGAGAGTTTTGTTGGTATGGAACACCTCAGGCAGATTCAGGACGAGGCCCAGGCTATCGTAACTGCCGCGCTTAAGACAGCAGGTTTGTAAAATACATTCTTATTTCTGGGAAGGTAAACTCTGTATTTTCAAATGGATAACATGACCAGCCCTCAGGGCATCCCCTGTCTTCATTCCTTAGCGTCCTTCATAATGGTAATTGGATATTTCCAGCAACAACACCCGGAACGGTAATATCTTCATCCAGAGATTCCCATCATAAAGCATAACCATCTAAACGAAGAGTTACCTCTCTTAGCCCGACTTTCGCAATTCATCCCTGATTTTAGAAAATTTTCAAGTTTTCAAAAATGTAAGTGTTTGTAAATAAAGGACTCCTTTTTTCAAAAAGACCCAAAACACGCCAAAGCCCCTTGTAGTGTAGATCTACCCTCTTTTTTTCTTGAGCACACATTTCCATCACCGATTTTCATGGAAACAAGACACCCTAAACAATTCTAGGTTGAAATATTTAATGTTGTAGTAACCCATGTAGTATTAATGCGTTATGAGTGTTGTATATTAAGCAACACAAAAGTAATTAGGACCAGTATTGAAGAAAGCTGAGGTTGCTCTTTAGCCTCCTATATAATATGGAGAAAAAAGATCGTGTTATTCCTGGCATCGGGATGTGATTTACACAATAAGTATTCCGTAATCTTCTTTTGCTCCACTTGTGCGTTATTTGCATTAGGCAAATTCATTAATTTCTTTCGTCCAAATAGTTACCATTTTTTCACTTATTCTTCTCCCAGTACAGATCTAAACAATTCTACATATTTAGTCGCGCTCTTTTCCCAAGACCAATCCTGCCTCATGGCATTTTCTCTGAGGGCATTCCATAACGCCTTTGATTTATACAATTCCAACGCCCTGTCTATGGTAAATAGGAGTTCTGCTGCGAAATAGCCCTTCATAGTGAATCCGGTAGCAGTTCGGTTTTTGAGGTTTTCATCATTTGCGTCTATTATCGTATCTGCAAGACCTCCGGTTTCGCGTACTACAGGAATGGTTCCGTATTTTAAACTGTACATCTGATTTAAGCCGCAAGGTTCATATTTTGACGGCATAAGGAAAATATCAGCGCCCGCTTCGATTTCATGGGCCAGTTTGTTGTCAAACATTATGTTTACTGAAAGCTTGCTGTTATATTTGGGTACAACCTCTTGAAGTATTTGATGATATTTTTCATTACCTATGCCCAGTATTACGAGTTGGAGCTCTCTCTTCATCAGATTCTCAATAATTGCGATCAGAAGGTCAACGCCCTTTTGCTCCACAAGGCGGCTGATCATACCAAGGAGCGGCGCTTCAGTTTGTGGGAGATTGAGCTTCTTTTGTAAGTGTTTTTTATTTAATGCTTTTCCGCTTATATCTTCAACACTGTATTGGTGAGATATAAGATTGTCATTTTCCGGTGACCATTCAGTGTAATCAACTCCATTGATTATTCCGCTAAGCTTGCTTTTGTATTTTATGATGACGTCTTCCAGCCCGCAACCAAACTCAACAGTCATTATTTCTTCGGCATACCTTTTAGAGACAGTTGTCAAAATATCCGCAAAAACTATTCCACCTTTTAGAAAGTTTACCTGTCCCCAGTGTTCCAGATTTTTCCAGTTAAACAGTGACATATCTAAACCTGTAAGTCTCATCTCTTCCTGTGGGAACAGTCCCTGATATGCGAGATTATGAATGGTCAGTACTGTTTTTATAGAGGATAGTTTTTGATTGTCTGCAAACAATGTCTTCAGGTAAACTGGAATTAATGCCGTCTGCCAGTCATGGCAATGAATAATGTCTATTGACAATCCCAGTCTTCTAATAGCCTCTATTACAGATCTGGAGAATAAAATAAAACGTGCTGAGTTGTCCTGGTAATCACCGAATTCTGTTCCGTAAAGTGCATCCCTGTCATAATATTCATCGTGTTGTATGAAATAGATCGTGATGTTTTCTGAGCCATGGTGAATGCTTTTCCAGAGAGTTACGGTGTGATCAATATCACCAATAGGAATATCAAAAGTGATATCCAAGAGCTTGATATCTATACCGGATTTTTTTACAGACTTATAAAGAGGTATGAACATTGATACTTCGTGACCGGCTTTCTCAAGGTATAATGGCAATGTTCCCACAACGTCAGCAAGACCGCCTGTTTTAGCGTATGGAATTATCTCCGAAGATACTTCTGCAATTTTCATTTTTTATTTTATATACGCCTCAGTGACGTATCTCAGCATCATTCTATGGGTGTTAAAGTAGTATGCATTTTTACCAATCGCACTCTTCATCATATTAATCCATTTGTCTCTGTCTTGATAAAAGGTTGGGATAATAATTTTTTCGAGTTTGTTATATAGGTCGTTTGTGTCTATCTCATTTGCATTATCATCAGGAGCAATCTCTGTTGATTCAGGGCCTATAGACCAACCGGTATCTCCTTCTATGTGACCTTCAATCCACCATCCGTCAAGAACACTGAAATTCAAAACCCCATTATGTGCAGCTTTCATGCCGCTGGTTCCTGACGCCTCAAGAGGTCTGATCGGGTTGTTCAGCCAGACATCCACACCAGAAACTATCTTCAAAGCGGTTTCCATATTATAGTTATTTATGAAGACGATATTTATTTTCCCTTTCAGTTTATCTGAATATGAGAATATGTCTTCAATAAGTTTTTTGCCCCCTTCATCTTTTGGATGAGCTTTTCCGGCAAAAATCAGCTGGATCTTGCCAGATGCAATTCTCTCAAGTCTTTCCAGGTCATTAAATATCAGGGACGCTCTCTTGTATGTTGCGAATCTTCTTGCAAACCCTATTGTCAGTGTCTCATAGTCCATATTTACGGCCTGCAGAGAGTTTACATAATTAATGAGGATTTTCTTCGCTTCTGAATGTGCATTCCAGAGTTCATTATGTGGAATCATATCAGTTCTTACAAATAACTCAGGTTCATTTGCCCAGCCAGGTATATATTTATCAAACAGTTTTTTAAAGCTGTCACACGTCCACGTATAAGAATGTACGCCATTTGTTATTGAATTTATTTTATAACCAGGAAACATATTCTGTGATACCTCTCCGTGCTTTTTGGCAACGCCATTGACATCATTGCTCAGATTTAAAGCAAGAAGTGTCATATTAAGATTCTCTTCCCCGGCAAGTTCACGCAGAATATTCTCCGGGAAATATTCGCCTATTACGCTCCTGTAGAGATCATAAGAGAACCTATCATGTCCCGCATCAACCGGTGTGTGTGTCGTAAACACGCACAATTCTTTAACGGTTTCAAAGTCCCACATGGATGTTTCGTCACTGGCGTCCTCTAAATCATTTTTTAATTGATGCAAAAGTTCAAGTGTCAGGAATGCCGCATGTCCTTCATTCATATGATATTTCTTTATTTGAAACCCAAGCATCTTTAACATCTTGACGCCGCCGATCCCGAGGATTACTTCTTGCTTGATTCTGTAATTATCATCTCTGCCATAGAGATGATAAGTTAGTTCCCTGTCTTCTTCACTATTCTCCGGCAAATTAGTATCAAGAAATATCACGGGAACTTCACCACCTTTGGGGCTTTTGACAAAATAAACCCATGCCTGAATATATACATTCCTGCCTTCAATTGTAACATTCACCTTTTCCGGTGCCATTTTCATCAATTCGGAAGGGTCCCATATTGCGGGTGATTCGATCTGACGTCCCCGGTCGTCTATATCCTGTTTAAAGTACCCTTTGTGGTATATTAATGTTACTGCAACAAGAGGGAGATTTAAATCAGCGCCTGATTTAATAGTGTCTCCGGCAAGTATGCCCAATCCTCCACTGAATGTTGGTATATCATCCTTAAGTCCAATTTCCATAGAGAAGTAGGCAATCTTAGATCCATTTGTCTGTTTTTCTGTTATTGACATGTAAATTATCCTTTCGTTGTGTGTTCATCTGTATGCAGCAACTGCGCTGTTTACTCCTAACCTGCATTTGTTAGTTAAAATCTGTATATAAAATTTATCCTCTTCCGTAAATCCTTGTCATTTCTGAAAGTTTTTTTGTTATTAAGGGAGTTAGCTTTTCTGTGAGAAGCCTCCATCCCCAGTTTCCTTCAGAACTTGCAGGAATATTTGTTCTTGAATTTTCTTCCAGACCAAGAACGTCCTGCATGGGTATTATAACCATATCTGCAACAGAACTCATAACAAGTTTTATAAGTTCCCAGTGTATTTGATCTTCTGAAACCTCGTGTCCAATATAATCAAAAATCCTTTTTCTGTCTTCAGCGCTGGTTTCATTATTAAACCAACCCCTGGCAGTATTGTTATCGTGTGTTCCGGTGTAGGCAACACAGTTTTTTATATAATTGTGTGGTGCATAAGGGTTTGAGGGCAGGTCTTCTCCAAAGGCAAAAAGCAACACCCTCATTCCGGGAAATCCAAATTGATCCATAACCGCTCTGACATCCGGCGTAATAATTCCAAGATCTTCAGCAATAATAGGAAGACGATCAAAATAATTTGCAAGAGTATTAAAAAAATCTCTGGCAGGTGCTTTCACCCATCGTCCGTTAGTTGCAAACTTTTCATCTGCATGAATTTCCCAGTAATCTATAAATCCTCTAAAGTGATCAAGCCGGAACATATGGAAGAACTTAAGGTTGTGTTCTATACGTTTTATCCACCATATGTACCCGGTTTCTTTGAGAACAGTCCAATCATAAACAGGATGTCCCCACAATTGACCTGTAGAGCTGAAATAATCCGGTGGAACACCGGCAACAAAAACAGGTTTTTTTTCGTCATTTAACTTGAAGATTTCCGGGTTTGCCCATACATCAGCACTGTCACAATTCACGTAGATAGGTAAATCTCCAATTATGAGTATCCCCTTACTTTCGCAATAATCTTTAAGAGAGTACCACTGTTTAAAGAACAAATATTGAAGAAAGTTTTCTCTCAATATATTTTCCCGCAATCTTTCTTTCCACTCTTTAAGATCTTCATCTCTTCTATCCCTGATGTGTTCCGGCCAGTTGTTCCATTCAACATTATTAAAATGGTTTTTTATGGAGACAAACAGGCTATAATCGTCCAGCCAATAGGAATTTTCATCACAAAATTTATTAAATTCATGATGTTCCGCGAGATTGCCTTTGTTTTTTTCAAATGCAATTCTAAAAATTTCTTTTTTATACTTTGTAACCGCTTCATAATCAACGCTTTCCCGGGAAAATGAAGGATGGTCTTCTATGTCTGATTTCAAGAGAATCCCGTCTTCCACCATTAGATCCGGACTTATCAAGAGTGTATTACCGGCATATGCCGAAAAACTGCTATAAGGAGAGTTACCATAGGCGGCACATGTCTGGTTTAATGGAAGTATCTGCCAGAAGCTTTGGCTGGTCTCTGCAAGGAAATTTACAAATTTATAAGCCTCTGACCCAATATCCCCAATACCATAAGACGATGGCAGTGATGTAATATGCAGGAGTAAACCGTTTCCTCTTTTGTCCATGTTTTTTTCCTGATTATATCTTTACTTTAAGGTCACCGCCAAGTTTGAGAAAGTCCTCTATCCATTCTTCCGCCCGCTTGTTACCCTTTGACGCGTTCAATTTCATTGTGTTGTATAAATCCATTCCGACCGAGTAATAGGTATTCTGGGCCAGCCAGAAATCGAGAGTCAAGGATAACGGTTTTATTATCTGAAGTGTCGTATAAATTTTTTTAAAAAGCATTGTATTTTCCGGTTTCCTCTTAAGCATTTCCATTTGGTTATTAATCCATGTGCTTATAGAAAACTCCAGGGTTGTTTTATCAATCGTAACAGACCATTTCTCAGTCTCGTCTATTAATTTCTCAAGCCTTTTTACATTTAAATCTTCATGGTCAAATATGTCTTTCAAATCTGTGTTGAGTATATACTCAGTCGCGGCAAAAAACGGTCTTGGGATCTTCATATTCAAGCCATGGAAGATATTCATTATAGCGTAGTTATTATCATATATTTGCCGGTAAGAGGCTTCGGCTTCCAGATACGTTAATTGAAGTATCCGGTGCATCAGCTTTCTCTGTTCATCTTTAAAGAGGTGCCAGATGGAATATATGTTATTACTAAAATGCTTATCCATAAGCCTTATTACTTCGTGAACACTGCCTTTCTCAAAGGCATCCATTATCTCACTCTGCATGACGGAGAAATCCTCATCCCCTTTAAAATTTCTTGCGCCGCCGCTTATATTGTGGTCTCCTAAATGCAGCACAGCAAAGTCGATTATTTTCGTGTCCCATGTAATATCAGAGGTGATGTCTGCTTTTCCTATAGAGAGTATGAGTTTCCCCACTTCTGTCCTGTTACACACCTTACTATTTACCGTATAATGAAACGTTTTCATTTTTTCTTCAGGACAATCTTCAAATATGGATGAGATGCTGTAATGAGCCCCTACTCTCAAGAGATCACTCCTGGCAGGCGTTACAAACTTTTCGTAGATTATGGCTGCATTTTCATACATATTACACGGTATTTTCTTTAAATATTTCAGATATTCCGATTCAAGAGAGAGACCGGTCAACACCTCCGCATATTGAATGGCCTTAGACGCGTATTGCATTATCTGAACCGTTTCAATACCAGAGGCATTATCAAAGAACCAACCGCAACTGGTGTACATCAGCATGGTATTTCTCTGCATCTCCAATAATTCCAATACCATCACCTTTTCTTTCCTTGTAAGTTTTCTGGACGCGTGCCTGTTCAGGAAAGCCTTCATATTCTTTGTTGATCTGTCGAGTATTACCTCAATATAGTCATTCCTTACACTCCATGGATCCTTAAAGCAGCGGGATGCCTCATCACTGAAAATAGTAATAAGTGTATCTCTCAACCAGTCCATAGCCTCTCTTAATGGTTTTCTCCATGCTTGATTCCACTTTGATTGATTTCCGGAGTTGCATCCACAATTATCTCTCCACCTTTCTACTCCGTGTATACAACTCCAGGATGAGTTTTCAACAATTTCAACTATGTGGGTTGGAGAATGTTTGTCAAGATACTCACCATAGTTAGTGATCTTTGCGTGATTGCCGGATTCAATATAATTCAGGCAATAGGAGAGCGCCATATCACCAAAATGGTGATGATGTCCAAATGTCTCCCCGTCAGTTGCTATATGGACGATTTGAGGATGGTAACTCTCGTCACTGAATGCAGAAAGCAGTTTTTCCGCAAACTCCTCTCCATTATTAAGTAGCTTTCCAAAGGATACTTCCTGTGAGATATGGCCGTCATAGAAGAAGATGTTTATAGGCTGCCCGGATGGAAGGATACAGAGATAAGGCATTTTAGGATCAATTTTTTCTCCGGTTGCATCAACCCAACTTTCTGTTTTACCTGTCCTCTTTACTCTTGCTGCCTGTCTCTGAGCAATGACGGTAAACTTAATCCCCAGGCTTACCAGCACTTCAAGGGTCTCTATATCAACGGCAGTTTCCGGAAGCCACATTCCCTCAGGGTATCTGTTAAATCTTTTTTTAAAATCCTTTATCCCCCATATTGCCTGGGTATACTTGTCCCTTTTATTTGCAAGGGGCATTATCATATGGTTATATGCCTGGGCTATTGCAGAACCGTGTCCGGAGAAGGTTTCCATACTTAGTTTGTCCGCATCAAGGATTGCCTGGTAAACTTCCGGTTTCTGTCTTTCCATCCATGATAATAGCGTGGGGCCAAAATCAAAACTGATTTTAGCGTACGTATTCGTTATTTCTATTATTCTGTCCTCTGCGTCAAGAATACGTGAGGCTGTATTCGGGGCGTAACACTCATCTGTAATCCTTTCGTTCCAGTCATGATAGGGATATGCCGACTCCTGGAATTCAATCTCCTCAAGCCATGGATTTTCTCTCGGTGGTTGATAAAAGTGCCCATGTATGCAGATATATTTATTCATGTTCAGCAAGAATTTTTGAAAAACAAAATACTCAAAGGTGGTAATGTCAGGCTAAGCGAATGCGTTCTTCCATGAGCAGGTACCGCTACGGCGGTAACCCCTCCTGAATTACCACAACCGCTTCCGCCGTACATTTCCGCATCGCTGTTTAAGACTTCACTCCAAAAGCCTCCCCCGGGGACTCCCACATTATAGCTGTGTCTTGGTACAGGAGTACAATTACATACCATAAGAACTATTTTTCCTGTGTCCTTACCCTTTCTGATAAAGCTTATTATGCTTTGTTTCCAATCATGAACGTCTACCCATTCAAAACAGTCTGCTGAAAAATCTGACTCGTACAGTACCGGTTCTTTCCGGTAAAAATGATTCAGGTCTTTGACCCAATTCTGTATGCCCTTATGAAAAGGGTATTGTAAAACGAACCATTCTAAACCTTCGTCATGATTCCATTCCTTCCATTGCGCAAATTCACATCCCATGAATAGAAGTTTTTTCCCCGGATGGCCATACATATACCCAAATATAATTCTGAGATTAGCATATCTCTGCCATTCATCACCCGGCATTTTCCCTATAAGAGAACCTTTGCCATGGACTACTTCATCATGGGATATGGGAAGAAGGAAATTTTCTGAGAAACCATAACATATGCTGAAAGTAATTTCATTATGATGCGATTTTCTATAAACAGGATCCTTTGAAAAGTATTTAAGTGTATCATGCATCCATCCCATATTCCATTTCATGCCAAATCCAAGACCTCCAATATATGTTGGTCTTGATACCATAGGCCACGCTGTTGATTCTTCTGCTATGGTCTGAACGTCAGGGTAAGAGACATAAACAGCCGCATTTAATTCTTTGATAAAGTTTACGGCATCCAGATCCTCATTGCCTCCGTATTTATTTGGTATCCACTCTCCATCATCCCTTGCATAGTCAAGGTAAAGCATGGAAGCCACTGCGTCCACCCTTATAGCATCGATATGGTATTTTTCAAGCCAGAAGATTGCACTGCTTATAAGAAAGGCGCGCACCTCATTTCTGCTGTAGTTAAAAATATAACTTTTCCATTCAGGATGAAATCCCTTCTTCGGATCAGCGTGTTCATAGAGATATGTCCCATCAAAATAGGCAAGACCATGTTCGTCAGATGGAAAGTGTGAAGGTACCCAATCCAGGATAACTCCAATCTCGTTTTGGTGAAGATGATCAATCAGGTACATAAAATCCTGAGGGGTTCCGTACCTGCTTGTAGGGGCAAAGTATCCCACCGTCTGGTAACCCCATGAACCATAAAATGGATGTTCAGTAACCGGCATTAATTCGACATGGGTAAATCCCATCTCCTTTACATATTCTGTAAGTTCATGTGCCATTTCTCTATAGGTAAGAAACTCGTTCCATCTACCAATTTCACGTTTCCAGGAACCAATATGGACTTCATATACAGAAATCGGGGCACTGAGGGCATTGTGTTTATGCCTGCTTGTCATCCACTCACTATCGTTCCATCTATAATCCAGGTCCCAAACTATCGAAGCAGTTTTAGGAGGCTGTTCCCAATAAGTTGCAAATGGATCACCTTTATCAACTTTATAGTTGTTGTGTCTGGAATGTATGCGGTATTTATAAATGTCTCCATTTTTAATACCGGGTATGAACCCTTCCCATACACCGGAGCCATCGTCTCTTACCTTCAGTGGATGAGATTTTCGGTTCCATCCATTAAAATCTCCCGTTACGGAGACACTTTCTGCATTGGGCGCCCATAAAGCAAAAACAGCTCCGCTCTTTTCATCATTGGTTATGATATGCGCGCCAAGCTTGTCATATAGCCTGTGGTGGTTTCCCTCCTTGAAAAGATATATGTCATGATCCGTAATAAAGTTAACTTTATGGATTACGCTTTCTGTACGGTTTTCTCTATCTTTCATTACTTAATGATATAACTCAGATTCAACTAACAAGTGTAAAAAGTTAGATCTTAATAAAACTATTTTTTAATAAATATCAGTGCATAATTCAGCAATGTGCACATTATACATAAATCCTGAGATTTTTGGATATTAAAATCTGTGAAATCTACTGAGAAGATATTACTACTATGCCATTATAATATAAAGTAATAAGTTAAAAGATAATATCGTATAGGGTTACTTGACCCGGGTATCTTAATTCCGGTATCATCGCTTGCCATCTTAATACAGAATTGGCCTTTCATAAACATTTGTTTCTTTGCAATCCGCTTGGAATTTATTATACTGGAGCTCTGATACGTTGTGGCCTTTTTAGGGATAATAAATTAGGATTTTCCGGCGAAATGAGGGGTAATATGATTAACAAAAAAACTAATACAAGATTCCAAAATTTTCTTGAGACAATGAAAACTTTCGCGGAGAGTATAACGAGGTTAACAGAGTACGGATCAACATCAAAAAAACTGATAAAAACTTCCATTGGGATAAAAAAAGAGTATCTTAAAGAAATGCATGTATGTCGGGTAACATTCACATTGCCTGAAGCCGCCGCGCCGGACGTGGAGAGCGTGTATATCGTTGGTGATTTTAATAATTGGAATACTAGCGCAAATCCGATGAAAAGGTTTGAAAACGGAGACTACTCTACCACGTTAGATCTTGAGACAGGGAAGGAATACCAGTTTCTTTATCTCATAGATGGATCAAAATGGAAAAATGACTGGAATGCCGATAAATATGTGAAAAATCCTTATGGCGATAATGATAATTCCGTTGTCATGACATATTAATAAAATCAATCTAAGTACTTCCGGTTTCGTGAAGGATGAATATCGTTAAGTTTACGAGGAATAAATGTCTGAATTAAGAAGGGAACCTGTTTCCGGCCGTTGGGTAATTATCGCGGCGGAAAGAGCGGCGAGGCCTACAGATTTCAAGACTAACCCACAAATAATCAAAAGTAGTTTCTGTCCTTTCTGTGAAGGCAATGAAGACAAGACACCACCGGAAATTCTGGCGTATAGAGATAATGGAGCAGCGCCAAACACCGGCGGTTGGAGGGTAAGGGTTGTCCCAAATAAGTTTCCTGCGTTGCAAATTGAAGGTGTGCAAAATAAACGTGGAGAAGGTATATATGATATGATGAATGGTATTGGTGCTCATGAAGTCATAATAGAAAACCCCAGGCATGTTCAATCTTTAACGTCACTAGATAATGGAAATGTTGAAGAGGTTTTATTATGCTACAGGGATCGTCTGGTTGATTTAAAGAATGACAATAGATTCGTTTATGGACTGTTATTCAAAAATGTCGGATTTTCAGCGGGCGCGTCACTCGAACACACTCATTCACAGTTGATTGTGACGCCGATTGTTCCACAACTGATCGAAAATGAGATGGTAAATGCCGAAACATTTTATCAAGACAGAAAAAAATGTCTCTTTTGTCACATGATACAACAGGAGCTTGACATGAACAGGAGAGTAGTCATTTCAACAGATAACTTTGTTGCCTTTGCTCCTTTTGCATCCAGATTTCCTTATGAAATATGGATTCTTCCTAAAAAACACGAAAGCCATTTTGAGAACCTGCAGGAATTTGAGTTAAGTGAACTGGCTATTGTATTAAAGGGTGCACTTACCAGGTTAGAAGCCGCTTTAGAGCTTCCACCATATAATTATATCATTCATAGCGCTCCATTTAATGTGGAGGAATCAGAGAGTTTTCATTGGTATATAGAAATAATACCAAGACTTACAAACATAGCAGGATTTGAATGGGGAACAGGGTTTTACATCAATACAACGTCTCCTGAAGAAGCTGCTGAAACCTTAAGAAATGCAATTCCGTGACCATGAATAACGATCTTTCAAAAACTAATTCAGAGACAACAATAAACAGGATAGGAAACCTTCTCAATGAATACCGGGGAGTGCCTCTTGATGAAAACTTTTTAAAAAAGATTGAGGAGATATGTCTGGATTTAAGAGCAGATTCCACTCAGAAAGATACTGAATACTCTGAAGTGTCAAAAGATTTAAAGGAACGGAGGAAATCAGAGAGAAGAAGTAAGGATAAAATAATTGATGTTATTGGAGTAGGCTTATGTTTGCTTGATCGCGAGTTGAAAATTACATGGGTCAACCAGACCTTATGCGATTGGTTGCATCTGAAGGAATCGCCCTTAGGTAAACATTGCCACGATGTATATAATTGTGATGAGATTGGGACTGGTAGTTGCCCGGCGGCAAGTGTCTTCAGTGGAAAGGCCGGTAGCATAATTGAGACCTGGATCGAATCTGAAAATCGGGATAAAATGTGTGTGCAACATGTGGCCATACCTATCCGCAATGGAGAGGAAAATATTAATAGTGTTTTAATACTAACCATAAATTCTACCGAGAGTGAAAAGACCGTACATAAGCTTTTATTATTGCAGAAGTTAGGTGAAGCAATGCAGGGAACTCTTCATCTTGACAAACTACTTCACTTGATTCTGACATGCGTGACTTCCGGTTACGCATTTGGGTTTAATCGCGCTATGCTCTTTTTGGTTAATAAAGAACACAATGTCTTGAATGGCAAGTTGGCGGTAGGGCCATCTTCTCATGAAGAGGCAAATCAAATCTGGAAGGAGTTATCAGATAAATATAGTTCTCTGAAAGATATATTTGAGGAATTAGATTTCAGTCATAATATAGACACTTCCTTTAATACAATGGTAAAACTTATGGTGTATTCATTATCAGATACAAGGGAAGTTGTCATATTCTGCGCAAAAGAAAAAACCCCCATAATCATAAAAGATGCAGTTAATGATCCACGGGTAACACCGGAATTCAGAAAAGCCCTGGGAGTGAATGAATTTGTTTGTGTGCCTTTGATAGCAAAGAATGAAACTATTGGTGTTATTGTTGCAGATAACATCTATACCGCAGAACCAATATCTAGCGATCACGTCAGCATGTTAACAATGTTTGTAAATCAGGCTGCGATGGCAATTGAAAATGCTGAAACCTATAAAAGGCTTGAAGACAAAATTAATCAACTTACAGAAACACAGCAGAGACTTATAAGTTCGGAAAGACTGGCCGCTATAGGTTCTATGTCATCATACGTAGCACATGAAATAAGAAACCCGCTGGTAACTATCGGCGGGTTTGCCAAAACACTCTCACGTTTTACCTTTACAGACTCGAAAATCAAGACTAATATTGACATAATTATAGAAGAAGTAAAACGTTTAGAAACGATACTCAAAAATATTACCGATTTTGGCAAACCATCCACACCGGAAAAGATTGATACACAAATAAGTGAAATAATGGAAAGCACATGCATGTTGATGGAAAACTATTTCCAGGAAAAAAATATAAATGTACATAAAGAATTTGAAACAGACGAGCCTGAAATCGCTGTTGATCCAATCCAAATAAAACAAGTCTTTCTTAATATTCTGATGAATGCGGTAGAGGCAATGCCTGATGGCGGCAATCTTGATATAAAAATAAGATCAGGGATTGAGTCAATTGAAATAGAAATAGTCGATAACGGTGAGGGTATATCAAAGGAAGTATTAAAAAATATTTTTAATCCATTCTTTACTACGAAGCCTAACGGCACAGGAGCTGGTCTGGCTATAAGTCTGAAAATTATTGAAGACCATGGCGGCAACGTAGATGTCAAAAGCATGCCGGGTAAGGGAACGACTATGTTGCTGACACTACCGGTAACATAAAGGAAAGGAGCTTGTAGCAATGAAAACTATCCTTCTTGTAGAAGATGACAAGAACCAACGCTTACTCTATGAACAAGAATTAAAACGTGTCGGCTATAAAGTTGTAACCGCATCTGATGGTAAGGAAGCTCTCGAAAAAATTCAGGAACAACTGCCGGATGTTGTCGTAATGGACATAAACATGCCTAAGATGGATGGTATTGAGGCGATGGGCAGGATTTTAAGTAAAAACAAGGCAGTTCCTGTTATCATTAACACAGCTTACAGCAATTATAAAGACAGTTTTATGTCATGGATGGCAGACGCCTACGTAGTAAAATCCTCAGACCTGTCAGAATTAAAGGATAAAATCAAAGAAGTATTGGCAAATAAAGCGAAGGATTTCTGAATTAACGCAGGTAAGCAGGAGTTTTCGGCGTATCAGACATTAATACCAGGTTATTTAGGTTAATCAATATTGAGGATAAAAATATGTCTCTAGACAATGTACTTACCATCATTCTGGCAGGAGGACAGGGAGAAAGACTTTATCCCCTGACAAAAGATAGAGCAAAACCGGCTGTACCTTTTGGGGGCATATACAGAATAATAGACTTTACGTTAAGTAATTGTCTGAATTCCGGATTACGTAAAATAGTAGTTCTGACACAATACAAATCCTATTCTTTAGATAGACATTTGAGGCTTGGATGGAATATTTTTAATAATGAATTAGGTGAATATATAGAACAGATCCCTCCCCAGCAAAGGATCAGTGATCAATGGTATCAGGGGACTGCAGATGCTGTTTACCAGAACATATACACACTTGAAAAAGAACACCCTGAAATGGTTGTAATACTTTCCGGAGACCATATTTACAAAATGGATTACAGAAGTATGATCCGCTTTCATCAGGAAAAGAAAGCCGATCTTACGATAGCAAGTATGGATGTACCACTAGATGAAGGGAAAAGATTTGGTGTAATAGAAGCAAACGAAGACAATCGAATTATTGGATTTCATGAGAAACCTTCTGTACCAATCCCTTCTCCAAATAATCCGGATGCGGCATTTGCTTCCATGGGTATATATTTGTTTAATACCAAAACTCTGGTTAAGGTGATAATTGATGACACTAAAAAGAATACAAACCATGATTTTGGGAAGAACATAATACCTGAAATGATACACTCAAAGAGAGTATATGCATACCCATTTGGAGATAAAAACAACTACTGGCGCGATATCGGCACTCTGGACGCTTACTGGGAAGCTAATAGGGATCTCGTACAGGTGTCACCAGAATTTAATCTTTATGACAAAGATTGGCCAATCCGTACTCATAAAAAACAATATCCACCGGCAAAAACCATTTTTAATAAAGATTTACCAGGTGAACGGACAGATATGATTTTAAATTCTATTGTTTCCGGAGGATGCATAATCAGCGGAGCAAAAGTGGAAGGATGTGTTTTATCACCAGATGTCAGAATAGACTCTCACTCAGAAATTTACGATTCAGTAATAATGGAAAGTGTCAGGATAGGCAGAAATGTAAAGATACGAAAGGCTATAATTGATAAATATGTAAATATCCCAGACAGCATGAATATTGGTTACGACCGGGAAGAAGATTCTAAACATTTTACAGTAACCGATAGCGGCATAGTGGTTGTGCGCAAAGGAATGCATTTAATATAAAAAGGCTCAGTCCTATGAGTTTCCCAGAGTGAAGCTTGCTATTTTGCTGCATCTAAGGCATCTTTGTCGCATTCAAATGTATGGCATTTTTATTCATCCTCATCGATTGGTTCGTTTGTGTAAACTTCCATCCTATCCGGTACTAATATCCCACCTGAAACAATTAATTTCATTCCCTCTTCAATATTTAGATTAGTTTCAGATATGTCTTCTTCAGGAAGATATATTAGAAAGCCGGAGGTGGGATTTGGTGTAGTTGGAATGAATAAACTGGTTAATTTTGTTCCATCATCTGTCTTTATACTCCCTGTGACAAACGCGAATGCCTTCATACCTACTCTTGGATAATCAACTATAACTACGCGTTTAAAAGATTGTGTACTTGGGAGGCTTATAATTTCAATCAGTTTTTTTGATGAGGTATAAATATTCTTAATAATGGGGACATTGTGCAATATCGATTCAAAGAAATTTATGATAAATTTTCCCAAAAAATTTGTTGCTATCACACCAATAGAATAGATGGCTACAAATGTGAGTACAAATGCTACTGACGTGACGATAAACTCATCAATTTTGCTTTTTGGAGAAAATCCGAAAAAACCGATGGCTCTTATTACTACTGGAGATAGTATTCCACCTATCATAGTAAACAAAAATTTTATTACAAAAAATGTAATAAAAACAGGAAAAACGACAAGAAGACCTGCAATCAATTTCCTTCTGATGCTTTTTTCAAAACCAACATTGTAAAGCGTTCCTGACTTCATTTTCTGTTTCATAAATAGATAACCTTAAAATTGTTTAACAAAAAAATTCAAAGATAGCATTCTTCCTCGTCTACCGACCGGGAATATCATTATGAATATAACGAAGCAGAACGAAGAATCTAACTTGATAAATCAAATTACAAAAAAATGCCAGATTGCTACCATTATGCCAGCTAGGATAAAATTAAAATCGGTAATACTTTCACAGGCTAGATCGCTAGGTATAAGGCGCTTGTGATAGAGATACAAATACCCGCATGCATACGCAGCACATGGAAGGAGATAATAGGAAAATCCGGAAGTCCAGCCATTTATAGGGCTGATAATTAATAGTATTGTCAGTAATATAGACATTACGACTAGAATTGCCTTGGTATTGTTTTTTCCTATTGCTATTGGTATCGTTTCTTTGCCAATTATTCTGTCGCCTTGAACATCCCTTACATCAAGCAACACTGTTCTCATGAAAACCATACTGAAGGTAAATGCCAGTACAACAGGAAGCGATGACAAAGAGGATTCCGGCGCTCCCAGAAAGGGAATTAGACCTGTACTTACAGCCCAGGCTATACTTATAAACATCTCTTTCGAACCCGGAATTTGTGCTAAACTTCGATACCTGACAATGCTGGCGAACTTCTTTGGAACTATAGAAACCCGGTACGCTATTCCAAACAGAGATGCAAAAAAAATGCAGAAAAATGCATCTATGTTAATTGTAAACGCCAAAACTGAAGACAAGATAGCTGCTACAATACCGAGAACCATGAAGACTCCTTGATGTTTCTCGTATAGCTTTGCCCTGGATGGCTCACTCAAGGCAGCAGCTTCTTTATTAGTAAAATAGTTCAAAACATACATTGAGAACAGAAACAGTGTTGCAATTGCACAGAATTTAATCCTGGGATTTATACCAAGCAGGACGGAACTTGCGTAACTGAAACTTGCTGCTCCAATTCCAATATACATGAAACTGCCTATTAGGATTGTAATCACTTTTTCAGTAAACGATTGCATCTTTTTGTTTTTTTTACCTTGATAATTCTGCACTTTGTCAACAACCCTTTCGAGTAGCCAGTTAGGTGTTGACGCGCCGGCTGTTACACCAATGACACCATAATCTGCAAGTTTCTTTAAGTTCAATTCATGTTCCGTTTCAACCAGGAATGCAGGTACGCCTTTCTTTTCAGAGATTTGAACCAATCTATTTGTGTTCGCACTGCCTCTTCCACCAACTACAATCATTGCATCAACATCCTCGCTCAGCCTGATCACCTCTTCCTGTCGTCTTGATGTAGAACTGCATATTGTGTCAAATACCTTGTGATTTTTATATCTGTGTTTTAGCTCCTCTGCTATTAATGCAAAAGTATTCATATCTTGAGTAGTCTGGGCAACAATACAAATTTTTTCCATTTCAGGCAATTCTAATACTTCCTCAGGAGAAGAAATCACATAACCGTTGCCTTCTGTATAACCTAGTAATCCTATTACTTCAGCATGTCCTTCATCGCCCACTATTACGGTAGAATATCCGTTCTTCGCGTTTTCTTCAATAATTGATTGTACCCGTTTCACGCGCGGACAAGTTGCATCACAGATCTCAGCGCCTGATGCTTCTAGCTCTTGTCTTCTCTTGGGTGTAATACCATGAGCTCTGATAACTACAGTGCTTTTTGACAAATCCGTCTCTTCATTGAGAGCCATGATTCCTTGCTTCTCCAGCTTTTCAAGTACCTGAGGATTATGTATCAACGGTCCTTCTGTATAGACAGTGCCGTCATTACTACCAACCTTATGAGCGGCATCCAACGCGTTGTCCATTGCCTTCCGTACACCCATACAAAAGCCAGCTTTTTTTGCTACTATAACTCTCATTCTATATATATATTTTTGGTTAAATAATTTGTGTGATTCTATGCCAATACGTGCCAGATTTCATGTTCCGGCACACTTTCTCACTCAAGCCATTACTATAAATACAATGAAAGCGATTTTATCAACATGCAATTTTCTTGTCAAAGAAATTAAGATTTGATAGAATCGCCTCGACATCAATTGATTAGCAGGGTAGATGGGTTTTCGCCTATCTGATTGAGGCGACCATGCATACAATAACTGCAAAGCTGATATTTCAAGGGATTAACAAAAGAATATAAGGAGTCTCTAAAAATGGACTTATATGAAACTATTAAAATAAGAAGAAGCGTAAGGGCGTATAAAAAGGACCCGGTGGAAGACGATAAACTGGATAGAATTATTAATGCTGCACTACTTGCACCGACTGCTGCCAATAGACAGCCATTTTCGCTTATCATAATTAAAAATGAACAGGTTAAACACAAATTAAAAGATGCTTATTCACAGGAATGGTTTTATACAGCGCCTGTAATTATATGTGCATGTGCATTACCTGACGCTGCATGGAAGCGAAATGATGGGAAGTGTTACGTTGATGTTGATGTGGCAATAGCAATGGATCATTTGATACTTGCCGCTTCTGCTGAAGGACTTGGAACCTGTTGGATAGCAGCTTTCAAACCAAAGGTAGTAAAAAATGTGTTAAACATCCCTGATAATTTAGAACCCTTGATTTTAACACCCCTGGGTTACCCTGAGATTATTCCGGAACCAACTTTTCGAAAACCACTTGGAGAAATGGTAAGAGAAATAAAGTGAATGTGTTGCAATTATCCATGCCAGATGCCGCTCTGCGCTTCAGTGGGAAATTTTTAAATTTCCATACATCAGTGGTGCCTCGTTTAAGTAGTTTTATAGAATCAAAGATAAAAGAGACCACCAAGTCTCTTGTTTTAACATATAATAAAATATTATTAGTTTCTTAAGGTATTAAAGATGACAACAGTCGCAATTTCACGTTGTGATAATTATGAATTAGAAAAAGTCAGCACGGCTGTAAAAAAATGTTTAAGCTTGATAGGTAATATTGAAACCATTGTAAGGCCGGGAATGAAGGTATTGCTTAAACTGAACCTTCTTTCAGCCTCATTAGGGCCGGAGAGGGCGGTTAATACACATCCTGCAGTCATCAGGACACTTGTTGACATATTTAAGAATGATTATGGGTGCGAGGTTTATATTGGAGATTCCTGCGGTAGCTTAAGGACCGGTTCTACAGATAAAGCTTTTAGAGTTACACAAATAGACAAGATAGTAGAAGACACAGGTGCCGTTATCGTAAATTTTGATAAGGATGACGCCCTTGATATAACAAATGAAAATGCTGTAATCTTAAAAAATTTCAAGATCGCAAAGACTGTTAAGTCGGTAGATGTTGTGGTGAATGTTCCGAAACTGAAAACACACGGTCTAACAAGATACACAGGTGCAATTAAGAATATGTTTGGTTCCATACCTGCCAATGGAAAGAAGAATGTGCATCTGCTGGCACCCAAGAACAGATTAATGGCTCAGGCATTGGTTGACGTTTTTGAGATGGTACAGCCACATATAACAGTAATGGATGCTGTTATTGGGATGGAAGGTAACGGTCCTAACGCTGGAGACCCTAGAAAGGTGGGGTTAATAATTGCCGGTTATGATGGAGTCGCGTTGGATGCTGTGGCCAGTACCATCATTGGCTTTGATCCCATGAAAGTGCCTATAATCAAGTATGCGCATGACAGAAAGCTTGGTATCGCAGATATGAATGAGATCGATATTTCAGGTGAGGAAATCAGCAAAGTTACAGTTGCTGATTTTAAAAAACCATCCAGCTCTGCACAGGATTTTGCGTCTAACTATATTCCAAACTTTCTGCTTGCAAAAATGTTTGATAATAGCTGCTCATGTGTTTCTACGGTGTATGAACCAAATTGTACAAGATGTTATGAGTGTATCAGAAATTGTCCAGCTAAAGCAATGTCGGCGCCGGATGGTAAAGTGGTAGTCGATGAGGATAAATGCATTGGCTGCTTTTGCTGTGACGAGGTTTGCAATTACAAGGCGATAGAGATGAAGCGCTCGTTCCTTGGCAGGGCTTTCTTAAAAATGGCTGTGTTTTTAGGTGTAGAAAGACTGCAGTAGTAGATGTATTATCGATGTAGAAAACATAAAAAAGAGATGTAGTTCTAGAAAATAACAGATCCGGTTTTCCGTACCAAGGACGATTAACATGAAATAAGATTATTTTTTTGCAATATTAATTGTCGTTGAGGCAGACGATAATTGGTTTTCATCTTTAACTTTTTTAGCGACTTCTTCTCTGTTAATAGTGATGTGCTTTGGCGCATCAATCCCTAATTTGATTTGCTGTTTGTTAATATCTATAACAGTTATCTTGATATTATCTTCGATTATGATGCTTTCGCCTAACCTTCTTGTTAGTATAAGCATTTTTCACATCCTTGGTTTTATATTAAAAATTTATCAAACAAGCCTAAAGTATTTTTTTTGCTAAACATTTTTTAATACTTTAGTTTATAAGTTTTATGTATTAAGTCAAGATGATTTACATCGAATGATTTACATCGGATTTTATGGCATAATGCCGATAGTTTTTTGTTAAGCAAGTAGAACATTCAAGTAGAACATTTTTTCACTTCAACATCGATTTTCCCATACTTTGCAACTACAATAAGCTCCTCTTTATAATTTTGATTTAATTTCTATATATTTTATTGGAGTACATTATAAATGATATTTCAAATGTTTAACCGGCTAATTAGTAATTGACAGGTTTTATTCCTTTTTGTTATAAGACACGATTAAACATGCGTGTTAATTTACTGGAGGTAAGCTATGGCAAAGATAGAAAAAACTGCTGCAAGGGAAATACTTGATTCCAGGGGTAATCCGACAGTTGAAGTAGATATAATACTGGATGATGGCACATTGGGTAGGGCGGCAGTTCCATCAGGTGCGTCTACAGGCCGTCACGAAGCCTGTGAGTTGAGAGATAACGATCCAAAGCGATATCTCGGAAAGGGAGTTACAAGAGCCATTAATAATGTGACAGCAATAATAGGTCCGAAGATAAAGGGCTTAGACCCTTCCGAACAGGAAAATATCGATAAACTTATGATAGAGCTCGATGGTACGGAGAATAAAAGCAACCTGGGCGCTAATGCCATTCTGGGAGTCTCTATTGCGATAGCAAGAGCAGCTGCAAGTACGTTAAATAAACCGTTGTATAGTTATATTGGAAATAATGATGACTACATCATACCGGTACCAATGATGAACATAATTAATGGTGGAGAGCATGCTGATAACAACCTTGATATTCAGGAATTTATGATTATGCCGGTTGGTGCTGACTGCTTTAAGGATGCTTTAAGGATTGGGGCAGAAGTCTTTCATAGTTTAAAAAAGATCCTTAGCGCCAGGGGGTATAACACAAATGTAGGTGATGAAGGCGGCTTTGCTCCGGAGTTGAAATGTAATGAAGAGGCCCTGGAGACTATAATGGAAGCTATCAACAAGGCTGGCTATGAACCCGGTAGGGATGTCTTGCTGGCGCTGGACACAGCCGCAAATGAAGTTTATAAAGATGGAAAATACGTGTTACAGGCGGAAGCCGATCCTGAGAAATCTGTTGAAGGCATGATCTCGTTCTATGATGACTTGATCTCTAACTACCCAATTTATTCGATAGAAGATGGCCTGGCAGAAGATGATTGGGATGGTTGGAAGGCGTTAACGGAAAAACTTGGCAACAGAGTACAGCTTGTTGGAGATGATCTATTCGTCACAAACATAAATAGATTGAAGAAAGGTATTGACTTGGGAATAACTAATTCAATACTGATCAAACTTAATCAGATTGGTACGCTTACAGAAACCATACAAACAATAGAGATGGCTAGATCAAATGGTTTTACTACCGTCATATCACATCGTTCAGGAGAAACGGAAGATACCATTATTTCTGATGTTGCGGTAGCAACCAATGCAGGGCAAATCAAGGCAGGATCACTTTCCAGAACAGACCGTATATGCAAATATAATCAATTGTTAAGGATAGAGGAAGAACTTGGGGATAATGCTGTGTATGGTGCAGCTTCTTTGAGGATGAAATAACTTACTTATCTTGTGGTTTGAACAATTGTTAGATATTTGATTCCAACTATCTCTTGAAACAAAAGAATTATGCTAAGGCGTTTCCTTTTTACCTTTTCTATAGTAACCTCGATAATAATTATTTTTTCTGTTACCATTACTCAAAAAAGGGAGGAGAGAAGGGCTCTCGAAACAACGCAAAAGCTGCTTGCAGAAAAAGTTGATTTCTTAAGAATAGAAAACAAAAGACTCAAAGAAGAGAACAACGCACTCGTAAATGATCCGATACAAGTCGAGAGAGAAGCCAGGGATAATTACGGATATACTAAAGAAGGAGAAACTACTTACAAGAAATACAAATTTAATATTTCAGAACCAGAGAATGAAAAGGCCGGGGGATCAACTAAATCTAATGGCCTGGAAGCGTTCTTATTCGAAGGTCCCTTTCCGTGGCAGGTGCCATTATGCCTGATAGTGATAGCTTCTCTGTTTTTATTGGTTTCTTATAAATTATGAACATTAAAGCTTATATAGATAAAATTGTAAGAGATGCTAAAAAAGCATCACGTCTGATGGCCATTGCCGATACGTCAGTAAAAAATGCTGCACTGGAGCAAATGGCGCTCAATTTCACGAACAGTAAAGAGATGCTGATAGTGGAAAACGCGAAAGACCTAAAGTCAGCAGAAGAAAATGGGTTGTCCTCTGCCATGATAGACAGATTACAGCTGACTGAGCCACGTATCGATGCTATGGCGGAAGGTATAAGAGAGGTTATAAATCTTACTGACCCTGTTGGTGAAATAATGGAAGACATTGTGCGTCCGAACGGTCTTAATATTCAAAAGATCAGAGTTCCCATAGGTGTTATAATCATTATTTATGAATCCAGGCCAAATGTTACGGCTGACGCTGCGTCGCTTTGTTTGAAAACCGGTAACGCGACAATACTTCGTGGCGGTAAGGAGTCAATACATTCTAATATTGCCATCTACAGGCAAATAAGCTTAGCACTTGAGAAGGTTGGTCTCGATAAAAATGCTATTCAGATCATTGAAACTGTGGATCGTGAAGCCGTTGGGCACCTTCTCAAGGCAGACGAATATGCAGATCTGGTCATTCCCAGAGGTGGGGAGAGTTTGATAAGAAACGTTGTTGAAAACTCTACCATTCCAGTCATAAAACATTATAAGGGTGTTTGCCATGTTTATGTGGATGAATTTGCCGACACGGATATGGCCAGAGAAGTATGCCTGAATTCAAAGCTCCAGAGGCCGGGCACATGCAATGCTATGGAGACCATGCTGGTACACGAGAAAATATCCGGTACATTTCTTCCTGATGTTTACAAGGGGATGTCAGGTGCTGGCGTAGAATTGCGTGGGTGCGAAAAAAGCCGTAAGATTATTCCTGAAATAAAACAGGCTGTCGAAGGAGACTGGTCAGCAGAGTATTTAGAAAAGATACTTTCCGTAAAAGTTGTTTCTTCCATAGATGACGCTATTGAACATATTTCAGTCTACGGTTCTGCGCATTCTGATGCCATAATAACTGAAGACAAATCTAATGCGAAGAAATTTACCGATCAGATTGACTCCGCTGCGGTATACGTTAATGCGTCCACACGCTTTACTGACGGCTTTGAGTTTGGGATGGGCGCCGAGATAGGTATCAGCACAGACAAACTTCATGCTCGAGGCCCAATGGGCCTTAAAGAGCTTACGTCATACAAATACATCATCCACGGCACAGGGCAAATCCGTTAGTTAAGACCTGCTAAACAGATGGTATAGGTGCGTCGCAAGGAACATCTGCTGTTTTAACTTGATTTTTAATGCTTCTTGAGATATCTTCACGTTTTAAACATTTTGGTTGTTTTCTCTGATCTGAAAAGATACAGGAACTATTTTTTAGGGGTTTACTATGAAAAGAAAATGTTTACCAGCCTTTTCTTTAATGATTATACTTTTTCTAATAACAGGTTGTTTGCAACTTCAATCCATGGTAATTCCACACCGTGTGACTTTGGAAGAAGAGTTTCAAATGGGAAAATATGTGCCAAAGATTAAAAACTTTTTTATTATACTGGATGCTTCATCATCTATGAGTGTGTCATACGCAGGTAAGGGTGATGGGACAGATTCCAAACTTACGGTTGCTAAAGATTTTATAAGACATATGAACGATACTATGCCTGCGATGGAAGTTAGCGGTGTCCTTAGAACATTTGGTCGCGGAATTGAGGTACCTATGAAACAGACAGAGACCGTTTATGGAAGAACTACTTATTCCAGGTCCGGTCTGGAACAAAGCATAAATAGTATAAACTTTATTGCTGAAGGTAACAGTCCGGCCGGGCTGGCTATTAAAGCAGTCAGTGATACTATCGGGTCTATAAAAGGTGCGAATGTCGTGATTTTTATAAGTGATGGTGAACATCTGGAAGGGAATCCGCTTGCGAAAGTCAGGGACATGGCAAACAGTTATGGCGACTGGACTTGCTTTTATACGGTCTGGATAGGAAATAATCCTGAAGGCGAATTATTTATGGAAAAACTTGCCGGAGAAATGGATTGCGGTTTCTCAAAATCGGTTGATGACATTGCATCTGACGAAGACATGATAGATTTTGTAAAGCAAGTATTTCTTACAACGGATATCGACAGCGACAGAGATGGTGTTCCGGAGAGTCTTGATAGATGCCCTGATACTCCGATTGGAGTTGATGTAGATGAATCTGGGTGTCCTAAGATTGTTCAGACGGATAGTGACGGCGATGGGGTTTTTGATGATGTTGATAGATGCCCTGATACTCCGATTGGAGTTGATGTAGATGAATCTGGGTGTTCTAAGGTTGTTCAGGCGGATAGTGACGGTGACGGGGTTTTTGATGATGTTGATAGATGCCCTGATACGCCGATTGGAGTTGACGTAGATGAATCTGGATGTCCTAAGGTTGTTCAGGCGGATAGTGACGGTGATGGGGTTTTTGATGATGTCGATGAGTGTTCGGATACTCCGATAGGTGCTATTGTTGATGATAGAGGGTGCTGGGTTGTCAAAGGTGTGCAGTTTGATTATAAAAAATGGAATGTCAAGCCACAGTTCAATTCCAACCTGGATAATATAGAAAATATTTTGATAAATAACCCTGGATTGCAGATAAGAATAGATGGTCATACTGACGATATCGGGTCAATGAAATACAATATAGACCTTTCCGGTAAAAGGGCTCAGGCAATTAAAGATTACCTGGTTGACAAAGGTATTGATTCGTCACGAATCACTACAAAAGGGCTCGGATATGCACAGCCGATTGCAGATAATGATACACCTAATGGACGTGCCTTGAACCGAAGGGCTGAAATAATACCTGTAAAATAGTTGAATTGGGCGTTGAACCAGAATCAACATTTGTCTAAAAAGGTTAAGTGTGGGCACAGAAGCTTGAGCGTTTTTAAAGTTTTGATTTCTCTTCATTGCCATACACGTAAAAATGTATGGCAATGAACAATATGGCAAATGAACAATAACCTATAGTGAAATCACTTGCTGCCCCACCACATCCGTATACACTAACAACACCGTTGGGTGTTAGCTCATACGCGTGTATAATACCTACAAAAGAAAACAATGCCGCTCCCAGTGACCAGATACTCGCCATTAAAAATTTCTTTTCAATTAAAAAGACGGAAATGGAAGCCAGTATCATAGACGTAAAGATAAAACCTCTTTCAAGTGATATCATTCCATGAATTGCGAGATTATTGTCAAACGCATCCTTGCCGATTATGAATAGAGTTGTACCCGCTGATCTTAGAGCGCTCTCAACCATTAACAATCCCCATGCCGCAATAGCAGGAAAGAGTCCCATGGCAACTGCCATGGCATGGTGCTTTGGTGTCTCTTGAAATGCTTGAGCTACTATTACTATTCCGATCCACAGCAGTATTCCTATTCCTGCTTCAAGAGGAACCACTTTCAGGATAACGGTTATAAATCCGCTCAAGCAGATGATGGTGATGAAGACACCGTTAAGGATAGAATATCCGGTCCTGGCGCCAATAGCCTTCCAGCCCGGATGACCTATATATATAGTCGTAGGAAAACAACTGCCAAATAACGAAGCCATAACAGAGCCAATTCCGTTAGTTAACAGCGATGGGAATGTATCGTACTTGTCACCAGCTGCCTCAGCACTTTCAAGATTTTGTAATGAACCTACGACATTAAACACTCCCATCGGAATAATGATAGAAATATATTGAAGCACATATTTACTTTGAATCAAGTCAATCATGCTTCCGCCACAAAAAAGAGGTGGTGAAAAGTGGAATAATCCATCTTTATTCACAATACTTCCGCTATCCATATAACCCATTATCCACGCCAGCCCGGTACCAACCCCAACGGCAATCAAACCTCCCGGGAGCCCCAGTGGGAATCTCACTTTCGAAAAATACTGGACAAGTATAAACGCAAGAGGAAAAAAGGCTATGATTGGTTTTTCAAAAACCTTAAATGCAAAATCCATTGAGATAAATGTAATAGCAATCCCTGCAAGTGTAGAGAGCAGGGCTGCTCTTGGAGTGATACGCCTCAGCCAACTCCCGACTAGTGCGCCTAACATCTCTATTATTCCACTCAGGAAACAGGCAATCATGCCAATCTGCCACACCAGGTTCGGATCATTTGTTTCATTATAAACCGGAGCCATTATAAAGAAGATAAAGGCAAAAAGGCTAACCGTATTGATTCCGTAAGGTAATGCAGTTATATCATCTCTTTGTGTCTTGATTGCAAGCCTTCTGGCCTGCCATGAATAAAAAAGATTTCCTAGCAGTATAGAAATTGCCGCACCGGGGAGTATCACTCCAAAAATAAGTTCATCAGGCATGCCACATAACATCTTGCAGAGACTTACTATGAGTATCAGTTGTACGAGATTATCAATGGCAAGGCCAAAGAATCCGTCTATATCTTTTTTGGAAAATAATGGATAATTCATAGTTTTTAAAGCAAAGCCTATACTATCGAAACTTGGGAATGATACACAAAAACATACAAACATGATAGGTAATCTAATAAATCAAATAAAAGAGAGCAATAAAAAAGTATTCTAGAGGATTACTTTCTAATATTTTTATAATTTAGTCATGAAAAAGATGATAATAGCCTCTAACAAATGACTGGTGATGGATCGTTTTTACACTTGCTTTTTACTGCTATTATTTGTAGGATCATTACCCTATGCTCAAGAAAAAAGAACTTACAAAAATACTATATAAAGCTCTGGATTGTGAGGAAGAGGCAAATACTGAATTCTATGCTTATACAATCAAGTCTCTTAAATATTACAAGTGGTTGAGTGGTGACAAAAGAGAAAGGGTAGAGGGCATAATAAAGAAATTAGGGGGTGATTCTCTGAGGCATAAGGGCATGATAGAGGATTTAATACAAAAGGTGGAAGAGAGTGAGAAAAATGTATTCTAGAGAAGCCCTTACTGACATTTTCCAAAAAGTTTTACAATTTGAAGAAGACGTTAAAGTATTATATGATGGCTGTATTGATAAACTTGCGGATGAGGATATCATCAATGTATTAAGCTCTATAAGTAAGGAAGAGAAAGGGCATATAGAGCTCGCAAAACAACTTATAGAATTAATACAGGATTAACGTTTACTTGGTTTTTTCAACATACCCCATTCTTAAATCATAGAGAGCTGTCTCCAATAGTTTCGTTTCATCATCAGTAAGGTTTCCACTGGTCTTGTCTTTAATTATCTGTAACGTGTCAATCATAAACTTTGCCTGATCAAGATTCTGTTCTTTTGTTTTGAGAAAAGGGTTTTCCACTTCTCCTAAACTAATTAATGCCTGAGTGACAAGGCTTGATGCAAATAGGGAAAAACTTGCTTCAGGGATTTTCGAGATTTTTTTTTGTGTAAATTTATCTGTACCATTATGCTCTTTATCTAAATCGGAACCAGACTGTTTCAATTTTCCTTCACCATCCATTATTAGCCCTCCATTAAATTCTTTTACGAAATATTATTGCCAATCTCCATTGAAGCTTTAATGAATTCACTAAAGAGAGGATGTGGACTTGTTGGTTTAGATTTAAACTCAGGGTGAAATTGTACTGCGACAAACCATGGATGATCTCTCAGTTCTATTATCTCTACCAATTCATTATCTATAGTCAGGCCACTGCAAATCATTCCTTCTCTTGCAAAAATATCTCTATATTTATTATTAAATTCGTACCTATGCCTGTGCCTTTCTGAAATAATTTCCTGACCATAACATTTCCTGGCCATAGTATTTGGTTCAAGTTTGCACGGTTGCGCGCCCAATCTCATGGTACCACCAATTTTATCAATATTTTTCTGTTCTTCTAATAGACATATAACCGGTTCTGGTGTGTTAGAGTCAAACTCTGTGCTGTTTGCATCTTTCAGGTTACATACGTTACGTGCGAACTCTATAGAGGCACAATGCATTCCTAAGCATATCCCAAGATATGGGATCTTATTTTCTCTTGCATATTTTGTCGCTTCTACTTTTCCTTCTATTCCTCTCTCTCCAAATCCTCCAGGTATTAATATTCCACTACACCCTTGAAGGTGCTTTTCCGCACCGTCCTTCTCAATGTCCCCGGATTCAATTCTTCTCACTTTTACCCTTGCCGCGTTACTGATACCTCCATGTGTTAATGCCTCATAAATAGATTCGTAAGCCGATTGGTGTTCGATATATTTACCGACGAGAGCAATTTCAATTGTAGTTTTTGTGCTTTTAAGTATTTCCAGCATATTGAGCCATCTGTCAAGGTTGCCCCCGTTTGATTGTAGATGAAGCTTTTTTAAGATTATTTTATCGAGCCCTTCTCTAACTAGTAGTAAAGGAATTTCATAGATATATGGTTTTACATCTTGTTCCTCGATGATTGATTCTTTATCTACGTTACAGAAAAGAGAAATTTTCTCTTTTATTTCATCAGATATCGTTTTTTCCGTTCTGCATATTAGAATGTCTGGCTCAATTCCAGCTTGCCTTAACATACCAACACTATGCTGTGTTGGTTTCGTCTTTATCTCATCTGCCGCACGGAGATAAGGTATCAGTGTTAGATGTATATACAGAACGTTTTCTCTGCCTATTTCACGACCAAATTGCCTAATTGCCTCTACAAACGGTTGGCTCTCAATATCTCCTACAATACCGCCTATCTCAGAGATCACTATGTCTGTGTCAGCGGTGGCCACCTTGCGTATACAATCTTTTATCTCATTTGTTATGTGCGGAATTACCTGTATGGTTTTCCCCAGATATTTTCCCTGACGTTCCTTTGTTATCACGGAGTAATAAATTGAGCCGGTAGTACAATTACAATCCCTATTCGTAACGACATTTGTAAATCTTTCATAATGACCCAAATCAAGATCTGTTTCAGCACCGTCTTCAGTAACGTAAATCTCTCCATGCTCAAAAGGCCCCATGGTGCCAGGGTCGACATTGACGTAAGGGTCAAATTTCTGTAAGCTTATTTTGTAGCCATGACTCTCTAAAAGCATGCCAATCGACGCGGCATTTAAACCTTTTCCGAGAGAAGAAACAACACCACCTGTAACAAATATATGCTTTGTCATATACGATATTTCTCCAAGAATCGTTCAAAATCTTCTGGTGTGTCTACGCCTTCACAAGTGTAGGGCGTGACAACTACTTTAATTTTGTATCCATTTGAAAGAACTCTAAGTTGCTCCAGCTTTTCTAACTCTTCTACTTTTGGTACTGGTAAGCTGGAAAATGAGAGTAAAAAGTCCTTTCGATATATATATATACCAAGATGTTTCAAAAAATGAAATGATGTATTGTTACCGGTATTATCCTCATCTAATGTTTTTTTTGCCGTGGAAAAGTTTGCATGAATATTCCTGTCCCTGATAAACGGAATTGATGCTCTGGAAAAATACATTGCATAACTATTTTTGTCTACAACGACTTTTACCGCATTAGGGTCGATGAATTCTTCTACTTTTCTTATCTTATTTGCAAATGTACAAGCTACCGCTTCCTGTTCAGCATACATAGCATCAATCAAATCGTCTATCATACTTCCTTTTATGTCTGGTTCATCTCCCTGGACATTCACTACAAAATCGACATTGAGGCCGGATGCTATTTCTGCGGCTCTGTCTGTTCCAGATGTGTGGTTCATAGACGTCATCATAACACACCCGCCAAAATTTTTTACCACTTCGGCTATACGTTCATCATCTGTAGCGATAATGACCTTATGAACATTCTTGGCCTCCATTACTTTCTTATATACATGTTCTATCAGGTACTTACCTGTATGTTCCCTGGCTTCATTTTTAATTAATTTACCTGGAAGTCTGGTAGATGCATATCTTGCAGGAATAATGGCAACCGTTTTTGGCATATTTATTGTGATTGGGCTGTTATTGTTAAAAATATTTTTTCCTTAACGATATGATTGCTTTAGAGCACATTATATCCACACAGGGTATACAGTCAACTAAAATAACAGGCTAAATCCTTAATTTTAAAAGACTTAAAATAAAATGTAATATTTTACAAGCTTAACATCAAAAACAGCTTCTTATTTATTTATATAATAAGCATAAGGTATTAATGTGTTTGTCATAGATAGAACAATATAGAAGTAAAAGGAGTATAGATTTTATACAAAAATCGCAAAAAGATTTTTTCTTATATCAATGTTAGATTTTCTTATTAATTTCTAAGTTACACGGATTCCAGAACTTATAAATGCCGCAATACAATAAGATTATTTGGTACGCAATAGGCACATAAATTGCCATACTATAGTGTGAGAAAATAAAATAATCTTATATGAAGGGAACAAAGCTATGCTAGAAAAATTATACTACGACTTGAGTAACGATACAGATGTAGACATAAATACAAATTCGGTTGGAGTAAACAGGCTAAAAACGGATTTAGAAGATTTTCACAACACGCATTTTACGATAATGGATTTGGTTAGTGTTTTTGCGGATGAAGCAGATAAGGTTTGTTCGAACAAATGCATGGCAAATTTAATTGCTTTAGAAGCTATACATGATTACGTAAAAGTACATGTAAACAATGTACAGATTTCTTAGTTAGTAGTATTTAATAGTGTTTGAACATAACCGTAAATAAGGAGACTAATTCTTAATCAGGTAAATTCCTTTTAATATCTGCACTTTCTGCAAGGTTTAGAAGCCATGGATTCAACCTGGCTTGTACTTTTTGTACCGTGAGAAACTTTACGAGATCGTCTTTTACCTCACTAAACTTTTTAGTACTTCTAGGTATCCGCTTCTCGAGCTTAATGATATGGTACCCGTTATCAGTCTTTGTTATTTCACTGATTTCTCCATTTTTTAAATTTGCTACTGCTTTTCCCATAACCCCTTCAGGTCCAAACGGGCGCATTTTACCCCCGCGTGAAGCGGAATTTCTATCAATAGATTCCTTCTTCGCCAGTGCCTCGAAATCAGCTCCGGATTTAAGTCTTCCCAGGTTTCTTTCTGCATCCCTGATAGTGCGAAATACTATCTGCCTGGCAAGGATTTTTTCTCCGAGTTGTTCTTCAAAAGCTTCATGTAACTCTTCGTCTGTAATTTTTACGGTTTCCTTTATAATTTTCTCCGCTAATAATTCTGCTTCTATCTGACCATTCGTAAGTTTAAACACCTTAGCTATATTCTTTTTATACTGCTCCAATGTCATATTTGCTTTTTCGAGTTCACGCTTGAGATCTTGCTCATCCTTCAGTCCGCCTTGTTTCATTTGTTGTTCGATTTGGGCATTAATATGTAAATCAACTCTCTCCGCAATTTCTTCTTCTGTAATTGTAAGGTTACGTTTCTTAGCTTCCTGTTTTACAAGTGTTCTTCTTATTATTCGTTCAAGACCTTCTGCTCCGTTTATATTTATAAGTACGTTAGCAAGCGTATCACGGCTTATCTCTTCTCCATTTACGACTGCTACTACGTTACTATCTAACTTAACGTCCGAACCAAAAGTTACACTGCTACTAATCATGCCAAGTGTAACGAGCATTGCACCAAATATAAACGCTATGTATTTCATGACACTATGGTTCCCATAAAAAAACCAGAAATTTAAAAAAATGGCTAAAAAGTTATTGAGTAAAAAGTAACACAGGAGTGTGTTAGTGTCAACTTCAATTTATGTATGACGCTTAAAGATATTGTAATACAGCTGATGAAAAAGCAATGCCAAATAAATGACTAACTTGTCTCTTAATTTGGCATTGCTTTACGAATCGAAGCAGACCATAAGCCGAGTTCTGTATTTGATGACCATTAATCTAGTTCCGATGTTGCCATCGGAATCAAGCGGCTTACCCGGAGGTTTAAAAGCGGATCACTTTATACCTCTCTATTTAGCCTTTCTCCCAGTGGGGTTTACCATGCCTCTCCAATCACTCAGAGAGCGGTGGGCTCTTACATTAAGCCGTTATCAGGCCCCACCTTTTCACCCTTACCTTGTGAATAGTGTATCACAAGGCGGTATCTTTTCTGTGGCACTTTCCTTGGGATCACTCCCACTCTGTGTTACAGAGCACTGTATCCTGTGGAGCTCGGACTTTCCTCTTCAAGGATTAGACGGGTTATATAATCCCTGAAGCGGCCATCCTGCCTGCTTCTCAATCGCCATTTTCTTCAAGATAGAGTATTCGACTACAGCTTCGGCAGAAAACCAAATCTTTACCCCCCATGAGCTCGTTTAATGTTTGTGTGGTGATATTCATAGAGCAACCGCCGCACACATTGCCAATTACGGGAACTATGGCTTTTCCACCTATGATATTAGATAACCGGTTATAATTCTTTAAGGTGTGTTCATCTAATAAGTCTATATATTTCTTTTGTTCATTCTTTGTCTTTTCAATCTCAATATCAGCCTCTTTTGTCTCTGCGTCTACACTGCTTATGAGATCTTTCAGGCTCTCCTCTTCACTCCTTAAATCTTCTGTGGCTTTTACATATCCTTGATTAGCTATTTCCAATCTTGACATCGTGTCCAGAATCTCATCTTCCAATATCGACATATCTGCCTTCTTACTGCCTATTTCTGAAATCAAAGCAGAATACTCTTTATTTGTTTTGATAGAATTCAACTGAACGTTATACTTAGCTATTTCCCCCTCATTAGTCTTTAGATCCAGCTCTTTTCTGTCAATTTCTTTCTGTACTGCCATTTTCTCTTCTTGTCTTTTTTCTGCAAGGGCTTTTTCTTTTTCTATCTGAAGTTTCTTTTTTTGAACATCCTGTTTTCTACGTTCTTGGGATGCTTCTAGCTCATTTATCTTGTTTTTCAGCGACTGTACTCTTTTTAGTACATCAATTTTATCAATCATTACCTCTTCCCGTATCCATGAAATATGTTATTCACTTGCCTTCTCCGACACTATCCAAAAATCCTTCCAGTTTTCTACTTCTGATAGGATGCTGCAATTTCCTCACCGCCTTTGCTTCAATTTGCCTTACTCTTTCTCGAGTTACCATAAATTTTTTACCAACCTCTTCAAGCGTATATGTATAACCATCTCCAATGCCATAGCGAAGCTTAATTATTTCCCTTTCACGATAGGTAAGTGTTTCCAGTACACTTTCTATCTTTTCTTTAAGCATTTCCTGTGCAGCGGCAAAAACAGGAGATTCCGCTTTATCATCTTCTATAAAATCACCAAAAGCGCTATCAGCACTTTCTCCCACTGTCCTATCAAGAGAAATTTGATGTCTTGAAATTTTTAACACCCTTCTTGCTTCAGACACAGAAATCTTTATTTCCTTTGCCATCTCTTCAATACTAGGTTCTCTGCCGTTCTCTTGTAATAATTTTTTTGAGACATTTCTTATTTTGCTCATTGTCTCAATCATATGCACAGGTATCCGGATCGTCCTTGCTTGATCGGCAATCGAGCGAGTTATGGCCTGTCTTATCCACCAGGTAGCATAAGTGCTGAATTTGTAACCTCTTCTATATTCATACTTATCAACTGCTCTCATCAGTCCAGTATTTCCTTCCTGTATGAGATCCAGGAAGCTTAGACCACGATTTCTGTATTTTTTCGCAATGCTTACTACCAATCTCAAATTTGCACTGGAAAGTTTTCTCTTTGCAACTTCATGTTCTTTAAAAACATTTTCAAAGGACTCAACTCGCTGGCATAACCGCTCAGGTGTTTCAAGCACCAAATCCTCATATTCACATAGCTCGGATTTTAAGGTTCGCAGTTTATCCTTCTTCTTGTCCCGTTTTTCGTATAATAAAATCTGTTTCTTTACACTACTCATTCCAGAAGAAATTTCCTGCAACCGCTTCATTATTGGCTGTAGCTTTTTAGTACGAATGCAAAGTTCTTCGATAATTTCAGAACCTTTTCTCTGACGGTTTCTCACATTTTTAAGAAGCCTGTACCGGTCTTTTGCAGATGTCCTTTTGAGTTTTAGTTGTCCATAATCCTCTCTGTTTTTCTTTAAGAGTGTTCTTAAGGCTTTTGCGTGCACCGGGAATTGTTTAAGAAGTTTTTCCTTTTGATTATCAAATTCAATATTAATTGCTAAAGTACGATCAAAAGGAAGATCTCCATTAGTGATGTCTTCCAGTATCTTTAAACAAATCTCCTGTGAAAAATCAGATTTAAGTACTTTTCTATGAAAGTTTTTTCTCGTCACTTCTATTTTTTTCGCTAATGCTATCTCTTCTTCCCGTGACAATAGAGGTATTACCCCCATTTGTGTTAAATACATCCGTATCGGGTCGTCAATTTTCTCGGAAGCACCCGATGCGACACCTATTTTTGCTTTTGCATTATCCTTTGATTCGTCGTCGTCGTCGTCGTTGTCGTCATCATCATCTTCTGTATCCGCCGCATCACGTGCCTCGATTTCAGACTCTTCGATAAGATCTATACCCAACTCATCCAGCATTATCAGCGTTTCGTCAATCTTTCCAGGCTGAGCCAATGTGTCATCCGGCAGGATCTTGTTTAACTCTTCGTAGGTTACAAATCCTTTTTCCTTACCCTTTACTACAAGTGCTTTAATTTTTTGACTCGTTTTGTCCATTTAATGAGTCTCCTATTTAATAATAACTAAAAGTTTTTTTATCCAGATTTTTTTAAAGAATGAATAGTCATACTCTTTTTGTGGACCCCAGCAAGTATTTGGTTAACTTCTTGCTCACTTCCTTTTGATCTGTATAAGTCTGACATTTTCTTTTTGGCCTGCTCCAGGCTCTTACTGTTTTTCTTTTTCTTGATATGTAGAATACACGCTTTAAGCATTTTTTCACCCGCATCTTCTCGTCCGACCATAAGGCTTTTTTCCATGGACTCCTGTTCTGCGATTGTATCAACCATATTCCTGCTCATCTCAGATGAATCTAACATTGGGAAGATATCGCTCAATATAACCTGTCCTTTTTGAGAATATATTTCTGATATTCTTTTCGCAATACTCAGTATTTCGTTATTCCTGAAATTATCAAAGCCTATATCTGTCTCCACTTTCTTTATTAGATCATTTCTGTTGATCATTAATCCGAGGATAATCATTTCTACTTTATAATCAGCAGATTTAACGTTGTTTAAATTGCCGGTTATTTGATCACGAGGTCGTTTTACCTCAGTTCGTCTCTTTTTTAAACTGCTAAACTTTGCCAAATGGTTTCGTAAGAGTTGTTCATCTATAGACATCTCTTCTGCGACTCTCTTTATGGTCAAATCACGCTTTAAAATATCAGGAATTTTCATAGCCGTTGACAAAATATCGTCTATTGCTGAAGTTCTTCCTGAAACAGAAGACATGTCCCACTTTCTCTCCGAAAGTTTTACTTTAAAGCTGAAAAAATCGTACGCTTTTTCCACCTGTTCCAGAAATCTCTGTTTACCCTTTTTAATGATAAAATCATATGGGTCATAATCTTTAGGTAAAAGAACAATATTTACATCAAAATCTTCTTCTATAAAGATATCCAAATTTCTTTCAGAAGATTTCTGCCCTGCAGTATCAGCATCAAAGACAAGAATGGCTTTATCGCAATAACGCTTTAACATCCTTACATGTTCCCGTGTTAATGCTGTGCCAAGTACTGCAATTGACCAATCTATCCCATTCTGATGAGCCATTATTACGTCAGTATAGCCCTCCATGATCAAAACCTTTCGGTTTTTTTTCATAGACTCTTTCGCCCAGTTAATACCGTAAAGTGTCTTGCTTTTACTAAAGATTGGTGTTTCCGGAGAGTTAAGGTATTTTGGCAATGAGTTGTCTAATGCTCTTGCTCCAAAACCTACAGGTCTGTTTTGAGAATCAAAGATGGGAAACAGTAGTCTGTTACGGAAACGGTCATAACACTTATCCTGTTTTCTTATAATTAGACCAGTCCTTTCAAGTAACTGTGTATCCGCACCCCATTCTTTTGATTTGTTTACTATTGCATCCCAACGGTTAGGAGCGAATCCAAGTCTGAATTTCTTAATTGAATCATCATTTATTGATCTGCTTGAGACGTAATCTCTTGGCCGTTTACCTTCCTGTGTTTTCAATAACATATCAACGAAAAAACGTGTTGCTTGCTCATTAACCTTAAATAAAATGTTTGTTCCCTGATGTTCTTTCTTTTTATCAAATACGTCAATACTGATATTCGCTTTTTCTGCAAGTACGTTAATTGCTTCCGGAAAAGTTAAAGACTCTTGCTTCATCAGAAAGTTAAAGACAGTCCCACCATCTCCGCATCCAAAACACTTATATATCTGTTTTTCTTCATTAACGGTAAAAGATGGAGTTTTCTCCTGGTGAAAAGGGCACAGTCCTAGAAAGTTTTTTCCTGTTTGCTTAAGCGCAACATAATCAGAAACTATATCTACTATGTTTATAGCCCTTTGAACCTCAGATATTTTTTCTGGCAGAATAAAAGAAGCCATAGCCTACAAGGGTTGATCAAAATTCATTAAAATTACCATAATATTAATAAAAGTCAAGACTTTCTTAAGTATATCAATGCAAAGTATTTAGATTTTTTATTATATCCATTTAGGAGATATCCATTCTATTGCTATTTTTTCTTTGTTGGTTTATACATCTTTCGCGGAGTTTTTGTTCCTACATTGCATACAACTTCATACGGAATAGTTCCTATTAATTCCGCTGCCGATTCAATCGAAATTGTTTCGTTACCCTGGTTTCCAAGCAATGTAACTTCGCTTCCAATTTCCACATCTGGAAGACTGGTTACATCTATGAAGCACCTGTCCATGCATACCCGACCGATAATTGGGACGCGCTTTCCATGAATAAGTACCTTGCCCAGGCTTGAAAAGCATCTGCTAAAACCATCCTTGTAACCAACAGGTATTATCGCCACGGTTGTTTGCTGCAGTATCTCAAATGTTCTGCCGTAACCAATCACGCTTCCAGTGTCGAGTTGCTTAAGGTTGATTATTCTTGTCTTAAAGCTCATAGCTTGTTTTAACTCAATATTTCTTAGTACATACTTCGAGGGGAATATTCCATAAAGTATTAACCCTGGCCTTACCATATTAAAATAGGAATCAGGTATGTCTAATATTGCAGCACTATTGGCGGCATGTATTAAAGGGATGCTGATCTTTTCATTTTCAAGCTGTTTGATGACTTCTTTGAATTTTCTGTTTTGTTCATAGGTAAAAGATTTATCCTCTTCTTCAGATGAATTGAAATGGGTAAACACTCCTTCAATTTCTAAATTTTCAATTAACAATAGTGCTTTTATAAAATGTAGCGCTTTGTCCGGACAAACACCTGCCCCTCCCATGCCGGTATCGATCTCAACATGAATCCTGATATTGCGATGATACTTTTTTGCGGTTATTGATATTTCATTAGCTATATCAAGACTGTTTACTGTTACGCTAAGTGAATGTTGTACAACATCTTCTATCTGTTCTGATAATACCGGGTTTAAGATAAGTATGGGTATGTTTATGTTGTTCTTCCTTAGCTCTATACCCTCCCAGGAAAACGCCACTCCAAGCATGTCTGTACCATTTTGCTCCAGAGTCTGACTGACCTTAACAGCGCCGTGCCCATATGCATCAGCCTTGACAATGGCGAGGATTTTTGTCTCAGATCCCACCACGCCCTTAATGGTCTTTAGATTGTGCTCAATCGCATTGAGGTCTACTTCTATCCACGTAATCACACTCATTAATAAAGCACCTTATACTATATACACCAATAAAATATTCTTTTATTAGAAAGTTTTTTGAGTCTCAGGAAAAGTTAAAAATGTCTGGATTTTAAGTGAGCGAAAGTTGTGGTTTTTCTGGCTTTATGTACTTCCTTTGCCTACCGGCGGGAGTTCACTTGTGGCTATTCAAACTTGGTTGCCTGCTCGTGCCCGGATGAATCCGTTCGGATTGACCCAGCTTCTCCATTCAGACTGGCGACCATGCTTCCCTATGGCAAAGTCACTATGTGGTCATTTTAATTCCATTAAATAAAAAAACAATGTTTTTTAAAAATTAGTTGACGCATTTTAGATACAGGCTAAAATCGACACAAACAGAAAGGAAAGGACACTATCTATGGGTTTAGTTGTAACATTACAAATTACGGAAACAGATGAAAACAAAATGCTTATGGCCCGGTCCAGGTTTCCAAAAGCAATGGGGGGGATGATGCTGGGTTTAAGCTTAGTTTTCTTCATTATGTACAGGGCTGCTTCGATATACATATGGCTTCTTTTCTATTCGAGCGCATTTTTAGATAAAGCCCTTTTCTTTGCTATTATTTCTACACTAATACTTTTCCCCATACTTGGCTTCTTTTTGCTATTTTATGATAAGAAGATAGTAGTGGATAGGGAATTAGAGGAAATTTGTATACGGTTCAAATTTTTCTTCCCTATCTGGAAGAAGAGAATCAAATTCGCGAAAATAGACGAAATCATAGTGGAGAATGTATGTAACAGTAAGACTGTCGCCATGCAGAGGGAAGCGGCGAGAGGTACGGGTAAAGGCATTCGAGCGGGATACTGGCTGATGAGTTTAAAAGGCAAAGATCTTGGCAAATTATACTTTGATAGAAATCCTAAAAAAGAGGTGATTCTCTCATACGCAGAAAACATTTCCCGTTTAACCTCAAAAAAAATCATTTTGATTGAGAATTAACTTAATATACGTAAATCACTTATTGTATCTGTTAAATCTCCGTACTATTAAAACGACAATATTAAATAATCATCTTCGATATAGTAAAACTCTTCTGCTGGGAGGTTTTCATAGTAGGTTAGACAGAAACACAACTATTTAGAATCTTCAATAGCCGATTTTCAGCTCATCTATTTTAGGATTGGCCAATTCCAAAATCCTTAAATCCTCAACCTGGCCGGGCTAGAACCAAAAAGAGACGAATTTCTTGTGTATTCTGGATCCTGCTAGTTGGTGAATGAAAACATGCAGTTGTAAAACTTTCCTTTAAAAATAGCTTAATTACAAAGGGTTGTACTTTCTCGTTGCGTCTGTATCTCTTTACAGATATACTACTTAGTTTTAATTTGCAGGACGAAAAACTCAATATAATGGATAAATTGAAGATCGGTGTTGTCCCGTATATGAATGCAAAACCATTCATATACGGTTTTGAGAAGAGGGTGGATGAGATAGATATTGTGTATGGTGTTCCGTCGGTATTGCCGGAAATGCTTGACAATGATAACCTGGATCTGGTCGTAATGCCATCTGCAGGCTATTTCAGAAGTACCGGTTACGAAATTATTCCTGGTAGCGCTATCGCCTCAAATGGTCTGGTAGAGAGCGTGAAGCTATTCATTAAAGCGCCTTCGATTGAAAAGATCAGGACTGTCGCTCTGGACAAAGATTCTTTGACGTCATGTGTTCTGACAAAAATTATTCTTTGGAAAAAGTATTCTTTGAAACCTGAATACATTGTGCTTAACGACAAGCGGAAGATTTATAACGAATACGCGGATGCCTTTCTCGTCATTGGAGATGATGCAATGAAAGTACGGGAAGAGGGCTTTATTGTACTGGATTTAGGACAGGAATGGAATGAGTTGACAAGGTTACCTTTTGTTTATGCAGTCTGGGTAGCAAAATCCGGAACCAAATTACATGGGCTTAGCAAACTATTAATTGATGCAAGAGAGTATGGACTGAAGTTTGTAGACGAAATAGCGGATGCAGAAGCGGCTAGACTTGGAATGGAAAAAGAACGTTGCTTCTGGTACCTCAAGGAGTCGATTAAATATAATTTGGGTGAACAGGAAATTCGTGGCCTTAAGTCTTTTTACGATTACGCTGTGGAGATGGGAGAAGTCGAGGAAGGGGTAAAGCTTGAATTTTACAATGAATAGCGCAACTGGCAGTTCCTGTTCCCAAAAAAGATTGTCTTTCGAAGAAGGCGTAAACCTCATCGGATCACATGATTT
Source organism: Candidatus Brocadiaceae bacterium S225 (assembly GCA_007859995.1). Taxonomy (GTDB): domain Bacteria; phylum Planctomycetota; class Brocadiia; order Brocadiales; family Scalinduaceae; genus Scalindua; species Scalindua brodae. Next base: position 72,884 of record SMSL01000009.1, read on the forward strand.
GATAGGGTTGGGAGCAGCCGCAGACAGATTATGCCGGGAACTTCACCCAGAGCAATACAGGACATTCGTAGTAGACCGTAATATAAATTATACAAACGTCTGTACTTCCGGTTGTACGTTTTGTGCTTTTTATAAGGATACTGACCACAGGGATGGTTACGTACTGTCTAAAGACGAAATCTTCAAGAAGATTGAAGAGGCTATATCCCTTGGCGGTACACAGATATTAATGCAAGGGGGGCTGCATCCGGATTTAAAAATAGATTATTATGTTGATCTTTTAAGATCAATTAAAGAGAGGTTTGATATCCATATTCACTCTTTCTCCCCTCCGGAAATAATTCATTTTTCGGCGCTGAATAACCTGTCAACAAAAGAAGTCCTGACATTACTAAAGAGTGCGGGACTTGATACTATACCCGGTGGTGGAGCGGAAATACTTACTGACAGGTGCAGGGGGATACTGAGCCCGCATAAATGTTCTGCGAGTGAATGGTTACAGGTAATGAGAGAAGCGCACATGTCAGGAATAAAAAGTACGGTGACTATGATGTTCGGACATGTTGAAACTCTGGAGGAGAGAGTTGTACATCTTGAAAAGGTCAGGCAGTTACAGGATGAGACAGGAGGGTTTACTGCATTTATTCCGTGGACATTCCAGCCAAAGAATACCGCCTTATCCTTGTCTAGGGAGAAGACGACAGGTTTTATAATTGGTGGGTTTGATTATCTCAGAACACTTGCTGTCTCCCGCTTGTTTTTGGACAATATTCCGAATATCCAGGCATCATGGGTAACGCAGGGTTCGAAGATCGCTCAACTTGCATTAAAGTTTGGGGCTAATGATTTGGGAAGCACAATGATTGAAGAGAATGTTGTGAGAGCCGCCGGGGTGGATTTTCGTATGGATAAAGAAGAAATGATAGCTCTAATAGAAGAGTTGGGATTTGACGCGATGCAGAGGGATTGTTATTACAAAACATTCTAAACGGGAAGTGATTATGGAAGGTAAAGATTATTATGAAGACGATGATTGGAATGAGGATGACTGGGAAAGGTTCTTGCAAAAAGCTGATGTTCGTACTGCAAAATACGTTGAGTTGTTCGAAACACTACATAATCATCCGGATTGTGATAATCTTATAGCGAAAGAGATGGGTTGGGATCACAAGTATGAAGATTGTAGCTACAAAAATAAGTCATGTGACAATTGCGGAAAAAGAGATGAATGCCACATATTTGAAGTGAATCAGGTTTTTAATAATGCCATTGAATACGACGAAACAACAGAAGGTGATGTTAAAAAAATTATTGCATATGAAAAAAGTTACAATCTTTACATCAAGCTGAGTAAGTATTTTAAAAACCGTAAAGGGGTTAATGTAGATGAAGATGTATTGGAAGCTATTTCTGCCTCTTCTATGATCCCTGCCAAAATAGCGGGAGGGCATGGTATGGGATACGAAAAAGATACGTTATGTGGGAATATAGCAAATTGCAAACGTTCATTAAAAAATGCCAGGAAATGTGTCTATTTGCTTGAAATAGTAAGGGCAAAATCAACATGTCCTGATAGAGACATTAACATCTTGATAAGTGAAGCGATAAAGGTTGAACGTGAAGTGCTAAAATGGATTGAATATCTGCGTTCAAGAATATGGTGGCGTTAAAAACGTAAGCTTGCCTCTGTTTTCATCTATTTTTAATTATACAGCTGGTATTATTACTTTTCTTATGATACTTAAAGGTCTTTCTGTATATCCATGTTTTCCTTTCTTGACAACTTTCGTTATAGATGATTTAATTGTTCTGTCTCAAATTCATTAAATAAAATAATAAGTGATCTTGTTAATGGAGAAGTGTTGCGACAAACGAGAAGGATGTAGTCGCGCTCTCGTGGATTTATACGGTATAAGAGGTACATATTACGCAAAAATTAAAAAAAGGTCAAAGGTGTGAGCTATGAAAATGATTTCTTGTTTTTTGTTGTTTTTTCTCTTGTTGTCTCAAGTTGTCGTTGCAGATGATGAAACTAAAGCCGAACAAACTTTAAAGTCGTCTGTTGGTAAAGTGTTTACGATAATGTTAGATGAAGAGATGGCAATGGATCAGAAGAAAAGCAAAGTCGTTGAGATTACCAATACCGTTTTTGATTATCCATTAATGGCTAAATTGTCTGTAGGTAAAGAATATTGGTCTGAATTTAATACTAAACAGAGGGTCGAGTTTACAAACCTCTTTACTGAGCTGTTTCAGCGTTTCTATGTTGACAAATTAGATCTTTTCAGTAATGAGGAAGTTGTTTTTCAGCCTGCGACTGTAGTGCAAAAAAATAAAGTTCAGATACCAACAATATTGTTGTCAAAGGGTAAGAAGTATTCAATATTATATAAAATGTTCAATTCTAATGACGGGTGGAAGATTTACGATATTACAATTGAAGGTGTCAGTCTGATCCATACATATCGATCTCAGTACAACCATATCCTCAAAAGCGGCAAGATTGAAGATTTGCTGGTAAAAATGAGAGAAAAAAATAAAGAAAATAAAGAAAATAAAGAATTATAACCGCTATCTTCGTTTATAGTTTCCTACCATACTTTTAGCTACTTATCTTATGCAATCATCTCTTCTGAATTTCTACATCAGGTATATATTAAACAAACCAATTATTGTTATTATTGTGCTGTTGGGAGTGTTTACGTATCTAGGGTTTCAAGCAAGGGACTTCAGGCTTGATGCATCTGCAGATTCTTTGATACTCGAAAATGATCAAGATTATAAGTATTTCAGTGAAATAAACAAAAAATACGGCACTGCTAGATACCTGTTGATGACCTACAAGCCCAGAGGGGATCTTCTATCCCAAGAAACGCTTATGCGCCTTAGCTCATTGCGGGATGAATTAAAGGAGATAGAGCGTGTTAGTTCCGTTTTTACAATCCTCGATGTTCCACTTCTCAGGAATCCGCCTGTGCCCATCAAGGAGTTGATGGAAAATATCAAGAATCTTGAGGATCCCGTTGTTGATTTGCAACTTGCCCGGACTGAGTTAAGCACAAGCCCGATTTATCAGGAGCTTCTGATCAGTCAGGATATGAAGATGACTGCGCTTATCATCAACCTTGCTGACGATAAGGAGTTTGAAAGAATCATTTCCAGGAAGAGTGAGCTGATGCAGAAAAAGGCCGACAATGCCATCACCTCTCTTGAACGTTCTGAACTTGAACAGCTTAAACTTGAGTATAGAGAGTGTAAAATTCGTCTGGATAAGGAAAAACACAGTGATATAGCTGCTGTTCGTAGAATAATGGATGGCTATAGACAGGATGCTGAGCTGTTTCTCGGTGGAGTATCGATGATTACCGACGATATGATCACGTTCATCAGAAATGATATTAAAATTTTCGGAATAGGTATACTCATCTTTTTGATTATAGCGCTCGGTGTAATTTTCAAAAAAGTCCGCTGGGTACTCTTACCAATACTCTGTTGTGTTTTATCTGTCATTGCAATGATAGGTTTGCTCGGATTATTTGGATGGGAGGTTACGGTAATATCCTCAAATTTTATCTCTCTACAGCTTATTATCACCATGGCGTTGACGATTCATTTGATTGTAAGGTACAGAGAATTGCTGGTGGAACACCCTGAATGGTCTGAGCAAGAGCTTGTTCAGGAGACGGTGCTTTCAAAATTTACTCCTTGTCTCTATACAACCTTAACGACAATCGCCGGTTTCGGCTCTTTGCTGTTTTCTGGTATTTTGCCTGTTATTACCTTTGGCTGGATGATGAGTCTTGGGCTTATTGTATCTCTTGTCGTTACGTTCTTGCTATTTCCCGCAATACTTTTTCTGCTTCCGGCAGGTAAGTTAAGGGCGCACAAAGAGTTTGGCGGAGCACTCACCCACATCCTGGCAAGTGTGACTCAGGATTATCCGAAAACAATATTTATTTCAACCGGTATACTGATTGTTATCATAGTTGTCGGCATATCAAGGATTACTGTGGAAAACAGCTTTATCGATTATTTTCGAAAGTCAACAGAGATATACCAGGGGATGAAGATTATTGATCAGGATATGGGCGGAACAACACCTCTTGATATTCTTGTGAATTTTCGGGAGATTGAAGATACTCCGCCATTAATAAAAGATACTATTACAGAGCCTACGGTTACTGATCAGGATATGGGTATCATAACGTCTAATGATGTCGTTATGGATCCACAGAAGATAAAGGATATCCAATTATCAAATCAAGATGCCACTATGGAGCCTGATGACGATTTTAGCGCGTTTGATGAGTTTGATGAGTTCGATGAGGTGGATAATTCAAACAAATATTGGTTTACTGCCGATAAAATGGCAATAATTATGAAGGTTCACGACTATCTTGATAGTTTACCTGAAATAGGTAAGGTTTTATCTCTCGGGACGATGTTGAAGCTCGCTGAGGAATTTACTGATGGAAAGCCTCTTGATAATTTTCAGCTTGCCCTCCTTTATACTCAGTTGCCTGATGAATTTAAAGATATGGTGCTCAGTCCATATGTTTCGATTCCGGATAATCAGGCTCGTTTGACAGTACGGATAAAAGATTCTTTAACGGGATTAAAACGAGATAGTTTACTCAAAAAGATACGATCTGATATGGAGAACAAGCTTGATTTGAAAAAAGTTAACGTTCACCTGTCCGGTATCATGATTCTTTATAACAATATGCTCCAAAGCCTTTTCAGCTCTCAGATATTAACTATAGGGTTTGTTGTGCTTGCGTTAATGGTAATGTTTACGGTGTTATTTCGTTCAATAAAGATAGCCTTGATTGCAATTATACCTAATGTAATTTCTGCGCTTGCTGTGCTTGGTGTGATGGGGCTTGCAGGCCTTCCACTTGATATGATGACAATAACTATTGCTGCAATAAGTATTGGTATTGCAGTTGATGATACCATTCATTATATTCACAGATTTAAGGAAGAGTATGAAATTGATAGAAATTATATTAATTCAATGCATCGCTGTCATGGAAGTATAGGAAATGCGATGTACTATACTTCTCTTACAATTGTTGCAGGTTTTTTTATCCTGGTTTTTTCGAATTTTATCCCAACGATACTTTTCGGTCTTCTTACCAGCCTTGCGATGATTATTGCGATAATCACAGCATTAACACTGCTTCCACGACTGATAATTGCGCTAAAACCATTCGGGAAATAAATTTGTGTTGCAAAGCCTGGCTAATCGGCCAAGACATGCGCATATATTTCGCAGTATTTGGTTGGCATTTATCGGTTTCCGCAATAATTGCGTTTTTGCTCATGGCCAAGTACTTAGATCTATTACTTGTATTTTGTTAGTTAATATGGTAATAGTCTATAAAATAATAGCTTAAGTGCTTCATAAAATTTTTGTACACGAAAGTAAAATATTGATATTATTATTGCCAATGTGGGCAAAGATGCTTTTATAGTAAATCTGGCTAAAAATTATCGTGGCCAATTTAAAAGTATTTTGCTAGAATCCGCACGAGAAGTGTTTGAAATAATAAGTAAGCCCAGATGTCTGTAGATATAAGAAAAAATTATTTTTAAAAATTAGCTATAAATACAGGAGTTAACTGATGAGGAAACTAGTTTTATTGATGTGTTTTTCTGTTTTAACAATGTACACGTTTAATATATCTTTATTTGCAGAAGATTCTACTGCATCAAGGGAACAACCTGTTGTAAGCGAGAGTGGTGACAAGAACCCTGTTGTAGATACTAGTGATATTGATGAGGATGTGGAATACGTAGATGACGAGAATGTAGATTATGTAGATATTTCAATGGATGCAACTTTTGTTAAAGACTCATTCCCGTCTTATAATAGAGCGGTGTTTGCCTTTAATGATAAACTATACTACTACTTTTTCAGGCCTTTATCAAAAGGCTACAAGGCGGTTTTGCCTGAAGTGGCACGATTAGGAGTCAGAAATTTCTTTGTAAATGTAAGGACGCCCGGCCGTTTTTTCAACTGTCTCTTTCAAGGTAAATTTAGGGGTGCAGGTACGGAACTATCCCGACTTATTATTAATTCCACCATAGGCGGGGCCGGGTTTTCAGATCCGGCAAAGAAATACTTTCATCTGGATCTACAAGATGAAGACTTTGGACAGACTCTTGGAAGTTATAATACGGGAGCTGGTTCACATCTCGAATTACCTTTTTTCGGCCCATCTAACGTCCGCGATGCATTTGGACTTATTATAGATACGGCACTTGACCCGGTAACACTTCTGATGTTTGTCAGCCCATATGCACCTACGGGGGCCAAGGCTTATATTGCCATCAATGATATTTCCATAGACAAAGGAGATACTTACGAGGGTTTGGTGGAACAGGCGATAGATCCATATATAGCTGTTCAGGACGCATATGCACAAAATCGGGCAAAGAAGATAAAAGAGTAATCAGGTTTCGGTTTCTTCTAAAGATTCTGCAACCATAACTATTTTCTTTCTTCTGTTTACTAGATAAATGAACAGGAAGGTTATGCCTGCGATTAGTGACCCAAGTATTGTCACTCTTTTTTCTACAGTTTTGACAGCCGCGAATGCCTCTTCTTCATCGATCTCAACTAGTAACGCCCAATTGACAAATTTAAGATCTAGTGGAGTATACGCACTCAATACCGGGATTCGTCGATAGCCTTTTATTATTTTTTCTCCCACTATTCCGTCTAAGGCCTCTCTTGTTGCTGCGGTGTCTACTTCTTTCTGAAGTATGGTAGCTTTTTCCGAAAATCTGGAATTTGATCTCATGTAACTGTCGTCGCCTACAAGGTACATCTCTCCTGTCTCTCCCAAACCTTCTCTCTCCGTCATGATAGAATCTAAATGAGAGAAAGGGATTTCGATCACTAATACACCCTGCAGCATTTGTCCGTCGTATACGGGCGCGGCAAAGTAAGAGGTAAATTCACCCAGTTCTTCATGCCATGTATAGTCCTCAAATGCTATCCCGTTTAAGCCGTTTGCATAGATCTGGCCGATACTGAATTGTTTATATCTGCCGGTAGCTAAATTAGTCCCTGTAAACTCCTCTCTAACCGCGGAATACATTACATCTCCGTCGTTATCAATAAAGTATACGTTTGCATAACCGTAGTCAGTTAAATAGTGTTCCATCAAAGGCTGGTAAAGTTCAGATACCTTAATGTATACATCACTATCCAAACCTGAAGCGTGAAATGCCTTTGACAATCGGGAAAAAGCTTGTCCGATTACAGGATTTCTTGAGAGGACGTCGATGTCTCCAAATCTCTCCTGAAAATAAGTTTTTATCTGATGTTTTAGCAACCCTCTGACGGTGACAAGATGATTAAAAGCAGCAGATTTTACCGCAGTTTTAAGATACTTATAGCTTACTAGTGGGAGAGTAATCAGGAATATAGAAAAAGCAATTCCAATCGTAAGTAAAATTTTTTTAGCACTCATTAAATGTCTTTTATATCGTAAATATTGTAGGATTGGCTTTGTGCCTAAGCACAAATAAAATTCTACCGAATATAGCACTGACAGTGGAATTTCTCCAATAAAAAATTTAAATCTGGTGGTTCTATACACTTTAGCAGTTTTCTTTTTTGGTCATAAACTTGTTACAGAGCGTCTGATTGTACCTGTTGTTATGAGTTTTATTGATATTCTTACTGAAGTTCAATACTGGCAAAGTAATATCTTTTATAGTAAAATACACCACAAATATTTTGTCTTTTACCATGTGGTTTAATTTGCTTCAAACATTGATGCGGCAATGCCACACCAGGTAATACTGATATGAAAAAATGCAACAGAATAATATAGCAATTAAGGTTAAAGGTTTAAGTAAGGACTTTGATATCAGTGAGTCTGGCAAAGGCTTTTCAGGAAAGTTGAAAGCTCTTTTTCGCAGAAAACGAAAAATAATTACAGCCGTAGATGGTATTGATTTTGAGATCAAGCATGGAGAATTTGTAGGATATGTGGGTGAAAATGGTGCGGGTAAATCAACAACAATAAAGATGCTGACCGGTATACTTGTGCCAACGTCAGGGAGCGCGGAAGTAAATGGGATTATTCCTTACAAAGAGAGAAAAAAGAACGCTGCGAAGATTGGCGTTGTATTTGGTCAAAGAACGCAACTTTGGTGGGACCTTCCGGTACGCGAATCGTTTGATTTGTTGAGAGTAATTTTCAGGGTATCCCAGTCTGATTTTAATTCACAAATGAAAAAGCTGGATCAAGTGCTTGATCTTAATTCTCTCATGGGCATGCCGGTGAGAAAGCTTTCTTTAGGCCAGAGAATGAGATGTGATATAGCAGCTTCTCTGGTCCATAACCCTCCTGTTCTTTTTCTGGATGAACCCACAATCGGTCTGGATGTACTGGCAAAAGAGTCTATAAGGAACTTCCTTGCTGAAATTAACAGGGAGGAAGGAACTACTATAATCCTCACTACTCACGACATGAACGATATTGAGCATCTATGTAAACGTCTCATTATACTTGAGGATGGAAAGATAGTGTATGACGGTGAGACTGAGTTGCTGAAGCAGAAATTTGTACATGAGAAAGTGTTAGAGGTCGAATTTCATGATGATGGAAATGTTATACATGGAATTCCCGGGGTTACCGTCATACGTGAACAGGGTTGCAAAAAATGGCTGACATTTGATAATGATAATTATGGTATCGGTGAAGTTATTGGTACCATCGCATCCAGATATAAGATAAAGGACATATCGGTGAATGAACCTTCTGTGGAAAGTATAATCAGGAATATATATAACAATCGTGTAACGTTAGCAACTCCTTCGGAAGAATCGCCTACTAAATGAGATGAATCCAAAACTTTTTTTAAAATTTGTATCGGTATCGTTCCAGAAGCAAGTCACCTATAGATTTGATTGTTTTGTTGGAATCGTAAACGGTTTTCTATACGTCTTTATATTTACCTCTTTATGGAAAGCTTTATATTCTCAATTTGATACCACGGTTCATAATGGTTATACGTTAACCGCCATTGTAACTTATGCGGTTATGGTTATGGCTGTCAGAATATCCTTTACTATGGATGATTCTATTATCTATAGGAAGGTTATGGACGGCTCGATCGCGATAGAACTTGTAAGACCTACATCATTTTTCTTTATGAACCTTGCTGAGAATGTGGGAAATTCTCTTTTCCATACGATGGCGAGGACTGCTCCTATCGTTATAATATCCATTTTTCTTTTTGATGTATCTATTCCGTTTGAAGTAATAAGGTTTTTACTTTTCGTTGTGTCATGTATCGTCGGATATATTTTGGTTTCCATGATGAATTTTATTGTGGGATTGTTTGCTTTCTGGTTTATAGAAATATTTCCATTTCTGCTTTTTAAATATGCTTTTTATACTTTCTTTTCCGGAGGAATAGTACCTATAGATTTCTTTCCTGAATTCCTGAAGCCATTAGTTAAGCTTCTTCCATTCCAATATATGCTTTATTTCCCGACTACTATTCTTATTGGGCGGGCTTCTTTGGCGGAAGCGCAATCAATAATAATGGCACAATTGATATGGATTGTAATAATGGGTGTTATTTGCAGCTTTATGTGGGGTGCAGGTAAGAAAAAATTAATTATCCAGGGAGGATAGTTTGGAGTCGATCAAAATTTATATTACGCTGTTCACGACATCAATAAAGGCGAGGATGGAATATAAAGCAAGTTTTCTGTTCTATATATTTGCTATATTATCGTTTTATGCCGGACAATTTGGATTATTATTTATACTTTTAAGCCGTTTCCATGAAATAAAGGGTTGGTCAATGGGGGAGATGGTTTTTTTATATTCACTGCAAGCTTTTGCTTTTGGATTTACCAATCTAATCTTTTCACAGTTGGTTAATTTTGACAATATGATTGTGGACGGTGAGTTTGATAGGGTATTGGTAAGACCGCTTAGCCCATTAGGACAGGTGATTTTTTCGAAATTTGAGGTATCGACAGCTGCGCATCTCATAATCGGATCCACGGCCCTTTATTTCGGATCACACTATGCCAATATTGAATGGACGTTTTATAAAGTCATATTGTTTCCCGTAATTATAATGGGAGGTGTCATGATTGCCGGAGGCATACGTTTGATGGTAACAGCGGTTGCCTTCTGGACATTAAGAAACAGATCCCTTGTACATACGGTGATATTCTCAAGTAAGGAGTTTATTAACTATCCGGTAAACATATACAATGTAGGGATGCAGTTTTTTTTGACTTTTATATTTCCAATTGCATTCATTAATTTTTATCCTGCACATTTCTTTTTAGACCGTTCAGGCGCCGGCCTCCTTCATCCTGCGCTGGAAATGGGCACGCCAATAGCCGGTATTATCGTGATTACCGTTTCAATATTCTCATGGAAGGTGGGGGTAAATCATTACCAGAGCACAGGATCTTGAGAATATTTTTGAACATAATTACGGATATTGATATCTTTCAAAATCCTCAAGTTTCGTGATGGAACTCGTATGCGCAGATAGCGAAGTACTTCTTTCTGTACGGAAAATAATTGACAAGAAGATTACAAAGAGTAGAATGAAAAGCTTATAAAATTATTGAATAAGACTTAGTTTTTTTATGAAAGGGGTCAGTAATGGGTACTGCCAGAGCGCGTCATATCCTGGTATCCAGTCAAGAAGACTGTGGAAAGTTAAAAGAGCAGATCGAGGGAGGGGCAGATTTCGAGGCAATAGCAAAAGAACACTCCCAATGTCCTTCAGGTCAAAGTGGAGGTGATTTAGGTGAGTTCAGTCCCGGACAAATGGTCAAAGAATTTGACCAGGTGGTTTTTAACGATGAAGTTGGAAAAGTCCATGGTCCCGTAAAAACTGATTTTGGTTATCACTTGATTGAGATCACAAATCGTACATAAAAAACATCTGAACTATTGTAAAGTTATTGATACACCTTAGTTACTAACCTGAACAGAAGAAATCAGTGGTTGTCGATCGACGGCGTGCCACTGATTTCTTCTGAAATTTGTTCTACAGAAATCATTTTTCTACAATGACCGCATCCATACGTACCCTCAATATCTTCGCCGCCTTCGTTTGGTATGTTGGAGGCATTGCGTTGTTAATAAAGGGAACCAGCCTGCTTGTCGAGGCATATTCCATGAAACCTGAACAGTACTGGCCGTGGTTGGCTGTTGCTGTAGGTCCTGTCATAGGCAGTATAAAGGGTAAGTTTATTTTCCGTAAAAGCTGTCTCAAAAATCTTGCGAGAATAAACGATCTTCACCAACCGAAAGTCTGGCAATTTTTCAAACCGTGGTTCTTTGCCGTATTAGCCATAATGATAGTATTTGGTGCGACTATGGCGAGGCTGGCGCATACACAACACAGCTATTACTTCTTAATAGCTGTTTCCATAGTAGATATTGACATTGGCATCGCCCTGCTATGGAGTAGCTATATATTCTGGAAACAAAAGGCATTTGTGAAAAAGTATCCGGTTTTCTAAGAAATATTAGCTTCCCAGAGATCAACGGTATTTGAGAGAATGGCAGATTCTGACTATAGCCTGCCAGACTGACGAAGGGGGGACGGTCTTGTTAATGTAATGAATGTTAACAGAGGTGTTAAATGCTAAAGGCGTCTATTGATTTAGGAACGAATACCTGTCTTATGCTTATGGCAGAGGTTGAGTCCGGATATGTCAATAAGGTGTTGGGTGATTATGCCAGCATTATTCGCCTTGGAGAGGGAGTCGATAAAACAAGATGCCTTCAACCTGATGCGATAGAACGAACGCTAACGTGTCTGGATGAGTATAAAAAAATAATCTCTAAAGCTGGAATATTACCTGATGATGTTATATGTGTGGCAACAAGCCAGGCAAGAGATGCTGAAAATGGCAGGGAGTTTTTTGCAAAGGTAGCGATAGAGTTGGGGTTCGGATTCAGGGTTATTTCGGGGAAAGACGAAGCTCGATTGAGCTTTAAAGGTTCTCTGCTTCCGGGCATGGTACCATCCAGCCATGCCGTGGTTGATATCGGAGGGGGAAGTACAGAATTTGTTACAGCAAATGATGGTCGCAGTATAGACTTAGGGTCTGTGCGTTTTACGGAAAGATACTTGAAGTCTGATCCGGTAACTGATAAAGAGTTTAACATCTGCCTTGCCGAAATAGATAATAAGCTTGAAGTGCTTATGGACTGGAGAAGTTCTATTCCGTCAGACATGCAAATGCTCGCTGTGGCTGGTACAGCTACTACACTGGCTTCCTGGCATCTGAGGCTCAGAGCGTTTGATGCGGCTGAAGTTGAGAAGGTCCAATTGACAAGTGCCAACTTGCTTCAAATGGTCAAAGATCTTAAACGTATGACTGTCAAAGAGAGATGTGGTCAGGTAGGCATCGATCCGAAACGCGCGGATGTCTTGCTGGCAGGGGCAATGATTATGTGGAGAACAATGGAGAAATTGCATTTTCAGACATGCAACATAAGCTCAAGGGGTTTGAGATATGGAGTGTTGATGGAATAGTGATTTATGGCTTCATTATAGTTGGTTCTTTTGTTGCTTTTTTTCAAGCAGTTTCATCATGGGTGCATAATACCATTCAACCTTATCCTCTATAGCTAAATCTTTGATCATAGTATAATATTTTTCGTATATTCCCTGTAATGTTTCTTTGTACTGTGGATTGCAGAAAAATACACGGCAGCCAAGAGCCCGATGATCTCTGATACTACATTCATAGTTTACTAAAAAAGGGCATACATTATCGTCAGGATCAAAAGAGGGTATTTCCACATTTTCCCGGATATAGTCTGTTTCAACAGTTGATGCATACAATACGTGGCCAAATTCATTGAAATGACAGCACGTGCCACAAGCATTGCAACCCGGGTTTATACTTGCAAGCTCAGCGTCGAGTTTTTTATATATTTCTTTAATATCCGTGTTATTTTTAGGATGGTTGCTCAATATATTTCAATTCTAGTATAAATTGTTTCAAAAAAACAGATAGAAAAAGAATCGTGTCTGTAAATAATTATTATAGTACTATGCATTGTGGTGATGCGATTTTTTAAGGCTGAAATTTGTCTTGAAATACTTCTTCTGCAGTGGTAGCCTCTGCGGTTAATTGACAAATTAGAATTCTGGTTGAAAGATTAGGCATTCTATAAATCTCTCTCTCTGACGTTTAAATATCATATATGTTCTCTTCTACATGTTCCTCTGTGTATTATATGAACATTATAAATGTGAGTCTATTACCTTTTGTTTGTATGCGTGCATACACGCTTAATACTAATAATAAATTCAGGGAAGATTTTAATGTTTGAGAATAAGGATTATTCTAATAGTTTTCGTCCTCCGTGTTATCGTGAGCTTGTCAGGCGATATTGTGGAGTTAAAGATGCGGAAAACCTTAAGTATAGTGTAAAAGGAAAGAAGGTGAAGGAGCAGCTTGTAAACTGCATATGGTCTGAACAGATTTTAAAGAAGGACAAATTATATACTGAGGATGGATTGAGGATAGAGATTATCTCTTCCGGCATATGGAATCTGGAAGAAGGTCCGGACTTTAAGGATGCTGAAATACTGTTGGAAGGAAAAGGAATAGTAAAAGGAGATGTGGAGATACACGTATGTTCAGGTGATTGGGCGCGTCATGGACACAGTAAACAAAAGGAGTATGACAATGTGTGCCTACATGTATTTATGTGGAATGATGCAAAAGACAAGTCTCTTACCATCAAGAATCGCCGGATTCCTCAGCTGGAACTTTATAGTTATCTGAAGTACGAATTGGAAAAGCTCGCTGGGATGATTGATATCGAAAACTACCCACACACCGGCAGCGCTAATGCTGGGCCTTGTCACAAAAGGTTGAGTGTGATTTCACTTGATGATAAATGGATTGGGCAATTTCTGGATTATGCAGGCGATGAAAGGATATTGGTTAAAGCGGACAGATTTGAAAAGCAACAGAAATCGAAGACGTTTGAGCAGGTTTTGTATGAAGCAATAATGGAATCCCTTGGTTATAAGAATAATAAAGAGCAGTTCAAGTATTTAGGTACTCTCGTCACAATCAATCAAATTAAAAAATTAATACCCTCTGACGTTTCTACAAATGAAAGGAGTAAGAAGATACAGGCACTATTGTTTGGTATGTCGGGGCTCTTGCCCAGTCAGAGATCAAAATATGCGAGCGATATGGATAAGCATACTCTTGAATATATCAACGATATTGAGCGAATATGGTCAGAAATTAGAAATGATATCAAGAGTAAACCAATGGATGCAGAGTCGTGGAGTTTTAAGTATTCCAGGCCGGGCAACTATCCAACAAGAAGAATCGCCGCGATCAGCCGTCTCCTGGCAGAAAATTATGAAACCGGAATTTTTAGAGTGATATTAGCGTCTTTTGAGAAGACATATAATAGTAAGAGTGACATGGATCAGATAAAAGCTATCATTAAAAATACTGAGTCTATCTTTTCCGAATTATATGACGACTATTGGTCCCATTATTATACATTTGGAGGAAGAAGGTTGAAAATAAGGGGAAGGTTGATCGGCAAAGAGAGATCTACCGTAATATTTGTAAATATAATTATTCCTGTTCTATTGTCGTATGCAAGAAAAAGAGAAGACTCTGAATTAGAAGGAAAGCTATTTAAGGCTTTTAAACAACATTCGAAACTATCACCAAATAATATTACAAGGTTCATGGGCTATAGAATTCTTGGAAAAGAGCCACAGGACGGAACCGTGGTTAATTCGGCCAGGCGCCAGCAGGGGCTTTTGCAAATATTTAAAGACTTTTGTGAAAGTGATGACATTGCGTGCGAAAAATGCGTACTTTTGCAAACAATTAATTCAATGGTATAGGTGACAAGAATATGAATTTACAAAAAATTAAGTATTTTCTAGTGGGTGTTTTAGGTTCTATTACTGTCAGGGTTTTATTTAGCACAATGAATATTAAAGAGATTCCGGCTGGTTATTCACAAAACCTTGAGCGCCAGGGTAAATACGCGATATACGCGTTCTGGCATGCACATATGCTGCTTCCGGCATTTGTAGGCAGAAATCGTAACGTTAAGGTTTTGATAAGCCAGCATCGTGATGGTGAATATATTGCACAGGTTGTCCGGAGGTTAGGCTACGGTGTTGCAAGGGGGTCTACAACCAGGGGGGGTGCAAAGGCTTTGTTGAGAATGATAAAGCAGATAAAAGAGGAATCGATATCATTAGCAATAACTCCCGACGGTCCGAAAGGTCCTAGATTTGTCGCTCAATCCGGAGCAATACTATTAGGGCAGAAGACGCAATATCCTATTATTCCGGTAATGATATATCTTGCAAAGTATTGGGAATTTCCAAGCTGGGATAGATTTTGCATACCCAAACCTTTTTCTAAAGCCAGGATATTTTATGGAAATCCTATTTTGGTGCCGACTAAACTGGAAAAGTTTGAGATGGAGGAATACCGTATATCATTGGAGAACGAGCTCATCAAATTAGAAAATGAGGCAGAAAGCATTGTCAAACATGTGTAATACGGTAAATTATTAATCTCAAACAACAAATTCCAAATAGATATCAATCGATATTTGAAATTTGTTGTTTGATGCTTGTTACGTGACTATAGATGAAACAGTCTCATGATGTCATTCTTCGTCGCATAGATCATAAGAGTTAGTACTAATCCCATACCGATATAATTAGCGATTGCCATCGTTTTTTCACTAACCGGAGAACCTTTGAGCTTTTCAATGCCAAGGAACATGAGATGCCCTCCATCAAGAACCGGAACAGGTAATATATTTATCACGGCCAGGTTAATGCTGATAATGGCCATGAAATACATGAGCTTGCCGATTCCTGATTGTGCTGATGCATAAGACGCCTGAGCTATCAGCACCGGGCCGCCTAACGCCTTAGTTGATAATTTCTTTGATACAAATCCCTGTATGGTCAGATAGATTCTTTTAATATTTATAACTGTCTTATGTGTGCCGACTGAACATGCTTTGAGAAAACCATATTTTCTATATATCTTCTTTTCTCTGAATTTAATTCCCAGTATGCCTTGTACATTTTCCTCGTTTTTCTGAGGTTTGATTGTCTTTGTGACAGTTTCATAATTATGTGTCCATGCAATTTCAAACTCTTTGCCCTGGCTGGCTGTAACAAGCGTTAAAAGCTGGCTCCACTCTGTTACATTTTCTCCGCTTATTGATGTAATGCTATCACCTGGTTTAATGCCTATTTTCTCGGCAGGGAAACCTTCAACTGTTGAGTCTACTGTCAATCCGTAGTGGGGGAAGATTCCGTCGGAAAATTCTTTGACTGTCTCTTCTCCCAATTTCGTTAGTTTTATATGGCGTGTAACATTGTTTCTGTTCACCTGTAGTGTGATAATACCATCAGGTGCTTCCTTGATTTTATTTATTAACGCTGAAAAGCCATGAACATTATCGGAATTTACCTTAACTATTTCATCCCCTTTTTCCAGTCCGAGTGAGTGTGCAAAACTATCCTTTTTTACACCATCAAGCTTAGATGTAGCACAGGACAGCCCGATCATCCATCGAGTAACAACAGATGGTGTCACCTTGATGTCTCTCTTTTGGTCGTTACGTAAAACTGAAAGGTTGAGCTCTTTGCCCGGATTTGCATTTACTATTTCTCTAAATTCATTTACGGTGGCAATCGCTTTACCATTAACTTCCAGTATTTCATCATTAACGTGCAATTCTGAAACTTGTGCGGGAGCGTCTGCATTTTCGACAGTAAATATTTTGTGCACTTCCAAAGTGCTTGCCGGCGAAATTCCTATGCGCTGAACCCCAACTGATGTGTCATATTCAGGTACTACGTTGACATCGAATCTCTCATTGTCTCTTTCGATCTCCATGTTAATGCCTGCGGGAGAGCCATTAAGCGCTACGGTAATGAAGATGTCCTCAAAGTCAGGGTCAGTAACGTTATTGATCCTGACAATTTTATCTCCCGGGCGTATTCCAGCTTCCCATGCAGGTCCTCCTGGCATGGTCTGTCCTATTTCTGAGGTAATGAAAGGAACTCCTACTTTGAAGGCCACGATAAAAAGAATAAACGCCAGGATTGTATTACAAGAGACACCGGCTACGAGTACTGCGGCACGTTGCCAGGGTTTTTTAGACATGAACTCCCAATCCTCGCCTGTGTTAGAATCCTCCCTTTGCTCACCCGCGAGTTTTACGTAGCCACCCA
The DNA here is from genome assembly GCA_007859995.1 of Candidatus Brocadiaceae bacterium S225. Taxonomy (GTDB): domain Bacteria; phylum Planctomycetota; class Brocadiia; order Brocadiales; family Scalinduaceae; genus Scalindua; species Scalindua brodae. Next base: position 90,167 of record SMSL01000009.1, read on the forward strand.
ACGGAATAAGTGAAATCCTGTAGTCCGTTTCACCAATCTGTCTGCTGATGATTGCCGGGCCGAATCCAAGTGAAAATGCGTGTACTCTCACACCTATTTTTTTTGCTACTAAAAAATGTCCAAGCTCATGAATAAAAATAAGTAAGCCTACACCGATTATTACTAAAACAACATTAGATGATATTCCTATGAAAGGCATATTTTCGTCTCCTTGCGCGCGTATTCATCCGCATCCATGATATCCTGCAATGTGGGATCTTTTATAAAATCATGTTCTTTCATAACGTGTTCCACTGCTTTTGTGATATCTGTAAATTTAATTTTATTATCTAAAAATGCCTGGACAGCTACTTCATTTGCAGCATTAAATGTGGCACCCATAGTCCCGCCTTTTTCAACAACTTCGTAACCTAGTCTTAATGCCGGGAATTTGTCCATATCCGGTTTTTGAAAATTAAGAGTGCCCAGCTTTGCCAGATCAAGTGTTTTGGCATTACCATTTTCTCTGTCGGGGTAGGTCAGCGCAAATTGTATAGGCACCTTCATGTCCGGTAACCCCATTTGTGCGATGACAGAACCGTCACAGAACTCTACAAGCGAATGGATTATTGACTCAGGATGTATTACCACTTCAATCTGGGATGCGTCCAGATCAAAAAGCCATTTTGCCTCGATTACTTCAAGGGCTTTATTCATCAATGTTGCAGAGTCAATTGTTATTTTCTTTCCCATATTCCATGTTGGATGGTTGAGCGCCTCTTTTTTTGTTACCTCAGATAACTTCTCTTTCGAGTGATTGAGAAACGGCCCTCCGGATGCCGTAATAATAATTTTTTTTACCTCTTCACGGCGTCCTGCTCTTAATGCCTGAAGTACGGCACTGTGTTCGCTATCAACAGGAATGATGTTCACGCCATTCTCTTTTGCCATAGGCATAATCAATCCACCCGCCATAACTAAAGCCTCTTTGTTCGCAAGGGCGAGGGTTTTTCTGCTTTTAATTACTTCAATAGCAGCGGGAAGTCCGGCTCCTCCCACTATGGCCGAAAGGACGATGTCTACATTCTCCCTGGACACCATCTCCCTGACGCTGTCATCGCCGGTAAGAATTTGTACGGAATTGCCTGACAGACTATTCCTCAGTAAATCTACACATCTTTCATTCGCAATATATACGCTTTCCGGTTTAAACTCATTAACCTGTTTTGATAACGGTTCCCATTGCGAATTTGCTGATAATGCCACTACCTTATATTTGGGCTTCAGGTTTCTTATAACGTCAAGAGTGCTTTTGCCTATTGAACCGGTTGAGCCGAGGATGACTACATTTTTCATAGTTATATTGTTTCGATTTCTTCCAGTAAGGTAGATACCATCTCACTTTCAGGAATTTTTCTTATCTTTTCACCTTTTTTAAACAAAAAACCCACTCCGTTTCCGCCGGCAATTCCTATGTCGGCCTCCATCGCCTCTCCGGGACCATTAACAATACATCCCATAATGGCAATCTGTACAGACTTTTTCTGTTCAGGAAGTCTTTTCTTCACTTCATTAACAATCTTAAGAAGATCTATTTCGCAACGTCCACAAGTCGGACATGATATTATCTCGGCATCAGTTCTTTTTGATAGTCCAAGCGCTTCAAGGATCTTATATCCCGCCTTTACTTCCTGGTGGGGAGGGCCTGTATAAGAGACTCTTAGTGTATCTCCAATTCCTTCTGAAAGTAAACCGCCAATACCGATTGCTGATTTTATTACTGCATCTTCCGGTGCTCCTGCTGCGGTAATACCCAGATGCAGCGGATAGTCACACTGTTTTGCAATTGATCTGTATGCATCCATTGTTTGTTGTACATCAGATGCCTTTAATGAGACTATAATATCTTTAAATCCCAATGATTCAAAATGTTCACAATATCTTAATGTTGTTTTGACCATTAATGATACAAGATCCTCATCGTGTCCATTGTTACTTCTGATAGAACCGGAATTAACACCTATTCTGATGGGAATGCCTTTGTCTTTTGCAAGGCGTACAATTTCCTCAAGCTTATCTCTGTTTTTCATGTTGCCAGGATTGATGCGGATCTTGTCAACACCTTGCTTAATGGCCTCTATGGCGAGATTGTGCCCGAAGTGTATATCCGCAACCAGTGGTATATTTATTCTTTTTTTGAGTTCATCAAGACATTTAACTGTTTTTACATCAGGAACGGCAACTCGAATAATTCTGCATTTGAGCGCTTCAAGTTCTTGGATCTGATTTACTGTTGCTTCGATGTAATCTGTGCGGGTATTTGTCATTGATTGAATAGCAACCGGCGCATTACTACCAATCTCTACTGAACCAACGGTGACAGTTCTTGTTTTACGTCTATTTGTCATTTAAAAGCAGTCTATATTTAACTTTATCGAATCTAATGCCGTCATTTTAACAGTTTTTTTACATAAACTCAAGTTATTATAATATTACGTTCAGCCTGGCCGAACGCGAATTCAAAAGCGGGGATAGATGCCAGACACGAATTGGCACGAAGAGGTATCTAATATGTTCATGATAGGTCAGATTGTAAAATGAAAACCTGCGGTTTTCAAGCTTTTCCCTGTATTGGTATGAAGATTAGGAGGTCGGCCTCTCTTTCGAGAGGCTGGTAATGGTTATGTAACGAAACAATCTATAGACCGACAATTTCCTGTCAAAAAAGCAAGGAACTGTCACCTTCCCACCTCCCCCCCCCAGGGCAATATCAGTCGTGCATAATCAATCACAGCACACCAAGTTTATTTCAACTGTCATTTTCCATTATCATGCAAGCATTTAACATGTAAGTTCTTTCAAAAAAATTATTCTTAGCAAGAAATATTTTGTAAAATGGTGGCAAAACGTTTTAGTTAGGGACATATTAATAAGTTTACCATAAAAGTCTGCGTTGTTAAGCAGCATAAGTGAAGGAAAGAGGCTAATTAAAATGGAATTTGTGATAGATGTTATAAATAATTTGGCTTATATTCATGAGAATTTTTGGTTTAAGGAAACCTTATTAATATTACAATCATTTATTGTATTTGCATTAGTGTGGTGGTTTGCCACTTTAAAACATGGAAATAAATTACTTCTATTTCTGTCAGCCATTATCGGATGTGCTTCTAGTATCCTGGGAGATTTGGGATATTGGAATGATAATGATGTATTAAAGCATATAGCCCCTGCATCTTTATACTTGATAGGAATTAATGATAAAGAACGAAGAAATGGCATTCTATTGTTCGCTTTTCTTTTCCCCTTCTTTGTTATTACTTATGAACCCTATAGAAGTATTTTGATAGCATTGTTTTCTATACTATCACATTTTTTAATTTATGCATTCATTATTCTTGCTAGAAAAAGTATATGTCTATCCTTATTTTTTAGTATCTTAATTGGATTACTATACATTTATATAGGCAATATTGCTTCCCCCGGCACCAATGATATTCTTGTTAATCCTGTGTTGATTACACTGTATACAAGATGTTTTGATTATTACACGGAAAACGATAAATATACATTATTCTTAAAGTATTTCTGGATAGTACTTTTGTGCTTTGCATATTTTGGCAATTGGATATTTTACTTTTTAAGTGATTATTATTATCTGCTCCCTTTTTAACTAATTTTCCCATTTCTAAATAAGGAGTTTTTTTCTTGTAAATAGGCAAGGCTTGATCCTGATCGCCATTATCAAGACGTCAATTTATTTGAATGTGTCAAGTGGCGAGATGACCCCCGTTTTCTTTTTATAAGTATTTACTTTACCAAAGTTTAATGAAAATTTTATTCCAATTTTTGAAGTATTAAGTGATGGAGTAATTCTTCATCATAGAGAATTACTCAAACGAGTTGAGGATAAATATTATTCTAGTCTTCCAAAAGAGCTGCTAGAAAAGAAAATAATAAGTGGTGATTGTTGGGGTTCAGGTTCGTAATGTGTACGAAGTAAAAAAAGTAGACGAAGACTTTTTTGAAGGAAATTAATCATTAAAATATAACCTGTTAATCAACTCATACCTTTAACGTTCAGTCAGAAAAAACTGTCTGAGTCTTAAGGGCTGCTTATCAAATCGTTAGCAGCTAGTACCAATCATGTTTTTCTATATTCCATTTCATTCAACACGGTTTGATATCATAGATTCTGCTGCCACACGGTTTCTTCCCGTATTCTTTGCAGAATAGAGTGCCTGGTCTGCCCTGCCTACAAAGTCCTTAAGGGGCTCACCCTGTCGATATTGTGCTACACCAATCGATACCGTTATCATTCCCAATATTTCTGTTTTTCCTTTTCTTTCCAGCTTTAATCTGGCAATCGAAGCCCGTATATTTTCAGCAACAGTTGCCGCACCCAGAAGTGGAGTTTCCGGAAGTATCACGGCAAATTCCTCTCCACCGATGCGTGAAACAATATCTTTTCCTTTGACGTTTTTCCGGATATTTTTTGCCACAAACTTTAGTACTTCATCACCTACAATGTGCCCATGCATATCGTTAAATTTTTTAAAGTGATCTATGTCTAAAATCAATACGCACAAATTGCCTGTAGACTCGTTGGTCAATTTTTCCAGCGTCTCGTCAAACCCTTTTCTATTCATTACTCCTGTCAGAAAATCTTGCAATAACTCGCTTTTTGCATGTTCAAACTCCTTTTGCATGACATGTAACGTTTTTGTTGTCTCTTTTAATCTCTGTTGTGTCGCCTCTCCGAATCTTCTTATTTTTTTCGTTGCAACAATCACTTCATCAAGAATATTTCTGATATCCCGGATAGACATGTCATCTGTTAATTTTTCAACATTTTCTAATGCTGTTGACTCATATTCCTCCGTTTGTCCGCTTAGCTCCTTCAACTCTCCAAAAACGGTCAACAAGGTTTGTTGTAATTTTTTTCGAATTCCCTTTAGTGTATTCTCTTCTTTTTCGACTACAAAACGCTGATAAATTTCTTCGTTTGTTTCCTTTGTGTACGGTTTATTACTTTCAGTAATAGAATCGATAGCTTCCTGGAGCTCTTTGTTTCTGCCAGAGACGTAATAATACCATGTTGTATAATTTTTTGGTGTTATTGGGATACCGTGTTTAGTCATCAGTGGAAATATGAGCCGAACGTATCTGACTGTTTCTTCTCGTGATTCTGTAGCATTCATCATCATTAATCTATCCCGTTTAAATTTGTAAAAGCAATGCAATTCTCACATTATCGCAATACATGTACCAAAAATTTGTTTTAACCTGAAACAATCCATGGTGATCCTTAAGTTATGTGCCAACATGCCCTTGTGCTTTAGATTGATATTGTTCCATTTTGTCTGGCAGGTTGGTATTGTTTAAAAAAGTAGCATTACTTGTGCTAATACGGGAAATTTTTAGCGTTACAAAAGCATTGGCGCTGTTATTTGCTTATATTTTTCAGAAGGCTATATTCTTTATGGAAGGTACCGTCCTGCTTTCTTCATTATCTATGGTTTGTAGAGACGTCGTCATCTTTCTTTTGCGTTGACTTCAATAGTACTCGGAGGTACCATTTCTTAACTTTTAATTAAGAAGATCAAAACTTCGACGTTCTAGATTGTAAATCTTATTAAACGTCAGTCAATACAAGAATGTCCAAAACATTAAAGATATTGTTATGTTCAGATGATGACGGGATAATGGTAAAGACCATAAAATCGATGGTTAGCGGTAAAGGGTTTGATGTAAATATCGTTCTCGTTAGAGATCAGCACGATGTAGATTCTATATCTAAAGAGATAGTGGATGCTGATATTGTGTATCCGGACAAGGCTATGATTACCGGGGAAATGATAATGAGTGCGGAGAAGGTAAGATTATTCCAGTGCGGTGCCGGATATGATACGGTAAATCTTGAATCAGCCAGAGAGAGAAAGATTCATGTATGCAATATGCCCGGCCTTACAGCTCAATCAGTCGCAGAACATGCAATGTACCTTATGTTAGCGTTAGCCAGGAATGACAGAGATTACGGACAGGAGATGAAGGACGGAAAATGGAATAGGGGGGTTGGTATTGAGCTTGCCGGAAAAACACTTGGTTTGATTGGGTTTGGTAACATTGGCAGGATACAGGCCAGGATTGCTCATGGATTTGGAATGAAGGTAATAGCATTTAGAAAGAATAAGGAGAGAGGGAATGACGGACTTGATTTTGTAGATATTGTTGATTTTGATTATTTATTGGGGAAATCTGACATCATTTCTATTCTCCTCCCTTTAATAAAACATGGTAGTTATAAGACGGAAAGATTGATCGGGAAAAAGGAGCTGGAAGAAATAGGTGGAGCAGGGCTCGGGTGGTTGATAAATACGTCGAGAGGGTCAATCGTCAATGAGAATGATTTAATAGAGTCTTTAAGAAGCGGAGTTATCAAAAAGGCAGCTCTGGATGTGTATGAAATTGAACCTCTTCCGGAGCATAGTGAATTGAGAAGACTTCCAAATGTCTTACTTACTCCTCATATAGCCGGTGATACGAAAGAAGCCCTGATCAGGAGATATACCCTGATCGCAGAGAACGCAATAAAAGTCATGAATAACGAAAAGCCACGATACATTGTAAAAGAGCTGCAATCTGTTTTTGTGGATTAAGCACATGACAGATTAGTTTTCCCCCCCAAGAGATAAATCCATATTTATTCTAAAGTCCATTAACAAATAGACTTTAGAATAAACAACAGATTGTCTTAGTTTATTAAACAAAAAGCTTAATCCTCAACTTTGTGCTCTTTCCTTTTTTCCAGTTTTTCCAGTAAAAACAAAATCTCAGCAGCGTCTATATAATCCAAATCTGGATCGGAGGCCAATTCTTTTTCACGAGAACCGGTAAGGACGGACTGTAGCTTTGAAATTAACAGTTTACCTTCATCTGGTATTTTCGGGTCTTTTGCCACTTCATCCAGGTGCTTTTTTACCTCTTCCGGTGGTTGACTTCCCACTGCATCATAAAATAAGGTACATAATCTTGCGCCCGGATTATGATCCTCTCCGCCATCACGACGAAATGCGAGATATAACTGGATCGCCTGTTCACGCGCCTGTGCCGCTGCTTCCTGGTTGTCATCTGCCAGTTCGATTTCACTCAGCTTGTCCCATGCCCTCCACGGTTCAACACCATGACCATAAGGCTTAAAGCACTCAATAGCCCGCTGGATTTCCTGTCTGGCTTCTTCATAACGTTTAAGTGTGATTAATGTAATGGATAAATTTCCACGGACGCGCCCCTCATCTGCCATGTTATTGATCTCTACATATTTTTCTGATGACCGTTGTAAAAAAGTTACTGCTTCATCTGTACGTCCTACTTTCGCGTAAAAACTTCCGAGTCTTCCCAGGTTCCTGGCTTGATCCAGGAGATTTTTTTGCTCTTCAGAAATGGCAAGAGATTTTTGAAACGACTGTTCCGCTTCTTCAAATTGACCGATCTCCTCATGTACCGCACCCATCTGCTGATAGGCGACTGCAACCATATTCAAATCACCAAGGTCCTCAAATATCTCCCGTGCTTCATCGTGGGCCTTAATCGCGTCTTCGTATCGGTCCTGAGACAAACGTACAGTTCCTAGTTGTCCTTTTCCTATGGCGGCATGTTTCTTACTATTGAATTTTCCGGCTATACGTATGCACTCTTCAAAAGCGGCAGCTGATTCATCCAGACGATCAAGATCAAGAAGACACTCTCCTTTTTTTGCGAGTGTAGCAGATGCCATTATTCCGGCAGCCTCAGAGTCTTTCCGGCTGGCAATCAGTTCAAAGCGTTTGAGTGCTTCATTAATTGCTTGAAGCGCGTTTTCAGAAGCGCCTCCCATTCTCAGTACCCGTCCAAGCAGTACGTATGCTTCTGCCGTGTCGTGGTCTGCGCCCTCATAACTTTGATCACCGGCTTTTAAGCATTTATCAAGCAGTACCTGTGCGACGCTTAAAGCTTGAGGAAGGTTTCCCATCTCCAGGTATTTTTCAACCTGCAATCTCAATGTTTCAAATCTTGCAGGGTTCCATTCTGAAGACTTCTTCTGTTCCTCTTCCTGGATCACCTTTACTTTTGCCAGAATATCAGGCTTGTCCAGATGCGCGATCAATTGTTCAAGTAATGTAGCCCTGTCCAGAGTCACTTCAGGTACTTTCTGCGCCTGTACATATTCCATGGATTTGATTAGATTAGGAAGTTCCATCAGTGTCAGCTCATCCGCAAGTTTTGAATCTGCAGATTGTTGCTTATACAGAAATTCACTTAATTGTCGCAGGCATTCTGACCATCTGCCCCTGCTTCTATCGAGAGTGGTTTGATCCAATTCATTCTTGAGGAAAGGGCACAGTGAGGGATGGAAATGCAGAAAACCGTAAGGCATTGGTTTCGCCAGGTTAATTTCGCGTAATTCACTAACCAGTAAATCCCTCTCAGTGTCATTAAGCTGTAAAACATTTGCGATATTTGAAATACTACCGCCTCCCTGAAATACACCCAGCGGCTTAATTTTCTCACGAATACCCGGAGACAGTCGCCGTAAGGAATTTTCTATACCGGCGAAGAGAGCGCTTTGTCGCTTATCAGAAAGACTTTTATTCAACACCGCAACTATTTGAGATGTGGTTGCATTTATACCTCCGGGCCCGATCTTAATCGGCGTCTCAACCGATTTGTTTGCAAAATGAGTATTAAACTCTGCAGGCTTGACACCTGCCAACAGTAATGGAATCACTTTGTAATCATCATCTGCTTCTTTTTCGTTAACTTCCAGAGCATATTTTATTTCTTTCACTACCTGGGAAGAGTTTATCGTGTCAGGCCCAATGACAGCAATGAATGCACCTGCCTGTTCAATCTCCTCTTTTATATTTGCTTCCAATTCATCACCTGGCGCGACTGATTCCGGAACAACACGGGTATTCAGACCCTGGTTTTCAATAGCCTCACGCAGAGTTACTACAAGTCCTTCATATTTCATACCGTGGGAAATAAAGATAGAATTATTTTTCATAATGCCTTTCCAAATATTAATTACACAATTTTAACTGGATGTAAAGTATTTTGTCACGACAGCAACCTGACCAGTGCTGTCATATTTTTTTCGCCAAATACTATCTTCCATGTTTTTTACTGGATTTCAAATATATTACGAAAAAATATAATAATGAATGCCTTTGAACTCAATGTGCAAAACGTCTGAATACTTAAATATTTGTGCAACAAGCGCTATATTCCTTCCTGGAAATAAAATATTTTAACATCTTATTCACATGGTACGGTAACTTTAATTGACATATTCACAATCATTACTATAATAAACGATTCAAAATTCCGGGGATTCATGGCGTTTAAGTCGGTTTGCAATAACCACTAAGGGAAAAACCTCATGTCATTTAACATATTTATTACAGGAAAAAAACGTAAAAGATGAGTGGTAAAATCGAAAGTCTTGATATTGATGAAAGGGTAGCCAGTACCGTATTGAGGTATGTCGGAAATACTCCTTTAGTAAGGATCAAAACTCCTCATTATATATCTGATAAAATCGAGATATACGCTAAGCTTGAATATTTTAATCCGGGAGGTTCGGTAAAAGACCGTCCGGTGTTGAGGATGATAAAAGAGGCAATAAAGACCGGAGAACTTACTCGCGGCAAGGCAATCCTGGACTCTACCTCTGGTAACGCGGGAGTAGCATACTCAATGATAGGCGCAGCGTTGGGATATGAAGTGGATTTGGTTATACCCGGCAATGCCAGCAAAGAAAGAATGCAAACCATCAGGGCTTACGGGGCAACAATTATCACGACTGATCCTATAAAGGGATATGATGAAGCTATAAGAAAAGCACATGAGATGCTGACAGAAAATCCCGATAAATATTATATGCCGGATCAATACGCAAACGAGAATAATCCAATTGCCCATTATGAAACTACAGGTAAGGAAATCCTGGAACAGACTGATGGAAGGGTTACACACTTTATTTGCGGTGTTGGTACAGGCGGTACCGTTATGGGTGTAGGGAGAAGGCTGAAGGAATACAACCCGGACATAAAGATTTATGTTATCAAACCTGAGGACTTTCCAGGGATTGAGGGGCTGAAGCCTATGGGGGCAGAATATATAAAACCAAAAATTTATCGTGATGACTTTATCGAAGATAATGTATTTCATGTAACCTCTGAAGAGGCAAAGGACACGTGTTGTACTCTGGCCAGTGAAATGGCTCTCTTTGTCGGGCAGTCGTCCGGCGCATTTATGAAAGGTGCCCTGGAGTTGGCCGTGGAAATAGATGAAGGTGTTATCGTCACCCTTTTTCCTGATACCGGCAGCAGATATTTCAGCACACAATTATGGGAATAAAAAAAATGAAAAGAAATTTATTTACACTTATAGGCATTTCAATATTGTCGCTTCTGTTTATTACAATGAATTCAGGTTGCAGTGGTAAGCTGAAAGACGCTGAAGAACATTACGATATAGGTACTATGCATTGGAAACAGGGGAAGTTTGATGAAGCCATCGAAGAGTATCAGTGGGCAATAACCGTTTTCCCCAATTTCGAGAAAGCGCATTTTAATCTGGGTTGTGTGTATACTCAGAAAGGGGAATTCGACCTTGCAATTGAGTCATTCAAGAGAGGATTGGAAATCAAACCGGATTGGTTAGAGGCTCATACAAATCTGGGTGCCGCATATGAAACAAATAATATGTTCGACGAGGCGATGAAGGAGTACAAAATGGCATTAGGGCTTAATCCCGGTATCCCGGAATCGCATCTGAATCTGGGCAATCTCTATTTCAAGATGGAGAAGCTTGATGACGCTATTGCGGAATATAACATGGCTACTAAACTTGAGCCTGGTTTTGCGGAAGCATACAACAATCTCGGTTATGTTTATCTCAAACAGGGTAAATACAGTTTAGCAATTAACCATTTTAAGAAGGCCGTTGAACAAAAGCCGAATTATGTCAGCGCACATAATAATCTTGGACAGGCATATATAAAAGTAGGGCTACGTGAAAAAGCAATGGAACAGTACGATATAGTCCATGAACTTACCGGCAAGAATAAGTGAATAAACTGAGGATGACACCTAAAACCTGACCTGAACGAGCCAGAGCAAAATAGGAGTCAGTAAATTACAAATCTCAAATCATAAACTACAAACAAATTTCAAATTACAATGTCCGAGTGATCAAAATCAGCTTGTTTAGAATTTTGCATTTCTTCATTGGGATTTGTTTGTTATTTGGAGCTTATTATTTAGTGCTTAACAGATTTCACAAAGATTCTATTAATAATTATGTTGTCAAGATTAGTTAAAATATTCTTACTAAGAGAATATATAATGATCCTTCCCATCTAGTAAGCAAACAACGACTTTACATCACCGGAATCTGGTGCAATCAACTGCTGTAACCGTTCAATAGCTACTTTTCCCTTAGCTCCCATATGTGCCGAAAAATTATTTACATACAGACCGATGTGTGACTTGATCACACTATCTTCCGTTTCCTGTGCATGCTCTCTTATAAAAGATTTTGATTTTTCAGGATTATTCCAGGCAAACTCGACACTTCGCCGAATTAATCCGTCCACCTGGCTGGCTGCATCTATACCAAGATCTCTGCGGACCGCAATTCCGCCCAGTGGAATTGGCGCTTCCGTTTTTCTCTCCCAATACTCACCCAGGTCACAAATCAGATACAACCCGTCCTGTTCATAAGTAAAACGACTCTCGTGAATCACAAGGCTCTGCTTTCTGTCACCATTCAACAACTCACGATACAATTCATCAAAGACGGCATATTCCGCGTTATAAGTTACGCCTTCGCCCGCAGCCCAAAACCTGAGGAGAGCATTTGCAGTCGTGTTTTCACCGGGTACACCAACAGGAATATCCGGATCAAGACTATTCGATTTTGTAGAGAGTAAAAGCGGACCACATCCATATCCCATGGCTCCACCGGAATATAAAAGCCCATACCTGTCCCGCACATTCCAGAGGTTTCCATAAGAGATCTTGACAATATCAAAATCACCTGCCTGAGCGCCTTCATTCAAGCTTTGCACATCAGCAAAAGTTATTTCAAACTCAAATGTGTCCACATCTATCAAATGATTCAAAAGAGCATGAAAGATAAAGGTGTCATTAGGGCATGGAGAAATGCCGATTTTCAATTTCATAATACACCACCACACAAATCCCTCAGTGACATTATCGCACCGATAATGTCCCAGCTCTCCCTGTCACGGGTAGTGGCAATGTTGGAAATACTTCTAATCTGTAGAACCGGAATCCCGAAGTCCTCCCCAAATTTCAATGCTCCTGCTCCCTCCATAGACTCTACTTCAACACCGTACTTTTCAGCCCGTAAGATACCGGTTGCTTCTGTCCCGGTAGCCGTATTTACGGTTGCCCCGGTAACAACGGGAAGGGCCTTCAGAGAATCCACAAACAGGTCGTCGAAAACGGTAAGGCTTCTACTTTCATAATATTTCAGCTCTCCCAGGTCCAGATCATTCAAGCTCAAAAAAGAGTCAGAATCTTCTGCACCCAGATCAGCCACAACCTCTTTGTCAATAATAACAGGAGTGCCCAGAACCCTTACCTCCTCTCTTGCTCCGGCATAAGCGCCTGCAATACCGATCTGCAGGATCCTGTCAACAGGAGTATTCAGATGGAACTGTACCAGAGAAGCGTAAGTATTCAGCACCCCGATACCGGTTACTAAAAAAGAGATTCCTTTCTTTTCAAAACAGCTACCGGCAGTTTCGATTTCTGATGAGCTTATTGATGGGAATATCCCTCTAAGCTCTAAAGAAGTGGCGGTGCAAATGAGTGTCTTCATAATCTTTCGATTTAATCTTAAATACTGCATTTAATCAAGACATAAAAGCAATGACGAGGTTACAATTAACTGCTTTATGAATAAAAAAATAACCTCTCTTCCGTGATACCAGGAATAGCTAATCAGAAGTACCAGACAGACACCCTCTTTTGCAGTTAACCCAAGTTCGACAAATAATTTTATAAAAGAACGTTAAATTATTAGTCGAACTTGGGTTAAGGCAGCAAATGCCTACTGTTCCTAATGCACGTTGAGGCTACTCAGGGTGATGAGCCTTTCAACTAATGAGTGATTTAATCGTAGTACTGAGAAAAAGAAATTTATTCTTGATGGCAATACGATGACTTGTGAGCTACCAGATGTGGGTTTATCAATAGATCCAGTTTGAATCTGATGTGTTTTGATTTTGCAATTAAAACGAATATCAAACATCAAAGATGTGACCCCGTCATCCCCAAAACGAATACAAATAACACAAGAAATTCAAATGTAATTTTGTCAATAGATTAGGTTTGACCCCGATTCCCTCCCTGGCGCAATCAACTGCTGTAACCGTTCAATAGCTACTTTTCCCTTAGCTCCCATATGTGCCGAAAAATTATTTACATACAGACCGATGTGTGACTTGATCACACTATCTTCCGTTTCCTGTGCATGCTCTCTTATAAAAGATTTTGATTTTTCAGGATTATTCCAGGCAAACTCGACACTTCGCCGAATTAATCCGTCCACCTGGCTGGCTGCATCTATACCAAGATCTCTGCGGACCGCAATTCCGCCCAGTGGGATTGGCGCTTCCGTTTTTCTTTCCCAATACTCACCCAGGTCACAAATCAGATACAACCCGTCCTGTTCATAAGTAAAACGACTCTCGTGAATCACAAGGCTCTGCTTTCTGTCACCATTCAACAACTCGCGATACAATTCATCAAAGACGGCATATTCCGCGTTATAAGTTACGCCTTCGCCCGCAGCCCAAAACCTGAGGAGAGCATTTGCAGTCGTGTTTTCACCGGGTACACCAACAGGAATATCCGGATCAAGACTATTCGATTTTGTAGAGAGTAAAAGCGGACCACATCCATATCCCATGGCTCCACCGGAATATAAAAGCCCATACCTGTCCCGCACATTCCAGAGGTTTCCATAAGAGATCTTGACAATATCAAAATCACCTGCCTGAGCGCCTTCATTCAAGCTTTGCACATCAGCAAAAGTTATTTCAAACTCAAATGTGTCCACATCTATCAAATGATTCAAAAGAGCATGAAAGATAAAGGTGTCATTAGGGCATGGAGAAATGCCGATTTTCAATTTCATAATACACCACCACACAAATCCCTCAGTGACTTTATCGCACCGATAATATCCCAGCTCTCCCTGTCACGGGTAGTGGCGATATTGGAGATACTTCTAATCTGTAGGACCGGAATCCCGAAGTCCTCCCCAAATTTCAACGCTCCTGCTCCCTCCATAGACTCTACTTCAACACCGTACTTTTCAGCCCGTAAGATACCGGTTGTTTTTTTTCCGGTAGCCGTATTTACGGTTGCTCCGGTAACGACGGGAAGGGCCTTTAAGGAATCCCCAAACAGATCGTCGAAAACGGTAAGGCTTCTACTTTCATAATATTCCAGCTTTCCCAGGCACAAATCATTCAAATTCAAAAAAGAGTCAGAATCCTCGGCACCCAGATCAGCCACAACCTCTTTTTCAATAATAACAGGAGTGCCCAGAACCCTTACCTCCTCTCTTGCTCCGGCATAAGCGCCTGCAATACCGATCAGCAGGATCCTGTCAACAGGAGTATTCAGATGGAACTGTACCAGAGAAGCGTAAGTATTCAGCACCCCGATACCGGTTACTAAAAAAGAGATTCCTTTCTTTTCAAAACAGCTACCGGCAGTTTCGATTTCTGATGAGCTTATTGATGGGAATATCCCGCTAAGCTCTAAAGAAGTGGCGGTGCAAATGAGTGTCTTCATAATCTTTCGATTTAATCTTAAATACTGCATTTAATCAAGACATAAAAGCAATGACGAGGTTACAATTAACTGCTTTATGAATAAAAAAATAACCTCTCTTCCGTGATACCAGGAATAGCTAATCAGAAGTACCAGACAGACACCCTCTTTTGCAGTTAACCCAAGTTCGACAAATAATTTTATAAAAGAACGTTAAATTATTAGTCGAACTTGGGTTAAGGCAGCAAATGCCTACTGTTCCTAATGCACGTTGAGGCTACTCAGGGTGATGAGCCTTTCAACTAATGAGTGATTTAATCGTAGTACTGAGAAAAAGAAATTTATTCTTGATGGCAATACGATGACTTGTGAGCTACCAGATGTGGGTTTATCAATAGATCCAGTTTGAATCTGATGTGTTTTGATTTTGCAATTAAAACGAATATCAAACATCAAAGATGTGACCCCGTCATCCCCAAAACGAATACAAATAACACAAGAAATTCAAATATAATTTTGTCAATAGATTAGGTTTGACCCCGATTCCCCGCTATATGTTCAACTCCTCCCCGGATATACCGTTTCCACCATGATCGTTCCTTCTTAAGCAGACTTGTTGATTTCTTAAAACACTCAACCGCAGTCTTTAAACTATCCCTGTTTAATGTATTCGCCGTTATTGTCAGTAAATGTGGGTTTGCCATGTTCTTACCAAGTTTTTCTACCTTTCGAGAAAGAATGGAAGCTCGGTATGAGTTACACACCGGACAAACTCTGTCTTTACAACGTAATTGAGGTTGATACAGAACATTGGAAGGATCATCTTTCTTAACTTTTACAAAAATAGTATTTCCACATATACCCATCCTTTTGGCTCTTTTCTCCTGACCAATTTCACGTATATATTTTTCTATACGCCAAAGAGCTCTAAGTCTCCAGCTATTTTTAACGATCAAAACTTTAGAGTTTCCTTCTTTTTTCACTGCACATTTACACATAATTTTTCTCCTGAAAAGGCTATAAAAACGGTCAAAAACTGCCAATTTGTAAGTCATTGATTCTAAACATCTTAAAAAATCGTGTTCTAGTTGTTTCTAAGTATCAAGTCATAGGGGTTCACCAATCTGAAACCAAAAAAAAACCAGTGTTTGCGTGCGCTTGGTGGGCGTACTCAACACTGGTTTTTTAGTTGATATATTATTAATTTTAACTAAGCTATTATTGTTATTCTTTTTCATTGGTGAATGGGAATAATGAATCGGAGGACATAAGTTGCCGCTTATGTATTCCTTTTTTTTGACTTTCAAATACAATAAACAAAATTATAAAAAAGTAAAACGGTGTTTTACCGTAATTAAAAAATATTGATTAAGTACAGTATTCTCCTTCCTTCAATATCCATGGTGTATCCTGATGTATAGGTTTCCTATTGAATTTTCCATGTTTAATCACATAATATAAAAATAAGTGGAAGACTTTCAGTTGTATAAAGGTAATACATAGAAAAATTTCCATCTATTCTAACTGTTAAATTACTTTAGTAACGTTTTATACAGTTCCTTCGATAGGCTTAATCTTTTTTTGGGGCTAACAGCAAATGAATAAAATAAAAACCATGGCAATAATTTATGTAGTTTTAGTAACTTTAATCATTATTTTCCCACCTGTCCACCTTGTAGCTGGTTCCAAAGGGACGTTCGGTCGTGGGTTTTCTGCTTTATGGATGATGCCTAGTAATCTCAGCATAAATATACCATTTCTCTTAATAGAATTATTTGCACTCACCGCTATATGTGCTGTGTTATATTTTTTTGTTTTGAAAGAAGAAAAGGAATAAACCAATGAAAACTGAAAGTAATTTAAACATACAACAACTTGAAAAACTCGAAACCAAACTTATTTCAGAAGGCTACCGTAAAACAGAATCTTCCATGCCTAATATTAGAGAATATAATATTACTTCTTGTACGGGGGATGAAGAACATTTTGGTCTGCAAGAAAGATATAACCTAAGCTGGAACGACCCAACTGATTAACTATTTTTCCTTCGCCTTCGTAGCCAGAATGCCAAGTACGGTCTTTTCTTCCAACAATAAGTTGGTATTCAACACCATATTTTTTTACTATTTTGTGGAGTTCTTTTTCAATAAATTCTAATTCTGTAACATCATCAATAGATTCTTTGCCTGTTTTATTTTTGCTCATTTTTAGCCCCAAAAAAAGATTAAATAAATAATTATTATTCTACATCCACACAAAGCTAATTTAACAAAGTAGATAGACATTGACTCGAAATGCTCGTCCTATCTATGCCTTATTGTTTAATACGTTTTTAGTTTTTCTCTCGCATGTCATCTATGCCGTTAGGCTTTTGGAAAGAATGAATATATGGAAGAACAGACTTGCTACATGTGTGAAGAAAAATCCATTTCTAATGAACACGTGCCACCAAAATGTATATTCCCAGAGGTTAAGGATCTTGGCATAGACTACCGCAAATCACCTATTAAAGTTCCTTCATGTGACGTTCATAACATGAGAAAGTCAAAGGAGGACGAATACTTAATGATGGTTTTGACCTGTAGCATTACTAATAATAGAGTGGCCATGAATCAGATCCAAACGAAAATTCTACGTGCTTGGGAAAGAAATCCGAAACTTGCTGCATTGTTGTTACGGATCAATAAACCAATAAAATCCAATGGACAGTCAACCTTAGCATTTAAAGTAGACATCAACAGATTTAACCGTTCTCTGGATTGGATAGTCCGTGGCCTTTACTTCAGTCAGCATAAAAAGAAGTGGGTTACAAAACTTAGGATTGAATCCCCTGCTATGCTGTTTTTAGAAGGTAGTGATGCAATGCAATCAAATCAAATATTAAAGACAATGGGGGCTACAGTTAGTCAAGTTCTCGATGATCTTCCGAAAATTGGTGAAAATCCAGATGTATTCTGGTATCAGATGCTACATAACAAGAAAAATGAGTTGTTAATTAATATGATGTTTTTTGGTGGATTACAGGTATTGGCTTCTAGTCAGCCTTGACATGGCCTAACAAGGCTAATTCAGCAGACGCAAAAAGCGCACGGCTGATTAACAACGTTATATTTAAAGGTTTATAATGGCACACATCGGAAGTTTATATATTGGTGGCAAAGAAAAAGATGGTGCTTCATACTTTAGCTCTGGTATCGCATTTACTATCAATAATACTCCAAGCTTCAATTATCTATTTAAATCTGAGGACCAAAATTGGGAAGTCGAACTTATAAAGGGTGAAGGCAATGTTGTTGCTCGGTCTAAAAACTCATTAAATACAGATGATCTATTAAAAAGTGGATTTGAGCGAATAAATCAATGTTTAGACATTGTTGCTGTTAAAAAATTGGGGGTCTTTCTTTTATCAAAACCGGAATTAAATTACACTCTTTTATTCAAAAAAAATGACCGCACTATACTTCGGCACTATTCTTTGCTTGATATGCCTATGAGTATGACTTGTGATGTTGAAGTTAGGGATAAGAATGGAAATATAGAACCACGGCCTTTACCTCCTGAGCCATCATGGACTTGGGCCTTTAGGTACTATAGATTATCACAAGCAAGCCAGGATATCTTCGAAGCTTATAGAAATCTTTTTTTATCATTTGAAGCATTATTAAACGCAATATGTCCTATTACGAATCGAGAGCGTGAAGGTACATGGCTTCGAAGAGCATTAACTCAAATAAGCAATGAAATATCATTCAATGGTATAGTGCCAGATAATATAGAGAACATTGTTGAATACGTTTATGAAAAACAATACAAAGATACTCGCTGCAAATTATTTCATGCTAAACAAAATGCACTATTACCTCACACAGATTTAAATCCCACTGAAGTTTTGGCTTCCTACGAAGTTCTTATACGTATTTGGTTTCATATATCAACGTCGAAATTTTTTGTGCCTAGTGGAGGTGGGGTTATCACATATGGCGGCTTTAAATTGTTGATGAACAAAGCATTCTCAAAAGGCATTGGGTTTTACTTTACACATGACAGTTCACTTCCTACAAAAGCCGATACTAAAGTAAGTCCATTAAATAAGAAGGTAATCAAGTTTGATGACTGCTCTTATTTAGGAGAGAGCAGACCAGGTTACGTTGCATTTGAAGGTAAGGCAATAATAAAAAACTCATTTAAAACTTTGCCTATACACAGAATCGGATGTTTAATTAATGATAAAACTTTATACAACATTTTGCACTTTACGTTGCCACTACAGTTAATTGGGGCTGATGATTTTGAAATAAATCAAGAAATACGACTTATTAATAGTACTCAACCTAGAACAACTTTTTAAATATAACCCGGCACTGCAAGGGACTTGCTAATAGCGGTTTTGAATCGATGTGGGTGACTTTTAAAAACAATTAATTTGGCTTAGAGGCGTCGCCCTTAACCCGCAAACCCCTGAGTTCGGTCGTTACCGTAATTCAAAAATATTGATTAAGTACTGTATTCTCCTCTTTCTCTTAACCTCAGAAATCTCCGTATTAACAACTTCACCATCACAATGAAAATAAAGGAACATCCCCTCTGTGTCTATATTTAGCAGATAAGCAGGGTGAAGGAGCTAGTCCTTAAATGTAAATACATTAGAGTTTACACAAAAATTCTTTTGTTTTATGAGGCATGGTTATGTTATATAGCCAATTGTAAGCTCGAAAACGAGTTGTACTCGACTAATAAGGGCAACTTATGTTGTATACCCTTTAGAATTACAAGCCTTTATAATATTTAGGATTTATTGGATAATTATGTGATGTTACTTATAGATAACATGTAGTTTGCGTCATTATCTATAAACATAACAATTACCAGTTAGGCAAATTCATTGAATCATGAAATGGATACAATCTTCGAATCTATAAAACCTTATATCACACCTGCAATTATTGTCACTATTGCAGGCCTAGTGTTCACTTGGATCGTAGCCAGAAAGCAAGGAGTATTCAAAAATAGTGACCTCCACATACGTCTCTATGGAATGGAGGAAGACAAAAAAATCGCGTCAGAATTGATAATTGGGGGTCCACATTCAGATCTAGATATCCTCACTCCAGTAGTTATACAAATTTCCAATCAAGGATCAGCAAGTGCACATAACGTTGAGGTAACTCTTGAATCTGACTCTAATGTAGTCGTCAACTATCCTGAGCTATATATTAGCCCAATTCTTACGAAATCGATTGAGGCAATCGAGGGAGAAACATTTTATCTCGGTAATGGCCTATTTCGTCGGGTATTTAGAATCTCCGAACTCAATCCTGAAAAGCCGTTGCAATTAAACAATGCAGGCCTTCCTCGCAATGGACTCAGCAGTGAGAAACCAATAATACATAATATTCTAAAAGTATCTGTATTTGAAAGAGGAAAAACCGCCAAAATTAAAAAGTTTGGAATCTGGTCTCTAGATACATCTAAAATGAGTTTCCACAAAGCCGTCATCTCCCTTTCCAATGAGCTAAAAGCAGAGTATTTACAAAAATCACTATTCAAGCGTCTCAACCGTTGGCTTAGACATAACTCCTATGACCGGAAACTTCGGCTAATAGAGATTACCGATGTTCGACCAGTCAACTTTCCAAATGAAGAACATTCATATGTCACTGTAAGTAAAACTAAAAGTAGTGAGGGACATCGATCCTTTACAGGAAATCTATTTACTGGCTGGACGGGTCTTATCTAACCAGGAAAATTTATATAGGGAAAATATATGAACTGGCCAAATTGGATGGAAGATTATGTATGGCAATGGTTAACAGTTGTAGCCATTGGTATTATCAGTATTATTGTTACTATTGTTTTGGCATTAAGATCAAAATATTCTTCCCAAAGACCAAACATAAATGGTGACGATAACATTCAAGTTACCAATTCACCAAAGGCTAAAGTAACAATTAACAAGATAAATCCTGATGAATACACAAGAAATGAAAAACACTCTTCAAAAAAAACTATTTTTAAATTGTTCAACCTAGTACTAAAACATAATGAAACTTAGGAATTAAGCAAAAATAACTTCCATAAATACTGATATATGCTAAGATGGCGATGTGGAAAAACTACGACGTCAGATTATAGAAGGGATATCGGAGAAATATAAAGAGGTATCAAAATACCTGAATGAAAAAGGGCGAAGAATATGGGCGGCGACAGAAGC
>SMSL01000010.1 GCA_007859995.1 Candidatus Brocadiaceae bacterium S225
ATCACGGATGATGCACTCCATATTCCCTCCTTAATTCAATGACATTACCTATGTCTATCTTGTCTTTTGCTTTTCCTTGTGTTCTTCGCGGCTTGACGTGAGAAATAAATTATGCTGAATAGTTACCTATTTTGTTTAGTATAGTATTGAGGCTCATAAAAATGCAGTATTTATTTGAAAGATTATGTTCATCTGCTTTAATAAGAGAAATTTATTTGTAGAAAATCTGTAAATTATGAATACAAGGCTTGTGGAGACAAAGAGTTTTAAAGGTAAAAAAGTAACTGTGATGGGATTGGGATTATTTGGAGGCGGTGTTGGTGTAGTTAAATATCTTGCTTCTCAGGGTGCAGATGTGACAGTTACAGACTTGAAAAGTGCTGAAGAACTATCCGCTTCTCTTAAGCTGCTTGACGACCTGCCTGTTAGGCTTAAGCTTGGTAAACACGATGAAGCGGATTTCGTGAATGTGGACATGGTGGTTGTCAGTCCTGCGGTGCCTGATGATTCAAGATTTTTGCAAATGGCGTGTGAAAACAGTGTACCTGTCGATTCTGAACTGAGTATTTTCTTCAGGCTTTGTCCTGCACCCGTGATAGGGATTACGGGAAGTAACGGAAAATCTACAATCACATCGTTGTTGGGAGAGATGCTGAAAGAAGCGGGAATTAAAACATGGGTTGGCGGAAACATAGGTATTTCATTACTGGAAAATCTTGGAGAAATAGAAACAGATGACGCTGTTGTGCTCGAGATATCAAGTTTTCAGCTTGAATATCTCGCCAGGATAGAAATGAGTCCGCACATAAGTATCTTGACAAATATAGCGCCAAATCATCTTGACAGGCACAAAACTATGGAAAACTATATAGGTGCTAAAAAGGCAATTATTCACTATCAACAAGAGGGTGATTACGCAATAATGAATTACGACGACCCGATATTGAAAAAATGGAAAGATGAAACCAAAGGGCGCCATCTTTGGTTCAGCACAACAAAAGAACTGGAGCGTGGCGCCTTCCTGAAAAATAACGAAATTATTATCAATCATAATTCCACAAGCACCGTTATCCCCTGTTCAACACAAATTAACATAAAAGGCATTCATAACTGGCAGAATATAATGGCAGCATCATACGCGGCAATCTTAATGCATGCCGATGTGGAGTCTATTAAAAATGCAATTACGGGATTTGCAGGACTAGAACACCGATTGGAGTACGTACACACCATCAACGAAGTACAATATTACAATGATTCAAAGGCAACTACACCGGAAGCAGCGATAGCAGGCATAAAAGCGTTTGAGAGCCCAACAATATTAATTGCAGGGGGGTACGATAAACAGGTCAGTCTTAATCAGTTTGCACAGGAATGTGCAGAAAATACAAAATGCGTAATCCTGATCGGTGATACCGCTAAAACTATACAGAAACTTATTCAAGACATAACAGGGAAAAGGACAAAGCCGGAGATTTATATGGCAGCATCCCTGGATGAGTCAGTCAAAAAGGCATCTGAAGTTGCTGAGCCAGGGGATATCGTCTTGCTGTCACCGGCATGCGCAAGTTTCGGTCTGTTTGCAAACTACGAAGAGAGAGGGAAAAAGTTTAAAGCGCTTGTTTCTCAACTGAATACCAATGAACCCGCACACATGCAAACCAATATTAACTGAAAATTTGTACACGAAAAAGAGTGTTGAACCATGAATGATAAGGCTAATCTCGACTCACGTAAAAACCAACTTAAAGCGACAGCAATAGGCATAGTCAAACGCCTGAGAGAAAACGGGTTCAGCGCACTATTTGCGGGTGGTTGTGTTCGTGACATGCTGATGGGCAGCATCCCGGAAGACTATGATATTGCTACGGATGCCAACCCCGATGATATTATAAGTATATTCAAACGAACGGTCCCTATCGGTATTCACTTTGGAGTTATTCTGGTCATAGAAAATGACTTCGCGTTTGAGGTTGCCACGTTCAGATCTGACGGTACATACTCGGATGGACGCCATCCTGACACGGTAACATTCTGTGATGCCAGCGGAGATGCATTAAGACGAGACTTTACTATAAACGGAATGTTTTATGATCCGATTGAAGATAAACATTTTGATTGTGTTGGAGGGGAAGATGATCTGAAAGCCCGTCTGATTCGGGCCATTGGAAACCCCTTTGAAAGATTTAATGAAGATAGATTGCGAATGATAAGAGCCGTACGTTTTGCATGTCAATTTGACTTCAAGATTGAGGAGCAGACTGCTGAGGCTATAAAAAAGCTTCATCATAAAATATTAACCGTAAGCAGTGAAAGAATTAGAGATGAACTCCGAAAGACATTAACCGGCCCAAACCCGGATACGAGTATCAAAATGCTGGACGAGCTGAACCTTCTGCATGAAATACTTCCGGAAGTAACGGCAATGAAGGGTGTCGCGCAACCGGAAAACTTTCATCCTGAAGGTGATGTCTTTACGCATACTCTACTCACATTAACAAAATTGGCAGACGGAAGAAAAGCAACAGATACCAGTGAAGAACATCATTCCATTGCGCACGGTCCTGGTAAAAAAAATGTTTCCGGCAGTTGGGAACTGGCAATGGCCGTACTCCTTCACGACATAGGAAAACCTGTAACATTTGAGATTGCAGATCGTATCAGGTTTAACAACCATGATAGTGTTGGCGCTAAAATGACGGAAAAGATATGTGAACGTTTAAGAATGTCTAATGCAGAGAAAGAACGTATTACGTGGTTGGTAAGAATGCATCTCTATCTAAGACATGCACAGGAAATGAGGATAAGCAAACTAAAAAGGCTTTTCGCTCACGAAGGCTACCCTGAACTTGCAGAGCTGTATAAGGTGGATTCACTTGCCAGTACTGCAAATCTTGATGATTACAACTTCTGTCAGAATATGTTTGAAGAACTGAAAGTAGAAGAAATAAAACCCGAACCCCTTATAACAGGTAGTGATTTAATCGCTTTAGGATTGAAGCCCGGCCCAATATTCGCAAAAATTCTGGATGCAATAAAGGATGAACAACTGGAACAGAAGATAACAACAAAAAAAGAGGCTTTAAAAAAAGCGAAAGAACTAGTATCAATAGAATCAGGTTAAATCCATATAGGCAGACTTTTAACTTTTTTTCAGGTATAATACTGAAAGGCAAAATACATTGAAAGTTATAATAAAAGATACGAAAAGAGAATATGACGGGTTTTTTAAGGTTGATAGGGTCTTACTTCAGCATGAAAAATTTGATGGCTCAATGAGCAATGAAATCGACAGGTTAAATTTTAACAGGGGAGATACTGTTGCTGTCATTCTCTATAACAAAACGAATAAGTCTCTTGTCCTGATCAGGCAATTTCGGTATCCGGCATATGTGGACGACGGCCCTGGATGGCTGATCGAATGCGTTGCAGGTATCAAAGACAACGGAGATATCTCAGTAGCAAAAAAAGAGGTGCTTGAAGAAACAGGTTATAAAATTAACGACGTAAAATACCTGACCCAGTTCTACCCAAGCCCCGGAGGATGTTCTGAAAGAATATCCGTATATCTCGCTTACGTTGAAACAAGAGAGGAGATAAAAGATGAATACTTTGGCACAGGAAACGAAGATATTGAGGTTATAGAGATACCACTGACCAAGGCATTAGAAATGGTTAAGAATAGTGAAATCTGTGATGGAAAAACTATAATAGGCATCTACCACCTTCGTGATGAACTGGAGGAAGAGTAGAATGCTTTCAATTTTGTACGTTAGGCAATTCCATTGTCGAATAGTAAAAAATACGATTAAAAAAATATTATGAAGAATAAGACCGTTTTCTATAATGACAATATCATAATTGAAAACAGAAAACAGGAAGTTACAGAATCCATGATGGACCAGACCTCTTTCGGTTGAGATTTACATTATTGTACCTTTTCATTAGTACGAAAATAGGGTAATTTGTGTATAATTTATAATTGAGGATGTTGAAAAGATTTATAAGTTTATTTTGGAGTGCAGTGATCGCCTGTCCGCCAGTCTATTAGGCGGGTGTCACTGTTTTAACACGCATCTTCGCGAATGATGCACTCCATATTATTACTAATTATCATCATAATAATGCTCATTCCGAAATTCATAGAAAAAAGATTAATTTTTCATCCGAACAGAAGCAACGACCACGCAACTCCGGATGCTTATGGCATTGAGTATGATGATGTTACATTCCGGACCGAAGACGGGTTGAATCTGAACGGCTGGTTCGTCCCGGGAAAAAAATCCTCTCCAGATACTAACCTGCATACGCTCCTATGGTTTCACGGTAATTCAGGCAACATAAACCGCAGGCTTGATAACATAAAGATGCTGCATGATAGAGTGCCGGTAAATGTCTTTATCTTTGACTATCGTCAATACGGCAGGAGCGAGGGTAAGATATCCGAAAAGGGAACCTATATTGATGCAAGAGCTGCCCTTGCATACCTACATTCACGAAATGACATAGACAGTGATAAGATAATCTTCTTTGGCCGTTCCCTTGGCAGTGCAGTAGCCGTCGAACTTGCCGTAAAGGAGGAATGCCGTGCCCTGATTCTTGAAACGCCATTTACGTCTATAAAAGAGATGGGGGAAAAGCTTTATCCATTCCTTCCTTTTACTTTTTTTTTAAGGACAAAATATGACACTCTCTCTAAGATCAGGCATATAAAAGTACCAACCCTTATCATGCATGGAGACAAAGATGAACTCGTTCCAATTGAACAGGGAAAGATGTTATTTGAGAAGGCTAATGAACCCAAGGAATTTTACACTATCCCCGGAGCCATGCACAATGACACACATATCGTGGGTGGAGAAGAATATTTCGATGTGATCAGGGATTTTATTGACAAATTAACAAAACAAGAAGGCTGAGCATTTACTACGGATTTATACACATGCCGCTAATAATAGTGAAATAGATGTACAGCAGAAAATGTATCTCCGCTTACGATTCCTCTTTTTCCGAGGAAGGAAGTTGTGTAACAACAAATGATTTTGTTGATAGTAGATCCTGATCATCTCTGGTGACTATGGAGATGACGTTTGGGCCATCCTTAAGCGGAATATCACTGGCAAAAGAGATCCTTGATTTGTCTGTTTCTGAAGCGTCTTTATTAGATCTATAAAATACCTTATCTTCATTTACCAGGATGTAGATATATTTTATTGCATTATCATCACTGACGGTACCGGAAAGAGATATATGCCCCTGTCTGAAGGTGTCATATGGTTTTTGTTGATCAAGCTCTATTAATGGAGGCACGTTCTGCAATAACAGGTCCGGGGTCTTCTGTTCGCGGGAGTAAGAATGCCCGCTAACTTCTACCTTATCAGAAGAAATCCATCCAAATCTACCTTCAGGCATTATTACACGATACCATGACTGCGTTTCTTTGTCGGCCATAAGAGTTGCTCCGTTACGCGCATAGGAGATAACTGGCGTTGAAGAAGATTTTCCGTTGTAAATAGGAACGGAATCGTCAATTACGTTGAGAGCTTTTTCCGCCAACTGCATTTTTCCGTTCTCACCATTCAGGTCTACCTTAAACTCCAATTTACCGGAAATACGTGTTCCATAAGTGGTGTCCGCTATAGTGAGATCAACAGAAAAATCATCAGCTTCCAGAGTATCTCTTACCGAGAGTTTAATTTTAAGAGATTTTGATTCACCTGGGAGTAATTCTCCTAATTCCATTTTGCCTCTTTCAATGAAGACCTCTTTCTGGCTTAACTCTCTCAAGGCAATAATGTTCTTTTCCGATGTGCCTTTTCCGTTATTTTTTACAAAAAGTGCCAGATCTACGACTTCCCCTCTCTGTATAATTCCATCTCCGTTCCCTGTTAATCCTTCACCTTCGTCAATTATCTGGTATGAATATGAGAATACCGGCACGGGTAGCGCATTAATTGATACCGTACTTTTTACGTCTTCAGGAGCATTTCCACTAAATTCAAAGAACTTAACGATAAGTTCATCCTTTCTACTTATAGAATTTTGTGGAATTTTTATTGTCTTAGAAGATGTTTTTGTCTCACCTTTCTCTACCTTACCAAAAATAAACTCACGCTTGTCGATAAGAAGGTTCTTAGATTCCACCATACCTCTTAGCTGATACAAGGTGTCTTCACCGTTATTAGTAATACTGATTTCTATTTTCAACTCTTCCGCGGCGTTAACTTCCCCATTAGAAGGCGTGAGATGTAGAGTTGTTGTTACCGATGGAGAAATGGCTGTTTCCCCGGTAGACCAGTCAATACCCTGGATATGTAAGGCGTCAGCGATCTTTGTTTCCTCACTTTTTTTGAAATCTTCAATAATAGGTTTTAATTGATCTAAAAAATCGTCATTTTTACCAATGAGAGAGGAATTAAGGATAATTTTTTTAGCAAATTGTACATGTGTATCTTTCTCCAAGTCAGGTATTTTGTAGTAATCATCGTCTTTGATTTTCTTTTCTTTTTCTTCTTCGCCTTCTTCGGTTTCGTCATCAACATGTACAAGATACCTGACTTTTTCATAAGGCAGCTCGGCGTCTGAATGTTCACCCAGATGTTTCTTTAAATCTTCTTCTCTAAAATGCGGATTCTCATTGAATAAGATAATTTCATCCTTTGAAACCTGTGATTGAACAAGCATAATATCCGGTGCAATTCCTACTGACTGTATATCGGTAAAGTTCGGAGTTAAATATTTTCCTACAGTAAGCTTTAGCGCCGCGCCACTGTTTATCAGGTCGATCAATTGTTGTATGGAACCTTTGCCGAAGCTGGTATCACCAATAAGGGGTGCTCGATTATTATCTTTCAGGGCACCGGCAACTATTTCTGCTCCGGAAGCGCTTCCTGCATCTATAATTACAACCAGCGGGCATTTGCTAAGATCTTTGGATGATTTTGTTGCCTTTTGGATTTTCTGTTTACCCATTGGTTCTACGGTAATTACAATCAATCCTGAAGAAAGAAATTTGTCTGCCACGGCAATTGCCTGGCCTAACAACCCCCCGGAATTGTTACGAAGGTCTAAAATAAGTCCTTTTAATTCACCGCTTTCAGTTGTCAACTTCTCAATTTCTTCTTCTAAAGACTGTGATGTATCTTCCTGGAAATTTCTTATCTTTATATACCCGATGTTGCCATCTGCTAATTTCGAGCTAACGCTGGGTATTGAAATAATTTCCCTTATGAGTGTGACGGTTTTATTAGTCTGAGATTTTTTGCTCTCCACCAATAAGATAACCTCAGTAGAGGGATCTCCCCTAAGTTTATTAACCGCCTCTTGTAGTGACATATTTACCGTAGAATCTTCATCAATTGCGATGATTTTATCCCCTGACTTCAAACCTGCTCTGAATGCGGGGGTTCCTTCAATAGGAGAAATCACGGTCAATATCCCATCTCTCACACCAACTACCATTCCAAGGCCTCCAAATTTACCCGAGGTGCCTATTTTAAACTCATCAAAGTCTTTAGGCGGAAAAACAACAGAATGAGGATCTAATTGTGAAAGCATGCCATTAATTGCCGCGAATTCAATATCCTCTGTTTTGATCTCGTGATGTTTATTATCGTTTACAAAATGTAAAACCTCGTTCAAGGTATTATACAGTTCACCTAGTCTGCGTACTTTGGAAAAATCGATGACTTTAGAGGCTTCATCAACCAGGATTTCAATTTTTTCTGATTTGTCGTTCACGCTAACCTGGACTTCAGGGATTATTCTTTCGAGCCAGGAGAGTGATTCTTTCAGCATTTCTTTAGGCTTTATTCTGTCCGGCTCAACATAAAATCGATTTATGTATGAACAGACAATACCGACTAAACGGAATTTGTACTCTTCCTTTTCCTGGCTATCCACTTCGTTAAAATGCTTGTTAAGTGAACAGCTATTCGATATAGCGAAGAAAGTAACTAGAATAGATGCGCAGAAAAAGATTGCCAGTGTGTAAAGATATTTTTTCTTGTACATTTTGAAAGTGTCCTTGCTAAAATATTATCGCAAAGTTATTTATATAACCTTGATCTGTTTTTCCGAAAAATACAATATAAGCTTGATTATTAGCCAAGTCAAGGATAAGTTCGTTTTGAGTAACCGCTACGCTTTAAAAATTTATTGACATAACGACGCATAATGCTTAAACTTGTCTCTTGGCTAAAAAAGGGCGATTAGCTCAGTTGGCTAGAGCACTTGCCTTACAAGCAAGACGTCATAGGTTCGAGTCCTATATCGCCCACCATCATACAAAAGAGATAAAAGATTTATGGCTTTTCATGTAAATGAAGAACAGGGGGGCCGTAGCTCAATTGGTTAGAGTACCAGACTGTCGATCTGGATGTTGCGGGTTCGAGTCCCGTCGGCCTCGCCATTATTAAATTTTTTATTCTTCTGGTTTTTTTGGAATCGTTTTATTGGGGCAATCACCGTGCTTACTGGTATGCTTTAATTGAAAGCCTCATTGTGTGGCGCTGGTTTTTAAATAGCAAATGTTCAATGAGAACAATGCGCCCATAGTTCAATTGGATAGAATATCGGTCTACGAAACCGGGGGTTGCACGTTCGAATCGTGCTGGGCGCATATAAATCTGTTTGAATTCTCGTTGTAAAGTTCATGATAACTGAATTCCGTTCGCATGAGTACTATATGCGGCAGGCAATCGCTGAAGCAAAAAAGGCCTTTGAAAAGGACGAAGTTCCTGTAGGAGCCATAATTGTTTATAACAATAGTGTAATTGCGAAGGCGCATAATCAACGGGAGATGTTATTAGACCCCACAGCTCACGCTGAAATGATTGCCATCACACAGGCATCTGCATATCTCCAAAACTGGAGGCTAAGCGATACTACCGTATATATAACCCTGGAACCATGCACAATGTGCGCAGGGGCATTGGTTCAGGCCCGGGTCAAAAACCTGGTATACGGAGCAAAAGATGAAAAATACGGCGCTTGTGAGTCTACCGTAAATTTGGTTAATGATCCTCGTTTTAATCACCGTATGAATGTTATCTCTGGCGTTTTAGAGGATGAGTGTAGCTTGCTTTTGAAGCAATTTTTTCTGGAAAAACGTCTGAACGATTGATCTCTCGGCTGAAACAGCAGGTCAGTTTACACCGGGCAGACGGGTCGTTCTACCATTATTAAAGTGGAGGGATGGCTGAGCGGTTGAAAGCGCTGGTTTCGAAAACCAGTTGGGGAGAAATCTTCACGCGAGTTCGAATCTCGCTCCCTCCGTTTTAGTATGGAGGCTCATTCCCCAATAACAATAATTTACCCGGATTGAGGCAGGCCTGATCTCCTTCACTCAATCTCGGATTGGAGAGGTGTCCGAGTGGCCGAAGGAGCACGCTTGGAAAGCGTGTAGGTGGGTAACTGCCTCGCGGGTTCGAATCCCGCCCTCTCCGCCATAAATAAAAATGGTCTTGTCTGTTCTTTAAGTTTTTTAAGTAATATCAGTTGAAATTCTGGCCGTGCTAGACGGGGAGCTAGCGGTTCCTTGTAACCTGCAAACCGCTTATGCAGGGTCGATCGCTTTTTGGAGGTTTTTCTGACTTTTGGTACTTTTTAAGTAAGTGGTGTTGAAGGCTGGGTCTCATGCAATGGGGCTATGTGAATCTGGTCAGATGCGGAAGCAAGCAGCCATAAGCATTTGTACTCATGTGCCGTGGGGTTGCCTGGTTGGAGCTAACTGCCTGGAAAGTTCAGCGGAAAGAGAATCGAAGAAAAGTGCACGGCCGTTTTTGCTAATTTAGGGAAGATATGTCATATATAGTTCTCTCGAGAAGATATCGACCAAAATCATTTAATGAAATTGTCGGGCAAAAACATGTGGTTACCACATTGGTAAACGCACTTCAGTCAGATCGTGTTGCCCACGCTTATTTGTTTGCCGGACCTAGAGGGGTAGGCAAGACATCTATGGCAAGAATACTCTCCAAAGCCCTCAATTGTCAAAAAGGAACTACCGACACCCCTTGCAATAAATGCGCCACCTGCAATAGCATTACAAATGGAAATGATATTGATGTTCTGGAAATAGACGGCGCTTCCAATCGTGGTATAGATGAGATAAGAAATATCAGGCAGAATGTGGGGTATACCCCTGCCGTTTCAAAACATAAAATTTACATCATAGATGAGGTACACATGTTGACGAAGGAAGCGTTCAATGCCCTCTTGAAAACGCTGGAGGAGCCACCTGAGCATGTAAAATTTATCTTTGCCACGACCTCACCAAGCCGTGTGCCTGACACTGTCCAGTCACGCTGCCAGAGATTTGATTTCAAAAACATCTCCATACCTGATATTAGTGACAGGCTGGCACAGATTTGCAAAACCGAGAATATTGCTGCAGAGGAAGAGGTACTCCAATCTATCGCGAAATATGCCAGAGGAGGATTGAGAGATTCCGAATCAATTTTAGATCAGCTCGCTTCCTTTTGTCATGAAAAAATAACATTAAGAGACGTTTACGATATTTTTGGAGTCGTCAGTGAAGAGAAACTCTCAGGTTTAATTAATAGTTTTACTGAAAAAAATCCTGAATTATCTATAGAAATATTTCATGGTATCATGGAAAGCGGAAGGGATATAGAAGGTTTTATTGATCAGCTACTTCTTTATATTCGTGATTTGCTCCTTGTTTCCGTTTGTAAAAAGCAACGTGATACTATAGAAACCGTGTCAGGTGATCTTAATCTGCTACGAACACAATCTTCATCATTTTCTCCTGAAACACTAATGTATATGTTCCAGGTAATTTCTGAAGCTAAAACAAAAACCAGGGACCTGCTCCAACAGAAGATTTATCTGGAAGTTTTATTTGTAAAACTTGCGACTATGGAAGATTTAAGGCCACTAAGTTCTGTTTTAGATAAAATAGAAGGAATGAAAAAGATGTTCGACGGCAGCGCAGTGAATACCGGCAAGGCAATATCCATAAGCAAAGTAGATGTTGCGACACCAGCAAAACCAGAGATACAAGTAAAACCTTCTCAGGATTCTGTAGTCTTTGATAAAAAGGCGAGTCCTGATATCAGCCTTGCAGAGACCTGGAACAAAGCAATGATTGAGCTCCAGACAAAAAAAAAGACAACCTGGGCTCTACTAAAAAATGCAAGGGTATTAAACATTGATGACAATGAAGCGATTGTGGAAGTTCCAAAAAATTACCTTGTTCACAAAGAAAGGCTTGAAAAACCTGAAGAAAAGCGGATAATTGACGGTTGTCTGGAGAAAGTAACGGGAAAGAAGATTCATGTCAAATTCATAGTCTCAAAAAATGGCTTTAAAGTAGTTGAGAATAAGAGTAGTGGGCATGGTGTGGTACAAGAAGGAAAAAGCAAAAAATCAGATGATATAAAAAATGAGCCTATGGTGAAGAAAGCGATCGAGTTTTTTGATGGGTCAATTGTTAATGTAAGGGAGGAAAAGGGATGAAGGGAATGGGTAACATGGGCAACATGATGAAGCAAATGCAAAAACAGGCTGCGAGCATGCAAAAACAAATGGAATCTATTCAGGCCAGCCTTAAAGAGCGTATTATCGAAACAAGCTCCGGCGGCGGAATGGTGACTGTACATGTAAACGGGAAGCAAGAGCTTTTATCTATAAAAATTGATAAGGAGGTTGTTGATCCCGATGATGTTCAAATGCTGGAAGATCTTATATTAGCGGCAGTATCTCAGGGTATGAAACAGTCTCAGGAAATGTATCAAGAAGAAATGGGGAAGATGACAGGTGGCATGAACATACCGGGATTGTCGAATATGTTTTAATAAAACGCTGTATAAAAATGAAACCGCATCCTCAGGCGGCACCATGAAGAAGCGATGCAATTTATGGTAGAAAAATTAAGTTTTTAAAGGTTACAACATATGAAAATAGGCACGATATTATCACCGCAACTTCGACAACAGATGAAACTGGCACCTCAGGTGATTCAGTCCATAGAGATACTTCAGCTCCCCATGTTAGCTCTAGTAGAACATGTACAACAAGAGTTGATGGATAATCCCGTATTAGAGGAATTGACTGAAGACGAGAAGGACGAACAAAAAACGGATGAGCAAAAAACACTTGATGATGAGCTTGCGGAAGGTAAAAACGAGGAAGACGCGGAGGAGGATGAAGAATTTAAAAGGCTTGGAGAAATGGCAGATGATTGGGGAGACTACTTTTCTCAAACAAATATAAAAAGAAGTGATGGTGGAGAGGAGCGAGACCGCAAACAGGAAGCATTAGAAAATACAGCTGCAGGATCAATATCACTTCAAGATTACCTCCTTGGACAGTTATCGATTATGGAGTTAGATGATTCACTTATGGCAATCTGCGAAAACATGGTTTTCAGCATTAATGACATGGGATACCTCGCTTATCCTTTGGAAGAAATTGTTGAATCGTTGGAAATATCCGTAAGTATTGAACAGGCGAATAAAGCGCTGGAAATTGTACAAAGCATGGAACCCCTTGGTGTAGGAGCACGAAACTTGAAAGAGTGCCTTCTGCTTCAATTAGACACGCGAGACCCTGATTACATTATTATCAAGGAATTAATCTCAAATCATCTTGAAGACGTAGAAACAAAGAAATATAAGCTTATAGCAAAAAAATTGGGATATAACCTGGAACTGATCAAAAAAGCAATAGAATTCATAAAGACACTGAATCCCAAACCAGGTTCCCTTTTTAGCAATGAACGAATACCATATGTAACGCCAGAAGTCAAAGTGGAGTGTGTGGACGGGAAATATGAAGTCACACTCATAGGAGACCATAATCTACCACGTGTTTATGTAAGCTCTTTTTACAAAGACGTGCTTGTTGGTAAAGGCTATGACATAAACACAAGGCGCTATATTCGCAAAAAAATCGAATCTGCCAGGTGGCTTATAGATGCTATTGAACAACGAAAGGGAACACTGCACAAAGTGGCAGCCAAGATAGTAGAAATGCAGACTGGTTTTTTTGAAGAAGGCACTCTCGCCCTTCGAACCTTAAAGATGCAGGATGTTGCAGATGCTGTAGGGATACATGTATCAACGGTAAGCCGCGCCATAGCTCATAAGTATGCGCAAACCCCTAAAGGAATTTTTGAGTTGAAATATTTCTTTACAGGTGGATTTATGAATGCTGATGGCAACATGGAATCATGGGAAGCGACAAGGCAGAAATTATCAAAAATTGTAAAAGAAGAAAACAAATCAAGCCCCTTAAGTGACGAGGAAATTGCTGCTAAATTAAGAGAAATGGGTGGTGATATTGCGCGAAGAACGGTAACTAAGTATAGAAGAAGCATGAAAATCCCTTCATCAAGAAAAAGGAAAGAGTGTTAAGCACGTACTAATTACGTTTTACCAAAAAATATTGAAGTCATTTGAAATAATAAAAAAAGCGATTATGTTTCTAATATTTGTTGTGTGCGCTTCGGGATGTTACACGTTCAACAAAAGCCACAATGCCGCTCAGAACCGTGCACTAAAGAAGGATTTGAAATTATTACATAAAGATGTCGACTCTTTTCTCGGCTCCACGAAACCTTCAATGCTCAGTGAATAGCAGACACTCCAGGTTCGGCACAAAGCCATTCATAACATAGTATTTTACCTTCCATGCTTTAGTTAGAAGCAAATCGTCGAAATACTCAATTCACAATAAATCATAGTTTAACGTTTAGAGTTTAGTAAATATGATCACTTACATTTCATTACAGCGTTATTTCATGGGATATTTTTAATGTCACCCGATTTTGATCTAATAATTAAAAACGGTATTCTCGTTGATGGAACCGGCAGTGCCAAGAGAGTTACGGATATTGGGATTCGAGGCGATAAAATCGCATATATAGGCAATATTATTAACCATCCGGATTCCGACGTTATTGACGCCTCCAGTTGTATTGTCGCACCGGGATTTATTGACATCCATTCGCATAGTGATTTTTTCTGTTTAGTCAGCCCGGAAAGTGAAAGCAAAATCTATGATGGTGTTACCACAGAAATTTGTGGAAACTGTGGCATATCTGCATTTCCGTTAAAAGGCCAATTACTTGAAAACAAAAAAAAAGGGTTCAGTAAATTCGGACTGGATATTAACTGGCAAACAGCTGAGGATTTTTTTACAAGGGCAAAAGATGCAAAGAGTTCTATAAACAGAGGATTTCTGGTTGGCCATGGCAATATCCGCGCTTGTGTGCTGGGGTATGAAGACCGGGAACCGGATAGTAACGAACTTGCCGCAATGGAACAGGAATTACGAGATGCCATGGAGTCAGGTGCTTTTGGCATGTCAAGCGGATTGGTTTATCCCCCGGGATGTTACGCAAAGACCGATGAATTAATTACATTATGCAAAATCGTCAGGGAATATAATGGCATATATGCCACCCATATGAGGAACGAAGGTGACAGATTAGAAGCAGCCTTAAGTGAAACTATAGATATTTCTAAAGAGAGTGGGGTAAATACTCAAGTTTCCCACATTAAAACATGGGGAGAAAAAAACTGGTGGAAAATTGATAAAATAGAAAGTCTGCTTGAAGATGCCAGAGCCAAAGGTATTAAAATCACATGCGATCGGTACCCATATACGGCATCGGCAACCGATTTAGATATCATCTTGCCTGATTGGGTATATGAGGGAGGAAACGTCGAAGAGAAAAAAAGGCTGGGGGACCCTGTTTGCAGAGAGCGTATTATCAAAGAAATGAAGCAAGAAGACCTGAGCCGGGAGTTTTGGGGAACCATAATGATTTCATCCGTGTTTAATAAAGAAAAAAGAAGCTATGAAGGAAAAACGATTGACCAGATTTCAAGAACATTAAAAATACCACCTTTAGAATTTGTTCTCGATCTTCTATATGAAGAAGATTGTAAAGTAAGCGTCATATTCTTTAATATGTCAGAAGAAAATCTTGCCAGGATATTGAAATGGGATTCTGTAATGGTAGGTTCTGATAGCTCTCTTCGTTCTTTAAAGGGAGTATTAAATTACGGAAAACCACATCCAAGAGGTTACGGTACTTTTTCCAGAGTAATAAGAAAATACGTTAATGAAACCTCCATCTTATCTATCGAAAAAGCGATATATAAAATGACAGGATTCCCCGCTCAAACTCTGGGACTAAAAGACAGAGGAATTTTAAAGAACGGGCACTTTGCAGATATAACGATTTTTGATCAGGAAACGATCGCAGAGCAGGCAACGTTTACAAGCCCGCATAATTACTCTACAGGAATCAAGAATGTCTTGGTAAACGGCAAATTAACGATTAAGAATGGTCAGCACGAGAGCATTACGAATGGCGCAATCCTCAAGAAATAGATTTGAAACATAAGTCCTTTTTTTTATTATGCAAAATGGGATTCGATTATCATATTGCTATTGATATTGAATTATACTACTATTTGGATGTGTTAAATCACTATTATATTTAATTAGGTTCTATACCTAAAAGGAGGTTTTTGTGTACAGTAAAAGACAGAATATCAAAAAGTATTTTTTACCCTTTATCGTTTCGCTGTTTGCTTTATCATTGATCCTGGGATACACGGGTAACGCGAAAGCGGCAACAAGTGCAAGAGAATTAGAACAGTCTTTAACGCGTGTTTCGGAAGATGTCAAACTGTCCGTTGTATCCATCACAACAGTAAAAGTATTCAAACATCCTGCTACGGGAGGATATCATGGTGATCAGTACGGGCGCGGACGTGGTGATCAGTATGGACGTGGACATGGCGGAAGTCGGCGTGACAGAAGGGGCGGCCCGTTCGATGATTTTTTTGACAAATTTACGCCAAAAGCGCCGCCTAAGGGAGAGTTTAAAACACAGAGTCTTGGCTCCGGTGTAATAGTAAAAATTGATGGTGAAACAGGATACATACTGACCAACAACCATGTTGTCGCAGATACTGACGAGTTAAAGGTTAGGCTCAGCGACAAGAGAGAATTTGATGCGGAAATTGTAGGCACAGACGAACAGACAGATTTAGCAGTGATAAAAATAGAAGGAAAGAATTTGATAGCGGCAACGATGGGAGACTCTGAAATCTTGAGGCAGGGACAGTGGGCTATTGCGATCGGCAACCCTTTTGGCCTTACCCAAACCGTTTCAGTCGGTGTAGTCAGTGCGATAGGCAGATCAGGCGTCGGCATTGCAAATTATGAAAATTTTATTCAAACCGACGCCGCGATTAATCCTGGAAACAGTGGAGGCCCGTTAGTTAATATCGACGGAGAGGTTATAGGGATCAATACCGCGATTTTCACTCGTTCAGGTGGTTACCAGGGAATAGGATTTGCCATTCCTGTGAACATGGCAAAAGCCGTGCTCAGAGACCTGATTGATAAAGGAAAAGTTACTCGAGGCTGGTTAGGAGTAGCCATTCAGAATATGGACGAGTCACTTGCAGAGCAATTTGGCGTAGAGGTTACCGAGGGAGTATTGATAAGTGATGTACAGGACGGTTCCCCTGCCAAGGAAGCGGGTTTCGAAAGAGGTGATATTGTAATCGGATATGATAATAAGGAAATAAGTGATGTTGATCACCTGCGTCACATAGTCGCGCAAACCGAAGTAGGCAAGAAGATTAAAGTTAAAGTCTTGAGAAAAGAAAAGGAAACGATTTTAACAGTCAAAATAGGTGAACAACCGTCTGATTTATTTGCTTTAGGTAAATCATCTATTGGTAATGACCTGGGTATATCAGTACAAGACTTAACTGAAGAATTGGCTAAAAGTTTTGAATTTGAAGGT
This sequence comes from Candidatus Brocadiaceae bacterium S225, assembly GCA_007859995.1. Lineage (GTDB taxonomy): Bacteria > Planctomycetota > Brocadiia > Brocadiales > Scalinduaceae > Scalindua > Scalindua brodae. Next base: position 16,799 of record SMSL01000010.1, read on the forward strand.
GAAACCGGCGTAGTTGTTACTGCTGTAGAGCCAGGCAGTTCTGCTGCTCAGGCTGATGTAAAAGAAGGTGATTTAATAAAGGAAGTTAATCGAGAAAAAATTAATAATTTAGTAGAATTCACAGATGCATTGAAACGTACCGCGAAAGGGAAAGACATTCTATTTTTATTAAGAAGAGGTATGCACACACGTTTTGTGATAATTAAGAGTAAATAGATAAAGCAGGCTTTTCTCTAAGAAAATTTAAGCCTCGTTACCAGAGTACGGTAACGAGGCTAATTTTTTGGCTTAAACCTGTGAGTCTTCAAAAAGAGGCGAGAGACTTTGTAGTCTTTTAATTATCGGTACGAGTTTTTCCAGGATGTAATCAATCTCATCTTCAGTATTGAATTTACTTAAACTGAACCTGATTGTACCCCTGCTGGCGACAGGAGGAATTCCCATCGCCTGTAAGACGTGAGATGGTTCTGCCGAGCCGGTTGTGCATGCAGAGCCCGAAGAAGTCGCAATGCCTGCCATATCAAGCAAAAGCAGGGTCGCCTCGCCCTCAACATATTCGAAACTTACGCTACTCGTATTGGGTAGACGATCACTGTTCTCTCCGCTTATTGCCACATGAGTAAGCTGGTCTTTTATGCCTTTTTCCAGTTTATCCCTGAGACGCCTCACTTCTGTCTGCTCTTCTTTTACAAATCCTTCCGCCAATTCGCAAGCCTTGCCCAGCCCGATAATATAAGGTACGTTTTCTGTCCCACTCCTTCTATTATCCTCCTGATGACCACCAATAATCAAAGGATTAATTCTAACTCCTTTGCGTATGAACAAGACGCCAACACCTTTTGGCGCATGAAGCTTGTGCCCGGACATTGACAGGAGGTCAATATGGCTGTTTTTAAGATTTACGGGGATCTTGCCAATTGCCTGAACTGCGTCACAGTGAAAAAGTACACCTTTTTCTTTGACTATTTTAGCGATTTCTTCTATCGGAAATATTACCCCTGTCTCATTGTTTGCGTGCATGATAGAAACAATCGCCGTATTATCCTTTATGGAATCTCTCAGCTCATCCAGATCAAGCATTCCATCCTTATTGACGCCAAGCTCTGTTACATCGTAACCGTTCTTTCCAAAATATTTACACACATTCAAAACCGCCGGGTGTTCTACCTTAGTCGTAATGACGTGCTTTTTGTCAGGATGCGCTTCTAACGAACAATGTATGGCATAATTATTACTCTCTGTTCCACAGCTCGTAAATACAATTTCAGAAGTATCTGCTCCCAGAATGGTTGCGACTCTTTCTCTGGCGAGGTCCATCTTGCTCGCTACTTGTCTTCCAAAAGTATGTATACTTGATGGATTGCCGTAATATTCCTTAAAATACGGCAGCATCTCTTCCAGGACTTCATCATCAACTCGTGTTGTCGCGTTATTATCAGCGTAAACTAACTTCATACGTAAATCTCCATTTTAATATAAATCGGCACGTCTGTGTTCAAATAAAGGTATCTCTGATCTTACCTCTTCCAATAAATCTAAATCTATCTCCGCTAAAATCACATTGTCATCATCTTCAGCCTTTGCCAGAACCCTTCCCCATGGATCCACTATCATGCTTTTCCCATAACATGTTATATTATTCGGGCTAGTCCCTATCTGATTTGCGGCGACTACAAAAGTTTGATTCTCAATAGCGCGAGCCTTAACCAATGGGTCCCAGTGATATTCTCCGGTAGTTGATGTAAATGCCGAGGGGATAAAAATAATCTTTGCCCCGTTTAACGCCAGAGACCTGTAAAGCTCACAAAAACGTAAGTCGTAGCAGATGCTCATACCGACTTTTACGTTTCCGATATCAGTGGTAACCACCTTCTCACCTGCTACTACATTCTCAGATTCTTTATATCTTATCTTGTCTTGTATATCAACATCAAAAAGATGGATCTTTGAGTACTTTGCCACTATTTCACCATTCCGTCCAACTATTACGGATGTGTTATAAACCTTGTTCCTGCCAACCTTCTCAAATATGCTTCCGCACACTATGTAAATTCCATGCTTTGTTGCCTTATTCGATAAAGCATTAATCGTATTACCCGGTATCTCTTCCGCATTTTCTACCATAACCTTTGTATGGCCGCAGCAGTTAAACATCTCCGGCAAGACAACAACGTCTGCACTGTTTTTAACGGCATTATCGATAAACTTGCCAGCCAGTTTTAAGTTTTCCGCTTTGTTCTCATTTGAACAAAACTGGATAGCAGCAACGATGAATTTACGTCCTAACTCATTTTTTGATTCAGTCATTTAATCTTTAAAATAAGTAATTGACACTTATCATGTGTCAAAGTAGAATTTAAGCGTACCTCTCTGTAATGTATGTTTTCACGGCATTTTACCATAACTAAAAGCTTTCATATAACCTTTTCTTATGGGTTACAGGTGGTAACATCAGTAAATCAAGAATCTTTTCATAAATGTCAGTTGAAGACTTGCAAACTGTAACGGAATGGCTTTGGCCTTCCACTTAATACGCTTGGATATGGCAATGGAAACCAGAAGGTTTCCGCTACGTTTTCATTCAGTAACATGAAGGGAACTCCACGGAGAGAAAAATTTTTTCTAGTGAGACAAAATGCTTAAAGAAAAAATAGGATTTATCGGCGGCGGGAAGATGGGTGAGGCCCTGATGAAAGGAATTCTCAAGGCGAAGCTGAGCACTGTGGATAACATTATCGTCAGCGATATTGACAAAAAATGTTGTCAAGCCCTTGAAAAAGAGACAGGGATAAAAACGACACAGGAGAATAAAGAAGTAATCGCTAATTCTGATATCATAATACTTGCCATCAAACCAAACGTAATGGGTACGATCCTTGAAGAATTAAAAAGCGACATTACATCTGAACATTTGGTTGTCTCTATCGCGGCAGGTATCCCATTGAACTTCATGGAATCCTCTTTAAACGATGGATGCCGGGCAATCAGGGTTATGCCCAACACGCCATGTCTTGTGGGTGAAACCGCTGCAGGGTATGCCTTGGGGGAAAATGCTACCTTGGATGATGGGGAATTAGTCGGCCGGATACTTAATGCTGTAGGCAAATCTTTTTTAATGGAGGAGAAATATCTCGATGCTGTTACTGGATTGAGCGGCAGCGGCCCGGCCTTCATTTATATGGTTATTGACGCGCTGGCAGACGGAGGAGTTAAGATGGGTTTGCCAAGAGACGTCTCCACGGAACTGGCGGCACAAACTACCTTTGGCGCGGCAAAGATGGTACTGGAGGCGGGTATGCACATAGGTGAGCTCAAAGATTTTGTAACCTCTCCGGGAGGGACAACGATAGAAGGGCTTCACGCATTGGAAAAGGGCGGTCTCACGAATGCCCTGATAAATGCCGTTGAAGTTGCTACGAAAAAATCAAAAAGACTTGGCAAGGCATTTTCAAAACAGAAAAAATAATGCAAATCTACCAATCACTGAAGAATATAAGGACACTTCTATCCGTCTTTATATCAATGTGTGTAATGGTTGCAGGAATAGAAGGTTCTTTAGAGGCGTCAAAAGAGGCGTCAAACCAGGAAATAAAAAATGTAAGAGATTCACCTTTTAAATCATTCATAAAACAAGTCAAACAGAATTATGGCAAGCAGTATGCCTCACATGTGGAAGAGCTGTTTGAAGTATTCCTCAGAGAGGAAAAATTCGATGCCGCCGAAGCAGGACCACGCTTCCTTGAATTTGATGTTCTGAAGATGAGGGAAACCGTTGGCACATTCCAAACAGCAATAATCAAGGATGGCAATATGATGAGTGTCAGGGATAGTTGTAAAATCTCCTTTACGCCCAGAGAAAGATGCTACATATATATTTTCAAGATTGAAACTACAGGTAAGATATTCCCGCTATTCCCCAAAAAAGAGTTCAGCCAGCAGACAAACTCCTTAACGCCCAACCTGACCTACTTTGTCCCTCCTATGAAAAAATGGCTTCCCTTAGACAAAGGCTACGGGAAAGAAGCAATCATTCTGTCTGCGTTCACAAAAGTGAACTATGATATTGAAAAGCTGATGAGATACTTTAATACTTTCAGTACAGAAAATTTGCACGACAACAAAAAGAAAGCCAAACCCGTAAAAGAGATCCCCGTAATCAGCAAAGGTATAAGTGGATCGAAAAAAAGTGAAGAGAGAAAACTCCGGCTCCCTTTTGATGAACTTACAACATTCACGGCAACCGAATATATCTGGAAAGAGAGTAAATTCGTGAAAACGCTGTGGTATAAACGCAAATAAAGTAATACGCAAATCCCAAATCCGTTTTCCGCTTGATTTTACTATTTACTAAAGTATTATACCGCTAGTAATTTACGACCTGCCAAAATGATATACTACCAGAAGATGGATATGCTTTTCATAAATTAGATTTGTGTTTTAAAAAGCTATAATTCAGCATGAATCATAAATATGCGAGTTGTCCCCATATTCTCTAAAACAATTACTGAGATAAAGTGCTATTAAATCTGAGGTATTAGGGAAAACATGACAGAGTCGTATATTTTATCACGTACAACATGGCGATTTCTATGGATACCTTCTCTGGCAGCCCCGACTTTTTCGGCTACGCGCTGGCTAGCCTTGTTCTGCACTGCCGCGACAATCTCAAGACGCGTGAAACCCAGCGTTTCGAATCCAAACCTGCTGACGAGCTTTACCGTAGCGGTCGCAATACCTTTTCCTTCCTGACTAGTCCGGACCCAATAGCCGAGATTGGCAAAGTTGTGCTTCCGGTTGATTTGATCGATAGCACAGCCACCAAGAAAGGTACTGTCTTTCGCATCAAGTATGACAAAGTCATACTCAATACCTTCCGACCACATCTGGTATCTGGAGTCAAGCCAGAATTGACAGTCTGATTGAGAGTAGGCAGGATGACACCAGGGTGCCCACTTTAACATCTCCTGCATCGACTCCCGCACTCCTTCACAAATTAAGGCAGCGTCTTCCGGTCGACATGGACGTATGATAATATTATCATCAGTAAGTTCTATTTTATCATTCCTTCTTTTGTTCATTGAACATTACCTTTAAAGAACTCTCTATTTTACTGGAAACTGACGTAGCCATTTTCAGCTTCTTTAAAGATGATATCAGATTGTAAGGAATTCATGGTAGCTGAAATTTTTGACTGGTTGGTAGGTACTTTTTTAAAGAGTTGTTACGGTCTATATTTTTTAATCTGGATATCTTTGATAATTTTGTAATGTTTGTCATTACCTGTTAGAATTGGCAATCCGTAGGCCACTGCTGTTGCTCCAATTAATGCATCAGACAGTTGTAATGAGTGACTTAAGAAATGTTGTTCTACATAGAACATTGCCTTACTGGAAATTTCTTCAGATACATATAAAACTTTAGCATTCCAATTACGAAGAGATTCTCTAAAGCAATTTAGCTCCCTCTTGTTCCTCATTCCCTGAACAAGCTCAATGTAAGTGACAACAGATAAGGAAAAAATCTTTTCGCTTTCAATAACGTTGAATGCATTCCTGCTTCCCCTTAAGTACCAGATCAGCACATCGGTATCAATAAGCATTAAAATCTACCTTTTCTTAAGTTTCTTACGTAGTCTTCAACATCTTTGGTTTCGTCGTAATCTTTCCAGATACCAAATAATTCATTTTTACCTGAGCTTTTGGCTACCTCATGTTTAATGGGAACAAGCTTAGCGCACGGTTTCCCTCGATAAGTGATGACCACTTCTTCTCCTCTGTTCACTGTATCAAGTAATTCTTTTGAATGAAATCGTAAGTCTTTTGCTGTTGCCTTCATAATTGCCTCCTGATTATCTTGGTTTATACTTTGGAGTGTAAACTTTACTAAGTGCGATGTCAAATAAATTTAAGGGAAAAAATGCGAGGGGATTCGAGAATTACTCGAACATAAAAATGTGCGAATAAATGGCGATAGCAGTTATTGAAATCTGTGAATTGGCCAGGGGTAAATTGCGTCAAAATCACAAGGAGGTTTTAGGACGGTTTGTATATGCTGCAGATGCAACTTTGTTTTGTAATGGTACTTTTGCTTTTGCGATTAATCTTTCAACAATGGGTTTTGTTAGATCCTGTTTTACATTAACATCTCCGGGATTCTCCTGTACAAGATTCAGGATTGTTAATACAAATGCCGCCATGGTATCTATTGGTTGTACGAGGGTTGGTTCTGTCTGTTCGACAGTCTCAAAAAACTTAAACCGGCCTTTCCTCTCTCCGTTTTCATCTGTATATAGTTCAACAATTGTATAACTACCTTCTACAGTCTTAGATAATACACCGTCAAATAATTCTAAGAGTGCCGCTTTCTGTGTGCTCAGATGCTCATAACCTTTTCGATAATTGCCTTGTGAATCCAGAGCACCTGCAATCCTGAACCATCCGTGAAATGATATTGTTTTAAAAAATTTCTTTATCTTTCCGCCATATATTATTGGTTCTGCTATTTCGTTCTTCACAAGGAAGTATAGCTTTGGCATATTTGCCGTGTAGCTGTATGATTTGATATCCGTGTTGTAGATCAAGTATTTTATAAACTCTCTATCTTTAATAGTGTATTCATTGATTTTGTGGCCAAGTTGTCCCCACTTTTCTATAACTTCTGATAATTGGTATCCGGGGATTTCTAACATCTTTACCGTAGTGTATCCGTTTTTTTTGACGTTTACATGTTCTGAAATTATACTACCTGCTGCTGTCTGCCTGCTCTTAATGTTTATTATTGCTGCTTGGTATATAGCGGGGATTGTTGGCGTCTCAGCATAAGTTTGCCCAGGGCCTATGTTGATCATGGGGGAAAGAGGATTTACCGGACTTATCGTAAAACCAAGTATAATTAAGCTTATATAGAAAGTACGTTTTATTTTTTGCATTAGTGTCGATTTCTGTTTTAGCGGTTATTTCTCAATACCAATTATGCGTACTGCACAATACAATATTCAGAGATTTGCTTCTTAACCACTTATCGGCTCTAAAAGCAAAAACTTTAGCTTTTTTCTGATTTTTTCCAGTATACTAAAAAAATGCAGGATAAGCCATCAATAACTTCACAGTTCGACTGAGTTTAAGAGTAGATTGGGTCAGTGTATATGATTTATATCTTTGAATCGTTGTAAACACTTCTGTTTTAATAAGTAAAGGCAAAAATAGTTTACAAAATACTTATAAAAATCTCGTTTTCTGTCATACTACCATATCAAATTCCAAGTTCTTTTCTCTTTTTCCGGATGTGGTTGATCATTGCCTTTGCTGATTCCTCAGGATCGATTTCTATAATTAAGGTACTTCCTGTAATATTTTCCAATTCTTTTGTAAGCAAGTTGATTACGTAGGGAGATCCTCCCAGTTTTGGTGTTACGCCGATGTGTGTGGTGATACCAAGAGAGATAACTCCCAAGTAGATGGCCGCTGCTTTTTCAACGACATGCTCGGCCGCACTTGCCACGAGCGGGAGTTTGTCTATTGAGGTGTCTAAATAGTCAGCGATTGTGGAAGCCAGTACTGCGCACCTGGAATTATCAACACATGAACCGAAGTGAAGAACAGGAGGCATTGATTCGTTCAGACCTGCAGCCTTACCGAGGGTTTCAAGGACACCCCTGAGTGAATCACCAACCAGGTTCATTGCTTTCCCATTCAACAATCCATGCCTTGCGCAACCAGTTGCTGCACAACCTGTTGCAAGAACAAGGACGTTGTTTTTAAGGAGCTCTTTTGCCATGGTTACAAAGCTCATGTCGGTTTGGACTTTTGATGACAGGCATCCTGCAATTACTGCCACACCCTGAATAGAACCGTCAATAATCAAATCAACCAATGGTTTCAGCGGTTCTTCAGGATTTGATTTTTTAAGGACTTGAATCAAAGCTTCAGTAGAAAACCCTCCCATTAATTTGTTCCCTTTTGCCTTTGGCAGAAAAACTCTGTCTGCCGAGCGGTCTTTGTAAGCCGCAATGGCTTCTTCAACAATCTGAGTGGCAGCTTTATCAGCGTTGTCCGGTGTAAATTCAATGTAGGTGTCGTTGTCCATTCTCAGCTCGGGCATGGTAGTAATTAAACGAGTATGAAGCGATTTTGTCATGGTTGAGAGAGATGGATACACACACTGTACGTCAACACATACAGCATCAACCACTCCGGTACCAACAACAAGTTCCTGCATGATCGTGCTGCCGGCCATTGGGATTCCGAGTCGCATCAGTACTTCGGTGCCAGTACAGCAGGTTCCTACGACATTAATTCCCTTTGCGCCTGCTGCTTTAGCTTTTTCCTCGAGTTTGCTTGCATAATTGATAACCATTTCTGAAAGCACGGGTACGTGGCCGTGGACGAGAATGTTGACCTTGTCTTTTTCCAGAACATCCAATCCGATTCTGCCTTCTTTTGGTGTGGGGACACCGAGCAAGATATCCTGAAGTTGGGTAGAGATGTAAAGTGCCAGTACGTCTATTACCCCAAATTTCAAACATGACATAATTAAGTGATCGGTACTGCTCATCATTCCCTGAGCAGTACTGTGGATTCCCTGTACAATTGTTTCAGCAGCACCTTTTTGCGGGATAAGGTTTGCCTTTACGAGTTTATCAATGTTTTTTGGAGCAAGGGCAAGTGCAAAACTCATTGGCCCTTCACCAGGTCCAACGAGATCCTCCATTGCCTTTCGGCCAACTTCCTTTGCGATATCAAGAGTTTCTTTTCCGTTAGTATCAATGCCAAGTTCGCTTGCAACAGCGTGGAGCTTTGCTTCTGCCTTTATAGGGAAATTATCAGAACCTTCAGCGGCCTTTACAAAGAGCTTTGCAACGTGTATTGCGTGGCCAATGTGGGAGCTTGTGCCACGTAATACGGTTTGCAGGAACATTCCGGCAACCATATTATCAGCTGTTTTACCACAGGAGGATCGCTTTAACTTAGGGGCTGCAATCTTTGTGTGTAGAGGAAAGTCTTCTCCTCCTAATCTACAGGGGCCAAGATTGCAATTTCGGCAACATAGTCCATGGCTTCCAAAAGAGCATCTATCCTTAAGCCCAAAGAGGCTGGAATCATATGCTGCCTGTACATCCCAAACGGTATCAATGCCCTTTTGGCGTAAAAAGGCTAATGTTTCTTCAATTTGCTTGTCAGCGATTCCTTTTCCGCGCAATTCTTTTTCTTTATCCAGCAGTTTTTGCATTTTCTTTTCCTCTTTTATGTCGAGCCTCAAAAATAATCATTTATAAATTGTGGAATCACCTAATAACGCTATATATATGATGTAGTTTATAGAACATATTCAATGTATAAAAATTTTAGCAAAACAGTTTTTGAAAGTCAATTTACGTATTATTTCCGGGAATACGTAAAAATTTAAAATTGATGCTTTTAATTTGCAATCTTTTTTTACTGTTGATATAAATAACCATAGTGATGACTTACGTTTTTCAGTTGTTATTATAGAAAGAAAAAATACCTTTAACTGCACGGAATGACAAGGTTTATATACGTTTTTAAGTAGAGCAAAGAATGGGTAATATTATTAAAAATGAACAGATGGAAGATAATACTGAATTCATAAAAGACAACAGTATTGACTTTATAAAAATAGATGATCCTTATATCCTGGATGCCTATATTCCGGAACGTTTTGATTTGAAGCTTTCTTCTGAGAATGGCCTTCAATTGACGAAAAGAAATGAATTAAGACACGCTGTCGGAATTGTTGCGGCAAGGACGTTGCGATATTTCAGTACGAATGGAGAGGAGTTCAATATCTTTCGTGCAAGACGTATGGCGGTCTGGTGGTTCAGGCATATTTATAACAGTTTCAACTGGTGGAAGGCTGTTGTGGTAAATGCGGAGGGGGAGCGAAAAGAGATGCCAATGTTATATATAGGCGAAAGATTCGGTTCTGAAACAGTGAGTAAGGATTGCGAGGCAGATATTGTGCTGAGTGCTTTCGAGAATGATCGTTGTATTGTGGACCCGGAATCTAAGGGAGGGGTGATTGTCGCAGTTGGTTATAGTGAAAGGCAGAAGCTATTTAATTCTCCTGATATGTATTGTGTGAAGGCCATAGTTGGAAACAAATATAAAGGTGCTGGAGTTAATATAACACATGGTATTACAAGAAATCTAAAGCTTATGGCTGAAAAGATGCTGAAAGATAAGAATGAGGAGATCACTCCACAGAATATTGATGACGAAATGCATAAAATGAAGATTGTTGTTCTGGACAGGTTGAGGCACGCGAAACTCATTGAAACCATTAATAATCTCGGGGCAGAAGTAATCCTTGTCAAAGAAGATGACCTGACTCCCACATTTGCAGTGATGAGAGGTGAAATTGATATGATCATAGGAGTGGGAGGTGTTCCTGAAGCGGTTTTGAGTGGAATAATAGTCGCACAATTGGGCGGAGAAATGACGTTGCGGATATTGCCATATGAGGTGGCACAGGAAGAGGATTTATTAGGGAAACTAAAAAATTGGGGTTCTTTTAAAAAAAATGAAATTGATATATTAAGGAATTTTAAGATTGTAATACCCGGTACAGAAAAAGCAGGAGAAATACCGTGGGATAGAATATTAACATTAAAAGATCTGGTTAAAGGAAAGGATATCGTCTTTACTGCAAGTGTTATTAAGAAGACACCGTGGATAAAGTTTCCTGACGGAGAAGAAGTACCAGGGGTGAATATTAATCCGGAATCGGGAGATATTGATGTATTCGTAGTTCGTGTTGCAGATAATAAAGTTGAGATTGTTCCCGTTATATATAAGACTGTCATTGGTAAGTTATTGGAGCAATATAAAGATAATCAAGAAGCAAATTGTGAAGCCAATGTGGGCTTGTTTGTTCAATTAGGAAAGGCATACTCAGAGTTCGGTTTATTTCAAGAGGCAAGGGATTGTATTCAAAAGGCGAAAATATGCAATGGTATCGGCAATGATATGATAAAGAGATGCAATTCGGTGTATGAATACATTTCAGGATTAGACTTTCTTACAAAAAAATCTCTGCAGACGCCAAAAGAGATAATAGAACATTTTGAAAAATCGGGCCATTTAGATGAGGAAGAGAAGGAGCAGCTTAGACCGAGGAGAATGGTTAAAAGATTTTATGAATACCAGGGGGATACATGCTATCACTGTCAACAATACGATGAAGCTATTGAACATTACAAAAAGGCATTAGAGTTAAGCCCACACGAGCTGAAACTACATCGCAAAGTAAATGCCATCCAGATGAAAGACATAATAGATGCATATTTTAATCGAATTGATAAGCTATATAAGGATCTCAATTATAATAACCCAAAAGATTTGGAAAAATGCAAGCTTGGAGTAGCGCTGGATATTTTTTATGACAATAAAAGACAATTAAAAATTTCATGCAGAAATCCATGGCTTGTCTTTTACAGGAGGAGCGTCCTGCACGGAGAAACACCTTCTTATAAATTGGCTGTTTTAATCAAATTGCTAAGATTATATAAAAAATTGAACCAGGCAAATGATGAAGAGTTGTCTCTGTTTTTGACTACAGAATTTGGCATCAGCAAGGAAGAAACAGGTATAGTTATGAATTATAGGAGGACGCATGAAAAATTTAATTCTGTCAGTGAACTCTTTTTTATTAAAGAACTAGGTTTGGAGGCCATTTCAAAATTATTACTTCCCAATGTACGGGTTGAGAGCCAGAATGAACTTGAAGATTCTGGAATTCCGCTCAGTATCAGTATTGTTGAGGCGGTGGAACGAAGAAACCAAAACATACTGGATGAACTTAAGGACGGAGTCAAGAAAGAGGCACAGGAACATACGTATGCGGTAGCAGAAGCGTATCATTATGTGGGTCTGGCTCTTTATGATGTAGGTGATGATGAAGGGGCAAAAATCAACTATGAAAGGGCAACTACAAAATTCAATGAAATAATAAATAAGTTTACGGGGATAACACCCTTTAACGCACAATGTCGAATTGGCAATCTATACGAAGAGTTAGCATTGTTATATGAAGATGAAAAGGAGGCTTATTACGGCAAAGCAATGGACGCTTATACCTATATTATAGAGGAGCGAAGATCAAATATAATGTTTGGTTACATCCGTGACTTGATGGCGATCAGAATATGGCAGACTAAAGAGAGGGTCAATTGTATAAAGAAAGAATTAAACTTGTTTGATCCTTAAAATACTCAATCAATATTCATGTCAGTATCCTTTTCTTGCTTTTGTCATTTTGTATTATTTTTTTGATAAAAATATAAGATCGGGTTTTATCAATCATGCTTTTTCATTTCACCTCCATGTACCGCCGGATATTCAAATCCTGTGGCTGCTTCTTTTTAATCAATACAAAATGTCGATAAAAAACTTAATCCGTTTAAAAGAAAAAGAGAGCCGCAATATTATTGGCTTGATGTCCGGTACATCGTGTGATGGCATTGATGCGTGTATGGTTAAAATAACCGGGAATGGTTTATCAACTAAAGTTGATATTATAGGATTTGAGACATACCCCTATAAAAATGAGATAAGGGATCTGATATTTGAAGCCTCTTGTAAAGAGACCGGAACCGTTGATAAAATCTGCCAACTGAATTTTATATTAGGTAAATTATTTGCTGATGCGGCCAGGCAGATTGCCGTAAAATTGTCAGTTCCACTTTCAGACGTAGATATCATTGGTTCTCATGGACAGACAATTTATCATGTCTCTTCATTGAAAGAGAATAATGATAAGGAGGTAAGATCAACACTGCAGATAGGTGAGCCTTCCGTAATATCCCAGGAGACGGGAGTAACCACTGTTGCCGATTTCAGGACAAGGGATATTGCGGCAGGAGGGGAAGGCGCGCCCCTTGTTCCCTATGCTGATTTTGTTTTATTCGGAAGGGCTAAGATTGGCAGGGCAGTTCAAAATATTGGTGGTATTTCTAATGTTACGTATTTACCTGCTGACGGGAACATTGACGATATAATTGCCTTTGATAATGGCCCGGGCAATATGATAATTGACCGATTTGCCGAGATTATAACCGATGGAAGATTAAAGTATGATAAAAATGGTGAGTTAGCTTCAAAAGGCAGATTGAATCAAGATTTGTTGGAACGGCTGAGTACCCATCCATATTTATCAAAACCCCCACCGAAATCAACGGGAAGAGAGGATTTCGGCATTCAGTTTTCTGATGATTTATATAAGGAATTAAGACAGGACAACATTGACGTTCATGATGCTATTGCGACAATTACAGCCTTTACGGGTAAGTCAATATCAGGCAGTTATACAAAATTTATTCAAACATACTACAAAATTGACGAGGTCGTCATAAGCGGCGGAGGTGTGCGTAATCCTGTCTTGCTTCAATCCTTGAAAGATTATCTTGTAGATATAAGTGTGAGAACGGTCGATGACTTCGGCATTCCTTCCGGCGCGAAGGAAGCGTTGGCGTTTGCTATTCTTGCCAATGAGACTATAAGTGGAAATCCAGGTAACGTTCCCTCCGCTACAGGCGCAAAGGAGAGTGTTGTTCTGGGAAAGATAATTCCCGGAAAGTAAAATTGAATATAAATTGAAATAGTTCCTAGTATAATAGCCGCTTGAAATAATTTACAGGGTCGCTCCAGATAAATAGTGCATGGCGTTGGCTTGTGGAAAATATAAGATTGTCATGATAATTTAATAACAAAAGAATTGAGGAAAAGTCAATGAGCAATACATCTGAGAAAATTATCTATTCAATGATGAAGGTAAGTAAGTCTTACCAGAAAAAGACTGTGATCAAGGATATATCCCTTTCCTATTATTATGGTGCCAAGATCGGCGTCCTTGGGCTAAACGGGTCAGGGAAGAGTTCGCTTCTACGCATAATGGCTGGTGTTGATAAAGAGTACAATGGAGAGGCCGGACTCTCTGCCGGATATACAGTAGGGCATCTTGAACAGGAACCGTTAGTTGATTCAGAAAAAACCGTTAAGGCTGTTGTGGAAGAAGGCATGCAGGAGATTGTAGATATTGTCAAGGAATACAATGAAATCAGCGAGAAATTTGCCGAACCAATGTCAGATGATGAGATGAATAGACTACTGGAACGCCAGGGTGAACTTCAGGAAGAGATAGAGAAGCAGAATGCCTGGGATATCGAATCACGGCTGGAAATGGCTATGGATGCGCTACGCTGCCCTCCCGGAGAAACACTTGTCAAAGTCATCTCAGGCGGTGAAAAAAGGCGTGTGGCATTGTGCAGGCTATTACTGCAGAAACCTGATATCCTGCTTCTGGACGAACCTACCAATCATCTCGATGCGGAAACAGTTGCCTGGCTTGAACAGCATCTTCAGCAGTATGAGGGTACGGTGATTGCCATAACGCACGACCGCTATTTTCTTGATAATGTCGCCGGCTGGATTCTTGAGCTTGACCGGGGGATGGGCGTTCCCTGGAAGGGAAACTACTCTTCCTGGCTTGAGCAGAAACAGAACAGGCTTAAACAGGAAGAAAAGAGAGAATCAGAGCGGCAGAAGACCCTGCAGCGAGAACTGGAGTGGATCCGTATGTCCCCCAAAGGACGCCACGCAAAAGCAAAGTCACGCATTAGTGCCTACGAGTCACTCCTCAACCAGAACACCGCAAAACAGGAGAAGGACCTTGAGTTGTTTATGCCGGCAGGGCCGAGGCTTGGAACAGTAGTCATTGACGCGGAAAATGTGAGTAAAGCGTTTGGAGATCGCATTCTTTTTGAGGGAATGTCATTCTCTCTTCCCGCTGGAGGTATTGTTGGAATTATAGGTCCAAACGGGGCGGGTAAAACAACACTCTTTAAAATGATAACGGATCTGGAAAAACCTGATTCGGGTACCCTTAAGATTGGCGATACCGTCAAACTCGCTTACGTAGATCAGGGGCGTGACACCCTTGATCCGGGCAAAACGATATGGGAGATTATTTCAGGGGGCAGGGACACGATTGAACTTGGAAATCACGAAGTAAACTCACGCGCCTATGTTGCGCGCTTTAATTTCTCGGGATCAGACCAGCAGAAAACGGTAGATGTGCTATCCGGTGGTGAGCGCAATCGCGTTCATCTTGCGTGTATACTCAAAGATGGTGCTAATGTAATACTCCTGGACGAGCCCACAAATGATCTGGACGTAAATACCATGCGGGCTCTTGAAGAGGCCCTGGAAAATTTTGGCGGCTGTGCTGTTATTATTTCTCATGACCGCTGGTTTCTTGATCGCATCGCTACGCATATGCTTGCTTTTGAGGGTGATGGCACCGTCAGGTGGTTTGAAGGAAATTATTCAGAATATGAAGATGACAGAAAAAAGAGGTTGGGAAAAGCCGCTGATCAGCCACACCGTATGAAATACCGTCACCTGACAAGAGAGTAAATTTTAATTTACGAATTACAATTTTAGATTTGCGTTATATTATATTGATGATTTGGTGTTACACAATTAATAATGAAAACTAAAAAATGTTTTCTCTGGTTTACTTATCAAGCGACAGAAAAAAAGATGCGAGGAAAATTTCGCCGTATACTTCATAAGGTGAGGGAGGCACTCCATTAGGTGTAGAAGATAAAGACTTGAAGTAAAAAAAGCACAGAAAATTAATGTTCCTGTGCTTTTTTTTATGAATTATCTTTTATAAGGACTTAATTAATAGCGGTAAGTTTCAGGCTTGAAAGGACCTTCAATTGGAGTACTGATGTACTCAGACTGCTGTTGAGTCATACGAGTAATCACTCCACAAAAACCTTTAACCATTTCCGCGGCAACCTCTTCATCCAGTTTCTTGGGAAGAACCTTTACGTAAACAGGTTCACGTTCAGACTTGGGTTTGTCTGCCCATGCCTCCTTGTAGAGTAACATCTGTGCAAGTACCTGATTTGTGAATGAACCATCCATAATGCGGGATGGATGGCCGGTTGCATTACCAAGATTTACAAGGCGCCCTTCAGAGAGAAGAATAATGTAATCATCCGTATCGTCGGATCGGTATATCTTATGGACCTGCGGTTTAACCTCTTCCCATCTCCAGTTGTCGCGCATGAATTTGGTATCGATCTCAAGATCGAAGTGGCCGATGTTGCACACGATGGCCCCTCGTTTAACGGCAGCCAGCATGTGACGATCACATACATCAATGTTACCCGTAGTCGTTACAATCAGGTCAATCTTTTCCAACAATTGTTTGTCGATGGATTCAGGAGAACCGGTGTTGTTTCCATCTATATAAGGAGAAACGACTTCGAATCCGTCCATGCATGCCTGCATACCACAGATAGGGTCAATCTCAGATATCTTTACAATCATCCCCTCCTGATTCAAGCTCTGGGCAGAACCCTTGCCTACGTCACCGTAACCAATTACCAGAGCTTTTTTACCGGAAAGAAGTGCATCTGTTCCGCGTTTAATGGCATCATTCAAGCTATGACGGCAACCGTACTTGTTGTCATTTTTGGATTTGGTAACAGAATCGTTAACGTTAATGGCCGGAACTTTTAACTCTCCTTTTGCCAGCATGTCAAAAAGTCTGTGAACACCGGTTGTAGTCTCCTCCGTTATACCATGGACCTTATCAAGCATCTGTGGATACTTCTCATGAGCCATGGCGGTAAGGTCACCACCGTCGTCAAGTAATACATTAGCGTCCCACGGCTTTCCATCCTTGAGAATAGTCTGTTCGATACACCATGAACTTTCTTCTTCTGTCTGACCCTTCCAGGCATATACAGCAACGCCGGCATCAGCCATGGCCGCCGCTGCATGGTCTTGTGTGGAAAAAATGTTACATGAAGACCAACGAACTTCCGCACCAAGGGTGACGAGCGTTTCAATCAATACGGCCGTTTGGATTGTCATGTGGATACAGCCGATAATATTAGCGCCACTAAGAGGCTGCTCTTTCTCATATTTTTTTCTGAGGTTCATCAAACCAGGCATTTCAGCTTCGGCGAGGGTAATTTCACGACGTCCCCAATCCGCCAGGTTTATGTCGGCAACCTTGTAATCTAACGTAAGGGTAGTCATATCATAATTCCTTTAATAAAAGTTACAAATTTAAGAGTTCAAAAAGAGTGGATACTAAGTTTGCTTGAAGTACTAAAGAATTTGTTTTTTTACAAGAACACTATCATATAGCAAAAGACCTTAAATTTTCAACCATTTTTTTCAGATTTGCCGGATTAAGCCCCATTTTTACTAAAAAACGACAACTTTAGTACAAAAATTACTCACTAAATTTTCCTAAAAGCAAAGGAACAAATATAAGAATGTTATAACCAATTATTTTATAGCAAGTTAGAAAAAAACAAATTAGTTGAACTTTTGGTACAATTGTTGCTAATTTTAATCATCGTAAATCTCAAGCTATTTTCCTGTGACTTGTTCGTATGAGCAGATATAATCCGAGTTTGGAAGTATTTGGTAAAGTTCGATTTCCTAAATGTATACTTTTCAATTTATTAGGGAGAAAACGATGGAGAGAGACGAAGCTATTAAGGAACTTCAAAAAGAGAGCTTACAGGGACTATCAGACAAGGATCTCCTTTTCCTTATTGAAAGCTATGTGACCAAACGAAATGATTACGAAAATATTGCAAGCTTGATAAATGGAGATGAAGATATAATCGCTAAAATGGTCGATAGTGACAGAGTATTTAATAAAGTGATGAGCTGTACGGAACGTATTCTGGCAATATCTCCCTATTTCCTGTTTTCACTGCTTTTGAGAAGGGCGTTTAAAGAAAAAAGGAAAGACGCTAAATTTATAGAAAACACAATAGATGCATTAAACAATACCAAACTTGTCATTCCATGGGATCAAAACAGGCTTACGGGCCTGCTTGAAGATACACAAGTGTCAAACTATATTGCAAACATGCTGGCACAATTTATTGATAGTTCAAAGTTGTTCAGCGTCAATGATGATGAGAAAATGTCACACAGATATATAGTAGATATGATTACTGATTCTCTGGATTCAGATAACCTTGAAAAGTTTTACATTTACTGCCACATAGGAAATTATACGCTCTTCCTGACTGGAATGATTCCGGAATATATTAAGTACAGATATGAATCCAAACGAAGGCCTGTCGATAAACATTATTACGTAAGTTTCGGGAAAACATATTACGGCCTTGCATCGGAACACACCAACGCGAGGAAAAGCAGGCTTAAGGGTACACTGTCACAATTATCAGAAGGGTTTGAGGCTGTTTCGCAGGTTCTCAGCTTTATGAACAAAGAATATCTTTGCTCTGCAAAAACAGGATTTGCATAGTGTTGCATAGCCGCAACCAAGTTTGAAGTGTCTCAAGTTAAAAAAATATTTTTCCACACCGGATAATAATGAAAATTAGACATCCATTGATAAAGGAATTACAAAATAAGATAGAAAATACCTATGCGCTGGATACGGGTATTACCAACATCGAACAGTATATTATTGGTGACAAAGGTTACGAGGAGTTCTACGCAAAGGAAGAGATCAGGGCAGTTGTTAATAGTCGTTCGGGAGCAAGGGTCTTAATAAGGGATGCCGGAGATACACTTAAAGTAAGTATTTATTACCCGGACGCACTAATCAGAGAATTAGAAAATAATGACCCGAGGCTTGGCATACATGATGAAAACATTGATTTATGTGCAAGCTTTGTTGAAGAACTGGATCATTTTTTATTTATAGCTCAGAATTATAAATCGAATCGTCCTTTCAGCCTTCTCGAACTGGAACTACAGGCAAATGTAACTAAATACCTGGTGTTAAAATATTTCATTGCATTACAGAACCGAGCATTAAAGCTGAGTAAATTTGATAGAGAATATATAAGATACCATCTCTTTTATAAGCGTAAATTTGACATTGAAGATACATCAGAAAGAAAAAGATATGAAGATGCCGGGAAGTTCGGCATGATGTATACAAAACATATAGACATTCTCTCACATGAAGATCGCTTGCGTGATTTACGGCAGTTCAGCAGAATGACCTGTCCATCTAAGATTAGACACATCCAGTCAGCAAAGAATTAGTTCTATTTTATCACTTGAAAATCTTTAAAAACGGTTTTTGTTACTTAAAAGCAGAATCGGGGGGGGACACCATACCTATTTAATTGTCTTTCTTAAGTTTCCTCCCTGGTCTTTTAAGTTTTAGTAACCTGCCTATAGACTTTTTGATACGAGATAAAAATCCATCACCTCCAAGAGGTCGTCCCGTTCGTTCATGCCGCTGTAACATTTTATATCTTGTTCCGAAGGTGTCAAATGAAGAAACTCCTTCCAGCTGCCTATCATCTCGTTAAGTGTTGAAATTCCTGATAATAATGTGTCCTCTTTTCCGTAAACGTGAGAAGCGGCACTACTGTACTTTCACAACTCAGGTTTGCTCACAAGACGAGCTATTACCGGGTTTAATTCGGAATGACAAAAGGTTGCACTTGGAGTCAAACCGAATGATTCAATGAGTCAGGTTTCAAACTTCATCACGAGTAAATTTGTTGTCTCCTCAGAAACACGAACACGATCATCAATCCGAAATCCCACAACCCATATCGGTTTTCCGTTCATTGTTACTATTGGGACGGTATCACGCTCCATCACGGGAACCTTATTGTCTATGAAAAAATCTTTTATCTTCTTAAGACCTTGAGAGCCTAATGGCTGAAACCTGTCTCCCAACCTTCTCGTCCTGACCGTAAGCGGCATGCTGACTTTGTCGAAATCGACAGCCTCTTCATCGCTCGTCTTATTTTGTTTGAACTTTTCCAGGAAATCATTCTTTCTCTCTCTGATCTCCGTCTTTACCCTGCAGTTCATATCAACCAGTTCTGTTTCTCCCGGTATTTTTATTTCCGTTTCGCTTATAACCGGATTTCCTTCCGCACAATATCTGTTCTTTGAAAGACGCAGCTCGTTTCCCTCTATCGTGACATTTAAGTACTCCTTAACACTGTTATTTACCGATGTTTTCCTGGAGTTAAGTATATTCAAAATATTTTTATAATTTTTGTAACTTAGCTTCTTGAGAGGAGTGTCTAGCTGGATGATTGCCTTTTTAATGATCATCTGTTGTAAAATCCGTGGCGACTTTTTTAATTTGTATATGTCCAGGACTATGTTAACCACACCTGCCAGTACTTCTGTTTCCGCTTCTTTATTTATCAAAACCTCTTCAAATAGAACGTTTGCTTTTGCCTCCAGGTAATCGCAATTTTGTACCGCCGTCTCTCCCAGCGTCACCAGAGATTTTTTTATCTTTGCATTGTAATTCTTTTCAAGGTGCGGAATGAGTTCCATCCTGATCCTGTTTCTCAATTTATCTTTTTCAATATTTGTCGAATCAACTCTGTAAGAAAGATTCTTCCCTTTCAGATAAGCAATGATATCCTTACGCCATGTGAAAAGCAGGGGACGAACAAGGCTGATAGTTGAAATCGGTGTAAGTTTTCGCTTTGGCCTTATGCCGCTTACTCCTGCAATGCCGGTGCCCCGGATTATTCTATGCAAAATAGTTTCGGCATTGTCATCGGCATTATGACCCACGGCAATAACATTAGCACACAGCTTTTCCGCTGTACTTTCAAAGAATCTATATCTCTCGTCCCGTGCAGCCTCTTCCAGTGAGATCTTACGCTCCCCTGCAATTTCTCTAATGCCCCTCTTTTCAGTAATGAGTGACACTCCGTACTTTTCTGCAAGAGTGACTACAAATTGTTCGTCTTCATCTGATTCTCTGCCCCTGATTGAATGATTCAGATGTGCGATAAAAATTTCAGAATAAGGAGGATTTATTCGATTTGTATTATGAATAAGACTCAGCAGAGCAACAGAATCCGGCCCACCGGAAACGCCTAATAAAATCCTGTCATTCGCACTGAAAAGACTGTATTCCCTGATTACGTCAGCAACCTGTTTTCTCAACTGCAACATGACAAAACTATATCCCTCCTCGTTAAGCAAGTCAAGAGTAGAAAATATTTGACATCGGTTGGATGTTAAGTAGAATTAACGTCTTAATTTATTTCAGCAACCCGCCTTTGAATCAGATCATAATAATGGAAGATATTAAAAACAGGCTTAAGTTATTAGAAACAGACCTGAAAAAGCTGGACAGCAGGTTGAAAAAAGGATTTGTGACAGGAACAAAAAAAGACTGGGAGCATATTTTGCACCAGACCAGAAAGATTGAAGAGTTGGCAATCTCGCAAATAACAATTCTAAAACTTCAGGACAAAAAAACCACGTGATCATAAAGGGGGAAAAGCCGTGAACAAAAAAAGCTCTAAATATCTGTTCATATTCACAACTCTAATAATATCGGTTGGATTACTCAACTCAGGATGTTTCAAGGTAAGCAAAGGTTTTTTACGAAAGGACAAAAGCGAAAGTCGCGGTAGCAAAGAAGACAGAATGAATACGCTGGAAGAGAAAGTGGAAATTTTATCTTATAGCCTGGGAAGCCTGACTACTGAAAATTATGAATTGAGGAAAAATTTTAGTGAACTGGAAGCAGTCAAGAGCCAGTTGAATAAAGAATACACACAAATAAAGGACACGCAAGCTGCCCTTGAAAAAACACAAGCATCAAATAAAACCGCACGTAACCGTCTAAAAGGAGAATTGGCAAAAACAAAAGTATCACTTGAAAAGATCAAACAGCAACTGGCGGAAATGGAATTGGAGAAGAATAGCCTCAAAGCAAAACTGGAAATGCTGGAGGCGACCAATGAGAAAACCACAAAAACAGAAGAAGTTGTTGATGAGGCCGCAAATATTGAAACAGAAAAAAACGATTTCGAACAAAACAGAAAAAACCTGATAAAAGAAACACAGGAAAACCGCAAAAACACTCTTGTCCAAGAGCTGTTAAATAAAGCAATTGGCCTATATAGAGAAGAGAGTTTTGAAGATGCAATAGCAAAATGGGAAGAAGTCCTGGTGCTTGACCCCAGTAAACTGGAAGCAAAATTTAACATAGAAATTGCACAGGACAGGATTAAAGAAAAACAGATACAAAAAGATTTAGAAAAAACGCATATCCAGAAAAACAGGTAAGGTATGGGTCGATTGAATAAACTGGAGGACAATGATTTTTGGCAAAATGGAAAGGTAAAGTAATTGGCGCGGGACTAGGGTTTCTTTTCGGTGGCCCTTTTGGGGCAATCCTTGGCACTATAACAGGAGATTTTTTTGATAGGTCCCTGAAACAAATACCCACAGGAATACCCTCAGGTAATCAGGAAAGATCCTTAAATTTCATAACGCACTTAGTCGGAATACTTGTATCAATCGCCAAAGCAGATGGACGCTTAAGCACACAGGAAATCAATGTAATAGAAAGGGCGTTTGTAAGTTTTGGTTTTAAGGGAGAAGACTTAAATTTTATCAGAAGTTTAATAAACCAGACCTCCAGGGTAGACTTGGATTTACGGGCAGTGTGCTATGAATTCAAACAGTATTCCAGCTACGAAGAGAGGCTCTCTTTATTGCGGATCGTCTATCTGGTCGCCTTTGCCGATAAAGAATTGCATCCAAATGAAGAGAGGATGATAAACGATATTATCGGACTTGTAGAGATCAATGTGAACGATGCATTCGAAATACGAGCAGAATTTTGCAGCGACAGCGACAAGCACTATCAAATCTTAAACATTACCAGAAACAGCTCTATTGAAGATATTAAAAAATCGTACAGACATCTCTCTAAACAGTATCATCCCGATAGGGTTTCTCACCTGGGAGATGAATTTACCCGGCTCGCCACAGATAAGTTCCAGATAATTAACCAGGCCTATGAAGAGATAAAAAAGGAAAAGGGATTTTAATACGGAGGAAAAATTAATGTTAAAAAAAATAACTCTTATTTTGGCGCTTTTTACCATAATAAGCCTGACTGGTAAAACGGCCCATTGTATCTCTCTGAATTTAACACCCAGTCAGATAAATGAAGCGATCGATTATGCAAAGAAGAACAAACGGTTAAGTCCCACAAATTTTGCAGCGCCATGGGTTGTCAATCTTGGCGAAAAGAGTGGTTGGGCTACGCTATGGACACCTTATCATAATGTCGCTTTTAAAGCAAAGAAAGCAGCTGTTGAAAAACGTGAACTGTCTGAAGGAGAGATATTAAGAGCATTACACTTTAAAGAAAGCCTGACTTTTGTTGTATCCATTTTTGGTCACTATATGGAGTTTGCCAAAGGCTATAACGCCATTCTTTATTCCGAAGATAAGCCGATATATCCGATGTATACATTTTTTCCGGATTTTGCAGAACCAAGCAGATTTTACCCGGAAGAACCCGCGTATGTAGCAGGGTGTGTATACAAGTTCCCGGTTGAAAACATAAACCAAAACTCAACATTAAAGTTGTTAATTACATCTCCAGAAGGGGACGAACTAGAGTTTCCTTTCGATCTGGTAAAGATAAAATAGCTTATAAAGGTGGTTTTCGCTTAGGAATGAATGGCGGTAAAAGATTATCAATTTTTTTTTTCTTCCTATGATGAGCACTCCTGCGTTTCATATCTTTTAATATCAAAATCTACCATCATTTTTATTAATTCATCAAATTTAATCTTCGGTTGCCATTTTAATCTGTCCCTTGCTTTACTCGAGTCGCCCAGAAGCAAATCCACTTCTGCAGGCCTGACAAACTTAGGGTCAATAACGACGTAATCTTTCCATTCCAAACCCACATGCGTAAAGGCTGTTTCTACTAATTCCTCTATAGAATGAGTTTCGCCCGTTGATATAACAAAGTCTTCCGGTTCATCCTGCTGAAGCATTAACCACATCGCCTCCACAAAATCACCGGCAAAGCCCCAGTCACGCTTAGCATCAAGGTTGCCAATTCTCAACTCTTTGGACAAGCCCAGTTTAATCCTGGCAACAGCATTTGTGACTTTTTTGGTAACAAACTCCAAACCTCTCCTTGGGGATTCGTGATTAAAAAGAATTCCTGAACAACAATACATATCGTAACTCTCTCTATAATTTACCGTAATCCAATGTGCATACAGCTTCGCAATTCCATAAGGACTCCTTGGATAAAATCGTGTTTGTTCGTTCTGAGGCGCTTCTGTAACCTTGCCGAACATCTCACTGGAAGACGCCTGATAGAACCGGATATTTTTGTTCACCAGCCTTGTCGCCTCTAATAGTCTGGTGGCTCCTAATGCCGTGAACTCACCGGTTAACACTGGTTGGTTCCAGGAAGTGGGAACAAACGATTGTGCACCTAGATTGTATATCTCATCCGGTTGACACCCTTCTATCGCCTCTATTAAAGAGTTTTGATCAAGCAGATCACCCTGGACGAGCGTTATGTCATCCTGGATATGTTCAATTCTTTCAAAATTACTTGAGCTGCTGCGGCGAACTACACCATGAACATCGTAACCTTTTTTTAGCAGAAGTTCTGCCAGATAGGAACCATCTTGACCCGTAACACCCGTTATTAAAGCTGTTTTCATTTTTTAACAATATTATTTTAAAAAAACTATTTCAGGAACAAATATATATGTGCCTTGTTAAATATACTAAATTTACTACCTGTTGCTGTCAATTATATCTCTATAACCCGTTAAGAATAGTATGACATAAATCAGTAAGGGAATCATCTCTTGCCCCCATAACCAGTACACTGTCATGTGGAATTGCCCTTTTCTTAACTTCAGCGACAATGTCCTCTCTTTCCGGAACAAAAAAAGCATTTACGCCTCTGTTTTTTAACTCCAGAATAATATCATTTGAAGATATTCTTTTCTTTGCCGTTCCGCCCGCATAAAAAACTTCCGGCATAAGCAATGTATCGGCCGGTAACAACTTCCCGGCAAGAGCAGATACTAATTCTTCTCTCATAAATTCTGTTGGGCCAAAACCATGTGGCTGAAACACAACTATCAATCTTTCGCTGATTAATCTTACGGTATCAATTGCCGCCTGAATTTTCTTTGGGTTATGCGCATAATCATCTATCACTTTTATTCCATTTATCTCGCCAACAACTTCCATTCGTCTTCTGGTTCCTTTAAATGTTTTAAGCGCCTTTTTTATCGCTACATCCGAGACACCTTCGGTCTGTGCTACGGCAATAGCAGCGAGTGCATTATAAACATTATATAGGCCCGGAATATTTATCTCGAAATCATTACCCTTTATCCTGAATCTTGAGCCAAAAGGGTTACAGGAAATTTGAAAAGCACTGACATTTGAACGACTATCTTCTCCGAACGTGATAACTTTTTTAGAACTATCGTTAATTTTTATAAAACGAGAGCAACTTTCGTTAATTATAACGGTGCCTGATGTGTTTTCGGCAAATTTACTGAATAAATCTCCAAGCTCTTCTACTGTCTTGTGGTCTCTAGATATGTTTGTTATGACTGACACCTTTGGCATGTACTTGACCAGGCTGCCATCACTTTCATCTGCTTCAATTACAACTGTTTCTGAACAACCAAACCTTGAGTTACCTAAAAACTTATCTGTAATAAAGTTTTTTACATACCCCCCACCCACAACGGTTGGATCGTGACCGGCCTTATCAAGTATCCACGATGTCATTCCGCATACAGTAGTCTTGCCATTACTTCCACCTATTGCAATCCCGTGTTTATTATTGAAAAGGCTGCTGAGTAAATCAGATCTTTTGATAATTTGAATGTTCCGTTGCATCGCAATTATCAGATCTGGATTGTCTTCTTCTACTGCACTGGAAATAACAATGAAGTTGGTCTCTTTATCAATACCTGTTCCATCCTGTGGAGAAAGCCTGATACCCTGAGATTCCAATTTATGAAAAATTTCCTGGGTCTGTTTTTTATCATTTCTTCTGTCCGAACCACCGACAAAATGTCCCTGTGATTTAGTTATCTGTGCAAGCGCACTCATACCAATCCCGCCGATCCCCACAAAATGATATCTCAAACCTCTTTTTATATCAGACATTCAACTATTAAAAAATAATACTTTAAAAACTTACCGGTAAAATCAGTTCAACCTTGACCGCTTATCAATTCTGTAAAAAAGCTTTTCCCTTTATCACTCTTTAAATTCAGTAATGCCTCTGAAATAGTGGCGCCAACATCCGCAAATGACGCACGAACACCAAGCGACCCAGGCTTATTTAATTTCTTTCCAAAAACGAGCAGTGGGACATACTCACGAGAATGATCTGTGCCGGATGCGGTAGGGTCACATCCATGATCAGCTGTAATCATGAGAATATCATTGGGGCTTAATGCATCAACAAGTTCCGGCAGACTATGGTCAAAAGCCTCCAGCGCGCCAGCGTAACCTTCCGGATCATTCCTATGGCCGTATTTCATGTCGAAGTCAATCAAATTCGTAAAAACGATACCTTTAAAATCCTCCTTAACACATTCTACTGTCTTTAAAACACCTTCATGATTATTAGTTGCATGTATTTCCCTTGTCAGCCCCCTGTGCGCGAAGATATCACCTATCTTGCCAATACCAACAACTTCATACCCGCCCCTTACTGCCTTATCCAATAGTGTGTCTTCTGGCGGCGGTAATGAAAAGTCTCTCCGTTTTTCTGTCCGTGTGTATATGCCGTTTTCGACTATAAATGGTCTGGCAATAACCCGGCCGACATTGTGTTTGCCTTTTAATATCTCTCTGGCGCAATTACATATTTCATATAAGGATTCTACCGGTATAACATCCTCACACGCAGCTATCTGGAAAACACTATCAGCCGATGTATATACAATTGGACAACCTGTTTTAATGTGTTCCGCACCTAGCTCCTCTATTATTTCTGTTCCCGATGCTGTTTTGTTGCCTAATATTGATCGACCAATAGAGTTGGTAAATTGTTTAATCACCTCATCTGGAAATCCATTAGGGTAGGTTGGAAAAGGCTTGTCTGTTATAACGCCCATAATCTCCCAGTGACCAGACGTAGTATCCTTGGCCGCTGACGTTTCAGCCATCTTACCATAAAAAGCCTTCTCGTCAACATCCTTAGAGACACCCATAATATCGTCAATCTTGCCAATACCAAAGCTTTCCAGATTAGGGATATTCAAGCCTCCAACTGCTTTGGCAGTATTTACCAGTGTGTTACTGCCTTCATCCCCGAATTTATAAGCGTCCGGCAATGCGCCAATTCCAACGCTATCAAGAACGATAACGACTATTTTATTCACCATTTCATTACTGATTCGAAATTATTTATGTTTTATTACTATAAATCTTTGATCTAGTGCTTGATTGATCAGACAAACCTACTGGTTGTGTATGTTTTATAACAATTCTGTTTTGTGCAAATAACTCTGCGCGTCTGGACTAAACGATAAAAAAGTTATGAAATTGGGTATGTAGTAAAGAAATGCACCATTTCGTCAGGGATTATTATCTTTATATTTAGTTGTGCTTAACTAAAAGCCCTTTGAAGTAAGCCAAGACCAAAAAATAAAATGATTGGAGAGATATCTATTCCACCTATAGATGGAATTATACGCCGAACAGGTTCAAGGACCGGTTCTGTTATTTTATAAAGAAATACTGCTGCGGAATTATTGGGATTATGGGGAATCCAGGTTAGGATAATTCTTACAAGGAGTACCATCTTGTAAAGTCCTAAAATTTGTCCAACGAATGCAAGTTCCATGGGAAATATCCAAATATTAAGGAGAAATTATTAGTCTAAAAGCAGTCGGATACTAACAATTAATACTATTCATAGCAACAAAAAATTTATCGTAGGTAATCAAGGACAGAGAAGGAATCATCTTTTTGTATGTGCCACATACCTATTTCTTGAAATTATTATATTTAATTGATAGAATTCGTTTTTAAGCTATTATGAATAAAATGAAAGACAACATTGAATTGAGCATCAAGTCTACGACAAAGGCTATAATTAACGAAATAGGCACTGTTCTGGACGGAATTAAAGAAGATGAGTTTAAACGGTTTATCATGGCCATCAATTCTTCAAAGAATATATTTGTAACCGGCCAGGGTCGTTCGGGATTGGTTGCCAGAACATTTGCAATGCGACTGACTCATATAGGTTTCTCGTGCCATGTCGTCGGTGAAACAACAACACCAAATATTGATGAGGGTGACATGCTTATTGCGTGTAGCAGTTCAGGTATCACTTCTGTCACCTGCCACATCGCCGGACTCGCAAAGCGACTGAACGCACTGGTTGTCGTAATCACTGCACATCCAGACTCTGAATTATCTGAATATGCCGGCTTAACTATTGAAATTCCGGCAAGTGATACCGATCAGGTTATACAGTCTCAACTAACAGAACAATTTCGCAGCACATTGTTTGAGCAGGCATGTCTCGTATACCTTGATGCCGTGATTTTAACACTCGTACGATTGTTGAACAGAGAAGAAGTTGAAATGATGAAAAGACATGCTAATCTCGAGTAGAATTATATAAACCATGCGATTAATTGTCCAAAAATTTGGAGGAACATCTGTTGCAGATGCCGCTCGCATGAAAGCGGCGGCCAGGCGAGCAGTTGAAGAATATTCTGCCGGCAACAAGGTCGTTGTCGTTGTCTCTGCGCAGGGGAAAATGACCGATGAGTTATTGGAAATGGCTTATGCAATTAATGACGAGCCTTCCGTGCGCGAACTGGATTCACTGCTTTCTACTGGTGAGCAAATGTCAAGCGCGCTCATGGCAATGGCAATTCATTCCTTGGGGGTGTCGGCTGTATCCTTTACAGGAAGGCAAATTGGGATAACGACCGACAGTGTTCACACAAAAGCAAGAATAGTTAATATAAAAGATGATCGAATATTAAAAGGACTATCTGAAAATAAAATAGTGGTAGTCGCCGGATATCAAGGTATAGATGAAAATGACAATATAACAACCTTGGGGCGTGGGGGTTCAGATACCAGTGCTGTTGCGCTGGCTGCTTTACTCAAGGCAGACATGTGTGATATTTATACCGACGTTGATGGAATTTACACTGCCGACCCACGAATCGTTCCAGATGCGAGAAGGCTAAATAAAATATCTTATGATGAAATACTGGAACTGGCAAGTATGGGAGCACAAGTTGTTCATGTACGATCAATTGAATTTGCGAAAAAATACAATGTCCCAAT
The DNA here is from genome assembly GCA_007859995.1 of Candidatus Brocadiaceae bacterium S225. Lineage (GTDB taxonomy): Bacteria > Planctomycetota > Brocadiia > Brocadiales > Scalinduaceae > Scalindua > Scalindua brodae. The sequence goes on from SMSL01000010.1 coordinate 45,961, forward strand.
CCGGGTAAGATCCAGCTTTAATAATGGCACAGGAACCCTTATATGCAAAGAGGTAAAAGAAATGGAAAATATCGTTGTCTGCGGAGCAACCGTATCAAAAAATGATGCAAAAATAACTATAATCGGAGTGTCTGATGAACCCGGGCAAGCGGCCAACATCTTTCACGAGCTCGCCAAAGAAAAAATAAATGTAGATATGATTATTCAGAATGTCAGTGCTCAAGGACTGACAGATTTAACATTTACTGTTCATAAAGACGATCTGGCGCTTGCCCTGGAAACAACAAAAAGAACAAAAGGGGAAATCAAGGCAAAAGAGATCGTTGCTGATGCCAAAATAGCAAAACTCTCAATTGTAGGGATAGGTATGAGGTCTCACTGTGGGATAGCAGAAAAAATGTTCAAAACACTATCTGATGAAAAAATCAACATACAAATGATCAGTACCTCTGAGATTAAAATATCTTGTGTTATAGAGGAAAAACAGGCGGAGAAAGCCTTAAATGCAATACATAACGCTTTCGAACTGGACAAAGAGCAGTAGAGCGCAAACGCAAGAGGTTTTAATTTTATTTTTGCAAGATACTCCGGAAATACTCTATGGTTTTTTTCAGACCATCGGCACGAGAGACTTTCGGCTCCCAGCTCAGTAGTTCCTTTGCCGTTGATATATCCGGTTGTCTGCACTTCGGATCATCTGTGGGTAGAGGGTTAAAGGAAATTTTGCTTTTACTCCCTGTCATACTAATTATCTCTTTCGCAAAATCTAATAACGTTATCTCTGTGGGATTCCCGATATTTACTGGATCATTAACATCGGAAATCAACAATCTGTATATCCCTTCCACCAAATCTGAAACATAACAGAAACTTCGTGTCTGTGATCCATCACCAAAGACCGTTAAATCTTCTCCGTTAATTGCCTGTGAAATAAATGCGGGCAACGCCCTTCCATCACTTACCCTCATCCTGGGGCCATACGTATTAAATATTCTCACAATCCTTGTATCAACACCATGGCTCCTGTGATATGCCATAACCATTGCCTCTGCAAATCTCTTTGCTTCATCATAGACTCCCCTTGGGCCAACAGGATTTACATTTCCCCAGTAATCCTCCTTTTGCGGATGAACAAGAGGATCGCCATAAACCTCTGATGTTGATGCCAGAAAAAACCGGGCATTCTTACTTTTTGCAACTCCAATCGCATTCAACGTTCCTAGTGAACCAACCTTTAGCGTTTGTATTGGCAGCTTTAAATAATCTAAAGGGCTTGCGGGTGATGCAAAATGCAGAACGTTATCTATCTCTCCCCCAACATAAATATACTCACTGACATTATGTTTAATAAACTTAAATTTTGGATTGCCCATACAATGCTCAATATTTCGAGTAGAGCCGGTTAACAAATTATCAATGCATATTACTTCATGTCCTTTTTCAAGTAAATAATCGCATATATGTGAGCCAAGGAATCCTGCTCCACCGGTAATCATTGTACGCATATTTTTTCTGATAAAATTGTTCTTATGAACCCTTAATACATTTGCTGTAATTCTACTACGTAATTATAGCAGTGCAAGAAGAAAAGTATCTTCAAAACAAACACATATATGGTGAATTCGCCTGATATTACTATCTGTTGACAAAAATAACTGCTTTGCTAAAATCATTATGATGATATTCAATAAATTGTGTAGTGTCTAGCTGGGAGATAATGATTGAAGTTTACTAAAATGCAGGGAATCGGGAATGATTATGTGTATGTTAACTGTTTTGAGGAAGAGATTAAAAATCCTTCAGAACTGTCGATTGCAATAAGTGATAGACATTTTGGTGTTGGTAGTGACGGGTTGATAATGATAATGCCATCACCTGTTGCAGATGCCAGGATGCGTATTTTCAATGCTGATGGCAGCGAGGCCCAGATGTGCGGTAATGGTGTCAGGTGTGTTGCTAAATATTTGTATGAATGCGGATTAAAGAAAAGCAACAGAATGACAATCGAAACAGCCGCAGGGTTAAAGACAATAGAACTGACAACTGTAAATGGAGGCGTTACACAAATAAGAGTAGAAATGGGAACTCCAGAGTTACTGAGAAACGACATACCAATGCTAGGCGATAATAAACAGGTAATCAATGAACCCCTTCAGGTTAACGACACCGTGTTATATGTTACATGTGTTTCTATGGGTAATCCTCACTGCATAACATTTGTTGATGATGTTGATTCAATAGATTTAGGTGTTACCGGTAAAGCAATCGAAAACCATGAACTTTTTCCTGAAAGAATTAATGCACACTTTGTGCAACAGATATCTGCGGATAAGGTTAAAATGCGAACTTGGGAAAGGGGCTCTGGTGAAACACTCGCATGTGGTACAGGAGCTGTCGCTACCGGTGTTGCGTGTGTGCTGAACAACCTGACAGAAAGGGTTATAAAAACCCTGCTTCCCGGAGGAGAATTAACGGTAGAGTGGACAGATGATAATAAAACTTACATGACAGGTCCCGCAGAATTCGTCTTTACGGGACAGTGGGATAAGTAGTAACTATAATACCTAAGTATCTTACCTGCTTCCAGGGCTACACACCTATCACGATGATAGCCAAAACATTTTAAATGCTACCTTCAGAGACCCTGATCTCACGGATTCAATCTGATACCAAATCGTAATGCAAACGCAGGTTTGTGCCGGGGTAGATTGTTTCAGGCTCGTTAAGATGGCCAGCTAAAAGCCGAGCCGCCTTGTCAGATGAAGGATTGGAAAGATATTGCAATCTTATCCTCAAGACCTGTTCCTTTTCATCTGGAATAATGTCAGCTTCCATTGTGTAAATGCTTCTAAGCAGTGCCCGTGCATCAGCACATTGCATGATGATTCGATCAAGATGTTTGCCATTGCTGTTTTCCTAATTTGATAGTATAAATATCAGAAAGGAACCAGAAATGCAAACACGTTTGTCATAGAGTTATAGTGAAGAATTGAAAAGAACAAGTCGTAAAAGAATGTATTGAGACTAATAATTACGAAGCCGTATCAAGTAAGCACGATATTCCAATAACGACGATATACAGATTGATCAGGAGACATAAGAGCAAGAAGAAAAAGGAGAGCAGGGCGAAATGTAACAGAGTTGGAACCTCTACGTTGTTACTTGTCTTTTGTATTTTTTCCATCTATAATCCCGTTCCGTTTTTTCAATTGTCGCATCCATAATGTGCAATTTGTATGCAATAAATTAATATGTTGGTAATCATCCTCTTTTTTGTTATTACTACCACGAAGGAAAAACAGGTAAAATTTTTGAATAAATTAGCGGAGGTGTTCTTATGGGAATGTTAGGTGTCGCACTGGTATATGTTGGTTTTGTACTGTTTATGAATGGATTGAAGACACTTGGAAAACTTAAGCCCAGCCATGTTATTCCCATGAATCTATTTACCGGCACGCTTATTGTTTCCGGAGCAACAAGAACAGTCCTGCTCCATGGAGAAGGAATCACACCCTATTTTTATGCAATGCAGTCTCTCCTTTTTGGATTTACCTACTTATGGGTAGGCATTAACTCTATATGGAGTCTTGAAGATGATGGATTAGGGTGGTATTGCCTGCTGGTTACTGTGGTGGCAGTACCAACCGCATTCACTTCCTTACCGGATATGGGTATGGTCGTACTCTGGCTAATGTGGGCAAGCCTGTGGTTCATGTTCTTTCTCTTGTTGAGTCTGCACAAAAAAATAGCTAAAATCACGGGATACTGGACAATTGTCAATGCTGTTGTGACTGGCGCAGCAGGGTATACTATCCTGATTAAAGTATGGCCATGGCCGTAACGTTGGTAATGTTAATCACTATAATCCACCATAGATGTTGATTCCTGATTATGATTTTCGTACAGTGCCTTTGCCTTTTCAAAGCTGCTTGTTGCATAACAATACTGACAACCGGATAACGTATACATAATCTCATCAAATTCCTTAGTCATTCGTCTGCCATCTCTATCTATTGTTCAATACCAGTAATTTGCCGGGGATTTTTCTGCCCTTAAGTTCAATGATTGAGATGGAGGTATTTTTAATATTTATTTTATTAGCATGTTCATCCAGCGGCAGATCAAGTGCTGCAATAATCAGGCATTTTGCGACATAAGCGTGTGAAACTACCAGGATATTACCCATACTGTTTTCACCGATAATCCTCGCTAACTCTTCCTTTGTCCTATCGTGAAAACCGGCAAATGTATCACCGCCGGGAGCCTCAAACTTATGGAGGTTATTCTTTCTTGTCTCAGACAGTTCCGGATGCTGGCTGTCTGCTTCGGTTACTGACATACCGCATAATATCCCGAAATTAAAGTCCCTCAGGCTTCTTAAAAGATGTATTTCCCGTAAAGGAGGATTACGCTCTTCATTGATTAATTGAGCCGTATGTATCACCCTGTGCCAGTCACTCGAATAAATTTTTCTTATCGGAACTCGATTCAGTTTTTTCCCCAGATCCATGGCAGAAGTCATGCCTTCCGGATTTAAATGATCTCCTTCGGGTGTCCAGGGCTGAAATATCCGTTCGACATTCAGGTGTGTCCTTCCGTGCCGGGTAAATATGAAACGGACAGTGTCCTCTTCTTCTTCCAGGAGGATTTCCTCCGCTTCTTCAAATGTCGAGTAGATTGCTTCCATGATTTATTCCTAAAATTTATCCTTTCTGAAAAATTTGAATATTCAGTTTTTATTTAACTTCTGAGGTATGTCCGGTCCTTCGCTGGTCCATTGCCGACCCAACTCTCCAACTGATTTTGGCAGAGCAACATCCGGAACCTTATAGCCATACATTTTTCTTCGCTCACGAATCAGATCCGTAGAAATCGCGAATTGTTTATCACGTTTGCCTATCATCTCTTTACTGATCTGGCCGTCTGCACCGGCGGACCACATAAGGAGTGGTTTTCCCATTGGTATATTCGTGTCAGGATCCGGCCATGTATGGAACGTCTTACCCCAACTTCCCAGGAAACCTTTAAGCGCGGCATCACCCAGGTCATACATATCCGGCACAATGAGTTGACCTGATACGATTTCATAAGCATGAGGATGCCAATATATTTTTTCGTTGTGTGGCAGCATTTGATATGAGTCATCGCTGATAATATACTCTATTCCAAGAAGTTTAGCAGGTGCCTCTTTGGAGTCATATATTACACATTGATGAATATCACCTTTTCCTACTTTGAGTTCCTTCATTGAGCAATAGTGATGCGCCTCTACCTCAAAGCTCGGATTGTCCTTGGCGATATGAAATGCACACAGGTAGAGGTGAATATCTTTGACGGGATCTGCATATTTAAGCTTTGTAACGTTATCAATGACATGCTTCACCTTCTTTCCCGCGTCAACATCTTTGTGTGCAGAAAACATTGTACCGAGAAAGACCACAATCCCAACTACTGCAATCTTGCTTATTATCTTTTTGCAGAAATACTTAGACATTATTGCCTCCTTTCGTTTCAATAGTTATGCTAGATAGTTATCACGATAATAACTATCCTTTGACTTGCATTCATTTACACGCTCAGAAATGGTGATGGAAACCTGAAGGTTTCCGCTATGTCTTAATTAAACAGCATTACATGCTGAGGTCTAACCGCCTCCCTTTTTGTGCCAGGTTATCTGGTTTGATGTTAGACTGAAATTATAGAAGATGCAAATAAATTCTCGGTTGGACATTTTGTTTTTTTCTTTTATAATTTGGCTAGCTTTTTGATTAGAGAACATTATTTATCACATTTCTGAAAGGAATATATTATGTCAAAAAATGTCCTGGTACCAATATCAGATGGTTGTGAAGAGATTGAGGCAGCATGTATTATTGATACCCTGAGACGTGCGGATGCCGATGTAACAGTAGCATCAGTTGGCAACTTGCAGATAACTGCGTCAAGAGGTATGAAACTGGTCGCAGATCGATTAATTTCAGAATGCGTCAATGAATCGTATGATCTGATTGCCTTGCCAGGCGGAATGCCCGGTGCGGAACGATTACGCGATTCTAAAGAGTTGACAGAATTGTTAACACGTCAGAAGCAGGACGGAAAATTGTTTGCTGCAATATGTGCCTCACCTGCGATAGTGTTACATCACCACGGACTCCTGGATGATCTAAAGGCAACTGCGTATCCGGGTTTTGCTGAACAGCTTAAAAATACTGAATCTATTGAATCACGGGTAGTCGTAGATGGTAATTGTATAACCAGCCGAGGGCCCGGAACAGCTCTGGAGTTTGCTCTGAAACTAGTGGAGATACTCTACGGAAAAGAGATGTCAAAAAAAATTGCAGATGCTATGCTGGTTGACTGATTGATGATTGAGAAGAAGAAAAAATAGAAACAAGAAGTATGAGGCAAAAAAAAGAAACAAAAACAATTTCGTCACTTCTTATTGGTTATTGGTCAATAAGTGTATACAATTCTGTTTGCACCTTTATTATTTATTCAACTGCAGGAAACAGCGAGTGTAGAGTCAACAGAATCGTATCGTTTGAGTTTTTGAATAATTGCACCAATATCTTTTACTTGACTTTAATGATGCGTAGTTTTACCATTCGTTCTTATGCATTACTTAAAGCGGAATGACATTACCACATAGATTGATTTGAAAAAGATCATCTTAAATAAATGTTTATGTTTACGGGGACGTAAAACACATGAATTACTTGCCAAATAACCAAAGCAATGCCCCTCGGTCTTTTATTCATCACAGCTATCTACAACTCCCTGAAAACATCAGGTTCATCACGATTTTATCCGTTCTTAGAAGAATTGATAAAAATATCTATTACTCAATTTAGTTTTATTCTTTAATTTCTTTTAATCATAAAGGCAATTTATCTTATTGCTATGACTGATTTTTATAGCCCGCGAACTGAGTATTCACTTATATACGGGCAATAGTCTTTTATATTTAGTCTTTCAAAGGAGATTATGATGAAGGAATTTCTTAAAGAAGCTTCCATCTTCACGGAATTAAACGAGGAGGAGTTGAACTTTTTGGCTAAGACTGCTCATGAAAAGTTTTATCCTAAAGACAGCTTTATCGTTCGTAAAGATGAGGCAGGCACATCTCTTTTCATTATACGGTCAGGAGAGGTAAAGATCATTCTGGATGACGTCAGTGGAGGAGAGATACCTTTAACAATATTGGGCAAGGGAAGTTTCTTTGGAGAGATGTCTCTATTTGATGGCAGGCCAAGGTCTGCTACAGTTATAGCACTGAAAGATACAACAGCTGTGGAAATAAGCAGAGAGGATTTTCTTCAGCAGATAACCAGATCCCCTGAAATCGCCCTGAAAATTGTAGCAGAAATGGCTTATAGATTTAGACATACCGACGATACCATTAAAGCGTTTGCAAGCAAAGTTTCCAGTGAAGCGTATGCAAATATAGAGAAAATATTAAGCGCTCAACTAGAATAATAAGAACCTTAGAGAAATAATGTTAGGTATTCAAAAGGTACGGAAAGACATTGCCTTAGATGAAGAAATAGAGGATATGGACACAGAAACATTAAAAATGGCAGCGATAAAATTTGAACAATCAAAGACAGGTTTATTTAAATATATAAAGAAACAAACAGAATACGAACCTGAGGTAACACTTGAGGCGCTTCTGACATTTAATGAACTGGTACATAAAGGTAAAATAAAGTTAAAACAAAATGAAAAAGACAATGTGCTTACATCACTATTAGGGATTTTGAAGACTTGTAAGGAGAAAGACTGGCGTACCCGATTAATAGTGCGTGAGGAGTTGATTGAACTTGGTAAAGATGAACAATTTAGTGAAAGATTTATATGGAGGGAATTACAGGATATTATTTTGGATGAAAGCACAAAGACCCCTGTGCATGTAAGAGAAAATGCAGCTCGCATTTTAGCAGCTTTAGGAAAAGCAGACGAAAAAACTAAAAAAGTTTTGATGCATACCATGGAAGAAGGAGAGAGAGGATTCAGTGGCAACAGTGCCGCGATTGCATTGTTGCAAATGAGAGCTGAAGAAGGGTGGAAACATATATTAGAGAGCATTGAATTGATAGAAGAAAATGGGTTTTGGGCTGCCTATTTATTTGGACAACACTTAATGGAGAAAACACCGGACGAACTTGGCTGGAACGAAAGTCTCAGGAAAAAGCTTGATTGGGAAGGAGAAATAGATCTGTATAAACTTGTATTTGATAGAATTAACGATGGAGTAAAAGATACCACTCTCAATAAGTATACGAGAACCTATGCAGAAAGGATTGCGAAAGACCTTGACCTAAAATCGGGCAAAGATAATGGGAGCATTCCCATTTTATTGTATAAAAGAGGTGGATTCACTTCCCGCCTAACAAACTGCCGGACAGGCGTTTAATCCACCCTACTTCGCACCACACGTTTGCTTATTTGTAAGGGTGGATTAAGGCTGGAGGCCGAATCGTACCTGATTTACAAAAAATTGTGAATGCTCCCGTTAATCTGTGAAACCCCGTGTCCTATTCCTAATCATGCATCCAGAAACTCTTTCTCACCGGTGATCAAGTCTTCGTACGTCTCTCTTCTCCTTATCGTTGAGAAGCTGTCACCGTCTACCAGTATTTCACACGTACGCGGTCTTGTGTTGTAACTGGAACTCATGGTAAAGCCGTATGCTCCGGCACTGAAGAACGCAATCAGATCGCCCTCTTTTACATCAGGAAACCACCGCTCTTTTGCAAGGACGTCACTGCTTTCACACACAGGGCCCACGATATCCACCAACTCCAATTTATCATCCTCACCTTTCTCTTCTCCGGGATGCTCTACTTCCTGCATAGGCACATCTGTGCTCACTGGCCATGCCCTGTGGACGGCATCGTACAGGGACGGACGGGCAAGATCGTTCATCGCCGCGTCACAGATAACAAATTTCTTCCCCCAGGTAGCAACCTTTATGTAGGTCGTTCTGGTTACCAGTATCCCCGCATTCCCGATAATAAATCTTCCCGGTTCCATTACTACTTTGCAACCGAGCTTTTTTATTACCGGAATAATATCTGTTGCATAATCATGCGGCCTTTTAACCTCTTCTCCTGTATACGATATACAGTATCCACCACCAATATTGACGTATTCAATACCCTGTTTACCCTTCTCGTCGAGCGTTTCCTGAACAAAATTATATACTTTTTCAAGACCCTGTACATAGGGCTCAGGCGAATAGATCGGTGAGCCGAGGTGCACATGTATGCCTTTAAGATCTATATTTTTATAATTATCAATGTCCTTTATTAGCTGGCTGGCACTTTCGAAATCGATACCGAATTTATTCTCTTTCTTACCGGTAGTCGTCTTATCATGTGTTTTGGCATCAATATCAGGATTGATTCGTAGGGCAACACTCCCTCTCTTGCCAAGGAGCCCTGCTATCCTGTCAATATTGGCCAGTTCCGCCGGAGACTCAACATTGAACATGAAGATATCATTTTCCAATGCATATTTAATCTCCTCCGAGGTTTTACCTACCCCCGCAAAGACAATCTTGTCGGGGCTCACACCAATCTTCAGTACCCGGTAAAGCTCACCACCGGAAACGACGTCAAACCCTGAACCTGCATCAGCCAGCACCTTAATAACTGATAAATTTGAATTGGCCTTAACGGAGAAACATATTAGAGGGTTTACGCCTGCAAAAGCATTCCTGATTTCAATAAAATGTTCCAGGATAGAATTTTTGCTGTAAATATACGCTGGTGACCCGACCTTATCTACTATATCTTTTACCTTTACGTCTTCGCAGTATAATTCATTATTCAGGTAGTTAAAAAAATCAAAACTAGTCGTCATTCTTTTCTCCAAATTTAAGAATCCACCGCTCCCCGGACAAAAAACACCAAGGACAAGGAGTTCACAGAGAACGCGGAGAAAACTATTATAATCAAATTAAATATTTTTGCTGTGATAGAGCCTGTTTGGCAAGTCTAACGACGAACCTCTCTTTCGAGAGGATTCCAGTGTTGGATTCCTCTCGAAAGAGAGGACTATGATTTTGTGCAGTATCTGTTGCAACTCCTATTTAATCAAGCCATCTGCTTTTTTAACTTCATCTCCCATGCACTTATCTGTCTCTTTACAGACTGGGGAGAAGTCGAACCGTGGCTTTTAAATTGTTTGATATAATTTTTCACACCTAGAACCTTATAGACATCTTTGCCGATCAAAGACGAATGTTTCTTAAAATCCTCCAGGCTTAAATCACTTAACTCCTTACCGTTTTTGCTGCACACCCCAACCAGTTTACCGACAACCCCATGAGCCTCACGGAATGGAACGCCTTTCACGACAAGGTATTCCGCTAACACCGTGGCATCCAGAAACCCTTTTCTGCAGCTATCCTCCATATTGTCAAGTTTCAGAGTAGTCTTGTTTATCAACTCTTTCAGGATGGATAAACAGTTCTTTACCGTGTCAGAAGAATCAAATATCGGCTCTTTATCTTCCTGCATATCTCTGTTATAGGAGAGCGGCAGGCCCTTCATTATCGTAAGAAGTGAGAACAGATTACCATACACGCGGCCGCATTTACCTCTGATAAGTTCGAGTATATCAGGATTTTTCTTCTGCGGCATAATACTCGAACCCGTGCAATAGGAGTCATCAATGTCCAGAAAATCAAATTCCTGGCTTGACCAGATAATCCACTCCTCACAAAATCTTGAGAGATGCATGGATATAATTGACAACGCGGAAGCATATTCCAGGCAAAAATCTCTATCACTGACAACATCAAGGCTGTTATTAAAAAGTGAATCAAATCCAAGGAGCTTACTCGTAATCTCAGGTTTTGTATTAAGTGTTGTACCTCCCAGAGCACATGCACCAAGCGGAGATTGATTCAAACGTTTCATACAATCAACCAGTCTTGTACGATCCCGTTCCAGCATCTCTACATAAGCCAGGAAATAATGTCCAACGAGTATCGGCTGAGCATGCTGAAGGTGTGTAAACCCAGGAAGTATACCATCCCATATCGGTTTGGCCTTGGTAACAATTTCCTGCTGAAGCGCAAGAATAATATTCATTATTTCCTGAATCTGATCGCGGGCCCAAAGACGCAGGTCCAATGCAATCTGATCATTTCTGCTTCTGGCCGTATGAAGTTTCTTTGCGACATCGCCTATCCGATCCACCAGAGCAGACTCAATATTCATGTGTATGTCTTCATGCTCAGCCTTGAACTTGAACTTGCCGGTTTCAATATCTTTCAAAATATCTTTTAAGCCTTTGATAATCGCATTTTTTTCATTGTTCGTTAACAGTTTGCATTTCGCAAGCATTGTAGTATGCGCAATGCTCCCTTCAATATCGTATTTATACAAACGGCTATCAAACGATATGGATTCCGTAAAAGACTCGACTGAAGAAGCCGTCTTTTTTTTGAATCTTCCTCCCCATGCTTTTTTAATCGCCATAGTTTATTCCAATCTACGTTATTTTTTTCGAATCCCAAATATATCTAAAGGCATTATTTGTGTCAAGTTCTATCTATACATCTACATATACCTAAATCTCATTAATTCCTTAACTTAGAGCAGGAAGAATTAAAAACTGAATTGAGTCGTTATTCACAGCCAGCCGCAAAGAACGTAAAGTTACTAGCTTGCCTGATACCAATCTTACAGGGTTTATTGACTACCTCTTAATCCCTCTTTCTGAATAACTTACTAACTGTACTGCGATGGTGGCCGGTCTCTCTGCTTATTTCTCGTATACTCTTACCTTGTTCTACTAATCTGCTTATTATCTTTATTACTTCCACATGTACCAACCTTTCCTCCTTATAATATGTTAATCAGAATTTACATATTATAAGACCTGTTACTTTGTGTGGTACACTTTTGCTTTGCCGCCTGGTACACTTCTACGATACCAAAATCAATGTTATCTAAACAGCAGCTAATTCGCGTGTAGGCATTTCATCCCACATAATACCATCGAGAACCCTTCCATTCTTCTTCTGTACACCGCCCCACTGTTTGAAAAAAGAATGGCACGTTTTGCTCAACACATTGATCTCTTACCCAGTCTGCATCAATAGAACGAGCTTTTGGGCCAGATCCCCCTCCAACAATGACCCAGTCAATGCCTGACAAGTTTAGCTCCCCCATTGCTTTAAGTCTTTTTGTCATTCTTTCTGCGTAGCAATTATCACAGCCTTCGCTGATTTTGTTGCAACCTGTTACAGGATTCCAGGTAGTTTCCATCCATTCGATTTTGCTTTTGTTCATTTTGTAACACCTTGAACTTTTTTAATCTCTTTGCTTTTATAGCACTTTCATTTAACATACTATACAGTTGATCTGAACATCCTTTTATACAATCACAAAGTCCACTTCTCTCTTCAACAGGTCAATTTTTGTAATCTTGACATTGACTACATCTCCAAAGCTATAAACTTTGCCTTTTCTGGATCCTATCAGGGAAAGTTTTTTTTTGTCAAGTTCATAAAAGTCATCTGCGAGTGTACGGATATGGACAAGGCCGTCCAGTTGGAACTCATCTATTTGAACAAAGAGTCCGTATTCCTGGATACCGGTAATAATGCCATCCATTATCCTGTCTGCATGTTCTTCCATGTGTCTGAGTAACTTGAGCTTTATTATTTCACGTTCAGCCTCTTGTGCTCTTTTTTCGGTAGCGGAACAATGTTTTGCCCAATCGGTAATTTTCTCGTGCCAGGAGGCTTTAACACTCTTAGGCTTTAGTTGGCCTTGAAAGAACAGGTCTAAAAGACGGTGTACAATCAAATCAGGATAACGACGTATGGGGGACGTAAAGTGTGCGTAGTGTTCCAGTCCAAGTGCAAAATGGGATGACTCGGTAGTAGAATACTCCGCCTTCTTCATTGACCGGAGCAGCATCAGGTTGATTATGTAACTTTCTGGATGGTCAGATATTTCATCCAGGAAAGCCTGTAGCTTTTTTTTGTTAAAAGGATCTATCCTCTTATTCTTGCAGTTGAAAATAAATTCGGCAAAATCATGCATCTCGTCTTCATCGGGTTCAGGGTGGCTTCTACACACTGATGGAAGGCTTTTCCGGTGCATGAACGTTGCAGCAACTTGATTTGCCGCAATCATGAACTCTTCAATAATTATATGTGAAATGTCTCTTGTGGTCTTCTCTATGGTGTCGATCTTGCCGTCTTCGCCGACCCTTATATTAATCTCAGGCAGGTTTAGTTCAAGCGCCCCTTCTTCCATTCGGTTTTTATAGAGTAGCTTTGCAAGTTTACTTGATTCAAACAGGAGGGTTGCCACAGGGTCTGTGTCATCCTCATCGCTTTCCATTAATATCTTAGTTGCAATATGGTAGGTTAATCTTTTTTTCACATTTATTACAGAATGCTTGATCTCAGAACTTACCAGCCTGCCATCATTTGAATAGGTGAAGAATATACTTTTTGTCAGCCTCTCTTCTCCCTCTTTAAGGCTGCAAATGCCATTTGATAGTACTTCGGGAAGCATCGGTATTACAGTGCCGGGAAGATATACACTGGTGCCTCTCTTTCTCGCTTCTTTATCAACGTAAGAGTCTTCGTTTACATAGTAAGAGACATCAGCTATGTGAACACCGAGGAGCCAGTTTCCTTTTTTGTCTCTCTTCAGAGAGATTGCGTCATCAAAGTCCTTCGCGTCGTCAGGGTCTATTGTTATGATCAATTCGTTGCGAAGGTCCAGTCTTGCGGCAATTTCGGCAGGGCTGACAGACTGTTGTAAATCCTGCGTTTCGGCAATGGTGTTTTCGTTGAATTCAAAAGGGAGCTTAAACTGGTGTATGATGGATTTAATATCAACGGCAGGTTCGCCGTCTTTCCCCAAAATCTCAACTATTGTGCCTTCCGCGTTGAGGTGTCGGGTCGGCCATTGGTCGATCCTGACGATAACCTTGTCGTCATGTTCCGCTCCTTTTGGGTTTTCCATTGAGACATAAATGTCTCTGGGCAATTTTGAGTTATCAGGCGCAACATAGTTGAAATGTCTGCTTTTTTTGAGTGTGCCAACGATTGTTTCGTTTTCACGGTGTAAAACACGTATTATCTTTCCGACATTTCTCTCCTTTTTCCTTTGCCTTCTTCCTTTCTTCCTCTTTTTCTCCGAGGGCAACCTGACAACGACTATGTCGCCGTGCATGGCGCTCCCTAAACCTTCTGAATCGACATAAATATCGTCGGGAATGCCTTCCTTTGCGGGGACTACGAATCCAAAACCTTTCTGGTTGGCGTCGAGAACACCCACTAAAAGGTTGGCTTTTTTGGGGTTTGCGTATTGTTCCTTTTTAATTCGGACAATCTCTCCTTTTAGTTCGAGTTCTTTTAAGAGGGTGCTAAATTGTTGAAATTCTGAATTGTCTATTTCGAAGTGTTCGGCAAGGTCTGATGCGTTCATAGGGCTATATTTTCTGCCACATATGAAATTTATAATTTTTGTTGCGTCAATCATTTGAGAACTAATCCTTGATTAAAAAAGGTTTAGGAATATATTTTTTGAAAAGGGAGCATATGGAAGAAATTTTAGAGATAGCGTCAAAATTAGGTGCTGCCATAGCAAACCATAATAGATATAAAATGTTCAAGGAAGCTGAAGAACAGTTAAAAAAAGACGATGAAGCAAAGGGGATCTCAGAAGAATTGGAAAAACAGAGTAGAAAGATCCATGAGTTAGAAAAAAACTTACAACCCGTTGCAGTTGTGGATACAAAGAAACTCCGGCAATTAAAGGAAAAAGTAGCATCTAATCAATCCATACAAAATTTTTTAAAAGTTCAAACTGATTATGTTGAATTAATGACAAAAGCCAATAAGCGTATACAAGCTGAATTGGCACCTGGAAAAGAGTAAGCGTTTGTTAAACATAATCATGAGATTTTTTGAATAATTTTCTTTCTAACATTCTGTTGTAATTTGTCCAGTTATTACTGGAATCCTTATCGCTCGAAATCGCCTTGTCAAAGGCGTGTATTTTTGCATCTATATTGTCCAGATAATGAAGCGCCAGAGCCTCTAATGTCATTGGGAGTTTTGGCGAGCCCCATTCATACTCTCCGTGATGACTCAAAATCAGATGTCTTAACAGATCTAACAACGTTTTGGGGAAATCGTCTATCTGTTTAGCTTTCTCTTCAACCATGAGTATGCCAGATATCAGGTGCCCTATAAGCTGGCCTTCGTCTGAATAATGAAAGTTTTTTTCGTAACAAAGCTCACTGATCTTACCAATGTCGTGAAGTATTATCCCGCAGATTAGCAAGTCTCTGTTTAAGCCGGGATATAGTGGCGCAATTATGTCTCCCAACTTTGCAACTGACAGGGTGTGCTCTAGTAAACCGCCCAGGAAGGCATGGTGGTACTGTACTGCAGCCGGCGCCGAGCAGAAACCCTTGCAAAAATCCTCATCGCTGAAAAAGAGATTAAGAAGGCTACGTAAATGAGACTGTTTGATCGAATCAACTATCTTTTTTAACTCAGAAAACATTTTGTCGACATCTTGTTCTGTGCCTGGCAGGTAATCCTCAAGCTTTATGTCATCCTGGCTTGTCTTTGAAATTTGTTTTATAATCAACTGTACCTTGTTCTGGTAAATCTCAGTTCTGCCCTTGATCTTTAAGAATGTATCATCGCCGAGCGATTCAAAAAATGGAGTGCTTGCGTCCCACATCCTTGCATCAATCATTCCAGTGCGATCAGATAGCTGTGCCTGTATATATAAGCTTCCGTTTTTTGCGGTTCTTAAATCTTTGTTTTGGACTAAAAATACTTCGTCAATTGTAGCTCCGCCATTTAGTTCTGATATAAACTTTCTTGGCATTTTGCACCTCCGGCAAATTCATTTTGATGATGGTAACAGGTCTTATTCCGGATAGCTTACCTGTAAGATTTATTACGTATGCTCATTCAAAAAATCATTCTGCAATGGGTATAGAACGTGTGGGGTATTTTTTTGTAATTGCCACTTTTTGTGATTTTACGTGCCTTTTTTTTAAAGTCAAGACAATATACAGTTTAGTGTTTGAATGAAATTGTGCAATGTTGACAATTTTAGTGGTAGCATATTATACTAACAGCAGGTAGTGTCTGGTTTGGTTATTACGTGCGCAGCCTTTGTCATACCCGAAAGCCTTTATCGGGTATCTAAAGACCAATTCATCCTGGATTCCCGATAAAAGAGTGCAGGAATGACAGTTTTTGGAGAATAAGGGTTTAAGATAAAAAACAGGAGAAATCTGCATAATGGGTATTTGGGTGTGAAGATAAAAGGCTCCGCACAAAAATGTGGGATTTATAATCTCATTATAAACCTGTCGAAAAAAAAAGAGATCAAGATTGGCAGGCTTGGTACATTTGTTTTTCCTAAAGGGTTTTATGTTTACACGGGAAGCGCTCAAAGTGGCCTTGATAAAAGGATAAACAGGCACCTTTCAAGTAATAAGAAGTTTCATTGGCACATCGATTATCTATTATCTCATGCGAAGGTTATAAAGGTGGTCAGATATGTTGGTAGAAAGGATGAGTGTAAATTAAATAATGTGACAGGGCAAAGGGCCGGTGCGGTTCAAGTTGTAAAAAAGTTTGGTTCTTCAGACTGCAATTGTGTAACACATCTCTATTATTTTGAAAATGTTCCAACACATTTTTCAGAATCATGTTGAATCTATATCTACCTTAATCAAATAGTCTGAACCTTGCGATACAATATAAAGCAACAATACCATCTTTCCATCCTATCTTCTTACCCTCATCGTAATCCCTTCCGCTGTATGATATTGGCAACTCGTATATTATACATTTTCTTTTCGCCAGTTTTGCAGTTATTTCAGGTTCAAAACCAAAACGATTTGATCGGATATTAATGTCCTTTATTATTTCTGTTTTAAAGACCTTGTAGCATGTTTCCATATCTGTCAGGATCAGGTTTGTCGTCATATTTGACAGTGTAGTTAGTATTTTATTGCCAACATAGTGCCAGAAGAACGATACTCTGTGTGGTCCGCCCAGGAAACGAGAGCCGTATACGACATCGGCTCTTCCATCCACGATTGGCTCAATCAGGTTTGAATATTCTTTGGGATTGTATTCCAGGTCTGCGTCCTGGATTATAACGATGTCTCCCGTAGCATGTTGAAAGCCGGTTCTCAATGACGCGCCCTTGCCTTTGTTCTTTTCATGAAACAGCTTCTTGATGTTATTTCCGCTTATTTTGTCTATTTTTTCTCTTGTTCCGTCATTTGAACAATCGTCCACTATAATTATTTCCGTTTCAAATTCGACATTTTGTACCCTTTTGACGATTTCATCTATAGTGTCCTTTTCGTTATATGCTGGTATAACTATTGATAATTTAGGTTTGTTTTGCATTATGATACCCAGGTAGTTGTTTTAAATTGGATTAAGCTTAAATCAAAATGGAGTATATTGTCAATGAAATTAATCAGGGAGTTCTTGCCGTCGGATTCTTACAAAAACCTTGAATATAAAAGATGTTTTTGATACCCTTTTTCATTGATGTATAGAAATATAGGTTAAATAGCCTTCAAAAGGGTTTATAAATGAAGTTGATTATTCAGGTGTTTTATACTATATATGCGTGGATTGTAAATGTTACGCTGTGGTTTGCCGGTTATATTGTTTCTATAGTATCTACAATCGGAATTAAAGATAAAGAGGATAAATATAACTCTATAGAACGGATATTTACACAGATATCCTTTCGACTTTTGGGGATTAATTTTGATGTTAAAGGCCTTGAAAATATTCCGGACGATGAGCCGGTAATATTTGTTTCGAATCATCAGAGTTTTATGGACGTAAAGTTATCAATAGCCGCTATACCCAGAAATTTCAGTTTTATTTCTAAGGACATTCTTTTCAAAATACCAATATTGGGAAAATACATGAGAACTTCAGGCCATATTGGTATTCGTAGAGGTGACGAGAGGAATGCTTACGAAACATTGAATGAAGTCATAAAGAAGCTTGATGGCGGCAAATCAATAATTTTTTTTCCTGAAGGTACAAGAAGCGAAAATGGAGAACTCGGAAAGTTTAAGAGGGGTATTTCAATGGTTATCCTGAAGTCAGGTAGAAAGGTAATTCCAACGGCTATTATGGGGAGTAGAGGGTATCTGCCGAAAAGCAGTATTCTCAGCAATCCCGAGCACAGGGACATCTGTTTTAGATTTGGTAAACCGATTGAATTTCCGAAGGTAGAGAAAGAAGATAGGGAACTGTCAATGGATGTCGTGGCAAGAGTAAGATCTGAAGTCTCAAAACTTCTTTATAATTGATGGGAAATAAATGAGTACTCAACAAATAGCACTGTTTGTCGCAGCTGGAGTGTCTATATGGGTGTATATGGATGCGAAAAAAAATAATTACAGCACGCCAATGTCTATCGGATGGATGTTAGGTGTTTTTATGCTTATGATAGTATTTCTGCCTTTTTATTTAATTGTTAAAGCAAAGCGTGCAAAACGTCCGGTAATGTCAACTGCCTGTGAACATTGCAGTAAAGTCTATTTCGGTAGCCCAAACTACTGTCCTCACTGTGGTTACTTAGTTCGCAAGGTGTAGTATACAAGGGGTTTATGGTGAAAGAGAGAATAACAAAAGAGATAAAGGATGCGATGAGGTCTGGAGAAAAGCTGAGAGTGTCCGTATTGAGGATGGTACTGGCTGATATCATAAATGTTGAAAAATCCGGTAAAGATTTTGAACACATTGATGTTATAAGAGGATACGCAAAGAAGTTAAAGAAAACAATTGAAGAATACGAACGCTTACATATTCAAGATAAGATAACGTCTTATAATGAAGAGCTTAAGATAGTTGAAGAATTTCTGCCAAAGCAGATGTCAGATGAAGAACTCAGGAAGGTGGTAACAGAACTACTAGATTCAGAAAAGCCTGGAGATATGGGAATGGCAATGAAGATTGTTATGGGTAAATATAAAGACATTGCTGATGGTAAAAAGGTCCAGGCATTAGTAAGGGAAATATTTTTATAAGGATAGTGCCGAATTCCGTCAAAAAGCTCATTCGCCAAACCAGTCCATTAGCATGGGGCCATATCATTGTTGTGAAATTCCTACGTATCCACATAGTTTTTTTACATTTCTATTTTTTCATATCTATAGCGTTGTCCAAAAATTTCTTGCCAGGCTTTGGTTGCGTCAAATGATTTATGCCTGGCTTGTAATCTCCACTATGCTCCATCGATATTGTATAGTGATCACTTAGGAAGTTGATTCTGTCGCACATGGTGTGCGCCAATTATGCATGTATGGATTTATCGGTAATAGTTGCGGGGATGTTGAAAAAATTAAATCCTATTTCCGGTTCTAGTGCTGAAGGAGCTGTGGGGTCAGGGAGGCTTGCTCTTGGCAAGATTATGTGTTTTTTTTATTAGTTGGTATCACCAAAATAAGATTTTACAACACAAGATGTGCGGCCAATTTTTGCATAATATACAAAATATAGTATTTTTTTGCTTGACAATACATTGTGATTTGTTAAATTACGCGCGCAGGTGTCAATTAGTAAAGTAAAATATCTTTCCATTTGCTGACGGGTTATATGGTCAGGGAGTGTCTGGTAGTTTTTATTGTGGAATTATTTTTTTATTCATATTTTAGATTTGAGAGGGGGTGGATGCATGGTAATAAAAAAAGCAGCGGCGAAGAAACCGGCAGCTAAGAAAAAGGTAGCGGCGAAGAAACCGGTAGCCAAGAAAAAGGTAGCGGTGAAGAAACCGGCAGCTAAGAAAAAGGTAGTGGCGAAGAAACCGGCAGCTAAGAAAAAGGTAGCGGCGAAGAAACCGGTAGCCAAGAAAAAGGTAGCGGCGAAGAAACCGGTAGCCAAGAAAAAGGTAGCGGCGAAGAAACCGGTAGCCAAGAAAAAGGTAGCGGTGAAGAAACCGGTAGCTAAGAAAAAGGTAGCGGCGAAGAAACCAGCGGCTAAGAAAAAATAGGCATTAAAAAGATATTTAAAATTTTAGGAGGTATTGTGAAGTATATTTACACGTCGCCAGATTGTCCGAAGTGTGATGCATTAAAGGAACGCTATAAAACGGAAAGTATAGAATATGTCGAGAGAGATGCGGACAGGCTTAAAAATCCGGCACACGATCGAGACGATATAGATGTAGAGGCATTTGTACAGCTTTCAATGCAAAACATGGTTCTACCCGTAGAAATAGATAAATAGAAAAAAAATACCCGCCTACTTTTAAGAAATTTCTACTGAGTTTGCTTTTGGGAACAATATAAGCGCGTTGGGTGACTACAATATTAACATGCAGTCTCCATAGCTATAAAATCTATAGTTAAGGCTTATGGCTTCTTCGTAAGAGGTAGCGATATTTTCCCGTCCTGCAAAGGCAGATGCAAGTAGAATTAGCGTTGACCTCTGCAAGTGGAAGTTAGTTATTAATGAGTCCGTGAGTTTAAACTTGTATGGTGGATATATAAACAGTTTGGTCCACCCTGAACTTTTTTCTGTTGTATGATTTTTCGCTATTGTTTCCAGGACTCTACATGTTGATGTTCCAGTAGCAATAATTTTCTTCCCAAGTGATTTCGCTTTATTTATCGTGGATACAGTCTCTTCAGAAATATTATAAAACTCTTTGTGTATGGTATGTTGTCTGAAATCTTCTTTATGTATGGGTTTGAAAGTTCCTAAGCCGACATGTAAAGTTATGTAAACTATCTTTATTCCTTTGCAAGATATTTCTCGTAACAGGTTTGTTGTGAAGTGAAGTCCAGCGGTGGGAGCAGCAATTGCTCCCACTTTTTTTGCATAAATTGTTTGATAGCGTTCATCATCGTGTATTCCTTGTGATTTGTTATTTGAATTTCTCTTTATATACGGCGGCAGTGGCATGCGTCCGGAGCTTTCAAGCATTTCTGTAAACTTTTTTTTGTCTTCAACTCTAATAATCCAGCTTCCTGTGTCATTTCGGTATAAAATCTTTCCTTTTACACTATCATCAAAAGTAAGGAATTCATTCTCCTTTAGTCGGTGATTTGATTGTAACAGTACTTCCCATGTATTCTCTTCAACCTCCCTTATTATAAGACATTCTACTCTGCCACCAGTTGTTCTGGTGCCTAGTATCCTTGCAGGGGATACTTTTGTGTCATTCAGGACTAAAACATCTCCGCAATTCAAATATTCAATGATTTCATAAAATCTTCTGTGCTCAATTTTTGAACTTTCCTTGTGAAGCACAAGCAGGCGTGATTCATCTCTTTTTGTCGTTGGGTATTGTGCAATGAGATGCTTTGGAAGATTATAATCATAGTTGCTGATTTTATAGGAAGCCTCACTCATAATTTTTTCACTTAAAAAATGACCTTTTAGAACAAAAAAATCTTTATGCATTGTTATACAATATGTTGTCATCTTTTTCAAATAAACATTAAATGTAGTAAGGTGTGGGAGGTTCCAAATATAAATGCAAAACATAATATCAAAATAATCCTTGACAACGGTGAGAAATGGTGTATTTTCCACCTAAATGGTGACAGGTGGGTAAGAGTGGGGAATTAGAAAATGGCCATATTTACAGGAAAACATCTACATACTATTGACGAAAAAAATCGTTTAGCCATACCGTCTTCGATTCGAAAATGTATTGATGAGGAAAAAGAGGGTAAAGGGTTTTACATAACACCGGGCATGGATAAATGCCTTGCACTCTATTCTCCTCTTCATTTCGAAGAAACTTCAACTAAAGTATCAGAACCAATGTTTACTAATAAAAAGGCGCGGACTTTCCAGCGTCTTTTTTTTTCAATGTCATTTGGCGTTGTTACCTGTGACAAACAGGGAAGAATAATAATACCCCAGCAGCATAAAGACTATGCCGGTCTTAAAAGAGATGTCATTATTGTTGGAGTAATGGACAAAATAGAAATATGGGATTCACAGTGTTGGAATGAGTTTGAAGCAGATAACAGTCAGAATTTTGAAAGTGACGCGGAGGATCTCTTTCGTTTGGGATCTGTCCCAAGTCCGTAACGAGGTAAAACAGTTTTGCTGGATTTAGGCAATGAAAAAAAACTTAATCAATGATTTTTCCAGATGATGACCTCTCACCGCATAGACCGGTTATGCTTGATGAGGTCATGGATTTCATTAAACCGGGTAAGGGTGACATCATAGTTGATGCAACAATCGGTGCTGGAGGACATAGTTGTGAAATATTGAAGAGGATACAACCTGATGGACTTCTTATTGGAATAGATAAGGATGCTGAGATACTGAAGATAGCAGGTAAGTTTCTGTCAAAGATAAGTGATAATTATAAATTGTATCAAGCGGATTTCGTAAATTTAGGCTGTATACTTGAAAAGTTAAAAATTAGTAAGGTCAATGGTATTCTACTTGACCTCGGAGTTTCTTCGTTGCAATTGGATTCTCTGGACCGCGGATTTAGTTTTAGCAAAGAAGGGCCTTTAGATATGAGAATGGACAGAACACAGGGCATAACTGCTGAAGATTTGCTAAAAAGACTTTCTGAAAGAGAAATGGCAGATGTCTTCTGGAAATACGGCGAGGAGAGAAAATCCAGGCGCGTTGCCAGGGTAATCATGCAGGAGCGAAAAAGGGGCGTCTCTATAAAAACAACGACACAATTGGCAAAAATTGCTGAAAAAGCACTGTATGTACCAGGCAAGTACTCAAAGAAAAGGAAAATTCACCCTGCAACTCGCGTATTTCAGGCATTACGAATCGTTGTGAATGATGAGTTAAAAAGCCTGGAACAATTTTTGAATGATGCGTGCGGATTTATGACTGGTGGTTCAAGGATTGTAGTACTGTCCTTTCATTCTCTTGAGGACCGTTTGGTCAAGAGAGCTTTCCGTGAGGGGAAAAATAGATCTCTCCTGGAAATTCTGACAAAAAAGCCTCTTATCCCTCTTGATTCTGAAATCATAGAAAATGTTAGATCCAGGAGTGCTAAACTTCGAGCAGCAGAAAGGATATAGCTTATGAAAGTTTGCAGATACGGTTGTATACTCGTTGTTATTTTGATTATGTCAATCTTTACTATGGCGGAAGGTTCTAGAAAAATACAGATTGGATACGATATTACGAGAATGGAAAATGAACTGGTGAAGCTGTCCGAGGAGATCAAAAAGTTAAAATTCAAATCAGACAAATTGAAAAAACCTGACAAGATATCTATGAAGGTAAAAGATATGAAACTTAATCTGAGTGTTCAGAACGACGAGGATATTGCTGTTGTGAGAAAATCTCGTAAACATTTGGATGATAAGGAGCTGGGAAACAAAATAGAAGCTTAAGCTTTTCTGCTCACTGACCAATCGGTTGTAAAATAAAATAATGCTAAATCCAAAAACAATTCCAAAGAGTTATAAAATCAGGGTAAATATCTTGTGTATCTGTGTTTTTATAATTTTTTCAGCTCTTTTGTATCAACTGGTTCGTATACAGATTATTGATCACAAAAAATATTGTTCTTTAGCATTCTCTCAGCAATGCAAAAAACAGGATATTCCCACAAGAAGGGGGCTTATTTTCGACAGAAAAGGATCTAAACTGGCAGAATCAATTCGGGTAGGTTCGGTCTTTGCAGACCCGTTATTCATAACAGAAAAGAAAGAGACCTCAAAGATTCTGTCTGATATGCTGGGTTTAAATAAAGCAGAGGTCGTAAGGCTATTAAACAAGAAAAAGAGGTTTGTCTGGATAAAAAGAAGAATATCAGATGAACAAGAAGAAACATTAAGGCAGCTAGATCTTAAAGGTATTGGTATAAGACACGAGTACAAAAGGGTCTATCCTTACGATAAATTGTGTTCCCAGGTCTTGGGTTTTACTGATATCGATGAAAACGGTTTGGGAGGTATTGAAAGCTCGTTCAACCAAATTATTTCGGGAAGCAGTGGCTCCAAGGTAGTAGAAAAAGATGGCCTTCAACATCAATTTTCCACCTTAGAGGAAGAGACTGTTTCTGCAAGATACGGTGATAGTGTCTTTTTGACTATTGATTGTAACATCCAGTCCATAGTGGAAGAAGAGCTGGAGAAGGCATGTTTGAAGTGGAACCCGGATTCGGGGATTGCGATAGCAATGGATCCTTCCACAGGAGAGGTATTAGCAATGGCTAATTACCCTACATTTGATCCAAATTTTGTTCGGGATTCAAATCTAAAACAGAGGCGTAATAGAGCAATTACGGATTGTTTTGAGCCCGGTTCACTGATTAAACCCTTAATTATAAGCAGTGCACTGGATAATGGTCTGGTGGAAGAGGGTGAGACTATTTTCTGTTATAACGGCGCTTATAATGTAAATGGTGGAAGAAGGGTTGTTAAAGATTCTCATTCATATGGCGAGTTGAGTGTATCTGATATCGTCGTTCATTCAAGCAACATAGGAATGGCACAAATAGGGCAGAGGATAAAGAAGCACAGATTGCATAGATATTTGAAAGATTTTGCTTTTGGTGAAAAAACAGGAATACAATTGCCCGGTGAAGTCAGAGGTGTTGTAAGGCCCCTTAGTCTCTGGTCTGTTGATTCAGAAATTTCAGTTTCCTTCGGGTATGAGACAGCAGTTACCCCGATACAGATGGTAACTGCCTTCTGTTCAATTGCTAATGGAGGAACATTGTTGAAACCACGAATAATCAGCAAAATAACAGACTACTCGGGTGAAAGAGTGAAAAAAAGATATGAAACCCCTGAGCGAATCAGGAGGGTAGTTTCTCCAGGGATTGCAAGGGGAATAATGGCTTCTATGCTGGAGGACGTTGTAAAAGAAGGTACTGGTAAACAAGCAATGCTTTTTACGCACCGGGTTGCTGGTAAAACAGGTACGGCTAAGAAATTAAAAATGGTTGATAATAAAATGGAATATACAAATAATTATATTGGCTCATTTGTAGGATTTGCACCTGTGGATGAACCTAAAATATGTGTTTTGGTGTCTTTAAATGAACCCAAAAATGGTGCTTATTACGGAGGTACGGTAGCCGCGCCTGCAGTAGGAAATATTATAGAAAGAACTCTTGGATATATGGAATTCGGTCCGCAATATGTGCAGATAGCTCAAAGATAGTTTCGTGGGGAGAAATTTTATTACTTATTACGATGGGGGGTGGTTAATGGTAAAAAATGCTGGAAGGTAGGTACATCAGTGGGTGATGTATTGATACCCTATACTGCCCCAAATCTTTGGGGACAGTGTAGGGTATCGTATTTAATTTTTAAATCATTTTACAAAGGAGAATCCCATGACGACAAAAGAATTGGAAAAACATAATTTTCTTACATATTGTAGATATGCTGATGCAAAAGAGCTAGAAGATGCTAAAGGGAAAAATCATGAGGTGTGGGAAAGATTGTATAGTGAATATTCAAATGAAATAGAACTAATAAGCAGGACAAGGCGACTGTGCGAATCCGTTTCTCAACATGAAACAGGCATACAGAAATTTGATCTTTCTTTAAAAATTTCAATTTAATAATTATGGTTTTTTAATGAAATTAAGTGCGTTGGTTCGCCATTTGGGCTCAATGGGAACATACAACCTTTGTGATGTTGAGATTACAGGTATTACCAATGACTCAAGAAAGGTAAGGCCTGGTTATCTCTATGTTGCAATTAAGGGATATAAGACGGACGGGCATAATTTCATTAAAAAATCTCTTGAACGTGGCGCACAGGCAATTGTTAGTGAGGAAAAGTTTTCTTTTAATACCAATATTCCTCAGATAATTGTACGTAACACTAGAAAAGCGCTTTCCTCTTTGAGTTGTTGCTTTTATAACAACCCATCTCAAAAAATTAATCTTGTTGGTGTAACCGGCACAAATGGCAAAACGACTACTACATTTCTAACCAAATCGGTAATTGAAAAAGCAGGATACGAGGCAGGGTTAATCGGTACGATTAATTATCAAATAGGAAAGAAAATTATAACTGCAAAAGAAACAACTCCTGAATCAGTTGAGCTTCAACGGCTCATCGCGGAAATGGTGGCGGCAAAGATGAAATTTGCAGTTATGGAAGTGTCTTCTCACTCAGCTATTCAGCACAGGATTGAGAATATTGATTTCAAAACCGCTGTTTTTACCAATATAACTACCGAACACATGGATTATCACAAAACAATTTCAAATTATATAAAGGCTAAAGCCGAGCTGTTTAAGAATCTAAAAAAAGACTCATTTGCTGTATTAAATGCAGATGACGAGTCTAGTGAATATTTTGCCGATAGAACAAATGCTAAAATCTTATGGTATGGAATAGAGAATAATGCTGATATAAAAGCTGAAATATGTAGAGAGTCTACAAGTAATAATATGATCAAGTTAAGTTACTCTGGAAGAGAAATAGATATGAAAATACCCTTTGTGGGTTTACACAATGTTTACAACGCGCTTGCATCCGTTGCCAGTGCAATTTCACTTGGATTTGAGCTTGATGTAATAAAATCCGGCATCGAAACGGCACCTACTGTACCGGGGAGGTTGGAAAACGTACCTTGCAACCGTGGTTTTAAAGTTGTTGTTGACTACGCCCACACGCCTCACGCTCTTGAAACTGTACTGCATGCACTAAAAAATATGATTAAAGGAAGGCTACTACTTGTTTTTGGTTGTGGAGGTGATAGAGATAAAGAAAAACGTCCACAAATGGGAAGAATTGCTGAAGAAAAATCTGACATTTTTTGGCTGACAAATGATAATCCGCGATCAGAGGATCCTTTAAATATTATAGGTGACATCAAAGCGGGAATAAAGTCGGAACGATCGTTTTATATTCAAACAAATAGACGTAAAGCAATAGCGGAAGCTCTTTCTGAGGCAAAAGATGGTGATCTTGTTCTTATTGCCGGAAAGGGACATGAAAAATATCAAATAATAAAAGATACCATATTTCCCTTTGATGACAGAGAGGTGGTAAAAAAGATACTTTCGAAAAAAACGGTTAACGACTTACTATAAATAGAGATTAAACATAAATGTTTGTATTCCGATCCTTGTGACTTATTTAATATTCTTATTTGAGGGATAAGTAAATGATGACAAAAGGGCTGAAAACAATTACTAGTTTGAATTGCATTTATATAATGTTAAGCTTGTTTGACCTGTCATATGCACTTGGTAATGACCAACCAGATCTACCATCACCTGTACCCGTTTGTTCCGAAGTGGTACGTTCTGGTGGGTAAGAAATTACCACTTCGGAACAACCTAAAACTGATATCTGGCAGACGCCATATGAAACCAACAATTCAAAAAAAGGTGATCGTGAGGATGCAGTATTTCTCTTTACATAACATCTTTCCTCAATGCAGAAAAACACTAAGATTATGTGAGTGGTGGGTAATTGACAAAGGTAGTCTAATCGTCAGGGCTCATGTGCTGTCTCAGCTGACAGACAGGGCGGGACAGCAATGTATTGTAGAAGATAAAGAAAATGAATAATACAGAAATTTCTGATGTCTTAAAGGCAATTAATGGGGAGTTATTACTTGGTAGCCCGGAATCACGTATTACGGGCATATCTACGGACTCTAGATCTATAAAAGAAGGGGAGTTGTTTTTTGCCCTGGAAGGTGAAAATTACGATGGACATAAATTTGTAGATCAAGCTGTTTCCAAAGGCGTCGCCGGTGCGGTAATATCAAGTAACAAAGACATCGTTTATTCATTACTTTATGGACTTGAGAAATGCATCCTGATCGAAGTTGTTGATACATTAAAAGCCTTAGGTGACCTTGCAAAGTTTTATCGTAAAAGTTTGAGAACGAATTTTATTGCAGTGACAGGCAGCAATGGCAAAACAACTACTAAAGACATGATTTATCATGTTCTCCGAAATTTTAATAACGTAACCAGATCCAGAAAAAGTTTTAATAATTTTATAGGCGTGCCGTTAACAATCTTCGATACAGATTCCACTCAGGACTTTTGTGTTGTAGAAATGGGTACTAATGCTCCCGGAGAGATTAGAAGGTTGTCTGAAATTATATTTTCTGACTTCACTGTTCTGACTAATATATCTTGCACACATCTTGAATGTCTGGGTAGTATTGAGGGTGTTGCAAATGAGAAAGCAGAACTCATCGAAAATATGACAGAGGATGGCATTTTAATCACGAATGCGGATGATGACTGGTGCAATCGGATCGCAAACCGTTTTGACGGAAAGGTTATAAGCTTTGGTTTTAATAAAAGCGCTGATATAAGAGCATCAAACGTTAAACGTAATGATACAGGATTCGACTTTACCATAAACGATTCTTTTACTGTCAAATTATCGGTGTTAGGTAAGCACAATATCTATAACGCTATGGCTGCTATAGCGATATGTAATGCCGTTGGTATTGGTATGGAAAATATTTGTGACAAATTCATTGATTTTAGGCTTCCACCCATGCGGATGGAGAAACAGGTTTACGGCGACATAGTAGTAATAAATGATGGATATAATTCAAATCCCTCGTCAATGTCTGCTGCGTTAGAAGAATTTTCTCAATTGAATACTCCTGGCAGAAAGATACTCGTATGCGGGGATATGCTGGAGATGGGAAATTATGCGGAAAGTGTGCATAGAGAAATTGGTGCAAAGGTTGCCAAGTCTGGTATTGATGCCTTATGGACCGTCGGTTCCTTATCCGGATTTGTAGCAGAAGAAGCCATCGCCAATGGTATGCCGGAAGAGAGAATTCGGAGCTGCGCAACCTCGGAAGAGGTATCTTCTTTCGTTGTTTCACAATTAAAAAAAGATGATACCGTTCTGATAAAAGGCTCAAGAGGAATGAAGCTTGAAAATGTTGTCCGTCAGATCGAGAGCCGTTTTTCAAGGAAAAATGAAAATAATTCTGTACTACTGAGTCTGGTTTGAATCAACGGAACTGTCAGGTAGAGATCTTATCAGTGTTATTAGCTGTTACGGAGAAAAATATTGTTTTATAAATTGATCTATCCCCTTCATGATTATTTTCAGGGGCTTGAGATAATAAGGTTTATATCATTTAGAGCAGGCCTGGCTGCTATAACAGCATTTTTAATAAGCGTGCTTGTCGGATCACAAGTAATAAAGATACTTAAACGACGCAATGTTTCGGAGGATACATCTAAAACAGATTCTGAGACACTGAAAAATCTTCACAGTGAAAAGAAAAACGTACCCACAATGGGCGGAATTATTATATTGATTGCCATTATCATTTCTACTTTGCTTTGGTGTGATATTTTCAACATATATATTTTATTAGTTTTGTTTACGGCTGTTTGGCTTGGCATTCTAGGATTTTTTGATGATTATATAAAATTAACGCAGAAGCACGCATCAGGCCTGACCAGCGGATCAAAGCTCTTCTTTCAATGTGGACTTGGGCTGATAATCGGTTTAATACTGTACTTCCATTTCAAGGATATTGACGAAGGAACCAAGCTTGTAATACCATTCTTCAAAGGTGTTAGACCAGATCTTGGAGCGTTTTATGTGTTGATGGTAATGTTTTTCGTAGTAGGAATGTCAAATGCCGTTAATATTACAGACGGCCTCGACGGGTTGTCAATTGGCTGTACGGTGATCGCGGGTATGGCATTTACGTTAATCGCCTACATTGTCGGAAGGATTGACTTTAGCAGCTATTTACAAGTTCCTTATATAGCAGGTGCCGGTGAATTAAGTATTTTCTGTTCTGCATTGGTTGGCGCCGGATTGGGCTTTATGTGGTTTAATTGCTTTCCTGCACAGACATTTATGGGAGATGTAGGATCATTACCGCTGGGAGGTATACTTGGAATTGTAGCTATTATTGTGAAACAGGAACTTCTTATTTTTTTTATAGGAAGTATCTTTATTGTAGAAGCTGTTTCAGTTTTATTACAGGTTTGTGTCTTCAAATTCACACGTAAGAGATTATTTCTGTGTGCACCTATCCATCATCACTTCCAATTTAAAGGTTGGCCGGAAACCAAAATCACAATGAGATTTTTTATAATTGCAGCAATAATGGCACTCTTTAGCTTGATAACACTGAAATTATGAATGTATTGAGAAGTCAACATGCATATGGTAAAGATGTACAATCTGGTCAGGATGCAGGTTTCAGCTTTACCGCTATACGTAGTTTAGAGCCGACAAATGTAATAATGTATCTTGTTACGACTTTTCTCCTAATCGGCATAATTATGATTTACAGTACAAGCTCCGCGAAAGTAACCGATAGCGCCTATTCAATGAACACTGTTTTTTTAAGGCATGTTATGTGGGTCTCCATTGGAATAATCGGCATGTTGACCATGATGAGAATTGATTATCATTATCTACAAAAATATCATACAGCAATTCTTATAGTTGCGCTCGCCGGTCTGGTTGTTGTGCTTATTCCGGAAATAGGAACGGTTACTTATGGCGCTCGCAGGTGGGTAAGATTTGGAAGCTATTTTGGATACCAACCATCAGAATTTGCTAAACTTGCAATGATTATTTTCATGTCAGGATATATTGCAAAAAACCAGGAAAAGATGTCTACTTTTGCAAGAGGTTTTGTGGTTCCGATTATATTAGTAGGTGTAGTTTCATTGCTTATTCTAAAGGAACCGGATTTTGGTACGGCTATGTTTATATCAATGATTTCGTTTGTTTTGATAATGGTAGGAGGTACCAGGATAGTTTATGTGATCTTTACAATGATCGCTTCAATACCTCATGTTTATCAAATTATGCACAATATCCCGACGTATCGACACAACAGACTGCTGGCGTTTCTTGATCCATGGAAAGATCCTATGGGAATTGGTTATCAAATAATACAATCATGGATTGCGCTTGGCTCGGGGGGTGTCGTTGGCTTAGGAATGGGAGAGAGTCGGCAGAAAATGTTTTTCCTGCCGATGAGCGATAATGATTTTATCTTCTCAATAATAGGCGAGGAATTCGGATTTATAGGGACTACATGTATTATTGTTATGTTTGCCCTGTTAACATGGCAGGGCATAAGGGTTTGTAAGGACGCACCGGATGTGTTTGGTTTTTTCCTTTCATTAGGTATCACCATCTCACTCGGTTTACAGGCGGCGATTAATATAGCGGTGGTTACCGGCTCCATACCGACAAAGGGTCTGCCTTTACCATTTATCAGTACGGGAGGTTCATCAATACTGTTGTCTATGCTGGGAATAGGGATACTATTAAATATTGCGAAGCAATCAGGAAAAATTGATGTTTCCGCAAGTAATATTGAAAATCATAGGAGTTTTGTCACTTGAAAATTGTCTTCGCTGGTGGAGGTACAGGTGGCCATCTAATGGCTGGTCTAAGTATCGCGCAGGAAATATCATCCAGATTTCCCGGTACACGCATAATTTTTTTTGGTACAAATAGGGGAAAAGAATCAGGATACATAGAAAAGAGTAGCTATGAGTTTAAGCCTATCATGACATGTAAGTTAACATCGTTTATTCGCTTACCTCTCTTTCTCTTTGTTTCTCTAATCGGGATAATACATTCATTGATTAATCTTGTAAGAATTAAGCCGGATATAATCATTGGTCTTGGTGGTTACGGCTCAGTGTTACCGGTGGTTGCCGCATATATTACCGGCATTCCAATTGTCTTGATAGAACAGAATGTTATACCGGGAAGGGCCAATCTAGCAATGGCAAAGTGGGCGGATGTTGTTCTATGCCATTGGGAGGGTTCAAAAAAACGATTTAAAAAGGGACATGTTGCTGTTACCGGTGTGCCAATACGGAGTGGTATTATAGAAAACGAGACATGTGCTGGCGACAATCCATTTGGGCTTGATTTTCAAAAAAAGACATTATTAATAATGGGTGGTAGCCAGGGAGCTCAGGCTATAAATAGAGTAATGTTACAAAGTATTCCGAAGCTTCAGGCATTGATTCCCGATTTGCAAATTATACATTTGACCGGAAAACATGGGTATCAGGAAGCGGAAGAGGCTTATAACGGTATGGGGGTCAGCTCATTTGTTTCCGAATTTTATAATGATATAGGCGCTGCCTATAGATTGTCAGACCTGGTTATTAGCCGTTCCGGTGCAAATACGATTGCTGAAATTACGGCCGTAGGTATTCCCGCAATCCTTATACCATATCCGTATGCTACAGACAACCATCAATACTGGAATGCTTATGAGTTGTCCCGTGTGGGGGGAGCCCTGATCATTAAACCGGAAGAGTTGGAGCCTGAAAGAGTTATAAAGCTTGTATCTGATTTGCTCATGAACGATGAAAGGCTGGATAATATGAAGAAAATAAATAGAAGCTCAAGCAAACCTTTTGCTGCTGCAAGGGTGGTCGATGAGATTTGTCAGACGCTCAAAGCGAAAAAGGCGAAGAAGAATCTATTTAGTTTTGTTCGCCCTGCTTAGCTTGAAATGCCGTGAAATTAATAACAAGGTCCTTTGCGTGAAAAAATGAAACTTATATCAAAAGAACATTATCAGAAAAAAGATAGCCAAAACAGTATTGATCTTATTGATCATGGTAGCGGACATGGCAAATATGTTTACTTTATTGGTATCGGTGGTGCGGGAATGAGCGCCATTGCTAAGATTTTAATAAATGAAGGCTATATTGTATCCGGGTCGGATATGGAGTGCTCTCCAGTAACATATGAGCTTGGGGAATTAGGTGTCAGGATTAACACGAAACAGGACGGAGAGTGTCTTGATCCAGATACAAATCTGGTGATAACTTCAGCTGCTATCAATGAAAATAATCCTGATCTTAAAAAGGCAAGATCATTGGGATTAAAGGTTGTTAAATATTCTGAGTTTTTAGGCTCTTTAATGAAAACAAAATATGGTATTGCCATTAGCGGTACACATGGCAAGACAACAACAACTGCAATGATTTCAACAATATTACAAAAGACCGGTCAAGAACCTACCTTTGTAATCGGAGGCAATGTGACAGGGATTGGAGATAGTTCCTGCCTCGGTAAAGGAAGTCATTTTGTTGCTGAGGCATGTGAATTTGACAGAACGTTTCTGAATCTGGCACCACAGATAGGCGTAATTACAAATATTGAAGAAGATCATCTGGATTATTATAAAGACCTTGATGGGATAACAGAGGCTTTTACAGAGTTTGTATCCTTAATCCCGGAAGATGGATTACTTGTTGTAAATAATGATGATATAAATACAAGAAAGGTTGTCAAGGGTGCGAAATGCAAGGTTGAAAGTTACTCAATTGTTACGGCATCTGATATTCTCAATAAGGCCATTCCTGCCAGAAAGACAGATCTGCAAACTTATTCTGGTGAAATGCAAATTGCTGATGAATTTTGTGAAAGAGTTAATGTTGAATCTGGCGCAGAATGGCTTGCTGTTGTGACTTATTCTGACAAAGACGTAAATCGTTTCAACGTATTTAAAAAAGGGGAATATTTTGGTGACTTCTGTCTTAAACCACCTGGGTTGCATAATGTGTCAAATGCACTTGCCGCAATATCTGTATGCAATTACATAGGGCTAAATAGAAAAACTGTAAAAAAAGCGTTGGCGTCATTTAATGGTGTAAGTCGACGTTTTCAAATAATCAGTAGTAAAAATAGTACTACGATTATTGATGATTTTGCTCATCACCCGACAGAAATCAAAACAACCTTGGCAACCGCAAGGGCTATCTATCCATCACAGCGTATTTGGTGCGTGTTTCAGCCACATCAGCACAATCGTACAAAACTTTTTCTGAGAGAATTTGCTACAGCTCTCACACTCGCCGATAAAGTAATCATTGCTGATATTTACGCTGCAAGAGATTCGGATAGAGAAAAGGCATCAATCAGCTCTCTGGATCTGAAACGTGAATTGCAGGCAATAGGTGGTGATGTAGAATGTATGGGAAACAGCTCTGAGATTATAAACAGTTTATGTTCAAGCGTGGAAAGAGATGATATTATTATGATTCTGGGAGCGGGGGATATCTGGAAAGTTGCTCATGGTCTAAAAGACATTCTCGAAAGTGAATATGATAAATAGTCCGGAAGTTATTAGTGAAATATTCAGGTATAACGTTCCTCTTAAAAAATATACTTCTTTCAGAACGGGGGGGGCAGCAGAGATATTTGTGGAACCGTTGGGTGTTTTGGAGCTTAAGAGGGTACTCCAGTTCTGTAAAGATGAGCAGAAAAAGATATTTATTTTTGGAAAAGGCACCAACCTCCTGGTTGGTGATAATGGTGTTAAGGGTGTGGTGATCCATTTAGGTGGAATAAATTTTAAAAATGTAGAAAGAGACGGTAGATATGTGTTGGCCGGGGCTGGAGTAAATCTTCCGAAGCTGATCCGTACTGTGGCCTTAAGTGGATTTGGGGGGTTGGAGGCATTAGCAGGGATTCCTGGAACTGTTGGCGGTGCGGTAATGATGAATGCAGGAGGGAAATACGGTGATATAAGCGACAGTATCAGTTCTCTGACTACAATGACTTTCGACGGAACTATTATTAGGTATATGCGTGAAGACGTAGAGTTTGAATACCGTGATTGTAATCTAAGTGAACAAATAGTTATTGAAGTAGAATTCCGGCTTAATGAATCGAAAATAGAAGTAGTTCTGGAAAAGATGGATGAAATTTATAATGAAAAGCAGGAAAATCAACCTTTGGGAACGTTTAACGCAGGAAGTATATTTAAAAATACATCTCAATATAAGGCGGCAGAACTTATTGATAGGGCAAAACTCAAAGGCTTAAAGGTGGGAGGTGCTGTTATCTCCGAAAAACATGCAAATTTTATAGTTAACACCGGGAATGCTACCAGTTCTGATATACTCGAACTGATGAGGATAATTAAAGAAACCATCAAGAAGGAATACAATGTTTTTCTGGAAGAGGAAATACATATTTGGTAATCATTTTTATGTAGTCTTTCTAATAAGGAGGCTTTATACATAGATGTCTGAGATTGTGAATATATTGGGAATTGTTGTGGCTGACAATGATGGAATTATAAAGTCAGTTAGCCAGACTAATGGCAGTTTACCTTCCGGTTTGATTGGCACCAAGTGGTACGACGCGTTTTCGATACCGGTTGAAGAGGTGCATGTTGAAAAAGAAAGAAACCCTGTGGTTTTCAGATTACGTGAATCCGAGAATAAATTATCTGTATTTCCTTCTTATGATAAGGAAGGAAATATTTTTGGGTTTCATATTTTAGTAGAAAAAAATTGTGAAGGGCACAAAAATATGCAATTTTTAAATAAAGTATCATGCCTTGGGGAAATTGCTCCCGAGATTGCCCATGAAATTAATAATCCGTTGGCGTATGTGTCGGGGTGGTTACAGATATTCCTTGCTGAAACAAATGATACTGACCCAAAAAAGAAAACCTATGAGATTCTTATAGGAGAATTTGAACGTATTGGCAACTTAACTAATAGCTTACTTGATTTTGCAAAACACGCTTCAAGACCAAAAAAAACGTTTGATGTAAATCAAGTAATTAAAGACGTAATAACTATGGTTGGCTATGCAATGAAAAATGAAAATGTTGAGATAAAAGGGAATTTCACATTTTCTAAAATTGGAGTTCATGGAGAAAGTAATGGGCTGAAGCAGGTTGTTTTAAATGTAATGCAAAATGCAAGGGAGGCCATGAAAGATGGGGGAACTATTTATATAAGGACAAATATTATTCAGGATAATTTGATTCAAATTCAATTTCGTGATACGGGCTGTGGAATGAGTCAGGATCAATTAAGCAAAGCCTTTAGCCACTCTTATACTACTAGAGCTGATAGCAGAGGTTCTGGTTTGGGCCTGTCAGTATGTAAAAGTATTATTAAAGAATTTGGTGGTACTATTGATTTAGAAAGTAAAAGAGGTGGAGGGACAGTTGTTTCTATTAAATTACCAAAATGTTCTGTCGAATAAAATGGGCATTCTGAAATGTCAATAAATTTCAAAGTTTTAGCGGTATTCAAAGAAGATGAGAATATGAGAGTGGCAGTTAAGCTCTTAGAAAATAAAGGATACGATGTTTTTCATGAAACAAGTGTTTTTCAGGCTATTGCTACGAATACGGCAAATAAAATAGATGCCATTATTCTTGATATAGATGATTTGAATTTAAAAGAACTGGAGTTTCTTGATGTTGTAAAAAAGAGTAATCCGAATCTTTTTATTTTGATTTTATTTTGTAATTCGAATAGGGAAAAAGCTGTTAAATATCTTGAACGAGGAGCGGATTGCTATATTTTAAAACCTTTCTATATAAGTGAATTGTTTGCCATCATTCACAGATTTTCGGACAGGATTAGTCAAAATGGAAACGTCCTGAAAGATTCAACTGAAACTCACAAATCAATAGAGCCTCTTGCCTTAAGGATTGCACAAGAAATCAATAACCCATTAACGACTATCAGTGGTCAGCTGCAATTGCGATTATCACAAATGGAAAAGAGCAACCCTGATTACCGTGTTTATGAAACGCTTGAGGAAGAAACTCAGCGAATTGCTGAGACGGTAAGATCTTTAATGGCCTTTGCTCAACCTAGAGAACCTGACAAGAAAGTTGTAAATATAAACGATATCCTGAAAGACGTAATTTGTTCCTTTAAAGATACAGAGCAGGAAAATGGGGTTCATATTGTTGAATCCTTTGAGAAAAATTTACCTGTGATTATGGCAGATAAAGAACAAATTACTTTGGTATGCAGAAATATCATTGGTAATTCATGGAAGGTTATTAAGGGGAAAGGTGGTCTGGAAATTGTTACTAAAATGGGAGCGGATAATAATGTAAATATTGCTTTTTATGATACTGGCAGGGGAATTCAGCCTGATGTGATTGAAAGGATTTTTGATCCCTTCTTTGTTGTAAACGAGGAAGAGAGGGGAATGGGTTTGGGGCTTTGTGTTTCTCATGATATTATAGAAAAACATGGAGGTTCCTTAACTGTAAGAAGTCGGAAGGAGAAGGGTACTGTCTTTCAAATTATTCTTCCAATAGAGACAACCTAAGTATTAAGGTATTTTAGGGAGCATTCCC
The DNA here is from genome assembly GCA_007859995.1 of Candidatus Brocadiaceae bacterium S225. Classification (GTDB taxonomy): domain Bacteria; phylum Planctomycetota; class Brocadiia; order Brocadiales; family Scalinduaceae; genus Scalindua; species Scalindua brodae. The sequence goes on from SMSL01000010.1 coordinate 83,055, forward strand.
AATTTTTTGTAAATCAGGTATGATATCCATGAATACGTGGATTCGGCCTCCGGCCTTAATCCACCCTTACAAATAAGCAAACGTATGGTGCGAGGTAGGGTGGATTAAACGAAGTGAATCCACCTCTTTTATATACAATAAAATGGGAATGCTCCCGGTATTTTAGGGGATAAAAAATATATGGATAAACAAATGAGAATCTTGGTGGTAGATGATGAACCAAGGATATGCCATCTGATTGAAGAACTGCTCAAGCTGGAAGGATATCAAATTGATGTGAGTTTTTCCAGTACTGACGCTCTGCAGATGATAAAGAAATACAATTATCATCTGCTGATAACCGATTTAAAAATGCCGGATATCGACGGCTTGGAATTGATTCAAAAGGCCAAAGAACAAAATCCTGAAATCAGGGCCATAATGGTTACCGGTTATACAACTGTGGATACTGCTGTGCAATCGTTGAGGCATGGAGTAGATGACTACATAGCAAAACCATTTAATATTATTGAGTTGAAAAAAGCTGTCCAACGAACCTTGCATGCCCGTCAGATCACACTTGAGAATATACAGATTTTAAAAGATTCAAAGCCGATAAGTATTGACCTGAAAAGTCCTGAACAAACGTTGTCCGAGAAGATTTATATAATGAGCGAGCAACTTGTAGACGTTAATAAAAAACTAGTACAAAGAATTAATGAACTGGATACGATAAATGAGGTTAGTAAAGCGATAAGATCGGTACTAGATAAGGACGAACTTCTGAATTTATGTTTGAATGAAATCAACGAGAAACTAAAGATAAAACATAGTTCGATCATGTTAATTGATGATAAAAGGAACGAGTTAGTAGTCAGGGCAAGTCAAGGGCATAGAAGTATGCAGGCTTTAGGTAAAACACAAAAACTGGATGAAGGAGTGGCTGGGCGTGTTGTACAAGGCAAAAAGCCAATCCTGGTTAAAAATATCGAATATGATAGCCGGTTCAATAGAGACGAAAGGTTGGACTACAAAACAAAATCATTTGTTTCCGCTCCTCTTTCTCTTGGGCAGAAAGTTATCGGAGTAATAAATATTATAGACAAAGTATCTGGTGAAAGCTTCTGTGAGGCCGACGTGAATTTGCTTTGTACTATTGCCGGTCAGGTAAGTATCGCGATAGAAAATTCAAGACTGTATAAGGTACTTGAAGAAAATTGTATTAATATGGTTAAATTTCTGGCGGACAGCCTTGAAGCAAAAAATCACTATACTAACGGCCATTCTCAAAGAGTATCGGAATATTCATCCTCTATTGCAAATATAATGAGAGTATCTGCTAAGGAAAAGGACACATTGTTACGTGCCTCATTGTTACATGACATTGGTAAAATAGGCATTTCAGAATTATTATTCAACAAACCTGATAAATTAAATGGCACCGAATACGACACAATAAAATCGCATCCTGCCAGAGGTGAAGAAATAATAAAACCACTGGGTTTTCTTGAAGAGGAAATACGTCATATAAGAGGTCATCATGAGAGTTTTGATGGTAGTGGATATCCGGATAGATTAGGTGGTAAAGATTTGCCGCTTCTTACTAGAATAATGACGGTAGCCGATGCCTTCGATGCAATGACTTCAGAAAGGACTTATCGGCAGCCTCTGAAAACAAACAAGGCGATGCTAGAGCTGCAAAAAATGTCAGGAAAGCAATTCGACCTTGAAGTTGTAGACGCTTTTGCTTCCAGCGAAATAGTTAAGATGAAATCAGGTTTAGAAGCTAATCATTAATGCCCCATAAGGTTGTACTGGAGAAAATGTAATTTTAAAAGAGTTTAAAAAAATAAATTGTACGCCAGTTTTTAACAGGTTTGGGTTTTAAATAAAACCGATTACCTGTTATTTCCCCAATCGAACTAGATCATGTCAGACGAAAAATATATTGTAGTATTAATGGGCGGAATATCTCCGGAAAGGGAGATATCGATGCAGTCCGGTAAAGCGGTTGCAAATGCCCTGTCTATGGATAATAAAAATGTTATCAAGATAATTGTTAATGATGACATGGTAAATGAACTTGATAATTATAAAATTGATGTGGCTTTTATTGCCCTTCACGGATATTTCGGAGAAGATGGTGGTATCCAGGAAGTTCTTGAATCCAAAGGCATTCCATATACCGGTTCCGGAATTACCGCAAGTGAACTTGCAATGAACAAAGTAGAGTCAAAGGACGTTTTCAGGAGAAATAATATCCCAACTCCGGATTATTTCAAAGCCTCTGCGGTGCAAAGTATGTCGGAAATTATCAATAGTGTGAAAAATTTAAAATTACCTGTAATAACCAAACCGGTAAGTAATGGTTCCAGTATTGGGATATATATAATTAAAGAATATATAGAAATAATAGATGCGATTAAACATACAGGTAGTTGCAGTGAAGAAATCCTTGTTGAGGAGTGCATTGAAGGCAGGGAATTGACTGTTAGTGTCCTAAACGAAAAAGCTCTTCCTGTGATAGAAATAAAGACTGCAACCGGGATTTATGACTATGATGCTAAGTACAGAAGCGACAAAACCCAATACAATGTCCTTACATCTGCTGATGAATCGACAGAGACTACATTATCTCATGATGTTTATGAAAGAGTACAGGGACTGGCAGTTCGTGCGCACAACAGCCTTGGTTGCCGTACCTTCTCTAGAGTAGATATGATTCTGAATAAAGAGGGCGAGATATATGTTCTTGAAGTTAATACGATACCGGGATTTACTGAAAGAAGTCTGTTGCCAAAGGCGGCAGCTGCGGCAAATATTAGTTTTTCAGAACTATGCAATGCTATAGTAAATGCTGCATGTAAACATACTTTCGTGTCTGAACGGGTTATTCGGGCAGGTGTTCATGACAGAAATACAGCTAAAATATAAAACGGTACGGATAACGATTCCGCTTATAGCGAACATTAGAGATTCACAGGCAGTCGTAGATTTGATTTTTTAATTTAATGTTCAGTAGAAATGAAAAAATTACTCAAGGTACAATACGATAAAGTAGTAGATAAGATCAGGGCAGATATTGAGACTGCAAAACCGTATTTTGAAAAAATGCGGAAGGCGTCAATACGGTTTTTACTCAAAGTAGCCTTGGTTGTTGTTGTCGTTTTTTCCATTGTATGGTTGGGTAAGTTTGGGTGGAAACGGTTGACCAATCAAGATATTTTTATGGTAAGCCCTGCAACATTTCTATTCGAAACCCCTGACTGGGCAACAGATGCATTTGTTCATGAGATAAACAATATCCATGGATTGAAAGATAAATATAATATCTTTGAGAAGGATTTAACAAAAAAAATTGTGGATGTGTATGAAAGCAGTCCACTTATTTCTAAGGTTAACTATGTTCAACGAGAACTGCCTAACAGACTTAAAATGAAATTTGAATTGCGCAGGCCTGTAGCAATGGTTAAAAGGAAAAATAAAAAATATCTGGTAGGTAAAGATTGTGTAAGGCTTCCGGATGAGTTTTATAATTATCCTGAAGAGGGTGATCCTATTTATATAATCAGTAGAAAATCGGTAAAGGTACCTGGATATGGTGAAAAATGGAAAGACAGATCGATCGAGGATGGTATAATCCTTCTGAACTATCTGAAACATAACAAAATAGATAAGCTTTTAAAGATTGCATCTATAGACGTATCGAAGATAGGAGGTAGACACAAAGAGGGTAAAATTGGTGTAGAGCTGTGGACAAAAGACGGGGCAAAAATAATATGGGGCTTCTCAGCTTCGAGCGGGCAGGTAAACGAGCTTTCAAATTATGAAAAACTTCAGAATTTACTGAGTGTTGCACTGGAAGAAGGAGCAGATCTGGAAGATATGGAATATGTAGACGTTCGGTGGAAAAAACCTCTGGCGAAACGCATAAATTTTCGTTAAGTAAAATTTTCCTTTTTTATAGATTGTTTTTTATACATACCACACCGCATTTCACTTGTCCGATTGCGTCATTCAAACAGGCTTCTGGGCGGAAATCCTTGTCAACAGTCGCTTATGCTTAATAGAGTAATATAATACCCCCAAGGGGATTTGAACCCCTGTCTCATGGCTGAGAACCATGTGTCCTGGGCCTGGCTAGACGATGGGGGCGTAAGTTACTTTAGTTCTACTGGAATTTATAGAATAGAAATTTAACAGAATTGAATTCAAGTTTCAATCTAAAAGTATTTAATGCCATGACGGCGTAAAAGAAGCGAGGTATTCTACTCTTCAGACATAAATGGATACCTATAATCCGTTGAGGGAACAAATGTTTCTTTAATCGTCCGAGGACTCACCCAGCGGATCATATTGAGGACGCTGCCGGCTTTATCGTTGGTTCCACTTGCACGTCCGCCTCCAAAAGGCTGCTGAGCGACAACCGCTCCTGTAGGTTTATCGTTGATATAAAAATTACCTGCCGCATTTACAAGGATTTTTTCTGCCATCCTGATCGCCTTCCTGCTTCTGGAGAAAATTGAACCTGTTAAGCCATAAGGAGAGGTTCGGTCACATAAGTGCAGTGTCTCTTCAAATTTATCATCCTCATATACATATACGGTAAGAGCAGGTCCAAAAATCTCCTCTTCCATTGTACGAAAGTGAGGGTTGGTAGTAACGGCAATTGTGGGATCAATAAAATAACCCTTGCTGTTGTCATAGTTTCCACCACATACGATCTCAGCCTCATTACTGTCTTTAATGAATTCAATGTACTTAGTGATTTTGGTAAAGGCGGATTTATCAATCACCGCGTTGATATAATTACTGAAATCCTCAACATCACCCATCTTCACCGTTTTCATCTCTTCAAGCATGTAATCCTTTAAATCTGTCCATAGACTGCGGGGGATATAAGCGCGGGATGCCGCAGAGCATTTCTGGCCCTGGTATTCAAATGCACCCCTTATCAGGGCAGTGCCTAATTCGACTATTCCGGTATCTTTATGGGCAAAAACAAAATCCTTGCCGCCTGTCTCGCCCACAATACGCGGATAGCATTTGTAATTTTTTATATTATTACCCACAGTCCGCCACATATTCTGGAAGGTGGCGGTACTTCCCGTGAAATGAACACCGGCAAGGTCCGGAGAGTTCATAATAACCGGGCCGATCTCACTTCCGGTTCCAGGGATAAAATTGATTACTCCATCCGGTACACCAGCTTCCTGGAAAAGTTTCATTACATAATAAGCGGAGTATGTTGCGCTTGAAGCAGGCTTCCATAACGCTACATTTCCCATTATGGCAGGTGCGGAGGGAAGATTAGCGGCAATTGAAGTAAAATTAAATGGAGTCACGGCAAAAATAAAACCTTCAAGCGGGCGGTATTCCAGTCTATTCCAGATACCGATTGGTGAAATCGGTGGCTGTTGCTCGTAAATAGTATCTGCATAAAAAGCGTTAAAGCGAAGAAAGTCTATAAATTCACATGCGGCGTCTACTTCTGCCTGAAAGACATTCTTGCTCTGGCACAACATACTGGCCGCATTTAATAATGAACGTTGGGGGCCTGCAAGAATATCCGCCGCCTTAAGAAAGATTGACGCACGATCCTGCCAATCCATTTCTGCCCACTGCTTTTGTGCCTTAAGGGCGGATTCAATTGCCATTTGAACTTCCTTCTCTCCTGCCTTGTGATATGTGCCCACAACGGTTCCATGGTCATGCGGAAGCACACATTTCCCCATGTTTCCTGTTTTTATCTTTTTGCCGTCAATAATAATGGGTATCTCTATCTGACGGTTTTTTAGCTCTTGCAATTTAACCTTGAGGTCATCGCGTTCAGGTGTGCCGGGGGCATAGCTCTTGATTGGTTCATTGGAAGGTAAACTCAGGTTGGGTTTTGAATTTGCCATATCAACATCCTTAAAAAAAGTTAATATATTGATAGGATTAATTGCCTTTTCAGTCAGAGAAATAAAGATGATATATCAAAATTTGACTGTTTGCGAAAAAACATTATTATTGTATATTATAACAAAACGGTTTGAATGATTAAGTACAATTTTAGAAACGATGCAAAAGGAAAAATCTTACACAATTGCGCTGATACAGATGGCGTGTCGGGGAGCCAGGGAAGAGAACCTTCAGCGTGCCAGGCAACGTGTCATTGAAGCTGCTGAGCATGGAGCGCGTTTAATATGCCTTCCTGAACTTTTCAGCTCCATATACTTTTGCCAGCAGGAGGATCCTCGTTTTTTCGAGTTGGCCGAACCGATCCCCGGTTATACAACAGATTATTTTTCACTATTATCAAAAACCGTAGATAGCGTTCTGGTAGTTCCGGTTTTTGAGAAAAGTATGACCGGTATTTATTACAACAGTCTGGTTGTGATAAACCCGGATGGCGCGATAGCAGGGAAGTATAGGAAAATGCATATCCCGAATGACCCACAGTTTCAGGAAAAATACTATTTCACCCCCGGTGATCTTGGGTTTCAGACGATCCAAACTGTTGTTGGAAAAATCGGGCCTATGATATGCTGGGATCAGTGGTTTCCGGAAGCGGCCCGCATGTGCGCGCTACATGGTGCAAAAGTATTGATATATCCAACGGCAATCGGTTGGCTTCCGGGAGAAAAGGAGGGGGTGGGTGCAATGTATCTCGATTCCTGGAAAACAGTTCAGCGTGGACATGCGATTGCCAATGGAATTTATACGGCTTCTGTAAATCGAGTTGGCAGAGAGCCTGACCAGGCCGGAGATTCCGAGATTGAATTCTGGGGACACTCTTTTATAGCTGACCCCCGAGGTCATATTATCGCCGAAGCATCAGGAAAAGACGAGGAAATAATCTACGGAAAGATAGAACAGCAACTTATATTTGAAACACGCAAGACATGGCCTTTCTTCAGGGATCGGCGCGTCGACGCATATCATGGGATTTCCGGGTAATTTGTTGATTCTTGGCGCACCTTAAAATGTACAAAAAAAACTTAGTTCGTTATCGTATGCCCGCTGAATGGGAGCAACATAAAGCAACATGGTTGAGCTGGCCGCATAACCCCACAGATTGGCCCGGCAAAATGTCCTCAGTGCAGAAGATATATGCGGAGCTGACCCAAAAACTTGCTGCTGTTGAAGAGGTTTGTATCCTGGTTAATTCTGAAAGACATGAAATGAGGGCAAGGACATACCTCAAACAAGCTCATGCGGATCTTACAAATATTCATTTCCATCACATATCAACTAATCGGAGCTGGATTCGTGATTATGGGCCAGTGTTCGTAGCCGACAACCGGACTAAAAGGAAACTAAAGAGGATCATGCGTTTTCGATTCAATGGCTGGGCTCGGTATCCCGCTCACCAAAAGGACGACAGTGTACCATTAGAACTTGCTCACCGGTTAAACCTTAAAATGATCTCTACAAAATGGAAAAAAGTACCACTGGTTTTGGAAGGAGGGAGTATCGATGTGAACGGGTTTGGCACATTGGTCACAACGGAGGAGTGCTTGCTGGACCAGAATGTACAACCACGTAATCCTGGCATTACTAAAAGCGAGTTGGAAAAGTTATTCATGGAATACCTCGGCATTACCAATGTCATCTGGTTGAACAAGGGTATCGAAGGAGATGATACCCATGGGCATGTCGATGACATCTGCCGATTTGTAGACAGGCGAACTATGGTGTTGGCAATGGAGACCAACTCATCTGATGCCAACGCTCTCGTCCTGGCTGAAAACCTGGAACGTTTAAAACAGGTACGTTTAGAAGATATGTCAAGGCCGACGGTGGTAACGCTTCCCATGCCGAGACCGATCTATTTCAAAAAATGGAGACTACCGGCAAGTTATGCAAACTTCTACATTGCGAACAAGATAGTCCTGGTTCCCATATTCAATGACCCTGCCGACCAAAAAGCACTTGGAATTTTAGCTGATCTCTTTCCCGCTCGTGATGTGATAGGTGTTCATGCGGTAGATCTTCTCATTGGACTGGGAGGGTTTCACTGCATAACACTACAGGAGCCGGTTTTAGGTATACAACACTAATCAATGAATCCTGCTATTTGGCTTTACAACTGGATCAGTTTTGTGGGGGCAGGTCATAATCTTCCGGTATTAACACGATCTCAGCTTTACGTAATTCTTCCTCCTTCTGCTCGGCAAGTTTTTTTGCTTCGTTTAACGCACTCTCAGCTTCGATGAATTCTCTCTTTTTCTCTTTAGCAAGCTTTTTGGCTTTATGTTCAGCCTTAAGCCTTTTCTTCTCTTTTTTGCTTGCCAGTTTTTTCGCTTTCTTCTCAGCTTTACGTAGTTCCCTCTTCTTCTTTTCAGCAAGTTTATTGGTTTTCTCTAATGCGATTTTCGCATTGAATAATTCTTTCTTCTTCTGTTTGGTAAGCGTTTTAGCCTTGTTTAACGCACTTCCAGCATCGAGTAATTCTTTCTCCTTCTGTTCAGCAAGTTTTTTGGCTTTGCTTAATGCACTCTCAGCGTCGAGTAATTCTTTCTTCTTCTCTTTAGCAAATTCTTCAGCCTCAAGCCAGCCCGGCTTTTCTGCCAGTTCAGGTTTATCAGCAACTGCAAGGCCAGGGATTAGAGAAAGACAGAAAAAACATACAATTGTTAATATTATTTTATTCATAACCACGTTACTCCTCCTATTATGCGATCTATTGCCCTTAAACAATCCCACAACAACTCTCCATCACTCGGATGATGCACTCCATATCTTTTTGCAAAATAGTAGATACTTTCTCCAGCTTCTTTGACATTTTGCTATGACTTTGATAGAATTCAAACCTTAACTGAGTGTCACAAATTACTCGCATTTTACCTCCTTACACTTGGGATTATTGATATAATTCATTGTTTTACAACAACTTAAGGAATTGTATCATTTTGCTCCCAATTTGCAAGGACTTTTACTGCTTCCACATATACATAAACTGCAGCAATTGTTACGCTTAGGAATTTCGGTACAGAAACCAGTTAAAGTTCATTTCAAATATGTCAATAATGTTGTTAGCAGAAAACTCATTGAGTTTCTATGTGTATTATATTGCAAAGAAAATGAAATTTAAGAGGACAGAAAAACCCGGAAATCAATGCCTGCATTGTATCATAATTAAACACATTAGCGAGAGAGCAAGTGTGTCAGAATCAGAAAAATCTATCCAAATGGCAAATATGTTGTATTATATCAACGAATAACCAAATGAAATTCAAAATATATTTTCATTTTGTAGTAGCAAACAGAATAGATCTATAAGTTCTTGTATGGTAGGTACGAACCGCTTTTATAAAAATGGAAATAATCTTACACGGGCTATTAGGAATGGTGTTATTTGTTAAAGATCTGTGCGTCAAGACCATCTCCTGTTTGAACGGCATTCATTTTGCGATGTCCGTGCTATAGAAATTACTACCGACATAGATAATTGAATAGTAATTTCTAACTTAATTTTTTTAACCTGATAAAGTCAAGCTACTTGGAAGGGTATGACGCAAAGCTATTAACCTAAGTCCTGATTTACCGAACATGGTCGTAAAGTCGTCAGACAATCACAGTTCCTCGATATGGATGTTGTTGCTCTCGGCCAAACTAAAGGAGGGTACTGTGATGTCATTACCAAGCAATTCTCAACATCTAAGCAAAAAATGTCTTTCTCGTTATTCCCAAATTATCTTTCTATCTTTTTTTGCATTAACCTTGGCAATTTGTCTGTATAGAACCAGTGTTTGTTCTGCAAAAGAAGATTTTATAGTTGTAAACTTGGGTGACAGCATTGCCTTTAACCCTTCCGCTACTGATCCGGATGGCGACATTCTTGCGTTTAGCTATTCAGGTTGGATGGACTCGCCATATTATATAACACGTTGTGGCGATGTCGGCACTCACACTGTAACTGTAACTGTAAGTGATGGATCGTTAACTGATTCCCGTGAAGTTACGGTACAAGTAAACTATCTTTCACAGGTAACGTTAACATGGGACCCGAATACAGAAGAGGACCTTGCCGGTTATAAATTACACTACGGAACATCAAGTGGTAATTATAATACTGTTGTCAACGCGGGTAACCAGTCATACTATACGCTTTCTAACCTTGTCAGTGGTCAAACGTATTATATATCAGTCACATCATACGATTTATCAGGCAATGACAGCACTAACTCCAGTGAGATTATTTATACCGTTCCGGTGTTCAACGATACTGATGAAGATGGCGCTCCCGATACAGAGGATGCCTTCCCTGACGATCCCGGCAGAGTAGAATAAAATGAAAAGTTTGATTGCAATGTCACCACTTAATAATATGTTTCTGCAATTTTGGCGAACATGTATTTCGCGTTTTCTCCATTTCAACCTTGTGCCAGGTTTAGTACTCGTCTTAACAGTCTGCCCTGCGGCTCTAACGGCGGCAGATGTAGGCACTGCTCCTTTGCTTGGCTACATAAATGATGTAACGGTAAACGAGGGAGAGACAGTGTTCATAAATCCAATGGGCACAGATCCTGATGATGATGTATTGACATTCAGCTATTCAGGCTGGATGACGTCAGATACATATAAAACGAACTACACTGATGCGGGTGTTTATACCGTCACGGTAACAGTGAGTGACGGCAGCCTGACAGCCAGCCAGAATGTAACGGTAACGGTCATTAATTCACCACAGACTACATTATCCTGGACCGCAAACACAGAAGCGGACATCGCAGGTTATAAAGTATACTATGGTAAAACAAGCGGTAATTATGATGCTAATGTAGATGTTGGCAATCAGACAAACTATACATTAACAGGACTTATAAATGGCCATACATATCATCTGGCAGTGACAGCATATGATTCTTCAGGTAATGAGAGCGCTTTCTCCAGCGAAGTAATATTTACTGTGCTTGTCGTTATCGATTCTGATGGGGATGGCGTCGCAGACAGTCAGGATGCATTCCCCTCTGATCCTAATGAATGGATAGACACAGATGCAGATGGTATTGGGGATAATGCGGACTTGGACACTTACAATGAAGGCCAGTTTGCATTGTCCTGGACCGCAAATACGGAATCTGATCTCGCAGGTTATAAAGTGTACTATGGTAATACGAGCGGTAATTATGACGCTAATGTAGATGTTGGTAATCAGACAAACTATACATTAACAGGACTTGTAAATGGTCAGACATATTATGTGGCAGTGACAGCATATGATTCTTCAGGTAATGAGAGCGCTTTCTCCAGCGAAGTAATATATTCTGTCCTTGTCATTAATGATCCTGATGTGGATGGAGATGGCGTCGCAGACAGCCAGGATGCATTTCCCTCTGATCCAAATGAATGGTCAGATCATGATTCTGATGGTATTGGAAATAATGCTGACACTGATGATGACAACGATGGTATGTCGGATACGTGGGAAATCGCTAATGGTCTCGATCCATTAGATAACGGAAGTGTTAATGTGCAAAATGGCCCTGACGGTGACATTGACGGTGATGGATCTTTGAACATGCTGGAGTATGAGTCATATGCAAAGACAGATAACACGGTGAATCAGGCGCCTGTGCTTAGCACTATGACGCAGATAATAACCAATGAGGGCGCTGCCATAACCCTAAAGCCGATAGCTGTCGATCCTGATGGAGACACACTGACATATACATATTCCGGCTGGATGGTCTCAAAAAACTATACGACTAATTATAATGACGCGGGTACTCATATTGTAACGGTGACTGTTAGCGACGGCATGTTAACAGATTCTCAGGATGTTAGCATAACGGTCGTGAACAGTAATCGTCCACCGGTCCTTGATCCAATAACACAATAGCAGAATGCTTGTCTGTGATATGTTCTCATTAAGCAAATGAAAACAAGAACATATTCCTCTCTTTCGAGTGGATTCCATTATTGAATGGGAGCATTCCCAGTTTTTTGTAAATCAGGTATGATACCCATGAATACGTGGATTCGGACTTCGGCCTTAATCCACCCAAGTAAGCAAACGTATGGTGTGAGGTAGGGTGGATTAAACGAAGTGAATCCACCTCTTTTATATACAATTAAAATGGGAATGCTCGCATCTATTATATTATATGGTGAAATGCAGAAAAGGTGTAGAGATGCTCTTTTTTTCAACTTGCCGGCATAATCTTGCTACCAAAATTGCCAGTTTCCTGTTGTGAGTACATATATGCCAAGGAGGAGATTGGTTACCCCGTGGGAGAACATGGCTACTACCAGGTTTCTAGTGTAGTAGAGGACCAAGCTGTAGGAGACACCAGCCATGATCCCGGCCAGCCAGAGGTTGTGTTCAAGGCCAAAAAAGATGGATGAGATCACAAATGAAAGCCATGTAAATTGTCCTACCGGTACATTCTCAAACTTCGGGTTGATGATATATCTTATTATGAATGACCTCCAGAATATCTCCTCGAATACCGGGACTACAACAGATGATCCAAAGAGCCTGAAGGATATTATCAGGTAGAAAAACAATGAATTGTCAATGATGAAGGGATTGAATTCTTTCGGTTCTGACATGGTGGCGAATTTCATATCCATATTGATCCACAGGACAAAGACACCTGCTCCTGCCATAAGGCCTACCAAAACGTTTTTTACAGAGAAAGTATTTCTCATGTTGATTTCAGTGTATCTTTTCCACATAAACAGCATGGCTATTCCAACAAGTACTGTCTTTATCGGATAGAAGATATAGCTGTCATACTCGGCAACAATTACCAGGGGGGCATAGTAACGGGAGATGAATTCTATGAGGCTTTCCAAGGCAATGAAAGTGACAAAGAGTAGAAATGGAAAAACCCTTGGAAACCATGCAGTCTTAACAGTATCAGAAATGCGTAGCATAATTTATCGTAACTCCAACCAGTAGCTGTTAGTAAATCAACACTTTCATTATAGTTATTATTTCAAATAAGTGTAAGGAATTTGATTTTTTGTACATACTTTGTGTTGAATTCAGGTATCGTCTTCATCTTTTTGCTCCGGAGAGGCGAACTCAATCTCAGGGTTATTCTTGAATGGTGTATATAATGGATCACCTATGAGGATCATACGCCAGGAAATATGTGGAATGCTTTTGAAATAGACTTCCAATAGAGTAAGTTTGCCCTCCATAAGCAGGGGAAAAAATACGTCCGGCAAAGGAAAGGAGGATAAGTATGGTTCTTCCACCGGTCCAAGAGTTGCCGCCACTCCTTCTTCTATCAACCTTTTACACCATACCTGGCTATCCTGTTGTTCTAATGTACTGGCTTCAGAACTGGCAATATGGAAGCCTACAGCTCCTTTCTTCCACTCAAAGGAATCTACGTATCTGGCAAGTGAATACCAGCCGACATACAAGGCCGCGTCTGGACATGACTTTTCCGGAAACAACTTTGAATTATTATCTAATACAACCGGAAAAGAGCTTTTAGATTTTACAATGTTATACAGGTTTCTCAGATGTTCATCGTAACGCTGATAGCTATCTTTATTGTTAACATCATTCAGTCCACGAGCATCTATATAAAGTGTGCCTGTAAGCCCTCTATTTTCAGTTTCAATGGCATCGTCAACCATGCGTTTTGCTATAGCAGGTGAGGGTGCATCCAGGCGGCCTACCTTGATAATCTTTCTTCGTATCATTTCTATTCCCGGCAGTTTGTCGTGTGCAACCAGAAAAGGATTTAGCAGCCATCTGGAAAATTGATAATTTGCGGCAAGGACCAATGTTAATTCGCTATCCACTGAAGCAGAGGTCATCTCTCCGATCTGTTTTTTCTGCTGTGCTTCCCAAAACAACAACTCGCCGATAACACCATTAACGAAACGAATAATGGTAGATACTTCGATGGCCTTCTCCGGTGTAAAACCGAAGAACTGTAACTCTGTAAGTTGTTTATTAAGAATTGCATTATATTTTAATAGATTATTGACGCGTAAAAAAATAGATCTCTCCTGGTCATCCATAGAAAGAATCTGGCTTCTAATGTTTTGAGCCATAGGAGACATTCCTGTTATCCTGAACAGGAGCGAGACCGTTTGTAAATAGGCTTCCTGATTTGATGCCGTTGGAACACGCTTTTTAAGATATTCAGACGCTTTGATAACAGTTTTATTAACGCTCTTGATTATCTCAGGTGTAGATATAGATTCTATATTTTGTTTTTCATAATTTGGTGTTGTTGTTACACCCTGATCAATTAACATTTCAAGATCTCTGCCCATCTGTTGAACCAGCCTCCTGTATTCTCTCACCTTGCTGTCTGCCAGGACTTCGTCTTGCTTGTAATGTTCAGTTTTATCTGTTTCATTTATACGAAGAGGAATACCGTATACAAGGAGAATTGCAGGATCATTGCCGGAAAGCCTGAGGTTATTAACAGTGCGTCTGATCGGTGGGATCATTTTTGATTCGTAGTCCGGCCTGAGGATATGTTCAGATTCAGGGACATCAACTCCAACAAGATTAGATACAGGTACACCCCTTTTTGAGCAATAGTATTGGGCAACGTCTTTACTCTCTTGCATGTTTTGATTGTAAACAACGACAAGATCAGTGGGCAGTAACGCATGTACCGGCCTGAAAGGAATAATTGATATGATAAGTGCAAATATAAAGATAAAATAGAGTTTCGTGATAATTAGTTCCTCGTGTAGAAAAGTGTAAGGTACATATTAGTTTGAGGTATTAGTCTCATGGGATTTCGTAGCAATGTTTAATAATACCCAAAAACTCCAAGCCAAAAACTCTAAGTAAATATCTATGTCTCATGACAATAACGGCTTAGCATATAACTTGGGTGGAACGGGTATTTGTTCTAACTTTAATTATATCATATTGTTAACCTTGGTTTCGTATTCTCGGACAGACTGTTAAGAAGATGCTGTACCCGTAACTTCTCATTTATCTCTGGATTTAGATTGTTTTTTGCCGTTTCTGCCCCTGCAAATCTTTCTTTACATCGTACTGAAATATGGTACCCTTTCTCTTAGCTGAGTCGCGTATCACCTAAGTCTTCTATTCTACTCTGCTAATACCCATTTTGTCAACCCGTGAGGTTTCGCCTGACGGGTGAACTTACGTTAATTGTATAATGTGCAGAAAGAAGAAGTGAAAGAATTTAATTTACAATTAAATACGGCTTCATTAGATCGGAGTGGAAAGTTCAAAAAGAGGAATCTGGTTGGCTATGTTGACCTTCCGTTACGGTAAACCTTATGAATATTTTTACGATCTGCCATCTATTTACTAAAGTTTTCTGTGAATATTACGATAATATGGAGAGATACATGTATAAGTTGTGCATGGATTTGAATGTTGCCTTATGTGATCCTTGTGAGAATGGAAATTTGGTTTCCACTAATTTGGTGACCCTGGATTTCCACTCAACAGAATGCGGGAATGACATAGGAAGGTTAAAAAGACGAAAAGGGATTGGAGATGGTGATGGTTTTGTGATACTGGAGGTACTGAGGCTTTAATAAATTATTATGATGCTATTGTGTACTGTGAATAAAATAAATCTATATTTTTTAACTTTTAAATAATTCAAAGATTATGAAAAAACTAAAATTTCTATTCATACTGGGCTTCTTTGCATTCATTGGCTGTGCTTCGTATGACACAATTCAGAGTGACATAGATCAATCCTTAGGTAATAATGTTGAAAACAGATTAGAGGCAATTAATGGCACATACACACTATTGCCGCCGGATGTAATAGAGGTAAGTGTTGCTGATAATCCGGATCTTCGAGTCAGGGTCATTATCAGGCCGGATGGGAATATATTTTTCCCGCTTTTGGGTGATGTTTATGTAGAAGGGCTTACACCGTTAGAAATCAGGGAAAAAATACATAAACTGTTAGGCCGATACCTGAAGGAACTTCCTGAAGAATCCGTGTCCGTAGCGGTAATAGGATTTAACAGTAAGAAGGTTTATATATACGATTATGGGCGAGGTATTAAAGAAATTCCGTTTACAGGTAACCTCACGGTACTTGACGCTATTACCCAATCAGGTATGCTATCACGTACTTCTAATCAGAGAAAAATAAAAGTTATACGAGGAGAAAGTGATGTTGTTGAGAAGCCTCAAAAATTTAGCGTAAACCTGAAAAAGATTATTTATGACGGAAAGACGGCAAGGAATATCGTTCTCAGGCCGGATGATATTGTCTATATTCCTCCTACTCTTCTTGGGAGGGTGGGTCATGTGATAAAAGACGTGCTGAACCCTATACAGCCGGCACGAGAGATCGGCGCTGCAGCTGCCTCGTATCAATATAATCAATTGGGATTTGGCGCCCTTCAGACAGGGCCTTCGGGTCAGGCTATACAGCCTCGATATTGAAAATCAGAAACTTATTCAACTTGCAACAGCCCGTTTGGGTATACGTAAAGCTGGTTGAAATGGCGTGGTGTCTGTAGATATGTGAAATTATTGGAATTTGCCTTTTCCGTATTCTTGTTTTTTGTTGATAAATCTGATGCTAAATAAGTTTCTAATACCAGTAGCTTGTGACTCTACTAGTGCAACGCATCATTAAAAGTAATTATGGAACAGAATAACAAGCCATTCGATTTACACCGGTATAAACATCTACTTTTGAGAAGGAAATGGTTGTGGATTATTCCAACAATCATTTTTGGCATTGGGGGTGTTGTTTATGCCCTGAAGCTGCCGGATATATATGAATCAAAATGTGTTATGAGCGTGGAGAAATCAGAGGTTTTTAATAATTTATTGCCAGATGCCAGAGGGGAGAGAAGTTCCAGTGTGGTGCTAGAGTCAGTTAGAGCGAGGATGCTGGGATGGCAGTCCGTGGTCCAGGTGATAAGGTCCGTTGGCCTTGATAAAGGCATACCGCAAGATGCTTCGGATGATTTAGAAGGTCTGTACCGTGAATTGGTCAAGGAAGCTTCTTTTAGGACAAAGGGGAAGGATTTAATAGAGGTAGCTTATCGTGGAGAGAATCCTGAAACAACATTCAGGGTTGTGGATGGCCTCGTAGCCAATTTTATGGAGCAGAGTTTAAAGTTAACCCGTAACGATGCAGATGAAACTGTGGACTTTATAGAAGAAGATTTAAAACGCCTGAAAAGGGACCTTGATGAAGCCGAAAGACTGCTTCGGGAGTTTGAGGAGAAACACCTTGATGAATTACCGGGAAGCGAAAATAGTAAAATGTCCAAACTGGCTGCCGCTGAGAGGGAACTCGTAGAAATTAATGGAACACTGATGATTCTGAATGAGAAAAACTCATTTATTGAAGAGAAGGTGAGCAAGGAGGCAAAAACCATGACCGGTGAAATAGTGAGGATTCCCAATCCCAGGGTCAATGAGTTAAACAAACATATTAATGACCTGGAAATAGAACTTACTACTCTGCGAGCAAAATATTTTGATGAACATCCGAGCATTGTGATGAAACAGAAATCACTTAAGCGATTAAAAGAGATGCTAGAGAGAGAGGAAGAGAAAGTTGTCAGTGAAGAAACAGTTGTAAGTAATCCGTTGCACGAAAACATGCTTACAAACCAGTTCCAGGGTCAGCTTGAGATAAAATCTTTACAAAGGCGCCGAAAAGAACTTGAAAAAAAAATAGCAACCCTTACGGAGGCTGTTTCTCACATGCCTTCAATCAAGCAGAATCTTACCAAGTTAGTAAGGGGGTACGATGTAAGCAAGGAAATGTACCAGCAACGGCTCATGCAGAAGTCCAGGGCGGATCTTATGCGGGAAATGTCTCTTGACGCAAAGACCAATCCGTATAATATAGTGGAGCCTCCCAGGGTTTCTTACGAACCCATAAAGAGTGTTAAACTGAAAATAATGGCAATGGGAGTGTTCCTTGGCGCCGGCCTGGGAATCGGGCTCATTATCGGTTTAGATACGATTGATACCAGGTTTAAGACCATGGACGAAATACAGGAGTACTTGAGTATTCCTGCGTTGGGTGTGGTGCCGCTGATTGTAACTAATACAGATGTGAGAAAACAGGTTAGGAAGAAAATAATTGTGGCCGGCTCACTGGCAATCCTGGTTATCACTACAGCTTGTGTATGTCTTATTGTACCGCCTGTTAGAAATATGGTTAGTGATAAGGCCGCTGTCGGGTGGAACAAATTGAGTGAGATAATTAAGAAGTAAAAAATGTACAAAAAATTCTACGGTTTAAAGGAAAATCCATTTAATCTTACACCTGACCCTGACTTTGTCTTTCTGGGCAGAATCCATAAAAAAGCATTGGCATATTTAACTTATGGCCTCGATGCCGGAAAAGGGTTTGTTCAGTTAACGGGTGAGATTGGAAGTGGCAAAACGACTCTGTTGAAAACCCTTTTGATGAATAATCGGAACAAGATTAAATCCGCATTTATTGTAAATCCAAAGGCAACTTTCGTGCAATTATTCAGGATGATACTTTACCAGTTTTCAATAATAGAGATGGAGTCTGAGTATTCGAAAGAGGTATTGTTAAGTAAGTTTCATAGCTTCCTCATAGAGCAGGCAAAACAAAACCGTCCTGTTGTAATAATTTTCGATGAAGCCCAGCATTTGGATAAATCTGTACTTGAAGAGATACGCATGCTGTCTAATCTGGAAACCGGGAAACAGAAACTGGTTCAGATGATTTTTGTCGGTCAACCAGAGTTGAGAGAAATCTTTTTACTGCCGGAGCTCAAGCAACTGAAACAGAGGATATCAGTAGCGTTTCACATATATCCTCTGGATAGAGATGATACAATGGCATATATTAATCACAGGATGGAAGTTGCCGGTTCTGAGAATGGTCAAATATTTACACAATGTGCATGTGAAGAGGTCTATTCGTATTCGAGTGGAGTACCACGTCTCATAAACACAGTCTGTGACGCTGCTCTGCTTGCAGGGTATGTTGATGAAATGAAGACCATTGATGGAAAGGTTATTAAAGAAGTGATCGACGAATTAATTGAAGATCTTGGCAATAATACAGAACAGAATGAGGTCTCATCCGCTGCTATTCTGTAGATTCTTTATTTATATCTGATATGTCTAAAATAGAACAAGCATTAAAAAAGTTTCAAGAGGAGTCAAAAAGAGAGGCAGAACAGCCGCCAGCTCCGGCTCCAACACCGGAAAAACATAGCCATGCAGCCCTTCCTGGACAAAACACTCCGGACAAGAAAACTAACAGACAAAAGGGCAACATTATATCAGCCATAGAAAAAAGTAAGAACGATAATAAGGCAATCCTTGATTACATGTCTCAACTCGATGTTCAGGGTGGGTCTGTATCAAAAGAAGATGCCGTGTCTCTGACAGAAGAGACAGATTGTAGAGAACAAAATAAAAAGAAGCCGTTTTTATCTACAACAATTGACACCTTTAATGTCAATGAGCATATAGTCTCATATTACTGCGCTATTGACAAACCGACGTGGAAGGGACCTGTAATGGTCCATTTCAAACGGCTACAGCTTTCTCTTTCTAATATGCAGAAGAACGATGATTGCAAGGTAATATTATTCACAAGTTCAACTCAGAATGAGGGGAAAAGTACAATTTCAATTAATATAGCGATATCATTGTGTAGTGACCAGAAGAGTCGGGTCGCTTTTATAGATTGTGATTTCAGGAAACCGTCGCTTATCAGGATGCTCGGTCTTGCTCCTGGAAAGGGGCTGGCAGATTACCTTGCAGGGGAGGCAGGCACTGACGAAATTACGTTCGACGGTTTAGTGCCGGGTTTGACTTTGATACCTGCTGGTAATAAGCAGACAAAGGTATTTGAACTATTAGGGTCAGACAGGATGAAGGAATTTTTTACTTATTTGAAAAAGCATTTTGATTATGTGATTGTTGACACTCCGCCTGTTCTTGCGTTTCCTGATACGGCAATCCTTGCTCCTCTGGTAGATGGAGTTGTTTTTGTAATTAACTGTAGGAAAGCGAAAAAACCAGTTGTGAAGCGTGCAGTTGAAACGTTAAACAATTGCAAAATTATGGGCTTTGTTATGAATAAGAACGCCTCTGCTGCTGTTGATTACTATGGCTATACATCAGGCTATGCATATTACGATTGCGGCTCGGAATGATAAATATAAAATATTCTATCCCACTTTTTTTAAAGTGAAAACGTCATATAACGTATTTGTATCCATTACAAAATGATTTTTTGGAATTACCTCGATTATGTTGGGTGCAGAACCTGGACCTGCAAAGAATATTTGTAGCATGTAGGGCGCGCTTCTCCACCTGAATGGCACTGTCGGGCAGGCATACGTGCCGAGACCTCACTATCCCATTTGAAATAGCACCTTGAGAAGGGAATCAGAAGGTTTATGTAATTGTGAGAATAACGATCAACGTATTGTATTTTCTGATATCACTCCCCTCATTTGAGAAAATTAATTAAGTGGGGATTGTTTACGTATAAAATTGTGATATCTGGTTCAATTTTGTAGATTGAACCAGATATCACAAAAGTTTTTGCCAGATAGCTACATCTTTACAGTTGATAAGGATGTAGCTGAGACGGCGGAGCTGTGTAAATCTTTGACCATCTTTTTGCTTTTGAATTGGTAATTCTTCTGAATTCTGACTACTTCAAATTGACCAGGAAATCAAGCACCAGGAACAACTATGGGCGCGAATAAAGTTATGATCACGATCGACCTTGAAGACTGGTTTCAAGTAGAAAACTTTAAAAACTGTATTCCATTTTCCCGGTGGAGTGATATGGAGCAGAGGTTTGAATATAGTACAAGAAACCTTTTGAAAATATTTGATGAAAAAAGTATTAAAGCCACATTTTTTATTTTAGGATGGAATGCGGAACAGGCGCCGGGTTTTTCAATTACAGAACAGGCCATCATGCATTTAAAGGAGATTGGATTCACCTATGATTCCAGTTATAACAATTTCGGCTTTAATCATAGACATGGGAAAATAGATTTAACTCAATATAATAAGAAACTGCTCGCTTACCGGGACTCTGAGGGTTTCTGGGAGCTTCCCATAAGTAATCTGAGTATTGGCAAAATAATATTTCCATGGTGGGGTGGTGGTTATTTCAGGTTATTGAATAAGACGTTATTCCGCTGTGGGGTTAAGAGGATCATGAGTAAAGAGAGCGGATACATGTTTTATGCACATCCCTGGGAAATCGATCCTGAACAACCGCGGGTGAAAGAGGCTGGTCTTTTCTTCAGATTCAGACACTATTTAAATCTGAGAAAATTTAAGGATAGATTGTACTCGTTTATTGAGTCATTCCAGGATTGCTCTTTCGTTACATGTTCACAATATATAAATTTTCTGGAAAACAAATAAAAAGCCTTAGCCCACGAAACACACAAAACAACTCAGTTAAATAGGCTCTGCATTTCACGGGGCAGGCGCGTAAGAACAATAGTGAAACCTGAGCTTTATAATTCGAAATCATTGACAACGGCACTATATATCGAGTCAATGCCTGGCACTCGTGACAGTTATGAACAATATTATTAAGACAACTAAGAAAAGTACTGTTTGCAAGGTTATTCCCCTTGTCTTACTTTTCATTGGTCTATATTTCCTCGGCGTCTTTGCGCCTTGGCGTGAGTATTAGCTGTTTGTTTTGCATGGTGTGTATTTGTTAACTTTGGAATGTAGTCAAGGGGTGATTTGACACCTTTTTTCAGTCTAGAAGGGGGAAAAGGCGTGATATTATGAATTTGATTAAATTTGAAGAAGTTGAAAGTAAAATTATTGAAATCAGAGGCCAAAAAGTAATACTGGATAGTGAGGTGGCAGAGCTTTATGGAGTAGCAACGAGAGATATAAACAAAGCAGTCAAAAACAATCAAGAAAAGTTCCCAGTCGGATACATCATTGAGCTATCTAAAGACGAGAAAAAACAACTGGTGGAAAATTTCCACCGGTTCGATAACCTTAAGCATTCCTCTGTAAATCCTAAAGCTTTTACAGAAAAAGGTTTGTATATGATTGCTACTATACTCAAAAGCGAAAGAGCGACACAGACAACCATAGCCATCGTTGAAACGTTTGCCAAGATCAAAAACCTTACCAGAAATATCAAAGAGTTATCTAATGTACGCGATGAACAGAAGAAACAAAACCTACTCCAGAAAAGTGGAGAGATCATCGCCGAGATATTTGAAGATGACTTGGTGGCTAACGAAAGCGAGACGACAATTGAGATGAATTTTGCGGTATTGAAATTCAAACATACTATAAAGAAGAGTAAGCAAAACAAATGATTGACAGCAGAAAAGGTTAGATAGAAGATTCGGATATGTTTGCATATAAACAAAGGAGTAGTATAGCGGCCGAGCGTAGGATTTTTGTAGAGGATGTGAAATTTAAATTCATGCCAATTCGTGCCTCTTACTCGCCCTTGGCGCTTTTTGTCCGAGGGCAATTCGCCTGCCCCGTGGAACCAATAATTCCATTGGGGTGTCTAAAGGAAACAGTGTAGATGTGAATTGTCAATAGATTAGGTTTGGCAGGGGCCTACTAATGGGTGATCGTATGCCGTGTATGTTGTATGACTAGCTGGTTAAAGTCCAGCCGTGGGAATTCGACAGTTCACCCACGTAGCAAGAGGAAGGTGTTAAGGGTAACCTGAAGCGCTGTGTTTCCTGACAAAGGCTCAGAAAGTGAGTCGAGCAAATCTGCGGGTTGCAACGAAAGTGAACCTA
>SMSL01000011.1 GCA_007859995.1 Candidatus Brocadiaceae bacterium S225
TAGGTTCACTTTCGTTGCAACCCGCAGATTTGCTCGACTCACTTTCTGAGCCTTTGTCAGGAAACACAGCGCTTCAGGTTACCCTTAACACCTTCCTCTTGCTACGTGGGTGAACTGTCGAATTCCCACGGCTGGACTTTAACCAGCTAGTCATACAACATACACGGCATACGGTCACATCTTAACAGGTTGTCCGAGAATGCACTTTGTCAGACTATATTATGAAGAAATATTTCCACAAGAGTGAGTAGCGATTGTGATTATACTTTTTTATGGTATAATGTGTATCAATGAAGCATTCAACACTCAAGAACGTTAAGCAATTAAAACTTTTCCCAGACTCAGAAGAACTCTTAATCCACCCGTCTATTGCGTTCATAACGCTACCCGAGAACAATAAATCAAAAAGACAAGTAGGGTGCATTCCATGCACCACTAACAACGTTGAATATGGCAATGGTATCAATTACGAAACAAACGTTTGATTATAATGGTCTGTTATTGGTGCGTAAAACGCACCCTACGGTTCTGACGCAAAGCGTAAATACTGTGAATCTACAATCTGGCAACGACGGTTCTGGGAGCATATGATCCGTAATGAAGATGAGTAGGGTAGACAAGTAGGGTGCATTCTATGCACCACAACAACATGGAATATGCCAACGGTATCAATTATGAAACAAATGTTTGATTGTGATGGCATGTTTTTGGTGCGTAAAACCCACCCTACAATTTTTATTAATGGTGGAATGTGATTAATGTCAAATTACCGTCGTGCTAATGCAAAAGGAGGTACATATTTCTTTACTGTTGTGACTTATCGCCGACAGGAATTCTTATGCGATGAAATTGTTCGAACGGCATTGCGTGATGGTATTCGTGATGTGCAAACAAAACATCCATTTACCATTGATGGTTGGGTTTTATTGCCTAACCACCTTCACTGTATCTGGACGTTGCCGGAGGACGATTCCAATTTTGGTATTCGTTGGGCGATGATAAAACGTTTCATAACAAAACGATGTGGTCCGGACTTGCGTCGTGATGATTGGATGAATGCATCAAAACGGAAACGAAATGAATCAACAATCTGGCAACGACGTTATTGGGAGCATATGATCCGTAATGAAAATGACTTTAATCGACATATGAACTATATACATTTTAACCCTGTAAAACATGGTTTGGTTACAAGTGTGAAAGATTGGCCACATTCAACGTTTCACAGGTGTGTGAGGGAAGGGCTATATCCGTCGGATTGGGGCGGAGACGGAACAGATACAAACGATGCGGGTTATGGTGAATAGAGTGCATTGCTATTCATTTTGGATTTGTATAAATAACGGCAGGCAATGCCTGCCCTACGTTATTGTGGTTCTTTGAAAAATTAAATTATGACGTATTATTTGACAGTTGATCTTTCCAGGCGCTCCGCAAGCCACATTTTGATAAGGGCTGTTCTGGCAACGCCGATTTGCTGTGCTTCTTTGTCAATTTTATTTAAAAAAGATATGGGAAAATCAATATTAATCCTTTGGACTTTTTTGTTTACTTTTGCCTTTTTGATATCGAGGAAATCTCCCATATCTTTGCCGTTATCAAAATCCTTATCAAATTCTTTGGAGGTTATCTTACTCTTTAATTTTTTCATGATATATGTTCCTTTCATTTTTTCTGCTTCTCCTACAGGAGATTATCCTTTTCTTTTTGTCTCTTGTCGTAAAGATGCAGGAGAATAGACTGGTTTTTATTTTACCGATAATCATGTATCTTTGTTCACCTTCAGTAATTGCGGGCAATATTACGTGGGTATTTGACCAGATAGTTTTCGCTTCTTCAAAGTCTACCCCGTGTTTTTGTTTATTCATTACGGATTTATTTGAATCATACTCAAATTCCATATTAAAATTGTATCAAATTGATATATATTTTCAATGCTTTATATACAAATGGTAGACAAGTAGGGTGCATTCTATGCACCACATACAACGTTGTAAATGATAACGATGTCAAAAATGAAACAAATACTTGATTATGTTGGCATGTTTTTGGTACGTAAAACGCACCCTACGATATTTGTTACCGTTGGAATGTGATTAATGCCGAATTACCGTCGTGCTAATGCAAAAGGAGGTACATATTTCTTTACTGTTGTGACTTATCGAAGACAAGAATTTTTATGCGATGAAAATGTTCGAACGGCATTGCGTGACGGTATTCGCGATGTGCAAACAAAACATCCATTTACCATTGATGGTTGGGTTTTATTGCCTAACCACCATCTCTGTATCTGGACACTGCTTGTCCGACGTGCATTTTGGCGGACCTATCTTTCCATATAGATTTAAATTTGATTTTGGCAGGCAGTGCCTGCCTTACTGAAACATTAAATTATAGGAGGGGGATAAATGGTAGTGAAACTACTTGAAATAATTGTTTCCGGAGTATTGTCATATTCGATTCCTAAAATAATTGAACGACTACAGAAGGAAAGAGGAAATCTAGAATCTCTGGAGCAGGCTTTTCCCTGGTTGCATTGGTGCCTTGCACACGCCATTGGAGGTGCTGTTGGTGGTACAATAAGCGCAGGATTGGCGCCTGCAGGCCTTCAATCTACTGGAGGTATGGGTAATTGGGCTGTATATGGTGCGTCACTAGGAATTGCCCAATGGTTTGTGCTTCGCAAATACTGCCAAATCAGTCCGCTGTTAGCCGTAGCTAGCACATTTGGGTGGTCGGTTTTTGCATATTTTGAGGCCACAAAAGCTCCCGGCTACATGGGTTGGATATCAGTTGGCATTGCGATTGGTGTATTGCAGTGGTTTGTTCTCAGAACAAAGCTTACCAGGGCCTACTGGTGGGTCCCTGCTAATGCTGTTACCTGGTTTCTCGCTGGTACAATTGGGATTGTGATAGGTACGGCGATATTACAATCGGGAGTATCACCAATGTTTAGCTGGATACTGGGTTGGTCGGTTGTCGGCTTAACTGGTAGTATAATAACTGGTTTTGCAATGTCTCGAATGTCTTCTAAATAGAAGCAATGAAGGTTAATTAAGGAGAATAGTTATGGCGAGAAGAAGAACAAGTAAGAAATTGAATCTTTCATTTTATCTCAGGCCTGATCTGTTTAAGAGGAAGGTTTCAGATATTGATGATTTGAAAAAGGATGAGCGGGAGTATGTTGAAAAGAAGCTTGATGAGTATCTGAGAAGCGAGATATTGAGAATAATTGGCCCGGAAAAACCGGGTATTGAAAAGCTGCTTAAGAAACTAAAATTAGATAGTCTCAAACTGAAGGAGGAAGATCTTAATACGGTTATTAAGGAAAAGCTGCTGGCAAAGGCAACGAGGAACAATAAACTTAAAAAGGAGATTAAGGAAGTAGAGAAGCTACTGGAAGAGACACCCTCGGTAACCGTTGCTAACGTGCTGCGGCTGGACATGCCGTTAAGAGACCACCCTGTACTGGCTCCGGATTATCGGAAGAAGAAGACCGCTGAATTAGCTAGAATTATTGATCTGAAAGACGATAAGGCTGATAGATTAGCGGAGGAGTTGGAGGAGAAAGAGCTGGATATTGATTATGCCAACAGGGCTACCCTTAACGAATTTGTAGAAAAGAAGATTCTGACAGAGAAGCAGAAGAAGGAATTGCTGATAACGATTGACCTCAGCCGGCTGGGTGGTGGGAACATTGAATTAATAGAGGCATTGAAGAGTGATAAATTGAAATCGTTGGAGGAGTTTGTCACCTGGGAAGAATCAGACTGGGTCGGTTTGATTGAAGATGTTGAAAACAAAATATCATTGCCAGAAGGTGAGGAGAGCGCTAAAATATATGCGGGAAACATCAGAAAAAATATAGAAAAAACTTTTCCCTCGCCATACTTTCTCAAACGGGTGATAAAGAAGAAGAGTGACTTTAATTCAGAGATCAAACTTCTGGATTCGGTCAGCGCTTTATTCAAGAACAATGATACGATCATTGATGGAAAGTCAATAAATACCAAAAAGTTAAATTGGAAAGGTATTAGCTCCAAAAAGATAAAAAAGATCGAAAATGACCTGGAGGAGTTTCTCCCCTTCGCGAACACCTACCGGGAGTTGGGCATCGCAGAAATAGTCAATGATAAGAGCCTGAATATAAAGAAGAAGAAAGATGCCATTACAAACCGCCTGGCAAATCTAGAGACTTTCTACAAAAATAACACGAATTTAGACCTTGCTCTGACAGATTTTGCGGACAACCGTGCAAGATTTATCTGGGATGATATTGATAAAAATGAACGGCCGAGGGTAAGAAAGCAGTTGATGGTATATCAGCGATTGTTTAACCTGACCGAAGATAGTGAGACCGCTCGAAAACTGCTCAATAAGGGCTATCATTCAGGTATGGACATTACAAATACGGCTGAGGGTGACTTTGTTAAGGCGAGTGGTCTTGATAGGGAGAAAGGCCGTGATGTTTACAATAAAGCCATGAAAACCTCTATAGCCGCCTCACATCTCTTTGAGGCCGTTCGTGACGTCCATAGCGGGTTGTTCAAGGATATTGCTGTCTCTAATATAGTTCCTATGAACAATGAACTCAGCCATATAGATGGGTTTGATGAGCTGTTTGGCAGACAGAATTTTTGTGACTGCGAACACTGCAGATCTGTCCTCGGCCCGGCCGCTTACTTTGCTGACCTCATGTATTTTGTGCAGGAAAATGTATCCAAGAAAGCCTTTGAGCCAGATCCTATGGATCATGACTTATATCTTAAAAACCGCCGTCCAGACCTCTGGGAACTCCAACTGACCTGTCAGAATACGTCAACAGAAATCCCTTATCTTGAGGTGGTGAATGACGTATTGGAGCGATATCTTTCAGACAAGAGCATTTTGCCGGATGTTTATGACTGGTTAAGGGAATGGGAATCTCTTGTATCAATGAATCTACCCTTTAATCTGCCGCTCGAAGAGCTGCGTTTATACCTCAGTCACTATGAGCTTAGTCTTTACGATGTCTACAGGTTGTTGAAAAAACCTGATGAATCTAAGAAAAAGCAGCTTGGAGAAAGGCTGAAGATATCAGAAGAGGAGTTGAAAATTATTACCACACCCAATACTGATGGCGCACACAGAATTTTTGGTAATATAGTCTTACCAACCAATTTCGATGTTCAGGACTTTGTTCGGTATGCGGGGATTAACCGTAAAGAGCTGGATGATCTACTGAAGAGTGAATTTCTATCTGAAATCTCACCTGATATCGTACAGGTAAAAGTTGAACTCATAGAAAAACAAGATGATATTCAGCAGTATGAGGAGTTCCTGCAGAATCTAACAGAATCTCACCTCGATTTAATACACCGTTTTGTACGTTTCTGGAAAAAGACTTCATGGACAATCCGAGAATTCGACCTGGTACTAAACTCCCTGAAGTCAGCAAATTTGCTTGATAATTTGGAGGATGGTAATGGTTACCCAAAAATCCTACAGGTTTCGGAATTAACCATAATAGAGGAGGTCCTGAGCCTTAGCGTTGAGGAGATGTGCGCCATGGTTGGCGACATCCCACAGACTCCAATAGAAGAGAACCAGAAAGGACTGTATGAGCGGTTGTTCGATCTGGAGGAAATATTTGGTGTAGATACTGATGATGAAGAAATTCCTCCGTTACTCATGGCAGGTTTGGGTATTTCAGAGTCAGAATTGGAGGCTCTATATATACTCGTAGATCCAGATAATAATCTACCACTCGATAGCACCTTGATCTCTAATCTTTTCCGTCACGCCCGAATTGCCAGGAGTCTCTCTTTATCAATTGAAGACCTCATACACGCGATCGAACTAACGCTCAATGGCTCGCCTGTCAGCACGCTCAGTCATATTCTTGACCTCATAGAGTTTACGTCCTGGCTGAAATCATCTCCCTTCTCGGTATCAGAACTTATAATGATTTTGGAAGGAAAGGAGAGCCGCTCATTAAAGTATCGGAATGACATTAATACCGCAGTCGATGTCGTGCTTGAGATTCAAAGAACATTTGAAAAAGATAGAAGATCCAGGATCAATGACTACTTGAAGAATACATACAGCCTGACTAGCTCACAAGTGGAGGTTCTTAAATCGTCAACCTACACTATATCTGAAATAGATGTGATATTGAAGAAGATAGATAGTCTTAGCGCAGAAATATACTCAGGAAATAACAGTTTATTGACTGCAGGTATACAACAGATTGGGGATTCAATTAAACGTGATAAAAAGAAATTACTGAAGGAATATTTACAAAGTACATTTAACATAACGGCCGTGCAATTGGAGGATGAAATTTTACCAAATTTTGTTTCTGTCGATATAGATGGATTAGGAATAATAAGAGCATTAGATGCCGTTTTTACAAATGATGGAGAACCAGTTGATCCTGGAGACTTTGACGAATTAGTAGTGTTAGTAAGGGAAATCGAACGTGTGGGACTGTTATTCAGCAACTTGCGATTCGATGCAGAATCGATTACGTATTTTATTGAGAATAAGACTGTTTTTGGAATCGATGATCTTAAGGAGCTGACACTTAATAATTTGAAGAATGCGTCATTCTATAAATCACTGGTTGAGACAAACAGAGAGATGGAAGGTGAGATAGGGGAATTGCTGAAGAACTACCAACCAAACAAAATCTTTTCTGTTGAAGATATAAAAACCTTGTCAGATCTCTGGCAGCAACCTGAGGAGCAGATTAAATCATTGAAAGATTCCCTAACCTTTGATCCAAACGATTCTGCTTTGGAGGCCGTCAAATTCATCTTGGAGGCGCAGGAGGTGTGTCAGGAACTTGGTATTAGAGGAGATTCCCTGATCAAACTAACAGATACAGATTCAGAGGGGCTTCGGGCAGCCAGGGAAATAGCCATTGGCGCATTCGCGTCCAGGTACACAGAAGAAAAGGTTCGCGAAGAGAAATTGGAACCATACGTAGACAAAATAAACATGTTAAAGCGGGACGCTTTATGTGACTTCATTCTTACGCGTCAGGAGCAATTCAAATTTAATGACCGCAGAGACCTCTATAATTACTTTTTGTTGGATGTGGAGATGAGCGGCTGTTTTCGAACATCCAAAGTGGTTGCGGCTATCTCCAGTGTCCAGTTATATATACACCGTTGCCTCATAAACCTCAAACGATCAGAGAATTTATTTAAAAATCCTGCCGTTGTTGCCAGAGATGTTGACCCAACACTGATACCTGCGGATGAGTGGGAGTGGCGTAAAAACTACCGTGTCTGGGAGGCCAATAGAAAGGTATTCCTGTATCCCGAAAACTACATTGATCCTACCCTCAGGGACAACAAGACCCATATCTTTAAGGAGTTGGAGGAAGAGTTGCTCCAGGAAAAAATCACACAGGAATCTGCAGAAACAGCTTATAAGAAATACATTTCGCAGTTTGCCGAACTGACAAAATTACGGTACGCGGGTGCTTATTATCATAGTATATCGAAAGGATTATCCAATCTTGATTTGTCGGGTCCTGGTAAGATAAAGGTGGTTTACAAATTTTTAGACGGACTTACCTACAATTTGGAGTCGGAAGAGAGTTTATATTATCTTTTTGCACGCACAAACGTAGACCCTTATCAGTACTACTACCGGACGTATAACCATTATAAAGAGGCGTGGGGCAATTGGAAAAAGATAGAGCTGGCTATAGAGGCGAAAGAGATTTCAGTTCTGATCTACCGTGGCAAGCTATACATCTACTGGACAGAGGTGAATCGTAAGGAGATAAAAAAGATAGTAGGTGGAAGTTCAGTACCAGGAGGCACTGAATTTAAGGTATATGCAAAATATTCATTCCTCAACGAAAATGATACGTGGAGCACCCCGCAACGCTTGTATGTGGGATATACACACTTCGAGGATGGGAGGGCTTATTGGCGAATAGTAGGTGAAGAATTGCGAACTGAAAAAGAAAATGAATCTGATGAATATACAAAAAATAGAAAAAAACAGGAAAATCAACATGATTATGTATTTGACCAGTTTGAGCAAAAGGTTTTCAGGAAACCATACACCACTTTTTATAATAATATAAATACTCCTATTACACTCTCTTACATCTGGTCACAAAATCAGATTGTTCAACGAAAGGTAAGATATTTTGTACTAGAACAGAATTTTCAATGGCCTGTTGAGTATGAGAATCGCACCGCTTCCGGTACTACATTTACAACTACTTATACTTATATTTTTACGATACCTCCTTTTGAATTTGAAGCAAGTAATAATTTGCAAATCAGTGTCAAGGAAATAAAGGTAACCATTAATGGTCCTAGTTTTGATGATGATGAGCAATTAGATGCATTAGTATATTTTATTGGGCCTACCACATGTACTATATTTATTAGGTTCGATCCGAAGGGGGGTAATGACGACGAGCTTGCAATCAAATTGTTAAGAGTATTTTCTTCGATGCCACCAGAAAATACAATTTATACTTCAACCTTCAAACAATCCCTATCTGAAAATAAAATAGTAAATAATTCAGAATTGGATATTAAGGACAAAAGCAGTAACTATGTGGATTTAAGTAATAGTTCAGCTGAATTCTTAAGAAAAGAGTATAAGGAGGCCTATACTGAAGATGGTAATTACTCTCAGTATATAGAAAACGGTACAAAATCCTTTGCGGATAAGGAAAAAATTCTTACACAATTACGTTGGGGACAGGGACATTTGTCAATCCCCGGTGCATTTTTCGGTACTGATGCCGTAAGCCTGACTACCATCCTGACAGATGAGCTGAGTGACATTTTGTTTGCCAAAGGGCTCGAACAGTTTTTGTCTTTAGAGACCCAGCAACTTGCTGACAATTCAGGACAAAAACTTGATTTCAATGGTGCTTATGGAGAATATTATTGGGAGATGTACTTCCATATTCCCTTCCTGATTGCCAATCATCTGAACGCGAACAGTAAGTTCAAGGAGGCCAAGTGGTGGTACGATCGTATTTTTGATCCGACTGCCGATGAAAGTCCAACCGATACCAAACACTCTGATCACAACTGGCAGTTCCGTGAGTTTAGAAACCTTGACATTCAGAAGCTGAAAGATATTCTGGTAGACAGTGCGGCAATCGAAACATACAAGAAAGATCCTTTTAACCCCCACGCGATTGCCCGTCTCCGCTTGAACTCCTACCAGAAGGCAGTTGTCATGAAATACATCGATAATTTAATCGACTGGGGCGACAACCTGTTCGCTCAGGATACACGAGAGTCAATCAATGAGGCAAATATGCTATATCAATTGGCTGCCGATATACTTGGTAAGCGGCCGGCCAAAGTTGGCACCTGTAAGACCGCCAGTGATGATGATTTAGCATATGAGAATATTGGTCCTGCAATCGAAAAGGGGTCAGCGTTTCTGATAACGTTGGAAAATTTCTACGCCGGTTTGAGATATAGATACGATTTCGATGTCAAACTTGTTAAAAAATCAAAATATCTGGCATCACTACTTGATAATGCGGGCGTTAGGCCAAAGACCAACAGTCTCGCTGCTGTTGCAAAAGCGGCAAATATAACGCGTTTAAGTGACAAGTTTGCCAGTGTGCCTGTAGTTCCAGGTGGTGTTCCCGCAGCTCCTGCTGGATCGGGTAATTACACCATAAAACTTTACGCCGATATTGTAAAGACGGAGAAACCGGTCGATGGAATAATTACCGACTGGACAGACGCAAAAGAGTATGAAGATAAGATGGAGACAGAGGAAACGAGTCGCGCTCCAAGCCTTGATATTGTTAAGCAGAGTGTAATGGTATTCTGCGTGCCCCACAACAGTGATCTGTTGAGATATTGGGACAGGGTTGAAGATAGGCTCTTTAAGATACGCCATTGTATGAATATAAGCGGTGTTCGCCGCAGCCTGGCGCTTTTCCAGCCGCCTATTGACCCGATGCTGCTTGTCAGGGCGAGGGCTGCAGGGTTGAGTCTTGAGGATATAACGGATATGTTGGCGGCGTCAAATACAATACCGCCTTATCGCTTCGTCTATCTTATCGAAAAAACCAGGCAGTTTACTCAAACGGTGCAAAGCTTTGGCAATTCGCTACTGAGCGCCCTAGAGAAAAAAGATGTGGAAGAGCTGACCCTGTTACGGTCTGTACACGAAAGAAACATCCTGAAGATGTCCAGAGAGATCAAAAAGAGACAACTGAAAGAGTCCCAGCACCAGTATAAGTCAATGGAAGACGCCCTTGCGAACGTTCAGAATCGTATTGATTATTATGTTGGTTTGATTGAGGATGATTTGACGGGATGGGAGACAACTCAGCAGGCATCAAAGCATACTGCTACTAGTATAAAAGCAATTAGTGCTATTTATTATGCTATGTCATCAAAATCAGCATTGACGCCTCAATATGGCAGTCCTTTCTCAATAAATTTTGGCGGTATACAAATTAATCAGTATGCCAAATCATCTGGAAACAAATATGATACTGCAGCCAGTATTCTTGACTTGATTTCACAATCCGCTGGCTTGGAAGCAACCTTCCAACGCCGTGAACAAGAGTGGAAACAACAACTCAGGCTTGCAGAAACAGAATACAAACAGATAGAAAAACAAATGTTAGCTGCTGAGATCCGTAGTTTGATAGCGGAAAAAGACTTGGAAATCCATGAGAAGAGTATGGAGCAGGCAGATGAGTTAAACGATTTCTACAGAGATAAGTTCACTAATCTGGGTCTATATAACTACTTGGCTTCTACCCTCAATCGACTCTATCGCGAATCATATAATATGGCCTATGACATGGCTAAAATGAGTGAACGTGCGTATCAGTTTGAACGGGACGACAGTAACATCTTCATCGCGAATGATAACTGGCAGTCTGACCGTGCAGGCCTGTTGGCGGGTGAAAGATTACTGCTGCAGTTACAGGAGATGGAACAGAAGTTTATTGAGAACAACGTTCGCACGCCTGAGATTACACAGTCGTTCTCCCTGGCGTTACTTGACGCTTCCGAGTTGGTTAACCTGAGACAAACAGGTTCATGCACTATCAGGATACCCGAAATTGCCTTTGAGGTTTACTATCCCGGACAATACAAACGCCTTATCAAGTCCGTAAGAATCTCCATACCGTGTGTGGTGGGTCCTTACACCAACGTAAGCGCAAAACTGACCTTGATAAATAGTAAAGTTAAGTCTGGAAAAGATGACAGCGAATTGACACCTCTGGAGATAGGCAAAAATACCTCAATCAGCGCCAGCAGCGCAAACAGTGATACTGGCATGTTTGAGTTTAATTTCAGAGATGAAAGGTATCTCCCTTTTGAGGGAAGCGGTGCAATCAGTGAGTGGACGGTAGAGTTGCCTTCAACAGTCAGGTCTTTTAACTACGACACGATCCCAGACGTTATCATGCACATCAGCTATACTGCCAAAGATGGTGACAGAGAAACTGCTGAGAGCAATCTTTCAACTACCATTACAACCTATGCTACAGAACATGGTTTATTCCGTCTGTTCAGCCTGAAACACGAATTTCCGAATGCTTTTCATCAATTGTTGAATCCACAAGACGGTGGAGCGCAAGCAACTGAAATTTCCGTAGATAGTAGTCACTTTCCATATCTCTTTATAGATAAAACATTGAACATTACCGAGGCCAAAGTTTATTTTAAACCCAAAAAGGGCCTTTCAATAATTTCCATTCCAACTATGGGATTCAACGGTGTCAATGCTGAGTGGAATACAGACGTAGACATAGCAATGCCTGGTCGCAGTGAGGAGAAAGACAAGATGAAAGGTGGCACCTTAAGCATTAATGGTCGAAACCCTATAGATGAATGGACCATAAATACAGATGACAATGGTTTGGATGGAAATGTTCTGGAGGATATATTGATATTGATTAAGTATAGAATCTCATAACTTCTTCTTCTTGAGCATTTTTAACAACGTATTCTTTTCTTCTCAACCGAAGAATCAGGTATTGGGATGGCATCAAGGAGTTGTTGTGTATAAGGATGTTCCTCTTTTGAATAGATATCGATTGCTAATTTTAGTTCGATAAGGTCAAAAAGCAAGAGGATTGCGTTATTATTAAAATGATAGTTAGATTTCTACAACTCTTAAGTTTAGATGTTTCTCTAATGGTGTAAAATCCCGATCATCATGCAGAAGTGAAAAGACGTTATGAATACAGAAAGTTCCAATAATAACATCTATCGTTTTGCGTATTGTCACACCCTTCTTTCTGAGGTAACGATAATTAGAAGCGCTTTTGAGTGCGACTTCCTGTCCTAGCATTTCAACCACATGAAAGCTTAAAAGTAAACTTTTAGCTTTTTGAAAATCTTTATCACTTTGAAAGCCCTGAAGGACTTCAGTTAAAATAAGGTCTCCTATAAGAATAGATTCATTTCCAAGAGCCGCATCTAACCAATCAGTTTTTGGAGTCATATTACCATTAAAATAATCTATCCAGACAGATGAGTCTACGACAATCAATTGTCTCTCCGCATTTCATCAAGATTTCCAGTCCACTTTAACTTACCCCGAAAAATTTTTACCTTTTCCTGTTGTTTAAACTCTACCAGTAATTTCAATTCCGCTTCAATAGTATCTTTTTTTGTTTTCAGTCCTGATAATTTTTGAGCTGTATTCATTAATTGATCATCAATAACAACATTTGTTCTCATCTTTTTACCTCCCATGGCATTTAATATAGTGTGTATAAAGCCATTACATTATACACATGAACTAAAAAAAGACAATCATTTTAATATGATGACAGCTTTAACACTACTTTAAAGCAAGGGTGTTCTCAAATGACGGTACAGAGTTGTTTTTCTGGAGTTCAGCAACCGCCTGTCCACCAGTCTATTAGGCGGGTGTCACTGCTTTAATACGCATCATCACGGAAGATGCACTCCATATTTAATTCAACAACTTATTCTCTTTTCCGCTATTGAAGGATCAGGTATTTGGATGGCATCAAGGAGTTGTTGTGTATAAGGGTGCTCCGCCTTTGAATAGATGTCGTCGGCTGATTTTAATTCGACGATTTCTCCCATGTTCATTACCGCAACTCTGTCGGCTATGTAACGAACGACGGCAAGGTCGTGCGAGACGAAGAGCATTGTAAGATTCATCCTGGACTTTAGGTCTTTTAAAAGATTAAGCACATCAGCCTGGATCAGCACATCAAGGGCACTGACAGGTTCATCACAGAGCAGGGTCTCCGGTTCCAGTGCAAGAGCCCGCGCAATACTTATACGTTGGCGCTGACCGCCTGAAAATTCATGTGGATAGCGGTTCATCCACGCAGGGTCGAGCTGCACCAGTTCCATCAATTCTCGTACTTTTTTGAACGCATCTTTGCTTGACATCAATCTGTAATTAATCAGAGGTTCCGCAATAATGCGTCCTGCTACAAAACGGGGATTGAGACTTCCGTATGGGTCCTGAAAAATCATCTGAATTTTTCTACGGATGGTACGAAGCTCATTTTGATTAGCCTGTAATATATCCCTGTCATTATAATATATTGAACCGGATTGGGTTTTTACCAGACCTGCTATCGAACGAATCAGCGTCGATTTTCCTGAGCCGCTCTGCCCAACTAGTCCGAGTACTTCACCCTTGTATAACTCCAGGCTTACTCCGTTTACCGCCTTTGTTACCTCTTTATGAGAAGAGAAAATACCCTTTCGCTTTTTAAACTCAACATGCAAATCTTTGATAGATATAACCGTTTCATTTCTTATTAATGATCGGTTGCTTACAGCAGTCTCTTCTCTGTTACTGTTATGTTCTTCCTTCACCAGGAGATCAACTTTCTTGTCGACACGTGGAACTGCGGAGAGGAGTTTTTTTGTGTATTCGTGTTCCGGTTCAGCAAACAGTTTTTTTACAGGAGCAGACTCCACAACATTGCCTTGATACATAACAACAACCCTGTCACAAAGTCCGGCAACTACACTGAGATCGTGTGTGATAAAGACCAGCGACATTCCACGTTTGACAAGCTCCTTTTTCATCAGTTTCAAGACTTTTGCCTGGATAATAACATCAAGAGCCGTTGACGGTTCATCAGCTATCAGTATATTTGGCTGTGCTGAAACAGCTGAAGCTATCATTACCCGCTGCTTCATACCACCTGAAAACTGATGAGGATAACTGTTGAATTTTTTTTCCGTATCACCAATTTCAACTTCTTCGAGAAGGTCTATTGCTTCTTTCCTGGCGGTAACAACCGACTTTGATGTATGTCGCAGAATCGGTTCCATAACCTGCTTACCGATTGTGAGGTAGGGGGTAAGACTGCTCATAGGGTTCTGGAAAATCATGGAGATCTCTTGACCGCGTAGGTCCTGCCATTGTGATATTGTGTTTTTCAGTATGTTCCGCCCATTATACAAAATCTCGCCTTCAACGGTAACACGTTTACTGTCGTGCAGTCCCATTAATGCGTATGCAATCGTACTTTTGCCGGAACCACTTTCACCTACAATAGCCAGCGCTTCTCCCGCATAAAGATCGAGATCGATACCTGCCACAGCCTCAACCTCCTCAAGAAGACTCTTATAAGTAACCTTGAGATTTTTTATCTGAAGTATTTTCTTATTTTTCATAATTTAACTTAAAAATTCTCACACGGAGGCCCAGAGATCACAAAGATTATCTTTATTCTAGATCTCCATTTATAATTCTTGTTATTCCATCCTTCATCAATTCTTCACCAAAGTTCAATAAGTAACCAAGTTTACACCCTGTCAGTCTAAGATATGTTAATACTTGTTTCTTATGTGCTTTTGTGACAGTTTCTACCGATTTTAATTCCAGGATAACCTTGTTTTCAATAATAATGTCTGCCCTGAATCCTTCGTCGAATCTTATACCATCATATTCTATTGATACGGGAACCTGTCTTTCAACATTTAAACCATGCTTCTTGAGCTCATGAATTAATACAACTTCATACACAATTTCGTAAAGACCTGAGCCAAGTGCTTTATGAATTGCAATTGCAGAATCAACTACAACATTCCCAATCTCATTTTCAGTCATCACTCTTTGTACCTCCATGTATTAGTGTGATTATTTTTCTAAAATACGAACTTTTTCAAATCATTAACCCTCACTCGCAAATATAGAACTCACGAAGAGATCGAAATCTCAGAAAAAGGTTTTTACCCTCTGTGTCTCCGTGCCTTTGTGTGAGTAATCTATTAATTGGTCCAACACTACAATACTCTCTTTGGATCAAAGCTGTCACGTAGTCCGTCACCGAGACAGTTCATTCCGAACAAAATAAATATCATTGTTAAAGAAGGACAGAGAAGCAGCCACCAGTTCTCTCCGGCATCTCCCAACATCCGTACTCCCTGTTCCACAAGGCTGCCGAGAGAGTCTGACGCGTTAGTAATTCCAAGCCCGATGTATGCAAGGAAACTTTCTTCGAGAATAATCAACGGTATAGTCAGCGTTGTATAAACGATTACCGGTCCTATCGTATGTGGTATCAGATGACTGAATACTATTTTCCAGGCACTCGCACCCGACATCTTTGCCGCCTCAACAAACTCTGACTTGCGAAGAGAGAGTATCTGACCTCGCACAATACGCGCTACTGTCAGCCACTGGACAAGACCAAGAGCAACAAAAAAGAGAATCAGGCTTCTTTCGAAAAGTACCATTAAGAGAATTACGAGAAAGATAAATGGCAGACCATAAAGAACGTCAACTATTCTCATCATTACGCTGTCTACCATACCGCCAAAATAGCCGGATACCGCTCCATAGCTCAAACCAATAATAATACTCACCAGGGTGGCAACTATCCCTACCAGCAGAGAGATTCTTCCGCCATACAGAATTCTTATAAAAAGATCGCGACCAAGTTTGTCGGTCCCGAGAAGATGGGTAACTCTTATCTCTTCACCATCAGCAATAACTTTAATTACATCACGTCCCTTAATAACAAGTCCATCACTGCTTATTTCATTATTATCTTGTTTTACTGTTATTGATGTGACAGTCGAACTGTTTAGAGTGACGATATTTTGTGTAACTTCATCATCCTCTTTAATAAGAAGTATCATAAGGACACGGGAGCCTACCTCAAAAAGGCCATCCGGAGGAGCTGTATTTTTCTTCAAAGCAAATGTCTGCTCCAGTTTCACACCCGGAGTTCCATCATCTTTTGAACGGAATAGTTCACCTTTTAATGTTGAAGAGTCCAACTCCTCAATATGACGGGCACCTTCAGTGAACATGATGGTATTAACCTTTCCTCGCCGTGTTGTAACCCGAATCTCCTGCCTGGAAATGCTTTTTGTCTGATATATCAGCTCTGTAGCTCCGACTAGCGAGGGCGATGTTTCAGCCTCTTCTCCTTTAATAAAAATATTTTTACTTAAACAGTCAGGATGTGTAAATCCCGGTGATTGTGCTCCAAGCCAGACTCTGGTAATTTTGGGTGATCCGCCGTAGAAAACAGGAACTATGACAATTGTTGCAGACACAGCAACAACAAGAATCAGTCCAAAAAGCGCAAGACGATGTCTCAGCAGTCTCATAAAAGCGAGCCGCGTTGGTGAAAATGATTTTTGGACCTGTTTCATTTCAGACTTCATTGCTTACCCTCGGATCAAGAAACCCGTATACAATATCTACTGCGAGATTGCAGACGATTATTAATGTCCCGTAAAGAATGACAGTTCCCATTATCATGAAGTAGTCGCGGTTGAGAGCGCTCTCGACAAACTCTCTGCCAAGACCGGGAATGTTAAATATTTTTTCTACAACCAGTGAACCTGTAGTAATTGATGCAATAGCAGGCCCGAGAAAACTGATAACCGGCAAAAGGGCGCCTTTAAGTGCGTGACGCAAGACTATCGTCCTTTCAGTCAACCCCTTGGACCGCGCTGTGGTTATGAAATCCTCGGATAGTACCTCCAGCATTCCAGCGCGGGTAAGCCGCGCAAATCTGGCGGCGAAAGGCAGCCCGAGTGTTACAGCAGGGAGTATCAGTTGAAGGGATATGCCTTTATATCCGGAAACAGGAAGAAGATGAAACACACGGGAAAAGAGGGTCTGTAACAGCGGTCCAAAGACAAAAACCGGCAGACTGATACCAATTACTGCTAATGCCATTGTAGAGTAATCAAGCATACTGTTTGATTTCAAAGCAGATACCAGACCTGCTATAACACCGGCACAAAGTGATATTAACAGCGCTGTTATACCCAGAAGAAATGACGGTGGAAGATGGTTTGAGATGATTTCGTTTACAGAATAATCTTTCTGCTTCAGTGATGGCCCAAGATCTCCCTGTAAAAGGCTTACAAGATATCTGCCATATTGACTGGCCAGAGAGCAATCAAGATTGTATTTCTCTGTTAACGCCTCTTCAACTCCCGGAGGAAGTTCCCTGTCAGAACTGAATGGGCCGCCGGGTGCCATCCTCACTAGAAAAAAAGTAATAGTGATCAGGATAAGCAGGATAATCGGGACAAAAATTAAACGTCTCAAAAGATATCTGAACACTTTCTACTCTATTCTCTCCAAATGTACTTTAACGGATGCACATCTCTGATGTTGGCTTCCCATCCCAGAACGGACTCTTTAATGAGACCCTTGTTTACATAGTCATAGATCGGAAGAACAGGGCACTCCTCTTCAACAAGCAATCTTTCAAGCTCATTAAAAAGATTGTTGCGTTTTTTTCTATCAAGGGTTACAGATACGGTGTCGAGAAGTTCATCATACTCACTGCAGCTCCATCCGGTACGATTGTTTCCATCATCTGTTCTGAAAATGCTGAAAAAAGTGAAGGGATCTG
This sequence comes from Candidatus Brocadiaceae bacterium S225, assembly GCA_007859995.1. Classification (GTDB taxonomy): domain Bacteria; phylum Planctomycetota; class Brocadiia; order Brocadiales; family Scalinduaceae; genus Scalindua; species Scalindua brodae. The sequence continues at coordinate 17,849 of SMSL01000011.1, forward strand.
CGTAGTCTCCGATCCATGAGGAGCGGCTTATTGCATAATCCAGGTTGTTCTGGTTGTCCAGGTAGACCTTCCACTCCATATTACGTGTACCCACATCGATACCAAGATTCTGTTTCCACTGCTGTGATATCGCTTCGGCTATCATCTTATGCCCTTCACTGGTGTTATACATAATCTCAATTTCGGGAAACTCCTTCTTACCTTTCCCGTAACCGGCTTCAGCGAGAAGCTTACGTGCAGCGACAATATCATGCTTTAATCCATCTATTGGTATATAACCGGCTACAGGAGGGCAGAAGTGGCTGCTTGGCAGCTCACCACCCTTAAGCAGTTCATTACATATCTCAGCGCGATCAGTTGCAAGAGAGAACGCCTTTCTGACACGCAAGTCATCAAATGGTGGTTTTGTTACGTTAAATCGGTAGAAATAGGTACCGAGCATAGGATAAACATAGTAGTCTGGATTACGTTTAAGCTCTTCAATTCTTGACACTGGAAGAGCCGGCATCCAGTGGAGCTTGTCCTCCTGGAATAGTTTATAAGCGGTATTCAGATCCGATATCGGCAGGGCGGTAACTGTTTCGAGCTTAACAAAATCCCTGTCCCAGTAATATGGATTCTTCTCAAAAATAATCTGTTCACGAGGCGACCAATCCTTTAGAACAAAAGGGCCATTGCCGATAATGTTTTCCGGCCTTGTCCATTTCTCATTAAACTTTTCTATCAATTCGCCACGGACAGGATAATATGTTGGAAAAGCGACAAGATCAAGAAAGTAGGGGCAGGGCGCGTGGAGAACAACCTCAAGAGTATGAGAATCCTTAATATGAATTCCAACCTCGTTGAAATCTGTCAGTTTACCTTCAGAGTAGCTTTCAGCACCTGCAATCGGGAAAAAGAGGTTTATATAGCGGTTGACAGGGTTAAGTCCTCTTTTCCACGAAGAGAGAAAGTCTCGAGCCGTAACCTCCTTACCATCACTCCACTTCGCATCTTCGCGGAAATGAAAGGTGTATATCAGGCCGTCATCACTTACATCCCAGCTTTCAGCAACTCCAGGGCGTGGTGCGAGATCAGAAGGATCATATGTCACCAGACCTTCGAAAAGCGCTTCTGCAAGACGCATCTCAGGCAAACCGGTCATGAGGTGAGGATCAAGTGTTTCCGGGTCTGTCCCGTTGTTGAAAATAAAGTGCTGTTCAGTATATTTCCAGATATCTCCTTCCGGCACATAAGCCGACTTCCACTCAGGCACATCGTCTGCCATAACATTTACTGCATTAAACAAGCATAAATATGCTAAAAAAGGAATACAGAAGATATACTGTAAATAGTTCATACCGATTATTTTTTTTAAAAACTGGTTTAATTAGTACCATAAACCACCAGCTGCGTCGGTGGCCCTGGCTTCGCTATGCAGTTAATAGTAGTGATTTTGATACAAGTAGATCACATACACTTTAGTGTTATCTTCACCACCGAAGTATTCAATTTTTGAGATGGTGATTTTTTGATTGTTTGTCTGAATGTTTTTATAGTAGAAATATTACCGCTGAAATACAACAGTATTTTGAAGATTGAAGAAAGACATTCACCGCAAGGACGCAAAGGTAAGATCGAAAATGGAAAAGGCAATTCTCACGCAAAGCCGCGAAGGACGCAATGGGTAAATAGAATTATTATTTGTTTTTATAAGTTTAGTTTTATTAGTATATTCTTTGCCTCTGTGTGAAATTATCTTATATCCCTAAATTCCTTAATCTGTGTCAATCTGTGTAAATCAGTGGCTAAAGCTTTTTCCTTCTTGTCCTCGGGGCATTTTGTCCGAGGATCGGTGAATCCCTTTTTCCTCTTGATTTTACTATTTACTAAAGTATCATACCGCTAGTAACATACGGCCTGTCAAATTGATATACCACCAGATGTTGGATATGCTTTTCATAGATTTGTCCCTGTTATGTAAATATTATCTTATTAAAAAAGAAAATTTGAGTTAGAAAGACACAATCATGGCTACAGTAAAATGTGATAAATGCGGTCATTCAGTTGAAGTGGAAGTTAGCACAAAAAGATACGGACTCCCTTTGTTCTTTGTTCTCTTAGGGACTGTGATACTTGCCTATGGGAATATTGCCAGCAGTCCAAGTGTAATCATTACGATTCTGGGAGGTCAATCAGCAATTGTTGGTTTAATCTGGTTGGTTATAACAAGGTTTCGTTCTAATAGTAATTGATGTATGAGAAAAGTAATGAAGCGAAATTGGTTGCCGCAAGCCATTGCAGGTGGAATGCTTTTATGGGCATTATATCCCGGCAATCCATCTGCTTATTATAGCCTGCTTCGCTGGGTTTGCTGCGGAACACTCATCTACCAGACCTGTCGAGCCATAAATCAAAAAAAACACCCATTGGTATGGACATTAGGGATCACGGCCCTTATTTACAACCCGATATTTAGACTACACTTCAACAGGGAGCTCTGGTCCGTCATTAATATTATCACTGCCGGAATTGTAGTTGTATCAATCTTTGCTTTAAAGAGTATAGAGAAAGAATGGAAAGGAAACTCACACAGGGCCACAAAGACACTAAGACACAGAGAAAAACAATAAATTAAGCCACGGATTTTCACTGATTTACACGGATAGAGCAAAGATTAAGGGATTTAAAATATAGAAGTAAGAAGTTAGAAGCATGAGGCGAGAAGAGCACAGCTAGCAAACCGAAACACGTACCACGTAACCTGCAACGCGTAAAACTCGTAACTTGCAACTCGTACATCGTTTTTCCTCTTGATTTTACTATCTACTAAAGTATCATACCGCTAGCAACTTACGACCTGTCAGATTTCTATACCATCAGATGATGGATATGCTTTTCATAAATACAATACTAAGGGACTCATGCAGTCAAGTGGAGATTTTACTCATTTATCACCTTACAATAAATAAAAAGGATTTACTATGAATGAACTAAATGAAGGCCAAATAGCAGAATGGATTGATGTCGAAGTAGATGTAGGGACAGAAGAGGATGTCAGTTTTACAGAGTACGACATTTCCGCATCTCCAAATGACTTCAATATCAAAACACTATTTGATTTTATTGATTCAGGAATTGTTAAAATTCCAGGATTTCAACGAAATTATGTATGGGATATCAAAAGAGCTTCAAAACTCATTGAGTCCCTCATAATTGGTATTCCTGTACCACAGATTTTTTTATTCGAAGAAGCAAAGAATAAGTTTATCGTTATTGATGGTCAACAAAGGTATATGACGATTTACTTCTTCAAGAAGAAGAGGTTCCCAAGAAAAGAAAAAAGATTAGAACTACGGGAAATATTCGATGTAGAAAAAGGCATCCCAGAGGAAATTTTAAACAATAATGAATATTTTACAGATTTCAATCTACAGCTCCCAACTGCACAATCAAATCAAGTAAACAAATTCAACAAATTAAATTATTATACACTGGATGAAAACGATCAAACATCACTTGATCTGAGAACAATCAGAAATATTATCATTAAGCAAAACTCACCAGATGATGGGCATTCAATAGTTTTTGAAATATTTAACAGGCTTAACTCTGGTGGAATAAATTTAAAACCACAAGAAATTCGAACAAGTTTATTTCATTCTAGTTTTTATGATATGCTTTACAAAATTAATCTTTATGGAAGTTGGAGAAGTCTAACACCAACAACCATTCCAAATCTTCACATGAAGGATGTCGAGATTTTACTTAGGGGGTTTGCCATGCTAATGGATGGAAGTGAGTACAAACCTTCAATGACTAAATTTCTGAATAAATTTTCATATGAGGCCAAATCATTTCCGCCTGAAAACATTACATACTTAGAAAATCTCTTTAAAACATTTGTAGATAGCCTTCCACAGGGTGATGAAAAACTATTTCACAGCAAAACAGGACGATTTAACATATCAGTTTATGAATCAATATTTGTCGCTGCATGTAAAGATGCATTTCAATCTAAGAATTTAGAAACTAAAAGTATTAGTACTGATCAAGTAGAGAGACTAAAAAATGACCAAGGCTTCATCGAAGCAACCCAGTCTGATACAGCTAGTGAAAAAAATGTTAAATATAGAATTGACAAAGCAATAGAAGTGTTAAACTAATGTCCATAGTAGATCATTTATATACTGAGTATACTGATATTATTTCCTTTCTAAATAATAAAGATCAGCCATCTTTAGCAAGTGATACTGATAAATATTTTAAAAAAGCGTTACTTCTCTCTTCCGCAAGCTTTTTTGAGCATGAGATACAAAACATTCTCATAGACTTTCTCTTTATAAAAGAATCAACAAATGATAATTTGAAAATAGTAAGCTTTTTGAAGAAAAAAGCAATTGGGGCAAACTATCACACTTTTTTTGCTTGGGGAGAAAAAATGACCCAAATAAACCAGGTAAAAACGCAAATACATTTTTTTCATTATTCGGTGACATCTTTAAAACCGAGGTTCAAGAAGAAATAAAGAAAAATGAAGAACTAGACAGTTCAATAAAGTCATTTTTAGAAATTGGACATTTGCGGAACATTTTAGTTCATAGTAACTTTGCTGCCTACAATTTAGACAACAAAACAACAGAAGAAATTTATATGCTTCATTTATCCTCTATCTTTTTTATTGATTTTATTACGAAAAAATTGAGATAAAATATACATTTGGGATCTCACCTTGGATACATATAGGATCCTCGTTCCTCTTATCACGATGAAATGAGCGAAAAAAAATGAATAAGGGACATGCTTGCCCAGTTGACAACTATTCAATAGTCATTTGTGATTGGTTCTTAGTCATTCGTCATACGTAAATCCCAAATCTTACCACCTCCGGTGAGTGGAAGCCTGAAGGCATTCCGCTACTATCCCTAAATTCCTTCTCTTTACACCTCTTTTTTGATAAAATACTAGACTTTCTCACCGCAAAGGAAGCAAAGAAAGACTAAAACAAATAAGACATCTTAGGAAAGCAAGAATTACAGGAAGGGTTTAAAATCTAAGGCTTTGTAATGTATATTTATTCCTGGATTTCCTGCATTCCTTAGCGGAATCTATTGTTTCTTTTAACTTATTATTGGAGTTTTACTTTATGGCAAAGGCCATCATGGTACAGGGGACGGGATCGGATGTCGGTAAGTAAAGAAAGAGATCAAATCTCCTCTTAACTGCGTGTTAATCGGAGAACACCATGTCTTTTGTCCGGCTAAGCTAGTGGTACAATCGGGTCACTAAGAAAAATGGCAAGGAATAATATAATTGTGTTTTTTTGTCAGGTATGTAAAATTAACTTGCTGTTTTTGGGAATAAAGTATGCCTGAAATATGCCGATTTCTTGGTGTTGTTATATACATGTACTACCGTGAACATGCTCCTCCGCATTTTCATGCAGAATATGGCGAATATGAAATTACTATTGAAATAAGGACCGGCATTGTATCTGGAAAGTTCCCAAGACGTGTACTCAATGCGGTACTTGAGTGGTATGTCTTGCATAAAGATGAACTACTTGATAATTGGGAATTTGCTGAAAAGAAAATACCACTGAAAAAGATAGAACCATTAGAATAGCGAAAGGAGTGATAGAAAAATGTTTTTACATGTTACTGACGCAAAATACATAAAAGATTATACGATATGGGTAGAGTTCAATGACATGACATCAGGCAATGTAGATCTCTCATCTGAACTGGATGACGGTGTGTTTAAACCATTACAGGATGTTGATTATTTTAAAAACTTTAAGATTCGAGGACACACCTTGTCATGGGACAGTGGTGCCGATTTTGCCCCAGAATTTTTACATGAAAAGGCAAGACTGACTAAAAGCTGCACTTGATCTGTGAAATTCTCACCACATATTTAAGAAGCCAAGCTTACCATTAATTCCTCAATACTCGTAACTCTCCTAAATCCCTAAATTCCTTCTCTTTACACCTCTTTTTTGATACTATGTAATGCTTTAAAAGCATTCACCACAGAGGCGTTAAGGACGCAAAGAAAAACTAAAACAAATAAGATATCTTAGGAAAGCAAGAATTACAGGAAGGGTTTAAAATCTAAGGCTTTGTAATGTATATTTATTCCTGGATTTCCTATATTCCTTAGCGGAATCTGTTGTTTATTTTAACTTATTATTGGAGTTTATCTTATTATGGCAAAGGCCATCATGGTACAGGGGACAGGATCTGATGTCGGTAAGAGCATACTGGTGTGCGCTTTATGCCGAATTTTCCGGCAGGAGGGTCTGAAGGTTGCGCCTTTTAAGGCGCAGAACATGTCCAATAACTCTTATGTGACAGCAGACGGCAGAGAGATGGGCAGGGCCCAGGTTGCACAGGCGGAAGCGGCTGGTATTCTTCCTACAGCCGAGATGAACCCGATCCTGTTAAAACCTTCCGGCAATAACGGCTCTCAGATAATAACGATGGGAAGACCGCTCAGGCATATGACCGCTAAAGAGTATTATGAGAATAAAGATAAGATGCTGGAGATAGCAAAGGAAGCATATGCAAAATTAAGTAACGAGTATGACGTTATCGTCATCGAAGGTGCCGGAAGTCCGGCTGAGATCAATATTAAGGATAATGATATCGTCAATATGAAGATTGCAGAGATTGCAGACGCGCCGGTGATACTTGTTACAGACATCGAGAGAGGTGGTTCATTTGCGTGGATAGTGGGCACACTTGAACTGCTGAACAGTGACGAAAGAGATAGAGTGATGGGAGTAATCATTAACAAGTTCAGAGGTGATATGGGAATATTAGAGTCCGGTCTCCAAATGCTGGAGGAGCGAATCAATAAACCTGTTCTTGGTGTATTGCCATACTTCACGAACATAGATGTTGATGATGAGGATTCTATGAGCCTGAACAATAGAGGAACGAGGGAAGATGGACGAGGGAAGAGAGATGAATCTGATATTGTTATCATAAGGTTGCCCAGAATTTCAAATTTTACCGATTTTGACATCCTGAAGAGAGAAAAAGATATATGCGTGAGGTTTGTTGAAGACGCACGGTCTATTGGGAATCCTGATCTGATTATCTTACCGGGCACCAAGAACACAATCGGAGACCTGGAATTTATAAAAGAGAGTGGTATTGCAGAGACCATTATTAATCTTGCAAAAACCGGTATTATGGTTATCGGGATCTGCGGAGGTTATCAGATGCTTGGCAGTGTAATCCGGGATCCTGAAAATGCAGAGTCTGAAACATTAGAAACCGTGGGGCTTGGACTTATTGATGTGAGTACACTATTTAAGATGCAGAAAAACACGCACCAGGTAAAGGCAAGGCTTCATGATAGAGGTTCAGATATCTTTAAGGGTTTGAATAGAGATAATGAAATAGCAGGTTATGAGATTCACATGGGTGAAACAGAACTACTTAACGGGACCGCACCATTCTTAAAAATTACAGAAAGGTCTGATAAGGAAGTAGGTATTGATGATGGGGCAGTCTCCGATGACGGAAACGTGATCGGGACGTATCTACACGGAATATTTGATAACGATGAGTTTAGACTGGGACTTATTAACCATTTAAGAGAAAGCAAAGGATTGCCAACCATGCCGGCTGAAGAGATGAATATAGTAGAAAAGGAGAGAGAATATGACAAACTTGCGGATTGGTTTCGGGAGCATATAAACATGGATTTGATATATGGAGTAATTAAAGAATTGAGGGATTGAGGGATTGAAAAGACAGGTTTGAACAACGGAATAATTCTTAAATTCCCTAATTCTTAAATCCCTGAATTATTAACTATGGATGATTATTTGTATGTACAAATTGGTATTGCTTTTCTTCTGGATATCATGATAGGGGACCCGAGGTGGTTTCCACATCCTGTCAGGATGATTGGAGTGTGTATAGAATATTGCGAGATGGCACTACGTAAGCTAATTCCCTCTGAGCGTATGGCGGGTATATTCCTGACCACTATAATTGTATTTGGTACGTATCTGGCCACTTATCAGCTACTGGTCTTTTTCTATGAAATAAGATGGTCTCTCGGAATTCTTGTCAGTATCATTATAATCTTCTTTTCACTCTCCACACGAGATCTGTTAAGGGAGACGGGGAATGTATTGAGTGCACTCAAGTCAGGTGACTTGAAACAGGCACGTAAGAATCTTTCAAGGATTGTCGGCAGGGACACGCACAATCTCAATGAACAGCAGGTTGCAGCGGGCTGTATTGAGACCTCAGCGGAGAACATCGTTGATGGTATAATCGCTCCACTGTTTTATGCTTTCATAGGCGGGCCGGCACTTGCGATGGCTTATAAGTCAATCAATACACTCGATTCCATGGTTGGATATAAGAACGAGAGGTACCTTAACTTCGGCTGGGCATCGGCCAATCTTGACGATATCGCTAACTTTATCCCGGCAAGAATTGCGGCCTTAATACTCCCTATAGCTTCATATCTCTGCGGCAAGGATTATCTGAATTCAGTGAAAATATTAAAGAGAGACGGGCAGAAACATCCAAGTCCTAATAGCGGAATTCCCGAGGCTGCAATCGCCGGTGCGTTAGGGATCAGACTGGGGGGGCCCAGCGTATACAATGATATAGCTTCATACAAACCCTTTATCGGAGACCCACAGAAAAATGTATGTTTTGATGATATAAGCAGTACTTCAAGGATAGTTATGGTATCAGCAATTATTTCAGTTGTTATGGGTATTGCCTTCTTGATGATTGGAGGCTATCTATCGATGAGTGGTAACGATTTTATGCTTGGAACATATGACTCGTCATCTCCAAGGATATTTTACAAAATACCCTCTTTTTAGAAGAGTCTCACACAGAGGCACAAAGGACACAAAGAAAAGCAATCTTAGATAGAAAGACGAACTCTCGCGAAGACGCGACCAGGGCGCAAAGAAAAGATAATAGGACACGGATTTACACAGATAAAATAAGAGAGAAGACAGCAGCAGGAAGTTAGGAGCAAGAGGTTACGCGTTGCGGGTTGCACGTTGCGGGTTGCACGTTTCGGGTTATGAACTAGATCGGTATTTATCCTGTTAATTCTGTCTAAATAAGTTTTTACTCTTTGCGCTTTCCGGTAAACTATTTTTCTAACCTTAGCTCACTTAAACATTATGAATCAGATGCCAAGAGTTATGATTGCCGGTACAAATAGTGGAGTGGGCAAGACTACGGTTACTTTAGGTATCATGGCCGCTTTAGTGAAGAAAGGGATTACGGTACAGGGGTTTAAGGCCGGACCGGATTACATCGATCCGTCACATCATACCTTTGTTACTGGAAATGCGTCCAGGAATCTAGACACCTGGATGATGGGCGAGAGCGCCTGCTGTGAACTTTTTGAGCGTTCTGCTGCTGATGCCGAAATATCCGTTATTGAGGGGGTAATGGGTCTGTACGACGGCAGTATTGATTCTTCCGGACATGGCAGCAGTGCACACCTAGCAAAGGTGCTTAACACTCCGGTAATCCTGGTCGTAAATGCAAGAGGTGTTGCACAAAGCGCAGGAGCGATAGTAATGGGATTCAAGGAGTTTGACAGAGAGATAAATCTTGCCGGTATAATTCTAAATAATATCGCAAGCCAGAATCATTATGATTGTATCAAAAAGGCTATCGAAGACTCATGTTCTGTAACCGTTCTTGGATATTTGAACAAGGATAAAGACATTACTATTCCTGAAAGGCATCTGGGGCTGATTCCTTCTGAGGAAGAGAAGATAAATTCTGCTCTCTATGAGAAGTTAGGGCAAATGGTACTTGAGACAATAGATACTGATAGATTACTGGACACAGCCGGTGCAGCAGGTATTTTTCCTGATTACAATAAATCAATCTTTATAAACAAGAATGATTCTCTGAATATAACACTGGCAATTGCAAGAGACAACGCGTTTTGTTTTTATTATCAGGATGATATCGACCTGTTTGAAGCACTGGGAGCAAAGATAATACAGTTCAGTCCTCTTAATGATAAATATCTTCCGGACGACATAGACGGTATATTTATGGGAGGAGGGTTTCCTGAGTTATTTGCAGATAGACTAATGAAAAATGAAAGTATGAGAAATTCAATATTAGAAGCACATAAACAGGGGACTGTAATTTACGGTGAATGCGGCGGCATGATGTATCTACTGGAAAAATTAATTGACTGTGAGGGAAGATCATTTAAAATGTGTGGTGTGCTTAACGGCACATCACGTATGGGAAACAGGAGACAAGGGCTGGGATATGTCATTACCGATGCGACATGTGACAATATGATCTGCAAAAGCGGGGACACGTTTCGCTCCCATGAATTTCATTGGTCTATGTTGCAGGATGTCCCGGATGATACCATGTTTGCTTATAATACAAGGAAGAGCAATGGAAAGAGAACCGGGGTTGATGGTATATGTAAGAATAACGTTTTGGCATCATACACACATATACATTTCAGCAGTAATCCAAAACTTGCTGTAAATTTATTATCTACCATGGCAAAGAGATCAAAACATAAATTAGTAGCAGAAAGGACGTAATAGAAAATGGGTATTAAAACTGGCGTTATAGTATTGGCGCATGGAAGCAGGGTGAGAACCGGTAATGAAGGTTTGTTTACGATAGTAGAGATGTTGCGTGCAATGGGAAAGTGGGACATGGTCGAAGCAGGGTTCCTGCAGCTTGCAAAACCCGGGCTTACAGAGGTGGTTGAAGTCTTAATAGGCAGGGGGGCGAAGAGAGTCGTAGTTATGCCGCTTTTGCTTTTCAGTGGAAATCACGTTTTAAAGGATATTCCCGCAGAAATTGATGAGGAGCGCAAAAAATTCCCTGATGTTGAATTCTGCTATGCAAAAAATATTGGTGCTGACGAACGTATTGCAATGATCGTAGCAGACAGGGTAGAAGAGTCAGTCAAGCGTGCTTAGCGTGTTTACTAAATTTAAAATATACTTTAAATATGGAAAAACAAACCAAAAACTATTCAGAAAATCCACAGGAAATAATCGATGAGAGTTTTGATATTATCGACAATCTCGTTGACTTTGGCAATATTCCTGAAGCATTCAGACCGATAATAAGAAGGGTTATTCATGCAACCGGCGATACCGACTATGCAGACAATTTGATAATAAGCCCAATGGCCGTTGAAGCCGCCACAAAAGCGATAGCCTCTGGTAAATCGATAGTTACTGATGTCAATATGGTCAAGGCCGGTATCAGTGCTAAGGCAATAAACAAATTTGGTGGAAAGATAATATGCAGGATTGCAGATGATGATGTCGCTAAAAAAGCAACGGAATCCGGAAAAACCCGCGCTATTACTGCTATGCAAGAGTCACTGGCTGACATATCAGGCGGAATAGTTGTGATAGGCAATGCTCCTACGGCAGTTTTTTCAATCATCGATCTCATCAGAAGAGAAGGGGTTGTGCCCGCTCTCGTAGTGGCTGTTCCTGTTGGTTTTGTAAAGTCGTCAGAATCTAAAGAGGCGTTGAAAATATTTCTTGATAATAAGAAAGACCCTCAAATACCTTATATTGTAAACATCGGCAGAAAGGGCGGCAGTGCAGTTGCCGTCTCAATTACAAATGCCTTGATTAATATCACCAGGGAAACCCAGACCGGCTAGTAAAATAAAAGAAAACAAAGAAAAATACATCTTAGGAAAGCGGGAATCTCAGGAAAAACCCTTTAACTTTAGTCACTTTAAACTTTAGCTCACTTTTCTCCCTGGACACTAATGCCAGATAAATTTAAATACGGATATACTACCGGAAGCTGTGCTGCCGGTGCGGCGAAAGGTGCAGCCTATGGGCTACTTCAGGGAACAATACCCGATTCTATAGACTTATTAACACCAGCCGAAGTCACATTGAGATTAAACCTCCTTCACCGTAAGGTGGGTAATGATTTTGCCGAATGTGCTGTTCGTAAATATTCCGGTGATGACCCTGATATTACAAATGGCTGTGAAATACATGTAAGAGTCGAAAGATCAGGTAATAACGGAATTAGATTTATGGGTGGAGATGGCGTTGGTGTGGTAACAAAACCCGGACTTCAAATTCCTCCGGGAGAACCGGCTATAAATCCTGTGCCAAGATCTATGATCAAACAGTCCCTGGAAGAGGTTCTTGGCAAAAATGAGGGAGTGGATGTTTTTGTTAGCGTTCCTGATGGCAAAAAGTTAGCAGAGAAAACTTTTAATGGACGATTGGGCATAGTTGATGGTATTTCCATAATAGGGACTACCGGTATTGTCAGGCCAATGTCTCTTGATTCATTTAAGACCTCACTTTTGTGTGGGCTGGATGTTGCAAAAGCGGCAGGTCACGAATCTGTTGTTCTGGTCCCAGGAGGTATTGGTGAAACTGGATTCAAAAGGCATTTCGAAATAGAGGCTGATCAGATAATTCAGATGAGTAATTTTGTTGGGTTTATGTTAGACGAGACTCTTAAGCGCGGTTTTAAGAGTGTAATAATCGGAGGACACCCCGGTAAACTGGCAAAATTAATTCGTGGTGATTTTTATACACACAGTTCAGATTCAAAACCTGCAAATGATATCTTGATAAACTTATTCAAGAAATCGGAGATTGGTTCCGCTGTGATTTGTGAACTTGAAGATTCTCCTACTGTAGAAGGAATGGTGGAGATAATGAGAAAACATGAAAAATTACATTTATTTAATCGTATTGCTGATGATGTTCAAACATCGACATACCGATATGGCTCATCTAAAATTGAAATAGGAACAATATTGTTTGATATGAAAAAAAATATTATTGGCACTTCAAAGGGTTTTAAGGTTTGGCAAAAAAAAATGTAAACAAGGTTACTATTGTAGGCTGCGGCCCGGGTTCTAAAAAATATATAACCGGGTATGTAATGCAACAGATTATTAATGCTGAAGTCTTAATAGGCAGTAGAAGACTTTTGTCGTTATTCCCTGATGCGGATATAGATACATATGTACTGAACAACAACTACAAGTTGCTTATTACGAGAATTGTATCATTAAGCAAGACCAAAAAAGTTGTTGTTCTCGTGAGTGGTGATCCGGGATTTTTCAGTTATGCAAAACTGATAGTTGATAAAATAGGCATTGAAAATTGCGAAGTTGTTCCAGGTATCAGTTCTGTCCAGCTGGCATTTGCCAAAATAGGCAGAACCTGGAATGATGCCTGTTTCATGAGTCTACACGGACGTTCAGGCAAGCTCGCATCGGTTGTAAAGAAGATTATGGAGAATGAAAAAGTCGCTGTCTTAACAGATAATTCTAATAATGTTAAGCTTATTGCCAGGAAATTGTTAGGCGTGGGTTTAAAAGACAGGAAGATATACGTTTGTGAAAATCTCTCTTTAGAAAACGAGCGAATTCGTGAATTTGATGTATCTTCAATACTGAAAGTACGGGTAAGTGACTTAAACGTAATTATATTTCTGGATGAAGACTAAAGTTTATATGAATAATGAAACAGGGGAGTTCTACGGCATTGGGGTCGGTCCGGGAGATAGCGAACTGATTACGGTAAAAGCGGTTCGTATTATAAAGTCTGTGGATTGTATTTTTGCACCACGAGCAGATTCAAAGTCCTCCAGCCTTGCACTGGACATCGTCAAGGATATTTGTGTTGATAAAAGAGTTATTGAGCAGGTCTATCCCATGGTCAGGGATAAGACGAAACTTGAGGCTGCCTGGCTCGCATCTGCAAAAGAGATAGAGCGTGAAATCGCGGCGGGCAACAGCGTAGCCTATCTTACTATTGGTGATCCGTTAACATTTAGTACGTATTGTTATCTTTTACAGCAACTTTCTAAAATTATTCCTTCACAAAAGATTCACACTATTCCCGGGATTACATCTTACAATGCTGCTGCAAGTCTGGCCAACTTTTCATTGATTGAGCAGAACGAAAATTTAGCTATAATTCCGGTATCCAGTGACATCGAAGAGTTACGGCCAATACTTAACAGCTTTGATACGGTAATTCTGATGAAAGTGGCAAAGAAGCTGGATGATGTAATAGAGCTTCTGGAAGATATGGGACTTATAGATAATGCACTTTTCGCTTCGTATATTGGATTTAAAAATGAGCTCATTACACGAGACCTTCTCTCACTAAAAGGAGAGGGAAAGGGCTATTTGTCTGTAATCATTGTCAGAAAACCAACAAATAAATGACGTATCTATCTAAAGAATATTTTCTGTTCCTATTTCGTGAGATCACTTTGAATATATATGCAATCATTTAATTTTAAATAGCTATTAACAAATAATTTATAGTATATTACGCAAAATAAAGTTGTAACAACCTTTACGGAGACAAATATGGAGAAATTAGAGAAGTTTAAGAATCTGGGATTATCTGATAGTACTTTAAAGGCGCTGAAGACGAAGGGTTTTGAGGAACCTACTCCTATTCAGGAAAAAGCTATTCCCATTCTGCTTAAGGGAAAGTGTGATTTGATTGGTCAGGCACAAACCGGTACAGGTAAAACCGCGGCATTCGGGCTTCCCATTATTGAACAGATAAAAGAAAAAACAAAACATATCCAGGTCCTTATTCTTGCGCCAACCAGGGAGTTGGCAATTCAAATTTCAGAAGAATTAAACTCTTTAAAAGGGGATAAGAAATTACATATAGTACCAATATATGGGGGACAATCTATAGAGTTGCAGTTGAGAAGCTTGAGGAAAAGTGTAGATATTGTAGTGGGAACTCCAGGGCGTATAATAGATCATATTAAAAGAAAGAGTATGAATCTAAAGGAAATATCACATCTGGTACTGGATGAAGCAGATGAAATGTTGAACATGGGTTTCCTTGAAGATGTAGAAATAATTATGAAATCTACAAATCAAGAAAAAAGGACTATGCTCTTTTCAGCTACAATGCCTAATGAAATATTGCGTATAGCCAAAAAGTATATGAAGGATTATGAAGTTGTCGCAATTAAAAAGGAACAGTTAACTGCTAACCTGACAGACCAGATATATTTTGAAGTATCCACTGCTGATAAATTTGATGCGTTATGCCGGATTATAGATATCGAGCACAACTTCTATGGCTTGATATTTTGCAGGACTAAGATTGATGTTGATAAAATAGGCAAGCGTCTTATTGATAGGGGGTATGATGCGGATTCGCTGCATGGCGATATATCGCAATCTCAGAGAGAGTCAATCCTGAATAAATTTAAAGGAAAAAGGACCAATATCCTTGTCGCCACAGACGTTGCCGCAAGAGGCATTGATATCATGGATCTGACACACGTAATTAATTTTGCCTTACCACAGGACCCGGAATATTATGTCCACAGAATCGGAAGAACCGGAAGAGCTGGTAAAGAAGGCACCGCCATTACATTTGTCACACCGGAAGAATACAGGAAACTTTTATTTATACAAAAAATAACTAAGGCAAAGATTAGAAAAGAAAAAATACCTAAAGTTCAAGATATCATAGATTCAAAGAAAAACCGGATTAAGTCACAACTTGATGATATTATTAAGGATGAGAACTATAGCGAATACATTACTATGGCTCAGGATCTTCTGGCAGAACAGAAACCTGAACATATTATTGCGGCTCTTCTAAAGCAGTCATATAAGGATGTATTGAGCGGGAAAAGTTACAGTGAGATCAAAGAAATATCTGTTGATAAAACCGGAACGGCGAGGCTGTTTGTTGCACTTGGCAAATCTGACTCGATAACACGCAGTAAAATAATAAAATTGATAAAACAGAAAGCCAATATAGCAGAAAGCAAAATAGACGACGTTAAAATATTTGACGACTTTTCCTTTATAACTGTTCCTTTTGAAGATGCGGAAATAATATTACACGTTTTCAAGAAAGAAGGGAAAGGGAAAAGACCGATCGTAGTACGAGCTAAAAAGAAGAAGTCAAAAAAATAACGTCCTGTATTTTCTTCATAATAATAATATGGAATGGAGTATTAGGTAGAATGGTAAAAAATAAAATGCCATTGGTGATGCTTAAAACCTTGCTTTTCCTGGTCCTTTTTCTGCCTCTGTTTTCCTCTTATATTTCAGCGCAGACGAGGGATCCTGGAGAGCTTTTCCCCCCTGACAAAATATTCCTACTTGAGGAACCCAGAGATTGGCAGAACACAGAAGAAATTATGGACAGACTACACCTGGGAGCTGGTGACATAGTTGCTGATATAGGAGCTGGTTCCGGCTATTTCACGGTGCCATTAGCATCGAGGGTAGGGGATAAAGGCCTGGTTTTTGCAGAAGACATTCAAATAGAAATGGTTAACTACATCTCCAAAAAAGTGGAAGCGTTGGAGTTGAAGAATGTCAGAGTAATTTTTGGGAAACCGGAAGACCCTTCACTTCTGGATAATTTTTTTGATCTTGTCTTCCTCGCAAATACATATCACGAGTTGGAAACCCCCTTCCTGATGTTAGAAAATATAAAGAAGGATCTGCGATATTCCGGCAGACTGGCCATCATTGATTGGGATCCGGCAAAGCAATCTCCCTTTGGTCCTCCGATAGAAGAAAAAGTCCCGGAAAATACCGTAATAAATGAGTTAGAGAGGGCGGGGTTTGAATTAATAGAGAAACACAATTTTATGCCATATCACTATTTTTTAGTATTCAGAAAAAAGAGTTACTAACAGAGTGATCCCGGATATTATATTAATTACATCCTGATTTTCAATTAACATTAAATTTACTTATAGATAAAAAGGGGTATATCATCATGAAAATTAAATTGCTTATATTGTTTTTTGTAATAGCGTTGTTTCCCTCCATAGTAAATGCAGAGAACGGCGAGGTGTCTAAGAGTACAGTTGATGACCAGATAGGTGTGGAAGTTACCGTATACAATAACAACATTGGACTCATCAAAGATACTCGCAAGATAATGCTTCATTCCGGTGAAGGTGAGTTAAGGTTCATGGGTGTCGCATCCCAGATAATGCCCGTTACCGTCCATGTAAAATCATTGAACTATCCGAAGGGTTTTTCTATTGTTGAACAGAATTACGAGTATGACTTGATAAATGCTGATAAGCTCCTGGATAAGTATGTTGGCAAAAACATCAAGATTATTGTCTGGAACGAATATCAAGACAGAAAGGAAACGGTAGATGCAGTCTTACTGAGCAATAACAACGGCCAAATTTATAAAATAGATAATGAAATCTTTGTCGGCCATCCCGGCATCAAAGTGCTATCGGAGATACCTGAAGATCTCATCGCAATGCCTACACTGACATGGCTCTATGAGAACAAGACGGTAGAAGAACACAATCTTGAAGTCTCTTATCTCACTAACAGTATAAGCTGGAAAGCTGACTATGTGGTTGTATTAAATAAAGAAGATACATCCACTAATATATCCGGATGGGTTACATTGGATAACAAAAGTGGCGCTACATATAGAAACACCAGTTTAAAATTGATTGCCGGCGATGTTAACAGAGTGACAGAAGCATATAGAAACAAAGCAGTTATGATGGATTATAATATGGAAAGTGCCCGTGCAGCTCCGCAGTTTAAGGAAAAACCATTCTTCGAATACCACATATACGATTTACAGAGAAAAACAACCATCAAGGACAAACAGACGAAACAGGTTAGTTTGCTGGAAGCCGTAGGAACTAAAATACAGAAGGAGTTTATCGTAGAAGGCTCACAGGGTATTTTCACAAGACAATACAGGAGTAACAACCCGAAACAGTCGGTAAATGTTTATATCAAATTTATGAACACTGAAGATAATAATCTTGGGATTCCAATCCCGGAAGGTGTTATGCGGTTGTATAAAACGGACGATGAGGGAAGTTTGCTTTTTATAGGTGAAGACAGAGTTGAGCATACACCTGTAGATGAAGAGATCAGTCTGAAAATAGGCGAAGCATTTGACATTGTAGCAGAAAGAGTACAAACAGATTATATATTGAAAACGTCAAGACTCCATGAATCAGAATGGGAAATAACCCTGAAAAATCACAAAAAAGAGGATGTAGTAGTTAGTATCATAGAACCGCTAACAGGAAACTGGTCGGTGACAGACAGCAGTCATCCATATACAAAAAAAGATGCTTATACTATTAAGTTTGATGTTGATGTACATAAAGGCGATGAGGTCAAGGTGAAATATAGATTACGGGTTGGCTTGTAATATTGAATTAATTCTCCACCCATTTCTAACGTCCGATAAGATATCTTATGTTATGTTCAAAGTTTGCTTAGTTTTCAATAAGTACCCTGCCGCCGCTCTATGTCATTTATTTATAGTATGTTAGCCATAATATGAACAAAAAAGAACCTCTATTGCGTATTAATGAGATATTTGTGAGTATACAGGGTGAGTCTTCATATGCCGGTATCCCCTGTATTTTCGTGAGGCTGACAGGATGTAATCTGAGATGCTCGTACTGTGATACAGTATATGCCTATAACGAAGGATCATTAATGTCGTTAGACGAGATATTACAGAGAGTAAATGGATATGAGTCCGGAAATGTCTGTATCACAGGAGGAGAGCCTCTACTACAAGAAAACATCAGCAAACTGATAAATCTATTGAAAAAGAATCATTACAATGTATATATAGAAACAAACGGAAGCATGAACATTGATGTATTACCAAAAGGCATCGTGAGGATTGTTGATATCAAGTGCCCTGGAAGCGGCATGGAACAGGAGATGGACTGGCAAAATATCAAGAGACTTAAGAACAAAGATGAGGTAAAATTCATAATATCATCTAAAGAAGATTATGAATGGGCAAAGGGTATTACAATGAAATACAAAATAAGAGACACGGCAACGGTATTATTCGGATTGGTACATGAAAAGCTTAAATCAAAAACCCTTGCCGGATGGATACTGAAAGATGGATTAGATGTACGCCTTCAGCTTCAATTACACAAAATAATCTGGCAGGATAAAGCTAGAGGTGTATAATGCTGTTACCGAGATATACGATGAAAGGTAAAGAGGTATTAAAGTAATAGATATGATAGATAAAAATCTTGCCGTAGTCCTTTTGAGCGGAGGGCTAGATAGTTGCGTAACCATGGCGATTGCCAGGGAGAAACACAACGTCGCCCTGCTCCATGTGGGTTATGCTCAACGAACACAAACAAGAGAGTATAACTGCTTCCGATCTATCGCAAGGTACTACAAAGTACCCGAAACAAGAACTCTTGCACTTGAACTGGATTTTTTAAGAAAAATCGGAGGTTCCAGTCTTACTGATCTTAACATCCCTGTAGACAAAGGGAATACAAGCAGAGACATCCCCACTTCGTATGTACCTTTCAGAAACACCCATCTGCTATCAATAGCCGTCTCCTGGGCCGAAGTTATCAAGGCAGAAAGCATATATATAGGTGCCGTCCAGCAGGACAGCCCGGATTATCCTGATTGCAGGGCAGAGTACTATGAAGCCTTTAACAGGCTTGTGGAGGTGGGTACAAAACCATCAACAAACATAAAAGTGATTACCCCCCTGCTCAATATGAGTAAATCAGAGATAGTCAAAAAAGGTATTGAACTTGCCGCCCCCCTTCAGCTTACCTGGTCATGCTACGAGCGAAATGACAAATCCTGCGGTTACTGCCAAAGCTGCAGAATCCGCCTGAAGGCTTTTGAAGAAGCGGGATTTAAAGACAAAATCCATTATGTTTAAACGGAAATCTAATATGCATTCCCAGATTCCGACGAAGTTGCAGCCTGACGTTATTTTACTTAAACGGTTCTAAAATCTCTACGTCTTCAGGCAAATCCAGAACGAATATTTCATCAGGTATATCCGGGTTAATTTGAATATTGAATAACTCGATAGTGTTTATAATCTCTCCATCACTCTCAAACATCTGATATTGGACCGGTAACCAGAGTCCCTCCCTGACCCACAGCAATATCCGGTCATATTCGGAATCAAAAGTATTCTTTGGGATGAGTTCAATGTGGTACAATGCTTCCTCTTCTGTCGCAATATCATCCAGAAGGGTAATATTATAGTTCGCCCTTACTTTTTCAGTCGTATATTCATATCCTAATGCAAAAATATCCATCCCCTGCGGTGAATCCTTATCATTACCTGTTTTATACTTTTCCACCTGTTTCTCTTTCAGATGATATATCCAGATATATGTACCGTCGATGATGTTAATTTCGTTTCGCGGGGGGAAAAAGTTCAGATTTAATTTTTTAGGTTTTTTGTATTGTAAGTAACCGAGAGAAATTTCTTCTGAGTCAAGCAGAGAAATAACTCTTGAATATTTAATGTCCGCGTCCATCGTCTTAAGCCGTGAATTAGCATCTTCCACCTTCTCTAATATTTCATCAAGGCTATAGCTGATATGACCATCTGAGCCATATGAGTTGTATTGGCTGAATGTGATAAAACTAAAAACGACATAAATTATGAAATAAAATATTTTATTATTAAACATATTCGGATTCTAACATCAGTAATGGATTTTTCAAGGAATAAGTGAGAAAGAGCTTTCATCATAAAGAGTACCGGACTGTAAAGATTGAATAATAATTAATCTCCACCCCCTGCCTTTATAAGTTGACAGTAAAATATTCAACTGATACGATAACCGGCAGATTAAATTGAGTATGCGCCCTGTTACCATCTCTGAGCTTGAAGTGTCTAAAGTGAAGAAATAAGAGATTTATTTCTTGCTGCAACTATGTACATCTTAAAATCAAAATATTTATTAAAAGATCCGGATAACGTGATTGATAATGGAGCTGTAATAATTGATGATGGTGGAATGGTACAGTTTGCCGGACAATTCAAAGATATTGATGACTTTGACTCGTACCGGACAATTGATCTTGGAAACACCGCAATAGTACCGGGGTTTGTAAATGCACATACCCATCTTGAACTGACGCATCTACACAAATGTATTAACAGCAATGGAAATTTTACAAGCTGGATAAGACAATTAGTTGATAAAAAGAATGACTGGGCAGAAAGTGAATATGCACTTTCCGTTCGAGAGGGAATCAAGAGCAGCCTTAAATCCGGGACAACGACTGTTATTGATATTACCAGAAACGGTATTGCATTGAACGAGTTGTTAACAAGTAAAATCAGAAAATCACTTTTTTTTGAAATTATAAATTTCAACCCTGATACGGCGGAAGATACTATAAATGATTTTAAAGAACAGCTTACTGACATAAAGGCCGATGGCCTTCTATCAATCGGCATATTTCCACACGCACCTTATACTGTCTCAGAGAGACTTTACAGAGAGTGCAAGGGGATTTCAGAAGAATTTGACATTGAAATAGCAACACACATAGCTGAAACTAAAGACGAAGTTGAATTCCTGACAAGAGGAACGGGGCATTTTGTATCTTTGCTGAATGATTTCAATATGTTGGGAAACTGGAAACATCCCGGACTGAGTCCAATTAATTATCTGAAAAATATTGGATTTTTAGAAAATGGGTGTATACTTATTCACTGTAATTACATTACAGAAGCGGAAATCGATCTTATAGAAACAACTAAATCTAATGTTGTTTTCTGCCCCAGGAGCCATGAGTATTTCCTGCATGGCGAACATCCGTTTTTTATTTTGAAAGATCGCGATATAAATATAGCGCTGGGAACTGACAGCCTTGCCAGTAATGACACACTCAGTATATTAGATGAAATGAAATTCATCAGAAAACATTACCATGATTTGAAGCCGGAGGATATTTTTTATATGGGTACTATTGCGGGAGCAGTCGCTTTAAAGATGGATGATCGAATTGGAAGGCTATATCCGGGATACTATGCTGATATTGCGGTAATCGAATTTGAAAGCAGAGACATGAGTAATGTATATGATGGAATTTTCTCTTCGAATTCTGAGTGCATATTGACAACAGTCTCGGGAAAAATCTGCCACGATAAAAACAGATTAGCATCCTCCGGTCACTAATTTATTTCCATATAGAGCAATTTCGAATTTTCTATGTATAAGGAGACGTTTTATAAATGCTGGATTTAAATATTATTCGTAACGAAATTGAAAAGGTCAAGCGGGCAGTAATCAACAAAAACGAAAGTGCCAACCTCGATTCTTTGCTGGAACTTGACTCAAAGCGCAAGTCCTTATTGATTGAATGCGATGACCTTAGAAACAGACGAAATATAACTTCTAAAATAATTAGTGAATTAAAATCAAAGAAGCAAGATGCATCAAATGAGATACAGGAGATGAAAGGTGTCTCTGATAATATAAAACAGTTTGAAGTTGATATAAAGACATTAACTGATGAATTGGAATCAATACTTCTAAAAATTCCAAATATTCCAGCGCCTGATGTGCCTGTCGGAAAAGATCCTACATCAAATGTCATTGTTAAAGAATGTGGAGAACGCAGGGAATTTTCTTTCACCCCCCTCCCCCATTGGGATATCGGCAAGACGTTGGATATTCTGGATTTTGAAAGGGCGGCAAAAATAACAGGTGCCGGTTTTGCACTGTATAAAGGCGCGGGAGCAAGGCTGGAACGTGCGCTCTACAATTTCATGCTGGACCTTCATTCACAGGAACATGGATATACAGAGATATTCCCACCCTATCTTGTTAACAGATCTTCAATGACGGGTACAGGGCAATTACCCAAACTGGAAGAAGATATGTATAGAATCCCTGAAGATGATCTGTTTCTTATACCTACTGCTGAGGTTCCGGTAACAAACATCCATTCTAATGAAATTCTGTCTGCCCAAGACCTCCCAATGTACTACACCGCCTGTACTGCCTGCTTCAGACGAGAAGCCGGCTCTCATGGTAAAGATACAAGAGGTATGTTGCGAGTTCATCAGTTTAACAAAGTTGAATTGGTAAAGCTTGTCAGACCCGAAACATCTTATGATGAACTTGAATCTCTCTTGTCTGTATCGGAAAAAGTTCTACAGCTTTTAGGGTTGCAGCATCAGGTAGTAAAACTATGTACCGGAGATTTAAGTTTTGCGGCAGCAAAGTGCTACGATATTGAGGTATGGTCACCAGGTGTAAACAAATTTCTGGAAGTATCGTCGTGCAGCAATTTCGAAGATTTTCAGGCAAGACGCTGCAATATTCGTTTTAGAGATGATGAAGGGAAAACAAGGCATGTACACA
Organism: Candidatus Brocadiaceae bacterium S225; assembly: GCA_007859995.1. Taxonomy (GTDB): domain Bacteria; phylum Planctomycetota; class Brocadiia; order Brocadiales; family Scalinduaceae; genus Scalindua; species Scalindua brodae. The sequence continues at coordinate 41,017 of SMSL01000011.1, forward strand.
CTCTAAATGGTTCAGGAGTTGCGCTTCCAAGAACAATGATCGCTGTTATTGAAAACTATCAAAGAGAAGACGGAACTGTAGAGATACCGGAAGTGCTTAGACCATATATGAACGGATTAGAACTAATTAAAAAAAAATAGAGTCTACAAAAATATTGTTTCATTTGTGAGTTAATGTTGCTATCGCCTGGGCAGCTGCACCCTCTGACCTTCCTATAGAACCAAGCCCTTCTGTTGTTGTAGCTTTAACGTTCACCCTTTCTATATCCACCTTTAGAATCTCGGAAATACGCTGCTCCATCTCTTTTTTCTTTTTACTTATCTTTGGTTCCTGTGCGATATAGATAATATCAACATTATTTACAAACAGCCCCTTTTCATTTACCAATTCTATTATCTTGTCCAGAAGTATCCGGCTTGATATCCCCTTCCATTTATCGTCTGTGTCTGGAAAGAGTTCGCCAATATCTCCTAATGAAGCTGCACCTAAGATTGCGTCACCGACGGCATGTAATATAACGTCGGCATCAGAATGTCCGGATAATCCCAAAGGGTGATCGAAACAAACACCACCTAAAATCAGTTTTCTGTTTTCTACAAATCTATGGACATCATAACCTATTCCTGCATACATCATAGAGAGTGAAGATTAAATCCTAATATCCTTCCTTTTTGAGTTGTCCAAGTCTTGTTTCTGCAATTTCCAGATATTGAGTTTCTTTACATGTTTCTAATGCCATATTGTAGTGCCGTGCGGCTTCTGCATAATTTTTCAGTTGGTTATCGTAAACCCATGCTGCCTTGAAACGTGCAGGTTTATCTGTTCTTTCATTGAGTTTGTTGGATGTGCTTAATTCGCATTCTGTACAAAACTGTTTATCATCGGTAATCTTTTCGTAGCAACGTTCGCAACTGCCAGCCCATGTAAAGCCAGATATGAACAAAATTGGAATAAACATTAAGAGAAATGAAATATATCTCACATGTCACCTCTTTGATTAGTGGTTTGAGTATAATTCTAGTGGAATTCTATTGACTGCAACTTTTACGTATTAAATCCTTAGTACGCTCTGAAAGCACTTTTAAATCAGTAATCTGTCGATTAACTTCTTCCCTTTCAGACCATCTGGTATCACGGTAGGACGATATTCTGTTCCCAATGTCTTCGAGAACTCTATCAATTATTTTTTCAAATTCAAACAGCAGCATATTGTTGAACCTCTCACTAATAGCATCAACTCGCTGCATAAATTCGTTTCTATATTTTTTCCGTTTTAATGGTAATAATGAGAATCCTATTCCTGCCAGAATAGAAGCGACAATTATACCTAAAGTGTTCGGAATGAAAAAAGTACTGAGGCCTATAACTATGCCAATTGCCAGACCCTCCAGGATAACAAAGTTTATAAAACCACTTTGTACCACCCTGTATACCTTGGCCCCCTCCAATTCACCATCCAATTCCTGAAATTGCTTAGCATACTCTCTTATGTTAATATGCTTATCAGATCCACGGTTTGTAAAATGGCGGTCTTTGCGGACAACAGAATCATCATCTGGTTTGCGTTGTAACGCAATTTCAGATTCGATATAATCATGGGCCATATCCCACAAAACTTCGTTGTTTCTATCAACATAATCTAATGCATCATTTACTATTCTTTCCAATTCTGTCCTGGGATTTGCAACGCCAAAGACTTCTCTCTTAAATTTGTCATCAAATTTTTCACGTGCAAACTTCATAGTAATGATGGCTCTGATATTCACATGGTAATTCAAAAAGCTATCAACTTTCTCCTTCAATCTTGCAAAAACAGATTGTGTCTCTGTCTTGTATTTATTAATATATTCCGTCATATCCTGTTTTTTATTACTCAAACGTTTTTCGAACATCTCTACGCTCTTAATCTCACTGTTACAATGTGAAACTTTATCAGTTAACACATCATTCATGCCGTCAAAAACATTCACTAAGTACTTTAAAGGGCTTAGTATCTTGAGATCCATCTTTGTTTCATAATCCATCTTTTCAAAAATAAACTGTTCTATTTTTTCAATATTACTTTTTTGCAGCAGTTCTGCATCACCTGATGTTCTTGCGAGAAAAGCATCTTTGGAGGACATACTAATAACTTTCGGTTCGAAACCGAATAATCGGTAAAAATTCTTCTCTATAAAAGATACAATTTCGTTTTGTTCTTCTTCAGTTTTCAAATCTATCTTATTGAGTACGAACAAAAGTTTTCTGTCCCACTTACCTTTAAGCAATTGGAGGAAAACTCTTTCGCTTTCTGTAAAAGGATGGTCTGCAGAAGTGACAAAGAGTACCACTTCAGATCTATGAATAAATCCTTCAGTGATTAGCTGATGCTCGGCTATTATCGAATTTGTCCCGGGTGTATCGACAATGGTAAGATCTTTTAACGCTTCTAAAGGATAGGTCATTCTACACTGATGATCATCAACCTCATCTGAGGATACGTCATCACCATAAGTGAGTAGTGTAATCTTATTAGTTGAAGGAGTTGGTCCGTCCCTGAGAATTCTTTTTCCGCATAAAGCATTCACAAAAGTGGATTTCCCTGAATTATACTCGCCAGCAACAACCAGGTATAGCGGTTCACTAATTTGTTCTGCCATTTCCGACACTTTTTTCTCTATTCCAACATCCCCTATTCTATAAAAGAACTTTTTAGCATCATCGAGGAGATCGACAACGTATTGGATATTATCCTGTTTTTCAGGCGATTTTGCGACTTCTAACATAATTTATATGGTTTCCTGATTTCTTTGGTTTAAAAATACAATGAATCCCTTTAAAACTAGGTACTTACGAAAATAAATTATAAGGCATCACTTTCTTGCGTCAAGTAAATTTTCTTATGTATTTTATGTATTTATGCAGGCAATTGCATCTATTTCAATTTGAACATCCATTGGTAATCTTGAAACCTGGACAGTAGATCTCGCCGGCATCGATTTCTCAAAAAAATTTGCATACATTTCATTGACATCGGCATAATCCTCCAGATTGATTAGAAATATGGTAGTTCGTAACACATTATCAAGAGACGAGCCACCCGCTATTAAAATGCCATTCAAATTTTCAAGTATTTGTTTTGTCTGCTCTTTAATATTCCCTTTCACGATTTCACCGTATTTTGGTTCTAATGGTATCTGGCCGGAAATAAAAAGAAGATTGCCGAATTGAACAGCCTGTGAATACGGTCCTATTGCTTGAGGCGCTTTATCAGTCGAAATAATATTTTTCTGCATATTCTCCCTCCGGATTATTTTCATATTTAAAATGTATATTATGTATATTATATTCCTTTTTTTTGTATTGAGAAGTTATATTCTTGAAATTAAAGAGCTATTCTGATATTTTGAAATTACAAGTCCTCAGCGAACCATACAAGATTTAGTGCTTTTGTGTTTCATTATTTTACTACAGGTAAGGGAGTAGATTATTGCAAGAATTTGCTATTCCCAGGAAGAATTTTCATACAAACAAAAATTGAAATGTTATGCAATTATTGAAAACTAAGATGAATCCCAGCTTAAGTGATATTGAAGAAAAGGTAATTAATGGTGATCGTCTTGATTTTGAAGATGGTATCAGGTTATTTGAGTCTCCTGATATTCTTACGATAGGCAGACTTGCAAATATAGTAAGGGAGAGAATCAATAACAACAAAGTTTTTTACATTATAAACAGGCACATAAATTATTCAAATATATGTAAAAATAAATGCAAATTTTGCGCATTCAGACGTGAAGAGGGTGAAAATGGCGCATACCAAATGAGCATTAAAGAAATTATAGACAAGGCTTCGAAAATCATTCAGGAAAAGGCCACTGAATTACATATTGTCGGAGGTCTCCATCCTGCACTGGGGATTGATTTTTACGTTGATATGATTAGCTCTATTCATAAGCGTTTTCCGGAAGTGCATCTGCAGGCTTTTACAGCAGTCGAAATATCTCATTTCGCCGGAATCTCCGGGATGACGACTTATGAAGTATTAAAGAGACTTAAAGATGCCGGACTTGGATCGCTCCCCGGAGGAGGTGCAGAGGTGTTTTCTACCGCTATCAGGGAAGAACTTTGTCCTGAAAAACTGAGTGGCGAAGAGTGGTTAAATACTATGCGAACAGCACATAATTTAGGAATAAAGAGCAACGCAACCATGTTATATGGTCATATAGAAACGAATGAAGACCGGATAAGCCATTTATTAAAACTGCGCGAACTCCAGGATGAGACAGGAGGATTCATGTCATTCATACCCCTTGCCTTTCATCCAAAAAACACTGATATGGAGAATATCTCCAGCGCTGCCGGTATCCTGGACTTGAAGATACTGGCCATAGGGAGACTAATGCTGGACAATTTTGATCATATAAAAGCATTCTGGATAATGCTTGGTATTAAGATTTCTCAGATATCACTAAGCTTTGGAGTTGATGATATTGATGGTACAGTGGCTGAAGAAAAAATTACTCATTCCGCCGGTGCTGAAACACCGGAAGCATTAACAGTGGATGACATCAAATCATTAATAGAAGAAACCGGACGTGAGCCTGTTGAGAGAGATACACTTTACAACCACATGAATTAGATAGAAACAGACAAATTCGCTAATAATTAAAGACTGATAGGTTTATTATCGTTGGTTTTCTGTTTTTTATCTCTACTGCAAAAAAAAAGGCTCTTTAAAATATCCAATTGGACACCTCAAAGAGCCTTAGACTTATAATTAAACGTTACCTTATTTTGAACCGCCAAATGTTCTGACTATGTTAACAAGTTTCTGTATTGCGTCAGCTGAAATTCTTCCTCTGCACTTTGTACATCCCTTGTCATTGGATTCCAGAAATTTGACCATCTCCTTATCTGTTTTTGATGCCTGCCATGCTGCATCGGTAAAATCAGGCACTCCTCTTTTTATTCCTTCTGAAGTTCCCTTACCGCCGTTACCGTGGCAATATACACATGTCTCCATCGTTCCGAATGAACCCTGAATAGCACCTGTCGCGTAAACAAAATAATAACTTTTTTCCGGGTCGCCATACAAGTCTTCCAACTCATCTGCCTGACTTGAGAAACATAACGCGAAACATGATACCGCTAGAATTCCTACAATGCATAATACATTTAACTTCTTCATATACCAAACCTCCCAAAATCATAATTATATTCAAATTTTATCTGATAATGTTAGTAATAAAAAATCCCTATGATAAAACAAAATTTAAGGACTCATTTTTCTGTTCTTTTTCTCTGTGTCATAGACCTTGTGACAAGCCTTACAGGAAAGCTCCAAAAACCTTAATGCGTGCCCTGCAACCTCAACAGCACCTACTGCTTCTGCCTGAGCGGCTTCCTGGATTTTTGCAAGATGTACAGTTACCATCTTGCTGATAGCAGCGTGAGTTTTGTCATTGTGAGTTCTCTTAGCCTCGACCGCGATCATTTCTTTTGCTGCTCCTGCAACTTCTTTAAAATTATATGGTGCAAATTCGTCATTAGGGAGCAGTCCGTTATTCATCTTTATCTTTAAAAAGTTGACTCTCTGCTTGCTACACAACTCTTGATCACTTGCCGCAAAACCTGTTGTTGCACCTGTTAAAAACATTGCTGACGCGATTATACCTGCTACAAAGAAATTTTTCACCTTCATTATACTTATGCCTCCTTTAATTAAAAAAATAAGCCCCTTTCACTGGTTAGCCAAAGAGTAAAGCCCTAGTCTGTATATAGTAAAATAACAAACTCCGCAAAGTTCTACATATTTATTTTATAAAATATAAAACTTCACCCCCCTTCAATCTCAAACTATATGTTTAATCAACCCAATACAGTTCTCACTGAAGGACTAATATTAAACAATTCTGGGTAAATATATCATCGTGAAAGAACAGAGTCAAGTAAAAACTCACAGTAACTTTCAAAGACAACTAAGCATTTTTTTAGTGGTCTCCAAGCGGGGATGTTGTTACCCGCTATGCTTCTTCTCTTTGTATAAATTAGGATAAATATGTATGTCCAGATGCTTATGACAAATGGCGCAAGTTTGCCTTAAACGCCTAACCTGCCATTGTTGATCTTCAAGCGCCCCCTCTTTATCCCCGTTTTTTGCAATCTCAGCCATCTTCTCAGCTTCTACCTGCATTATCTTCATCTGCTCTTCATATTTAAAATCATCAGGTTTTGCATATTTGATCCTTACTTTCTTTGTTACTTTTGCTATGTTTTCCCCGGCTTCAAGAATTTGCTTCCATTGTTTTTTTTTGTATTTGTAATAGCCGGATATTTCTTCTACTATTTTGTAGTTCTTGTCTATATCCTCCATCATTCGTGCCAATTCACTCTTTTCCTTTTCAGGTTCCTCACCTGTAAGTTCGTCTGCACCTTTAATTTGCTCAGATGGTACATTATTCTCTGAACCCTGAGCCATTTTGTATTGAAAACTACCGACTGTTAAGAAAATAAATAAAGCTATCAAAATTTTGTGCATAATAAAATCCTCTCTAATTATTTAATGAAAACTTAAATCATCGCAGATAACGTGCCGATATGTCACAAATAAAGCAAAACAACGTAAGGTCTTTAGAATCAGAACCTTACACATATATACATAAATGATGCAACTGATTATATCAAAAGAATGGCTAAATTCAACCGTTATATTGAAGCATATTAGCCAAGTCTATTAATCTCTTGCAAATAATTCTGCCCGGCAATATAATCTTGAACACTGTCAGCCTTCTAACATAAATCGTCACTGTCAGTTGCCGCTTTCAAAGGTCTGTTGGCAATGTTGATCAATATCGGTAGGTATTCTATAAATAATCTGTTACGTTACAATAAAGGAACAATTATTATTATGAAGTGGTCCCAGACATTTATACCAACATTAAAGGAAACCCCCAGTGACGCTGAAGTTGAAAGTCACAAACTTATGATTCGATCCGGCATGATCAGAAAATTGTCGGCGGGTATCTACTCATACTTACCACTTGGTACTAAGATATTACACAAAGTAACCGCAATTATCCGTGAAGAGATGGATAAATCCGGCGCTATTGAGCTCTCTTTACCCGCTTTGCAGCCCTTGACACTCTTAGAGCTTAGTGGAAGGATAGATGCTTTCGGTGATGACTTACTTAGCATGAAGGACCGACATAAAAAAGACATAGCCTTGAGCCCTACTCACGAGGAGGTTATTACCGATTTAGTTAAGAATGAGGTCAGTTCATATAAACAACTGCCTTTAATTTTATATCAGATACAGACTAAATTCAGGGATGAGGCCAGACCGAGATTTGGTGTTTTACGAAGCAAAGAGTTCTTAATGAAAGATGCCTATAGTTTCGATACAGACGATGATAGCCTTAATAACAGCTATCAGAATATGTACGATACATATTGCAGGATTTTCAAACGATGCAAATTGGATTTCTTAGCTGTAGAAGCCGATACCGGCGCAATGGGAGGTGACGTTTCACACGAATTCATGGTTCCTAATGAAAACGGAGAGGACGTAATAGCCAAATGCAGGAGTTGCGACTATAGTGCAAACCGTGAAAAAGCCGAGCCGTCTCCCATTGAATCCGATGACAATGTTACACCGGACGATCCAAAAGAGGTCTCTACACCGAACATGACAACGATAAAAGAGGTAAGCAATTTCCTAAACATAGAATCAAACAAAATGGTCAAAACACTGATCTACACACACGGCAATAAACATGTAGCTGTTCTCGTACGTGGGGATCACGACGTAAATGAAGCGAAACTGTCAAAGGTGTTATCAAGTGATGAGATAGCTTTGGCAAATGAAGAAACCGTTGTAGAACTGACAGATGCACCTGTGGGTTTTGCAGGTCCGATTGGCTTGAATGCGCAGATAATAGCAGACCAGGCAGTCACTGTTCTTAAAAATTGCGTTGTTGGAGGCAATAAGGCTGATACCCATATTATGAATGTAAACCCTGACAAAGACTTTAAAATTGACAGATCTGCTGATATTCGATTTGTCACCGAAAATGATAGATGCCCTAAGTGTAATGATGTGCTCGATATTTCCAACGGAATTGAGCTTGGGCATGTTTTTAAACTGGGGACAAGATACAGCGACTCACTGGGTGCAAAGTTCCTTGATAAAAACGGCAAGGAACGTACTATTGTAATGGGGTCGTATGGTATTGGTGTTAACAGGATTCTGGCAGCGACCATAGAGAAATCTCATGATTCTAATGGTATAATCTGGCCACTACCACTGGCGCCATACGAGGTACTGATTGTGCCTATAAACTTTAAAGATGAAACTATCATGGATACAGCGACAAAGATCTATGACGAGTTATGTGATGCCGGGATTGATACACTGCTTGACGACAGGGACCAGAGACCGGGCTTCAAATTCAAGGATGCGGATCTCATAGGTATACCAATCAGGATTACTGTTGGTAAACGACTCAAGGAGACCGGCGAGCTTGAGATCAAGTTACGCTCTAAAGAAGAAGTACATTATGCAACGCCTGAAAACTTACTCACTGAAATAAGAAAGCACATGGACTCTTTGAGATAAAAATTGCACTCCCTGGCACATTTTCTACGCCCAGCCGGGCTGTGTGCATAAAATAATATAATGGCCGATATTAGCTTACCTAAACCGGTAAAACTTTTTGTAGGAATCATTTCCTGTAATAATGAACTTTTAGCTGACGTAGAAAGCTTACTTGTAAAACGTTTTGGAGAGGTTGATATGAAGAGTGAAATCATCCCATTCAATTTCACAGATTACTACACAAAGGATATGGGGGCAAGTCTCTCAAGACAGTTTATATGTTTCAGAAAACTTATAAACCCCGAAGAGCTTCCCGCTATTAAAATCTGGACAAATAAATTGGAAGACAAGTTTAGACACAATCGTGAGTTTGAAGTTATCAGGCCAATTAATTTAGATCCGGGATATTTGACACATTGCAATCTCATACTTGCCTCTACTAAGGATTATTACCATCGAATTCATCTTCAGGGTGGTATTTATGCGGAGGTTACACTGTTTTACCAACATGAGGTTTTTAAGAACCTGCCATGGACATATCCTGATTTTCAGACAGAAGAGTATAAAAACTTTTTTTTAAAGGTAAGGGCTGTATATGCAAAAGACATTAGTAATAATTAAGCCGGATGCTGTACAACGTCGTTTAATCGGCAAAATTATCAACAGGTTTGAAGAAAAGGGATTGGAAATAATAGGATTAAAAATAACTGTTATCTCCAAAGAATTGGCAAAAGAGCATTATTCAGTTCATGACGGTAAGGACTATTATAAAAAACTTATAGAATTCATGATTTCCGGACCTGCGGTGATGATGGTATTAAGAGGAAAAAAAGCAATAGAAGTTACCCGAAAACTTATGGGCTCCACATTCGGACACGAGGCCGCTCCCGGAACAATAAGAGGTGATTTCGCAATGAGTAAGCGTTGCAACCTGCTGCATAGTTCAGATTCGGAAGAGTCAGCGGAAAGAGAGATATCACTCTTCTTTGAAAATGAAGACCTTATACAAAATGACCAATCATGCCTGAAATGGATATACGACTTGCCAGGTAGTCCGACAGACGAGGACTCCTTTTAGAAATCTTCCTGCATGCATGAGGAACTTTAAAAAAACCCACGAAAAAAACACTAAAAAAGCACATTCGTGATACTTCGCAATTTTCGTGTTGAAATAGTATTGCCGAAGTCTTAACTTAATTACTGATTTTTCCATTTTTGCGGTGAACTAGTTTCTTAGATGCAATTAAAAACATTCATAACAAAAACAATCCTGTTTATACTCATCACCATCCCTGTCGGTTGTGCTACACATAGCGCCAGACCTTACATTGATGATAAACTATCAGATAAACCAGGCGTCGACCTCAGCAAGGTTCAGACTCTCTCGTTCTCAAAAGTAAAAGAAACAATACTTACAGAGAGATTACGATTTAACACGCTAAAGGCAAAAGCCGACATAATAATTACAACTCCTGAAATTAAAGGAGAGTTCAGATGCAAGGGAATCTTAAGATTTCAAAAATCCGGAAAGATTAGAGTGATCGGATCCAAGCTTGCAACGACGGTCTTTGATATGCTTTCAGATGGAGATAACTTTTGGTTTTATCTGCCGAAAGAGAGAGTCGTTTATACAGGAAAATCTGATACGGTGAAAAGACCAGACACCAGCGCGTATATATTCCCTGACGATATAGCCGCTCTTTTAGAATATGATAAGCTCTTCGAAGGAAGATCGGCCTATATGGAAACATGGCCGGCTTTCTGGTTAGTTCACGTATTAGATAAGAGAGGTGAAGAACTCGTGTCATACAGCAGATTGAGGGTGGACAGGATTGATAGCACAGTCACGGAACTCACCATGTTTAAGCCTGATAGTTTTATCAAGGCACTGGCGTCGTTCCATGATTATGCAGATATAAACGGCCAGTCTATTCCCGAAGCAATTCAGATACATTGGCCGGATACAAATACTACCTTAACCCTACACCTGAACAATATTATTATAAACGAACCTCTTAAACCTGAGATATTTCAATTTAAGAAGCCAAAAAAAGCCGAGATTATTGAGATAAATTGATCACCGAAATAAACTATTCTGTAAATACTATAGTTAAAATCAGGAGAAGGTAAACTTATCTATTTTATCGCAGACAATGTGTTCAGTGGTTGCGATGAAAGACGATGGTTAAGGTGGAAGATGTACAACCACTTAATCCGACTCTCGGAAAATCTACAAATGTTAGATCATGAATTTCAGGTTTATTCAGGAGAAAAACTTTCTGTTCCGGCACCACAAGTTGGACATGTCCAGTCATCTGGAACATCATCAAAAGCTGTTCCCGGATTAACACCATTGTCTGGATCGCCAATTGCCGGGTCGTATACATATCCGCATACATCACATACGTACTTATTCATGAAATTTCTCCTATTGGTTTTTAACAAATTCTTTTACTTTATTAGCGACTGTCTGCCCTAGTACAAAACATTCTTCTTTTACTTTATCATCTGGAACGTAGTTTGATTTTATCTCACCGACTATTTCTACGCCCATGGCTTCCAGATACTCCCTGAGAAGCCTGTTCCCTTCACCGCTCCAACCGTAAGAGCCAAATACTGCTCCGTATGGTGTTTTAAACCTGAGTCCCTTGATATATGTCAGGACATCAGCTAGCGATGGAAAGATGTTGTTGTTCAAAGTGGGTGCTCCTACAATAACAGCAGACGCATCTAGCATTTCCAATGCTACCATGCTCCTTTCAAAGGAGTAAAGCGGCATCATTTCAACAGTGACACCTGAAGACCTGGCCCCGTCTTCAATGTGCCTTGCCATTATCTCTGTGCTTTTCCACATTGTATCGTATATGATCACCACTTTCTCATCAAGTCTCCTTGCAGACCACTTCTTGTAGAGAGAGAGTACTTTTTTGAAATTGTCCATATTTCTCCAGACAGGCCCATGGTCTGGCGCGACTATCTGTATCTCTAATCCGGATGTATCTATTTTTTCAAATAGCTTTGCTACATGACTTGAATAGGGTGTGATAATGTTTGCATAGTATCCGGATACATGTGTTTCCAGAACTCCCCATGGGAGCTCTTCCCCGAATCTTTCAGATGAGGCAAGATGCATTCCAAATGCATCTTGTGTAAGTAATACTTTGTCTTCGACAAGGTAGCTGAACATGCTGTCTGGCCAGTGGAGCATTCTTGTTTCCATGAATTTAACCGTTTTGCTGCCGAGACTCAACTCTTCACCATCCTTTACTGCGGTTATTTCCATGCTGAGGTCACGGTAATGAGCGTTTAAGGCCTTTTTACCCATTACTGATGCAAATACCTTTTCCGGTTTTACAGCTTTTATGATCTCAGGAAGCACTTCACTGTGATCCTGTTCTGAGTGATTCGATATGATATAGTCTATCTTTTCAGGATTAACTATTGATGAAATTCTTGATAGAAACTCATCCTTAAACTCTTTCTTTACTGTGTCAAAGAGTGTTATCTTGTCGTCCATAACCAGATATGCATTATATGTTGTTCCCCTGTCAGTATTGTAGCCGTGGATGTTTCTAATTCCCCAGTCAATCGTGCCTACCCAATATACTTTATCTGCTATTTGTATTGCATTCAAATTTTTTGACATTTAAATTCCTGTTTTTAGTTTTTATCTCTTCTATATAAAGTTTCATATGTTTTCTGCAGCATACTAGATTTATGCTGCCATCACTGATCACTTCAGCCGTATTGCCATATACTTTGCATATGACAATCTATGAGTTCTTGCACGCATTACTTCATCATTACTTCATGTTACGCTTTGGCATGATATAAGTATTGAAAAATATCTGCAATTCTTCTGACTTCGGCACGTCAGGTTTCTAGATGGCTAGATGTACAGGACTTGCGTTAGTTGAAGTATGGAAGAAGTGAACTAATAATAATGTCTGAAAAGTTATTTTCTACTGCACTTTACCATAACTGGTCTTGAACTTACCATCTTTTTTAAAAGAAATCATTATGTTATTGATTGCAGAATCGCCGAGTTCAGGATTAATGATTTTTTCAACAGCTTTTCCTAAATCTTCAGGATTGTTGATATTGGATTGATTAAATCTGAGAAGAACGTCTCCCGCTTCCATACCCATAACACTCAGGAAGCTTTCTTCCTTTATCTCTGTGACCATAACCCCTGGTTTGTTACTTTTCATTTCTTCTCCAGACCTGGACTTTATTTTGATATTTTCAGTATCTATCTGATCTTTTAGAAACGCGTGAAGTTTGAGGTCTCTGCTTTGGACTTTATTTTTTCCTTCTGATTTTAATTTATCTTTATTCCAGAAAGAATCCTGTGTAGACAGTAAAACCCATGCCGTCTTTTCTCCCTTTTTCAGAAGGATACCTTCCTTTTTCTTAATTTCAACTATCTCAAAATCATTAAGTTTGTCATGCAATTGATAAGTATTGATACTCCCGGAAAAAGGATCTTCAATTACAACCATTGGAACATTTTTGCTGCCAATGATTATTCCTCTGATATGTATATCTTGCACACTTTCCACGGCATATGAGAAATTCATATATTGAGTTAAGATACAGATAGAAATAACTGTAAAAACGGTTCTCATATTCAGTCTATATACGGCGCTTTTACAGTAAAAGCATTTAGACAGCATCTATATTCTCCAGTGTAAATTCACAATAATACGTACTCACTCAATTCAGTCAGGTATTATAATAAATTTATGAAAAAAAGCCAACAGGCGTTTAATCGCCTGCTGGCTTTAATAAAACAAATGTTACCTTTCTCTGCGACGACGCTCTTGTGGTGTTTCGCTCGCCTCATTGCCAGTGACCGGACAAAGTTCCTGTCCACCCAAAACAGGCCTTACAATATAGTAAACAGTTATACCATTTGTAAGTCCGCTATCAGTATAGGTGGAATATGTCGATGTCGTATTACCGATTAAGCCATAAGGTCCGCCTGGATTCAAGCCACTGTATACATTGTAAGAGTCAGCGCCCACATGAGTCCATACCAGAGTCACTTGACCTGTTTTAGCCCTTGCAGTCAAATCCTCAACACAAGGTATTTGAGGTGTATCACAAGCATCACCTACGCCATCACCGTCTACATCTTCCTGGCCCGGATTAGGCGTGTCAATGCAATTATCACACACATCACCTACGCCATCACCGTCTACATCACCCTGGTTCGGATTAGCATCGTCAGGGCAATTATCGCATGCATCTCCTAATCCATCATTATCACCATCTGCCTGATTTGGATTAGGTGCGTCAAGACAATTATCGCAAACATCTCCCACGCCATCACCGTCTCCATCATCCTGGTTCGGATTAGCATCGTCAGGGCAATTGTCGCATGCATCTCCTACGCCATCACTGTCTCCATCTTCCTGGCCAGGATTAGGCGTGTTAATACAATTGTCACAAACGTCTCCCACATCATCACTGTCTCCATCTTCCTGGCCCGGATTAGCATCTGCAGGGCAATTGTCTTCAGAATCGCATACCTGGTCTCCGTCTGTATCCAGACAACCACCGCCAACTGAACGCACTAAAACCAGGAGCGAGTAAGCCTGACGCGCAGCGTTATCCCAATTACCATGACCTGCCGGGTTGAGAAATTGTCCACTGGCATCCTGCAACAGTAAGAGTGAATAGGCAAAGTCGAAGTACCAGCGAGGCGGTTCGTTAGGATCATCGTAGTATGCGCCAGGATCTGGACCAAAAACCGCAGGCCTTGGTACAGTAGTCGGATCACGATGTAAAACACGTCCACCAAAGGCTGGCACGGCAGCAGGATCCAAAGTCCCCAGATCTGCAACAGCCAAATTACCTGCATTTGCTGTAATACCTGAATCTTCTAGAAAGGTCAAAGCCTTGGCAAAAGACCATAAATAATAAAAATATGAACCGCTCCAACCTCCACCAGCGCCAAGAATACTACGGTCGTTATATCGGTTATAAAGCCAGCGCAAATATGCCTGAACGCCAGCATCGTTTAAATCAGCGCCTCCGGCCAGCTGTATCCATGTACCGGATCCGGTTTGCTGTAGCGAATTCTGATTTCCCCTATTGTAACCATGACCTAGCTCGCCAGGAGTAAGTACAGGGTTTTGGGCCGGTATACTGGCGTAAGCGGCTCTACATAATGCAGTAGCTGCATCGAGCTGTGCAATACGCGCAAAATCATTCTCATCGATAAGTACAGCACGTATGGCAGCAAGACCGGCAATAACAAACTGGGTTGTGGAAGAGTCTGAACACCCCCCATCACAGTAACACCAATAGCCATCTGGAGCTTGAGCGGCTATAGTTCTATCAAAAATAGCAAGCAACGCTGGCAAAACATCTATCGGTCCACCTGTACGCCGATACACAGAAAGCGCCATCATGTCCTGTCCGTCCCTGTAAGCGTAAAAGGGAAGTCCACCAGGTCCACCAGGGCACGGTGCAGAGTTGAAAAAATCTTCTTCGCACACTGAATTATATATAGAGCCACAATCACCTCTGGTCAGACGCGTAAAGGCAGTTATACCGTCCCCATTAGCTGGCACATCAGGGTCAGCCCCACAAGGTTTAGTAAAGGTAATCTGGCCACCTGTCCAGACCTTCTCTCCCGGCACACCCTCTGTAGACCTCAGGTATTGAAATCCAGGGAAAGGTGAACAACCTCCAACTTGAACAGCGCTTCCACTTCCACCTTCACCTTCACCTTCACCTTCACCTTCACCTTCACCTTCACCTTCACTACCAAAACCACACGTATCCCACAGTGTAAATTCTACATCCAGATAAATATCCTCTTCAATCAAATGCAAGACAGCCGGTCTACCAAGCATATTTGGCCCTTGACCTCTACCAGACCAATCACGAAAAGGTTCGAAACTCAGATTCTGCCAATCAGCAGCATCACCGTCTGCCCATTCAGTATTACATGGTGCACAATTCTCATCCTCACCTCCACAACCATTGTCCTCGCGATTTTCATCAATAATAAAGTCTACAGCAGAATTCATCCTGTTCTGATCAGCCGCATTAGCATTGACATATCCCTGCGGCGCGGCATTCTGGTCAGCGCTTACACGTTTTTCCAATAGTGATAACAAGGCCAAACCAGTGGCATCACCTGCACTACCGGTATAGGAGCCAGAACTATCCTGGAAAGTCAAACCCCTGTTTATAGCAGTATCGACATCAGTGCTAAAATTTGTGATCTGAGCGGTAGCAAGCCCACCACTGACTCCAACTACTACAGCCACCAGCACTGCAATAATAAAATTCTTTATTCTCATTTTCTTCTCTCCTTATAAAGTGCACAAAAGTATTAAGCACATCTACTGAAGATAATCAAAGTATGGCCAAATTCATTACAGCTTATTTACCTCAATAACGTAAAACTATTATTTATTGCCAAAAAATCCTTGAAAAGCAATAACCTTCTCAACATTCTCTTGACAACTAAATGACAAACATTTGGTTTGACTAGCGCAATAAAGATTTTTAGAATACGCTTACTAAGGGATAGCATTTGCACCCAAAAAAACCAAACCCTGACTTTTTTGGAGACTTATACCAGGTCTCGTTCAAAACCAGAAAGTCATTTCAGCGCAGGACGTATACTCTTGCGCATCTCCCTGTCAATATCTCAAAACCTCAGAGTGCTGCTGTGATATGACAGCAAGAAAGTGCTTGCAAATAGAAACGTTAAAATGAATTCATACCATAGATTTTCATCCAATGGCATGAATTCACAATACTTCAAAGTCTTCTAAAAATTCTACTTTCAATCATTAACCTTTAATGAAACGTTTACCCAGACGTTTTCTGGTTGCAACCAGTCCAGCCATGCCTATTCCAAGCAGTATAACAGTAGACGGTTCCGGTACTACCGGATTATCTGAACCGATTTCTAATGTGCTTGAAAAATATATGGTAGCCAGACTATCAGGATCATTATGTGCAAGGTAAAAGCCTGAAGGAACTACTGTATCACTTAGTACAAAGCTAATATTTGCAGATTCACCAGCACCCAGGATAAAATCCCAACCCAGCGCCATGGAAACGTCGTCTGGAAAAGTAGTATTACCATGAGTACTTATTCCGATGCCGTCGTCTAAAAAGCTACCGGCTGCTACGGTATCCTGCAGGTGTTCATAAATATCTCCGTCGACCCAACCAGGTTCGTCTATCTCCCACGTCTGACCGGCGGCGGTTATTCCGCTTGTTGAACCGGTTTCGTTAAAGTAGGTGTTAACACTCTCGTCAATTTCATGATCAAACCAGGAGACCACAGAGTGTGCACCAACACCAGTAACCTTAACACCTACTGTTCCAAGTCCCGTGGTAAAACTGAAGCCACCGGTAGTATAAGTCGCATTGAGAGCTGCCCCCAGATCTCCCGGTGCATTAAGGTTTGGACTTGAAATTTCTTCGCCATCGGCATTAAACCCCCAATCGAAGAGATTAAATGTGACAGCCCTTGCGCTATCAGCCATTCCTACAGTTAAAAAGACAGCCATAAATAAAACCAACACTTTTTTCATAATTACCCTCCTCCTATATAAAAAACCCACGACAAACTAAACAAACCAATTAAAAAGTAGAGTTAGTTAAAAACGAAAACCAAGATAGCACTAGATAATAATTACAACTGTACGGCAAAAAACAAACGGTATTGGCCGCTTAACTCAAGCAGATTTGATTAGACTGACAGATCAAACATTAATTGTCAATAAATATTTTTTCATGTAAAACAATACTCATTAAACATTGCTTATAATGTCTTAAACAATTTTACCGGCTTAATTCAATATTTAACAATAATCAAAAAAATATTGTCATAACTAGCTGCAATAATGGCACTTGAAGTTTGATACTTAGTAAAAACTGAATAAATCACAAGAGAAATCTTCTTTTTTGGAGTGCAGTGACTGCCTGCCCGCCAGTTTGCTGGGGCGGGTGTCACTACTTTAAAACGCATCATCACTGGTAATGCACTCACATTCCCGGCACTCATTTTTAAGAGGCTACTGCATTTCCCCGTATCTGGTTTGATACACACCGTCTCTCTCAAATGCAATTCTTATCGAACCGTCTTCAGGATTGATCAATTCTTTATTGATAAGTTTTTCTAAGGCGTTTCCCAGATCTTCTGGATTATTGATTTGCGTATCATTGAATTCAAGAAGGACATCACCGGGTTCAATGCCCATTATATTCATAAAATTTCCCTCTTTTATGTCTGTAACAGTGACGCCTACTGACAGCGAGTTATCTTTCCTTCCAATATCAGGCCTGAGCTCTGTATGGATATGCTCTGACAAATTATCGATATCTATCTGGTCTCTTTGAAAGGTGAAATACTGAGGCTCTTCATATCCCTGATACTCCTCACCTCCATGAACTAAAGAACTTTTATTGGACAAGAGAACACTTACCACTATCTCTCCCTTTTTGAGAAGAATGCCCTTCTGTTGTATCTCAATTATCTCGTAACCTTTAACAGAATCATGTAATCTGTAGGCATTAAGGCTCCCTGAAGACGGGTCTTCTATTATCACCTTTGGGATATCCATATTCCCGACTGCAATTCCTCTAATGTATATATCCTGAACTACATCCTCTGCATAGGAGTAATGCATACACTGTATTAAAAAAGAGAAAGCAATAACAGTAATAACAATACTCCCTGACAGTCGGCATACTATGTTTTTGTCGTGAAAAAGGTTGTGCGGCATTTCTATTCTCCATGGTTTACAATATAATCAGCGCCCGCTGCGGGCTTTGAACATTTAAGGATGGGTTAAAGCCCTCGGGCTAAACCCAACCTGCAGTCAAAAAACTACAACTCGTTTGCCGGGAAGACTTAAAACGGAAATTTCTGGACGGTGATATAAAAACAACCGGCAGGCCATGTAAATTGCCTGCCGGTTGTATAAAAACAAACTAACATTAACGTCTGCGTCTGCGCTGCTCTTCTGGTGTTGCGCTTGCTTCATTAGACTCGCAAAGCTCGTCACCATTAAGTGCTGCCGGCCTTACTACATAGTAGTAAGTAGTTCCATTGACAACCGTAGTGTCAAGGAATGTAGAGTACGTAGATGTTGTCGTACCAATAAGTGTATAAGGCCCGCCGGCTGTAGTGCTGCGATAGACATTGTAGTGATCAGGACTTGTATCCGTCCATGTCAACTGCACCTCGCCACGCTTAGCTCTGGCGGACAGATCATCAATGCAGACACAGTCAGGATCACCGGCTGCTTTTACGCTAACCGTTGTTGAAGCTGTATGCGTAAGATCCGGCTGTCCACTTGATGGGAATGATAAAGCAGTATTATCGGTTACCCTTAACTGAATGAGGTAGTCACCCGTGCCTAAACCACTGAAGAATGCAGTTACGTCAGGTTGAGGACCAAAGGCGTCATCAAAAAGGTTGTCACCATTAAGTTCCCATGCGTATTCTTTTATGAAATCCACAGGGTCACTCTGTGTTTCACGCTCACCGTCATCCGGGTTAACTGACCCAGTGCCGTCCAGGTACCATGTAACTCCCGGACAAAAGGCATAGGGACCTCCCGGATTAGCTGTAGGTGCGATAGGTGGTGTGGTTATCTTTACGACCATGGTAGTTTCTGCAAATTTCTCATCCAAACCAACCCCGTTATCGCTCACACATAGTTTTACAGGATAGTCTCCCACTGCAGGCCAGGAATTGAAAGCAAAAGGCCCGGATGCATCGTCACAAACGCCATCGTTATCCAGGTCCCAATCCCATGAATCTATGCTTTTTAAAGCATCCTGATGAAAGGAGTCTGAACCGTCAAGAGTGATAACCTGACCGGCCACGCCTGGGTTTGGTACAGCTTTAGCTACGGCCACTGGACTTCCCGCCTCAAATAGAGACTGCCCCAGCATCAAGATTGCCCAGGGAGTATGGAATTGATTTTGAGCACTACTACCGCCATAATGTCCAGACCAGAGTCCATGGTTGCCACCTCCGGATTTGTCCTGGTCGTCTACCAGATTTCTCGCGACGCCATGTGTGGCATCACTGTACCAGTCAATATCCGGCAGTACTGCCGTGTAGTCCCTCAGCATGGTAATTGGAGGTACGTGGAGGCGCATGGCCTTTACAAAGGAGAAGAGACCATAATAATATTCCTTGATGTTTGATACATAATTACCTCCTACATTTTCAAAGTTATCACGCAAGTATTTCTCGGCTTTATCCCAACTAGGGAAACCGGCTGGGGGAGATCCCGGAGTACCTCCATCGCCACGCCCGAGACCATCCATAACCATTTGAACCAATCCGGATGGGGTGGTGGCAAAAGGCCCCCAAATGGTATTACTAGTTGAATAACCAAAATAACCTGCCGCGTGCTGACTGTAAACAAGCCAAGTTGGATTTAGAGCGGTTACGTGTGGTGGAATCAGTGCCCAGCCGTTCCTTACGGCAGGTATTATCCCTATCGCTGCCCACTGACATATAGAGTTATCCCCCCCACTACCCCAACTATAGGTCCAACCACCCCGGTTAACTGCAGTAGGATGATTGTATTGACCATTAGAAACAGCATCGGCCATATCCTGAACAATATCTCCATACGTCCTGCCAATTACATTTGCCGGTCCGGTAGTTGTTACAGCACCAGGAGTCCCACTTGCAACAATAGCGTCCATGTACGACCCGTGCTGGTAGTAGTAAGTCTGGCTGTTGTATATAGCTAAGCCGTTATTACCTGTATCAAGTGCATCCACAACACCATCACCATTATAATCCTCTGCATAAAGTCCGTTTTTTATACCAATAGCATATGCGGTTAAGTGGCTGAAAAGATCCTTGAGACCCTTTGCAACTGTCTCTTTGTATGGATTGTCATCTCCCACAAGACTCTCAACGTGCCCGTTAGCCTCAAAGGCGTTAATCGCGTTCGCCCACACACCATGATAGATACTTATGGGAGACCAACTCCCGGTAGTTTTATTCTGATTCTTGTGCAGATACCAGAGGCCCTCATCAATTGCCACATTAACCTCCACGGCCAGAGTCTGAGCCCTGATAATGACGAGATACGTCTTACTAGCTGTCTCATTCGTATTCTTGTCCCTGACAGTCAACCGGGCGGTAAAAATATCGCCAACGTTCCCGACATAGGTATGAAATGCCTGAAGGCTGTAATTGTTGGGGCCGACATCGGTAAACGCCGTACTTCCGCCATCTCCAAAGTCCCATGAATACTCAAAATCTGTTCCAGTAACATCTGTAGTGCCTTTCAAGGTTATTGATTTACCACTCCAGGTATCATGTGGTATCAACGGGTTTGTCGCTACCCAGGGCACTGTCTTAACCACAGGCACAACAGCATAAGCCGGCATTGCCAGCCCAAACATCAGTACTGCAATAAACAGTGGTAAAATAAGTTTCTTCATTTTAATCTTTTCTCCTCTCCACAAAAAATATATAAAAAAAATACATTTTCAAAGTTACTACTAAACTTTTTTGAATCTCTGCCGATAATAAGAGAATGAATGCCCTAAGAGAAGTAGTTTCATCAATGTTCCATTCTAGTCAAGATATAGAAATTAGCATCTCCTTGACAACAAAATGACAAACATTTGGTTTGACTAACGTAAAAAATATCTTTAGTCTCAAAACGGGCAAGGATAGTTTTCATGAGTGATAGTATTTGCACCCAAAAAAAGAACCAAACCCTGACTTTTTTGGAGCCTTATACCAGGCTTCGTTCAAAACCAGAAAGTCATTTCAGCGCCGAACGTATACTCTTGCGCACCCCCCTGTCAATATCTCAAAACATCAGAGTGATGCTGTGATATGGCAGCAAGAAAGTGCTTGCCAATAGAAACGTCAAAATGAATTCATACCATAGATTTTCATCCAATGGTATGAATTCACAATACTTCAAAGTCTTCTAAAAATTCTACTTTCAACCATTAACCTTTAATGAAACGTTTACCCAGGCGTTTTCTGGTTGCAACCAGTCCAGCCATGCCTATTCCAAGCAGTATAACAGTAGACGGTTCCGGTACTACCGGATTATCGGCACCGATTTCTAATGTGCTTGAAAAATATATGGTAGCCAGACTATCAGGATCATTATGTGCAAGGTAAAAGCCTGAAGGAACTACTGTATCACTTAGTACAAAGCTAATATTTGCAGATTCACCAGCACCCAGGATAAAATCCCAACCCAGCGCCATGGAAACGTCGTCTGGAAAAATAGTATTACCATGAGTACTTATTCCGATGCCGTCGTCTAAAAAGCTACCGGCTGCTACGGTATCCTGCAGGTGTTCATAAATATCTCCGTCGACCCAACCAGGTTCGTCTATCTCCCACGTCTGACCGGCGGCGGTTATTCCGCTTGTTGAACCGGTTTCGTTAAAGTAGGTGTTAACACTCTCGTCAATTTCATGATCAAACCATGAGACCACAGAGTGTGCACCAACACCAGTAACCTTAACACCTACTGTTCCAAGTCCCGTGGTAAAACTGAAGCCACCGGTAGTATAAGTCGCATTGAGAGCTGCCCCCAGATCTCCCGGTGCATTAAGGTTTGGACTTGAAATTTCTTCGCCATCGGCATTAAACCCCCAATCGAAGAGATTAAATGTGACAGCCCTTGCGCTATCAGCCATTCCTACAGTTAAAAAGACAGCCATAAATAAAACCAACACTTTTTTCATAATTACCCTCCTCCTATATAAAAAAACCCACGACAAACTAAACAAACCAATTAAAAAAGTAGAGTTTAAAACGAAAACTAACGATAGCACTACTCAATAAATATATTAATAATTGCAACTGCACGGCAAAAAAACAAACGGTACTGATCGCTTAACTCAAGCAGATCTCGTGATTTTGACATATCAAACATTATTTGTCAATAAATATTTAAATATTTATTTATACAAACAAGACATATTAAACATTGTTTAATATGTCTTAAACAATTCTACCGGTTTAATCAGATATCTGCTAATAAACAAAATAATTATTGCTGTAACCCATTGATATAACGGTGCTTGCAGTTTAGTGTTTCATGCGGATTGATTAAATCGTAAAAGAAATAGATTGGAAAAAATAGTAAAACATATCATCTCTCTCGTCTCATTGTTTCACTCTTAATTTGAGTGTTACCCGGAATCAATACATGACCTGAGCTTGACAATTACCTGAAAAATACTTAACAACTGTTTGGTTTAACTACTAAACAGTGTCTAACTATAATACCCAAAATTAGTAATACAAATAAAAGGCATAACGTTCCAGAGAAAAAGTATACGCAGGGGCTATTGTTTACCTCATTTTTGAGAGATGAGAGTCAGATGATTCTCGTCTCCAGGCAGAGGCGCAAACAACTATTGTGAACAACCAGGACGACCTGAATTATATTAAGTGTTTATAGTGGGAGTTAAAAAATATCCAATAGTGATAGCACCAATGGAGCGATGTCAATTGTCTCCATAATGTCTTGATTACCGAATTCTACATTATTTTCACTCATAAAGAACGACGCCATCTTACCCCCTTCTGCTGCCGGGAACCCGTGTGATCCTTTGATCAGTTCGGTATCAAGGGGTATTGTCTTTGTTGCCGGATCGAAAAAAAGTTCCAACGGATCGTATCCCGGTTTGTTATGAATATCCACAGTAAAAGCAAAATCCGGCGCCAGCTCTACAGAATTCCAGTAATAGTAATCAAACCATTTATCCTTGTCTGAAACGATAATAAGGTCACCGCTCCTGGAACTTGCAATATGATGCCGCTCTTTTTCGTCATGTCCAAAGACATACTTTACACCTTCGGTTCCAAGAAACAGGCTTTTAACTCTTTCAATATCGTCACTGTTATTTACATAGATATGAGCCATCTGATGATCAACCATGGCAAACGCCCTGCTGTACTCATAATCCAGATACTCCTTTCCTCCTATTTTTCTCACTGAAAGGAATCCATTGTCACGCAGGATAATATTAGGTGACAAAGATGAAGAGACATCGTGAAATGGGTATTCTGATAATCCAATAATAGTAGTATTCTCCCGCATTCCATTGTCTTCAATAGTTTTGAGAATATTTCCTACAAGATTATCCACATTTTTCAATTCATGCCTGAGATTTTGCGGTTCAAGACCGAGTCTTTGTAATGAATAATCCATGTGAGGCAGATAGACAAACATCAGGTTTGGTTTATGTTTTTTCAAGGTATAAACAGCGGCATTGGCAATCCATTTACTGGATTTAAAAGAGGCCATCGGACCCCAGTAATATTTCAGGTCAAACGGTCCGGCAGCATCAGCTATCTCTTCATAATAACCAACCGGCTTAGAGTAGCACCATTGTACAAGCCCTTTGTCAGTATGAAGAGGCCTTGGAGTAATAACAATGTCTGAATTGGCATAGAGTGAATTCTGCCAGAATAGTAATGCCGTCTTCATTTCCGGTTTGCGTTCTTTGACAATATCCCAGATCCTCTTCTTTTGTACTAAAGCGCTTGCCTGTTCCCAGAAAGCTATTCTATACTCATCTCTCAGAAATAGACCATTTGCAATAATTCCGTGTTCCTCCGGATAGTGCCCTGTAGCAATACTTGATTGAACTGAGCAAGTCACTCCAGGAAACGACGGACGCAGCGGCGCCTTAAATCCGTTTTTAAATAGCTCGGTTATATTTGGTAAAACATCTTCCATGAGCAAATGCTCAGGAGACAGCCCTACTATATTCAATACAAAAACGTGTTTAGCTTTCATAATATAACTCCTTAGTTAAACTCAGTTATCCCCTCTTATCAGACAAGAGATAATGTATATAAATAATTATTTTTCAGATGCATGCGATCTATCAAACTAATTCGGTTAAGTAACATAGAGAAACCTGGATATTATGTACGCAGGAACCAATAATGCCAGTACCACCAGGACATGTATCCCGTCTGTTGATCCCATAACAAAACAGGCATCCAGGATAATGATGGATAAGACCATCGTCTTAATAGTACTCTGTATATTTTTAGGACAGGGATTGATAAACGTCCTGCTCATCGGCCACAAAACAATCATAGTAAATATGAATAATAATCCATGCATCGCATGGTTAGGTAAAAGACCCTTAACCGAGAGACTTCCGATAAAAAGAACCAGACCTATAAAACAGGTGATTATAATACCGATTTTCCACCTCTGCTCACCTTTGACCTCCTGTTTGCTCAATGCAGTAATCAACATAACATAAATCATCAGGATTAAAGGAAACATCCAGTAAGTCGAGATAGATGCCGGAATGATACTGAGGCCAAGCATCAGGTTAAAGAATCGGCAAAGACCCATGTTGAACGTACCAATAACAGGAACCGTCTTTGTCCATACGTTATAACTCATAACAAGCAATATTATGACAATAGATATACATAGACTTGTCGTGTTGACAAGCAATGAGCATAACAGAGCGGTCAGGAAAAGAATGATTCCCAGATATATTGCTTCTCTTTTTCCAACCGTTCCTGATGGTAATGGCCTACCGGGCCGCTCAGTTATATCTGTAGAACAGTCAAATATGTCATTAAAAACTACTCCTCCCCCGTATAGACAGCCAGAAACAGATGCGAGAAGAAGCATCTTATGGAGGTCTATAAACGCGTGAGTAGCCAATATACATCCTGCCACTATGTCGGATATAGAAGTAAAAATATTTGGCAGTCTGACTAGCTGGCAATAAACCCTGAATTTGCTGGTTATAATCAATTTCGATAAAAGGCTTAAGAGTGGATATATGGATTTAAATAGTTGCCTAACATTTTCTACTGAGAAACCAGTCCTGCATACTTCCATCTAGGTTGATCAGGTAATCCAGCGCATCCGCAGCAGTCTTTGCGGGATTGTCCTCATATGGATAGAGCTCCACTGTTATCCAATCCTGATAGTCAATCTTTCTGAGTGTCTGAAATATGGCATTAAAATCCATTGCCCCTTTTCCAAGAGCGACATGGACATGTTCTCTTGAAGCAGCAATGTCTTCTAAATGAATATGATGAATTACATACTTGAATTCTTCCAATACCTGGCAAGGATCTTCTCCAACACAAAAATGATGTCCAAGATCACAGTTTAAGGCAATGCTTTCAGTATCAACCTGTTGTATGAACTCCTTAAATTCAGAACTAGTCTGTATTAAAAGATCCGGCTCAGGCTCAACAAGGACCTTGATACGCGCCGGCTTTGCCACCTCTACAACCCTGTTCAAACCATCAATGAATAATTTCATCGCTTCTGTTCTGTCCATTCCCATACCATCTACCGGCCCCCCCGGTTCAGTTGATATCGTATCAACTCCAAGCTCTTCTGCCAGCCTTACACAATCAATCGTATGATTAACTCTCAGTTCCCTCTTTGCCTTGTCCTTTTCAATCCAGGAAGGATGGTGGAAGTCGCCAATAGCAGTCATCATAAAAGCATTGAGATTTGATATTTCCATATCTCTGTCTTTCAAGTGTTTCTTAATGCCGGCAATGGCGCCCCTATTAAGATCGGGAGGATATGCGTGAGGAATATCGCACATAATCTCAATCCCCTTGTAACCGGCATCTGCCAGTATATCAATAGTTTCTATCAGTGAATACTTCCTGAACGCATTTGAACTGAAGGCAATCTTCATTTATTTCTCAAAAGTAAATTTTGGTGACTGTTTATAAAAATCATATGGATTATGAAAGACTACTTTTTCTATCTCTTCTTTGCTGAAGCCTGCAAGACGCATATTGGTAACTGTCTTTGGAACCAATAATGGATCTGAATAGCCCCAATCAGCGGATGAATTAAGCATAATCCTGTCTGTACCATACTTCCTTATTATCTGAACAGCTCTCTCAGAAGAGAGTTTGGTTATCGGGTATATAGTCAACCCCGCCCATACTCCAGCATTCAAAGTCATCGCTATCGTCTCTTCAGTGTTATGATCTACAAGAGTCTTGGACGGTTCCAGTTTCTCTTCTTTAACGATATTTAATATTTTTTCTGTACCAACCCTTTTATTTTGATGTGGTGTGTGAACAACTGCCGGCATATCATATTTAACCGCCAGCTTCAATTGTCTTCTGAATATCTCTTCCTCCGCATCAGTTATTAAGTCAAAACCAATCTCACCGACGCCAACAACCCTGTCTCTTTGAAGATATGGTTCAAGGTTATCTACAACTTCGTTGGCAAGGGTCAGATTATTAGCTTCCTTGGCGTTATGGCCGATACACGTAAAATAATCTATCCCGTATTTTATTGCCCTGGCAGATTCTACAGTTATCAGATGCTCGTAATAATCAGTACAACTGCTTACAGAAGTTCTGTCACTACCCAGCCAGAATGTGGGCTCGACTACACATTCTATCCCCGCAGCAGCCATCATGTAGTAATCATCTGTAGTCCTGGAGAACATGTGGATATGTGGTTCTATAATTCGCATTTAAAGTACCTCCTGATAGTGATTCAAATGAATCGATTTAAAAATTCATAGCTCTTTCTGGCAGCGTATACAGGCTGCTTCTGGTAGGTGTATAATTCAACAGTAATAAAATTGTCATACTTTATTTCCTTTAATGCCTTAAATATTTTAGTGAAATTCATATCACCCAGGCCCGGGATCAAGTGGAAATGCTTCTTGTCTTTAATGTCTTCAATATGAATATTCCAAATACAATTTTTAAATTGTCTTATAGATTGTACAGGATCTTTTTCTGAGATTGACACATGCCCAAGATCAAGATTAACACCAAAATATTTTGACTTAATCGTTTTAATTAAGCCCAGTACTTCAGTTGTGTTTTCATAAAGCAGACACGGTTCGTATTCCAGTCCTACCTTAATACTTTTTTTTTCAGCATAATCAATAATCCTCTTTACTGACTCAATAAAAAATTTTCTCCCTTTCTCAGGTGGGCAATCCGGTAACGGGATCCCCGAGGTAATACTGACATTCTTAGACCCTACTTCACAGGCCAGATCAATAGAACGCTTTGTATAGTTTATACGCCAGCGGCGCTTAGAGATATCAGGATTGGAGAGTGAAGGCTCAAATACCGGCTCCTGTAATACCGGCTTGTAGAAGACAGAAGCCGTGTTGGCGTTAATGTTAGAAACTTCTATCTTGTAGCTGGACAGTAGTTTCTGCAAAGACTTGATTTTCTTCCATGACGATTTAAGGGTAGGTGGAAAGTGAGGTCTATCGGCCAATATTTCAACTCCCTTATATTTGCACCCGGCTATCTTTTGAATAGCCGATTCCAAAGAGTATTTCATAAACGCATTCGTGCTGAAAGCTAATCTCAAAATCAATATTCCTAACCTGCACAAGTCGTGTAAAGAAGCATTTATCAGACAGTACTCATAGACCGGACTTATTTTACGGTAATAAAAGAAGAGCTTTTTCTGTATCTCTTGTTTTATTGAAGAGTTTATATTTTAAATAAAAGCCGCCTTATTGCGATCTCTATGACAAACAAAAATAAGGCAATTAAAATCAAGGCAACCCTGCAATCATACGTGACTGGAATAACAGTATTCATGCTTACATTTTCATTTAATTCAGTTGCGTTATTGTAACATTTTCCACCAGTGAGTCGACACATTTTTTCTAATAACGTCCAATTGTTCCCATACTTCATATACTCCGGGAGCGAAGCAATGAATATACCGCTTGACTGCTTTAATATCACTTTCCGCTCTTCTATCAGAAACAGATTAAACAGATAAAAACCACGTGTTTCTGCAGGACAATACCCCTCATATTTTCCAGAACCTGTCTGCTTAAGATCTATGGTAACTTCAGTATGTTCAGGAGTGATTACAGTGCCCTTTAATGTTAAGAAATTTTCAAAACTTCCATCTTCATTAACGGCCTTCAGAATAATTCTGATTTTATCTTGATATAGTTCCGTTTTAACTTCCCACTGTCCGGGAGTAACACTCCTGGAATTCCATCTGACCAATTGTGACCAGAATTGTGGAAAGGCTTTCCAACGAAACCAGTTATTGCCCCATTCGCTGAACAGGTCTGTTGCCAAGATGGTTGTCCTGCCAAGTCCATATTGCCAGGAAGAGAGAACTGGAGTGCTCTTTCCGGAAACAATTATGTCATTATTATGGCTTTTAGAAGAGGTAAGCATTAAGCCCTGAAGTGATGGCAACATTTCTGCTGATATCCCCTTGACGATCTCATGAGATTGAAATATCCTGGGGACTAACTCTCCTTCTTTAAACCATGAACGAGATGCCATGGCCGTCTCACGCTTGAAAATGCCTACTAAATTATCCAACTCCCTGGTAACATAGCTTCTTCCATTACATTGCGTCGCGATTGATTCCAGAAAAGAGTTATTAACATTGTCACCAATCCCAATAGTTGAAAGTGTGATTTCTCTCTCTCTCATGGCCTTTAATAGTTCAGAATAATCAGCCTTGTCTGTCTGCCCATCAGAGACCAGGATAATATGCTTAAATTTTGAATGTGACTCTTTAAAAAGCTCATAGGATGTTTTAAGTGATTTAAAAATGTCTGTCCCGCCCTGGGCCTCCAATGAATTCAATCTATTTTCAATTTCCTGGAAATTTTCAAATTTTTGTATAGGCAAGACCAAACCTGGAACTTTGTCAAAAAGGACTATGCCCAACTTGTCTTCCTTTTTAAGCAGATTGAGTATGTTGCCAATGGTATCTATTACAACTCTCAGCTTGGTTTTACTTCCATGCAACTGTGCCATGCTTCCGGATTTATCAATTGCAAATACGAGACTTAACCCCTCACCCTTGCTCCCGGGCTCTGGGTCAAGATATACAGGTAACATCTGTTCCATAATTGTCTCAGAATAACCTCCGGGACTGAGACTCTTCAAACCTCCGAGCATAATAAATCCTCCGCCCTGATCCCTTACATAACTGTTCAATGCTTCCATAGCAACCTTACTAAGATCACTGGCAGGAATATCCTGAAATATAACCAGGTCATATTGCCATATATTACCCAACACCGCATGAAAAGAAGTGGATGTTACGCTTTCTACTTCAAAAGAATCGGGAAAATGAATAGTCCCGGATACTCCGGTAAATGTACTTTCAGAACCAACGTATAATATTCGCGGTTTAGACCCGGCATCAACCATTAACCCTGCAATATTATTTTCAGGATGAATATCATCATTGCTTTCCAGAACAAATTCGTATTGATAAAGACCTTTTTCCATAAGGGTTTGTTCAAAATAGATATTTTTTCCCCGTTGTCTCTTCAATTCTATTTTCGCTTTACCTTCAAACACCCCGTTTTTATACATTTTTAACGCCCCATTTGCATTATCATGAATAGCCTTCGTATTAACAATAACATGGAATTTCTGATTAAGATGCACCCTCTGAGGTGAAATAACATCATTTATCCAGATTTCTTTCATTTTTCTCTCCTCATCTGGCGTGATAACATCTATAGTGATGTTTCTCGTTTTAGCCTCAATAGCTTTTGCGATTACATCGGATTGGTTTTGATTGCCATCAGTTATACATACGATTTTGTTAATAGTATCCTCCGGGAAGATAGAAATAGCTAAGTCAACAGCATCTTCAAGATTTGTATAGTTCTTATCCACTACAGAATCGATCTGCTTAATATCAAAATTACAGGTTGGGCTTATTTCAACACTTGCATTACCCGCAAACACAACCAGACCGAACTGCTGTTTTCCATCTTTTAATTTGACAATGTCTTTAATAATATCGATACCGTCTTCCCCGCTCAACCCACTCATACTGCCAGAAACATCCAACAAAAAAATAGTGCATACTTTATCGTTATCTCTTTTAATTGAAAATCCGGATATTCCCAATATGAAAAGGACTATCACAGTTATCCTTAAAATCAATAATATTCTTTTGTGCAACAGTGGTGAATTAGATGAGGAACGCCGGCTGAGATATAAAAGAAACGGAACCACGAGGAGCAGAATCAACCCATACGGAGAAGTAAATATCATTAGCTGTAACATAGTCAATTATTGAATGTGAAGATTGGTGTGGTAGAACCGTTTTTCAAGGCAATAATTACAAACCAGGAAAAGTAAGAAATTGTTAACTTTGTGACCAAATACTTAAGAAATCTAATGAGAAGATCATAGCATCGAAAATACAGTTATTCAAGGTTAGATTACATCTCCATTTTGCTATAAACCAGACACGGAAAGTTTGACACTAACTCTGTTTTCATGTTACTATTGTTTTACTTTAAAGAAGTTATTAATTATCAAATTCAAAAATATGTCTCCATACCTGCGTAGAGTTATTGTAATTATAATTGCACTGCTTGTTCCAATAGTGCCTTTTCTGATAATCGGAGAGATCCCGGGAGAGAAGTGGCTTTCAAGAACAGATGATAATGCGTTTCTCTTCGGGCTGACAGGTGCGTCTCTCCTTACATCTGATATTCTTTTACCGATTCCATCCAGCATTATTGGTACTTTTCTTGGTGCCAGGCTTGGTATAGTGTCCGGTTGGGTCTGGACGTGGTCAGGATTGATGGTTGGTAATTTAATCGGCTTTGCTGCCGGCAAGTATCTCTTAAAATCAATAAAAGTTGAAATGTCAGAGACTCCAACACGGGTCATTCTGTTCCTCAGCAGGCCCGTCCCTGTATTTGCGGAAGCAGCCGCTATTACTGCCGGCGCAGCGAACATCAGCATAAGACAATTCCTTATTGCCTGTGCAGCCGGCAATGCTATATATGCCGGTGTTTTATCTACCAACGGCGCTCTACTTATACCAAAATCACTGGCTGGCCCCGGCCTTGTTTTGCCAATGGCACTGCCAGTGATTACATGGTTGATCTGGAGAAGGCTTTCCCGTCAACGACAATCCTGTGAATAAAAAATGTGTTCTCACGCTCCCCGTACAAGCGCCGAGGACAGGAGGCTGTTAAGAGACTAAGCATATCTAAGCACGTACATAGAAATACCATTCAACAACCAGTGCACCTAATGAAAGTATTGCAAACAGAAACCAAAGTGCCATAGGAGTGGTTTCAGAAATGCCCGGTTTTTTCTGCGGAATAATATTCTTAGAGAATACATTTTTATCGGCAATATCGCCGGTTTGAAAATTAACTACAAATCTTTTTTGGAATGTATCTCCATCTATCCTGTACACACCAGCCTTCATAGTATCTGTAAATGCAACAAGATTGTTTTTGACGCTATTAACATGCAGTTCTCCATCTGGCATGATAACAGTAACTGAATCCCTGGTAAATGTACCGGGAATTGTGTAATGATAAGTCTCTCCTGCCGTTATCCAGTTCTTATGCTCATAACCCTTAAACCAACGTACTACACGGGAAATAAATAGAGGGAAAGCAATTTCTAACGGAAAATTTGACTGCATCAGATCGTATCCGCTAACCAACAGTTTTTTATTATCTCTTTCTCCACAAAACATTAATGCACCATGCTCCGACTCAATTAAAGTTTCCCCCCATTCCGGTACATTTACGATATAACTCTTATCAATTAACAGGTTTGAAAGATCCAGGCCGTTCAGACTCTTGTGACTGTAATTAAAATCAAGTAATTTTGGTGAAACTATGCCTTTTTGAGTATCCGTGTATTCGTTCTCTTTCGCACAAATAAGAATACTGTCTGTGAAAACATTAATCTCCTTGTCAACATTGTCATATATTACAACATCATAATTCCCTGTATTGATTTTTTCATCATAGTTTGAGCTCTCACATAAGTCAATATCAACAGATTCATGAAGATTCAGAACGTTTTCCAGAAAACTATTACCGGATGTTACCAGCAGAATCGACAGTCTTTTCTCCGGTTCAAGCAATATAAATACTTCATTGTCTGCAACTAAATCATCATTCGCATCAATTTTGATCCTGACAAGACCTTCCCTGATTTGACCCATGGAAATCATCAGCGCTTTAGACTCATGTGGAGTCATAACAACATCTCTTACCTCATACAACTCATCTTCGTAAAAAACCTTAAGCTTAAAATACTGCTTCAGGTCAGAATCGTTAGTGATTCGCAAAAAAGTTTGATAATTACGATTAATACTGAAATCCTGTCGTATATCAAAATTAGATATAATAATATTATTCTCTGGAATATTGCCCATTGAAACCCATGTGACAGTATTTGTTTCGTTTGAAGGTAAACTTGTTTTGCCTGGCAACTTACTGGTAAACACTACGACCCTTGAAGGTATTTCCTTCAGGGAAAAGGCCGTTGTAATTGCCTGGTCTAAACTGGTTATTGTATCTGTTGACGAAATACTTCTGATGGCATCTATTAATTGATTTGTATCTAACGAATAATGATGGACGATTTCCGTGTCAGAAGCGGCTTTAATAACCATTACATGGTTGGATTTATGATCACCAAGTAGTAACTGAATGGCCCTCTCCTTTGCCCGGTCTATGTGTTGATTGCCTTCTATTCCGGAATTCATAGATATTGACGAGTCAATGATAAATACCACTTTGTCAGTTTTTCTGTTAATTTTAAAAAAAACAGGTTGACTTAATACAATAGTTGATAAGATTACAAACAGAATCTGCAGTAGAAACGGAATGTCTTTCCTTAATCGATTGAAAGTAATATTCTCTGATTTACGTTCTTCATGAAGCTTTTCCCATATGAAGAGAGTGGTTACCGGGAGAGTTCTTTTGCCTTTATAAAATAGATTAAAAGCAATAAGAATTGGGATAATAAAGAGTAGATAGAGGAATTCCGGGTGTATAAAGTTCACTTTCGTTTACAAATTCCCTGTTGAACCAAGTTGATTATAAATTGATCAACTGGAATGGTAGTACTCAGATTTAAATATAAAATATTTTGCAATAAACAGAAAGTTTTAAACTGTTCGATATGTTGTTTAAAAACTTTCATGTATTTCTGGCATGTGGACCGGGTAAGGTTAAAATTGATCAATCGGTTTGATTCGATATCCTGAAGATTATCTGTATAGCTTATTTTCGGGTCATTCTCCTCTTCGCATAATAACTGCAGACAACAAACATGTAGAGGGCTATGAGCTAAATGTGTCAAACCATGTTCGTATCCCTCTTCATCAAGAAAATCAGATACGATAAATAGTAAACCAGAAGGCTTCTGTTCATGCAGATAACTCAAAATACTCTGATTGAGTTGTGTTATTCCCTGGGGATGAAGGTCTTCCAGAGATTCCAGAAAATGGCCAAAAATATCTATATTATGACCAAGAGGCATTGTCATAAAAGATTTGTCGGCAAACGCTGAAAATTGAACATTATGATTATTTGTTATGCCTATATAAGCAAGTATCATCATAATATTCTTTGCATAACGAAGCTTGTTCTTTTTTCCGAAATCCATGGATTTGCTTACATCAAGCAGCAAATGCACATCCATATTCCCCTCTTCGTGAAAAACCTTGGAAAAGAGCTTGTTTGATCTGGCATATATATTCCAGTCTATATATTTTATTTCATCACCAATGCCATAGTTTCTGTAATCTGAAAATTCTCCTCCAGTTCCCCTACTTAACTTTTTCAAATTACCATGAGATGATGACACATGTCTTCCAGGTACAAATGAAAATTGTTTTAATCTTTCAAAAAGCGCTGCATCAGTTATCAGATCAGACATTCAGTTACGTCCTTCTCTTGTAGTTACCATTTATTTATCTATTTTTACATCTCTGATAATCTCAGAAATTATTTTATCAGAATCCAGCCCTTTAACCTGTCCTTCGAAGTTAAGAATAATTCTATGTCGTAATGCCGGTAACGCCAGCGAACTGATATCCTCAAAAGACACATTATATCTCTTGTCCAGGAGAGCCTTAACTTTTGCTGCCATAATTAAACTCTGAATACCTCTTGGGCTTGACCCGTATCGAATACATTTCTTCGAAATATCCGGCGAATCATCATTTTCCGGATGTGTTGCCAAAACCAGATTAATGGCATATCTTTTAACACCTTCAGGAATTAATACCTTTTTAGCAATTGTTCTCATAGTCATTATTTCTTCATGATCAATGACAATGTTTAATTCCTGTTCCTCAAGTTCGGTTGTTCGTTCAACAATCTGTAGCAGTTCATCAGTCCCGGGGTAAGAGATCTTAACCTTGAAAAAGAAACGATCCAGTTGCGCTTCCGGCAATGGGAATGTGCCTTCCATCTCTATAGGATTCTGGGTAGCCAGGACTAAAAATGGTTCGTCCAGCTTGTATTTCTGTCCGGAAATGGTAACAAAGCCCTCCTGCATTGCTTCCAGTAATGCTGACTGGGTTTTGGGGGTTGCCCTGTTAATTTCGTCTGCCAGAACGATATTGGAGAAAATTGGGCCTTTTATAAATTGAAATGACTTTTCACCCTGCGCACCATTGATAAAAATATTTGTACCCAATATATCTGCCGGCATTAAATCAGGAGTAAATTGAATTCTGGAAAAGTTAAGATTCAGTACCTTGCTGAGGGTCTTTATAATCTTTGTTTTGCCGAGACCAGGAACTCCCTCAAGCAATATATGTCCATGCGTAAACAGACATATAAGGATCTGGTTAATAACATCTCCCTGCCCTACTATTACCTTTTGTATCTCGCGTAAGAGCTTCTGATAATTTTCCTGAAAGAGAGTAAATTGTTTTTCCGTTTCCATGTTTTTTAGTATTTAAATTTATTCATAGTAAATTCAGTATGAGTAACACTTAGACGGAGTTTTTACTGAGAGTGCAAATGTGCTCAGTGTGACGTCGTTCTGAACAGGGCCGAAGGATAGATTCTTGTCACAATAGCGACCTCACCTGATAATATTGTTCTATTCTGTCCGTACTACTCAGACATACCGGAACTTCTACTGAGAGACATAAAATATTTCTTAACATACTCTCTTAATAAAGGCTGAACACTATTTTTGCTGATCATTTCATCAATATGGCTCATGTCTCCATCAAATGAGTGTTGCACAAGCATTGATCTTTTAACTGTGTCTCTATTAACTGAAGAAGAACCGATTCCGGCACTTCCATTATCATTTGCTGCTGTAATATTATTAACACGAGAAGAGCCACTCTCATCATCTTTTTTGCTTAGTCTATTTTTTGCATTGGTAACATCTGCTTCCGTTAAAGTGGAACCAGTAGCTTTCGACTTTATAGACAACTCACCTATGTCGCGTTTCTTCACTCTATCACTATCTGCCTTATCGGCAGGATTTTTCAATATTTTCGTTTCTGCATGAAAAGTTATATCTCTTTTCATTTTATTGGTTTGGCTGTGTTCTATAAGATCTTCTCCTTTTTGCTGACTCTCTTTTGTTATCGTTTTATTTTCTGCCGGGTTTAATTTTGATTGTATTTGATCATTTTCCTGTATTTTCAATTTGGTCAGTCCCGCAAAATCTCCGGCACTCGTTTTAAATATCTTCCTGGTTCTATTTGCATTTCTTCTTATCTTAACATCTTTTTTTTTGGCTGTTGGATCAAGAGTGTTTTTAAACGGATTCTTAACAACCTGATAGTTGACATCCTCTTCTTTGACCTTGTCCAATCCCGTGACAAATATTCTTTCACTATTAAATAAGCCTTTGCCGGCAAACAAGAGAAAGATAAGGAACAGGATGAATGGTATAATCTTGGCTTCAAATGGCCATCTAAACTTTATAACAGATGCCATGTCAATTGATTTGAGAAAATGATAAGTGTCTTTCCGCTGGAGATTAATCACATCATCTCTCTTTTCCAGATTTTCAAAAAACGTCTCCAGTCTTTGCTGCAATTTCAGTTGATTGTCCAGAAATCTTATTACTTCCATTAATCTGACTGGCCTAAAACAACAGTATAGAAAAGGAGCAGATAAAACCGTTATTAGAAGATACAACCAGACATCCATTCTGAATAGACTATCATGAAAAAAAGTCTGCCATAATAATACCAGTAACACTGCAAGAACCAGATAAAAAAGCCCCTTCAGCTCGTATCTCAAAATCCTGTATCCATTCATATAAAACCTGGATGTCTTTGTCTTCTTTAAGACTTGAGATGAATAATCCATACGCAAACAACTCCTTTACCTTATAAAGGATCTTGCCTTCTTGATACTTAAAAAAATAAATATAACTGATAACGTCAGATAAGTAAACAAATAAGAGAGATATGATAGGCGAAAAATGCCAGATGGATTTGCATCAGAAATCAACATGATAATTTTATAAAATGGCCTAAGAAGAATTAAAAAGAGTAAATGATAATTAATTAGCTGGTCATTAAAGATTGAAGTAGCGGTAAGCGCAATAAATAGATATCCCAGTCCCAGAAACAAGATAATGAAATATGAAACAATCATGGCAGATAAAGAATTTTTCAAATAAAAGTTAAAGAAAATGGTTAATGAAATAACAAAAATGTATAGAAAAATTATTTGAGTATAAATCAACCATAATTCACGAAAATCTATCCCGTATAGTGACTGTGCGTGGACTAAAATCGGCAAAGAGATAAACATACAGAATAAAATTAATATCATACAGACACTGCAAAAAAGAGTAATAGCACGTAATAAATCGATAAATGAATTTGATACTACACCTTGTTTTAATTGGTCCTCCAGTTGTGAAAAGCATCTGCAGACACATAATGGAATACTGATCAATACAATAAAAAACTGGCATATAATAATCTTTAGAAACAGATTATCACACAACAATAGTTCCTGAATATCTGTTCCGTAATGCAGATTAGATATTAAGAGGCCATAATACGTGAAAATAAAAACAGTATAAAACAGAATAAACCCAAACTGTAATCTCGATCGCAGTAGATATGTTAAATGGTTGTCTAACATTATAGGAAATAAACGAATAATGACGTGTGTGTGGTTATAAAGTATTTTTCGTTCAAGCTGTAACTCAATACAGGTTCATTACTCCATCCTAAAAGAACAGGATAGCGATTCTTGATAACCGATTTAAATAAATCGCCTTTAATTAAATCATAAAATTGCTTTTCTTGTCTGGATAATGTTTTTTCATTCATGGCACCTTTATGTTGTTCACAGTTTAAATCAATTGTTTCTTGAGCTTCAAGGTCCGGCAACTCGTAATACGAGTCTTCGGTCACGATCATACAATGATGAAAATTACACTGTGACGTGTTTGATATAGACCCTGTTATAGAATTTGCGTGCCATGACATGTCGGCATCGATAAATGCATCACAATCTAGAAAGCCTCTGAAGAAAAATGCCCTGTTTCCAAGGGGATTAAGTCTTATGTCTTTTAAAGCAGTATATTCTGTTTGAGAAAGTGTGTACGGATTAACACCCCTCATATCTCCAATCAGATTTTCGGACTCTATGACAAAATAAGGGTTTCTTAATCCAAGTTCCAGCTTCTTCTGTTTTTGCGCTGAAATGATACAGAATGTTTTGGAAATAATTCTTTCCTTATATTGGTCAGAGCCTATCAGTAAAGAAAAATTATCAATTTTCACGTTATGGCTTCTGAACAGGAATAGTACTGTACCGAAGAGTGCTGAAAAAAAAATTGGAAAAAAGATCAGAGTTATCAAGTTAAATACAAAAGAGTTTTTTCTTCTGAAAACAGCGAAATACAACGCAATCAGACTTCCGCAATAAATAACAGAAAAACAAAAAATATACTTCCAGGATAATAATAGCTTGTCATCGCCAACACTGATATTCTCAGAAAGAGGTTGGAACACAGGCAATTTGCTCTTCTGATAAGGTCTGATATTGTGGGCAAAAAGTTCCTTGCGTATACTTTCGTCTCTTGACAACTCATTCAGCATGGGCTGGTAGAATGGGATTGTAGAGTATATTATCTCTCCCATACCATATTCCGCTTTAACAATTACAGGAGTACCGTTGACATGCTGAACAATTTTACAATTTTTTTTAAGGG
Organism: Candidatus Brocadiaceae bacterium S225; assembly: GCA_007859995.1. GTDB lineage: Bacteria > Planctomycetota > Brocadiia > Brocadiales > Scalinduaceae > Scalindua > Scalindua brodae. Next base: position 79,578 of record SMSL01000011.1, read on the forward strand.
TATCAGCATTAAGGATGAGCCCTGAAGGATTAATATATGATTCTTGTCTATCATCATATTCTGAATTTACTTCTGGTGTTGTAATCGTTTTAAATACATCAACAGGCAATAAATCCTCATAAAAGTCTGCGTCCAGCGGGTAAGGATAATGTCCGTAAAGAAGCAATTTCCCTCCTGAAAATAGCCAATGTTTAAATGCTGTTTTTTGAGTAGGTGATAGTAATGCCGGGTTAAGGTTATCAATAATCATGATATCGAGTGCATCATAGCCCGGCCACTCTCCAGGTAGATCCTCCGGAGTAAAGTTTATTATACGGACTGGAGATTTCCTCTCTTTCAGAAAAGGATAACTATGTGCCGGATTACTGCCTCTTAAAATCCCGACAAATATCATATTTTGATCTAATTCCGCTATTTTAGAAACATGATCTAATATTAATGATTTATTGGAATGCAGATATATTTTTACTTCATGTTCCGGCGTGGTTGGATACAGGTAGAAAAAGACTGCTTTTTGTGATTTCGCCGGAAGATCAATTGGTATTTCATACTTCATACCGGAAAAATCTGTAGACAAAATTCCTTCTACATTTTGACCGTTATTATGTAGTATAACTTTGAGTGGAAACCATTGCTGGGTTCGATAGAATCCTCCAAGGCCGGACTCAATATCTATCTTGATAGATGAACAGGCGTCTTTACCACTAAAAAGGCAGGAGGCGATGACAATACATAGAATTCTCATAAGACTTTATTTATAAATTCAGTAGAGGGATGAAAGGGTTAGTATTGCGTAACTGGTCACAAGAGTGCGGTTGCCCTCCCACCACTCCGGACATTCATTGACCCAGAACCCCTCTTTATGCTGTAGAACCGACAGCTTATTTGCCAGCTCCTCTCTCCAGTGATGTTCCGTTCCATGAGAATCTGTAATGATATTTTCACCACAACTACTAAGAGCTCTGGCAAGGGTATAGTAATAGTGGAATAGTCCCTTCTTTTCTACATGAGGATTCTCTTCCAGAGTATAATGTTCACTAATCCACCTGAACGCATCAACAACTCTGGGGTCATCTGCTTTAATTTTTGCGTTAAGAAAACACGTTATTCCCGCGCTTGTCATGCTGCCATATGATCGTGTTCCACCAGCCATGCTATACCCGGGATAATAAATAAAACCTCCATCATTAGCAGACCATGCCTGATCATTTGATTTATTCCTATTTTGGCATCTCTGGATAAAACAGACAGCTCTCTCCCATATACTATGATTGTCAGAAAATCCGGAAGACTTCAGAGCCTGAAGTGTATAATCAAGATTGTCCAGATCAGGCGTTCTGTCACTGCCATATCGGATTCCTCCATATAATTTATTCTCTGTTGGATAGCCTGTTGATTCATCACACTGCAACCGGATAAGGAAATATTGGGCATTCTCTATAATGGATTTGAACTTTGGATTTCCTGACTGGCTTAGTGAAAGAATACAAACGGCAGTGTTGAGACTTGGTGAATCTACAGTATAGATCCCCCCATCAGGCATTGATAAATCAGCGATATAATCCAATGCTTTATTGACTGATGCTTCCCATTTCAGGTCGACATGTTTTACCAGACTTCTCAGAAAAACAGAAACTGCCAGAGCCGTGACCCCCGGATGATTTCCCCACGAACCGTTCGTTTTTTGCTCTTTGAAGAGATATCTCAACCCTTTGTCAACACAGCTTTCTATTTTCTTCTTTAACAGAGGGCTTAATCCACGCATGATATGCTTAAATTTTTATCAATTTACAAACTAATAAAGATAAGACAGTGCTAAGATTGCGTGACTTGTTACGAGAATCTTATTGCCTTCCCACCACCTTTTATTCTCATTAACCCAGTAACCTTCCTTGCGTTGTAAATTAAGAAGTTTATCCGCCAATTCATCCTGCCATACATGAGGAATACCTTGAGAGTCGTTGATTACCGACTGGCCATAATAATGAAGCGCCTTCGCTAGAGTGTGATAATAATAATAAAGCCCCTGTTTACCCATATTAGGGTTCTCTGTCAGTGTGTAATGTTTTTCGATCCATTTGAAAGCGTCTTCAATTCTTGGATCACCTTTTTTTACATTGGCATAGAAAAAACTTGTTATCCCAGTATTGGTCATACTTCCGTAAGACTCAGTGGAGCCTGCTTTACTGTCTCCAGGTGAATAGACAAACCCTCCATCATTTGCAGCCCATGCCTGGTCATTTGACTCACTTCTATTCTGACATCTCTGGATAAATTGGGTCGCATTCTCCCAGACCTTACTATCCTCTGATAATCCTGAGGATTTCAGCGCTTCCAGGGCAAACCCCAGGTTCGCAAGATCCGGTCTTTCATCACTCCCATAACCAATACCACCATAAAACTTGTCCTCTTTGTTATAACCAACAGATTCAGTGCATTGTAATTGAACAAGAAAATCCTGGGCCTTCTCAATGATGGGTTTGTATTCAGGATTGCCTGTGAGGCTAAACGCTCCGAGGCAAAGAGAAGTGTTATAGTTTGGCAGTGAGTCTAAGAAAATGCTACCGTCCGGTTTAGCAAGACCAGAAAGATATTGAAGAGCCTTACGGATAAACGGACCATCTTCTTCTGTATATTTTCTTGGGCTTTTCATAAAAGCTGATACTGCGAGTGCGGTTAGGCCAGGATGATTATCCCATGAACCATCAGGCTTTTGTACACTACGCAGAAACTTCAGACCTCTGTCAACACTATCTTTTATTTCATTTTTTAATGATGGGCTCAGTTCATGTTTGGTTTCTTCAGCATACACGAATGAGTTATGCAGACAAACTGCGGCAATGAAAATCACAAAACAAACCATTTTTTTAAACATATCCTAATTCTCTCCTATTCTGATATTTAAAAGGTTAAGACAACTTCCTGCTTTTTAATTTTTTTATAATAATTACTTAATAAGAAAGTCCCCGCAAAAAAGAGAATGAACAGCGCAAGATAAGATAATACATGGATGCTCCAGTGTGGATAACTAAATCTAAACAACCCTATTTGAGAAGATTCGTAAAAAATTCCCCATCTAAGAAGATCAAATTTCAAAATGGATGCTATTGCCATCATTGGATTAATATTCAGAGTCAGATTGATAATACACGTAGGATCACTAACCAGATCTAATAATGGTGAGATAAAAAATACGCATCCAAAAATTCCAATTATAGTAATATAGACCGCTGCAATCGAGAAAGAGACATTTCTGGAAGAAAATATCAAAAAAGAGGTGAAAGCGGCAATAAATAAAGAAAGTATAAAGATTACCAACAACATCATTAAATAACCCTGGAAAGAAAAAAAGGTATTCTTGTATATTGAAAACAGAGAAATTATATGAAATATACTGAGCAGGATGAATGATTTAAGAATTATTTCAAAAAGGAACTGGTTGCTGAATGAGGTATCAGAGTGGACAGTGGTTGCATGAGTTTTTGTGATTTTTGCATCTATTGCGGCAAATTGTTTAAGCGCGAAAATAGGAGAAAACAGGACAATGAATAGTAATTCTGCCGTGTACAGCAAGTATAGTAATATTTTTTCAGGTTTAAAGGAATCAGCCTTTATGGTTTCGTAGTATTGATAAATCACTCCCGTTAACATGACATAAGACAAAACACAAAGTAGATAAATTACCATGGCTTCATAAAAAAGCTTACGCTTACGCATTGCTGGAATGGGAATCGACATAATTCATTAATGAATGAAATTGAAAATGTAAATCCTGCTCGTCAACACCAATTGGACACTTAAAAAAACATGATAAATGCTTCATTCCACCCTTTTCACCCTTTGTTTTTGCAAAATGTAATAAGCGAACCAGATCTAACACAATGGGAGCTGCCAACATAGAATCACAACCCTGCCAGGTAAATTGCATAGACATTTTTGTATCCAGAAATCCTTTAAAATGTATAAAATCCCAAGCAGTCTTCCAGTCTTTTAAAGAGCTAACATAGTCTATTCCAACGTGTGTATGTGGTGAATTGCTCAGTATTTTGGACAACAAATGATCTTTGCTCTCAACTTTAGCCTCTCTTGTTTTTTGGTCCCTCAAAATTTCACCATCAAGATTGCCTAGCATATTATATCCCTGCCAGGACATGACCTCTAAATTTCTATATTTAAAGACGGGAGCAAGTGCAGACTTGACTAAAGTCTCTCCCGTCTTGCCATCATTTCCCATAAAAGGAACCCCTTTTTTTTCTGCAAATGCTTGTATTGCCGGCAAAAGAGCCGCATTAGAAGATGTAAAATTAATATACGCGCATCCCAGGTCAATAGCAGCATATGCATATAAAGAGCTTGGTTTTACGGATGATTTTTCGTTTGAATCCAGCATTTTTTCAAATTCTGATAAGTCTCTGTGTTTATCACTAATTTCCATTAAAGGTTCTGCTGATGCAAGGTTGACAACAACAACATCCGTCAGGGAATTCTCGTCCTTAAAAGTCAGTATATCCATTTTTAAGAATTCAATCGTTTCCCTTATACTAAGATCGTTTGCCCAAAGATCATCTTTCGACAAGTACTCGATCGGTTTACTGGAATTAAGAAGAGTGCCTCTCTTTACACGAGAAGTTATTTGATTTAAATCGCCTTTTACCTTAGCCAGTATTTCGTAACTTGGAACTCCATTGTCTCTATAATACTGAAGCGCTGTATCATTAAGATTATTCTCACGAATATCGTGACCACCAAAAACTAAATTATCCAGGCTTATAAGATTCAATTGTCTAAAGGGTTCTGTCTCAGTGTTAACACCATGAGGAGGACATAAACCTTTAAGAATCGATATTGTTCCGATTGTTAAGGCCGTTCCGACACTACCATAAATACCGATTATCCAGATGCCAATCTTGTCCATAACGCCCCCTTATATCAATAAAATCCTGTAATATAGAGCTCAATCTAAAAACAATTTATCATATTGTCAAATCAAATGAATTTCAAATGTTTGTCAAGAAATTGTTATCATTATTTCATTTTTAAGAAACCATAATAAGAACTTTTTAACAGTATCATCATGATTAACTTATCGGTTAAATCAACATTCTCTTAAGTTTTTAAATTTTAAACATAATGAAATTTATAAATATGACGATAATTAAAGTCATTGACCTCTCTTAAGTTCTAATTTTGTGTATAGAGTCTTTCTGAATACTTTTATGTTAATACTTGCTTTTTTGATAAAATACACTTAAAATTCTGAAAATAATTTTAAAATGAGAAAAAAAACAAACCATCCTACTTTGAGTATTTACAAATCAACGTGGCTTAACAAGGTTTTCGATGCCCATAACAATATTTCCGGAGAGATATTATTAAAAATAAGCCTTTTATTCAGTGGTATCAGGTTTACACAGGAGTTAGAAGAGGCAGGAAAATGGGCATTACCTAATTATCAACCCTATCGATTCAGCAAAGAAGAACGGTTAGGGAGAGAAGGTGATATTGTAGATATTCCGTATCTTTTACTTCTGAATAAATTATTGATCAGAGTGAAGGTAAACAACAAAAGCCCTTTTCAGATTTTAAGGAAGAACGAGGATTATGTTCTCTACTGTAACGAAGAACCTATAGAAAAAATCGTATTCCAGAAAAAGCCGGATTGGTATTCCAGAAAAATAGAGGATGGCACCCCTATCCCCAGATTAGGGCTTTCTCAGCACGGTGATATGCTGATTGTAAATGCATCACCAGGATGTGAATATTTCCTGCATCAGGATGAGAGTAGTGGCAACTATCGTTGCAGGTTCTGTTTTTACGGCGCACCAAATCCAAAGATGCCTACTCTCGGACAGCCCGAAACACTCATCAAAGAAGAAGATCTTCTCAGACTCGCTGAAGCTGTCTCTATTGCCTCAAAAGAGATTAACCATATCTATCTGGTTGCCGGATCCATGGCAGACATAAACCAGGAGGCAGAGAGGTATATCCAAGTGGCCAGTTCGATATCCAGGGCGGTTGACGACAGGGTAAATATCTGTTGCGGCTCTTCCGCTCTTCCAAAAGAAGCCAGTTGTGAACTCAAGAAGTACGGAGTAGGCGCGGTCTGCTTTAATCTTGAAATCTGGGACGAGGAGTTATGGGATAAAATATGCCCCGGCAAAAGCAAATTTGTCGGAAGAGAGAACTGGATTCAGGGCTTGACCGATGCAGTTGACGTCTTTGGACGTGGAAATGTTATGAGCGCATTTGTAAGCGGCATAGAGATCATGCAGCCATATGCCTATAGCACACAACAGGCACTAAAATCTTCTCTGGACGGGGCAGAATTCCTCCTTCAGAAAGGTGTAATTTCCCTCTTCACACTCTATTGGCCAAGAGATGCTAGTGAGTTTGAAGAGAAATCTGATACTATTCGCGACTATTTCCTGGAATTGAGCAACGAGTACCATAAGCTGAGAAAACAGTACGACCTGAACATCCCAAATAAATTTGTCTGTCAGGATTGCAGCTATATGCAGCTCGATTGCGACTTTGACTGTTTTATGTAAAACTGGTAGCAAAATAAAGTATCTCGCAAAGGCGCAAAACCGGGACTCTAAGCGAAGATAACAACTAATGACCAATTACTAGTGATAAATGACTAACACACACGACTCCGTAGACCCATCACCCATCTTTAAACTCTCAACTGCATACTGGGACTCCAAGGTTATTTTGACTGCAAACCGTCTTAATATCTTCACCCTTCTCGACAAAGGGTCTCTCTCCTGCAATGAACTTGCACAACAGTGTAAGAGCCATCCCCGTTCGTTAGCAATACTTCTGAATGCGTGTGTAGGGCTTGAACTATTAAAGAAAGAGGGTAATGGAGCATACTCTAATGTACCTGCAACCCACACCTATCTGGTGAAAGGCAAGCAAGGCTATCTAGGTGATGCCCTTAAATACAGTGACGATCTTTTTCCGGTATGGGACAAATTACACGAATCTATTCAGCAAAATAAACCTGCCATGCTCCCGGAGATTCAATTAGGTGATGATCCGGAGAAAACCAGGCATTTTGTTATGGCAATGCATAATAAAGCGCTTGGCATCGGTAGATGTTTTGCAGAGGAGCAGGACATTACAGGCAGAAAAAAGCTTTTAGATGTTGGAGGAGGCCCGGGTACATACTCAATCCTCCTGGCTCAAAAAACTCCGGGACTTACATCAACAGTTCTCGACCTGCCCGGCGTATTAAAAATTTCAAAGGAAATAATAAAGAGTAACGGGCTGGAAGATAGAGTAAAAACTGTAGATGGTGACTATACCAGGGACGCATTCCCAAAAGGCAATGATGTAGTTCTGCTTGCTGGTATGCTTCACAGAGAAACACCTGAAATGTTTAAAGTCCTTTTGAAGAAAGCTTATGATGCCCTTCAGCCGGGAGGAATGATCATACTCAATGATCTGTTCTTTGAAAATGACAATATGGACAGCCCTCCGTTTGTCAATATGTTTGCGCTGACGATGCTATTGACGAGCGCCCATGGGACCATACACTCTAAAACAAGCGCCGAGAGATGGCTGTCAGAAACAGGGTTTAGTCAGGTAATATCAAAGCCGTTACCACCGCCCATGCCGCATCTGGTGATAACGGCATTAAAGAAAAAGGATTAATAAATGAAAAAAACCTATACGATTATCATAATTGTGGTCTTGACTTGTTCAGCCTTTCCTGATTTTCGATCCTTAGCAAATGAAACCGATCAGGTACAGCAGGAATCATCTGGTAATACTAATACTCAAATGCAGGATATTGTTAAAAACCTTGGTAATGGAAGGCTTCAAGTCGGAAACATCATAATTGATGAAGACAAAAAAGAGGTGATAATTCCCGGACGTCTCAACATGCTGGACGGTCCTATCGAGTTTATTGCATGCACAAAAGGTGGGATGAAGGCATACGAAAGTATACTGGAGATGGACACGGATGCCAAATCATTTAATTTGAGCATGATACTGTTGGGCTTGGATCCAAAGAAGGGAAAAGCGGCAGCATATCATTTTGATCCTAATCCGCCGGAGGGTGATGCAGTCGATATCTTTATACAATGGGAAACCGTAGATGGACAAAAGGTAATCAAGGCCCAGGAATTAATCTATGACATGAATACAAACAAGACCTTTCCGGCAGACGACTGGATCTACACGGGATCGGTGTTTCTGGAGAACGGAAGATATCTGGCAGAAGAAGCGGGTGTTCTGATAGGGTTTGTTCATGATCCTGCATCTGTTATTGAAAGTAATTTTTCAGGAAAATTTCCGGCATTTGGTTCGTACGTGGTTAATAAAAATTATTTAGATGAAATTGGCAAGAAGATACAGATGATTATAAAACCTCTTGAGGTAGATAAAGAAAAGAAGCAAGAGACAGGAAGTGAGAAGCATGACGAAAAAGTAGGGTTAGACACAGATCAACTCAGATAAAAGAGGGATAAAAAACAACTGTAAGAAACAGACAGAGTTCGTAGCGCAATCCTTCATGTTTGGCTCCTTGCCATAAACAAAATAATACGGAGAGCAGAAAAAAACACCAATATCTCATAATAGTAGATCAATCTAATATATATCTTATGAATTACGATATTGTTTTAGTAAGTGCGCCACTTAAGGCTGATGATACGCATCTGGGGCTATGCCCTTCACTGTCAAACCTCACTCTGGGATCTTATCTCTCACGCCAGGGAGCATCGGTCAGAATGTTTGATCCATCAGTAGAGATGGATACTGCTGGTGCAGCACCTAATCCGTTTCTGAAGGAGCTTGCAGAGCGTTGTGTAGAGATGAAATCCCGCTTCCTTGGTATTTCCTGCCTCTCACCGGTAGATGGTAAGTTTGGAGCAGTTCTGGCGAGAGAGGTTAAAAAACTAAAATATGAATTGCCAGTAATAATGGGAGGATTATGGGCGACAACCTATGCTCCACAGATTTTAGAGAAACTACCAGAAGTTGACGCTGTCGTCAAAGGGCCCGGCGAACTGGCAATGGAAGCACTGATCAAAACCCCTGATGGTAGCATTCCAGCATGGGACAGCGCTCCCGGCTTAATATGGAGAGGAGGCACAAACAGTGAAATTCGTCATTATACTGTGGATCTTGCAAGACCACTGGATATGTCACTTCTGGCCAAACCGGAAAGTTACGACATAATGGTCTACATGTCAAGCCGTGGATGTCCTTATAGATGCAGTTTCTGCAGCGAGCCAATCATGTTTCCCTCTTATATTGACGAGCCACTCGATAAGGTTACCGCTGATATAAAGGGATTCAATGCTTTCAACAAATCATACTTTTTCTGGATATGTGATCCTCTTCTCGGATTTAACCCGGGTAGGGTTGATGAACTCTGCAATCTCCTCGAGCCGACACCTTTTCATTTTCTCCTGGAAACACGTGTGGATGTGATGAAACCTGCGATGGTTGAACAGGTTGCCCGGGCAGGCTGTCAATTAATCTATTTCGGTCTTGAATCAGGAGCTTTCAGATCTCTTGTTGAGTTGAAAAAATGTAACGACAGAGCGCAGTTTGAACGATATATAAATGGGGCCAAAAGCCTTACTGAAGCCTGTGCGCGAAATGGCATCATACCAATGTTCGGTGTGATGAACCCCATTCCCGGAGATAGAAAAGAGGATTTGGACGAATGCTTTCATTTTCTTGAAGAGTTAGTATCTATCAGCTCTGGAATAAATCCGGACCTCGGTCTTTTCCTATTACCTCTTCAATGTCGTTTAGACATGGGCTCACCTTTTCAGCTTAACTGGCCATCACTGGAAGCCAGGGGCATGGTACGTTCCCGTGATGAAAAGAATATTTTTGGTGATATGTTTGTTACGCGTACATCTTCTGAAGTGGGATACGAAGAGGCAGAAGCCTTTCGCGACAAAGTCAGATCTCTGTGGACACCCTCCCGGAATGCGATGAAAGTCTTGTCACAGTGCTGGCCAAGACCATATATGGAGGTAGATTGGGAATGAAATTTTTTGAAGTACAGGAAGTTGTCCCTGACGCTAACGAGGCTGCATCTTTTTTTGAACGCATTATGGATGGTACAGTACTGTTCCGAGGGGAAATGATTGGTCTGCCTTTTGTAAAGATGAAGGTTGCCGACCTGACACTTGTCTTTATAGAAGACCCGGACAAAGCACTGCCAATCGATCCACATGGTTATATTCGACGACATCTTGGTTTTCGTGTTACCGATCTTGACAAAACTATTGAAGAGATGACAGCCCGTGGAGCTGAGTTTGTTGTCACCCCTGCAACTGTGGAGAAACTTCGAAAAAGTGGCGGGAAAAACTGGGTTAAAATTGATTATGCGCACACACCGCTCACCTGTGAAACGAGCAGCAAATATAGTATGAGCGTCGCCATTTTTAAAGGACCTTGTGGTTTATTTATTGAACTGAATGAACTCAATATGCCTCCTGAAATTGATTGGCACAGGGATACGGATCTATAGCAAGATACAAATACGCCGCGAAAATCACGAAAGTCTTTTTAACGTATCGCCAATCTGAAGGCCAAGAGACTATTAAGTTTAGTCTGCTTTACGACCTGATTTTTTTCGAATTCCGATATTCGGATTTCACGATCATCATTTACCGTTTAGAAAGTTCAAATGCGTGTATTAATTATTGGAGGAACCGGATTAACCGGACTACCGATCGCCAGACGTCTGGCCGCTGCAGGACATGATATTTTCATTATTTCCCGTGGAGAACTGCCACAACCACAAACTTTTAGCGCTCACTATCTGAAAGTCGACCGTTTTAATACGGCCTCGTTGCAATATGTTCTAGAATCTGTAGCTCCTGAAATCGTCATAGATCAATTTGCTTTCAGTAGCGCTCACATAGACCAGATTGCATCAATACACCCGGTACGACATCTGGTGTGCAGCACCGCAGCCGTTCTGGGTGCGGGTTTTAATCTCGACGAGAAAAGTGCTTTATCTCCTCATGGAACAGCCTATCTGTCAGGCAAAAGAGAGCTAGAAGAGAGGGCAGAGGAGTGCGAGGCAATTGTACTTAGGCCGGCTTATCTTTATGGCCCCGGTCACCACCCATTGACTGTTCACGGCCGTGACAACGGGCTTGCTGTTCGCATAAGGAACGGAGAAACTATTGACCTTCCGGGTGACGGTTCACTTCCTCTGCAACCAACCTATGCTGAAGACTATGCTGCTGCTGTAGAAGCTATTCTGGACATGCCTGATCCCTCTCCCATATACCACATTGGCGGAACACCTACAACATGGAAGGGCTGGCTACAGGCAGTAGCATCAGCCTCAGGTGCAATCCTTCTTACAAGAGAGGTGCCATTCGAAGTTCTTAAAGAACAAAGCGAGCTTTTTCGTGACTATTTTTGCCATCCACTCACCATAACCAGCTCGTGTTTACCGGAAATTAAATTAACATCATTGGAAGAGGGAACAAAATCACTTGTTAAATGGATGGATAGTCAATAGGTCCATGAATCCATTATGTCCCACCATACGCAGAGGCAGGAAAGTGACAACAGCTCCATGGACGAGGAAAAATAGAAAATGTCCGACCACAACAACCTTGGGCGAGAGTGCTGACCACTCTTATCGCGGTGTCTGACGATGAAAGACCTTCTGCCCGAAGTAGTCAAATCCCTGATGACCCCTGCTTATCTGGAAGTCAGTTATCAAATGTTTTTCACCGAATTTTGTAAAAAGCTGGAAGCGTTCGTGGATGTCGTGCCCTCCCTGCTCCAGTTCAAGCAGAGCTGTCTCACCATAACCTTGTATATAATAATCAAAACAACCTGTCCGGTAGAAATATTCAATATCACTCTTGATCGGCTGCATGTGCGGAAAAACCTCTCCCCCGATGATAACAAGTTTGCCAAGCCTACTCTTTAGATGCTTCCCAATGCATAATGCAAGAACTGCTGCAGAATCATCTCCCTCAATACATGAGATCAACATGACATCACAACCACTAAGATCGGTGTAAGAAAGCACATTTTCTACCAACTGAGAAATTTCTACACCTTCAGCATCCTCCCAGAATCTGCGAACCCGTTCAATATCGAGCATCATCTCTTTAGCTGGAAACTGCTTACCCACCTGTTTCTCTGGAAAAGCCCGTCGTTGGCACATTTCACATCAAGATCTTCCTGAGTAATGTGGTAACCATTCTGTGTCAGCATGGCAGTAATAGTTGACAATCCAAAGTTAAGCTGTTTAATCAACGCTCTTAAATTTTTCTCAGAGCACACATATCTCCATTGTGCCTATACTTAATTGTTAAACATGTGACGCTAAGATGAGACATGACTATTCAGGTTGATGTTTATAAACAGGAGATGGGGTGATAAGGTGTACTAAATATGTATTGTTAATGTAATGGATGTTGACAGGTGATTCATGAAGTGGCTAAGAATTGAGATTACAGCATAACACGTTTCTTTGCCATCTCTATCCTTTTTGATATTGCCGGATGACTATAAAACAGCAGTTCTACAACTCTATTGGGAGTCCTGTCTGCCAGGTTCTGTTCTGCCAGTTTCTCCATTGTGGAGATAAAAGCCTCAGGATCATTCGTCTTTTCAATGGCATATTTATCACAGGCCCTTTCAAACCTTCTACTGATAGCGTTCTGAATTGGTAATAGCATAAAACCTGAAACTGCCAGTGCCATACACACTGCAGGAAACGCAGCAATGTCATATATGTTCTGATATCCCAATACCACTATCATTTTTGTCAGCACTAAATGGCAAAATGCAAATCCAAAAAAACTTGAGACAGTGCCGATGGCCAACATCTTCCAAATATGCCGGTAAACATGATGACCCAACTCATGGGCAAATACAGATTTAACTTCAGCCGGTGAATATGAATCTAATAGTGTATCTCCCAGCAGAACCCTTCTGGTGCTTCCCATACCGGCAAGAGCAGCATTTGCCTTCTTTGTGTTTTTACTCAAGTTGATTTTATAAACCCCCTGTATATTAATCCCGGTGCCTTCTGCAAGTAATTCCAAACCCTCTTTAACTTCCTTATTTTCCAAAGGTACACTTTTATAGAATAGAGGGAAGATAAGAACAGGTGCAAGTTTTGCCATAATAACTGAGAAGAATATCCAGATCATGGCAGCAAATATCCACCATGAGCCCGGAAAATTTCTGAGGAATATATACAATATCTCAACCATAACTATGACAAGCGGTAGAGATATCAGGAACTTTATTAATTCATCCTTGAGCCATCCTGAAATCTTCTGATTTGACAATTCATACATGTGCTCAAGAACAAATCCCCTATAAAAACTTAAAGGGATGGTTATGACATCTATAATTATAATAAACAGGGAAATATAGAGAGCAATCAATAGATATTCATTGACTGTTACAAACGAGATAAGATGTTTCAGACTATTTGAGCCGATGAAACCCATGAATAGCAAATAGAGCATTGCTATAGCTAAACTCAAAAGAGATAATATATGTTTTTGTAAAGAGTATCTCTTTGATAATTCTGCAGATTGTTTTTTTGTGTTTCCAGACATCGAATTTATCACTAAGAATGGTTATCGCTCTCCAGGAATTCTTCTACATCCCGGAGATCCGGAATCGCAGTTCTGCCGCCAATTTCGCAACACTTGAGAGCAGCAGTAGCTGAGGCGAACCTCATTGTTTCGTTTAAACCCCACTTTTGTAGTAATCCAAATATGAATGCGCCGTGAAATACATCTCCGCATCCGGTTGTATCGACAACCTTAACCTTGAATGCCGGTTGATAAAAAATCCTCTCAGGGGTGACGCATATACTTCCTTTTTCACCCAGTGTCACTATTACCGTTTTAGCGCCAAGGCCCAATAATTCAACTGCCGCAGCTTTTGGATTATTAGCACTGGAAAACTGTCTTACAAAATCATCTGACGCGATAAAGAAATCGGATAAATTTACAAGTGCTAATGCACCTTCTCTCATACTGCCCGCATCAACAACAATTATCACCCCTGCGTCCCTGGCATATCCAGCAGCCGCCACTGAGCTCTCTTTCATGAGACCGTCCAGGAGTAAGACTTTTGCGGTATTTATTACACCTCTATTTATTTCATCTGATCTTAAAGGTGCAACAGTCGCTCTGGACCATAAAACTGTTCTCTTACCAGTATCCTTCTCTATCACGATAAACGCGAATTGAGATCTTTTGCCTTTTTCTACTACAATGTAATCAATATTAACATGTTCACTAATTAAGCCCTCTTTAATCAGATCACCGAAAGAGTCGTCAGATATCTTGCCAATAAATGCAGTTGAAGCTCCTAGTCTGGACAACGTGACCATCGCTGTTGCCACCGGCCCTCCACCCTGAACAGTAAGATTGCTTACTTCTTCCTTCTCATTAATATCAGGATATTGTTCTACAGTGCCCAAATAATCAATACAGCATTGCCCTAATCCTACAACATCATAATTCAATGTTTTTGCATCTCTCCCACTTTATATTTCAACCCCAGATCTTTTATCATCTGCAAATCCTCTTCCGGACGTTTTCCACTGGTAGTAAGATAATCACCTATCATTGTGCTGTTAGCCCCTGCGTAAAACATCCAGCTCTGTACGTCACGGAGATTCTCTTCTCTACCACCCGCAACCTTAATTTCTTTATCCGGTAATATAAAACGATAAACGGCTATTATTTTCAATATTTCCATAGGTTCTAAAGAATTTTCTGTAGACAATGGTGTACCTTTTACAGGACTGAGAAAATTCATTGGTATTGCATCAACATCAAGCTCCTTCAGTTTGAAAGCCAGGTCCAATCTATCCATGACACTCTCACCAACACCAAAAATACCACCGCTGCATATCTTCAAACCGGCATCCTTTGCGGTCTCAATTGTTTCTACTCTATCTTTATAGGTATGTGTTGTGCATATATTTGGATAGTAACCCTCTGATGTTTCAAGGTTATGATTAATCATCTCTACCCCGTTTGAAACCAGTTTCTCAGCCATTTTACTCGTAATCGTACCAATTGAAGTGTGAACAGGAGGACCGTCCTGTTTAGACAATTCATATGCATCTTCACATATCTTGTCGAAATTATCACTCCCTTCCAAACTATACCCGCTCGTAACAACTCCTACGCAATCTGATTTATATTCTTTTCCTTTTTCAACGGCCTCTACTATTTTTTCTTTTTCAATTAATGGAAAATTTGAAATATCCGTATTGTAACGACTGGATTGTGAACAAAACCTGCAGTCTTCTGAACAACTTCCTTGCCTGGCACTAATTATGGAGCACAGGCTGACAACATTATTGAACGAATTGTACCGTATCCGATTCGCCCAGTAGAGTATGTCATAGATTTCAACCCCACTTATCCCCATCAAAAAACGAGCGTCGTCATACGATATTTCGTTATCTTGCAAAACATTCTTTGCAATTTTTTCTATTTTTGCATTCATTTTTATTGTAGATTTTTATAATCGTTGCTGATATTGTTCCAAACGATTTCCGGCCGTTCCGAACTGATGTATGTCATACAGGCGCCTCCATCGAAACACCAGGTTGCAATATTTCTTACACCAGAATCAAAAGCTGCCTTAATGGCGGTAGAAACCTCTTCTTCCCGCTCTGCGGGAACTCGGTATCCCTGTATCCATATTTGAGGTTCTTTATCATACTTTTTGCACAGCCGCACTACCTCTCTGGACACTTTCTCCACAAAATCACCCACTGGTTCATTATAAGAGATCCAGTAGGGATCGCTTCCAAATATATCGACATTCTTCAGTTTAACTATTTTTTCCCACTCATATATACCGTATTTAGGCTCACTGTATGGAAAGACACAAACCGCATTTTTAAGTCCTTTGCTTGAAGAGTGATCTGATAAGAATTCTATAAAATTCAGTATGGTTTCCTGTCTAAATGCCATCACGTCATTCGTAAACTCCTGAGGCATTTCATAACCGAAACTGTTCTTGAAAATATCTTTGCATGTCGGACAAGTACATCCCCATATTTTTCTTGTTTTACCAAACAATTCAGTAAACTCTCCATAAAAGAGATGTGGCTCATCCCAGAATACACCCTCTGCTCCAGTACTTGCCGCAAGGTCTATCCATTGTGACATTTTATCTCTAAATGTTTTTGAATTAATGCATGCCTTATTTACATTAATGTCACCTTCTGTAAAGCTCAACCTCTGCCTTGCTTCCGGAAACAATTTTACAAATGCAGAAAATGATTCGCCACCAAAAACCCTGCCAATTCCCCATGGGTCCAAAAACACCTCCAACCCGACATCTCTGCTCACCTGAACAATATCAATCATGGTCTGAGAATGATAAGCGATATCGTGTTCACTCATAGTATGAATAACAAGATTACACCCATCTTGTATCATTTTCTCCATATCTTTTTTGACATGCCTTAATGTTCTGTTGCCGAAATAACTTGCCCCTAATTTCATAATAACTCCTTTTGAGTCGATGATAAGCTCTCAATTCAGGTCTGAATGACTCATACGTTCCAATACTACTTATACCAAATAATTCTGTCAAGAAAATCTAAACCAAAGGCTAACACATTAATTAAAATTATGCTTGAATTAATTTTTTACATTTGATATAAGTCGGTTAATTAAAGGCCCTGCTATGTGCGTGTAAGAAGAGAACTTTTTTAAAACCTACAAACATCGTATCGGGAACTTTTATTTGCGGGCCATTGCATTGGGTCAGCAATGAGTACCCACCTTGAGAAAGGGTTAACGAAAAAATTCTTCTCACGGCAACGGTGGAGCCTTTAATGTTTTTATATACAACTCTTTTTTCCAATTTTATAGTAGCACTACACAAACATTAAACATTGATCTGTGCTTCAATAACCAGTTCAATTCAAAATAATCGGTTGCAATCTATAACGACATTAGATTGAAATCTCAAATATTCTATAAGCTTAATTATAAAAATTAAAAAAAACACCTTGACAAATATAAGAAACGCAACTAATATTCAACTAATATATTGCCTCATATATCCATCTGTTCAGGTACACAGCATTTCTTGACACCGCTTTTGTTAAATAGCAAACTCCCGAGTTTTTGATTGTACTTGGTGCTATATTCAAATGCGCAGTGAACTTTGTAAACCTAGATAATCTATTATTCTGCATATTGAAAATAATTTATAGAAAGAAAGAGCAAAAGATCACCTGAAAAAACTTTTCTCGAAAAAACCTCTCAAATGCGTGCTTGTCTTCAAAAACGTGAAGAAGTAACAATACCAGTAAACAATTCCATATAATATATCCATAAGTGCCAAAAAAATTCTTTATTATTGACGGACATTCTCAACTATATCAGGCTTACTACGCAATCAGCGGATTAACGACACCGTCTGGCCAACCAATCAATGCAGTATATGGATTTACCAGAATGTTACGTAAAATCTTAAAAGAGGACAGGCCTTGTTACATGGCAATAGCCTTTGATTCCAATGGGCCGACATTCAGACACTTAGAATACAAAGAATACAAGGAACATAGAAAGCCAACACCTGACGATCTGGTGTCTCAGATACCTCTTATGTTTGATGTAATAAAAGCATACGGAATACCACTATTTGCTATTCAGGGTTTCGAAGCCGATGACATAATTGGAACCATTTCCAAAAAAGTATCTATGGAAAACATCGAATGCACAATTATAACTACAGATAAAGACATGGATCAACTAGTTGATAAATATATAAAGATTTTCAATCCCAGAAAGAAGCAAATAAGAAATATTGACAGGATACGAAACGAAATGGGAATTGAGCCGAAAAGTTTTATTGATGTACTTGCTCTAAGTGGAGACTCAAGCGACAATATTCCAGGTGTTCCAGGTATCGGTATTAAAACCGCTTTAGAGCTTATTAGAGAATGGAAGTCATTGGAAAACGTATTATCGAATACTGACAAGGTAAAAGGAAAGAAAAGACAGGAAAACTTATTAAAATATGCAGAATCAGCCAGACTTTCAATGCGCCTGGCAACAATTAATACGGAAGTCCCTCTGGATTATAATCTCGAAGGTTGCCGTTTGACAAATGTCAACAATAATAAGCTTAATGAGCTATTCACTGCATATGGGTTTAATTCTTTTCTTGCTGAAAATCATGATAACAACTGAATGAAGCAGAGGATTAAGGTAATAGGTATTACTGGTGGTATAGCAAGTGGTAAGAGTACAATAGCAGAAATGTTGAAATCGTCGGGTGCGGATCTTATTGACGCCGACAAAATTTGCCATGAACTCATTAACACCAAAGATATAGCGCTTGAGATTACGAAAAGATGGGGAAGTCATTTACTCGACAATCACGGCAAAATAAAAAGAGATGTGCTGGCAGAAATCGTATTCTCAGATAGAAAAGAGGTTTCTGCTTTAAATAGAATAGTTCACCCAAAGGCAATAAAACAGATTAAAAGTAAAATTGCTGAACTTCATGCTAAAACATCAACAAAGGCCATTGTTTTAGATGCGGCACTATTAGTTGAATCAAACTTAATAGATATATGTGACATCGTGCTGTTTGTTGATACTGAGAAAAACAGATGCAAGACAAGAGTCCTAAACAGCCGCAATTGGCCTTTAGATGAAATAGCAAAACGAGAAAAATTTCAAGGCTTAATACCACAAAAAAGAGAAATTTCAGACGTTATCATTAATAATAATCATTCTAAAGAGGACACATTAAATCAAGTTAAAGATTTTTGGTGTCAATTTATAACGAAAAAGTAATTTGGAGAAAAACATGGTTTCAACAAAGACTACAAAGGCTAAAACGACTACGAAAGCAACCAGACCTGTTAAGAAAGAGAGTGCACCTGTCGTAGACAAAAACACAAATGAAAAGTATGAAGAAATAAAAAAAGGTGATATGCATATCACCTCATTACAAAAGATGACAATAAAATCGCTTCAGGATACGGCTAAAAAAGAGAAGATACAAGAGTATTCCGGCCTTAAAAAGCAAGAATTGATATTTAAAATACTTAAGGAACGAGTAAATCAAAATGGTCTTATGTATGGCGAGGGAGTAGTTGAGGTACTGCCGGAAGGTTTCGGTTTTTTACGTTCGCCAGACTACAACTATTTACCATGTCCTGATGATATATATATTTCACCATCACAAATAAGGCGGTTTGGCATAAGAACGGGTAATACCGTTTCAGGACAGATACGTCCTCCTAAAGAAAATGAAAGATATTTTGCCCTCCTCAGAGTAGAGGCTATAAACTATGAAAATCCTGATCTTTTAAGTGAAATGTGTGTTTTTGATGATTTAACACCACTTCATCCCGACGAACGTATTATGTTGGAATCTAATAAAGATGAAACAGAGATGCGAATAATGGACTTGGTTACTCCAATAGGCAAAGGGCAACGCGGTTTGATTGTTGCCCCACCTCGTACTGGAAAGACGGTCCTTATTAAGGAAATTGCAAACAGCATAACAAAAAACCATCCGGAAGTTTACCTTATAATACTATTAATAGATGAACGTCCGGAGGAAGTGACGGAGATGGACAGAGCTGTCGATGCCGAGGTCATTGGATCCACCTTTGATGAGCCGGCAAGTCGTCATGTGCAGGTTGCGGAAATGGTAATAGAAAAAGCCAAACGCATGGTAGAATACAAAAAAGATGTTGTGATATTGCTTGACTCAATCACACGACTGGCAAGGGCATATAATACTGAAATACCACATAGCGGAAAAATATTATCTGGTGGTGTTGATGCGAATGCACTTCAGAAACCTAAAAGATTCTTTGGCGCCGCAAGAAATATTGAAGAAGGCGGAAGCTTGACCATAATTGCTACCGCACTCGTAGACACCGGCAGCAGAATGGATGAGGTTATATTCGAAGAGTTTAAGGGTACTGGTAATATGGAATTACATCTAGACAGAAGATTGGCCGATAAAAGACTGTTCCCTGCAATAGACATAAACAGGTCCGGAACAAGGAAGGAAGAATTAATACTTGATCCTGAAGAATTAAAAAGAGTGTGGGTGCTGCGAAGAGTCCTTAATGAAATGAGCCCGGCAGAAGCAGTAGAACTCCTTTCCAACAGATTATCTAAAACCCAGACAAATGCCGAGTTTTTAATGAGTATGAATATGAAAAGATAGTTTTACGTTTTCAGTAAATCACTTCCTGATTCAACACAAACATATGCTTGATTATCGTGTTTAAATATGTACCGATCGAGTATCATTTTTACTTTTACTCAGCAAATAAACCATTAGTATTGAGATATCTGCAGGTGACACTCCTGAAATACGAGAAGCCTGTCCCAATGAAATCGGGCGAAACCGGTCTAGCTTCTGTTGCGCTTCTTTCCTCAATCCAGGAATGCTATCATAGTGAAACTGTGTAGGAAGTGAAAAATTTTCCATCTTTTTAAACTTCTCGATTTGCTGATTCTGCCTACTGATATAGCCTTTATATTTAGCCTCAATTTCAACCTGTTCCTGAACAGGAAAAGAGATATTTCTTCCCCTTAATTCATTGTCCACTCCCAGTAAGTTACTAAAATTCATGTCTGGACGCCTCAATAATTTTATCAATGAATCCGCCCCGATTTTTTTGTGCTCAAGATACGCATTTGTTTCAGAAATAATCTCCTCTTTTTCTAACAACTTATCCATTTGCCATTTACTAATCAAACCATACTGATAACCATATTTCATGAGCCTTCTATCTGCATTATCATGTCTAAGGACAAGTCTGTACTCTGCCCTTGAGGTGAACATTCTGTAAGGTTCACGAGTCCCTTTTGTAACCAAGTCATCAATTAGTACGCCAATATACGCTTCTGAACGATCCAGGAGAAAGGGTTTACGATTTTGGATTTTTAATACCGCATTTATTCCTGCCATGATCCCCTGTGCAGCCGCTTCTTCATAACCTGAAGTACCATTTATCTGGCCTGCCAGAAAGAGGTTTTCAATATTTTTTGTCTCCAGAGATGGTTTAATTTGAGTAGGTGGAATATAATCGTATTCTATCGCATATCCATATCGT
This sequence comes from Candidatus Brocadiaceae bacterium S225, assembly GCA_007859995.1. Lineage (GTDB taxonomy): Bacteria > Planctomycetota > Brocadiia > Brocadiales > Scalinduaceae > Scalindua > Scalindua brodae. Next base: position 100,687 of record SMSL01000011.1, read on the forward strand.
GTAATATTTGTTTTTTCTAATCCCTTTATGGAATGAACCATTGCTTCCTGAACATCAAACGGAGCGCTGGTAGAAATGCCATTGCAATACACCTCTGTGGTATCCAACCCTTCAGGTTCAATAAATATTTGATGCTGTTCTTTATCTGGAAATCTGGTGACTTTGTCCTCAATAGAAGGGCAATATCTTGGTCCAATAGCCTTTATTTGTCCCGTGTAAAGTGGAGAACGGCCCAGATTTGATTTAATAATTTCATGTGTTGAACTGTTTGTATGTGTTATAAAGCATTTGACCTGAGGTTTTTGGATGTTTTTGGTAGAAAAGGAGAATGCTGTAGGTTGTTTATCACCCTCCTGGGCTTGCAAAATATCATAATTTATCTTGCTGCCATTCAGGCGTGGTGAAGTGCCTGTTTTAAGCCTTGCTATCTCAAAACCCAAATCCAGTAAGCAGGCTGATAATGTATCAGATGACGGTTCGCTTGCTCTTCCGCCATGCACCTGCGAGTTACCGATGTGGATTAATCCATTTAGGAAAGTACCCGTTGTAATAATTACAGCCTTTGATCTGTATCTTGTACCACTTTTACCAATTAAATCCAGTGTCTCTCTATTTTCAATTATAATTTTCTCAACGCAATCCTGCCTTAATGAGAGATTGTCCTGCTCTTCCAATCTTTTTTTCATTGTAAATTGATAAAGCTTTTTGTCTGCCTGGGCGCGGGGTGATCGTACAGCGTGGCCCTTGCTGGCGTTAAGAAGTCTGAACTGGATGGCAGTCTCATCAATTACCTTTCCCATTTCACCACCAAGCGCATCTACTTCGCGTACTAATTGACCTTTTGCCAACCCGCCAATTGCAGGGTTACAAGACATCTGCGCAATTGTATCAAGGTTCATTGACAGCAATGCAGTCTGCATACCCATTCTTGCAGCCGCCAGTGCCGCTTCGCATCCGGCATGTCCCCCACCAACAACTATGATATCATAACCAATGTACATCATTTTGCTTTCTGAATTATCCGTTTTTCCCTAATCACAGTAATTGTCACTTCTCCCGGATATTCAAGTTCTTCTTCAATATTCTTGGCGATATCATGGCAAATTTTTGAGGCTAAACTATCACTGACTTTATCCGGATGGACAATAACTCTGACTTCTCTTCCAGCCTGGATGGCAAACGCACTTTCGACGCCACTAAAAGACATTGCCACACTTTCCAGTTTCTCCAGCCGTTTAACATATTTTTCAAGAGTTTCACGTCTGGCCCCTGGCCTGCTTGCAGAAATTGCATCTGCAGCATTTATCAAAACAGAATACACCGTTTCGGAAGGAACCTCTTCATGATGTGAAGCGATTGCATTTATAATCTCTGGTTTTTCATCGTATCTCTTTGCAAAGTCTGCTCCTACTATGGCATGAGTGCCTTCAACATCCGCACTAAGTGCCTTGCCTATATCATGTAAAAGGCCACACCTTCTTGCTATCTGTGCGTCAAGTTTCAATTCACCAGCCAGGACTCCTGCAAGGTGTGAAACCTCTATTGAATGCTGTAGCTGGTTCTGGCCATAACTGGTACGATACCTTAAACGCCCTAATAATTTAATTATTTCCGGATGTAAATCATGTATTCCCAACTCGAAACTTGTCTGTTTGCCTGTCTCCAGAATAATCTGTTCAATATCTTTTTCGGTCTCTTGCACTACCTCTTCGATACGTGCAGGATGAATTCTACCGTCCATGATCAGTTTTTTCATAGCCAACCTGGCAACTTCTCTGCGCACACCATCAAAGCCTGAAAGAACAATAATACCAGGAGTGTCATCGACTATTACGTCTACACCGGTTGCTTTCTCAAAAGCACGTATATTCCTGCCTTCCCGACCAATAATTCTCCCTTTCATTTCGTCACCTGGCAGCTCAATTGTACTAACTACATTATCAATCGTATTATTCGCTGTATATCGCTGAATGGCAGTACCTACTATTGAAATGGCATTCTTTTCGGCTTCATCTTTAGCTTTGTTTGTGTATTTTTCTATTAAACTTGCGCATTCCCTTTCAAGTTCTTTTTCCAGACGGGTTAGTAGTAATTTTTCTGCGGCATCTGCAGATAACCCTGAAACCTTATAAAGAGTATTTTTTTCTTCCTGAATCAAATCATCAAGTTGAGAGCTTTTCTTATTAACATCTTTTTCCTTGTTCGACAAGTTTGAAGCCATACTCTCTATGTATTTCTCCTTCTTTGTCAAGATATCAATCTTTCTCTCAAGATTGTCTTCCCTTTTGCTCAAACGCTTTTCCAGCTGACGTAATTCCTGCCTTGTATCCTGCGTTTCTTTTTCAAAGCCTTCCTTTCGCTTGTACAATTCTTCTCTGGCGGTTATATCAGCGCCTTTAATTATTCTTACTGCCTCTAACTCCGCTTCTTTAATTACATTTCTAGATGCTCTTTCTCTACTTACTTGACGCAATCTAAAAAACAGATAACATATTAAAAAACCGAAAACTATGCAAACTGGAAGTATTGGAAAATATATTAATGGATTCGAAGTAATATAATTAATAACTCATCCCCTCCTTGCATTCAAAAAATATTAAATGAAGCTCTTGAATCTCTATGAATATACAAAAACTGAAGTATTTAAGAATGGAAGTATGGAAGAATACTAACGGCAAGCATTTACAATTAACACTTGAACGCAAATAAGTACTTTTATCTGGAATGGTCTCAATCTAGCAAAATGGTTCTATCTATAAAAAAATCTGAGTCAAAATAATGATCCAATCCATTGAATCATATAAAGTTTATTTTATATAAAAAAACATTTACGTTAAATTTCTAATTAAAACAACAACCAAACTATATGAAAGTAGTTGCATCTCAATTTAATTTAGTTAAAACCAAAAAAACATTCCATGTTAAGACAAATGGTTTTCCATCCTTAATTCTTTCTTCACATAAGACAAATCTATATAAACTGGTACAAAAATCTTAATACAACAAATAAGACATGAACAGCAAAAATCTAAATGTTATAATTTAATGCTTTATAACAGTACCAGACAGTTAAAAAATTAAATGGATTTTATATAACAAACAAATGGAAGTCAAGTAATTAAAAGGAATTAAATCAATATATCGTCTCATATAATAGACACTTTTTCTGCTGGCAACAACTGGATTTGTACTTATCAATAATACTCGTCTCTCTGTTATTCAAAAAAAAGAGTAACTATTCAGTGTATTTAAAAACATTACCAGTGCTATTAAATAAAATCTGGTAATTCACCTCGAAATAATATTTCTAAAGCCTGGCTTGATTTTATCCCTTGCTTTCGGCAAGTTGAAAGG
>SMSL01000012.1 GCA_007859995.1 Candidatus Brocadiaceae bacterium S225
CTTAAAAAACCTCGGGGGTTGGGGCAGCGCCCCGATAAAAAGAAGCCTATTGTTGTGGAAAACTATTATAATTTATTGTTGTTTTAATGTTGATATTAGTACAAAAAATTAGTCACAATTTTTCTCCATAAAAAAGGGCTTGACCCGTTTCTTCAACTTATTATCAACTTCGTCTTCCCGTTTAACATCGTATTGTACAGATGATTTAAAACCAATGCTTTCTGGTAGGTACCCGCGTTTGTGTACTTCTGTTATCTCTCCCACATCAATTAGAAAAGGCCCATCAGGATGTTCCACTAACCAGCAATAAACTGGATGCCAATCACTCCAATTTTGAGTAAAAAACAACTGCCGTAGGCGTGAAAATATATTTCTTGCACCAGTCACTTGAAACTGTTTGACTCTGACTTTTCCTGTTTGTATAGCATGGATTTTTATCATTTCTTTTTCTGTGTTTGAAATTCTCGGCCAAAACTTAATATCCCACCACTATAGAATCGGAGGGGGCACTATGCCTATTTATTGTCTCTCTTTAATACGCTTGTTTGTGAATTTCCGCAGTGCGGTTCCATCTTCGTCAGGTTATGGATGAAACAACCAATTTATTTCATCCATAAGGTCTTGTAAGACTGATTGGTCCATAGATCCTCCGGGCCGAACGGCCAAAGTGAGGTGCGCCGTAGAGGCGTGGGAAAAGTATGAATAAAAATAAATTAAGCAAGGAATCTGAAAATGTAAGAACCGCAAGAGATAAAGGCGTCAACTCGACTGAGTGGTTATGTGTTGGGTTTCTACTTTTACGTTTTTCTCATACAATAATTCTGGATCAATATCCAAATGGTTTGCCCATTCTATAGAATCAAACTTGACTGTTACAGTGTTAAACAAGGAAATATCTTTTAATTCTGCAAATTTACCTATGTTAAAATAAGGTGATACATCAAATATTCTTTCTTCCTTATTTTCAAATTTGATCAAAAGCTTATACCCATCTAATGGCTTTACGCTTATTACTGATAAATACATTAATTTACTTCTATTCTTTAACAATAACGTAAGGTCGCTGATCCAGGCCAAATCTTACATTTAATATGATTGCTTTAATTGGAACAAGATTAACGCCGAGGTGAACAACTCCATTTGGTAAATAAAATAATAGACAAAATAATATAAACAAAAGGTAACGAATTGCAAATGACGGAGGGGTTGGCTCCACTGATTTGTTAGGATTTATTCGCCTTTGCTCTACGTTTTATTTTTGGCAGAAGTGGAATTAAACATCGCAACGTCTTATTCACAGATTCTGAATCTAAAAAATAAGGACGAATATCCGGGTCAAGAACAACTACACCCTCTTTCGGTACTACCTCCTTAACAACACTTTTACCATCCTCCTTATGAATAGTGATCGTATATCCATTTTGCATTGCTCTATAATGTTTTCCACGCACTCCGCCTTTAAAATTATATTCGGCACGCATATTGTCGCCCTCCTTCTTTACCCTTTTAGGTTCAGCTCTCATTATAAAGTTTACGTTCCAATGAAGTTGCCTTACGGCAACTTATAATACGTATATTTGAGCCCCGTTCAGTATAAACAACTACAAGCACTCGGTTCTTGCCGGAACTGCCATTGTCAATATAGCGTTGTTCACTCTCTGAATGGTCAGGATCAAATATCGTTATAGAGAATGGATCAAGAAACACGGTTGTTGCTTCGTCAAAACGGGTTCTGTGTTTTTTTAGATTAGCTTTGGCTTTTTATTAGTCCCATTCAAAGTTCTGTTTCATTATGGAGCCTTTGAATCATATCATTTTGTTGCTAAGGAAAAAAGCATGGGGGAAAGGGACCATCCATTACAAAATAAATTTTCTTTATGCTTAATATTAATATATTGCATTTCTATATTTCTACTAACCAAAATGTTAACATATTTCATCAAAAGTTTTAAGAAAAAACATGTTTTACCTTTTTCTAATTTTATGGAAATGAACATTAGAATAATCATTCATCTAATATATTCATGGAAAGACTTGACATGGGTCTACTGATATTCCCCCTTTTTGTGGGTATCTCTTCACTGCATTGTTAGCTGGAAGGTTTGCCGCATTCAGGAAAAACCCCATACGTATCCTTATATAATTCATCGTAGTTCTCGTATATTTTCCTATATTCATCAAAGGCGGGTTTGGAAAAGCCAAACCCAGGCGTCGTTTTCTCTAGTGGTTCTAGAATCTCTAGAATAGTTTTAAGTTGAGGTTTGAAAAAAACACAAGTAGCTCCTTATCAGATACAAGACCAGCTTGTTTAACACTCATCAATTGCCTCCAAAATTTGTGAACGATACGGCGAGCGTTGTCGATTTTCTCCCAGTCCTTCTTTGAGTCTGTTTTTAATCTTTCAAACCTCTTTGCTATATCTTCTTCACTCTTATATTTAAAATCCCATAGAATATTAGTAGCTTCTCCAAAATCCTGCTGGGCATCCCTTTTTGAAAAATCTAATATAATTTGAGTTCTCACAGCATCACGAGCTGAACTCGCAGCCCGCCACGCTGCAATTGCTGCGGCCAAACTTCCTAGAGCGGCAGCTAGCGTAGCTAAATTTGTAAGATCAAAATTCATTCTCACTAATCTCCTTAAAGCAAACTTGTCATAATGTCAGATAGCGTCCCGCATAAGCAACCACCACCTGTGGGTAAACTACCAAGTGAGGCTTAGAGCGGTATCCGCGATAAATATTAAACCGCATAGTTATTGGTGGTTGGCTTCATGCAATCGTTATGCATTTGATGACTAATATATTCCTACTATCCAGCAACATATTAGAGCTAAATGACTTACAGCGTTTGCGAAGCCCCCATATACACCAAGCCAACTTAGCGTAGGAGAGTGAGATAACTCGACAATAATTTTATGATTGCAATATTGCACTGCAAAATGCCTACATAAAACATCATAACGCGCGGTAGATTTTTTAGAAAACACAGCAATCATAATGGCAGTTCCAAGTGAGAATGCATTTTGCGCAATAAACGCAATTACAATTAATAATCGATTGACTTGTGATATATGCTCCAATACGGCTGCTAATGCGATTAAATTAACAGATAAAAAAACGGTATAAAATTTTAGATATAAATCCCAAACTGTTTTATATCCATTAAAACTTTCTTCTAGGAGTAATTTTGCAAACCATTCACTTGACTCTTTATTTGGTTTTTCAAGATCAAGTTCTTCTGGTGTTTTATTATCCATAATTATTTATAATGCATAACAGTAAGAATAGATGGAAAATTTTCCAGGTATTGCCTATATACAACGGAAAACTTTCCATCTATTATGATATTCAACACTATAACATGGAAAAATATTAATTGAATTCTCCATGTTTAGTATGGTAATAAATTAGCGCCTTTGGCGGACTTCGCCCGCTGACATGTCATCCATATGAGAGTGACAATTAATGTATCTTGTTATGTAGCAATACTTAAAATTAAAATTCGTATATAGAGATAAACCTGTTATTCTTTTTCATAGTTTATCATTTTTTCTGTGTCCAATTCCCCTTTTCATCATGATACCAATGACCGGGTTTGGCCTTTGATTTAAGGGTTTTAGCAAAGATTGATTTTACCTTGCCGATATCTGCCAGATCAATTTTGTTCGCCGTTGCCAATTCCTTGTACAGCGTTTCTCGGTCGTTGTTTTCAGCTTTCAGCAGGCGGTTTACAGTCCTGATCTCTTCTCCGGCAAGACCGTCCATACTTCTAATGGCAAGCATACCGTCGTTGGTTTCACCAATGGAACCTTGGTCCTTAAACTGCATGATTGCTGTATTGCGGGATTTCATGGAGTCGATCAATTTGCGGATGGCTGGTGTTGTAAGGTTAAGGTCTATTTCATCCGCATAAACCGTAGAACATCCGAAAAAGTTAAAAGGAACACTCTTTTGGAAAAAGCTTTGTTGATCACTATTACCTGCCGTGCTTTTCGCATCATTACCACCTTGAATTTCGTCAATGATTTTTTCGGCAGCTTCTTCGACCGCTTCGGTTGGAAAGTAGACGTTAACAGTAATTACGGCGCAACTAATGACAACGAATGCCAACAGTGGAAGTGCAAGATATTTTACCATCTGTGTTTTCATAGATTTACTCCTTTCAATTCTTCCTGTTTATACACACCAGGACAGGAATGTTTTAATTTTATAGTGATTAAACCGAGGATTTCAGATTAAAATACCAATTTTCACACTAAGCCGCTAAGATCGCTAAGAAAAAAATAACAAAGTTAAAAGCCCTTTGCGTTCCTGGCGCCTTGGCGTGAGGGATAAAGAAGTTCTCTCACAGGGCTTCCTGTCTGCGTGCTACGTACAGGCAGGTAAAGAGTGTAAAGATTATCTTTATTTAAACTGTACCTGGGTGTCGTCGATATCTGAACCCAATATTCCTTTGAAAGAGTTAAGGAATGTTTTAAATGGCACTCTTCTATCGACATTTGGTAAAACAATTTCCAGCCTCTTCATTCCGGCACCTTTCATAAACAGCTCTTTTCCATCTTCTCTGACGGCACCTCGCAATTTGACATAGTCGTTTTCGAGTCTGGCATGTAGTCCCATTACAGCGTATTTATAGTTTGTAAATCCTACTTTGTCCAATACTTTTCCAATACCGGGGACAAAGTTTTTAAGGAATTTTGTACTGACGATTTGTTTGGTACCAGGATAGGTTTCTGTCTTCATTTCAATTTCGAAGCTGGAAGGTTCTCCGGCGACTATTTTAAAATCCTGTATATTTCCATTTATGATCCCCGTAATGTTACCCCACTCGCGGTAGGTATCGGACATTTCTCCTAAATCCAGATGGTTAACTTCTGCCGAAAACCCAATCTCTGTCATAGGGTTTAAAAAGTTGTTTATCGATAAATCTCTTAAAGTGATCTCTCCTCCGAAGAGTTTGATTTTCATCTCATCATTTGAATAAAGTGTTTGCCCTTGCCCCCGGAAAGACATAACTGAGCTATTTAAGATGCCTTTGAAGGGTGTCAGATTATAAGTGGTTGTCAACGCTTCGAGGCTGATATTATTAACCTGGAACCCAAGATTAAATTTTCTATCGCTATTTATTGCATTTTCCACTGATACATTCCTGATGTCAATCGTACCATCAAAAATAGGAATTTTAAATGGGTCTTTGATAAAAAAATTATTTGAAGTAATTATGGGGTTAATCCGGATATTCTCTATTTTAAGTGGGCCGTAAGAGAGTTTTTTAAATTGAACAGCCCCATATTGTGAATCGGGAATATCCCGCTTCTGTATCACAGTTTTGGAACGGGGATACGCGAGGGAAATGGGAAGATCAATGCTGGCATCATCAATAGAGATATCACCGTATTTAAGGTTTAAGTTATTTACGTTAAGATGTCCATTGATGGTTAAATGTTTTTTAGCGCTACTAATATAAAAGTGTGAACTTGACTCTCCTTCAATTTGAGTATTGAATAAAACCGGATTGGAGTATTCTACCGTGTCTTTGGCAAATGTTTCAAAGAAGGCTGAATTGTCAATCTTTTTCAGTTCTATATTCATATCAAGATGGGGATTGTCAGTTATGCTCAGGATGTCTCCAATTGTTGTGATAGTCCCCAGATTATCCCAGGATAAAGTACTGTTGACTTCGTTAAGATTTTTGTTTTGAGTATCATAATTGCCGTTGAGAGAGAAGTGTGTTTTTCTGTTTCTCATGTTGGTGGTAAAATCACCGAGCTGAATAAGGAATGGTTCTAATATGCCATTGGTTCTAAAAGAGAGTATTCTTGAATTGCTGTCTGTATTCAAATTTATTTTAATGTGGCCGCTTATTTTTTCTGCAAAATAGTCATAGTCAGGTGATGCAAATCCTAGCTTTGAAAGGGACATGTCAGTGATGGCTGTCATTGTCCAAGACTGATTTTTGGCGGTATAGTCTATGGAGGTATCTGTTGAGATAGAGCCATTTAATGACCAATCCTTATAATTTTCCGGGATCATGGAATTAAAGGCTTCTAAATGATGGGTACCGCTTATATTACAATGTATTTCCGGTGAGGTGAGGATAGAAAGCGCTTTGCCGTTAAGAAGGAATTTTTCTGAATCGTTTACCAGAAAGTGTGAGCTGTTTAGAATGGTCAATTCATCATCAGGTAGACTGTATTTTGTGGTTATGTCAATTTCCCCATACAGATTTGAAGAAGTTTCTTTCGAAGGATTTGATACGGAGAATTTTCCACTCATTAAAATATAAAAAGGCGTTGCCGGTTGAATTCCCTTAACCTGCAAATCCATTTCAGTTAATTCAAAGAGGTAATCACCCGCCGTAATCTTTACCTGTGTGTTATTGACGGAGATATTTTCTACAAGGAGATGTTCAGGGTAAATGTCTTTTAAACTGAAGGGTTTGAGACCGTAATCGTGTGAGGAAGGAGAGTTGATTGCTGTTTCCATTTCTGCATTAAGAATGATTTGTACATCAGAAATGTCTATTCCTTTTATACGTCTTTTCAGAAGATCGAAGAGGTTGTAATGAAGAGCAATGGTGTTGCATTCAAGTGTGAATTGTTTCTGCTCACCAAGCCATTTTACGCTGATTTGTTTTAACTGAAGGCAGGAAAAAATGTTCAAGTGGGTATCTTTTATCCTGATATCGAAATTTGTATCTGCCTTGATCCGATGTTCAATAAAGTGTGTTAACTTTTCACTATTTATAAGGAAGATAAGTGTGGATATGGCCGCTATTATGGTGATAAGGATAGCGAAAAGTAAAATGGCTATTTTGGTCGAAAGCTTTCGCATAAGTAGCCTTTGTGCTGAAGTAGGGGCAATTTAAAAAAATTGCCCCTACGTTTGGATATGCTTAATGTAGTGGTTTGATTTATCAAACCATTGTTTGGAGCACGATTTATTGTGCTCCTATCAATCCTTTATATATAGTGACCTCTCGCATGGCTTTTTTCTTCATCTCTTCATCTTTGTCCTTAAGCCCCTTATTCCAGTATGCAAAACCCAGGTTACTGTGAGCATCAGGTAGTGTAGGGTTTATCTCTATGGCCTTCTTAAGGATGGCAATAGCTTCATCAAACATTTTTTTCTCACAATAGACCAGGCCCATATTACTATATGCGTCTGCGAATTTTGGATCAATACCAATAGCAATTTCATACTCCTCCATTGCCTCGTCAAGTTTGCCCTGCTCATAGTAGACAAAGCCAAGGTTAAGGTGTGCTGTTTTGAATTGTGGATCAATCTCAATTGCTTTTTTAAGTTCGGCAACTGCATCGTCCAGTCGTCCCATGCTGAAATAGACGCTTTCAAGGTAGCAGTGGATTTCCGGATCTTTTTTATCTAACGCCAGGGCCTTCTTAAACTCTTCAAGCGCTTCATTCAACAGGCCTGTTTTGTAATAGGAGCGTCCGATGTATTTATGCGCATCCACGTTTTCAGGGTCTATCTTCAGCACCTGTTTCAGTACGCCGATACTCTCTTCATACATGTTGCGTTCGGTGTAGACGAGGGAGAGATTAATGCGTGCCTCAATGGAATCCGGTTTCAGCTGAATTGTTTTCTGATACTCTGATATTGCATCATTAAACTTCATTTTTTGTTCGTACAGGATGCCGAGATTAAAATGCGCGTCTGCGTCGTCCGGGTTGGACTTTACTGTTTCATTGTATGCAATAATTTTCTTGTCTATTTCCTTTAGTTCCGTTTCTGTTTTTCCAATTTGGCTTGCAAGGTCTTTTGTTGAGAGTTCTGCTCCCTCATGCGCAGAACCGGTAGTGAAGGTCATGCATGCAATTGTTAGAGCCAGGCAAGAGATTGATAGATATTTTCTCATAGATTAGTTTCCTGTCGTTATTTTATTGTTTAGTTAAAAGTTAATTTAAAGGGATTTTAATGTGGTGCTCCACCCATTATTTTTGCCTGTTTTGCGTCTTTGGCTTTCAGTAATTCCTCGAACTTTTTAAAGTGGTTGTCGGCATCTTTTGGTTTACCCTGCATCAGGTAAATGACACCGAGATTGTTGTGCGGCTGTGGAAATTCCGCGTCAATAGCTATCGCATTTTCAAATGCGGCAATGGCGTCATCATTTTTCTCCAATTTTATCAGGGCCATACCAATCTCATCGTACGCAAGCGCGGAAAGAGGATTTAATTCGATTGCCTTGTTGAGTTCATTTATTGCCGCTTCATATTCTTCGTCGTATCTATACGCAATCCCTAGGTTTATATAACTTTGCGGGTTAGCAGGATCGAGCTCTGCGGCTTTCTTATAAGCAACGATTGCACTGTCTATCATGCCTTGTGTATAGTAGGCACGTCCCAGATAATTATATACTTTAACCAACTTAGGATTGATTTTTACTGCCTTCTCCCATGCCTGAACTGCCAAAGTAAAGTTTCCTTCTTTTATTGCGTCAATACCGAAATTATAATAATCTTCTGCGTCTGTACCCAGGTTTGGAAGCTTAGCCACAGATTTTACCTCAACTTTTTCTTCAACTTTCACCTCTGTTGGTACAACAACCACTTCCGGTGTTTCATCTTTTCCGCATCCATATATTAGGAATGCTGCCAGTAAGAGGCAAATAATTGGATTGTAACTTGTTAGTTTACAGATGTTTTTCATGTGCTTTCCTTTGTCAAAAAAAATTATTATGTCATACGTTGAGCCATAAAGTTTGCGATATCCCTGAAGACTGCTTTGTTGTCAGTCGGTATCTCATCGATTATATCATAAGTCTGTTTTATTAAATCATCAGCATACTTTTGTGCATGCTCTATAGCACCATGTTTATTGTAAATATTCAGAACATATTGTACCTCATCATCAGTTGTCTCTTCTCTCTGTTTCGTCATTATTCCGATAAGTGATGCCTTGTCGTCATTATTTGCCAACTCTAATGTATATGCATACAGGAAGCTGGCTTTTCCCTCTTTAATGTCTGAGCCGATAACTCCTCCGCGCCCTTTGCCTACCGTTAAATCAATTAAGTCGTCTTTTATCTGGAAGGCAGGTCCCATCAACTTACCTAACGCCCAGATCTTATCTATAGTTCCCTCGATATTACCCAATGCGACTACGGCACCTCCGACCATTCCACAAGCAAGATAATACCCGGTTTTCAGCCTTACAAGTTCAAGATATTTTTCAACAGTATAATCCGTAGCGCCTCTTGCATTGATATCCAATGCCTGGCCCTCTACAGTTTTTTCGTACGTCAGATTGAATATCTCTAAGAGCTGTAACTTTCTCTCTGATGGTATCTGGCTTATTAGAATACAGTGGTATGCCCGCGCCAGTAGATAATCACCGGCATTGATAGCATTGGCAACACCATATTTTACCCAGACGGTTGGCTGGTCACGTCTCATGGTATCTTCATCTTCTATATCATCGTGCAGAAGAAACATATTATGTAAAATTTCTATAGCCAATGCGAAATGAAGTGCGTCATCGGGATTGCCACCCAGCTCTTTGCATGTAATCAGACATATAGCAGGTCTTATACGTTTTCCTCCTGTTCTCAGATGATGCCATATCGGTTCGCTTAAATAGTCATCTCTATCCGGTGGGATGATCTCTTTGAGTAGCTCATCAATCTTTTTACCATATATCTTTATAGATTCTTCTATGTCTGCTTGCATTTTGCTTTTTCTTGCCTTTTAGTAATTCGGAGAACGGAATAATAACCTTTATCCCTGAATTTCTAAATCCTTCAATATCTTTAATTTATGCTCGACCCATGAATTCACCGGTACGGGTATCAATTTTTATCGTTTCACCGGTATTTACAAAAAGTGGTACTTTGGTTACAAAGCCTGTTTCCAGAGTTGCCGGTTTGAATACATTGGTTACGGTATCTCCTTTTGTACCCGGGTCTGTTTCTGTAATTTTCAATGTGACAGAGGAGGGAAGCTCTACCCCGAGCGCGTTATTATTGTAAAGTGAAACCGATACTTTGGAGTTTGGTACTATATATGACATCGCATCTCCCAGGACCTCTTTTGAAAGAAAAACCTGCTCGTAGTTTTCTGAGTCCATAAAGCAATAGTTGTTTCCTTCCTGATACAAATATTCCATGTCTCTGCGATCCACAAATATATCTTCCACCTTATCTGATGGTCTGAAGCGTTTTTGTATGACATTGCCCTGTTTTAAACTTTTTATGCTTACCTGCATATGAGCACGCCCTTTGCCCGGCGTAACGTGGTTAAAGCCGGATACCGTATAAAGTTCTTCGTCAATCTTTATAATCAATCCTTTTCGTAAATCTATTGCATTTATCAATTTAATAGCTCCTTAATAAAATTGTTACACAAATTCCATCATTACCGAGTCTGCCACAGACAGGCCTTTTCTTGTCAACATAACTCTTTCATCATCGAAGTTTATCAAGCCTGCTTGTGTTAGATTATTTAATTGTTTTTCAAAAAGTTCATTTAAATCAAAACCGGATCTTTGAGCGAATTCCTTTTTTGAGATACCGGATGTCATCCTCAGTGCCATAATGAGTATTTCAGACGCACGTTGCTTTTGAGGTAACTTTTCAGAAAAATATATTAACCTCTTCTTTGATCTAGATGAAGAGATGTATTCTTTTACGCTCTTTATATTACAGTATCGTTCGCCATTAACATAGGAAAATGCTCCGGCACCGATCCCAATGTATTCCCTGTTTTCCCAGTAAACGGTATTATGCAGACACTCTTTCCCCCGCTTTGCAAAATTTGATATCTCGTAATGATTATAATCGTTATCACAAAGAAAATCATTTGTGAATTCGTACATCTTCAACTCTTCTTCTTCATTTAATTTTTTAAGTGTCCCGGAATCTGTCATCTCAACAATTGGTGTCCCCTGTTCATAGGTAAGACAATAAGCAGAGATGTGCTCCGGGTCCAGCTTGCAGCATTCTCGTAAGTCTTTCTTCCATTCGTTTATGGCTTGAGCAGGATAGCCGTAAATGAGATCAATACTGATATTTTTGAATCCTTTTTCTCTTAAGTTGAAATAAATATCTTTTGCTTCATTTGCAGAATGAATTCGTCCGAGGAGTTTCAAATACCTGTCGTTAAAGGATTGAATACCGATGCTGATCCTGTCAACATGACTGTTTTTCATGATGATAGTTTTTTCATCGCTCAGTGTACCCGGATTTACTTCAATTGTATATTCTTTGAGATTGTGGACATCGACATGCTTAGCGATCATATTCAACAGTCTGTCTAGTTGTATTTCATTTACAACAGTAGGTGTGCCGCCACCTATAAAAACGGTCCCGAAGGAATGTCTTCCGGTTGCCGATTGAAGTTCCTGTTCAATAGCCGTTAGATATTCATCAACCATCTGTGATTTAGTTACAATTGAGTTGAAATCACAATATATGCATTTGCTTATGCAAAATGGAATGTGAATGTATAAAGAAGGTATCTGATGTTGAGTAATCACTGCTAAACCTGATTGTTTTCGAACTTTTGCCTTACCAATGGAACAAACATACATTGAAAGAGCTCTTCCTCTATTAATTTCCCATTTACTTTTGTAGCCCTGACTAGTGTTTGTACGTCAGCGCCCCCTATCGGTATTATAATCTTTCCTTTTTCTGCAAGTTGTTTAATAAGTGGTTCCGGTATGTCGAAAGTTGCTGCGGCCACTATTATACCGTCAAAAGGAGCTTCTTCTTCATAACCTATACTTCCGTCAGCAATATGAAGCTTTACTCTGTCTCCGTAGCCTAATTCGTTCAACTTTTTTAACGCCTTGTTTGCCAGTTGTCTCCTGATCTCAACAGTATAAACTTTTTCGTGTATTTCTGCGAGAAGTGCAGTTTGATAGCCGGAGCCTGTACCTACTTCAAGGATCCGGTCTCCATTCTTTATCGAAAGCGCCTGGATCATATATGCAACGATATAGGGTTGAGAAATAGTTTGCATATCATCAATTGGCAGAGGCATATCATCATAAGCTCTGTCCCAGAGATCAGCAGGCAGGAATTCATGCCTGGGGACTTTTGCCATAGCACGGAGTACTTCTTCATCTACGATATCTCTGGCTATTAATTGAGTTTTTACCATTTGTTCCCGTTTTTTTTTAAAAGATGAGTTCGTAGAAACCATATTTTTTAAGAATTTTTTTATTGTGTACATGAAATTTACACTGCCAGCTGATTTCTTGAGCTTTCGCTCATTTCTCTTTTAATTATTTCTTTGTAATAATTAATTCTTGTTGTAGGGTTATCGAGTTCTCCACTGAAACGTTTTTCTGCATTATTGTAAATAAGTTTAACTGGAATCTCTTTAATCCTAAGTCCTAATTTCCATGCCTGCATCCACAATTGCAGAGGCATGCCATAGCCTTCTTCTGTCAGCTCCATTTTCTTTATTGCGTCAGTTTTATAAGCCTTAAAACCACAAAATGAGTCTGTCAACTCAAGCGTTGTTGTTTCATTCAGTATTCGGGTTATCTCCATATTTATTGCATATCTGTCGGGTGGAATTTGTGGATTTAATTTATTGGTTTGTATCAGGTATCTTGATCCTGACACAATATCATAGTTTGATATTTGTGCCAGGAAGATCTGTACTTCATCCGGTATATGCTGACCGTCACAATCCATTGTAATTATACTGTCATAACCATTTGAAATTCCGTATTCGAAGGCGTCAATGATAGTCTGGCCGTAGCCAAGATTTTTTTCATGGACGATAGTGTTTATGTTTTCAATATCCGACAATTCATCTTGTGTGCCATCTGTAGATCCGTCATCTATTACCAGTATATCTAAATCATATTTTTTTATTTGTGATATAAGAAAACCAATACCTTTTTTTTCGTTGTAAGCAGGTAGTGCTATAAGTGTATTCATGGTTAAATATTTTTTGCTGAAAGTGTAAAATAAATAATATTTTCAATCTTATAGGGTCTACAATTTAAATCAAGAAAAATATACACGTAGGAAAGAGTGTGCCGGAATTATAAACAAAAACACGTAAACATGTATTTTTTTTCTTGACAATAATTAAGTCGCATGATACAAGCCACTTATGGTGAGGGAGAGAGTGCAGAGTGCAAGGAGTGCTGGCGACCATGACTTTAAGAATATTCTAGTTTTTATAGTTTTAGAAGTAGGAGAAATTTATGGCTGCTAAAAAACCAGCTAAGAAGACGGTAACGAAAACCGCTAAAAAAACGGGTGTTAAATTATGGACAAAGGCAGAATTGAGTACGCTGAAAAAAGAGTATCCGAATACGGACACTCAGAAGCTAGCAAAAAAACTTACCAGGACATTGGAGGCGGTTCGTTTTCAGGCAAAAAAACATGGTCTGAAAAAAACAAAAAGCTATATGCAGTCATTATATAAGGCCGCTAGCAAGCCAGCTAATAAAACTGTTACTAAAAAAGCTGTTACTAAAAAAACTGTTGCTAAGAAGGTAGTTAAGAAAGCAGCAAAGACGGTCGCTAAAAAAGTAGTTAAGAAGGTAGCTAAGAAAGCTACAAAGAAAAGGGCGGCCTGCAAGACAAAGCGTTAATTGCGAACAGTAAATGGTAGAGCTAAAGAGAACGAATTTATCAGTAAGGTCAGAACGTGCAATATTACTTTACACGTTATTGCATAAAGACAAAAATGACGATGCTCCCATCGAAGAGCTTAAGAGTTTAGCTGAAACGGCGGGAGCAAAAGTATTGGATCGCGTTGTGCAGCGAAGGAGAAAGGTGGATCCTTCTCATTACATAGGTAAGGGTAAAGTTTCTCAATTAGCTGAACTGTGCAAAGATAAAAAAATAGATGTAGTAATCTGCGATGATGATCTTACTCCCGCACAAGTTAGTAATCTGGAGAAGATCATTGATACGAAGGTGATTGACAGGAGTGAGCTTATCCTGGATATCTTTGCAGCAAGAGCGAAGACCGCTCAGGCAAAATTGCAGGTTGAACTGGCACAACTCGAATATACAAGGCCCCGTTTGAAGAGGATGTGGTCTCACCTTTCCAGAATAGAAGGAGGCATAGGGACCAGAGGGCCAGGGGAAAAGCAGCTGGAAGTGGACAAGCGGTTAGTGTCAAAAAGAGTACTTGCTTTGAAGAAAAGACTCGGGCAGGTTACAGAACGCAGGAAGAGACAGGCACAGTCAAGAAAAGAACACACAACAGTTTCCCTGGTAGGGTATACAAATTCCGGCAAGTCAACCTTAATGAATAGATTGACAGAAGCCGGAGTACTTGTTGAAGATAAACTTTTTGCCACCCTTGACACAAAAACCAGTATATGTGATTTGGGAAATGGCAAAAAGGTTATTTTGAGCGACACCGTAGGATTTCTTAGAAAACTTCCCCACCATTTAATCTCATCATTTGAAGCAACCCTTGAAGAGGTAATATGGGCTGATTTCCTGTTACATGTTGTTGATGTCAGTTCTCCTGATGTAATTGAACAGGTTAAAGCCGCTAATAACGTTCTCAAGGAACTTGAGTGTAACAAAAAGCCCACAATAATGGTTCTCAATAAAGTGGACGTATTGAAAGATTCGTCAATCATCACTTTTTTCCAAAGCAAATATGACAACGTAGTGACTATTTCTGCACTGACAGGAAATGGTGTGGAAAAGCTGAAACAGGAGATGGTTGGTTTTGCAAATAGGGGCATCGCGGAGATTAAACTGGAATGTAATGCCAGTAATGGGAAATTGCTGGCATATATTTATGAACATAGCCAGGTTCTGAAACGCACCTTTGTAAATTCTGGTGTTAATTTCCATATTATGATTAACGAGAAGAATCTGTCGAAATTGTATCAATTGGGCGGAGGGCACTTTAAGGTTACACAGCTTTCGTGAATCTTGCATCATCAAGGCGGAAACAATGAATTGCAATAATAACCGGTCGATACATCAGAATTACAGTATACCTTGGTGAGATCTGGGCTTGGGAATGTAACGGAAGCATTCCCATTTTTCTGTAAATCAGGTATGATACCCATGAATACGTGGATTCGGCCTTAATCCACCATTACAAGTAAGCAAACGTATAGTGTGAGGTAGGGTGGATTAAACGAAGTAAATCCACCTCTTTTATATACAATAAAATTGGGAATGCTCCCAATGTAACTCATACCCTCATATTTTACTCTTATTATATTTTCAATTCCGATTAGGTTCCGGAGTAGTAGAAGTTGAAGGTGGTAGTATTGGGAAAATGACTGAAGGTTGATCCCCGGTTAAGGTCCGTAGAAATTCCACAATCTTGCCGGTTTCATCGTCAGTAAGTTTCGATCCTAACTGATATTCCGCCATGATATTAACAGCTTCACTCAAATCCCATGTGCTTGCATCGTGGAAGTAGGGAGCAGTAAGCTCAATATTTCTCAACAGTGGGACTTTGAAAATGTATTTATCTTTCTCGCTTTTTGTTACGTTGTATCTGCCAAGCGTATGGGTATCTTTGTCATACGGTTTTGCCATTCCAAATTTTTGATAAGAGCTTCCCCCTACGCCGACACCGTTATGACAGGCAATACAACCTTTCTCCTTAAATAAATAATATCCTTCCTTTTCCGAATCGGAAATTGAATCATCATAGTCTTTCAGCCACAGGTCAAATCTTGAGTTTGGTGTGATCAGCGTTTCTTCAAACGCAGCTATAGCATCAGTGACCTGATCTATATTAATTTCTTCACCTCCATACATTTCTTCTAATCCATATATTTCACTAAACCATTGTACGTACTCAGGTATTGATTGTAAAACGCTCACTGCCAACTCATGGTTTGAACCCATTTCAAGAGGATTAGCTATTGGCCCCCCAGCCTGTTCTTTTAAGTCTTTTGCACGGCCATCCCAGAATTGTGCAAGATTGAACTTTGCATTCAGAACGGTAGGTGAGTTTATCGGACCCAAAAACCATTTGTGCCCGATAGAACTGGGTAAATTGTCTGCACCGCCAGTTGAAAGGTTATGGCAGGAATTACAGGTGATCCATCCTGATTTGGACAATCGGGGTTCAAAGAACAATTTCTTTCCTAATTCGACCTTTGCTCTATTGTAGTCATAGTTAATTGAGATTGGCTGGATAGGTTCATCTGAACGTGCTGATTTGGAACTGCCAGACATCCGTCCTCCTCTGCCATAACCGACCTTAGGTTGAGAATCGTCAGCAACACTAGATGATATTATTACAACATTGATAGCGACAAAAGCCAACAAACAGATGATCGTAGTAAATTTGCCTATATTCATTTGCTCTCCTTTATGGTTAATTACTTAGAGTATGTATTGTCTCCTATTAATTTGCTATTTTCAAAAAACGCAGGTTTTAATCACAACTTATTTCTTAATAACAATGATATTTATTGCATTTAAAATTGTCAAGAGCATTTAATGTAATTTAATGTAATGCCGTGAAATTTCATTGTTACTTTCTGATCCTTGTAAAAAAACCTAACTTGCAGCCAATACTGTTCAGCACTGTGTTTGTTAGTAATAAAAAACCCTTGAATTTTACTAATCATTGTCCTACTATTCCATTGCCATTAACAGGCAATTTTTTATCAGTAAGAAAAATTAACATTTTGAGTAGCTATATATACGTACAGTGTTACAATCGTCATCCCTAACCTGTCCATCTGAATGACGGTGAGTCTGGCAGATTTCGGAATCTCCAATGTTGCTGTGTTATTAAATAATCAGGTTCTGGAATAAATCCGGAATGACAAATTATGTATTTCCATTTTACTTACAATCTTTACTTTTAATATGGTAGTACCAATTCAATTGTGTGGGGGGAGAGAATGAGAAAAATATTTGTAGTGGTAGCGCTTGTTTCATGTATGAGCTTTTTCGTTCAGGGCAGTTATCTTAAGGACGCAGATGCCAAAACGTATGCGGAGCATAAGCCTGCAGGTAAGGCCGGTTTAATCATGGGCAGTGTAGTTTCATCTGCGGTATATATACCATTTAAGTTGGCTTATGCTGTTCTGGGTGGAGTTACGAGCGGATTAGTTTATACCGTGACCATGGCAAAAGAAGCTGATACTGCACATAGAATTGCAACAAAGGCTTTTACCGGAGACTGGTATATTCATCCTAATATATTGACGAGCCATGAGTATTTAAACTTTAGCGGACCAGATGATGTGTCACCATAAGCTATGGCATGTCAGCTCAAATCCCGAGAAACGCAGTTGAAGGTCTCCAGCCATAATAAACTATTCTGTAGTTTCCGGTGCTTTTAAAACATTTTCTATATTGCCATCTTCTAATTTATACGGCAGGATATAACCGCGCCTGGTGATGAGTTTACCTGTATATGTTATTTTATCGCCTTTGTCTGTCCCTAAGACCAGGTCTTCTTTGTCGTCAGCAAAAACTAACTCTACATCAGTACCTTCTGTGTTCTTTATCCCCATCCTCAGACCACTCACTCTCCCTTTTCCTCTGGATATAACCTCTCCCGTCCATCTAATGTATTTGTCCTTATATTCTTTCCATAGTCTATCCTTTTGCGATTCAGTCATTCTGTTTTTTTTGCCAAATAGTGCATCAAGTTCTTCAAAAGAAATTTCTATCAACCCATCCACCGTTTCTATAATTTCGATGTCTTCTCTTTTTGTGACTTCCGGCACCATTGATTCTTCCATTATAATCTCAGGTTCTTTTATAACTTCAGCATCAGTGGTATTATCCGTTCCTGATTCGGCTTGCGCGGATGCCGATACGGCTTTTTCAATTTCAGCTATTGTCTTATCGCCAATCATTTTTATATCAACGTCTTCAATACTACACAGAAGGTTTCTTCCAAATAGTTCAGCCAGTTTACCTGTGTAAGTAATTTTGTCTTCTTTCTTTACCATCTCGATTAAGTTTTTATCGTCTTCATCAAACCTTAACTCAACATTTGGTCCGACATTATGCCTGATGCCGACCCTGCTCCAATCGTTCCTGCCTAATCCCTTGTAACTGACAACCCCTTGCCATTCTATATCCTTTTCTCTGTAATAATTCCACAGCTCTTCTTTTCTTGTTTGTGATATGCTGCTGTTCTTGCCAAATACTTTGTTCAGGCCTTCAAAAGTTAAAATATTTTTTTCTTCAAGAGACTCTTTTAAGCCCGGATCAGCGGATGTTTCCGAGTTGTAAGAGGGTGGTGAATATATTGAGATGCCTTCCCTCATATTACTTACTAATTCATCTGTAGTTGTATCATTAATTGTTTCAATATTTGCATTCTCCAGTTTAAACAGCAGGTTTCTGTCTAGCAGAGATGATAATTTTCCGGTGTAGGTGATGCGGTCTCCTTTGTTTATCATCTTGACAATGTTTTTTTTGTCATCATCAAATATCAGCTCTACATTTGTATATATATTATGCCTGATACCTGCTCTATTCCAATCGTTGGTTAAGCCTTTATAGTTAACAATACCTGTCCACCTTACGTATTTTCCTTTGTATTGGTTCCATGAATCTTTTTTCTGTGATTCTGTAAGTTTGCTATAGTTGCCAAAAATATTAAATAAATCATCAAATGATTCAGTTACAAACTCCTCTGTTGTTTTTCCTGTTGGAAAACTAAAACCTTCAAACATGGATGAAAGCTCTTCTTTTGCAAAAATAATTGTTGATATAAGGAGAATTGAAGATAAAATTCCAGATATTAATAGTGTTCTTTTCAGCATTTTTTTCCTGGATTCATGATTAATAGAATGAAGTTAATACAGGATTAATGCTATTGAAAATATACTTATGAGTCAAGGACAATTATGTATTTGATTCATTTTTTAATTGTGAAGAACAAAGAGAGGCTTTTATGCCATGAAAACTGTCAGGAAGAAGAGTAATAAAGGAATAAAAAGTATCTGTTTTATGAATTTGCTGGTATGTATTCTGTTTATAGACGGTAACTCAAAAAGTATGTTTGCAGATAACATCTTTGACTTTTCACAAGCCATTCAAACCAATCAGGCACAATATTCTGACAATACATTGTTTCAAGATTTGATTCCGATTGACGAAGAATCTCTGAATATTGCGGAAATGTCATTATTGATAGCAAAAGAAGAATATTCAGAAATTAAGATAGAAGATTATGTAGATTGTGTTGATTGGTATGCAAGAATGATAAAGGCACGAATTACAGATAGTGATGGACCGAGGTCGATAATAAGTATTATAAATGAATTTCTCTTTGATGAGCTGGAATTTATTTATGTGCCAACTGGTAATCTGGAGGATTTGTATTTAAACAAAGTAATTGATCGGAGAATAGGAAATTGTGTAGGACTCTCTATCTTGTACCTGTCCATTGCGGAGAGATTGAACTTGCCTTTATTTGGAGTTAATGTCCCCGATCATATTTTCGTCAGATATGATGATGGCGAGCAGAAGATAAATATTGAGACGGGTCACAAAGGAGTGAACCGGTCAGATTCGTTTTATGTATCAAATAGTATAGAGCGATTTGATGAAAAGAGTATAGAACATGGATGTTATTTACAGAATTTAAATACAAAAGAGGTAATTTCAAATATATTATTAAATCGTTCTAAAATAAGAGAAGAGAATGGGGATTATAAGGGTGCGCTGGACGATTGTGATAAAGCCGTATTATTAAATCCTAAAAATCCGGGTATTTACTGTAATAGAGGTGTGATACATGAAAAAATGGGAATGTTTTCTGATGCAATAAAAAATTATGATTTAGCAATATCTCTTAACCGTAAATACGCTTCAGCATATTATAACAGAGGCTCGCTTTTCGGGGTTGTGGGTAGGTATGGTCAGGCAATAAAAGATTTTAATGAAGCGATTGCTATCAGTCCCGGATTTACACTGTTCTATTTAAACAGGGCGATAGCTTTTAAGAAGATGGGTAGAATAGATAAAGCTATATTAGATTACGATAAAATAATTGATATTGACCCTGACTATGCACAGGCGTATTGTAACAGAGGTGTCGCTTTTGCAGAAACCGGCAGGTTTGATGATGCAATAAACGACCTTAATAAAGCGATAGAATTGGATCCTTACCTCAGTGATGCATATTTTTCCAGGGCGATATTCTTTGCCGATAATAATAAACTGAAAGAGGCAATCGAAGATCTTGGGAAATGTATTAGCTTAACTCCGGATAAAATTTTCACATATTACCTGAGAGGAAAGATGTATAAGGAAACCGGTGAATTTGAGAAAGCCATACAGGATTTCAGCAAGGCAATAATCGTGAGGCCTTCTATGGCCGGATTGTATATAGACAGGGGGGTCCTCCTGCTTCAGACCGGCAGGATTGACGAGGCTATAACCGATTTTGATAAATCGCTTGAACTGTTTCCCGGTAATCCGGTTGCTTTCAGATACAGGGGTGAGTCGTTTAAGGAAAAAGGACAGTATGAAAAAGCAATAGATGATTTAGAAATGTTTTTGAAGATCGCCCCCGGTGCACCAAATGCCAACATTATTAGAAATGAAATAGAAGAGTTGAAAATAGCCTTCCTTTTGAATTGAATACTTGTATAAACATTTTTTTAAGTATTAATGCCTTTAGCTTTTAACAAAGCATAACGCGTTGCTATTGTTACGGAGAGTACATGTCCTGTGATGCAATTAGAAAAATATCAATCAATTTACTTTTGCAGGAGCTGCCTTAGCAGTAGCAGTTTTAAACATGGAAATTAACATACTGACAAATATAACTGCCCATCCCGCAAAAGCAAGATAGATAAAATATCTTGGTATATTCACGATAAATGGAAGTTGCAATGCCTGTGAAAGTTTATAAGTACAGGCGGTATACATGCCTAATGGGAAGACCATGCCCCAGTAAAGGGGGCTATAGGTAAACTGTGTTTTGTGATGTATATACTTCCAGATTCCCAGAATGATTAATAGTGGTATCCACCATGTACCAAATGACCAGAAAAACAGTGTGAAGCCTTTTGTGAATCCTGTGAGATCTGCAAACGCTCCACCTGCCTTCGGGATACTTAAACAGAGGGTTGAACCGGCCAGCGTTGTAATGGCAACGGCTCCCATATTAATCCAATACGGTGGTATAAGAGCCTCTGGCGGTAGTTTGTAAAATACGAGTCTGAAGAAAAGTAAGGTGATTAGAACCACGTAGAGGAATGCGCCAATCATCCAGAATGTAAATGAGGTAAATAATACAAAACCATCACAACTAAATTTTGACGCAAGCATACCACCCAGAACAGCCACGGATTGTGTTCCAACTGTGGCAATCAACCAACCTCCATGCATTACCTTATTTATCTCTTCCGTATTTGTAATAAATAGTATAGTGACAGTTGAGAATGTAATAACAACCCAGAGCAAAAGGCCAAAATACCAGAAGATTTTTGCAATTTCCGGTTGATTTACGATAGAAATAAATTGCGCTCCCAGTATATTTGTACCGGCAACAATAGTAAAAAAGACAAAGCTTAATTTCGGATTGTGAAGGTCTCTGCATAAACAATCCCAATAAAAAATCATACGTAGCACTAAGATGGGTAAAAGTATTGCGTATGCAATAATGTTTATGTAAAAAAGCGCGTATGCAATGTCGGTAAAACCTAAAAGTTTGGATGCAACGGAAACTATACCTGTAGACATTACCATGGCGAAATAGGCGGGATGCAGCCCTTTTATTGTATTACTAATAACGTTCATTCAGTGTTTATTTTTTTTAATTTTAAAATATATTTCAAAGAAATGTGTCACTTTCATATAAATACAAGGGCGTAATATTACATAAATCGCAATAAAAACACCAGAAAAATCAAATTAGGGCTGGGGTAATCCTCTGTACTTCAACTTTCACCGGATGACAAGCTGGCAAAGGTGTATATTCAAAGATGTCACGAGTGCCAACAGACAGCACCTGCAAAAGACTGGGATGGAGTTTACACCATTTCTGCGAAATGATAACCAGAAACTGTTTCTCTGTCTGACTATCGAATTTATTATGCGAAGAACAGTGTGATATAAACGATGGATAAAATCAGTGGTACTATTCCCTGGATGGCAAATATCTGGAATTGCCTCCTCTTATTGATTACATTTAGAATAATCTTATTAATTAGATATTCGGTTATGAGTAGTCCTGTCAGAACAGTGAGTAGTTGAAAGGTCATTGTGAAATTGAGGTTCAGTTTATAGGCATTGAATATCATTAAAGACCCTTTCACGTTTCCAAAAACATCAATAGAATAGAGGGATATAAATCCGAATAAGATGAGCGGGATAAGAGTGTAACCAAAGCGCTTAAGGTGCTCAGTTACAGTTTCTTTTAATATCAGTGCGGTGAAATAGTTGATTGTAAAGCTTAGGGTTAGTGCAAAAAATATGGAAGCGGAGAATATGAAAATATAATTTGCATGGATGATATCTGTTTTAGAAATTATTTCTGCAACTAATAAACCGGAAAGTATAATCGAAAATATTGCACCAGGCAGAGATGGCTGACTTAATGAACTTATTTCCGTACCGGGGATTCGGAGATTTAAGCGTGTCGCATGATGTGTACAGTTTTTTATACAATTCAGACAGACTTTGCACACTCTGTTATCTGACAGGAATTGCA
This sequence comes from Candidatus Brocadiaceae bacterium S225, assembly GCA_007859995.1. GTDB lineage: Bacteria > Planctomycetota > Brocadiia > Brocadiales > Scalinduaceae > Scalindua > Scalindua brodae. The sequence goes on from SMSL01000012.1 coordinate 22,615, forward strand.
GGTGCAAAAACATCGGACACGGGTTTGCCCTTTCCGATCCTTTAAAGCAATCATGTGTTGTGCATATCGTGGTACATACATTTCTGTTTGCGCGTATTTCTATCAGAGAAGACATGGAAAATAGCCCCGCCATTCCACCAAGGGGACACAGGTGTCGACACCAGGCAGACTTTTCAAAAATAAAGTCAACAATTATGGCAGCGAACAAAATACTGAATATCAGATAAGCTGTTTTGCTGATGGATGCGGCCATATGAGTATATTCTTCTACGAATAAAATAGATATGAATCCCGTACCCATAATCCAGACATCATATTTTTTTATAAAATCAGGAACAGGGATTTTCAAATTACGTTTATTGAGAAAATTTGTAATAGAGAATATAGGGCATATACCACACCCAAAACGAGCCGCAAAAAGAAATAGTACAAATAAGAGAGGTATGCCTAACTGCCAGCAGAGAATTAAAGTAATATTTCTTCCGCCTATTGAAATATCAGATTGCATTACAAACAGACAAAGGATTGAAATAAAAATTATCAATGTGGCGGCTTTGACAGCTAAAATAATCCTGCGACTTTTACATAATCTTTCGATCAGAGATATATTCAGAAGATTGATCCTTTTTGCGTCCTCAATACCCGTCGGATCACCCAGGAAGATTACTTCTTCTTCAATATCTGTACCTGCTTTTGAGAGCGTGATTGCGCGTTCAATTATATTCTCCAGTTCCTTTACATTGCCGGGATAGTCATATTTTAATAATTTATTTGTAGCATCCATTGAAAACTTTTGTTTCTGCGTGTGCCTTATCTTACTTATTTTATCTGCAAAATGGTCCATAAGTGATGGAATGTCTTTTTTGTGTTCACTCAGTGATGGGATTTCCAGTTGTTGGTTGCTTAACATCTGGAACAGTCTCTGGCATAGTTGCTTCTGCATAAAACTGATATCTGTAGTAGTAACAATGATCCTTACATTTGAACGTATCGGTTCTCTACCCCCTGTTCTCATAAATGTACCGGTTTCTATAAATTGTAAAAAGCCTTCCTGGGTGTTTAAGGACATGTTTTCTATGTTCTTGATAATCAGAGTCCCATTGTTTACCAACTCCAGACATCCAATTCTCATTCCATCGTCAGTGGTATATTTAATTTTTTCTTTTCCGAATAACTCGCATGCGATGTGATCGAGTTGTCTTCTTTCATTGTGGATGGCTGATTTTCCCTTCCTTCTCTCTTTTGGTAGTACTATTTCAAATACAGGGTATTTTGCCTTTGTGCTCTCCATATGAATTTTTCTTGAAAGAATCTCTTTTCCCGTGCCGGGTTTGCCGATAACTGTAACAGGTAAATCGTTTGCTGAATATTTTTTGGCCTCATTGAATACTCTCTGCATTCTTTTAGATTTCCAGACTACTTCGCTATACTGGTATTCCTTTGCTTTCTGAAGGTATTTACTTAAGGCAATCTCATATTTTTTGAGATCAATACTTTTTATGTTTTGCTTTCCAATCCGTTCGGCAAATAATTTGTTGAAATGTTTGTTAATCTGTGGGTTTTCTAAAATAATTTCATCAAAATCACTCTTTGTAATAAAGTAAAGAAGTGAATCTTCATTCGTTTTTACTGTGGCACAACAAGGTTCACCGGTAAGCAGAGACATTTCACCAAAGCATTGCCCACTTGGTATAGTTGCAATAGTAAAATCTTCGAATTCTGATTCGGATACAACTCTGGTGCTTCCTGACCTGATCAAATAGAGGCGATTTCCGGGCGAATCCTTTTTGATAACAATATTATCTTTGGTAAGGGTAAGCATTTGTATCTTTTCAGAGATTTTTTCTAATGATTCTTTAGAAAGCTCTTTAAAGATAGAGGCTTCCCCTAAGAATTTCACTATATCTCCAGTCTCTTTTTCAAATATTGTCCGTTTCTTTTCCACGCTTTTTACTTTCCTGTTAATGAATAAACGCCATCCCAATTTTCCGGTGGAGGATTTTGTGCGTAGCCTCTACATCTTTCTATATATGTCAGTGATGGCCCATCATGAGGGTCTTTGTTAAGTGCTTCTTGAAACATATCTATTGCCTTCTGCCACTCTTTTTTCCTATACATTTTCAGGCCATCTTCATACAGCTTTAATACCTCTCTTTTGTCGCCTTGAATTTGCCCCTTTCTATCAATGAGTTCGTATACCTTGACAGGTTTCTCCTTTCCGACAACCCGTATCGTATCCAGCTCTCTGACCTCTATATGGTCTCTGGCCAGTTCATAAGTTCTTTCGCTTATCATGGCGTAAGTACCATAATACTTATTAGCGGCTTCCAGTCTGGCCCCGAGATTAACTTCATCACCAATTACGGTATATGAAAGCCTGTTCGTTGAGCCAACATTTCCCACAAGCGCACGGCCTGAGTTCAGCCCGATCCTGGCCTTTATCTGCAGCCGCCCTTCCTCTTTAAATTTTGCATTCAGCTCACGTAATCTTTTCTGATTGTCAATAGTAGCCAGACATGCCTTTACGGCATGGTCAGGCTGTTCCAGTGGTACTCCGAATGCAGCGACGATTGCGTCGCCGATGTATTTGTCCAGAAATCCTCCGTGGTCGAGTATCTGGTCTGTCATCTCGCTCAAATATTCATTAAGGAGTTCGATTAATTCGGTTGGTTGCAGTTTCTCTGAGATAGAGCTGAACTCTTTAATATCTGAGAAATAGACGGTGACTTCCCTCTCTTCACCACCGAGTTTTATATCCTCAGGGTTTTTTAGTATTTCATGTACAACCTTTGGATCCATAAAATTTTCAAATGCGGATCTTACTCCTTTTCTTAATTTTTCTTCGGATATGAAACGATACATAATAATTGAAGTAAAACACGAAATCATGGCAATACTCGGGTACGTTACATTCAGCCAGGTTCCGTTATTTACGAATCTTTCATAGGCGTAATAGTTGTACACAAACCATAATGATGTACTTGCCACGCCACCCCAGATTGATGGTAGCAAAGGCAGAAATATACCCATTACAAGGCTTATGCAGATAATTGCCAGTAAGTCCTGAAACACCTCTCCTCTCCCTCTTGTCAGAAACTTTTCATGCAGGATATTTTCAGTAACGGTGGCATGCTTCTCCACTCCGGGAGTTTGTGATGAAAATGGTGTGGCTATATAATCTCCCAGTCCAGACGCGGTTGCACCGACAAAAACTATTTTATTGTTGAATGCGTTATGAGGTATTTTGTCATCTATGACATCACAGACAGAATAATATTTAAAAGTGGCGTCAGGGCCGCAATAATTGATTGCCATCCGGTTCCAGCGGTCAATGGGTATCTCGTTGTCCTTGAATATAAGTTTCTCTGTCAGCAACAACTTCAACTCTCCGTATTCAAGCCCTTTAAATGCTCTGGCTACCTGGACGCCGAGCGGGGGATAAAACTCATTCTCAAATTGAATGGCCATATACTCTTGCCTGACAATTCCAGAATAGTCAACGTTTGTATCCACAAACCCCTGGTAGGTCACCCATTCGGCAAACTGGTCAATCATGTTTGTAACCCCAATGGCCTTTTTCGGCTTGTAAAGTGCCAGCAGATTATCCATTATTTCTTTCCGGTTCTCACGGTTCAGGATAGTTAATTTGCTGCCGTCAGCACTCTTTTTCTTAGTATTTTTTTCTGTACCTGCCAGAACCGGGAAATAAGCGGATTCTTTAAGTAGTTCCTTGCCAATGGTAGAGATATTTTTCCCGGTAAATCCGGTAGTTTCTTTCTGTATCCCGTCGACAAATTCAATCGAAGAAATAATGTCTATCCCATTGCCTTCCACTGCCCTTCTAAGTGACTCACCGAGCATGGTATCCTCATCAAATTTTTTTCTACTCTCATGTAATGCTGTCAGTAGATTTTCCTTTTCAGGTCCTTCCGGTAAGTGGTTCCACAGCTGTGAATTGTTATACTTTTCTGCCAGGGTATCAAGGGCTTCTAATATTTCAACGTTTTGTCTTTCGGCATATATAACATCCAGTGCTAGAATCCTTGCACCCGCATCCGTTATTCTGTCAACAAATTGCGCAACATAACGTCTTGGCCATGGGTAGCGCCCCAGTTTCTGTATGCTCTTTTCATCGATAGCAACGATTATAATCTCATCACCGGGATCGCGTTTTCCTCTTATTTGAAACCTGACGTCCATGGATTTCTGCTCAATGGCTCTTAAAATTCTCAGTGCCTTAAACATATCACGGTCTTCAAGATTGTAAATTGTGATTACTATGATGAAGACAAGGGTTGAGATAAGGATTGACGTAGTTTTTTTTCCTGATTTTGGAACTTTTAAAAACGATGGAAAAAATTTCATGAATTAGTTCCTTGTCACTGAATTGCATTAAGAGTGTCAAGCATCAAGGCCCATCAGCCATATGTAGATATTAGACAATATCAACAGAAATTCAGAACCAGCCAGATCTGTTTTAATTCTAATGACCTGAGGCAGTTTGGCTATTTTCCAAATAACGATTAATGATATATGTTCCATACCTCTTTGAGGAGAATGTTATTCTCTTTGGTTGTATCTGTAAAGATAATTATGATTTTTCAGGTACTGTTTCCGTTTTAAAAAAAAATTAAGAGTTATTGAAACCTTTCAATATAGCAGGGGAATAAACAGTAATTTTATAATCTTTAACACTGGAAATGCTGTAGACGTCTAACGTTTTTTCGTTATAGAATCATAACAAAAAAGGAAAAGCTTAAAGACCGGAGTTTGTTGATGATTTTATAATACTCAACAGTATATGTGTTTGTGTTTTTTTTATTTTGAAGAAGGTTAGGTCATTGTATCTGTAAAAATGCAACGTCATTGGTTGTGTGTAGAGGTGGCAGGGATATCATATGATCAATAAAAAAGCTTGACATTGATATAATTTTTTGATATATCACCCGTTCGTCTGTTAAAAGGAGAGGGTATGATTTGGTATTGGGATGGCTTAAATAATCATCTTTACCGTAAGGTTTTATAGTTTACTCCGATACCCTTGAAATGACAATAATCAGTTTGCTTCTTTGAGGACAATAACTACTTAAAAAGATAATATTTTTTCAAACGGACAAAGGCAAACTCCGGGTGACCGAGGGGGCGCAAAGTAGAGGATCTTTTGCTCTTGCACGGATTATAGAATTGTATGGAAAAGGAAATCCGTAAACCGTGCAATTGTATGGTTCTAGAAAAAGACAGCCCTACTGCCGAAGGTGTTTTATGTAAATACTTTCAGCAGTAGGGCTTTTTTTATTTAGTAAATTTTGAATTTGTACCATGTTTTTATATTATCATCTGCGCCTGTCGTCAAGACTGTAAGTAAGGATTAACCATAAATTCATGTAGTGTAAGGATTTATAGCATGGCAACGTTTGGAACGGATCGGAGATGCTCCAGAAATGAGTATAAGCACAAAGACGTCATTAATCCTGTTAATCTTCATCACATTTACTTATACATACAGCTCTCCTGTGTATGCACAAAAGGTGCAGAAGCTGGATGTTACTATCAATGAAGTTGTTGGTGATGTAGAGATAATGCTGCCAAATACATTTAAGTGGGTTCCGGCTCCTGCGGAAGGAGGCAGCATTTTTACAGAAGGGGTTCAGGTCCGTACCGGGCCTTTCTCCAGTATCTCGCTTGTCCTTGCAGATAGTAGTGTTGTCCTTGTTGATTCTTTTACCTTCATGGCGGTTGAGAAATTCTTCAAATCAGGGAATGTCGTTACTACCCGGTTAAATCTTTTTGTCGGCTCAATCGTAAATACACTAAATGTAGGAACCCCATTTGAGAATGATTACAAGGTAGTAACTCCTTCTTTTACGACATCGTTACGTGATAATGAAGTCAAGAAGATAGTTGCCGGTGCAATGTTTAAGGACACGATGATAGCAGGTTCCCGAGGAGATGGTAACAGCGAAGGCGGAGGTAATAAAAAACCAGGTACGGACCCGTTCTTTGGAACTTCTCCATCCCAGGAAAATCAGAAAATCAGGGAATCTTCTGGAGTGCGGCCAAAGTAATAGTAATGGCGTATGGCATTACGCTCGTATTGTTTCGATAAGAAGTTCTCTTGAAATAGGTCAAACTAGTAAGAAAAAACGGTTGTCGGCTCAATATCGTAGATTGAACAATCGGATATAAAAATGAATAAACGCTACTATATTCCAGTCCTCCTTATTTACCTTATCGTCCTCTCCTCGCCTCAAACAGTGTTTTCTCTGGAGGAGCGGCTGGCAGTGGTGTCAACATTCAATGGTGAGGTGAAAGTTCAGCACGACGGAGTATGGAACACTGTAGTTAAGGTCGGTAACAGGATAAGGAATTCATCTATCTATAATGGCGATACCCTCTTAACCATGCCTGGTTCAGATGCAGATTTAGTTTTTAACGATAACACACATTTGAAGGTAGAAGAAGATACAACCCTGGAAATTTCTACCAGGCAGATAACAGAGCAAGACAGGGCAAAGGAGGGTTTTGTCAGGAATGTATCCGGTACCCGGCAGAAAGTTGTAAGAAACATCAATGTGAAGGTAGGTAAATTGTGGGCCAACATAACACCCAGCAAATCAATATTGACTGAGTTTGAATCTCCCACAGGCGTTGCGTCCGTCAGGGGTACTACTTTAACATTTGCTTTTCTCGGAGGCATAACGAGCATTGATTTGATTCAAGGTCTACTGGACTTCATTGATGCAGTAAACAATCTGGCAGTTGGCTTTGATTCAGGGGATGCGTTGAATATTTCCAAGACAGAGCAGGGTGGCACAAAAGTAGATGTGGCATCAGGGGCGATAACATTAAAGACCAGTGAGGGTACTATAACAGTAGGAGATGGGGCGACCCTTAATGTAGAGGTAAATCCTGATACCGGCGCGATAACGGTTGTTTCATCGGAGGGTAATGTTGCCATAACAAGATCGGACGGCACTACAACGCCAGTAGGAGTGGGAGATAATCTGGGAGCGACAGGCGGCGACGGCGATAATGGTAACGGCCAAGATGGTGATGATAACGGTGATACAGGTAATAATAATCAGGCAGGTGGTTATAACGGTGATACGGACGGAGATACAGGTAATAATAACCAGACAACAAATCCGGACCCGTTCTTTGGCACTTCAGTATCCCAGTCAAATCAAACACAGGAGGAATCTGGTGGTCCTGCTAACCCAATAACAGATCCAACAGGATCAACTACACCCACTATACCAACTACAATAGATTCTTTTGGCCCAAGTGAGATTGCTTCTCCTTCTGCACTTTCTTTGGGGGCAAATGATATATTTACCGATGATTTTTCTAACGGACTTGACAATTGGGGAGGGAAAAATGTAGACGTGAGCACCAGTTTCGGCTCTATTAATGCGATAGACAACGATACAAATAATAACTTTGCCGCAATCCATATTGGATCTGATGGGAAATTGTTCAAAACTTTTGACTTCCAAGATACCGGTAATCGCAACATTAAATTTGATTACAATTTTATATCAAATATTCAAAAACCGATCTTGACGTTTGACGATACTGGAATATCGTCACAAGACGTGATACCAAACGGATACGGAGGCTTAGACTGGTCTAACATGTATTATTTAAACGGTTCAACATACGCGGGCGGCGGGGACACGGGATATAATAATGGCTTAGTATCTGGCACAAAGGTAGCATTCAATGCATATGCAAACGATGGAACAATCACAAAATCTTCCGCCGGCACATTCGATCTTGCCGGGACATACGCATCAGCGGCGTGGAGAGATGGATTACAGGTGACATTCACAGGATATAAAGACGACGCACAGCTTTTTAATACCACCGTAACAGTGGATCATACGGGGCCGAATTGGCAGGCATTAAATTTCACGGGTATAGACATGCTGAAAATATCTACATCAGGAGGTACAGAAGTGTCTGGCCTGGATGGAAGTGGAGCACATGTAGCTTTTGACAATTTTGCTGTTAGCGATGGCCCTAGTGTACATTTAACTAAATCTGATGGAATGACAGTGGCTCTTCCGCTGACACTGACCAGTTTAACTGCTGTAAGCGGCTTACCTGCGAGTACATTCGTATCATCAAACGGTTACCAGACAGGTTGGTTATCGGTAGATTGGACAGGTAATGTACCGGCAGGGTTGACAACACTTACGTTTAACCTGTTTGATGATGGGGACAGTATCAAGGAAGCTGCTCTCCTAATAGATAATGTCGTCGATCCTTTAGTCGATATTAATGATGAGACACCGGCATCAAGCACGGATTACTTACTAGCCTTTGCCAGAGCCATTGGTGATGTAGAGGATGACGATATTGAGGATTCTGATGAAAATGAGAGTGACCTGGTTTCAGACACAAATGCTGATAGTCATCATTTCGTTAACCTTGACGCCATCAGAGACTCTTTAGTTGTGGTAAAGGAGTTTATGGAAAACCACATAAATGACTTTGGTAATGCGATTAATCATAATGAAATAAAGGCGCAGCTTGACACCCTTTTGGCAAAGGTAGATGCTTCCGGGAATAGCGGAAACAGCATCTCATCATCATTAATGACCGAGATTGAAACCGTCCTTAATGGTATCATGGCTGATTGCGCGGCTCACTGTAAAGAAGACGGTCTGAATTGTGACTTTGGGAACCTGCGCTTATGATCAAAGCAAACATGGATAATGAAATAAAGATGGAAAAGTTCGGCTCTGCAAAGACTATCGAAGTACGTGGTTTAGCATTACGGTCTTTTATTGTCTTAATAATCTTCTGCGTATGCCTTGTTATCCCGACAATCTCATTTTTCCCCTGGCAGACATCTACATCGACTCAAGGTGTTCTTTACGCCCAGAATATTGCGTTGGAAGAGGCGCAAAAGGTACGGCAACAACGACTGGAGCTGGAAGTCCAGAAGGTACTGGAAGCAAGACGGACATTGTCTCAACGTCTCCTATGGGATTGGGGCGGCTCCGAAAGGTCCATGTTCCTCACTTACGACGATATTGATAATGCCGGTGTCTCTGACAAACGGAGAACAAGGAGGTCTCATTATCTCTATTTATGGGGTAATTTGAACTTGGATGATATCCATCATTTCTATGTGAGGCTGCGAGGTGAATATATTGACTGGAACCAGGGAGACCAGTACCGGAGTACGGAAAACCAGTTACATTGGAACCTGGAAGAGGGGTTTGACCAGGGTATCTATACCTTAACGATAGATAAAGCGCTGAAAAAATATTTACATTATGAAATTCCTGTTCGAATGGAATTAAAGGCGGGGCGTTTTCGTTCATCTATTGGCAGACAGATCGTCTACGCGAAGAATGGTAATGGTATAGAACTGAATGGGCAGAGTGATTGGGTAGATTTTAAACTGTTTGGTTTTAGAAATCTTTACACTGAAGAGAATATTGACTTCAGCACACCAGGTTTTCGACACAGTAAGAGGTTTTTTTACGGTACGGAAGTGAAGTATAAACGCCTTAAGCGGCATGTGCCTTACCTGTTCGCACTCTTCCAGGAAGACCATAGCGGAGAGAGCCCGGAAGATCTTGATCAGGATTATGAGTATAACTCCAGATATTATGGTATCGGTTCACGAGGACAAATCATTAAGGATCTTTACTACGAAATAGAGGGAATCCGGCAAGAGGGCAAGGGCTATCCGGAGGCCGCGACAGTCGGTATATCTCCTGATAATGAACAGATAGAAGCGTGGGCGCTCGACGCCACTCTAACTTACAATTCTAATATAATTACGCATCCTGCGTTCAGCGTCCAATACGCGTTTGGTTCAGGAGACCCTGACCGTAGGGACAGGATAACTAATACAATCGGCGGAAATGCAGAGGGAAGTACAGACAGGGGCTTTGTGAATTTTGGATATATAGATACAGGGCTCAGCCTTGCGCCCCGTATATCCAACTTGAGGATGTTTAAATTGGGTTGTTCCTTTTACCCATTGGAATTTTTTCAGAACAATAATGTCAACGTGAAGGTAAACTACTTTCTCTTTAGAAAAGACGAAAAAGAGGCTGCAATTTCAGATACCAGAGCTGACAGGCCCCAAAGGAATCTTGGTAAGGAGTTTGATGTTAGTATTGCGTGGAAAGTTTTTTCCGATCTGAGCGCATCTGTAGATTACGGTAGATTCTATCCGGGTAATGCTTACAGTGATAAAGACGCGAGGGACTTTATAATGGCTACAATAATGTTTCAGTTTTAGGCTGGGGCAGGTAAAACACAGGCTGGAAGCTCGTGCCACCACTCTCAGTTTGTCCAACCATGTTGGTGGACAATAGTTAGATATTAATTCAGCTATTGAAAAATGGTGGTAATGATACATAGTATCACAGGCTACCCGCCTGCAAAATCCTTATTTGTCACTGTCATTTACTATGATAAAAAATATGCTTATGAGAAAACATAAAATATTTTTGTACTTATTATTCTTGTTTTTCCTGTTTCAAAGTGAAGGTTTCTCTGAAGATAATAATGTTTACAGGGATCTGACTGAAAAAGGTGTGGTGACGTACGAAGATGGCTGCAGGGCTATCTCGTGTTTTACCGATGTGGATGAGAAGGATCTGACGTTTGATGAACTGGTGTTCGCGCTTAAGGAGAAAGGAGTTATTGGGAAGAGCTGGAAATATAAGGCGGAAAAACCGCTTACACGTGGCGAAATAGCGTATATGGGGTGTAAAGTGCTTAAGATAAGTGGAGGTCTTACTATGCGTGTAATAGAAGCAACCAACAGCTTCATTAACTTAATATCAAGAAAACTTAAGAGAAAAAATGATTTTGTTCTACCTGATATTGGTATGGGTAAGCGCTATGCATATTTTGAGTTCCAGGATAATGGACTGATGCCGAGAGGACATAAAAAGACAGTCCTTACAGGCCATGATCTGCTGGCATCGATGTATAGAATAGAACAGAATATCAAGGCGAAAGATCTCAAAAGAAAGCAGAAGGCAGAGAGAAGGAAGGAAAAAGAGGAACAGAAAAAGCAAGAAAAGTCCAATCATTGAGGCAATACTTTTGACTAAATGTGAGTATCTGTGAAAAGGCGCAACAGCAGGAGTCTTTAAGAGTGCAACTAAAATGGGCATACTTAAATATAATTGTCTTGCAATCCTTATTGTCATTATCTCTTTAATATTTTTATTTTTTACTCAAAAGTTACAGTCTGCAGAAGAGAGAGTGGCGGTAGTATCCGGGTTTGTGGGTCATGTTGAAATTGAGCACGAATTGGTTTGGGAGACCGTAACAAAGATTGGTAATAGTATGAGGAATTCTTCGGTTTATAACGAAGATACCGTAATGACCATGTCTGCTTCTATGGCAGATTTAGTTTTTGATGATAATTCACGTCTGGAGTTAAAAGAAGATACTGTCCTCTCTATCTCAACAGGACGAAAAACCAAAAGTAAGAGAGATCAAGAAGGCTTTAGTAGGAATATCTCCGGTATGCAAGATCTTATAGTTAGAAATATTAACCTTAAGACAGGTGGACTGCGCGCAAACATCACTCCCGCAAATTCGGTGTTGACCGGATTGGAAACACCTGCCGGTGTGGTATTGGTAAGTGGCTCCATACTGAATTTAATTTATGATGGGGTTAAGACTACACTCGAGATTCTGGAAGGGCTGGTGGCGTTCACGAGCAAAGGGAATGAAATCATGTTTGAAATGGAAACCGGGGAGAAGGTAAATATTTTTTATCCCGGTGGTGGCAGAGCATCGGCTGAGGTAAAGGTTGGCATAATAGATGTCAGGACGAAGTTCGGTACCGTAAAAGTAGAAGCCGGTAAGAGTGTAGGTGTCTGTCGGGACGCTGAAACTGGCGAGGTGACCATAATTGCGGAAATAGGTACTATTAGTAATAAAACTACTGCAGGCACGGTAACAATCAAAACAAGTGCTTCTCTTACCGTAAAAGAAGACTCAAATACAGGAGAAATAAAGGTAACCAATACAGACGGTAACGTTACTATTACAACAATTGATGGTGTTACGACTAAAGTAGCTGCAGGCAACAGTATAGGGCCGTTGTTTGAAGGTGGTCCTATTACTGAATACGCTGCGCTCATTCCAGGAAGAGAGGCGGGTTTTGGAGCTATCGATCACGGCAATAATTCAATACTTCACCAACCAAAAGACGAAGACGTACCGCAAAAACATGTTAAATCTTTTGCCGCCCTCCATAACGATACAGCACCATTAAGGGGCCGCCTGTCAAGCAGGGCTCCAAGCACAAATTATTTACTAGACTTCGCAAGAAAGATTCGTGGAGGTACAGGGGAATAACTTGTTTGTTATAGAGTAATTACTCTGTGGCTTATCAAATTCAGATCGCTTACACCAAGACCGTATTTGGCAGCTGTTTCTATATGCACAGGGAGGTTTGGACGATTAAATAGTGAAACCATCTCTCTCTCTTTCCTCTTTTCTTCAATAATGTTCATACCTATCGTATCAAGGGCTACAGGATCTTTGCTCAAAATGATACCGTTATTATTCCATACGTACCTTCTTTGCGGCATAGGTCCTCCTTCGTAAAGACCGACTATCCCATTGCAGATGTGGAGTTTTATTTTGTCCTTTATCACCGGTATTGAATTTATCGCGGCGATAAATGGGTCACATGAATTGTCGTGGAAGTTATCGGGATGGCTGATAACACCGTGAGAAATATTTTTAAGAGCGATGCTTACTCCCGCAAGACCGTGGTCTTTTAACAAACCCAGGTTGATCAGTGAATCAACCTCCTCTGTCAGTATCCTGCTTATCTTTACGGCGCCATAGCCGCTGTCGTACTCTCTGTGTGAACTACCGGAGTCAAGGGCCTCTTTCCCTCCACCTCCGTCTGTGGTATATGTCCTCACACCTTTAAAAGATCTGTTTATCTTGAAACCGGATGACAGAAAAAAATGCTGATATTGCTCCCATATGATGATATTATTTTCTTTTACTCCAATGCCTTTTAACGCGTCAACAATAGCCCAGCAAATCTGATAATTGCCTGCAAGGATGTCTGCGCCAAGGGCGTTTATCTTTATGCCTATCCTTTCATCCTCATGAAAAAGCGATTTCCAGGCATCTTTTGGGTTGTCTGTTCCTGTAAGTGAAGTTATTCCGGAGTCCATCATCTGCTTGACCAATGAAATATCCGGAGTCATTCCTTTTATTATTTCTTTCCTGCTTTTAACGTCAACGACAAGGGATTGTAGATTTGTTATGTTTTCTGGTGTTGAATTAGTTTTTATGTCATCGGGTATGGGGTCAGGAGGCAATGGTATTTGAGACAAAAACACACCACCCAGTAATGTATTGACACATGTCTCTTTAATAAATTCTCTGCGGGTCTTATCTTTACTCATAATAATCCCTCCTTAGATTAGGTAATAGATTATCAACTCGTAATTGGATTTTTTAAGATTCCTGCTTAATTCAACATCATTGCATTTTAGCATTCTCATTGGATACATTCAATTATAGAATTCCAGAGTTTGATATGCTACTATTCATTGTGGCATATCGAGCAAATGCTATATTCATAATAGCTTAACAAAACCCATATTTAGAAATATTTGATAATAATTTGTTGGTATTTCTCAATAAACCTTTCAAATATTTCACAATCGGAACATAGGCTTTCATTGTGATAAGTTATACGGTTTCAGTAAGATACATTACTCTTCGTATTCATATATAATTGAATTTTGGTTCAATAAATTTTCCTTTATTTATAAAAACATTTTTTTACTGCCAATTAGTTGGCATGGTAATTGAGTAATATCGTTTGAATAAGCTGACGCTGCAGTTGGCGGCAAGCCTCTCTTTCGAGAGGATTCCAATTCTGGAATCCTCTCGAAAGAGAGGCTTGTTAAGTGTACGTAACTCAAAACTTCAGGTTTGAGTTACTCCTAATTTGATTTGCATTATACACGGGATTTTGGAGATCTTGACATGAGCAATTTATCTAATTCTGGACGGGGCAAAAAGTTTTTTGTCAAATATAAAAAGCAGCTAGTCATCGGGCAGCTTGTATTGGTGTTCTGTTTAGGAATATTCTTCCATTGGATTTTCTCGGATTCCTCAAAAAAAATACCGGTAAACGAAACCGGCGCTTCTGTACAGCACGAAATGGAGAAACCGATGTTCTGGACATGTTCCATGCATCCAAATATTCAGAGACAGGGGCCTGGGAAATGCCCTATCTGCGGGATGGATCTTATTCCTGTAGCTTCTGCAGCTACTGGTAAGGAAATGTCAGGCATGCGGCAGATCGTTATCAGTGATGCTGCGCGTGCAATGATGAAGATACAGACTACGCCTGTTGAACGGCGCTATGTAACTGCCGAGGTAAGGATGGTGGGTAAAGTTGATTATGATGAAACCCGGCTGGGATACATTACTGCCTGGATATCAGGCCGTTTAGACCGTCTCTACGTTGATTATACCGGTGTGGCGGTAAAGAAAGGCGACCATATGGTATACATATACAGTCCGGAACTTTACTCTACACAGGATGAGTTGATCCAGGTTTTGAAACGAACACGAAAACAAGAAGGAGTGACTTCAGTTTTTCCGGATGTTGCTGATTTGCTTGAACCTGTTCGAGAAAGATTGCGGTTGTGGGGAATGACTAAGGAGCAGATACAGGAAATTGAGGAGAGTGAAAAACCGTCCGACCATTTAACTGTATACTCCCCCATGAGCGGTATTGTGATCCAGAAAAACCGCCAGGAAGGAGATTACGTTAATACAGGTGACCGTATTTACACGGTTGCCGATCTGAATCAAGTATGGGTCATGCTGGATGCTTACGAGTCCGATCTTGTCTGGTTACGATATGGCCAGGAAATCATTTTTACTACAGAGGCTTATCCGGGTGAGGAGTTTGTCGGGAGAATAGCCTTTATCGACCCGGTACTGAATGATAAAACCCGTACCGTGAAGGTCAGGGTCAATGTGCCCAACCTTTCCGGCAAACTGAAACCGGAGATGTTTGTGCATGGGATCGTTCGGACGCAGATTTCAACCGGTGGAAGAGTCATAGACCCGCATCTGGTTGGGAAATGGATAAGTCCTATGCATCCGGAAATTGTCAAAGATAGCCCGGGTGAATGTGATGTTTGCGGCATGCCGCTGGTGCGTGCTGAATCACTTGGTTATATTGCAGTAGACAGTGATGATGAGTCAAAGCCTCTTGTTATTCCTGTATCCGCTGCTTTGGTAACCGGTACGCGGGCTATTGTCTATGTAGAACTCTCTGGTGCTGACCAGCCAACATTCGAAGGACGAGAGATAGTGCTTGGGCCACGGGCCGGTGATTACTACCTGGTGCGAAGCGGGTTGAAGGAAGGCGAAATAGTAGTTACCAACGGAAACTTCAAGATTGACAGCGCGGTCCAGATTCAGGCCAAACCAAGTATGATGACACCTG
Organism: Candidatus Brocadiaceae bacterium S225; assembly: GCA_007859995.1. GTDB lineage: Bacteria > Planctomycetota > Brocadiia > Brocadiales > Scalinduaceae > Scalindua > Scalindua brodae. The sequence goes on from SMSL01000012.1 coordinate 38,108, forward strand.
AGGGTGGTGGAGGCGGAGGGCATCATCACGGCGGTGGAGAAAAACCCACCAAAGCCGGACAGGGAGAAATGATGACTCCGAGCGGTGTTCCGTCAGAGTTCCAGGCTCAACTGCAAACACTGGAATCGGCTTATAAGGAGGTAGCAAAGGCTGTTAAGCTGGAGGACATTGACCTCTTTCGTGAAGAAATTCATGCTTTTGGCAAAGCCCTTAGTAGAGTGGACGAAACTCTTTTGAGCGGATATCTTCAGATGCTGTGGAATGAGTTATCGATGTTGTTGAATAACGACGTCGTGGAAGGTCGTTATGCAAAAAAGTTTACAGAAATTGAGCATTTGTTTAATGTATTGACAAAGAATATGCGCCGTGTACGTGACAAATTCGGCGTATCCGATGATGTTCAAAAGCCACGACAATCGCAGCATCTGGAAGTTCCTGCTGATTTCCATTTACAACTTGTCAAACTGTGGGATGCGTATCTATCACTTCAAAAGGCCCTTTCCGGCGACGATTTTTCACTTGCCCGACAAGCTATCACACTCTTTCAAACATCTCTATCGTCGGTAGACGCTAAACCTCTTGCCGAAGATGCTCATGAGGTATGGAAGAAAGAATATACCAATCTCGTTCAGATAGTGACAAGTATGAAAGAGGCGGATGAGCTGAAGTTGATTCGTGAAGGTTTTTCCTTGCTTTCCGATGAACTTATGGTGTTGGTTAAAACCTTTGGTCCGGCTGGATTTGGGACAGTTTACCATCTGCATTGTCCAATGGTATTTGACGGCAGAGGAGCAATATGGCTGCAGGAAGATAAGCAGGTCAGGAATCCCTATTTTGGCCAGGCCATGCTGAAGTGTGCCGATAGGGTGGAATTAATCTCCAGCCTGTCTGCGCCCGACGCACATGCAGGCACGCAGCCAGGCGGAAAAGCTGAAGAGCATAAGGAGGAACATCATCATGAATGAGACCCGTCAGACCTCTGATTCAACTACCGGTGACAAGATATCGTTTCTCGACAAAATAGTCCTGTTCTGCCTTAAGAATAAGCTGGTGGTGGCATTAATGATGCTTGCAATAATAGGATGGGGTGTAATGGTGGCTCCATTCGATTGGAAGATTGGCGGCTTGCCGCGAAATCCGGTTCCAGTTGACGCCATTCCTGATATCGGTGAAAATCAGCAGATTGTCTTTACCGAATGGATAGGGCGTTCACCGCAGGACGTCGAAGACCAGATTACCTATCCGTTGACAGTTTCACTGCTTGGTGTCCCGGGCGTTAAGACCATCCGAAGTTACTCATTCTTCGGTTTTTCCTCTATCTACATCATTTTCAATGATGATATTGAATTCTACTGGTCAAGGACCAGGGTGCTTGAAAAGCTGAACAGCCTCCCCGCGGGGTTATTGCCTGAAGGGGTCCAGCCGGCTCTCGGGCCTGATGCTACCGCGTTAGGCCAGGTTTACTGGTATACACTCGAAGGACGCGATCCTGACGGAAATCCGATTGGAGGATGGGACCTGAATGAGCTTCGGACAATTCAGGACTGGTATGTCAGGTATTTTCTTCTTGCGGCCGAGGGGATCAGTGAAGTGGCTTCTATTGGTGGTTATGTGCAGGAGTATCAGATCGACGTAGACCCTGACGCTATGCGGGCTGCAAGGGTCTCCCTGGAAGACGTCTTCATGGCTGTCCGTATGTCTAATATTGATGTGGGCGCCCGTACAATTGATATAAACAAAGCGGAGTATATCATCCGTGGCCTGGGCTTCATCGAAAAGGTCAGCGATATCGAAATGTCAGTAGTTACCGTCAACGAGAATATTCCCATTTATGTCAAGAATGTCGCGAAGGTTACGTTGGGCCCCGCGCTGCGGCGAGGGGCTCTTGACAAAGGAGGGGCCGAGGCAGCCGGAGGCAGCGTTGTAGTCCGTTACGGCTTTAACCCCTTGCAATCGATAAAGAATGTTAAGAAGAAAATTGAAGAAATATCATCCGGCCTTCCGACTAAGGCTGTTGTTGACTATCACATGGTTACGCGTACTGAGATTGAAGGCTTTGCGGCTGCCAAAGGTTTTGACGCCTTCAACAGCGTAGAATTGAACCAGGAGGATTGGCTGAAGTGGTTACATACAAATCCACGCGAGCTTTGGCCCGCATGGATAAATACTAGTCACGTAACCGTTGTGCCATTCTATGACCGCACAGGCCTTATCTATGAGACGCTTGGTACATTGAATACCGCGATTACCGCGCAAATTCTGGTGACAATCATCGTTGTGCTTGTATTGGTAATGCATCTTCGCAGTTCCATCTTAATCAGCGCTCTGCTTCCCATTGCCGTATTAATGTGCTTTATTGCAATGAAGACCTTTAGCGTGGATGCCAATATCGTAGCTCTGTCCGGTATAGCCATAGCCATTGGCACCATGGTTGATATGGGGATCATTATGTGTGAGAACATTCTGAGACACCTGGACGAAGCCGATCCTGAGGAGGATCGGCTGGAAGTAATCTTCCGGGCGACCAGGGAGGTATCAGGTGCGGTACTGACTGCTGTCTCAACCACAATTGTCAGCTTCCTGCCTGTCTTTACGATGATCGGAGCCGAAGGGAAATTATTCAAACCACTGGCTTTTACCAAGACCTTTGCCCTCTTCTCTTCAGTTATTGTGGCATTAACTATCATTCCCCCGGCAGCTCACATCCTTTTCTCAGCTCGTATTCGGTCTAAAAGATTGAAACAGTTCTTCTTGTCACTGCTGGTTGCCATCGGTGTCGTCATCGGCATTTGGTTTGCTTGGTGGGCCGGACTTATCATTGTCGTTATGGGGGCCTATCATTTATCAGAAGACTACTTGCCTTCTCACATAAGAAGTTATGGGAAATGGGTAGCCATTCTTGCCGCCGCCCTGTTGGTCGGGATTATCCTGACTACCAGTTGGCTTCCCCTTGGCCCGGGAAAAGGCATGCTGCGTAACCTTGCCTTCGTTGTGCTCCTGATAGGAGGTTTGCTGGTCTTTTTTCAGATATTTCAGCGGTTTCTGTATGCTCCCATCCTCCGATGGTGTCTGGATCATAAGATACTTTTCATGATAGTGCCGCTGATTATTTTGGTATCGGGGATTAGTGCATGGATGGGAGTTGATCGTCTCTTCAGTTTTCTTCCCGGCACAATACGTAATACAACAGTATGGAAGAGCGTATCTGATGTAGTTCCCGGATTTGGTAAGGAGTTTATGCCTCCACTGGATGAAGGTTCGTACCTCTACATGCCAACAACAATGCCGCATGCCTCTATAGGTGAGGTTCTCGACGTTCTGCAGTTTCAGGATAAACAAATTTCTTCTATTCCGGAAGTGGATATGGCAGTAGGCAAACTGGGCAGGGTTGAAAGTCCGTTAGACCCGGCTCCGCTTTCTATGATCGAGATCATAATCAATTATAAGCCGGAGTATATTACCGACAAGGAGGGACATCGTATCAAGTTCCGCTTTGACAAAAACAGGCAGGAGTTTGTCAGAGATCATGATGGTAACCTGATTCCGGATCCGGACGGAAAACATTACCGTCAGTGGCGTGAAAAAATCAAGACACCGGACGATATCTGGAAAGAGATAGTTGATGCGGCACAAATTCCCGGTACTACCTCCGCGCCAAAGCTGCAACCTATTGCCGCACGAATTGTGATGCTTCAGAGTGGTATGCGGGCTCCAATGGGTGTCAAGGTCAAAGGGCCTGATCTGGATACTATTGAGAAGGTTTCTTTGAATATTGAACGGTTTCTGAAGGAAGTACCCAGTGTCGAAGCTCCGGCAGTCATAGCAGACCGCACAGTCGGCAAACCGTATATCGAGATTGACTTTGATAGAGTGGCTATTGCGCGTTATGGCCTTACAATACGTCAGGTCCAGGATGTGATCGAGGTTGCTATCGGTGGCCGTCGTATTACGACAACTGTCGAAGGAAGAGAGAGGTATCCGGTCAGGGTCAGGTATATGCGGGAATTGCGAGACCAGATTGAGCAGCTCGGTCGTATATTAGTCGTGGCCCCGGATGGCGCGCAGATCCCCATAGAACAGGTAGCTGATATCAACTACGTACGGGGGCCTCAGGTAATCAAGAGCGAAGATACTTATCTTGTAAGTTATGTGATTTTCGACATGAAGGTGGGGCAAGCCGAAGTGGATGTTGTTGAAGAGTGCCAGCGCTATTTGAAACAGAAGATCAAAAGCGGAGAGTTCATCCTGCCGTTCGGGGTCAGCTACACGTTCGCTGGAAGTTACGAGAACCAGATACGCTCTCAAAAAACGCTGTCTATTGTCATGCCGGTGGCCTTGTTCATTATTTTTATCATTCTCTATCTTCAGTTCAAATCGGCGATCACTTCCTCACTGGTTTTCAGCGGCATATTGATCGCCTGGTCCGGTGGATTCATAATGATCTGGCTGTACGGACAACCCTGGTTTCTCGACTTTGAAGTGTTCGGAACTAACATGAGGGATCTGTTTCAGGTGCATACGATTAACCTGAGTGTCGCTGTCTGGGTGGGTTTTCTTGCCCTGTTTGGGATTGCCTCTGATGATGGAGTTGTAGTTGCAACCTACCTGGATCAGAGTTTCTTGAAACGGGAGATCGGCTCGCGTGAAGATGCCAGAAAGGCTACTATTGTGGCAGGATTAAGAAGGGTACGTCCCTGTTTGATGACGACAGCAACCACTATCCTTGCCTTGATCCCTGTCCTGACCTCAACCGGGCGCGGCTCTGATATCATGGTCCCGATGGCAATTCCAAGCTTCGGAGGAATGCTGATAGCGATTATGACTATGTTCATTGTACCGGTGCTTTATTGCGCTGTTATGGAGTGGAAGATCAAACATAATATTAAAGATGCCAGATTTGCTGAACATGCGTAGTAAAAATGGAGCATTTATTACAAGGAAAATATATCATGGCTTCAACGCCAGCTTATTATAAAAATTATTGGAAGATTACGGCACTTGTTTTATTTGTTATAGGTGTAAGCATCTTTCACTATATGACGGGTACGACACATAAACATCATGGCCTCCATGAGATTTATAGAAGACTTTATTATGTTCCCATTATTCTCTCTGCCTTCTGGTTCGGTTTAAAGGGTGGTCTATTCTGTGCGATAATTGTAAGTTTTTTTTACCTGCCTCATGTTTTTTATCAATGGGGTGGCAGTTTTTTCACTAATGATCTTCCAAAGACACTTGAAATTGTTCTCTATCACGTAATAGGTTTGGTAACAGGTATACTCTCACAAAGGCAGATGGATGCAAAGATGAGCCTTGAAAAGACGATTAAAGAACGTGATGAATCATATGATAAATTGAAAAAACAGGCCGAGACACTTGCTCAATCGGAAGAACAGTTGAGACGCGCGGATCGTTTGTCCGCGTTAGGCAAACTCTCCGCCGGAATCGCCCATGAGGTCAGGAATCCTCTTGCTTCGATTAAAGGAACTGCCGAGATTCTATCAGATAAATTTAAGCCTGGGGACAAAGAATATGAGTTTGTAGAGATTCTGATAAAAGAGGTAAATCGGCTGGATGCTGTTGTTGTCGGATTTCTTGATTTTGCAAAACCCAAACCACCGGAACTGAAGTTGTCGAAGATTAATGACGTTATCCTGTCAGTGCTTAAATTGACCGAACATCAGATGGATAGATCCAAGATTAATCTTGAGACACGTTTAAGCGATAATCTTCCATCTGTATATGTTGATCCTGAGCAGATGAAGCAGGTTTTTCTGAACCTCATTATTAATGCGGCTCAAGCTATGCCTGATGGGGGGGAGCTTGAGGTAGAATCTCATCGAAATTCTTCAGTAATTGTATGTACATTCTCTGATACGGGAATAGGAATCAGCACTGAGCAACAGAATGACTTGTTTACTCCATTCTACACCAGTAAGAAGCATGGTACGGGTTTGGGACTTGCAATCGTTTACCGGATACTAGAAGGTCATAAGGGTGGGATTAGCTTTATAACTGAGGAAAACAAAGGAACCTGTTTCACCATAAGTCTGCCAATTGAGAAAGGTTAAAAGTGACATCAAATAAAAAGACAATACTGATAACAGATGATGATGAAAGTCTGAGAAGAGTCATCGAATATAACCTTAGCAATAGCGGATATAGATTACTTCTTGCGAGTAATGGTGAAGAGGCATTGGATATCTTCAAGAGTGAAGATGTGGATATCGTGATTACTGATATAAAGATGGAAAAGATGGATGGCTTAGAACTGTTGGAGAATATAAAAAGACTTAATAGTAATGCCCTGGTAATTATGATAACTGCTTATGGCAGTGTAGAAACAGCCGTAAAGGCTATGAAACTGGGTGCGTATGACTATATTACAAAACCTTTTGACAGGGATGAGCTGCAAATTATGATAGAGAAGGGTCTGAATTTACAAAACCTTATGTCAGAAAATTTAAGGCTGAAACAGGAGCTGGCATACCGTTTTAAACTTGATAATGTTATTGGTGACAGTTCAAAGATGAAGAGTATCTTCGATCTGGTTGCACGAGTTGCCAAGAGTGATTCAAGTGTGCTTTTGCAGGGAGAGAGCGGGACCGGCAAGGAGTTAATTGCAAGGGCCATACATTTTAATAGTTTAAGGGCAAAGAAGCCTTTTGTCACAGTAAATTGTTCGGCAATACCTGAAAATTTAATGGAGAGTGAGATGTTCGGGTATGTAAAAGGTGCTTTTACCGGCGCGATTAAAGATAAATCGGGAAAGTTTGAGGCTGCAGATGGAGGGACTATCTTCCTGGATGAGATTGGAGATATGGATAGAGACTTGCAGGTGAAATTACTCAGAGTACTTCAGGAAAAGTCTATAGACAAGGTTGGTGCGACACAAAACAGCTTTGTGGATGTACGTGTTATTACAGCAACGAATATTTCCCTGGAAACTGCTATTAAAGAGGGTAAATTCAGAGAGGATCTGTTTTATAGAATTAGTGTAATACCTATTCTCCTGCCTCCGTTGAGGGACAGAAAAGATGATATTCCATTACTTGCACAACATTTTTTGAGTAAACATGGTAGCGAAAATTGTAAGATGCTACCCGAAGTATTTGAGATTCTCAATCGCTATGATTGGCCGGGGAATGTAAGAGAACTGGAAAACATTATCGAAAGGGCAATTGTATTAAAGAAAAAAGAGAATGTGATTGGGGCTGAGGAGATACCTGAACACATAAGGACTAAGCAATTCTATAGTCCAATATCACTGGAAATCCCTGATGAAGGCATTAAACTTGAGGAGGTAGAGAGGGGACTGATAATAAATGCCCTGAAAAAATCCGGACAAAATCAGACAAGGGCCGCAGAACTTTTGGGCATTACAAGGAATACTCTTATATATAGATTAGAGAAGTATAAGATTAAATAGTAAATAACTCTTTTTTATCTGAATGGTTTGGTCATTTAGATCTGTTTCGGATTTCGTACTTCGGTTTTCGAGTTTTTTGGTTTAGTACTTTTTTTGAAAATGAGGTGAACAATGGATTTAAAAAATATTAAAAACGGATTATATTTTTTCTCTAAATTGTTGTTAACGGGGTTATTTATTGTTGCGACATTTAGTGGAATTACAATAGCAGAAGATCGGGATGACATTTTGAGAATAAGGTGGGTTATAGACGAAGCATTAAGATCAAATCCTGAACTTAATTCAGCAAGACTGAATTGGGACGCGTCAAAAGAAAGGGTACCGCAGGTCAGCGCTTTAGACGATCCTGATTTAGGATTCACCTATTATGGTGAGCAAACACAAACACGTGTGGGAGAGGTGCAGGCGGGTTTTATGGCATCGCAGAAGATACCGTTCTTTGGCAAACTCAGGTTAAGGGGAGAAATTGCTGAGAATGAGGCAAATGCCATTGGGGAAAGATATAGAGCACTGGAAAGAGACATTGTCGCAAAGGCAAAATCGGCATTTTATGAATTGTATTGGGTGCATAAGTCAATACGTATAAACGAGGAAAACAGAGAACTTTTACAAAGGTTTGTAAAGATTGCAGAGATAAAATATGCATCGGGAAAAGCTACTCAGCAGGATGTCCTGAAGGCACAGGTAGAGCTTTCCGATATAATGAACGAATTAATCACTCTGGAGCAGTTAAAAGAGACTGCGATAGCAAGAATAAATACCTTATTAAATAAACATCCCGAAACACCACTTGGTATTCCGGAAGAGGTTGACATTACTGAATTTGATGTTCCAATTGCGGAACTCTATAAAGAGGCAAAGAAGATCAGCCCGGAAATCGAAACTTTTAAATACAGGATAGAAAGAGACAAAGCCGCTTACAAACTTTCAAAAAAACAGTACTACCCTGATTTTACGTTAGGATTTAATTATAATCTGGTTAATGACTTACCATCGAGCGTAATGATGTCACCGGTTGGAGAGAGCAGGGATTCGTATACAGGAACATTGAGCATCAACGTACCAATCTTTCAGAAAAGGAAATATGACGCAGGCGTAAGAGAGGCGAATGCCAGGCTCAAATCAAGTGAAAAGGCGTATAGAAACATGGAAAATAAAACCCTGTTCGAGGTGAAAGACTTTCATTTCAGGACACAGACAGCAGAAAGATTGGTCAAGCTTTACAGGGGAAGTATTATTCCTCTGGCAGAACAGTCACTTAAGGCCGCAGAGATCGGCTATCAGGCTGGCAGGGTAGATTTCCTGAACCTTATTGACAGCCAGAGAGTGCTGCTCAATTTTAACCTTGCATATTACAGGGCTATTGCTGATTTTGGCACAAACTTTTCAGAGTTGGAAAGAGTAGTAGGTGTAGAATTATCCAAAAAACCACAATCCAAAAAACCATAGTGTCGCGTAGTTCTGAAATGTATTTTTTATGTAATAACCTTCTTGAAGTAAATATTACAAAGCTTGATATTTGTATCCATAATATTTCTTTTATAGTACACGCTTGTTTGCTGACTTAGAGCATGATTTGTTCTTCCTGAGGGATATTTTAAGCACTAGAGAATATGTAAACAGTAATTATGAATCTATAAATTATAGAAGTGAAGTTGAAAAGCTACTTTACGAGTTCGCTAAAGTTTGTAAACATTATTATCAAATTAGTATTATAGATTCTTCCGGATCAGAAGTAATTGGAATAGATAATAGACTTGATAACGCTCCTGTTATTACCCCTAAAACACAATTACAAAATAGGAAGAACAAGGACTATTTCCAGGAAGCCATAAAGCTGGATAACAATCAGGTTTATGTATCACCAATACACTCAGGAAGTAGGCGGGAAGAGATAGCTGAACAGAACTTTCCCATAATAGAGTTCGCTATACCTTTGTTGAACTCTAAAAACGAAAGAAAAGGGATTCTGGTTCTGAATATGTATTTAACAAGGCTTCTTAAGATTTTACCTGAAAATATGGTTATTCAGACTGAAGATGGAAATTTAATCTCGTTAAGACAGGACGGATCTATTAACTTCAATAAGTCTCATTATGATTTTAGCGGCAGTTCCGGTTGGATAGATATTTCAAATGATAAAACTATTCACTATTCCAATGTGGAATTCTTTTCCGGTCAGGAATTTGCCTTGGCAATTTTTCACAAGCACCCTATGTTGAAGGCGCTGTTACAAAGATTGGTAGCGGTGTCCATAATACTTCTTGCCTTGTTTCTATGTCTAATATTGATTATTTGGTACCTGAATTTCTTGAGATTCAGAGAGTTGATAGGCGCGCAAAGGGCCATCATTTTTTCTCTCGCAAAGCTTGCTGAATATAGGGACAGTGGAACAGGTGATCATTTGGAAAGAACAAGGGACTATTCAATAATATTGGCGAAGCAATTGCGCAAGAACAGGAAATACAAAAGAATTATAACCGATGAATTTATTGAAGACCTTTACGACGCTGCCCCTCTGCATGATATAGGTAAAGTAGGAATACGAGATTCCATTTTATTGAAAGAATCAAAACTGACTGAAGAAGAATATGAAAAAATGAAGGGACACGTTCAGATGGGGGGAAATTTACTTCAGGATGCTATTGATATATTTAAACTTAAACAACCATTTCTTGTTATGGGTAAAAACATTTGTGCATATCACCATGAAAAATATAATGGTAAGGGATATCCGGATGGTTTAAAGGGAGAGGAAATCCCTCTGGAGGCGAGAATTTTTGCGCTGTGTGACGCGTATGATGCAATTAGAGCACAAAGATCTTATAAAGGTAAGCTGCCACATGACGAGACAGTAAGGAGGATAAATTCTGATAGAGGAGAACACTTTGAACCGGATATTGTTGATGCTTTTTTGGAATGTGAAAATGAGTTTGCCATAGAATGGGTAGCACTTGGTAGGAACCTTCTAAATGGATAATCTACCTATTTGTGGAATTTATTTTATACAATTTGTACAATGAGGTTTGCCATGAAAAAAATATTATTTAATATCATGTTGTGTGTTTTCTTAGCAACAGTTGCAGGATGTGTCTATGGCCCTCCAATAAAAGTAACAGTACCCGATCTTGTTGATATGCCTTCTTTGTATAGAAACAAGAAGGTAGAGATTTCAGGATATGTCGTAAGAAATGAGTATTCCGGTGACAGGTTTGTAAACTGGCAATTGATTATGGAAGAAAACGGGAAGCGTATTTATTGTTATGAGGACGGTGACAACCCGGATATTATCACTAAATGTTTGAATCTGGCTGAAGAAGCAAGGAAAAATAATGAAAAGGTAATTGTTACGGGATGATTACGTGTAGGCGGATACCGTGAGATAATCAGTGGTACTATTTTAGAAATAGATACTTTTGAGTATAAAGGTTACAAAATTGATACAGATTTTGGAGAATTTGGTATATGGTGTAATACTCACAATGCTTACGATTTTTGTGATTATTAAGTTAATATTAATAAATTATGGTTGGCTTTCTTACAGCGCATCGGCTTAAATCCGCCGATTAATTGTACCTGCGACTTCTTTCATGCTCAAAAACAACTATGGATAATAATAGCTAAATCCATGTGTGGAGATATGTTGGGCGATTCTTTGATATTTTATATATTTTTAGCATCATAGTTGATGAATTAAACAAACTTAATTAATACCCACTTCAACGATGAATATATTTCATGTGCTTATAACAAGTTTAAAAACCTTGAACATTATCTTTAATGAAGCAAGACGCGTGTCTAAATAATTTATCTTATTTTTAAGCTTTTTTATGAAAGGTGAAAAAAAATGTTGAAAAAAAATTTTATGGGAAGGGTTGTCTTTGCAGTTGTATTTGTTAGTTTAACGATGCTGCTGAGTAATCTTACTTATGCCCAGAAAGAGCCAAAGGGGTCAGCTCTTCCTGAAACCCAGGCCTACAATCCGCCAGTATGCCCTACTTGTAAAAGCAAGGTTGCAACCCGTACTAAAGGAAAGGTGACTGCACCAATTGTAATGCATTGCCCGGATTGTAAAAAAGAAAGAACGGAGGCGGGAGTTGCTCATTGTGATAAGTGTGAAAAAGATTTCCTGATATGCGTAGAGTGCCTGAAAGTTTCAAAACCTGTAGCAACTAGGTGCCCGAAATGCAAAAAGGTACTTGCAAGACGTATCAAAGGGAAAATAGAGTCGCCTGTAAAGTGGAAGATGAAGTGCCCGGATTGCAAGAAAAAACCTGGTGAATGGCTCATTCATCATTGCGACGAATGTGATGCAGACTTCCTGGCATGCCCACTTTGCGAAAAGAAATAGGGGAAGTTATAAAAAATTAGGGTTGGAATGGAGCTCAAGCTTTATTCCAGCTTTTCTAACAGGCGAAGGCTTGCGCTTTTTAACAAATCAATAAAGAGATACCATACCAACTGAAAACATCAACACGCTTCTTTGTAATACTTAAGATAAGACATTTAGGTGCAATCCATTTGTGAAAATTGTATTTCTATCTATAGTATGGTTACACCAGTTCACGATGTTTACGACTAACAAATTTTTAAATCTTGGTTATGTCTCTATGATTGTCATAGTCCTTGGATTAGTAATCAGTGCATCTTATGTTAATACGGCACAAGCTTTGAGGAGAATGCTACGGTTTGACCATACGTTTTGCAGCAATATCCACTGCGCTTTTAGCATTGAGCCTAATAGCCGCAGTAGTGTATAATAACGGGCTATTATCAATCAGAAAAAGTGTTAAATGAGAGATAAAACCGGGAGTAATACCAATTTGTTGTAAACAAATCTAGCGGTTGTGTATATATGGATTTACCATCAGGATGTTCCTGTCGGAGTTTGTCGGCAATGTGGGGAAAAATATCTTGTTGGAAAAGTATCAAAAGAAATAGAACGTAGAATACAAGCAAAGAATCAATGGGAGAAAGCCGATGAAACAAGAGCAAGTAAAAGAGCATTTTGCCAAGCAAGCGGATGAATATGAAGAATTAATGGTAAAACTCGTTCCTCAATACCTTGAGCAAAATCAAATTATTTACAGCTTGCTTCCAAATGAAGATAAGAATTACCGAGTTCTGGACTTGGGATGTGGAAATGGAATTCTTTCTAAATGTGTTATCTCCTTATAACATTCATATTAAATATTAAAACATGAAACCTCCGGAAAGTTCAAATACAAATTTTGATGATCTCATTCAGGAGATCAAATCTGAAGAGGTAGAGGGAGCAGAGGAGGAGATATGGAAGAAGGAAGGTATCAGCGGCACACATAGAGTTTGAATTCAGTGTGGCCTATTTGCTTACTAAACTTAGTCTTACACCAATGTTTTCCTTGATTATTGAGAGTGGAACGAATATTCTAAATCGAATGGAAAAATAAGAAATGAGGTGAAATGATGATCAACAAAGAACAAATAAAAGCAGAAATCGACAATATAAAGGATGAACATTTGGTAATTTTATACAGAATAATCAAAGCTCTTGAGGTTCCAGTAGAAGGGCATGTAAAGCAATTCAGCGAACAATCAGAATGGCATGAATTTATCCAGGAAACCTATGGCTGTTTATCAGATGCACCAATTGAACGTGGCGACCAGGGAGTATATGAAGTCCGTGAGGAAATTAAATGACGTATTTACTGGACACGAATACTTGTATAAATTATCTCAATGGGACGTCAGAGAAAATTCGGAATAATTTAAGATCAAAACAGGCTGAAGAAATTAACATATGCTCTGTAGTAAAAGGAGAATTATTCTATGGCGCTCTAAAAAGTGCTAAACCGGAAAAGAATTTAGACAAGGTTCGTAAATTTTTAGATAGTTTTCAGTCCTTGCCCTTTGATGATACCGCTGCAGAAAGATATGGAGAAATTCGAGTTAAGCTAGAGAAAACTGGAACTCCAATTGGCCCTAATGATTTATTCATTGCTGCAATCGCCGTTTCCAACAACAAGACATTGGTAACAAACAATACACGTGAGTTTCGCAGAGTAGAAGGAATAAAACTAGAAGATTGGGAAGAAAAAGATACTTCCTAAGTTGTGGCAATAGAAGTTTCAGAAATATCTGTCTGCACAGGCCATGCCATAACGAATGATGCTAACCATCACTATATGGTTTAATATTTATTGAGGCTGCCGCTCCAATCCTCTTTTGCTAACGTTACATACAGGTGGTGCTTGCTTATGAGTAGCGTTGTACATAACTACTTATAATGCAATAAGACATATCCTTGTCATTCTGAACGAAGTGAAGAATCTAACTCTTTTGAATTAATTAAAAAATGAAATCTGAAGAAAACTCACAAACAAATCTTAATGATCTTATTCAGAAGATCAAATCTGAAGGAATAGAGGAGGCAGAGAGAAAGTCTGAGGAGATTATAAAGGACGCCAGGCTTGCTGCGTCTGAAATACTGAATAAGGCAGGTCTAGATGCCGCATCCATTATCGAAGAGGCAGAGGAAAGTATAAAGAAGAAGGAGAGTATCAGTAAAATGGCCCTTGAGCAGGCGGCAAGGGACATAATCCTCAACGTACGAATATCCATTGCTGAAATATTTGATTCTCTTGTTAAGAAAGAGTATCAGAATGTTTTGTCCGGTAAGACTCTGGAAACGGTACTAATGAAACTTATAGAGGGATGGCAGAAGGATGATACGGGAGAGCTGAGTATTGAATTGCTTGTAAGTGAATCAGATAGAGCTACTCTCTTTGAAGGGTTTTTATCAAAACTTAATGAGGAAATAAAGTCCGGCATTGAGCTTAAAGTCCACCCGGACATCGAGGCAGGTTTTCGCATAGGTATGAAAGGCAGCCATGTTTACTATGATTTTACTGACGAAGGCATCACCGGTGTCCTTGCTGAATATTTAAATCCAAGGCTTTATGATTTTATCGATTCCCTGAAAAAGAGTGCAAAATAGTAATGAGAGATCAGTATTACTACGTTATCACATCATTACCATACATTTCCTTAAGTGAAGGATCTCATATCGGGAGAGACGATTTCCTTGCCAGCTGCAAGAACTATTTAAAGAGAACCGACTTTGAGATGCTTGGATCTGTAAGTTTATTCTATGCAGAGGAGGGTGACATGCCTCCAGGTGTCATAAGACGTTTTTTCAGGTGGGAGAGAGGTGTCAGAAATGTACTTGTCAGGTTAAGGACAAAAAGTTTGGGCCGGGAATCTGATGAACTCATAAGAGATGAAATGGTTGATCACTCTCAGGTTATCCTTGCAGAGGAAGCCTTCAATGCGAATTCTCCTCTAATGGCTGAAGAGATTCTTAATAAAGCAAGGTGGCGGTACCTGGATGAACTGGAGTTCGGACATTATTTTGATATAGAAAGACTTATTGTCTATTTTGTCAAACTTCAGATACTTGAGAGAATATCTTCTTTTGATGTCGAAGAGGGCAGGGAAAGACTTAATGCCATTATCAGTCAGGGTGCTCCTGATACTGATTAACAGATGTATGCTCTTCTTTTATTTTAACGCAGAGGAGCAGAGGTCGCAGAGAATTATAAAGAATGGTGTAAAGCAGGAAGGGAGTTATTCATTTTTACGTTTCTCACGCAAAGCCGCAGAGATCGCCAAGAAAATACAAAAAAATTAAAAGATAAAAGTCTTTCTTTTCTTTGCGTTCATAGCGGCTTTGCGTGAGAACTTTTTTCCCCTCTTTGAGGTATGATAGGATTTTCCGGGTAGTTAACCTGTCAGCAGAGGTTTAAAATCTTAAACCCCTGCTGTCAGGTTATTGTATGTAACTCATGGCTTCCTGCCCGGCCATGCCGTTCGGACGAGGCTGATGGCAGGCCTCTCTTTCGAGAGGAGTCCAATACTGGAATCCTCTCGAAAGAGAGGGACATATATCCTTGATTTCGCTCGAATTTTAATCTTAAAAACCAGGTAAGCAATGAAAAACAGAGGCAAAATTGTTGGCATAAATAAAAACATGATCACGGTTGAATTTGCAGGTGACGTTAAGCAGAATGAGGTTGCCTATGCTGTTTTGGGTGAAAACCGCCTTAAAGCAGAAGTCATACGCATAAGGAAAGACAGAGCCGACCTGCAGGTCTTTGAAGATACCAGGGGACTAAAGACGGATGACGTTGTTGAGTTTACGGACGAGTTATTGTCTGTAGAGCTTGGGCCCGGACTTCTGGGACAGCTTTACGATGGCCTACAGAATCCTCTTCATAAGCTGGCCGGGGAGTTAGGTTTTTTCCTTCATAGGGGTAAACATATTAACGCCCTGCCGGAAGATACGAAATGGGAGTTTACACCCTGCGTAAATCCTGGCGATAAACTGCAGGCCGCTGATGCCGTTGGTACTGTTAAAGAAGGCACTTTTACGCATAAAATAATGGTTCCTTTTCATCTATCCGGCAGGTATGAGGTTGTAGAAATCGCTGAGTCCAATAAATATAGTGTTAAGGAGCAGATTGCACTCATTAAAGGCGAGAGAGGACAGCTTATTCCATTAAGTATGATGTTTGAATGGCCTATACGAATTCCCGTTACATTATACAGGGAAAGACTGGATCCTGCTGAACCACTTATAACAAGGATAAGAATAATAGACACACTGTTTCCTGTTGCTAAGGGTGGGACCTTCTGTATTCCGGGGCCTTTTGGAGCAGGTAAAACTGTGTTACAACAGATAACAAGCCGGAATGCAAAAGTTGACATAGTGATTGTCGCTGCCTGTGGAGAAAGAGCAGGTGAGGTAGTTGAAACTATTAAAGAG
This sequence comes from Candidatus Brocadiaceae bacterium S225, assembly GCA_007859995.1. Taxonomy (GTDB): domain Bacteria; phylum Planctomycetota; class Brocadiia; order Brocadiales; family Scalinduaceae; genus Scalindua; species Scalindua brodae. The sequence goes on from SMSL01000012.1 coordinate 54,340, forward strand.
TTTCCTGAAATTATTGACCCTTTCACGGGAAGGCCTCTTATGGAGAGAACAATCATTGTCTGCAATACAAGTTCCATGCCTGTCGCAGCCCGTGAGGCGTCTGTTTATACTGCCATTACAATGGCAGAGTATTACAGGCAGATGGGACTTGATGTGCTGATACTTGCTGATTCAACATCGAGATGGGCTCAGGCCATGAGAGAGAGATCCAGCAGGTTAGAAGAGATACCGGGAGAGGAGGCGTTTCCCGCATATCTGGAATCCACGATAGCCGGTTTTTATGAAAGGTCCGGATTTGTAAGACTTAGGGATGGTAATACCGGCTCTATTACTATAGGCGGTACGGTAAGTCCTGCAGGTGGAAATTTTGAGGAACCGGTGACACAGGCTACGCTTAAGGTTGTTGGCGCCTTCCATGGATTATCGCGGGATCGGTCGGATGCCAGGCGTTATCCTGCTATTGATCCGCTCGAAAGTTGGTCAAAATATACCGGCATTATTGATAATCGAACAAGGAATCTCACGATAAGACTTCTTTCAAAAGCACATGAGATTGTCCAGATGATGAAAGTCGTGGGAGAAGAGGGAATAACCCTGGCAGATTATATTTTATATCTGAAGGGTGAGTTCTTTGATAACGTCTATCTTCAACAGGATGCTTTTGATGTAGTGGATATGGCAACTTCAGAGGAACGTCAGAAAAAAGTATTTTCAATGATTAAGGAGATTATCGATGCCACTCTTGATCTAAACAATAAAGATGACGCCAGGAGTTTTTTTAATAAAATCAGACAGCTATTTCTGGATTATAACAGCGCAGAATGGAATTCAAATGATTTTTTAGAAAATGAAAGGCTTATTAGCGAGTTATTCATCAAATATAGAAAAGCAGGCAAAGAGATAGAACCATACATCTTTCGGCAGGCTCTTGTGGAATCAGAGATGGACTCACACTTCAGCAGGTCGGAAACCGCTAAAACAAAAAAAGGTGAAAAATTAACCATGGTTAAGGAAGAGAATGAAGAAGATATATAATAAGATTATGCAGATATCAGGCAATGTAGTAGTGCTTTCTGCGACCGGTATTAAATATGGTGAGCTGGCAGTAGTTACGTCTGGGCGAGGTGACTCCTTTGCAGAGGTTATTCGTATTGACGGTAAGCTGGTTTATCTACAGGTTTTTGCCGGCAGTGGCGGCGTCTCTACCGGTGATGAGGTGCGCTTTTTAGGGAAACAGATGGAGGTCTCTTTTTCTGAAAATCTTCTGGGGAGGATATTTGACGGGACAGGAAGACCGCGTGACGGAGGGCCTGCATTGACAAAAAACCTTATTGAAATAGACGGACCTACGGTAAACCCGGCAAAACGTTTAATTCCTTCCGGTATGATACATACCGGTATTCCCATGATTGATCTTTTCAATTCACTTGTTGAATCACAGAAGATATCTATTTTTACAACATCAGGGGAACCCTATAATGAACTTCTTACCCGTGTAGCGCTCCAGGCAAAGGTAGATATAATCATCCTTGGTGGAATGGGGCTTAGATACGATGACTATCTTTTTTTGAAGAATACCCTTGAAAGTGAAGGTGCGCTGAGCCGTTCTATTCTATATGTTCACACAGCGGCAGATCCGGTTGTGGAGTGTATTATGGTACCTGATATCTCCCTTGCAGTTGCAGAGAACTTTGCTCTTCGTGGTAAAAATGTCCTTGTTCTACTGACAGATATGAAGAATTTTTGTGATGCACTCAAGGAGATAGCCATCACTATGGAACAGGTGCCGTCAAATAGAGGATATCCAGGGGATTTGTACAGCCAACTTGCAGCCCGGTATGAAAAAGCCGTTGATTTCGAAAATGCCGGTTCTGTAACTATTCTTTCAGTCACAACAATGCCGGGTAATGACGTGACCCATCCGGTACCGGATAACACGGGTTATATTACTGAAGGGCAGTACTATCTTAACAATGGCAGGATTGAACCATTCGGATCTTTAAGCAGGTTGAAACAGTATGTGAATAAAAAAACAAGAGATGATCATAGACCGTTGATGGATGCCATGGTACAACTCTACGCATATTACCAGGAGGTATTAGAGAAAAAGGCGATGGGTTTCAGAATGACCAGGAGCGATAACAGGTTCCTTAAATATGGAGTTTTTTTTGAACGGAATTTGATGAACCTGTCTGTAGAAATACCACTGGAAGAGGCGCTCGATACAGGGTGGAGAATACTTTCTGAATGTTTTGACCCTGAAGAGACAGGGATCAGAACAGAACTGATAAATAGGTTCTGGCCAAAAAGTAAGACTACAGATTAATGTTGATAATAACGCATAGATGAAAAAAATCAAGCTTACAAAAACAGAGTTAAAGACGCAAAAAAACAGTCTCAAGCGGTACAAGCGCTACCTGCCTATCCTTAATATAAAAAAACAGCAGCTTCAGAGAGAGATAGAAGGGGTGAGGATTGAACTTGAAAAGACTGCATCTGAGTTGAACAAATTAAGGAAAGAGATAATGCCATGGATTTGCCTGCTTGGTGAGGAAGTGGGACTTTCAGATTTAATTATATTAAAAAAGATAGAAACCAGTGTTGAAAATGTAGCAGGGGTGGACATTCCAGTCTTTGTCGAGGCGCACTTGGATATCAAAAAATACGATTTGTTTATATATCCTTTATGGGTTGATAAAGCGGTTGATATTATCAGTAAAATGATATCCTTACAGGCAGAAGAATCTGTGCTGGCGGAGCGGCTTCGGCTTCTCGAACAAGAACTGAACATCACATCTCAGAGGGTAAACCTTTTCGAAAAGGTTAAGATTCCGGAGGCGAAAGCGGCGATCAGACAAATTTCAATATTTCTTGGAGATGAGCAGGCAACAGCCGTGGGGTGGGCCAGGATAGCTAAAAAAAAGATACAGAAAATTTCTCAATAAGCTGTGGAAGACTTGTGGATTTTTAACCACCCCGTTTCCCCTCCTTCACAAGGAGGGGATTAAGGGGAGGTTTTCCACAACTTATTGAGAAATTCCTAATAAAAGAGGGGGGGATAAAATGATTGTAAGGATGAAGAAGGTCACAATAGTCATCAAATCGTCCTGGTTGGATGATGTTTTAAAGTACCTTGGTGAGATAGGAGTTGTACATCTGCAACCTGTCGTTCCACCTGAAAATTGTACTATTGAAAATCTAAAAGAGAGTATACAGTTGATGGAAAAAGCTGTATCAATTATTCCTGAAGGAAGCGATAAAGAACCTTCACGTCCTTTTAAGGAGGAACATGGTTTAGCGTTTGCCGGGCAACTTCTTGACTTGGTGGAGGAAGTGAAGCATCTGGAAGAAGAGATAGGTGTGCTTGAGTTTGAAAATGAAAGGCTTAAGGTATGGGGAAGATTTGATCCTGAAGAGATTAATAGATTGAGAGAGTCAGGTATTCTGATAAAACTATTCAGGTGCCACAAAAGAGAGTTAAGTAAAATCCCAAAAAAGTTCAGCACTAATATCATCTCTGAAGACGGGTCTACTCTCTACCTTGCGATTGTTTCAGAGGAAAAGGATTTCAGCATTCCACTTGAAGAGATAGAAATTCCCATTACAGGCATGGATGAAATAGATAGCATGATTAAAAAAAAGAGTGCGTATCTACAACATAAACAGAACGAGATTTTAAATCTTTACGATAAATCCATAGTGATCAAGCGGGCTTTAATGGAATCAAAGAATATACTTAACTATGAAGAGGCAAAAGCAGGAATGGGAAGAGAAGACAAAATAGCTTACCTGACGGGTTACTGTCCGGAGCCTTTAACCGAAAGTCTCAGGGAAATGGCAGGAAAGAACGGCTGGGCAATACTTATAGAGACCCCTTTACATGATGATCCTGTTCCCACACTCCTTAAACATTCGAAATTGACAAAGATATTCCAGCCGGTTATGGATTTTATTGGAGTCACTCCTGGCTACAGAGAGTTTGATACAAATGGTATCTTTTTAGTTTTTTTCAGTATATTTTTTGCAATGATTATAGGGGATGGAGGTTACGGCTCTATTTTCCTTATTGCTGCCTGCATAGCCGGCAGGTATCATAAGCGTATTTCGAGAGAAAAGATATCCCTCTTCTACATGCTTTCTATCACGACAATTATATGGGGAGCTATTACAGGTTCATGGTTCGGGGTAGAGGGTATAAACCAGGTACCGGTATTAAAGAAACTGATCATTCCTTCCTTATATAGTTATGCTCGAGAAAGTGAATCTAATATAATACGCATCTGCTTCATAATTGGTGCGCTTCAGCTTTCTCTAGCCAGAATCTGGTTTGCTGCAAGATTGTACCCATCCTTAACTGCCGTTGCGCAGACAGGTTGGGTAGCTTTGGTATGGAGTATATATTTTATTGTAAGGTTTCTCTTGTTAGATGAGGAATTGAGTATTATCGCACTCTTTTTAGTTGGTTATTGGGTTGTTACGTTAATACTATTTGGAGAACAGGGGGAAGATGGCTTTGCTAAAGGTTTCTTCAGGGGGATAACAAATTTTCTGATCAATGTCGTGACCGGTATCGGGTGCCTTTCTGATCTTATCTCGTATATCAGACTATTTGCCATTGGCCTTGCAACAAGGGAGGTCGCTATCGCATTTAATAATATGGCAGAGGATACTGGTTTTAGTGATATAAAATCAATTGTAATAGCTGTTTTTATAATTATATTCGGGCATACCATAAATATATTATTAGGTGCCATGTCTGTTCTGGTACATGGTGTAAGACTAAACCTTCTGGAATTTTCAAAACACTTGAATATTCAATGGTCGGGAATTAATTATCGTCCTTTTAAAAGACAGAGATTGTAAAAATAAAGAATGCTGATTAGAATATAGTGGTACTTGATAATGTATAGAATAATCACAGGAGAAATAAGATGAATATACTGGAGAGTTTAGGGAATCCTGGTTACGTACTTGCTTTAGTTTTTGCCGCTTTTGGTTCTGCACTGGGAACAAGCGCTGCTGGAATGGCTGCCCTTGGGGCATGGAAAAAATGTTTTCTGCAAAATAAAAATGCCCCATTCATCCTTGTAGCCTTTGTCGGGGCTCCTCTTTCACAAACAATCTACGGAATGATCCTGATGAATACTATTAAGGGAGCGCCGGAGACAGTTAGCCCTCTGGCAAAGTTTACGATAGGTCTTATGGGTGGTTTGGCAATGGGTTTAAGCGCATGGCTTCAGGGTAGGGCGGGGGCTATGGCTTGCGATGCCCTTACAGAAACTCAAAAAGGTTTTGGTAACTACATTATGGTTCTGGGTATCATAGAAACTGTTGCTCTATTTGTTATGGTTTTTCTGATGACAACATTGAGATGAAAAATTAAACACTCACTTGTTCTGCATTCAGTAGGCTCACTTGTTCGGGAGCATTCCCAATTTTTTGTAAATCAGGTATGATACCCATGAATACGTGGATTCGGCCTCCGGCCTTAATCCACCCTTACAAGTAAGCAAACGTATGGTGTGAGGTAGGGTGGATTAAACGAAGTGAATCCACCTCTTTTATATACAATAAAATGGGAATACTCCCTTCTTGTTCTGCATTCAGTAGGCGAAGAAGTCGTTTGTTAAATTTGAAGTATCTTGATTAAGATGGGAAGTATCAATTGATTTTATAATTTTTCAATATTTGAAATTAATAAATGAACATAGATCAAAGAGATATTGAAAAAGGTGCATTAGTTGAAATTCTACCCAAATTTTATGCTAATAGTATTTCATATCTAGGTGAACTAAACGCATACAGGATGTATGCTGAAATATGGGGCAACAAAAGAAGTACAGAGGGACAAAAAAGAAGTGAAATTGGACACGTAGGATATTTGAAAACACTGGAGTTTGGGGAGAGCAAAAAACGAAGAAGAATTGATAGGGTCAAGTTTGAGCATTTTGTAGTTGCTGATTCAATAAATTACAAGGTAGAGAAATCTATATATGGAGAATTGATGCTTCGTTTACAAATTGGAGGGAAAAAAAATAATTCCATTTTTAATAAAATTATTAAAGCAAAACCCAGTTTTAAAACTGAATCTCTAAGTTCAGACAGTGATTTTCATCCTGAAAGTGATTTACTGGAAACACTTGAATTGGATTTACATAAACTGGGTTTAAGTCAGGACGAGAGAACCAATAAATATTATTTTGAAATTTCTACTAATATAGATAGCATCTCAAATCAAAATCAAAAAATGATTTTATTACGGATACTGGGCAGAGATGATATTTTTGAGAAGCTGCATCTTTTGTACAAAGTAGGCCGCACGCACATCAGATGTCTTTTTGAAAATCCTGAAAGTGTTATAAAAAATATAGGTATGCCAAATGCAATCCCACGGTTATGTGTCGCCTGGCCATTCCACGAAACATTGGTTTTTGACTTTGCAGGGATAGCTGAGGACTATGGGGACGTTTGTTTACTCGGAACGTTGATAACGACAGAAGAGAAGATAGTCAAAGCACCGGGAGTCCCGACTGATGATGCAGGATGGCTTGATGGGCCCCAAATTGACAGCTACGCCTGATGATTGAGGGCCGGGTGCGGAAGTTAAAGAATTGAAGTAATCAAAAAAATATTCTACAGACGAAGAGAGCGTAGAAAAGTCTGAAAAATGTTTTCATACTTTTTCCCGAGTTAACGGTAATATGGCTCGCGAGATAATATATCTATTGTTTGCTATCCAGCGATAGACAAAATAGGATAGTAAATTGATTATCGGCATCTTAAAAAAAATAGCAAGCCGTCTGAAATATCTTAAATTACATAGTATCTCTGGTAATGATTTGTCACCTGCCAGGATACGGCCATCAGGCGTTACCAGGTGTAATGCCTCCAGACATGCTTCCTCTCTTATATCCGGAAATCTGCTCTTGCATTCATCCGATTGACACGCGATGAATTCAAATGTGTCAGTGTCCATTGAGTGTGATTTAATCCAGTTCATGCATCCGCAGCATAAGCTGCACTTTGCGTCATATATTAATACTGTAGACATCACCTGTTTCCACACATTTTAAAAATCGAGAGGACTTTTTGCCTCTTTTACCGTTTGGCTCTTTATCGTATGCGTATAAATCATCGTCGTTCTGACATCGCTATGTCCCAGTAATTCCTGAATAGTACGTATATCATAATTGGCCTGCAATAAATGAGTCGCGAAACTATGGCGAAACGTATGGGGTGTGGCGCGCTTACATATCTTTGATTTTCTGACTGCCCGTTTAATGGCCTTCTGCACATGAGATTCATGCAGATGATACCTTCTATATTCACCTGCTTCCGGAACAAGTGTCAATGTTTTTGCTGGGAAAAACCATTGCCAGACCAGTTCCTTCGCACAATTTTTGTACTTCTTTTCTAACGAGTCAAACATGAAGACACCGGAATAATTCGCATCCATGTCCATATGATGAAGATTCTTTACCCGTTCAAGATGTGCCTTCAGTTCCGACAGGATTGTCTCCGGCAGAGGAACAGTTCTGTCTTTTTTCCCTTTGCCATCATGAACGGTTAAAATACCCGCGTCAAAATTAAAATTATTAACACGGAGATTCACGCATTCAAACAAACGAAGTCCGCAGCCATACAAGAGCTTGGTGACTAAGTTGTAGGGATATATAAGATGTTCAAAAACCATATCTACCTCTTCTCGTGACAGAACAACCGGTATATAGCGTTTTCTCTTGGCCCTTGGAGTGTCCTTTAAATTTTCAAAATCCTTTTTGATGATATGCCGGTAAAAGAAGAGAAGAGCATTAAATGCCTGATTTTGTGTTGAGGCGGAGACTTTCCGTTTAATAGCCAGAAAGGTCAAATACTCTTTTACATCGATTGAAGATAGCAACTGTAGTTCTTTATTTCGTGTAAAAGCCTGAAACTTTTTTACCCACAGAGCATACGTCTTTAATGTCTTCGGTGAATAATGCCTTACCTTAATTTCTGCAGAAAGATCGTCAAGAGCTGATTTCCATTTCTGACTTTCGTCTGAAGATATTGTTTTCTCTGAAGCAACCTGCCTGCTCGGATAATCAGTTGGATTTATCTTTTGCTCAAGTACTGTTCCGGTTGAAGCTATTGTGTAGTATAAAGATATTGCCTGAGAAGCCTGCTTTTGTTGCTCCCGTGTCTGGCGTTTCTCCCCCAGTTTTTTAAGAAAGTTACGTAGGCTTTCAGGTTGAATACCTTGAAAATTATACTTCCGGCAAAAATCAAGATAATATCGTAACCATTTTCTGTAATGGTTTTGAAGGTCTCCGGGTACTCTGTTTTTTGCCAAGACAGAATTGAAACGAACAGATATTTCAGATGGAATACTTATCATATCGGGATATCATTACAAAAAAGATACTATACAGTTAGAGAAGTATAATAATTCGCTTGAAAAAAGTCAAATATTTTGTAATATCCGATACTATACAGAAATTGTATAATAACTTGTTAGGCTAAAAGAATATTGATAAAACGAGATACAAAACAAATGTTATTGGGAGTATCAATATCACTAATCGGAGGGTATCTTCTAGCGGAGTATACCCTTCCGGTGGCATGGTTAGAGACCTATATGTCATATAAATGGATGTTGAAAATATCGCTAATACTATTAATTGCGTTAAGTTTAGTGGTTCCATATTACCTCACAATAAAAACCAAGTTATCAAATAGACCAAATTTAAAGAATTACACTCAAATAAATCCTCCTGGATTTATGAAACATAAAACGACAGGAGCTTATTATTGCCAACCGTGCTTAATAAAAAACCATTTAGAATCTGAACTCTCAACAATAAATGAAAACTTGTTTATGTGTCGAGTATGTAAAGAAAAATATGGAATAGATTATAAAGTTCTATTGAGCCAAGAGTACCTATCTCAAAAACATGACGAAGCAGCAAAAGAGATATATTTAAAAAATAAAAAAGTCTAACAATTAAATTCAGTTGACCAAAAATGCACTTGTGATTTAGCCAACGTTTGTAAAATAATAAAATTTATAGTTTATCAATCATTAATCAGCTTGCCATTTTTGGCAACTGATTCAGACGTTCGGCAACAACACGGAAAAGAATCCATGAGACGACAAAAGATTGTTCTACTTCTCTTATTCTATCGCAATAGCGTCATTTTTCTTTGGCGGACTTGTGGGGCATTATTTCCCGCAAATAAAGTCTCACCTGATTTCTAAACTCAACATATGGGACAACACATCAAGAACGAGTTGGGGTGATGCATTCTCGCTTGTCAAGATTCAGAGCAGTGCCGATGCCAGTTTACAGCCCGCCTATTTCCTTGCATCACAGTCTGGGACACCGAAACCTTTAGTAGTAAGCCTCCACACATGGTCTGGCGACTATTCTCAAATAGACCCTCTTGGAGAAATGGCAAGAAAGAACGGATGGAATTATATCCACCCTGCTTTTCGCGGTCCCAACTGGACTATAGATGCTTGTCTTAGCAAAAAAGCACTTACCGAGGTAAACTCGTTTGTCAAAAATGCGGAAGTGGTCTATCCAATAATATAACGGGCAGTGGCGAACCAACTGGAGGACGTGATTCTGCATCACGACCTGTTTGTCGTGTGTGTGTGTGGTGGTTCTGGTCACGTGAAATAATGACGTCGTACAACAACACTGTTCGAGTGAAGCGTGGGTTGATTATGTCTGCAGTTGCGTGAAGGGGAGCATGTCTTGACAGGTTTTCTTATAATACCAGTAAAATTAATAGAGATATCACTAGATCACCTTATCTCACAGATTTCATGTACAGACAAGATGAGGGGCAGTCATTTATTGAATTAAAAGTGTTATAAATATAGCAATTAAACCATACAATTATATGTATTTTTATATGGTTTGTTGTGTTGATTATGCTATAATTTCACGGTACTATGACAAGGACAAGATTCGAATGGAATGAAGGCAAAAACAGCGAGAATAAGGAAAAACATGGTGTTTCATTTGAATTAGCTCAATATGCTTTTGTTGATCCAAACCGAATAATTGCGGAGGACATGAAACATGGTCGTAATGAAAAACGTTATTATTGTTTTGGCAATGTTGGAGGAAATGAAGTTTTAACGGTTCGATTTACTTATCGAAATGATGTGATTCGAATAATAGGTGCAGGTTACTGGAGGAAAGGAAAAAAGATATATGAAAAGCAAAATTAGATACACTGAAGAGCCTCTCGGTAAATTAAAAGTTATTGATGATTTTCTACCACCACCAGAAGAGTTGGTATTTAAGGAAAAAAATGTAAAGGTCACTATGTCTTTGAGTAAAGACAGTATAGATTTCTTTAAGAAAGAAGCCAAAAAACATCACACTTCTTATCAAGCAATGATCCGTAGGCTTCTTGATCTTTACGCAACACATCATAGAAAATCCATAACAAATCGGTAGTCGTGCCGAGATAAATCCGAAGTCTTGGGAAGAATTGAAGTTAAATTCGGAAATTGATTAGTGTTACCCAGGAGGTGCGGATGAGCAGATTGATCCAAGTCCTTCCAAACCAAAGTCTAGCCAGCAGGTTAGTAGTGAAGCCCGGGTGCGATACTGGTAACAGTGTGTGCGGAGCAAGGGTGAAACGAGAGTATAGGCTGTCTACTGAGCCCCGAAATATTGTATAGTTGTGGACGTTTGGATAACCATTGAAAAATGTGAAAGCTGACGGCTTCTATCAGTACAGCAAACATAGACCAGTCAAGGAACAGTATAAACAGCTATGCTCGAAATTGCGTGGACTGTACAATTACTACGGTATTCGTGGTAACTATAGACCATTACTGATGATATACGAGCATGTCAGGGATTACTGGCGTCGATGGCTTGGCCGTCGCACGAGAGGGGGCTATATTAGCTGGAAAAAGTTTGAGAAGTTTCTGACGGTATGGAAGCTTCCTAGACCGAGAATAACTAAAAGGGTGTAGTGAGGGGGAGCATTCCCATTTTATTGTATATAAAAGAGGTGGATTCACTTCGTTTAATCCGCCCTACCTCGCACCACACGTTTGCTCACTTGTAGGATGGATTAAGGCCAGTGGTCGAATCCACGTATTCATGGGTATAATACCTGATTTACAAAAAATTGGGAATGCTCCCGTAGTGAGGTTTGTCAGGTACATCGTCATATGTTGGAGTGGAGTCGTAACTCCGATTACCGAGGAACCGGATGACTAAAGGGTCACGTCCGGATCAGTGGGGAGCGTCGCCCGTAAGGGCGGCTCTTATCCGGAAGCCAACCCCTCTATCTTGTGCGATACAATTATTTTCAGGCTCTTTATTTGTCTTATTTTAATCTATGAATTTATTCGCCAAACGGGGTTGTTCACCTCAGACGATAAGCTGACCGCTATCGCGTCCAGCTTATCTCTGGCTGTTGAGTTCCGCTTCGCTCCACTCGAACGCACTTGACATGGCTGCGCTAACGCTCCGCCTATCAAGTGCGTTCGAGCCGACTGCGATTCTCAGGATGAAATCGCTATCGCACTTTCATCCTTGCGAGTCTCGCGGCTCAACAGCCAGCGTTCGCTAAATAAAAATGGCTACTTATCTCTACTTATGGGTCCCCAAAAACTGGGAATGGAAAACACTCAATTCGGACGTTGAGGCGTATCAAAAGAGAGGTTTTTTCGATAGCCGTTGGTCGTGTGGAGTAACAAAGAAAATCGCTAAGGGAGACCGAGCATTCTTGATCAAACTTGGCACAAAGAAACCTACTGGAATTATGGCATCTGGATATTCCCTTTCTGAGCCATTTGAAAAGGAGCATTATTCTGATCCTCAACGAACAGCTTTGTATACGGATATTCGTTACGACATCTTATTGCACCCAGAAAAAGAAAGATTACTGGAGTGCAAATATTTGAATAAAGCTATTCCTGAAGTGAAGTGGAGTCCCCGAGCAGGCGGTATGACAATTCCACCAGAACAAGCAGAAAAGTTGGAAGAAATATGGAAAGATCACCTTTTATCATCAGGTCTGTTTCCCATTACACTTGCTGAAGAAGTATTCACTCCGGAAAAGTATCGGGAAGGGGCTACACGTCGCATATCCGTTAACGCATATGAAAGAGATCCTCGGGCCAGAAAGGATTGCCTCGCACACCATGGCTATTTTTGCACAGTTTGCGGGTTTGATTTCGAGAAAGTATATGGCGATCTTGGGAAGGGATTTATCCATGTTCATCATATTAGGCCACTTGGAAAAGCTGGAGAGGCTTACGAAGTCGATCCAGTTGTAGACTTGATTCCGGTTTGTCCTAATTGTCATGCAATGATACACAGAGAAAAGCTGCCTTACACGATAGAGAAAATCAAAGAATCAATAACAGTGAACAAATCGGTGTAGATGATGGCTACCCGTCGCCACTGACCCTTGCGTTCGACGTATATTTGTAAAAGCTACATAAAATGATCATTGACATACGTAACCTATATGGTTACAATCAGCCATGATCAAATCTTTCAAGCACAAAGGACTTGAAGACTTTTTCTATACCAGAAAAAATAAAGGAATAAGACCTGAACATGCTAAAAGGCTTGAAAGAATTCTTGACCGGCTAAATGCTGCAAATGAAGTAAAAGACATGAATTATCCAGGATCAGACCTCCATAAATTATCCGGAGATAAGCAAGGTCAATATGCAGTCAAAGTATCTGGCAACTGGAGAATTTTTTTTAAGTTTGTAGAGGGAGATGTCTATATTGTTGATTATGATGATTATCATTAATGAGGCGATGCAATGAAAAAAATGAAAAGGCAACCAACTCACCCGGGAAATATTATAAAGAAAGATTATTTGGAACCTTTATCTTTGACCATTACCGAAATGGCTACTACTCTGGGAGTCTCTAGAAAAACCCTTTCAAAAATTCTGAACGAAAGAGGAACTGTAACACCAGATATGGCACTCCGGTTATCGAGAGCATTTGATACAACTCCAGATTTATGGCTAAATTTACAAAAAAATTATGATTTATGGCAAGCAGAGCATAGCTCAAAGGAATGGTTAAGAGTTAAACCTCTAGCCAAACAATTGCTCCACTCAAATATATAAGTAAGCAGCGAACAATTAAATTCAGTTGACCAAAAATGCACTCGTTTTTTGTCAATCGTTGGGTTAGTAAAATTTTTAGTTTTTACTACATCAATCAGTTATCCATTTTTGGCAACTGATTTAGGGCGTTAGACTAACAATAATTAATATTTAAAATGTGGTTCTCTTATTTAAGAAAAAGAATTTGCCCGTACTGTTATAGTGATCTGACAAATTGTGAGCGTGCAAATTATTATTCACCTAAAAGTGTCTTCCTTTGCCCATATTGTAATAAAAAGATAATTAAAGGCGCGTATGGTTTGTTTAAGTTTGGATATATCTAAAATATTTTATCAGTGCTTGCATTAATATTATTTATTGTTGCCGTTTTATTTAGATTTTTTGGTATTTGGTAAATGAGATGTTCGAGATCAAGTGTTTTGACAGATTTGTGAGTAATTATTTTTTACTATCAACACAAAATTTTCTGATTTTGTGTTCTGTAATAACCTGATTAACTTTGATATGAACTTTCAAATTCTAAAAAAAAAGTATTGATTAAAAGCCAACCAGTCGCTTAAGCTAACCGCTTTATCATGAGCGGTTTTCAAGTTTTTAGATTCTTCGCTTATTTTATTTTTTTCCCTATTGTTTTATACGCTATACGGTGCTCCTCAACTCCGGCATTAGCTCCGGGAGGACCAATTATGTCGATCTTTAAAGAGGTCTTGGACGGCCTGGATGCCGTTGCTAAAGCCATTGAGAATGTCAAAAAAATTCGTGAGGCCATATCTGAAGGAAAGGGTTATATTGATGTCAAACACCCGGATGTCAAGAGTGATCTTGGTTTGCTGCTAAACGAGTTTCGAAAAACGATAAATGGTGTCGCACAAGCATCGTCTGTTTTGACTAACTTTCGTTTCGCAATCTCGGCGGATGCAGGAGCCTCGGAGTTACGGGCATTCAACGATTACTTTATAAAACACAAGGGTGAAGCTCAATTCCTGGAGGATCACCTGGAAGACCTTCGTGGTCACTGCAGCAAGATTCGAGAACATGCCCTGAGGATCACCGATTCAGCAACTGCCTCTGGATTCGCCGGGTTGTTTCGAATGTTGGGATTTAACTCACCGCAACGCGAGTTAGAACTGGGAAAGATGCTTGATCGACTAGCCTACGAGGACTTCGAGGACGCCAATAGTTTACAAATTATGGTTGGGTGTTTGAAGATGGCGTTAACCGATGTTCAGAACGCTCTTGGGGATCAAGGTGCTATGTACCCGGAGAACGTACCAAAAGCAGCCAAATTACTTGCTGAGTATGCGGCCAGGTTTGAGAAGCTTGAAAAGACTACATCGAGTACTGAAGACGAACTCAAGAAAGTAATCGATGATCTGCGATAGATCGGGCAGTATAGAATCGCGTGTATGGGTTGCTTACAGTGTTGACCAAGAGCTAACGTTTTGCGTGAACTCGGACCGGCTTTTCCGCTGCGCTCCAAAGCCGTCCGGTTACGCAAAACGTTCGCCCCGCCTTCGGCGGTGCTAATGCCGGAGTTGAAGAGCAACGGTTTGGCCGCCTCAGTCGGGGCGAACAAATCATTGGAGCAGACAACATTTTCAATGTGCTCCTCAACTCCGGCATTAGACGTAAGAAGTCGAGATTTCGCTGTACAATGTGCGGAGGCGGAACCACTGAACCTAGCGGATTGTTCCGCGAAAGAGGGCACCCACCCACATGTCTTGTCTGCCAGGGGCGGGGCCACACTCTCACATGAAACTGGACCTTTATGCTCTTAGTGTAAATGTTGATGGCTTGCAGAGAATTGGTCACCTTTGATATGTGATTGGCTCTGTGCATCTGTATTAAATTATTTATTGTTGACAAATAACAATAAAGCTAATAGAAATAAAAATGATAAAATGTCGAATAACTATGAGATACTATTAATGAAAGGGTTTTAGATTATGAAGGAATCAGTAATAAATGATATACTCCAAAATGTTTCTACTCTTCCTTTGGACGAACAAGACTTTATTGTACAAACAATTAGCAGACGTATGCATGAGGTGAGGAGGAATGAAATTGCCGAGAGGGCAAAAGAAGCAGAATATAACTATAACACCGGAAACGTTACCAGTGGCACAGTTAATGATTTGATGAAAAAATTATAAAATGGTTGAAATCATTTGGGATAAACCGTTTTGCGGATACTCAAGAAATGGAAGAAAAAACATCCTGATTTAATAGGTTATTTTCAAGATACATTAACTCAGTTCACAGAAAATCCATTTCATCCTTCTTTAAAAACTCATAATTTAAGTGGTAAGCTCAAAGGATATTTGGCATTCAGCATCACATATGAATATCGTCTTGTATTCAAATTCATTTCAGAAAATAAAGCACTACTAATTGATATCGGTACACACGATGAAGTGTATTAACTAAAATGATTCAGCCAAATTCTAACGCATGAAGATCGACCGCCAATACATCAGCGATTTATTGTTTTTGAGGCTGCCGTTACAAACCTCTGTTATTAATGTTAGCGCATAGGTGGCTGCGACTTACGTGGGAGCGTTAGCCCCGCCTTCGGCGGTGTGAATGCCGGAGTTGAAGAGCAACGGTTTGGCCGTCTCAGTCGGGGCGAACAGATCATTGGAGCAGGCAACATTTTCAATGTGCTCCTCAACTCCTGCATTATATGATGAACAAAGTTAGAACCTACTTTATGTAAATCTTGAAATGGAGAATGTATGCCTACAATTTCAATTTCAAGATTTTATGGGATAGTTGTATTCATGAATTATAATGAACACAATCCTCCCAATTTTCATGCAATTTATCAAGAACAAGAGGCATCAATTGACATTCAAACAGGGTTAGTTTAAGGAAAAATGTCAAAGCGTGTATTGCGAATGTTGTTTGAGGAGATAAGCGATTTGTTTGAGGAGATGGTTGCGCTGCACCCCAAGCATCCTTTACCGATAGTGATCTCGCTGATCCACAGAATGTGGAATCAGCACCCAGCAAGTTCAACCAGATAGAACGCAAGTGGCAATGCGTTCAATGAATTGGATGGTAAGCGACTTCGCATCTAAATCGTGGGACACCATACCTATTTAATTGACAAAAGAGATCACAAAAACCAAAATTCTATTGTACCAAGAATTGTGCGTGCACGAGTAGCTGTACCAAGCGTACCACGTCATATCACTCAAAGGGGAAACCGTAGGCAAAGGCGTTTTTCAGTAATAAGGAATATGTCAACAATGTCTTTCACATAATTATTCCCCTTTGCCGAGTAGCTTGACCTGCCCCGATGAATCGAGACGTTGGAGAGAGAATAGAGAAGATTGTGTATTCTGCTTTCAATGACCCCATACCTTCTATTATCGATTTCATTCAAACGCATGGGACGGTACTCTGGTGGCTGGCCTCTGCATCAGTTATTACCTTCGTTGCCGCTCTGATTGTTGTTCCCCTGTTGCGACCCTTGAAGCCGCTCCATATCTCAGTCTGGAGGCAGATTTGCCGTGGCAAACAGATTTATTGAGGTAAAACATCGTCACGGACGATGTACTCCAAAACTTATTGCCTTGGAAACTTTATGACAACTTTGAAATTCCTATGCATCGAGCTTCACTTCTATTTGGCTCTTTTGGTTCAACATAGTGGCTGGATTTAGCCATGTTTTTGTTATGATCCGTCCTTATTTTTGTGCTTATACCCGTAAGACGCATGTTTACTACATTTTACATTTTCCTTGTTTTATCTAGGCAAACGGCATATTTTCTGCTATGTATAGAAGCTTCCATATTTTATCAGTGATAGAATTGTAACTCTATGTGTAAGATTTAATTGTCTTTTACTTTTTAAAAGGTAGAGATATGAGTTTTCTAATAACGAGCATAGCGATGTTTTCATTCTGGATACTTCTTTCAGGGGAGTTCACCTTTATCCTTATTACTTCAGGGATTGTATCAAGTCTTATTGTGGCATACCTTTCACACGATATTTTTATAGGAAAGCCAGATTTAAAAACTGAAACCGGAAGGATCTTCAAGTTTATTAGATATCTACCCTGGCTGCTGTGGGAAATTGTCCTGGCTAATTTTGAGATTGCATATCTTGTCCTTAGTCCAAAGTTGAAGGTTGATCCGCAGATTGTTCGTTTTAAGCCAGATATAAAGACAGATCTGGGGATTGTTACCCTTGCTCACTCTATAACGCTTACACCAGGTACGGTAACAGTTGAGGCGAACAAGGAGGAATTTGTCATCCATGCGATCTGGCAAAAATCAGCGGAAGGTATTATAAACGGAAAAATGCAACGGAAGGTAAAGTGGATAGAGGAAGGGACAAACGAGTTAGAAGGAGAAAAAAATGTTTGAAATTACAGCAGTTGCAGTAACAATTGCTATTATGATAACCCTGTATAGAGCAATAAAGGGGCCAACGGTATATGACAGGGTACTTGCAGGAAATGCGATAGGCACGAAGACTGTAATCCTTTTAGTGCTTCTTGGATTTGTGCACGACCGCCCGCATTTTCTTGATTTAGCCGTTGTTTATCCATTAATAAACTTTGTTGCAACAATAGCATTTCTTAAATATGTAGAAATGGGGAGATTGGATTAGGGGATTATTTAATCATGGACATTAGAACAATAATTGCCGGAGTCTTTTTAGGTATAGGTGGCTTCTTTATTATCGTAACCGCCATAGGTATTGTGAGGTTTCCTGACTTTTACTCCAGGTTGCATCCTGCAGGTAAAGCGGATACTATTGGACAGGCACTTGTCCTTATAGCCCTGATGATATATGAGGGATTCTCTCTGATAAGTGTTAAACTCATGATCATAGTAATATTTATATTTATTGCAAGTCCGACAGCAACACATGCTGTTGCACAGGCTGCATATTTAAAAGGGGTTGTACCCTGGAAGAAAAAAAAGAAGGATAAGAAATGATTGATATTATGCTTCTTATTATTATTGTGGTTTGTGCTATTTTTGCACTCTTTATGAAAGACCTGTTGGGTGCGGCCATTATACTTGGCATATACAGCTTTATAATGGCCACAATATTCACCCGGTTAAATGCGGTTGATGTCGCATTCACTGAGGCTTCTGTCGGGGCAGGGATTACATCTGTATTAATGATCGCAGCGCTCAGCAGGATACAAAGATATGAGTATCATTGTGTAAAGCCTAAGAGAAGAAGGCCTTCAGCTCTTTTTTTAAAAGTGATATCCATCCTGCTTGTTATAATTACTGGTGCTGTCCTTGTGTACGGAACGATTGACATGCCCGAGTTTGGAGACCCTGACGCTCCTGCAAATAAACATGTATCGCCAAGATATATTGCGGAATCCCAACATGAGACCTCAGAAATGAACATTGTTACCGCAGTACTCGCAAGTTACAGGGGATACGATACACTCGGAGAGACAACAGTAATCTTCACCGCCGGCATATGTGTTATATTGCTGTTGAGGAGGAAAAAGAACACATGAGAGAACATATTATAATACGAATTGTTTCCAAATTTTTTACTCCATTTATCCAGTTGTATGCATTTTATGTTATTGCTCATGGCGATCTCGGCCCGGGCGGCGGTTTCCAGGGAGGCGTAATTTTAGGTGCAAGCATGATTCTTTATGTGATTGCATTTGGTATGGATGAGGGCAGAAAAAGGATATCGCAGAAAGCCAGTGATATCTTTATATCAACAGGTGCTTTGGTATATGCGGGGATTGGGATACTTTGCATATTAGCAGGAGGGGCGTATCTTGAATATGATGTACTCCCTCTGGGCTCACACCATCTTGCAAGCCATCTGGGTATCTATGGCATTGAAATAGGCATAGGGATCACAGTTGCTTTTGTGATGATAACAATATTCTTTGAAACGGCTAAGAAAGAGATGGAATAAAAATTTACGATTTCAGAATTACGATTTGGGATTTACAAATTTAGATTATGGATAAAGCTCCTCTTTGTTAAAGAAGCAAATGAGCTGGTATCAATTTTTACTGCTGCGTTAAAGACTTCAAAAAAAACTCAGCAGTGTCCGGTTAGGTTTTTGCGTAAGCTGCATTTATTGTCCCAAACCTGTCATTCCCGCATTCTTTTAGCGGGAATCTAGTTTGAACCGACCTTTTAGATACCCGATAAAGGCATTCGGGTATGACAAAAACAGCATAAGCAAAAACCTAACCGGATGGCACTGAAAAAAACTGTAATTCGTAAATCTAAAATATTTTTTCCGACTCGTGCAGATTAGTTAATCATGACTGACATAATTCACATAATTCAGACAAAATATTACTATTTAGTAGTTATATTCCTCATGATGATTGGGCTTTATACGACGATATCTTCGATGAATCTTATAAAAAAGATTATAGGCATAAATATCTTTCAGATATCAGTCTTTCTGTTTTACATTGCAATGGCCAAAGTTAAGTATGGAACTGCCCCTATATTGTGGGACAAGGCCAAAGTTTATGATAATCCTCTCCCTCATGTGCTCATCCTTACCGCTATAGTTGTTTCTGTAAGCACAACTGCGGTTGCTCTTGCCCTTATAATAAATATTCATAAAGAATATGGAACGATTGAAGAAGACCGAATCCTGGAAAAACAAAAACTGGATTTCGATAGGAGCAACATAGCATAGATGAAATTAATTCACGAGTTCCCGGTTCTCATAATTATCATTCCTCTTATCTTCGCGCTTATAATCCCTCTGGTAGGCAGATTAAACAGAATTCTCCCGTGGATTATTGCATCAACCATAACATTCTTCTGTTTTCTAACCTCCATTTTCCTTCTTTTCACTGTCCTGGATACCGGGAAGATAAGTTACTGGTTAGGCGGTTGGGAACCTCCCTGGGGGATAGAGTATGTGGTTGACTACCTGAATGCATTTGTGCTGGCAGTTATTTCATTCATCGCCTTTATTGTTTCTCTATATTCAGGGAGAAGCGTGGAGGCGGAGATCAATGAAGACAAGCAACTGGCGTTTTACTCCATATATATGCTCTTTATCACAGGACTTTTGGGAATAGTCATAACGGGTGATATATTCAATATGTATGTATTCCTGGAGATTACATCACTTGCAGGATATGCCATGATTGCCATGGGAAGAAAAAGGGATGCCCTTGTAGCAAGCTATAATTATCTTATATTAGGCACCATTGCCGCCACATTTATACTAATCGGTATTGGTTACATTTATATGGCGACAGGTACCCTTAACATTGCCGATCTACAAGAAAGATTGCCTGCACTGTTTCATTCAAAGATGGTATTAGTTGCCCTCGCATTTTTCACGGTAGGGCTTAGCCTGAAACTTGCTTTATTCCCATTACATACATGGCTGCCGGGCGCCTACACATATGCCCCTTCAGTTGTGAGCTGCATAATGGCTGCTACAGCGACAAAGGTTGGCATATATGCAATGTTAAGGATCATATTTGGCGTCTTCAAAATAGAATTTGATATACATTTTATCCCTATTGCGAACATATTAATTGTTGTCTCTTCGATGGCCATAATTGCAGGTTCTGCAGTTGCCATTACACAGACAAATCTTAAAAGTATGCTTGCGTATTCAAGCGTTGGACAGATAGGGTATATCGTCCTGGGCGCAGTCCTTGCCAATCAGACAGCAATGACCGGAAGTATTATCCATATACTGAATCATGCATTGATGAAGGGAGCATTGTTTATGGTTGTAGGCTGTATTGTTTACAAGACTGGTATAGAAGATATTTCAGGATTAAGGGGGATGTGTAAGAAAATGCCGTTCACAATGGCCGTCTTTACAGTTGCTGGATTGTCTCTGATGGGTGTCCCACTTACAGTCGGCTTTGTCAGTAAATGGTATATTGCTATCGGCGCTCTGAATGCCGGTATGGGGTATCTTATCCCCGTAATAATTACAGGCTCTCTGCTTTCAGCAGTATATATCTGGAGAATTATCGTAAATATATACTTTCCTGATGAATTACCGGAACCAGAATTACTGTATACGGATGGTGGAACCGAAATTACGGACAACGATACATATTCTGAAGCGCCCTGGAGTATGCTGGCGCCAACGATGGTCCTTGCCGTGCTTTGTATATATTTTGGAATCAGTGCCACAGCGCCTCTGTCGATAGCTGAGAAGGCAGCTGTTATGTTGTCGCAATAATGATTTACGATTTGGGATTTGAGATATGCAATTCTTTATTTAATCTAGTTCTGTTGCTGATAATTATAGAGCTGTTTGCAGAGCTAAATCCAAAGCAGATTTTATTAATAAATTGAAAATAGTAGAAGAAGAATCGGATGAGTCTTTATTTTGGTTGAAATTTATTGAATATCTGGAACTTATTCAAAAAAAACAATTGAGGGATTTAATTCAAAAGGCAAATGAATTGGTAGCTATTTTTACCTCTGCATTAAAGACTTCAAAATCAAAATATATACTAAAATCGTAATTCTGAAATCTGAAATCGTAAATCTAGGAAAGGAAATTTAATCTTGGAAACAGTTTATTCGTCCATACCTTTTTTGGCAATGGTCACACCACTTTGTGCCGTTGCTCTAATAATTATATTCAGCAATAAACCAAACCTGCGGGAATCGTGGACGATTCTGGCTTCTCTTATTAAATTTGGTTTGATCGTCTTTATGCTTCCAACGATACTTGACGGTAAGGTCATAGAGTGTGCTATCGTAACAGTCCTTCCGGGGCTTGATATTAAATTCAAAATTGATGCCTTGGGAATATTCTTCGCCCTCACCGCATCCTTTCTCTGGATACTTACATCATTCTACTCTATCGGTTATGTACGAACCCTGAATGAGCATGCACAAACAAGATATTTTATCTGTTTTGCAGTCGCAATATCCGCAACTATAGGTGTTGCATTTTCTGCAAACATGTTTACAACCTATCTTTTCTACGAAATGATTACCTTCTCCACTTACGCCCTCGTCGCACATAAGGAGACGCCGGAGGCGCGTCAAGGTGCAAAAGCTTATTTTGTTTTTCTATTCGGTACCTCTGTGGCATTTCTCCTGAGCGCCATCTTCCTGACATATTATGCAACAGGCACACTTGATTTCTCGAATCAGGGTATATTCAATGACGCAAGAGGTAAAGGGCTGAGTGATATATTTTTGATAGTTACCTTTGGCCTGTTTATAGCCGGAACTTCAAAAGCGGCAATGATGCCGTTTCACGCGTGGCTCCCCCGTGCAATGGTAGCACCCACTCCTGTGAGTGCCTTTTTACATGCAGTGGCAGTTGTTAAGTCCGGCATCTTTGTTGTTGTAAAGATAGTCCTTCATCTGTTCGGAATCAACCTTTTAGCTGAACTGAGACTTGGTATAGTCCTTGCCTACTGTGCATCCTTTACCATGATTGTTTCTTCGGTAATTGCCCTCAGGCAGGACAACCTGAAGGCAAGGCTTGCATACTCAACGGTTGCTCAGCTTTCATATGTAATATTTGGCGTCGCCCTTCTTACACCATCAGGTATTACGGGGAGTATCATGCATATCGTAATACATGCCTTCGGAAAGATTACGCTTTTTTTCTGTGCAGGGGCTATTTATGTTGCAGCTCACAAAACTAAAATAAGTGAACTTGACGGGATCGGGAGAAAGATGCCTTTCACCATGGTTGCCTTTTCCCTGGCCTCACTCTCAATAATCGGGGTCCCTCCCCTAGGTGGTTTTATAAGCAAGTGGTATCTGATCAAAGGTGTAATAGAAGCAGGGGAAATCGCGCTAATTGCCGTCCTGGTAGTAAGTACAATACTCAATGCATGTTATTTTCTACCCGTTGTGTATAAGGCATTTTTTAAGGAATTACCACAGGGAGAAACAACGGAAAGGAAAGAGGCCCCCGCTCTTATGGTAGTGCCATTGGTGCTTACGACCGCAGGAACGCTGCTATTATTCTTTGTGCCATCAATATTTCTTGATCTTGCAAAGATGGTTGTGGCAGGTTTGAATTAAGAGGAGAAAAGAAGTCCTCACGCAGAGCCGCAGAGATCGCAGAGGTTTTCTTGCTGTTTCAATCATTTTGATTGAAACAGCAAACTGTAGCGGAATGGCTTTCGCCTTCCATTTATACACTTAGACACGGTATAATCTGTGGCTCTGAAACGGTATTATTTTAACGTTTAAAAGGAAATTGTTATGGAAAAAGAAATAACGGAATTAAGCCATGAACCTAAGCCAGGATATGATAAGGCCTATTACGCCGTAATTACCATAGGCTTAATATATCTTGCTATAGTATTTATTATGGGATAATAGAAATAATAATAAAATAGTCACGCAGCGCCGCAGAGATCGCCAAGATAACAAGATTTAAAAAAGCAAATTAAAGATAAAAGCATTGTATTTCTATGCGTTCTTGGCTTGCGTGAGAATTAGTAGTTTAAAGGAGTTTTTTGTATGAGCAAAAATTATCTATTTGATAATCCGAGAAATGTAAAGATACTATTGACGCTCCTTTTTGGGAGTTGCCTGGTACTTGTGATAATTAATTTCTTTGTTCCAAAGCATGGTCATTTTTCCTGGGAAGAATGGTCAGGGTTCTATGCCGCCTATGGATTTGTTGCATGTGTAGGCCTTGTCCTGGCAGCAAAGTTTATATTACGTAAAATTGTTAAAAGGGGTGAAGACTATTATGATTAATGTTATCCCTCCGGGATTGATATTTATTGCAGGAGCATTCATTGTTCCCTTATTAAGGGGAAAGGTAAAAAGTATATACCTCCTGCTTCTACCGGTCATAAGCTTTGTAAATCTTATTTATATATCTAAAGGAACACACGGGACTATCAATTTTCTGGATCATCAGATCATATTTTGCAATATAGACAGGCTTAGTCTGGTCTTCGGATACATATTTCATATTATTGCTTTCATAAAGATACTTTATGGTATTCATGTGAAAAACGATATCGAATATATAGCATGTCTTTTTTATGCCGGCTGTGCCATAGGTGTTACCTTTTCAGGAGATCTTATCTCACTTTTCTGCTTTTGGGAAATGATGACGATAGGTTCAGTTTTTATTATTTGGGCGCGAAAAACAAGGAAATCAATCGAGGCAGGGTTTAGATATATTCTGGTTCATTTTTTTGGCGGCGTCATACTTCTGGTAGGAATAATCTTGTATATTTATGAAAATGGTTCTATTGAGTTTGGGTATATAGGATTAGATGGACTAGGATCATATTTTATATTTTTCGGATTCGGAGTAAACTGTGCCTGGCCATTTATTCATTCATGGCTTACTGATGCCTATCCGGAGGCTACGATTGTTGGTACTGTATTTTTAAGCGCCTTTACAACAAAAACAGCCGTATATGTCCTGGCGAGATCATTTCCCGGAACGGAAGCCCTCATCTGGATTGGTACAGTAATGGCCGCATTTCCGATCTTTTACGCTATTATTGAGAATGATCTGAGAAGGGTGCTTTCATATAGCCTCATCAGCCATGTCGGATTTATGGTGGTTGGGATTGGGATCGGTACGGAATTTTCTTTAAATGGTGCAACTGCCTATGCTTTTGCACACATTCTTTACAAATCACTTCTTTTTATGACTATGGGCGCCATTTTACATCAGACAGGTAGGATTAATGCAACAGATTTGGGAGGCTTATATAAGGCTATGCCTCTGACATGTATCTTTTGTATAGTGGGAGCAGCATCATTGTCAGCATTTCCCCTGTTTAGTGGTTTTGTATGCGAATCTCTGGTAATGTCTGCCGTAGCAAAGAGCCATATGTCTGGTATCTGGCTGACTCTCCTTATTGCCTCAACCGGCGGATTTATCAGTACAGGGATTAAGATTCCCTATTTTGCATTCTTTTCGCAAGACTCAGGTATCAGGACAAAGGAAGCACCTCTTAATATGTTAATAGCCATGGGTATTGCCGCAGCGTTATGCATTTTTATAGGCTCATTCCCGGCTACGCTATACAGTATCCTGCCTTTTCCTGTTGATTATGTACCTTACACGATGTCACATGTAATATCTCAACTTCAGTTGCTAATGTTTTCAGCGCTGGCATTCACACTCCTTTACCTATCGGCAATCTACCCGTCTGAAATAAGGGCAATCAATCTCGATGCTGACTGGTTTTATCGAAAAGGAGCTAAAGGATTCCTCTGGCTTCTGGAAAATCCATTGGCCTGGTTTGGTAATCAGGTTAGAACCACAATTTTTTCAACCATTCCCCAATCTTGTATATGGTTTAGCAAGAACCCGCTTATGGCTTTGGAGTTGGCTGGCAACAATATAGTGATTGCGATATTTGAGGAGTCATTTACGAAAGAAAGGTTAGAGAAGCTAAGGGAACGGATAGCAGAAAAATTAACTGACTACCCCGGAGACGTAATCAGATACTCACATGTTGGCACAACGGTCATCTGGGTAATGGGATTTTTACTGGCATACCTGATAATATATATTGTCAGTGGTAGAATAGTTGTATGAAAAAGATCGCAGCAACAGTTCATCTACTTACGATGTATACTTGCCTCATAAAACTAACCAAAGGGCAAAATCACGTAAACAATTATCTGGAAAACGACCATGGCTTAAGAATTCAGCCGTTCGCACATTTGTAATAAACAAGCCAAAACATAAGAAAAGCCATATTCCTAACCGTATATCTACAGAAGAGCATTCAAAACAGATTGAAAAAGCGTATTCAACCTGGTCAAAGAAGAAATGCCTTAAGTTTAAAACACCATTACATGTCTTTAACCCATGTGTTGCACTTCCTCGTTGAATTCATCTAATAAATTATTGACAAATAATAATTGTATGACACAATTTATAATGAGGACAAAGAAAAGCGTGATCAATGGGTTTTTCACCCTTGAATAGCTTTGACAAAAATCACAAAGGATTTTAATGCCAGAGTGGACGAATTGACTTTTAATGTATATTATATAACACTATGGGTATAATTACTTCCATTTTGTCGGGTTTTGCGCTGGCCTTTATTGCACCAGTTTTATATCGGTTCGGACGTGGGGCTACAGGTTGGATTGTTGCCATGCTGCCACTGGGTCTGGCGGCCTACTTTTCAAGCCTTATTCCACAAGTATGCTCTGGCGAGGTCATAACCGAATCCTTCCGATGGATACCAAGTTTAGGGATTAATCTTTCCTTTTATTTAGATGGCTTGAGTCTGCTCTTTGCGTTGCTAATCAGCAGTATCGGAGCTCTCATACTGATATACGCAGGAAGGTACTTGTCCGGGCATCCTTGCCTTGGTCGATTTTACCTCTATATCTTGATGTTCATGGCCTCGATGCTCGGGGTCGTTCTGGCAGATAACCTGATTACGCTTTTTGTATTTTGGGAGCTAACCAGCCTGAGCTCATATTTCCTGATCGGCTTTGAACACGATCGTCATGAATCACGCGCAGCGGCGTTACAGGCGTTGCTTGTAACCGGTATTGGGGGACTGGCCTTACTGGCGGGATTTATCTTGTTGGGACAGACCGGCGAAAGCCTGGAGCTTTCCAACTTGCTAAACAGCGGTGATGCGATACGAAATCACCAGCTTTATACCCCAATTCTGCTCCTCGTTCTGGCCGGCGCCTTTACCAAATCGGCTCAGGTTCCTTTTCATTTCTGGTTACCGAGTGCAATGGAAGCGCCCACTCCGGTCAGCGCTTACCTGCATTCAGCAACAATGGTTAAGGCGGGTATTTACCTGCTGGCGCGCCTGAGTCCAGTCCTGGGCGGCACCGATCTCTGGCTCTATTCCCTCACCACCGCCGGCGCTGCGACCATGGTGGTTGGCGCATACATGGCCATCCAGCAGTCCAACCTCAAGCTCATCCTGGCATACTCCACAGTAAGTGTTCTGGGTATTCTAACCATGCTCCTGGGTTTAGGTACGGAATTGGCGATTAAGGCAGCCATGGTTTTCCTGGTTGGTCATGTCTTGTACAAGGCTGCCCTGTTTTTAGTAGCAGGCGCTGTTGATCATGAAACCGGCACGCGCGATGTGAACCGGCTCGGCGGTCTGTGGCGCGCCATGCCGATTACGGCAATCGCTGCCGGACTGGCTGCGCTGTCGATGTCCGGGTTGCCACCTTTCTTCGGTTTTATTGGAAAAGAACTTTTTTATGAAGCAGGATTAACGGTCCAATCGGCTGCTCATCTATTAACCGGCGTATCTATGTTGACGGGCATGTTATTGTTTGTGGCGGCCGGGATGGCGGGTATTCGCCCGTTCATCGGACGTCAATATATCCTGCACAAAAAACCACATGAACCGCCGGTAAGTTTGTGGCTGGGGCCTGTGTTACTGGCTGGTTCGGGATTGGCCTGTGGAGTGGCGCCCGGTCTGGTTGACACCTCCCTGGTAGCTCCAGCCGTATCGGCCATAATCGGACATCCGGTTCCCGTAAAACTGGCCTTGTGGCATGGCCTGAATCCGGCGCTTGTCATAGGTACCATTACCGTTGCTGGCGGGTTGGGATTATTTGCAGTAAGAAGCAGGTTGATAAAAGTCCTGTCACCATTGAGCAATGTTGTCGTACTTAGCCCTACGTACCTGTATAAACGGTCACTCGATGGGTTGATGGCGATAGCCTCTCTACAGGCCAGAATAATACAGAGCGGATATCAGCGTTATTATCTGTTGATCATTTTTACCGTTACCGCGGCTCTGGTATTGTACACGCTGATTAGTTTAGGAGGATTGCATGGGCCGGTTAACCTGTCGAATATACAGTTTTATGAAGCAGGACTGGCGGCTCTCATCTTGATGGGAGCATTGCTGTCGATTCTAACCAACTCCAGATTTACAGCGGTTGCCGCACTTGGTGTGGTGGGATACAGTGTGGCCTTGATTTACATTATTTATGGAGCGCCAGACCTGGCCACCACCCAGATTCTGATTGAAACATTAACCGTTATCTTATTCGTGCTGGTGGTTTATCATCTACCAATCTTTTCTAAATTCTCCAGTGTAGCAGCGCGTATCCGCGACGCATTGATCTCATTATTTGCCGGCGGAACCATGACCGCTTTAGTGTTAAAGGCAACCAACGTTCAATTTCATCCAACCATCTCCAGTTATTTTGCAGAGAATAGTGTGCCGCTTGCCCACGGGCGCAATATCGTCAATGTTATTCTGGTAGATTTTCGCGCCCTTGATACACTGGGGGAAATTACTGTACTTGCTGTTGCCGGCATTGGTGTTTATGCATTGCTTAAGTTGAAACTCAAGCCGGAGGGGGTATAAATGGATTCAATAATTCTGCGCACGGCTGCCCGTTATCTGATGCCTATATTCTTATTATTTTCTGTTATAATATTGCTACGCGGGCATAATGCCCCGGGCGGAGGGTTTATCGGAGGATTGCTCGCAGCCGGAGCGTTTGTTTTTTATACCATCGCCTATGGAGTGGCGGCAGCGGGCCGGAAATTACTGGTTGCACCATACACACTCATTGCACTTGGGCTTCTGGTTGCATTCGGCAGCAGCATACTCTCATTTTTTAATGATCAACCTTTTATGACGGGTGAATGGAGTGTATTAAATACACCCTGGTTGGGTAAATTACATATCGGCACTCCTCTCGTGTTTGACGCAGGCGTTTATCTCGTAGTTATCGGGGTTACGACAACTATCGTTTTTTCACTGGCAGAGGAGTAAATAGTAACTATGGATACGGTTCTTGCAATTGTGATTGGAGGCCTATATGCCGCAGGGTTTTATTCGATGCTGCGACGCAGCATTGTCAAACTGGTCATTGGGTTTATATTGCTGTCAAACGCCACAAACTTGCTTATCTTTACAGCAAGCGGTTTAACTCGTGGCCGGCCGCCGCTGGTTATAGAAGGGGCGAACGCCCTGGCGCAGCCTCACGCAGACCCGTTGCCGCAAGCGCTAATTCTGACAGCCATCGTCATTGGTTTTGGCGTGTTAGCCTTTATTCTCGTTCTGGTTCATCGTGTCTACCAGACAATTGGAACGGACGACATGGATAAAATGAAAGGAATAGACACTTGAAGCTATTAATTGTTTTGCCCATTCTAATCCCTTTTGCCACCGCTATCGCCTCCCTGTTTGTCAGGCGTTGGATATTGGCGCAGCGCATCCTGGGAGTAGCAGGGGCAGCAGGTTTACTGGGTGCAGCGCTGGCGCTTTTAAAAATGGTAGAGGGCGATGGCATCCAGGCTGTGCAGATAGGCAACTGGCCGGCGCCTTACGGCATCACGCTGGTTGCCGATCTCTTTGGCGCTATCATGGTTACGCTGGCGGGGCTGATGGGGTTTGCCGTTGCAGTTTACTCACTGGCAAGTATGGACGCGCAGCGTGAGAAGTTTGGCTACTATTCACTCCTGCACATTATGTTAATGGGTGTGTGCGGCGCATTCCTGACCGGCGACTTGTTCAACCTTTACGTCTGGTTTGAAGTCTTGCTGATTTCTTCGTTCGTATTAATGGCCCTGGGTGGCGAAAGGGCACAGATTGAAGGCGCTTTGAAGTACGTTACGCTGAACCTGATTTCTTCGGCCCTGTTTCTGGCTGGCATAGGAATATTGTACGGCAAAATTGGCACCTTGAATATGGCCGACCTGGCCTATAAACTGAGCCTCGAACCCCAGTCCAACCTGATTAACAGTTCGGCGATGTTGTTCTTGATTGCTTTCGGGATAAAAGCGGCCATTTTTCCCCTTTTTTTCTGGCTGCCGGATTCGTATCATACACCGCCGGTGGCAGTATCGGCTATCTTTGCAGGTTTGCTGACAAAGGTGGGCGTTTACGTCATGATCCGCGCCTTTACCCTGTTTTTTGTACAGGACGTGGGCTTCACTCATACACTTATTCTGGTGTTGGCTGGTCTTACAATGGTAACAGGCGTATTGGGCGCTGTGGCGCAAAACGAAATGCGGCGGTTATTGTCTTTTCATATAATCAGTCAGATTGGGTATATTTTGATGGGACTGGGTTTGTTTAGAGTACTGGCATTAGCTGGTGCTATTTTTTTTATACTTCACGTGTCAATCGTTAAAGTCGCATTGTTTCTCGTCTCCGGGGTTGTAGAACGTCTACGCGGAACAGGGCAATTAAAAGAACTGGGAGGGCTCTACCGGGCCTATCCCTGCCTGGCCGTTTTGTTTATTATACCGGCGATGTCCCTGGCTGGAATTCCGCCGCTTTCAGGTTTTTTCGCCAAACTTGCCCTGGTAAAGGCCGGATTGGAAATGGAGCAATATGCCATAGTGATCACCGCTCTGGGAGTCAGCCTCCTGACCCTATTCTCTATGATAAAAATCTGGGGCGAAGTCTTTTGGAAACCAGAGCCAACAAAATCTGAATATATAGGTTCTGAACAGCCGCAAATTTTAAAAAAATCGCAAATCTTGTTTCTCAGTCCCATTGTGTTGCTGGCCTTTTTGGCCGTACTGTTTGGTCTTGCTGCGGAGCCGTTCTTCACCCTGGCCACACGCGCAGCCGAACAGTTGCTTGATCCGTCTGAATATATTCATGCCGTGTTTGGAGGAAAACCATGATTAATATTTTTAGAAAGATCCTTATAAAACCGTTTGTGATTGCCTGGTTTGTGTTGTTCTACCTGAAAGAACTCTTTCTGGCAAACATGCGGGTGGCGCACGATGTTTTAACGCCGCGCCACCGCATGAAGCCCGGCATAATCGCCATCCCGCTGGATATCAAGTCCGACCTTGGCATTTTAGCCCTGACAAATCTTATCACCATGACGCCCGGCACCCTGAGCCTGGACGTCTCTACTGACGGAAGCGTGTTATATATCCACGCCATGTACATCGATGACCTTGATGGACTTCGCCGTGAGATCAAAGAAGGATTCGAAAAGAAGGTAATGGAGGTGTTTGGATGATCTTACAAGAGCTTACATTGATTAAGGGCGCGGTCTTGTTTGCTTTTTTTATCTTAATCATATCCCTTTTTCTGGCGTTTTTTCGACTGGCGCGCGGCCCCGTTCTGCCCGACCGGATTGTGGCTCTTGACCTTATTGTCTCGTTGGCGGTCGGTTTGATTGCCGGATATACAATACTTACCAAACAATCCGTCTTTCTGGATACGGCAGTCGTGCTGACCATGATTGCATTTCTGGGCACAGTGGCCTTTGCACGCTATTTAGAAAGGAGATGGTTATGATAAGGGAATGGATCTGTGCAATACTGTTGGTCTCTGGCGCCCTATTTATGTTTGTGGGTGCTCTGGGTGTTGTGCGCCTGCCAGACCTGTTCACCAGGATGCACGCGGCCACTAAGTCCGCTTCTTTTGGTTCGGTTCTGATGCTGTGCGCCGTAGCCGTATATTTTGGAGAGGTCTGGATTATTTTCGAAACCCTCCTTGTGATCTTCTTTATCTTTCTGACTACGCCGGTGGGAACCCACATGATCGGGCGCGTGGGATACTTGCTTGGCACTCCACTGTGGCAAGGAACCGTAATCAATGAATTACAGGGCCGCTACAATATGCGCAAACGGGTACTGGAAAGCGGGCTCCACGATTCTGCCACTCAAACAGGTAATGAAAATAAAATGGATAATCACCTTAATGAAATAAAGTGAAACACCCCGCCCACAGAGGGTGTGTTACAATTGCCAACTGGGTAATTGGATTCTTCTGGCTACAGAACAATCCGTTGGACTGGTTTGGTAGTCAGGTTAAGACCATATTTTAGTAACCATACTCCAATCATTTATATGGTTCAGCAGGAACCCTCGGGCGGCATTGAAGCTGTCCGGTAGCTATACATAGTATAGGGGTCTGACCCCATACCTTTACTATAATGAAATTTGATATAACAAAACTGTTGAAAGCAGAATGTTTTAAGCATTCGGTATCACGCATAGAGCTTATCGAAACCCATATATCATGGGTGGTCCTCACCGGCGAGTTTGCCTACAAAATAAAAAAACCGGTCAATTTCGGTTTCCTGGACTTTTCTACACTGGAAAAACGCCGCCTATGTTGCGAGCAGGAACTACGACTCAACCGCAGGCTCGCAGCCGAACTCTACCTGGATGTAGTGACCATCAATGGAAGTGTTGACAGACCCCTGGTTTCATCCGAAGGTGAGGTTATTGAATATGCAGTCAAGATGCTGCAATTTAACCAGGATGCACAACTCGATAACAGGCTAGCCTCCGGCAGGCTCAACCTTGAGCATATGGATGTTATTGCACGCATGGTGGCGAATTTTCATCAGGCGATCGAGGTGGCTACGGCAGCCACGGACTATGGCAATAGCGATGTGGTATATCAGCCTGTAGAAGAAAACTTTATGCAAATACGTCAACACCTGGACACTGCGCTATATGCAGAAACCCTGGACTCACTGCAGCAATGGAGCAGCGCTGAATTTGCGCGACTGGAAGCGGTGTTTACCCGGCGCAAGCGGGATGGTTTTGTACGTGAATGTCATGGTGACATGCATTTGCGAAACATGTTATGGCTGAAACATGGGGCGCATAAGACTTCTGCCGGCCGTCCAGTGGCTTTTGACTGTATTGAATTTAATGATCGCTTACGCTGGATAGATGTACACAGTGAAATCGCATTTTTGATTATGGATTTGCAGGACAGGCAGCAACATCAACTGGCGCACCGGTTTTTGAATACCTACCTTGAAGCCAGTGGTGATTATGAAGGTCTGCGGATATTGCCGTTCTATCTTTGTTACCGGGCCCTGGTGCGGGCCAAGGTGGATGCTTTACGTCTCGAACAGGAAAATATTGAGCATTCAGCACAAGGCGCATTGCGCGCGGAATTTGAGTCCTATCTCGGGCTGGCAACCAGCTACACCCGGCGTCCGGCACCGCGACTGATTATCATGCGCGGGGTATCCGCCTCCGGCAAAAGTACAGTATCGCAACAGCTGCTGGATGTACTGGGCGCGGTGCGAATTCGATCTGATGTTGAACGCAAGCGCCTGTTCCATATTCCAACTGACAACACTGGAGCTAATGCAATTGCTAGCGGGATATATTCTGAGCAAGCCTCAGAGCGTACTTATGCAAAGCTTGCAGGCCTGGCCTCGGCAGTCATCGCAGCAGGCTATAGTGTGATAGTTGATGCTGCCTTTATCCAATATGATCAGCGAAAAGCGTTCCAGGCGCTTGCCGTTCGTATGGCTATTCCCTATATCATAATCGAGGTCACGGCCCCCAACGAGGTACTGCGCAAGCGCATCATGGCCCGGAAGCATGATGTCTCCGATGCGGACCTCGCCGTGCTCGAACACCAGCTCTCAATCTGGCAAGCGCTGGAATCTGCTGAACTCAGTACTTCGATTTCGGTAAATACCGCTAAGGTGGTGGAGATTGATGCCCTGGTTGGTCAGATCAAAGCAGGTCTGTGTTGATGGTTCCATAAGAGACCCCTAATGTTCTTCCTTCATACGTATTTCATCACTATTCCAGGCAGGAAATAAAGACCCTGTAGCAATTTGGGTTTTGTTGCCTTTCTGTATCGATGAGTATGATCTTTCCGCAATATCGGTATAAAGACAACCCCAACCATTGATTTTAATTTCTGTATTGAAACTACCAAACACAAATTCACCATTTACCGCAAGGGATGGAATTCCTTCAGGTGATATCCATCGATTATCAGCATCCAACAAAGCAAGAATGATGTTCAGCGCCGGACCATTTCCAATATTTTTGATATACCACCCACGTCCGCTTTGAAAATAAAAGACAAGAACAGGTCGAAGTCCTATAATTCTTGATTTTCTGGCTGATAAAAATGAAATGGTAATAGCAATAATAGAAACAATAATCGCTATTCCGGAAAATAGTATTTTTATATCAATATGCAATTATTAACTCCATCCGATATTTCAAAATGGTATACTTATCATTATGGTATATCATTATATAAAAGATACTATACGCTAAATAACTATAATATATACTTAAATTTTGTCATATAGTTTATAAACTCCGTGACTATACTGAAACCATATAATAACTTGTTGCGTAAGTAGATCATTATAGGAGACTGCATGAGTATAGATTTTTGGAAACAAACGTGGGAAAAAAATGAGATAGGATTTCATGAAAGTAAACCTAATCCTCTATTGGTAGCATACTTCAAAGAACTTAATTTGGTGGAAGGTAGCCGTGTATTTTTACCATTGTGTGGTAAAGCTCTGGACATTGCCTGGTTGCTTTCTAAAGGTTATCGAGTCACCGGAGCAGAGTTGAGCAAACTTGCGATTAAGCAGCTGTTCATAGGTCTTGGAGTAGAGCCAGAAATAACAGAATGTGGTAACGTCTCACGCTACAGTGCGAAAAATATCGACATATTTGTTGGTGATATTTTTGACGTATCTAGTGACATTCTCGGCCCGGTCGATGCAATTTATGACCGAGCAGCTTTGGTAGCTTTACCCGAAGAAATGCGCAAGAGATATACGAAGCATATATTAGAGATTACAGACACAGCCGACCAGATACTGATTACCTTTGAATACGATCAAAGCCTGATGGACGGACCACCTTTTTCACTTAATAGTGATGAAATAAGTCGACACTATAAAGATGCTTATAACCTAGCGCTTCTTGAAAGTATATCCGTACCAGGTGGGCTGAAAGGAATATGCGCAGCAACCGAAAGTATTTGGCTCCTAAAAAATGATTAATAAATCTGTATTGCCGAGATACATATTCCCATATAACAAAGCATTGCAGCGGACAAGCCACTGAATGCGACGTTATGTTTCCTGCTTCCCGACCCTATCCTGGGATGACTCTGCTAGTCGGCTCTGGTCCTGCCTCGTTCTGGGCTTGGCCTATATGTCGTTCCGCGGTTCACCTTCCAGTCGGTTTGCTTCTTCTTTCCATTTGTGCCTTATTATCCTAACTAACGTACATTTCGGTACGAGTTAGTATTTGGCTATTATTCCACGGCAGATTCTTCTTTAAGTTGTTTAAGTATTTGCGGTAAATATTTGAACAGGTATTTCACGTCTTCTCTGGTGTTTGGCAGACCAAAGCTGAATCTGATTATACCATAACGGTCGGTGTCGACACCCAGTGCCTTAATGGTAAATGACGCTACCGTGGGGAGGCCATGTAAAACTAATAAATACACGCTGTCACTATGTCTATTTATAAACTACTACAATTATTACGTTTGGAAACTTTCGTACGGAAACTGAATATAATCTATTAGTACAAACATAAATATTTCAAAAAACAATATTTCAAAAAACATTTGACAAACCGGAAAATTGTTCCTATATGTAAAGTTGTTCTATTTAGAAGGTAGACAAAAATGCATGTGTTAGTACACAAACATAAAAAATTCACGAAAAATCGGTGATTAGATAGGTACCTAATCCTTGTTGAAACGAATGTTTTATTGAATGCCTGCAAGATTCAATTTCTTTCTTATCTTGGGCATTATTCATCTTTTAGGACGGCAGGCGGCCATGGAAGGGAATGCCAGAATCACACAGATAGAAGCAAAGAGCTGGGAGGGTTTTTTCGCATCTCTTCCTTTATTTACTCTCATCCATTACTTCAGAAAAATCCATAAGAATGAGATAAAAACTATAGCAGGGAATATACATCTTTTTTCACTGATTAATCGATAATAATTTATTATTGTTGCCTTAATTAGGGCTCATTGTACCATGATTTTCAAAACCGAGTTTTACGGATTTAATTTAATATGGTTGACAAATTTTGTAGTGCAGTTGTTACTTGATCAGAAAAAGAGTGACTGGGCCTTATAGTGTAAATTCCGGATCGGATAAGGTGGGACAGACTTATTAGATATGAGGGGCTGACCTTGTTCCCTTAGGGGTTAGCTTCGCTCAAACGTTATGTTCGTGAAGGAAAGGAGGTGATGACGATGAGATGATTCAGGATAAGGGAAGGTCTTTTATTGCTGGTGGACGACCTTGTCTTAAAAGAGAATCACCAGTTAAATTCAATAAAACATAGAGGAGGAAGTTATGATAATTTCAATGCAAGGAAACTGGACTGTCAGGGTTAAAGCAAAAAACGCTGCCTATAGCCAGCGATTTGTTATAGATGGAGCTACGTCTGGAAATGGTACGCATTCAGGAACTGCCGGAACTTCAGTTAATGTAACTGGAGATCAATGGACCATTGCAATCCAAAATGACCCGGGTGGTGGATATCAACTATCTGATACAAAAATCAAATTCCCTCATCAGATTGGAAGCAATTATGAATTTGAAATCTGGTCTAACGATGCTGGTGGTGATGAGGATTTCAATGATCTTATTCTTGCCTGCTCCACTTCCGTAAATATTAATGATTTTTTGATTTATGGAAATGTTTCATTATATAGTGGCCGCTGTTTATTTAATCCATGCCGCAAAGGTCCTTTTGTTATAGAAAGCATAGGCGCTTTAAGAGCAGTGTTGAAAAATGCAAAACTTCGTGAAATACTAGAAAGAGATTATCCTGAGAGAATTCGTGATGATATAATCGGTCCTTATCCTCCTGATCCTCCACCATTTAAACCGATCGTTATTGATTTGTATAACGAAGCAATGCAACCTAAAACCGAGTTAGTCTATAAACGTCTTGACAATACAAATGAAAATATAAACGCAAAATCAAGAAAAGGCGAATTAACTTCTGAGTATTCAATAAAGAATTACAGTATTTTAAATTCTATACAAAAGGAGACTTCGCGAGAGTTTGTTAAATCTGTTGATAAAGTCGAATTGTCAAGAGTGATCGATGGATTACTACTCAAAGGTTGCACTGTTTTACCCGCTACGAACACTACACTTACTTTCGAAGAGTATGATCGCACTACGGCAGAGTTGGCCGGAGGTTCTTATACAGGAACGGGAAATCGTCGATTACTTGGTGATACTATCACTGATATGCATGGCAATTATGTATTCCGATTCTCTTTCGACATGACATTTCCTGGTATTGAAGACTCAACAGACATTGCTCCCGGTGAGAACATTAATGTTGTAGCATATCCTGATGTCATAGTAAAAGTAACAGGTTTTTCTCCATATACTGTTCTGTATGAAAGTGCTCCATATTACAATGTTCCTAACCTGAAACGAATCAATCTTTGTTTGCCGAAATCATTGATACAGCCGTCATCTGCATGCTTTAACGGGAATTTGATCGGCAGTCTCGGCAATGTCTTTTTAGGTGGTAATCAGAATTCATCCGCGTCCTTTTCAAGTACAGCTTTAAGACGTTATGGCAACGGGAATCATTTAGAGTCCAGCGGAGAGATATCTGTTGGCAGTTCTCTTGCCGGGTTTAGCGTCGAATGTGCCTCCTGGTATGGAACGATAGACTTTAAAGGCTGTATGTATGATTTAGCTAAAACTGTCGCACAAAATAACATTAAGTGGTACACGATCCGTATCAAGCGTGCAGGTACAAGTGATTGGCAATTCGTAAGCCAGAACTACAAACACCCGAAATTCCATAAACGTAATCAACCTGGTTACATCGGTGATGATGTTGGCCCTTTTACCAAATCGTTGCATGTTGATGGTGGGCTAGCTGTTGATAAACCGGCATATATAAATATTCAACGTGAGATTTTTGTTGATGGTGTCGATTGGGAATTTTCCAATTTTGATCGCTATCTGCAGTTGAACACGAGATTATATGATCTGGTTTCAGGTGAAAGAACTCCCGGTAAATATTATGTAAGAGTAGATTGTTATGACAATGCAGGGAATCCTGTTCCTAATGCAACTGATATGATCGCTTTGTTTATCCACAACAACACGATAAATTTTGGTCTTACCGCTCCTGTATTTACAGATGCATCTGTTGTAAATGCCGGTTGTGGTTTGTATCGTCTGACTGATAGCCAGATGAATACTCCTATACAGCTATCCTTTAGAGCAAATGATCCTGAGGGTTTTGTTCATTCTTTTGCATTAACAATGGGAAGATGTCCAACTCCGATGATTGGTTTGCAAGTGAATAGTCCCAACCCTCCTTTGTCTGATACTTTGACAGGACAAACCATATTGTTCCAGGGAGACTCAACTTCCGTACATAATACGTGTAATGGGTATACGGGAACAATAGTAGAATTCAGTGATGCCGGGATGATAAACGTTGAATTTCAACCGGCTGCATCTGAAGGTGGGTGGATTAAAACAGGTGAATTTTTCACGAAACTTGCATTTCACTTACGTGCTTATAAACGTATGACGAATGGGTATAACTCTGGATTGAGTGATGATTACGAGGCATATGCTCAAATATTAATGGAACGACTTAATCCATGATCCAAATTGACATAACGGATTTTATCCTATGTGCATTAGCCGTGTGGAGAATATCGTATCTTTTGTCGCAAGAGGATGGTCCGTTTGACATTGTGGTTAAATTCAGAAAGCTGTTCGGGCAAGGCTTCCTCGGGAGCCTTCTCGACTGCTTTTATTGCCTTAGTTTATGGATTTCAATCCCATTTGCTTATTTTTTATGTAATGGATGGAAAGATGGAACAATTACCTGGCTTGCGTTATCAGGTGGTGCGTGTTTTCTTTTTACCTTAAGCAAAAAACAAACAGAATAAGGATATAAACTATGGGTTGTTGTGGACAAAAAAGAAAAGAATGGTCACAAAATATATATAATTCATCAACAGAGGCAGAAACAATAGATTCAGGAAATATGCAAGAACACCAGCTAAGAGTATTTGAATATACAGGTAAGCGTAGTATGAAAATAAAAGGAATAGTTACAGGGAATATTTATTATTTCAGATATCCAGATCATAAAATTGAAGTACCTTATGAAGATTCATTTGCCATGATGGCAGAAACAGATTTGAAAGCACATGCTAAACTTGATAACCGTTCTAAAAAGTAATGACAAATTTTAAAATTAGGTAGGAATGGAGGCCACCCTTGGCAGCCTGTCAAGGGGTGACAGGGGCTTACTAATGGGTGACAAGGAAGGGCTGTTAAAGGTTTTCTCAGAATCTTTGGGAATGTCCATATGATACAATATCGAACCTTAATCGTAAAAGATGGGCCTCGATATGTGTTAACGGAAGTAAGGAGATTTCTGTGACTTTTCGGTTCGAAGACAGATTTGACTATAACTCCAGAAGGGGGAGACTCTGGAAAGAGTATCTGAGAAAGAAAAACAAAAACATCGCAGCAAAATCAGAATTCAGTATGAACCCCTCAAGGCAGGTTAAATATTTTAATTCTGTCAGTAATAGTTTTCTGGCATCTTGCCCCTGATCCTTTATAAGCTCTGATGTTTTCCCAAAAAAGGCTATGCATTCAAGGAGAGATTTTGACCTTGACCCCTCTTCGCCTTATCACATTTGTGCATCATTAAAACGGACGGGATAGATATACTCTAAAACCGTTCAATATCAAATATCACAGATATAATTCCAAAACCCATATTCATGTAAAATTTTATACCACTTTTAATAGCGAAGAAGAGTTGTTTCTCGATAAAAATTAATTTATTTTGAAAGGTACTCTCTCTGCTCCTTCTTTCGTAAAAATTAGGTTGATGCGTATGGGCTTCACCCCCGCCTATGTGTTTTCTGCCTTTCGGGCATACAGGCTGTAGCTAAGAAAAGTTATTAAAATACTGAATGTAAGATCCTTGAAACTATTATTGAGATTATGATAATAACAACTGTATATATTGCCAGTGTACAGGTTCGCTTGTCTCTAAGCCAGCTCTGCTTTTCCGGGTGTTTGTTTAATATGCTTTTCAATGTCCATTCTTCTGAGGTATGTGACGTAGTCGAAGATATTTTTGAGTATATAGATGAGACACTTAATGTTGTACAGAACCCGATTGGCCCCCACCAGAGCCAGGAGATTGACGGTACGTATTGCCCCAGGAAGAAGTTAAGTGCTGTCCCTGCTATAATGCCGGTGATTATGCCGGGACCTGTTATCGACCGGAATAAAATGCCGGCTAAAAAGGTAGCCAGGATAGGGCCGGAAAATGCCGAACCTATCATGTTTACTATCTCTATTACGGTAGATGAAGATTTTGCTACAAAAAAGGCGCCTCCCGTACTGAAAATCCCCCATAGTAAAGTTGTTAATTTTGATATGCGAAGCATCTTGAGTGGGTTTTGTACAATGTCCGGTTTAAACTTCAGGACAAAATCTGAAACAGTAACGGCAGATAGTGAATTAAAGGCAGAATCGATGCTGGACATTGAAGCGGCAAAGAGACCGGCCATTACCAGGCCTACCATGCCAACCGGCAGATAGTTAATCATAAATGTAGGTACCAGGTAATCCGGGTTCTTGCCCTGCAGTTGAGCGGCAAAGTCAGGCTGGTTTTGAACAAAGGCTGCCAGAACAACCCCGAAGATGATATAGGTCAGGACTATCGGGAACCTGATCAATCCATTAATCATCAGTGCATTCTGTGTCTGGCGGTTGTCTGGTGTGGCAAGTAATCGCTGAGCCTGACTCTGATCACATCCGTAATAGCCCATATAAAGGAAAAAACACCCGATAATCATGGGCCAGAAGGCAAATGTCTGGCCGTCCCCAAAGCCGTGATGAGAAAAATCTATCGAATTCAGGCGCGATGGATCAATTGAGATGGAAGAGAAATCACCTCCTAAAATATTTATAGATACAATCAGCGCAACAAGTACACCTCCGTATAAAATGATGAGCTGGATAATGTCACTGTATACATCAGCCATTATTCCTCCAATTGTTGTGTATGCAATGGAGACTATTGCCATAATAATCATAGTAGTAAAAATAGGAAGGTTTAGTACTACAGAGAGGACCAGTGCGGATGTATACAGGATTACGCTTGTTGAGAGTCCGCGGGAAAACATAAAAAGAGCTGACAAGATATACCGTGTACCCTCGCCGAATCGTCGTTCTGCGTATTCATATATCGAGGCGCCGGAAAGCTGTCGGAAAACAGGTACCAGTAAAAACATTATGGCAATCATGGAGACCGGCAGGGCAAACTCGAATTGTAACCATTTGATTCCACCTCCGGCTTTAAGTGCAACAAATGCAGGGGCACTAATCAAGCTTATTGCACTTACCTGGTTTGCCGCCAGGGATACGGCAATAACGGCGGATCCCATTTTCCTCCCGCCAAGAAAATAGTCATCGGCAGATTGTTGACGCCTTGCCAGCCAGACGCCAAGTCCAATAATACCAATCAGGTAAGTTATTAATACTAACCAGTCTATATGGGTCATATTTTATTAAAATATATAAGGCTGAGTCTGTGTTTGATTGCTGGAATAATAATGTTGCGTGCCTTCAAAATCAAGGTGAAAAAGGCTATGGCAGTTAATTTAATGTTTAGGAGTTTCAAAGTGAACGCAGATAAGCGCAGATTGCCAGGATTAAACTGTGTTTATCTGCGAAAATCTGTGTCATATTTGTTTTTAAGTTGCCGAATGCCTGATTTAAGAAACATAAATTTATCTCTTAAGTTTTTGCTGGAATATCCGATACTAATGGCATAAGGGTATTTACTAATTTAATAACAGTGCCGATAGTGCTGTTTACAGAAAGGAGAGAACCGGGTGGGAATCAACAGACTTTTTCTGGGGGCATTTAATACTAAGGTCTTTGGTGAGAAAATCAAAGAAAAGCATGACCATAAGGTATTTGATGAGATATTGCAGGAGGAACATGCAAAGCTCATGCAAGTGGTCTCAAAGATGGAAAAAAAGTGGAATACAGAGACTCTTAGCAAGAAATACGATTTGAAAGAAGAGTATCATATGCCGTCTAGTGAGCAGCAGTTTGAAATCTAGTTGAATAAAAATATCCGTTTGGTCTGCCCGCCTGGTCATTCAGGCGGGGGAAGGAGCCTACACATAAATAAAACCGACCTCTCGAAAAAGAGGTTGATTATCCTGTCTTTTTATTGACAAGGGGAAAGTTAGTATTCAATTTTCAATATTTTAAACCTCAAAACTCCTGCCGGGGCATTTACCTCTACTTCATCGTTTACCTTATGTTCTAATAATGCCTGTGCGAAAGGTGAAGAGACCAGTATTTTGTCGTTCATCGGATCGTCATCTCCTGCGCCTACCAGCTCATAGTTTTCAATATCGCCAGTGTCCAGATCTTTGACTTCTACTTTTGCACCGAAATGTATCGCGTCAGTTGGGATATTGGATGAATCTACAATTTCAGTCCTTGCAAGTTTGTCTTCAAGCTGGCGAATTTTTGCTTCGAGCAAACCCTGCGCCTCCCTTGCAGCATGATATTCAGCATTTTCTTTAAGATCGCCAAATGCTCTTGCGGTTGCGATTGCTTCCTGGATATCAGCTCTCTTTACATTTTTCATTTCGTCTAACTCATTTGTTAATCTTTGGTAGCCATCTTTTGACATATAAACTTTTTCCATATCATTCTCCTGGATTTATTGGTTACAAAAAGACATTATCCGATTAGGTTTTCATCCTGACATGGTGAAAACATCTTTCTTTAAGAAATACGATATCATTTTTCTTTAGCCGGACGTTCCTAGTTAAGCAAACAGGACATTAAAAATAATTTTATATATAATGTCAATAAGATAATGTTGTTAAATTAATATAGCAATTAAGATTGTGCCCGTCTGTACCTACTTCTGGCAGGTTGCAATAAACCGACATGCTTGTTGATAATCAAACAGATAAAGCAGGAAAATATCCAACCCTATCTGTTTTTAGTGGATTTCTTTTTATATCTTGTGTAGTGTATTGACCAATACGGATTAAGCTTAACAAAATAACGGTTTTTGACGTAATCGGTAAAATGGTATATTTAAGCTTTTCTGTACAATACGTAAGTTCCTGGTTGTTTAATGTCATGTAAACTAAAATTGTAATCTG
Organism: Candidatus Brocadiaceae bacterium S225; assembly: GCA_007859995.1. GTDB lineage: Bacteria > Planctomycetota > Brocadiia > Brocadiales > Scalinduaceae > Scalindua > Scalindua brodae. The sequence goes on from SMSL01000012.1 coordinate 97,329, forward strand.
TTATTTCTGATTAATTTAATAAAACTATGAAACTGAAAAGAATTTTTACGATTTCCTTGTTACTGGTTTTTGCTATAACGCTTTTTTGTTCAACGTCATTTTCTAAACAAGGGACGTTGACCGGACAGGTGGTGGATGGTTTTGGAAAAGTTGTAAAAGATGTTGAGGTTAAGATTAAGGGGACTGAGTTTGTTGCAAAGACTGATGAAAATGGTCAATACAGTATTGGATATAACCCCGGTAAGATAGTGATATCGTTTAGAAAAAAAGGTTATGCAAGGCAAACATCTACCTTAAATATACGTGAAACATCAGTAGTTTCTGTGCCAAAACTAACTTTCTGGAAGTGTCCTGAGAGTGGAGGTGTTTTTCTGATAAGGATGGAAGATTATAAAAAGTTTGAGTATGCCGGTTTTAATTCGGAACGTGATGATAACAGCATAAGTTTTTATGTAAAAGGAGAGCCGACAAAGATTGAGTGTCCGGAAGACGCATTTGTAAAGGGGCATCTCGGGTTAATGTTACTTGACCACTCAATGGAGGAGCCGTTAGTAGTGGGAAAGAGTCTATACCGGGTTACGGATAACAATCTCATTGGTAACATAGAATTTAAATCAGGGGACTGGGCTGTCGAGAAGGTTGAAGATGAGTATTCAGAGGTATCAAGCAAGGTGGGCTTACGGTTTATCACGCTTGAACCTGGTAAATATTACTATTGTATCGGGCAGCTCACCTTAAGGTCAAAACTCGGCTTCGGTTATTATTTTGAGATAATAGCTCCCGGGTCATCAGATAAAAATGGAGCATAATTGTAATTTAGTAAGGAGGGGAGTATATGGCAAAAATCCTTATTATAGATGATGCGAAATTAAATCAGTAAAAAAGCAAAAAACTTATAATAATGTACCTGTTACGCCAGAGTTTTAGAAAAATTCTTTTAATCACTTTACACTTTGATTTGTCTTAATAGTGATTAATCGGTGCAGATTAATATTAAGGGATTTGTCCATGTTGAAAGGAGTAAAGATTGTGTCGGGAAAATTGAAGAGTAACTTAATTACAATACTGACAATTGGTATGATAGTTTCAGGAGGATTTTTTTATAATACCGCAAATAATCTTAATGCGGAAGAGAAGAAGAATCCGACAATTTATATCTGTTACTGTGCCGGTGGATGTCTTTGTGCGTATGAAACATTGGAATCCGGTGGCAGATGCGTTTGCGGGTTGGCTACTATCCCATCAGACAGGGAAAAGATGAGCGATGAATATGAGTACGAGTGTAACTGCGGCACTATGTGCGAATGCGGTACAAGGGCGGATGAACCGGGTCTGTGCCATTGTGGTATATTGGAAATGAAAGAAGTGGAGTGACCGGGTTAAATTAATGTAACCTCACTAATTCCCATTAACTAAAGGGGGGACTAGGGAGGGTTTAATTGGTCAGGGTCTTCTACACAGAAAAATCCAAAGTCTTTGCGGCAAGTTCCTTTTCAAGTGCGCACAAATCACCGTTCAAGTCTTTACACAGAGTTCTTTGCAGATCTGATTCACTTCCCTGTTCTATCATTGTTCCGGCAAAATCAAGGTGATGTTCAGCATGAAGTTCTTTCGCCTTGGGTGCAGTCAACTCTATCAGGCGTCTGAGTTGTTCGCTGATAGTTATAATGTAAGCACCCAGTTAAACACCCCTTGCGTTCGTTAAAAAACTCAGAAAAAAACTTTAGTATAAGCTACCTAATTGACGGGAAATTTGGTAATGTACAAGCCATGGAAGCGGCAGTTAAAATTACAGATTTAAGCATTAAAGAAGTACTTACACA
>SMSL01000013.1 GCA_007859995.1 Candidatus Brocadiaceae bacterium S225
CTACATATCACAAAGCTCAAAGGCCATAAAGTCCCATGGGCTATTGCTTTGTAGCTGTATTTTTCAAAGAACATCTAAACAATTCTAACTTTTTTGTAGAATAGCTTGACATAGGATGTCTACAAGTAAGCAAACGTATGGTACGAGGTAGGGTGGATTAAACGAAGTGAATCCACCTCTTTTATATACAATAAAATGGGAATGCTCACTACCGGGTTGCACACATACCTGTGAATGAGGAAGTCTATCCGCATGTATCTATTCGGTACGTACTATATTATACCCTGCCGTCTTTACTATTCCCGGATAGTTCCTGACTGAATTTTTGTCTTTATCCTTGTCAGCGGAATTCATATCATACTCCATAGCCCAGCCCTCTTTTTTACCAAGTTGCCGGTAATATTCATGTACCGCCGGGGCCAGATCTTCACTCTTCATCTTAAAAGGCAGATCACGGTTAACAAGACCCATAAACATGTCGTAATCCACATGAAGAGACAATTGTTCAGCAGATGGAAGGTTTGATCTCATTAAACCCTTTGATCCCGGACCCTTTGTCAGCAACACTATCTTCTCAAGCGATCTTGAACCGTGCTTATACCTGTCGATTTCAAGGAAGGCTGTAAGCAGCCCTCTGTCAATATCCATCTCTTCACCATCTTTGAGTCGCAGTATTACCCTCAGGATTAAAGCCCTTCTTAAAGGGAAGCAGATATCAACAGGATTATCATCCTTTTTCAGATTAACGTTTTTTCTGTCACACTTTTCCCGTCTGTTTGGACCCAGTACATTCAGATATCCATGCAGTCTGCCCACAAAGTCCGGCCCCTTACGGCTCTTAAAGAAAGCTTTATCTTCAGGATTTTCAAAATCTTCCATATTGTTGCTCGTACCCCCCGCAAAGATAAATATGCATTTCCCGACAGGGTGGTTTATCTGTCCTTCAAGAAACTTACCATCCTGCATTGGGGCAAGCAGGTATTGCAGCCACTTAAGCCCGTCAGAATCGAACTCATCCCAGAAAACAAATGGCGTTGTCCCTTCCAACACCTTATCACGTACCTGATGTAATGCAGAGACAAGCTCTTCCGACTCGGAAAACTGCGCCAGGTTGAATTCCAGTAGTGGAACATCGTCACCAAAGAGGGCATTGGCAAGCTGCTTGACGCCAAAAGACTTCCCTGAGCCCGGAGGCCCGAAGACAGCAATGGATAGTGGCCTTGCCGGATCTGATGTTGCCTCATAATCCATTATCAACCGCTTTATTGACCGAAGACTCTCTATCTCACCCCTATCGACAGTATAAAGCTTCGTGAACTTTGCGTATGGTATGTTGTTGAGTACTTTATGGCCTAAAAGCGCTACCCTTCTTCCAAGCCCATAGAACGACCTCTGTTTTTCTTCAGTGCCTCCATGGAGTCCTCCCAGGATCGTCCAATGAGCAGGAACAGATGAAGCATCTCCCATAGGTACCGGAATTTTTGTAATACTGTACCCGCTTGACCCTCCTGTTATCTCATCGGCTAATTTACTATTACAAATATCTGGTTTTGTATTTCCTGAACTTCCGTGACCATACTTTAGAAGCACTCGCATTGCTGAAAGCCCTGAGACAATGCCTGTCCCTATATCCATAGTCTCTTCAGATAATACGAGCTGGTTTACTATACCTGCTGTCAGACACGATACATTGCCAAACATCTCACCCTTTAACTGTCCACTCCATTCACCTTCAAGTCTTTCAGGATCATAAATCAGCTTGTACTCAGGGTTAGCGCCATTATTTATCCACAGGGCCCCCTCAGATCCAAAGTTTATGACGAGGTGTCGACATTTCATAAGATTACGTACTGCCGTGTTACTATTTAGTCCAAAGATCAGGCTTTGAATTGAATCCTCCCACGAGAGTCCCTTATTAACTGCTACCTCCTCACAGCGAATGTCATCTATAGAGACTATGACTACGAGCTTTTCCATAAATTTGTTTGAAAGTAATCGCCACAAATCACCCTGTGAAACCGGACTCGACATCTTCAACACAACCCAGTCCAGAGCGTTGACGTTCTCTTCTCTGATTGCCAGAGGCCATGCCTCTTTAGATGTGTTGGATCGGAAACCGAGCCCGCCATCATCTATTACGACAACATTATGACCTGTCTCCGCATCTTTTTTAATCTCTGGCTGAAAACTACGGTCTTCACTCTCTTTACCGCCATAACCCATAGGATCAACCACTCGCCAGACTATTTCACTGGAACCTGCCTCTTCAGGGCACAACCCCCACAAAGCATATGCGTTTTGGTGTGCCGGCAACTCCTTAAAACAGGCTGAATCCAAACCGAATTGAACAGAGTACCGACAGGTCTCATCTCCAGTGTTTGAATCTACCTCTTTACTGACTTCACTTATAATTCTATACAGAAGATTTGTGCCACCTGGACTTTCAACAACCATAGTACCCAGGCGCTCCTTTGAATCAGGAGTTACTCGTTTACCCTGATAGATATTGTGATCAATAATAACATCACCGGTAACGAGAACCGTCTTCTTTTCCATCTCTTTATTTGTAATAATATTTCCACCCTGTAACTGATTTGTCTTTATAGAAGGAAACTACTGTCACATATTGTGAACGAAACTGGCAAAATTATTCTACCTCTGACCGTCACGGCCAATGTCATTGAATTAAGCAATTTAATTTTCACATTAAAGATCAATCTCCGTTTTTGGAGTGCAGTAACCGTGTTACTTGCTCTAATACGCATCATCACGCCCGCCTGCCTCGGGCAGGGATGATGCACTCCATACTTTCTAGCTTAATTCCATGACATTGCCATCATTGTCCTGGTCATTCCAGCATAGCAGGTGGACCACTGAACAGAGAATCTATTCAACGAGCTTCAACACCTGAAATACAATGAAGATAACACGCGAAATCTCCGATATTTTTTCTATCTTCTCCCAACTCTACCCGCCAACTAACACCTTCACCCGCCTTTGCCATATTTCTACTTAAAATATTACAGGCATCAAAAAAGGCATTATGCGCTATAGTCAGGGAAGAATCTACCATTTTTCTCTCAGCCAGTGGTGACAATCTCCAATCTGCACGAATCCGCATATCGCACAGCAGAGCCATAAAGACTATCAAGCAAATCCGTCAACCCTGTCTTCTGAATATCACCAAATATTGAATATGCCTTTTCATAATCCACTATATCAAATCCTTTCGTTTATATTCGGGCTTCGTTAAAAAAACCACTTCTTATCGGTATAAGTACCTGGCTAACGATAAAGAGTTAGTCCTGAAAATTCCTTTTCAAACAATAACTTCTATGGAATAACAGGAATTATTCCTTTTTGATAAGGTAAATCATTAGCAGAAATACATAATGGGATTGCTGCGGGATCATCATCCATATCAGATGATGATAGAAACTATTTCAACTATATTGCTTATGTACTTATTGTTGTAATTTTTTGACTTCTTCTACAAGAACCGGTAAATGCCTAACGATAGCATCCCAAACCAACTTTTCATCAATAATGTCATAACCATGGGCTAAAATATTTCTAAATCCAATGATTCTATGATATTCCGATACATGTTCAAGCAGTTCTGGTTCTGCTTTTTTAATACGGTTTAAAGCTTCACCAATTATTTCAAACTCTCTTTCAACGGCTTTTTGAACCATTTTGTTCTTTAAATAAGCAGACAAATCTAAACCTTCTGTAAAACTACTGATGTCCTCAGAAGCAAGGAACACATCAAATAAAAGCTTTCGTATTTCATCGTTCATAAATTATTTGCCTCGTCTTATCTACAGATTTTTTGAAATATGGATTCCTGAAGTTTTTATCTATTACTAAATCTACCGGCCTGATAAATATTTCTTCTAATTTTTCTTTTAATTCAAAATAATAATTGAAAAGATCAATATCCTTGTTTTGTTCAAAAAGCACTAAAACATCAACATCGCTTTCTGAAGTATAATTATCATTAAGTATAGATCCGAATAAGCCAAGACGTATAATAGGCATCGTCTCACATATTTTTATAATTTTGGGTTTGTATTTCTCTAATCTTTCCATTACATACGTAAAAAAAAAACTATTCGTTTTTTTATCTGTTCATTAAGCTTGAGCCATTATTGCTTTAATTGTTAATCCCGTCAATTGAAATCCCTGCCATTAAATTCATAAAATCACGGATTTAAATTCAGTGGCTTCTTGCAATGAGGACTTTCAGATAAAAGCCCTGGTTCACCGCATGTTTCTTTGGGAAGCTTCATACATGGGGAGTTCTCCGGTGAAAGCCGTGCATACCTTATTATACCCGCAATAGTATCAAGTATTGTAAACATGCAGAGCTCTTTATCATCCTGGAAAATGTCATTGCACTTGTTCCCTTGTGACAAAACGTGATATGATGTATCATGCTCAATTGCACTATCGCCTTTTCATACTACCACAACTACACATCACTTTATTCTTAACAATTTGTTATTCACTATTCAAGACACGACACCACAACCTTGTCATACCCGAATTTATCGGGTATCTAAGAGGTTCGTTTATCCTGGATTCCTGCTAAACTTGTCCTCGTGAAAACGGGGAAGAATGCGGGAATGTCACGAGTTGAATTTTTTGAAACATGTGGTAGATAAGGACCAGGACTGTTATTGATTAAATAACTTTTAAATACATAGATTTAGTTGAATTGCATATGGGACATGAATCAGACGGCATTGTTTCAACAACATTGCCACAGTGTCTGCACACGTGATATTCTTCAACTTCGTCTTTTTCCAAATCGTTTAGTACTTTTTGACAAAGAGCTACATGTCCTTTTTCTACATTTTTTATATATTCAAAACCCTGTGCGGCTCGTTTATTACCCTCTTTAACAGCCTCTTCAAGCATTTGTGGATACATCTCCTTCGCTACACTTATTTCTAAATCACGAGCATATGTAATATTCTCTTTGGTGCTACAAACTGACCCAATCTGTTTTAAGTGGAGGTTCGCGTGCGCTGTTTCTGACACAGTCAATGCCCTAAAGAGCCTGGCTGCCTGCTTGAAACCTTCTTGTTCTGCTTTTTCTGCAAAAGCATGATATTTTCTAATAGCCCACGATTCCCCCTCAAATGCTTTTATTAAATTGTCCATTGTAGACATGTCTAATCCTCCTTACTTTTTGTTATTAAAAATGGTTTAAATTATCTGTCGTTTTAAAAGATTTGACCTAACTTTCATCGAAACAATTCATTTACGGAACTTACGCCAATCATTCTACACCTTCACATTAACCCAATACAATATTCGTCAGCTTACCGTTCTCACTCGGCGGTATGTCTGCATATAAACTTGTCATCTCTGTATTACTCTCCTGATATTTTTTATCCATCCTTACAGATTATTACGCTTACGGTTTACATTCCTCACACGGTTCACCACCTGAGTCACGTACTTCTTTAGATGAATTAAATTTAATTAATCCTTCTGAGTTTAGTTTAGGACAATAACGCTTGTGATATACTCTGGAGTCTTTGTTTGAGTATACTGCATAAGAAATGAGTGATTTTTTGTATGATTTCATTACCCAATCAGGAAAGTCAACTTCACCATCCATATCCTGTGTAAATAACCCATTACCATCCAAATCTACTAATGTTATACGATATTCTTTACCTATCTCTGGTACCATCGAAACCATATAATCTAATTTTTTTTCATTGGTTTTAATTGAATACACCCCTACTAATTTTTTTTCCACTAAAAACCAATCTGATCTGGTTTCTGCCCCGGGAATTTTATCTGAAATATCATGCATACCATATTGTTTAAAATTTTCACTGGTGTATGTGGGAACTTTCCAATCCTCAAGTGTCTTTGTTTCACCATATGGTTCTCCGTTAGCAACTTGCACTAATACCATACCCCATGCAAGTGCCAATAAACCTATTCTGAGTATCTTATCCATATGTTTCCTCCTCCTCCTTTATTAAGTTGTTGATGAAGCCCACTGATTTGCTCGAAACATTTTTCCAGAGTCTTTAACATGGCGTTTAATTTCGTTTTGTTAGTATACTTATGCTCATTCCTTAATAGACAATTCTTATTTTTCTATTTAGCATTTAATGATCTTATAATTTCTCTAAAACTTTCTAATCCTGCTTCTAAGTTTTCAATAATGTCTTCAGCTATCACATCAGGGTCAGGCAGGTTGTCGAGGTCCGCCAGCGATTTGTCTTTAAGCCAGGTGATATCTAGACTGGTTTTGTCCCTGCCAATAATTCCATCATAGGTAAACTTTCTCCAACGCCCTTCCGGGTTAGTTTTCGTGTTAAATATCTCTTTACGGTTGTGACGGTTTGATGGATTATAGCAGGTAATGAAATCTCTCAGGTCATCGAGCTTTAAAGGATTTTTCTTTAAGGTGTGATGAATGTTTGTACGGTAATCATATACCCAGGTTTCCTTTGTCCATGGGTCTTTGCTTGCCGGCTTGTTGTCAAAGAAAATAACATTTGCCTTTACTCCCTGGGCATAAAATATACCTGTTGGTAATCGTAAAATGGTATGCAGGTCTGTAGTTTCCATCAGTTTTTTACGAACAGTTTCACCAGCACCGCCTTCAAATAATACGTTGTCTGGTACCACAACGGCAGCAAGTCCGGTTGTTTTTAACATTGTTCTGATGTGCTGAACAAAGTTTAACTGTTTGTTGCTTGTGGTTGCCCAGAAATCCTGGCGATTATAGGTTAAATCTTCTTTCTCCTGTTCGCCTTCGTCATTGGTAAATGTCTGGCTGCTCTTTTTCCCGAATGGAGGATTAGCTAAAACATAATCGTAAGTTACGGTCGAAGCTGCTATTAACGAATCGGCAGGAGAAATAAAGTTATCACTGTCAATGTCTCCAATATTGTGAAGAAACAGATTCATCAATGCCAGCCTCCTTGTTCCTGCTACAATTTCATTGCCGAAAAAGGTTTTGAGCTTAATAAATCTGTTCTGGTCTTTATCCAGCTTATTATTTGAAACCAGATAGTCGTAAGCTGCCAGAAAGAAGCCACCGGTACCGCAAGCCGGATCGGCAATGGTTCGCATCGGTTGCGGCTGAATACACTCTACCATTGCCCGAATTAACGAACGTGGAGTAAAATATTGCCCGGCTCCGCTTTTTACATCTTGCGCGTTCTGCTCCAACAGCTTTTCGTAGATATCGCCTTTCACATCAGCGCCCATTACAAGCCATTGCTCACTGTCAATCATATCAATAATTTTAGCCAGCATTGCAGGGTCCTGGATTTTATTCTGGCTTTTGGTAAATATCTGCCCCAATATCCCTTTTTGCGTACTTAACTCACGAAGCAAAGTCGCATAGTGAAATTCCAACTCTGCGCCTTTTTGGGATGTCAAACTTTCCCAATTATAATCCTTTGGTATGTTTAGTTTACGGTTGTGAGGTGGCTTACCATATTCATCAGCCATTTTTAAAAAGAGCAAGTAGGTGAGTTGCTCTAAATAATCTCCATAGCCCACGCCTACATCACGCAGGGGATTACAGAATGACCATACTTTACTTACTATACCTGAAGTGTTTTTACTCATTTTTTCCTTTTCTTATTTTCTGTTAGGGGTGAAGCAAGTTTTTTTACTGCTTTATCAAAATCCGATTCCATCAATTTGTCCTGAACGATGCGGTATTTCTCAAATTCACTTTCGGCAAGTGATAATGCCACTTCGTGCGAAACTTTTCCTTGATGTTTGAGAATAGATTCTTCATTAAATTGTAAAAAGGCATCTAATTTTATTGCCCAATCTTTCATATCCATTACTACGCCTTTCATAGCTTGGCTTTCTGCATAATCCAGATACATGGTTACAATTCTGTTTAAGCCGTCTAATTCTTTTCCGTTCAGATAGTTTTTTGCAATACCAACATCTGTTTTTCTGATGTTACCCTTTGGTGCATTCTTCCAAGTTGTTAAACCCATATTTTCTTTTGTACTGCCAACCCTTGCTGCAATAATTTCGGCTGCTGTTTGCCCGGTTATTGCCCAATGCAGTTTATTTTGAACTGTTGCAAAAAAATCTTTTGTGGCTTGTGTGTCCACATTATAGTCGGCACTGCATTGTGTGTAAATGTCGGTTATTTTTTGATAGAAACGTCTTTCGCTGCTTCTTATATCTCTGATACGGGCAAGCTGTTCATCAAAATAATCTTTACCGAAAATGTTGTTCGGATTTTTGAGCCGTTCATCATCCATTGAGAACCCTTTGATGATGTATTCCTTTAGCCGTTCAGTAGCCCAGATACGAAATGCTGTCGCCTGACTGCTGTTGACACGGTAGCCAACCGAAATTATTGCATCAAGGTTGTAAAACAGGGTAGAATAGTTTTTGCCATCAGCGGCAGTATGTTCCAAAATGGAACTAACTGAATCTTCTTTTAATTCTTCCGATTCAAAAATATTTTTCAGGTGCTTCGTAACTGCCGGACGCTGCACTCCGAACAGCTCTGCTATTTTTTGCTGTGTAAGCCAAATTGTTTCATTTTGCAAGTATATCTCTACTTTTACTCCTCCACTGGGTGTGGTGTAGAGCAAGATTTCATTAAAGCCATTTTGTTCAGGTTTCTTGTTTTTCATCCTTCTTAATTCGTAATTTCTAATTCGCAATTGATTAATTTCCACTCAAACGCCTTCTTCAATATACTCTGCCTTAATGATTCGACTTGCTGCAAACTTTGGCGGTAGACTTTTAATTGCTGCTTTGCAGTGGTTTGCTGTATTCATCAGCCATTTTTAAAAAGAGCAAGTAGGTAAGTTGCTCTAAATAATCTCCGTAGCCCACACCTACATCATGCAGGGGATTACAGAAACTTCATACTTTGCTTACTATACCGGATGTGTTGTTGCTCATATGAATTATTCTCGCTTATTTCTCAAATCGTTTTAAAATAAATTCTGCTACTTCTTCAATACCAACTTCTTGTGAGGAATTTCCACTTCTTACATAAAATCTTTGAGACTTATTTCCATTTGAATCACTTATCGTAGTATATAATGGCTTTAATCCTGGGATTATTTCTACCAAACACAATTCCTTATCATCTACTTCCGGGAAAGAAATTTTAAGATTATTAGTTGAAAATTCAACACCATATTCCTTATTCAAAAGATTTCTTAAATGAATTTCAAATTTATCCTTATCGCCATTATTCAAGGTCGCATAATCATGGTGTAATCCTTCAATTTCACCTTCGTCTGTCACCCCTATTATCAATGTTCCGCCTTCGCCATTACTAAAGCCTGCAACGGTTTTCAGAACAACTTCTTCCAGTTTTTTATTAACCTGGTTTGTTTTTAAGTCCCAGCGAAGTGTCGTTTTAAGTTCAAGGCTTGAATTTTCTCCCTGATTTATCAATTCTTCTACATTCATAGAAAGCGGTTCTTCTAATGTAGTAGTAATATTATTTAAATATTCGTTGAATTGGCTTGCCAATAATTTTCTCCTGGTTTGTAGAAACTGTTCATAGTTTTCTAATTCCCATAAACGGTTATCTGTAGGTATTGATTGCAATTCAAGAGCATTTGGGAAGTTCAATTGAACCTCTGACAAATAGGCTTTGGCTTCCTTGTTAGATTTTGTTCTGTTAGCGGTCTTTGTTAGTATCGCTCGGTTTGTTATCTCTTGGGCAAGTGAATATTTGTGCCTGTTCTCCCAACCATAACCATTCTTTTTAAGGATTGAAAAAGGAAATATATGATCCCATTCAAGTGAGTATTTTTTACCCATATTCTTTCGAAGGCACAATCCGGTTGTAAGGCATTTGGCGTTTTTGCTTTTCAGATACCAATTCATCAAAGCCCAGAGAGGATGTTGCACCCCCACACCAATAAATTCATCAGAATGTATTTCAAGACGCCTTTCTGCTTCAATCAAGTTGAGTAATTTGTCAAATGGATTTTTCTCGTTTGCTATAATACTTAAATCTTTATCCAGCTTTTGTGGAAGCTGACTGACGTATCTATTTCTTACCTGAGAATAGTAAAACCATTTTACTGCCTTCTTGATCTCAGTTTCAGACATTTTTGATTTTTCTTTACGAAATGTATAAACAATAATGGGAACCAGTGCATATACTGAATTAATTTCCTTGGTATGGTCAATATAAGCATGGCTTTTTAAAATATTAAAAACATAGTCCAATGTGTTGCTTTCTAATTCAAGCCAGGCTTCTTTAAGAGATTCAAGATTTTCCTGTCCATGTAATTTTTCCATTTTTGAACCCACCTGATGAAGACAGCCTAGCAGGACATACATAAAGAAATCAAGTTTGAATACCCATCCTTCTTTCTCCAATTCGAATAGTTTGGTTTTGATTCTCTCTCTAGCATCTGGCCAGTACCCAGAAATCTGTGCCAGTGCTAATTCTGCATCGGTAAGGTTTACACCACTGGCATTTACAATATAAAAAATATCAATAGCTTCCCTGATTTCTGCTTTTACCGGAATGGTTTGTTCCAGGAATTCCTTATTCTTAATTTGTTCAATCTTGCCAATATTCTCTAAAACCAGATATTGATTTTCATCATTAATTTCCTGTTGATCTTTTATCGCTTTAATGATTTGAAGTGCATTTGTTTCATTTTTAAGAATTCTTGTAATATCAATCCAAAAAGGATTACCGCTCATTATTGTTTTCTTATAGTATTCAAGTTCCAAAGTTACAATATTTACATACAAGCCCCTGACATCATTAATAATCTCATGCGTTTTGTAATATGGTGGTATTTCACCCTTAATTAATAAGTACAATGTGGTAATGCGCTGTTGACCGTCAAGTATCAACTTTACGGAACCTTTGTTATGGTCATAGGCATATTCACCTTTCAGTTCAGGTGGACTATTTGTCTCCCAGGTTAGCATAGTTCCTGTGGGATAATCCCTGAGCATAGAACTAATCAATTTTTTTGCATCATCTCTTTTCCAAACAAATTCTCTTTGGAAAGCAGGCACAAACAATTGGTGTTCGTCAATTTTGTCTAAAATTTGATTAATCTTCATATTGTGGCTCCTTTAGTTGATTAGTTTCCCCTCAAACGCCTTTTTCAATATACTCTGCCTTAATGATTCGGCTTGCAGTAAACTTTGGCTGATGGTTTCTTCTATTTTATCGCATACGGTGAGTTTGCTTTCCAAATCTTGGACGATGATTTGTTGTTCTTCGAGAGTTGGTACTGGAATAATAGCATTTGACACATCCGTTTGGTTGATGCTCGCTTGGTTTACTGCATGTTTAGCATTCTTTGTTAATTCCTTTATCCCCTTTGAGGAAGACAAATAGTTGGTAATATATTTGGGCAAAGCCGTCTTTTTTTTAACTTGTATTTTCATTACATTACTTTCAAACACCGTTGGTTCCTTTAATGATTTTACCAAACCACATTTGCCCAAGTGTGACATACTATTAACCCGATTAACCAAAATATCATCAATTGATAAAAGATATTTTCTAGCTTCTTCTTCAGTTAGTCGAACTCTTTTATAATCATAATTATTTAGGATTACACCATCATAAAAACCATCAATTCTAATGATTGGTATTCCAGAACCATATTGGGTCGAAGGCTTGTATAACCCATTTTGAGGGGTGTTGGTAAATAGTTCACCCAACTTCACCAATTTCCACCCCTTCGGCAATTCACCTTCTTTTACATTTTTACCTGCCCGTCCGGCAGGCGGGTTGGTGAGTTTTCCTTCAAACGCCCATTTCAACAAACTTTGGCGGTAAACTTTTAATTGCTGTTGGGCGGTTTGCAGTTGTTGTTTGCCGTTTTCTAAATCGCTGAGTAGTTCTTCTATTTTTGATACGATGGCTTGTTGTTCGGGGAGTGACAAGTCAGGAATTTGAAGTTCATTTAGATTGTTTAAAGTTATACCCAAAACAGTAGTGCCACTTGAATGATTTATACATTCTCTTTCTATTGAATTAAAAAAGTAATAGATGAATTTTGAGGTAGTTTTGAATTTAGGTTTCGCAATTTTCAAATCTTGGTTAATTGCAGTTCTAACATTTGCAATTATTGATTTACCTGGAGAAATCCGTGTTATTATTATTACATCACCTTTTTCAGCAATATTTGAAGCGCTGTTTTGCAACCCTTTTTCAGTAATTAAATTTTGAGTTTTATCTAGGAATTCTCCTTTTACATCTTTGACAGACGCCCAGAAAATATCTCCATTCCAAAAATCAGTTTGTTTTTTACTTGGAGTCCCACCTCCCACAAAATTAAACATATCTCCTATTCTTTTATATTTCCAACTATTTACCATATTATTTACTTCACTCATCATGCCGCCAATGCCTCATTCAACTCATTAATAATTTCGTCTGTCTGCTCACCAAACAATTGCCACATCTTACCCAAACCACCTTGTGCATTAAATGGGTTCAGATCAAAATCTTCTTTGTCGATATGGAAACTGTTGGTTACATACTCTTTTATCATCCGCAACCATTGCATCTGTTCTTCATTAAACTTGGTGGCTCCGGCCTGCTTTTTAAATACCCATTCCTGAAAGTTTTTGTCCACTGTTTTATCGTAAGCCGTAAGGGTGGTGTCCAATCCGCTTACTTTACGAATGAGCGAAACGATGGCTGTTAGCTCGTTTCGTGGTGAACCATTGCATTGCTCCAATGCTTCATAAGCCCGCCACACACTTATAGGTGAATGTGTGGGTTTATCGTGTTGCAGTTTTTCCAGAACTTCTTTTATCATCGTATAAGTGAGTTCACGCCTGCGGAATGGTTGGTTGTAGAAAATCTGCAAGGCTGTCAGTTCATCTTTGTTCAGTTGCATCCATTCGGTAAAACCGGTTACCAATTCAGTCGCCTTCTCTTTGTTGTCTTTATCCCATCCTACCTTGGTTACTTCATCGGGGTTGGCAAAGTCGATTCGTTGTTCATGTGTTCTGCGAACATTTTCAATATATTCGTTCAGTTCTCCGGTAAATACTTTGGCGGCTTCATTCTGTAATTTTTCAGTTTCAACTTTTATCCCTGCTTCAATCTCAACCGGAGCTGCGCCCTCTTTTTCGCTCTTAACCCTGGTTTCTATTTCTTCCAGCACATCAGGATTAAAAGCGTTCAGCAACTCTTTCACCACCTGTGAAACACTTTTGCCATCTGCTTTTTCAGCAAATTGTTTTTTCTCTTTTTCTGATATCTGTTTGTCCAGCCGAGTCAGGCGGTTTGCTAATGAGGTGAACAGTTCTTCTTCTCTAGCGCCTACGGCAACCGCCTGCAACAAATCTTTTAGCGGAACCCCAGGCTTTTTCTCCAATGGACGGCTGTCGGTTTTCAGGCTTTTGGTTACGCCAATGGCGTCTATAATCACAAAATGGTCTTTGGTATATTGAGCCGTAGGGGTAACTTTCCTCAAGGTATCCAAATCAATGGTTCGAGTACCACGACCCTTCATCTGCTCAAAATAGTTCTTACTCTTTACGTCTCGCATAAAGAGCAAACATTCTAAAGGTTTTACATCCGTTCCCGTAGCAATCATATCCACCGTTACGGCAATGCGTGGGTGATAATCGTTTCTGAATTGGGACAAAACTGATTTGGGGTCTTCATCAGTTTTATAAGTTATTTTTTTGCAGAATTTGTTTTCTTCGGCAAATTCTTCTCTGACGATGTCAATGATGTCGTTACAGTGGCTGTCGGTTTTAGCGAAAATCAAGGTTTTAGGAACTTCAAAGTTACCGTTTTTATCGTAGCGTTCTTTGAAAATGCCTGGCAAATGTTCTTTGAATGTGCGGATGATGATCCTGATCTGATTGGGATTAACGACATCTTTATCCAATTGTTGTTTCGAATAATTCTCGTCTTCGTCCTGCAATTCCATCCGTTTCTTGCGACTTAAGCGTTCACGGTGTTCAATGTATTCACCTTTCCAAAGTGTTGCCCCTTTTTGAGTGACTTTGGTATCAATGATAAATACTTCGTAACCAACATTAACGCCATCGGCAACCGCCATTTCATGCGAATATTCGCTTACCAGATTCTGGTCGAAGTAACCTATAGTCCGTTTATCGGGTGTGGCAGTTAAACCAATTTCAAATGCATCGTAGTATTCCAACACCTGTTTCCAGAGATTGTAAATGCTGCGGTGGCATTCATCAATCACAATGAAATCGAAAAACTCAATGGGCATCTTCACATCGTATTCAATCGGTGGAATCTCTTTGGGTTGCCATTTACGTTCGTTTGGATTTTCTTCTTCAGCGCTCTCTTCTAATTCTGTTCCTTTTAAAATAGAATAAAGACGTTGAATGGTGCTAATGCAAACCTGGCTGTCGGTAGCGACATTGCTTGATTTTAAACGCTGAACGCTGTATAGCTCAGTGAATTTCCGGTTGTCGTCATTCGGCACAAATGACATAAATTCCTGTTCGGCTTGTTCTCCCAGGTTTTTTGTATCCACTAAGAACAGCACACGCTTTGCTTTGGCATATTTCAGCAAACGATATACGGAAGTGATAGCAGTAAACGTTTTTCCCGAACCGGTTGCCATTTGAATCAATGCTTTTGGCCGATCTTCTTTAAAAGAAGATTCTAACTTATTAATGGCTTTTATCTGGCATTCACGCAAACCGTCTGTTTGTAATGCAGGTAGATCGAATAGTCTTGTTCGAAGAGACTTATCTCTTTTTGCCCAATCTTTCAAGGTTTCAGGTCGGTGAAAACTGAAAACCTCCCTTGCCCTTGGTTTCGGATCGGTAAAGTCGGTAAAACGTGTTACTTCGCCGGTACTGATATATACAAAAGGCAAAGGTTCATTTTTGAGATGTTTGAGCCTGGCTTTTGCATAATCTTCGCCTTGTTCTTCGTGAACGTTCATCCGATGTCCTTCATCTTCACGCTTTGCTTCAATCACTCCGCAAGGTTTGCCTTCGACAAACAAAACATAGTCTGCAGGTCCAACGTCAGTCAGATATTCTTTAACAGCAACGCCAATTCCGGCATTCAGATTTACCTGTTTTATACTCTGAATAACCCAGCCGCATACAGTCAACTGTTTATCAATGCTGTCTCTTGCTATCTGTTCCGGATTTTGATTCATATCTTTCTTTTTAATATTCTATTCTTGTCTCACATCGGAAACGGAATCCATGCGTCTGTTTTTTACCTGTAATATTTTCTTCTACCGTGTTGGATAGTTACGAATTCTATAGTATCTCCTGATTGTTTCAAGTGTTTTATTTACGGTCACTTGGGTGTTTGTGTCTGAGCGGGTTGCAGAGTTTCTGGATTCGTGAAGTTGTATTGAGGACATCTCCCTGATAGTAGATTTCTTTCTTGAGTTCCCCGATCTGAGCAGTGATTACCTCTCCGGCGCGGGCAATGTCATTGAATTAAGGGATTTAATTTTCAAACGCGCAAAACAAATCTTCTTTTTGGGAGTGCAGTGACCGTGTCACTGCTTTAAAACGCATCATCACGGATGATGCACTCCATATTTTAAACTTCGTATTTACAACAATTCAGAAAGGGTGCATTCCCATTCATTAAGACAATGACAAGAACTTGTTAATCTGCTGATCCGAAGGCTGCTTGTTAAAGGTTCCAAGCATACTCTCCAGACTCTTCATATCTTCTTGCGGTGATACCTTGCCGGATTTCCACGCATCAAAATCAACATTCAATATATTCTCAATATTTGTATTGTTTACAAAATAATTCAGGTGATCCAGGTAGTTATCAACAACGATTTCAGCCTCACCCTCAGTACAACTATGACGCCTGGCCAGACTCTTTATAATATCCTGCTCATTTCTCCTGACAACGAGATAGATCAGCCCTCCGCATTCCTCAAAGACAGGATTGGCCAATGGCATCATGCGAGTCATCCTTGGATCTTTTACCGCCCATATATCATGAGTCGCCACTTCTCTCTTCATAATTTGCTTGAGCCAATCCTGATATCCAACTCTGAGCCGGGAGAACTTATCCTCCTTCATAATAGACTCAAGATAATCCGTGGGAACCGGCTGCCACCATTTGATATTAAGCTGATCCATGAAGCAGTCATTTAACCTGACAATCTTACTATGCTCAAAAAAGCCCTTGGGATTGTCCGCACCAGGTTGTATCAGATCCGTCCCCAAATGCACACCAAACAACTCCAGCAAACCAGTAACCGCTGATGTACCGGAACGGTGACAGCCCAGTACTATAATTCCTTTTTTTTGTGAAGAGCTCATAGAATATACATTTTAGAATAAATTCTTAATAACCATGGATTATAAACATACAATATTAAAACAGAGAATTTTTGTAGCTGTGAACCGATACAAATTTAACTCTGAAACTGACTAAATGTTATACAGTAATATAGCAATGTTAACAAAGAGGAAATTGTTCATTGTACCTCAGTTTTGCCATATACACATAAGCATCCAATATACAACAACTTAACACGCTATGTTTTATTTGTGGAAGTTTTATTTAATAAACAAATTTTGGCATGAATTTGGCTACTTACCTTGTAGGATCATAAAACCACTACATCATTAAACTAACGCTAAATATTCATTAACAGTAGTTTTTTTGAATTTAAATTTCAAAATAAAGAGATACTTTTGAGAGAAGTAATAACAAATGGAACTTTCCAAAAACAATATCCCACTATTAATTGCGCAGGTTGAACCTCCACAGAATGAAGGCAGCGGTGACTACTTTTACAGGACACATGCTCCCGGAATCGCTATGGCGCAGGATGACAGTGTACGCGTTATCAATATAACAAACCAGCACCGTCACAAGACTGAAATAATGATGAGAGCGGATGTTCTGATTTTGAAGAATATCTGTGACCCGGATATTCTTCCTCTGATCAGAGGAAGAAAAGAACAACGAAAACTTACTGTTTATGAGATAGCTGACGACCTTAATGCCCTGCAAACGTGGAATCCGGTCTACTTCTTTTTCAAGAATAAACAAAATCTGGATCTGGGATTTCGCCTGGCAAATACCTGCAATGCATTGCAGGTAACATCTCCTGAGTTGAAAAAACTTTACGGGCATCTAAACAAAAATTGCAAAGTCTTTCCCAATCAAATCCTGAATGTTCCCCCGGAAAAACCCTTGAAGAGAGACAGTGAATTGGTAATCGGTTGGGGAGGGTCTCACGGCCATATGGAAGATATGGCTGAAATTGCGCGACCACTCATTAATTGGATAATTACCAGACCGGATGTGTCGCTACATCTGATGTGCTCTGAGCCGATCTGGAAACTTTTTGACTCTCTGCCACAACACAAAAAAAAATGGACCTTACCCGGGTCCTTAGACGATTATTACAATTTTCTGAAAACCATCGACATTGGTATTGCGCCTTTAAAGGACTACGCTTTTAATCGATCAAGGTCAGATGTAAAGTTTCTGGAATATGCAATTTCCGGAATAGTACCGGTCATGTCACATATTGAGCCATATATTGAATCAGTTAATGTTGGTAAGACAGGATTTCTGTTTAAAAATCATGGGGAGTTGATCGTTACCCTGAACCTGCTTGCAGAGGATCCTTCATTAGTTCAAAATATCTCAAAAGAGGCACGTCAATATGTAATGCGTGAACGCCTTCAGTTACAGCATGGTCAAGACAGATTGGACTTTTACAGACAACATCTTAAACGCCCTCACAGACACAGCGATGAAATAGAAAAGCATTATAAATGGTTTGAAGGGTTAACGAAACTGGAAGGAGCATCAATTAATGAAAGACATCTACAATTAAAGGCAACACGATTTGAAAATCTCCTCCATGATGGATTGCTTGCCATGCAGATACACCGTGATATGAAACTGGCTTGCAAAATATTTGAGGAAGCCGCAGCGCTGGAGCCTGAAAACTATCTGACTTTCATGTTTGCGGCATCAATAACACCGGATCCGATCGCCTGCTTATGCAACGCGCTTAAGCAGGAACCTCATTCTATACGGACATGGATATTGCTGGGAGAAGAGTTTGAAAGAGCGGGGAAAATTAAGGATGCGCTAGAATGCTATGAATCAGCAATCAATGTATATTCTGATTACGAACTGCCACACCTGAAAATAGGCACTTTACTGAAAAAATTAGGGAGAGAACCTCAGGCTAACCAGTTTTTTAAGAAAGCGGATATAATTGCTGAAAACTTTAAAGGTTTAAATAGCCCGGAACCTGATCTTCATAAACTTTCTAAATAATCAGGCTAATAATATTTATTATGATAAATACAAAACCTAAAGAGTTAATTCATGAAGCATACGAGCGGCATCAGTCAGGAAGACTCCATGGGGCAGAACAACTTTATAAAGAGATACTCGAAGAGCAACCGGAACACGTTGATGCTCTTTTTTTCCTGGGTATACTTAATCTGCAGCAAGGAATATACGATACAGCATGTACGTATTTTATGAAGACTATTAAGTTAATGCCTGATCACGCAGCAGCGCATTGTAATCTTGGTACAACTCTTCAGGAATCCGGAAAGCCTGATGAGGCTATAATAAGTTACAGGAAGTCAATATCACTAAAACCTGACTATGCCGACGCACACTACAATCTTGGTAACACACTTAAAGAACAAGGTAGACCTGAGGAAGCTGTAATATGTTACAAGAAGACAATAGAACTCAGCCCAGGCAATGCGGACTCATATTGTAATCTTGGCAATACATTTAAAGAACACGGCAAATTAGATGAGGCTGTAGAATACTACAGAAAGGCATCAGAACTCGATCCGTATAATCCTGTATTTCACTGTAATCTGGGTGCAGCGCTTCAAGAATCTGGAGCATTGGCTGAGGCAATATCAAGTTACATGGAGGCAGTAAAACTCGATCCAAATTATGCTATGGCATTTAGTAATATGGGTTCAGCGCTCCATGAGTCAGGTAAACCTGATGAGGCAATTACGTGTTATGAAAGAGCTATAGCACTAAATCCGGATTATGCTGAAGCGCATAATAACCTCGGAACATCACTTCTGGAAAAAGGCAAATCCGAAGAGTCAATTATCTGTCATAAGAGAGCAATCGAACTTAATCCAGACTGTGCTGAGACGCACAACAATCTGGGCACAGCACTCATGGCACAAAGGAAGTTAGATTCTGCAATTACAAGTTATAAAAAAGCACTTTTACTAAACCCAAAATACGCGGAAGCGCACAACAATCTAGGCACTGCTCTCATGGCACAAAGTAAGTTCGATGCTGCTATCATAAGTCATAAAAAAGCAATCGAACTCAAACCAGACTACGCAGAAGCATACAATAACCTTGGAACCGTACTAAAGGGAACAGGCAGGCCTGAGGAGGCAATAGCACACTACAGGCAGGCAATAGAACTCAAAACAGATTATGCACAGGCACACTTAAACCTGGCTTTTGCATTATTATTAACTGAAAACTTTAAAAAAGGATTTCAAGAATATGAGTGGAGATTGCGCTTAAAGAGATGTATACCTGAAACAGACCGGAGACCTGTGTGGGACGGTTCATATCTCAATGGAAAATCAATACTGGTATACACAGAACAAGGTATTGGAGATTCCATTCAATTTGTCAGATATCTGCCCATGGTTAAGGAACAGGGAGGTTATGTGATAGTCGAATGCCAACAAAGTCTTTGTCGTCTATTAAAGAACTTTGTCGGAATTGATGAAATTATGGAAAAGACATCACATGGTAAATCTCCTATGCAATTTGATGTTCAGGTCCCTCTCTTAAGTCTACCAGGCATATTTGATACTACCGTTGATTCAATACCACGGAACTTATCTTACATCAAACCGGACCCCGTACTGGTATCACAATGGCGTGCTAAGTTTGATAATGATAACAATCTAAAAGTTGGAATTGTCTGGGCAGGAAACCCCAAACATATAGATGATCGTAACCGTTCATGTTCACTGAATGATTTTGCACATTTAACCTCTATCCGTGGACTGACTTTCTACAGTCTCCAGAAAGGACTCGCTTCCGCTGAAGCGAATAAGCATACCATGGTTATCAAGATTGTCAATCCGGATAATGAGTTGAATGACTTTGCAGACACTGCAGCTGCAATTGAAAACCTTGACCTGGTAATTGCCGTAGACACTGCAGTTGCGCATTTAGCCGGGGCCATCGGTAAACCGGTGTGGACGCTGTTGCCTTTTGTGCCTGATTGGAGATGGATGCTGGAACGCAGCGATAGTCCATGGTATCCAGGCATGCGTCTGTTCAGACAAACACAATTAAATGATTGGGCGGGAGTGTTTAATCAGGTGAAAGAAGCTTTGATACAAGAGATAGACAATTTGTACCTAAACAGATCTATAAGCAATAATACTGCTATAAGTTAATTTATGACTAAATTATTAAATAACAATACTGAGCTTCAAGAAGCGCTTAAACTGCACCAGGGAGGAGATCTTGCCGGCGCCTCAATCCTTTACAACAAGATACTCGATGAACAACCAGATAACATTGAAACAATCTCTCTTCTTGGCACTCTAAATCTGCAAGCTGGAAATCTCGATGCGGCATGTGTGTTACTTAAAAAGTCTACTGAACTTAAACCTGACAACGCAATAGCTCACGGTAATCTTGGATCAGCGCTTCATGCATCAGGAAGATTTGAGGAAGCAATGTATAGTCATAAGAGAGCAATAGAACTTAAGCCGGACTATGTAGAAGCGTATTATAATCTTGGCAGTACGCTTCAAGCATTAAACCTGCCTGATGAGGCAATAGTAATCTATAAACTCGCGATAGATCTAAATCCAGATGATGCTGAAATTCATAACAACCTTGGTAATGCGCTTAGGAAAAGTGGAAAGCCGGACGAAGCTCTTAATAGTTACAGGAAGGCATCAATGCTCAGGCCACATGACGCAGAGATATACTGCAATCTTGGCGCGGTGTCTCAAGGACTTGGCAACTTAGACAAAGCAATACTAAACTATAAGAGAGCAATTTCACTCATGCCTGATAATGCTAAGGCACACAATAACCTTGGTACAGCATTAAAAAAACAGTTTAGACTGGAAGAAGCTGTGAAAAGTTATAATCGAGCAATAGAGCTGAGTCCTGATTACGCGGAGGCGTACAATAATCTGGGTAATACACTTCAATCATTAAACAGACTCGACGAAGCAATAACAAGTTATAGAACGGCAATAACAATCAAACCGCACTTTGCCGAAGCTCATTACAATTGTGGTAATGCACGAAAAGAACAGAAAAAATTTGAGGAAGCATTTGTAAGTTTTAAGCGGGCAATAACAATAAAACCTGATTACGCAGAGGCCCATAACAATCTGGGTATCACATTTCAGGAACGAGGTGAGTTCGTAGAAGCGGCAGCATGCTACAGCCGCGCGATAGAGCTGAAGCCGGATTACGCTGACGCACACTTTAACAGATCCCTAATGTCATTATTAAAAGGAAGGTTTAAAAACGGTTGGCAAGAATACGAATGGAGGCTGCACACACAAGGTTACGCTCACAGGACTTTTCAGCAACCCGTGTGGGACGGCTCTTCTCTTAATGGCAAGACTATCCTTATACACACAGAACAAGGTATGGGTGACAATATTCAATTTGTACGCTATCTGCCAATGGTACAGGCACGAGGGGGACGAGTGATATTCGAATGTCTACCAGCTCTAGTCCATTTATTAAAAAACTGTGCGGGTATCGATGCCATAATATTAAAAGATCCTTCAGGAAAACTATCTGAACAATTTGACGTCCATAGCCATCTCTTAAGTATCCCGAGTATTCTGGATACCGGGGCTGATACCATACCTTCAAGTGTACCTTACATCACTCCTGATTCTATGCGTGTAATGAAATGGAGAGATCGACTTGGGGTCCACGATAAATCAACTAAAATTGGACTCGCTTGGGCAAGCAGTCCTGACAACAAAGAACTTTGCCATAAGAAATCATGTAAGCTAAATTATTTTGAGGCTATTTCAGGAATTCCGGATTTATCTTTCTATAGCCTTCAAAAAGGACCTGCGTCTGCTGAAATTCACAACGCTCCCAAAAGTATGAAGATAATCAACCTTGACAATGAGTTGAATGACTTTGCAGACACAGCGGCAGTCATTGCCAACCTTGATGCTGTTATCTCCGTAGATACTTCAGTCGCGCATTTAGCCGGAGCTATTGGCAAACCTGTGTGGACACTTCTTCCTTTTGTACCTGATTGGAGATGGCAGCTTGAACGCGACGATAGTCCCTGGTATCCGAGCATGCGTCTGTTTCGACAAACCAAACTGTATGATTGGGATGGAGTATTTGAGCGGGTAGCAAAATCGCTGTCCGGGTTCAGTGTTTGTAACGCGAATTCGTAAACAAAAAAAATTACAAGACGAACCTTGTATCCGGAAGTAACCTGGTACAGTAATCCACTCCAAAGAGATGAAAGAGACAATGTCAACAAAAGAGATAGATATGAAATCAGAAATTGGAAATCCCACTATTTCACTCTGCATGATTGTAAAGAATGAGGAAGAGAATCTTGATCGGTGTCTTACCAGCGCCAGGGATATAGTAGATGAGATTATAATCGTTGATACCGGTTCAACTGATAGAACCGTTGAAATCGCGAAGAGTTATGGGGCAAAAGTCTTTAACCATCCATGGGAAGGTAGTTTCAGTAAGGCAAGAAACTATTCACTTAAATACGCAACATGTGATTGGATTTTGTATCTTGATGCAGATGAAGAATTAAACAGGGAAGACGCACCCAGGCTTAAAGAAATAGCTAAAAACAGTGACAACTGCCTGGCAGTTTCATTTATCATAAAAAACAGATATAAAGATTCTACCCAGGAAGGCTATGCGCAGATGGTACGTTTCTTTAAAAACTTCAGTGGGATTTATTATAAAGGAATTGTTCACAATACCATACAGTACAGTGGCAAATGTCTCTATTCATCGATAACTATTATACACCATGGTTACAACCTATCTGAAGAGAAGATGGAAGAGAAATTCCTGCGGACATCCACTCTACTGAAAAAACAGATAGAGGCAGATCCTCACAATCCGGTTCCATATATGTACATAGGCATTTCATATATGGACAGGCGTCTCTACGAACATGCTATTACAAATAGTAAAAGAGCGTTATATCTGGCAGAAGAGAACGGATTCAATAAAAAGGATTTCCTGGTTTCCTACTACATAGTAAGTGCAGCATATTTTGAGAAGAATGAATTTAAAGATTCGGAGATTTATGCCCTCAAGTCAGTTAAACTGGACAGTCATTTTTTAGACGGTTACTGCCTCTTAGCTTTTGCTTACTACAATCTGAAAGAATACGATAAGTTTATGGAAGCGTCTGAAAGTTATCTGGCCATATGGAGTGGAACCGTTAACTTACATTCGGCCAAAAGTGGATCTCCATTACATCAACCTCTTGAAACTGAGTATCCGGTGTCAGAACTACAGACAAATATCATTTATCACACAATCGGCCATAAGTGGAAGATACATTTATTACGTGGCTTTTGCTACCTGTCCGGTAACCAGGCTGAATCAGGTAATTCAGAAATCGACAAAGCCTTGAATGAATCCACCGATTTGGAAGATTGCCTTACACTCCTCGGCAATTTCTATCTTGAAAGCAATAATATTGATGAGGTGGAAAATACATACAGGAGGTTATTGAGTATTAATGAAAAATCAGTAAAAACTTTATTCAATCTGGGCCACGTCAGGTTTCAAAAAGGCGACATGAGTGAAACTCTCTCTCTCTGGAGAAAGGCAGTTGAAATAGCACCCGACTCATTCGATATCAGATTGCTTATCTGCAAAGTCAATATTGCCCTTGGAGACATTGAAGAAGCAGTTGCCGGTTGTGACCAATTGCTACAAGCCCTGAATATGCCCAGAAACGTAACTATTGACAGCTTAATTGATCTGGGAAATATCTTTAATTCTATAAGTCAAAATCTTAAAGAAAGAAATGAAGTCCAAGCTGCAAAAACAGCTTACGGTTTATGCGAAGACTTAAAAAGGGAAAAGACAGATAAGAAAAAACAGCTATCTGACAGAAATAGTCCAACTATTTCACTTTGCATGATAGTTAAAAATGAAGAATTCTTTCTTCCTAAATGTCTTAATAGCGTCAAAGATTTTGTTGATGAAATAGTTATAGTAGATACTGGATCTACAGACGAGACTGTTAAGATTGCGGAAAGATATAATGCAAAAATTTATCATCATCCATGGGAAAATAGTTTCAGTAAGGCGAGAAATTACTCTCTAAAGTATGCCACGAGCGATTGGATTTTTATACTTGACGCAGATGAAGAATTAGATGCAAAAGATGCTTCCGGACTAAAGAGAGTTATTCATGAATGTGATGCCGATTTACTATACTTACAAGTACTTGATAAAACAATGGAAGGTGAAGTTGTATCAGTCTCTAATTCGGAGAGAGTCTTTAGGAATCATCTTGGAATTAAATATGAAGGGACCGTTCATAATTACCTGAAATACAACGGTAATACTAAAGTCGCTAACATAAAGCTGTTTCACTATGGATATAATCTTGATGAAGAGAAGATGGAAAGAAAATTTGTGCGGACCTCATCACTACTGAAAGAGCAGATTAAAAACGACCCCTCAAACCCTATGCCGCATCACTTCCTGGCAGTAGCATTTTCAGGCAGAAATATGAATGACGAATGTATAGATGAGGCACTTAAAGCAATCAGGTTATTTGAACATAAAAACATTAATACTGAAGTCAAACTGCTTACCTGCTATACAGCGAGTTTCGCTTTTTTTAATAAAGATGACCTTGTTAACGCAGAATACTACGCTATGAAATCCGTAAATTCATATTCCGACTACCTCGATGGTTATTTTATACTTTCTTCAATATATATGCGACAGAAAGAGTACGATAAATGCATTAAAGCGACAAATAAATATCTGACCATCTTAGAAAAAATTATATCAAATCCTGCCGGAACATTGCGGATACCATATAACAACATTAATAACGCCTGGCATGCTCATACCAGGCTTGCTATCGTCTGCTTTGAACAAAACAGAGACAGTGAGGGAATTCAGAAGTTGAAAGAAACCGTAAGTATTGCTAAAGACAAAGATGACCCTTATCTGTCCATTGGAAAATATTTTATTGAACAAAACAATTTTACATTAGCTGAAAAAATTCTACATATTGGACTAAAAGAATATCCGACGAGCAAGAGAATACTATATTATATTTCTGAATTATATGAAGATCATAATATGATCGATAATGCACTGAAGTATTTCAAAATACTATTGGATATATATCCTGAAGAAATAGTAGCACAATATAAGATAGGACTTCTCCACATGGCGGAGAGTCGGTATAAAGCCGCGATAGATGTTTTTAAGTTATTATGTTGCAGACCAAAAGAGCATACCGGCGCTTTATATAATCTAGGAGTAGCATATGAACAGATTAAGGAAATCCAACATGCAAAAGAAACATATGAAAGGTTATTAACAATAGAACCGGAAAATGCTGAAACGCTTGTCAGACTTGGTTCTCTATTGTTGAATGACACATATCTATATGATGCGAAGGAGTGCTTCTTAAAAACAATAAGACTTGGCAAGTATTTGTTGGAGGCACATCTTGCCTTGAGCAGAATTTATATATCTCAAGACGATATGGAATCCTGTGTGGCAAGTTGCGATCAAATACTGAAATGTCTGGATCTACCGCGAGACATGATAATCAATAATTTATCAGATTTAAGCAGACTCTACATCAGCATCGGAAAAGCCCTGTTTAAACAGCAAAATGAGATGCTGTCCGTGTTTTCCTTTAATATTGCCGAGCTATTAGATCCCGTTGTCACTGAGAGTGATAACTTACAAAAAGATATCGTAAACGTTCTGAAATCCGCCAGTGGATTTCAGAATCCAGATTGATGATTTCAAAATAACAGAGAATGGAAGGTAACATGAAAACAAAAAAAACAGATCTGAAATACACGGTCAGATCTGCAGAGCATATCGCACAGGGACAGATCTCAATCCATAATCCAACAATTTCTCTTTGTATGATAGTAAAGGACGAGGAAGAATTCCTCCCTACATGTCTGGAAAGTGTCAAAGACTATGTGGATGAAATTATTATTGTAGATACCGGATCGACGGATAATACCGTAAAGATCGCAAAAAAATATAATGCAAGGATTTATCATCACCCATGGGAGAACAGTTTCAGTAAGGCAAGAAATTATTCGTTAAGCTATGCGACATCCGATTGGATTCTAATACTTGACGCTGATGAGGAGCTGGAAAGAGCAGAAGCCTGCAAACTAAGAGAAGTAATCAGTGACAATGAAGTAAACGTAATCAAACTACCTGTATTTTACAAGCCTAAAGGTGGTGCAAATTTATCTGTTTCCAGTTCAGAAAGAATTTTTAGAAATTATAATAACATTCACTATGAAGGAATTGTTCACAACGTTCTTATATACT
This sequence comes from Candidatus Brocadiaceae bacterium S225, assembly GCA_007859995.1. Lineage (GTDB taxonomy): Bacteria > Planctomycetota > Brocadiia > Brocadiales > Scalinduaceae > Scalindua > Scalindua brodae. Next base: position 26,555 of record SMSL01000013.1, read on the forward strand.
CAGGTTCGACTAAAAATGTTAATGTAAGTATATATCATTATGGATATCACCATAGCAATGAGCAGATGGAGAAGAAATTCAAACGGACATCAGATCTCTTGAAGATACAGATTAAAGATGATCCGGAGAACCCTTTACCTCATCATTATCTGGCAATTTCATGTCTTGATAGAAACAGAAATGATGAATGTATAGAGGAGGCGCTTGAAGCCATCAGGCTTTTCGAATTGCAAGATAGTAATGAACAGATGAGACTCCTTTGCTACTTTACTACATGCGTTGCCTTTTATCGAAAGCAGGATCTTGATAATGCTGAAGAGTACGCTCTCAAGGCTATTCGCTTTTACTCAGACTACCTGGATGCACATTGTATTCTCTCCTCCATATACTTTCTACGCAAAGAGTACGATAAGTGTGAGAAGGCAACAAAGAATTATCTAAGATCATTGAAAGCTATTCAATCAGATCCATCCAGGGCAATGTCTATTCCATTTAATACAATCAATCATGCCTGGTTGGCACATACTAGAATGGCAATAAACCATTATGAACAAGGTAATCAAAATTGTGGTCAACAGGCATTAGCTAACGCTATAAACTGCGCTGACAATGCGTGGGAACCTTACCTTGCGATCGGAAAGCACTTTGTAGTACATGATAACCTCAAGATGGCCGAGATATTCCTTTGTGATGGGCTGAAGCATGATCCCGGAAACAAAGAGATTCAATACTCCCTTGCCGGCACATATGAAAGATCATGTGAAACAGAAAAGGCCATAGGATGTCTCAAGCAGATACTGGACTATCACCCCGAAGAGGTCCGGGCACTGTATAACCTTGGACTTCTACTTTTAAAATGCAATAAACCCTGTGAGGCAATTAAATCATTCAAATCAATTATCAATAAGGAACCAGAACATTTTGACGCCCTACTCAACCTGGCGATTGCTTATGAGAACATCGGAAATATCGCTCAATCTAAAGACATATACAATACTCTAACAACAATAAACCAGAATAATCCTGAAGTATCGCTAAGACTGGGATCCATCTATTTGCTTGAAAATGATAATAACAGGGCAAAAGAGTGTTTTCTGAAATTATTAAAAAGTGTAAAATATCTGACCGAAGCACACCTTGGCCTGAGCAAGGTCTACCTATCCATGAATGATCCGGAAAGCTGTATACGAAGTTGTGATGAATTGTTGAAATCCCTCAAACTCCCCAGAAATATAACAATCAATAGTCTAAGTGACTTAAGTGATCTTTATATTCGTATAGGAACAACCTTGATAAAACAACAAAAAGAGACTCTCTCGATATTTGCCTTTGAAATAGCCGTTTTATTAGAGCCAGATGCTCTCAATGCAATTCCGCCTCAAACAGCAGATTCTGTTGTAACATGTTAACATGATAGATTGATTTATTGTCACTGCTAATCAATAATCCATTCGTATTTCTCTCATATACCCCCTGCATACATTCAACTTTTTAAAAAGTTATACATATACGTCACATAAAGCTGCAATAAAAGGCTTTAGAGATGAATAATTCAAAAATATCTTCCTGCCAATCCTATCAATCAGATATTGCACAAAATTACAACGCTAGTAAGTGCATGAAAAATAATACCTTACAGGCAATTCACAGAAAATAATTGATATTTTATTTTTTTCAGGATTTTCACTAAAGTCATCCAGTTTCTGACCGATGATAGTATCAGTAAGAAATTTCCCATGTAACCAAAATAGTTTTTACTAAAGAAGGAGGTGGTTAATTATAAGAGGTCTTAAAGAAGTTTTTGGTTAATGTTTAACTTTTTTGTTTATTTATTTAATTTAGTTTTGCTGTGTATGGCAGGGAAGCCAGATCGGCAGAATGTTTAAAAACGATTGCTGTAGCTGGTGTTAAACAACACTCTACACAAAAATCAAGGAGGATTTAAAATGGGTTTAAGAATACAAAACAATATTGCAGCTTTTAACTCACACAGAAATCTAAAAACAGCAGACGCAGGATTATCAAAGTCTCTAGAAAAACTGTCCTCAGGCTTTAGGATTAACAAAGCGTCTGATGATGCTGCCGGGCTTTCTGTATCTATGAGATTTAGATCGCAGATAAAGAGTTTGGAACAGGCGAGCAGAAACGCATCTGAAGCAAACTCAATGTTGCAGGTAGCAGAAGGTGCCGGCGATCAGATAACAAATATTCTGCAGAGAATGAAAGAACTTGCAACGCAAGCTGCATCTTCTAACACAGGTTCTACTGACCGTACTAACATCAACTCAGAAATTGATAGCCTTGAGAATGAAATATCTCGAATTGCTAACTCGACTAAATACGCAGGTTCATCGTTAATCAATGGATCTTTTGGTGGACTTTCAGTTAGTTCTGCAGGTAACTTAACAGGTGCTAATGGTATAACTGCCATTGATGTGTCTAATGCTACAGCCGCCACGTCATATGGCGTAACTGTAAGTTCTGTTGGTAGCGGCGCTATAACACTCACAGATGGTACTAATACACAAACTATATCTTTAAGCGCACTGACTGGGATAGAGACTGATACATTGGATTTCTCAACATTTGGTGTCAAGATCACGGCAAACTCACTCGTAGATTCTGCTGGTGGTTTTGCTGCAAGCTCTCTGGCAACCACTGCAACTTCTACATCATCATTCCAGGTGGGGTATGAGAATAATGCTAATAATAAAATTACTTTCTCTCTAGCTGATCTGACCGCAGGTGGATTGACTGCAAATGTAGATGTAAGCACTTTATCCGGCGCACAGTCAGCATTGACAACTATTGATACTGCACTCGATACACTGGCAGATGCTCGTGCGACAATTGGTAGAACACAAAATCAGTTTGGTTTTGCGTCTGCTAACCTTTCAAGTACGATTGAAAACTTGAGTGCTGCTGAGTCTGTTATTCGTGATGCTGATATGGCCTTTGAAACAGTATCTTTCACTAAGAACCAGATACTGTTACAAGCTGGTACTTCAATGCTTGCTCAGGCTAACCAGGCACCACAGTCAGTACTAAGTCTGCTCGGATAAGCATGAGAAGGTAACAATCGTCAATACTGATGATGAATAAGTTTGAACAAAGGAGAGGGAGGGTGGACAATACCACTCTCCCTCTCCTGTTGTAACACATCTTAATAAAGGGAAAAAACAGATCATTAATACACAAAAATTACCTATTGAATTTGAAGATGTAAAAAAGCCTCAGCATCCTAAGTTGTTATAATTGTTAACCATAACAAAGCGCAGATTTAAAATACCAAATGGCATAATCATTGCTTATACCTTATAACGATTCTAGAAAGGAAAAATAACAATGGAAAACAGTCTTGATAAAACCAACTTTCTTAACTGGTATTGCTGGTATGCGACTCAGGAAGAAATTGAAAAAGCAAAACAAACCAACAGGGGAACCATAAATAGATTAATGAATGAATATTCGTATGAAATTGAGAAGATAACAACAGCAAAGCATTTTAATGATAGCCTGTTATTACCAAAAGGAACAATACCGGAATTTTATCCTCTTAATAGTAGTTGAAGTAGTTACGATTGAGAGACATGAAAACTTTTACCAACAAGAGGCGACACATCGGGAGAACTTAATGGCAGGAGCAACAGGAACGAGTGCGATTGGAGGTCTGGTTTCAGGCCTTGATACTGCAACACTTATAGAACAACTTGTTGGTGTCAGTAGAAGACGTGTAGACCTTGTAGTTAATAATCAGACTTTACAAAGCAACAAACTAACAGCTTTTCAATCCCTTAATACACAACTATCAGCATTCCAGGAAACAGCAAAAACCCTTAAAGATAGCGACACTTTTGATGTCTTTAAAACCTCAGCATCTACAGACTCGGCCACTTTTACAGCAGCCGAGATAGCTACAATCACAGCGACAGCAGAGGCGAGTCCGGGCACACATACATTATCATTCACAGCAGGCTCACAGCTGGCGCAGGCAAGACAGCTGTCATCTGAGAGTTTTACCACTTCAGACACTGCACTGAACCTTGCCGGAGAATTCGTCATAAACGGTACAGGTATAATTGTCTCGGCTACCGACACACTTACTGACATTATATCAACAATCAATACTGCAAATTCGGGTACTGATGCTACCGGAATAACAGCGACCTTAATATCTGTCTCCGATACTGATAACCGCATGATCCTTACCAGTGACAGTACAGGTAAGGACGCGTTTAATATACTCGACGCCTCATCTGATGCCCAGAACATACTGGAAGGACTGGGTCTTGCTTCCGCCACGAAATCTATTAAAAACGCAACAAGTGATGGAGCAGAGTCTGATGAATTCTCCAGTAGCAGTTCCGCTGTTGAATCACTGCTTGATTTGACAACGGCTCAAAACGGTACAGTAGTTATTGGAGGAGAAAATGTTGTGATAGATCTTGCCGTCGAATCCTTATCTACTATTGCTACCAATATAAATGCAGCACTTACAGGAGCATTAAAAGGAACTGCCGCCGTAGTAAGCACTACTACTGACGGGGTTACAACTTACCAGATTGACATCAACGGAACCACAACTTTTGCAGACACCAATAACATTCTTGAAACATTAGGAATCCTTAAAAGATCTCAGGGTTCGATTGCTGAAGTACACACAGGGTCTACAGCCAATACACAAACAACTCCTGCCGGTGGTGGTGTAGTCACAAGTGGAACAACATTTGACGGTATAAATACCGGTGGCGACGCAAACAATGTTGTCAATAGTGACACAATTACTTTGGTAGGAACAGACAACACAGGTGCTGCAGTCTCCGGGACTTACACAATAACTGACAGGGCCGTTGACACAATAGACAACCTGCTGACACAGATAGAATCTACATTCGGACTTGGAGCGGGTAGCGCAACAATAGATGAAGCCGGGAAGATTGTAATAACCGATGACATAGTGGGAGACAGCCAGCTGAGTATTCAAATAATAACAAATAATGAAGGTGGTGGAACCCTTGATTTTGGTACCGTTTCCGTAACCACTGAAGGCTATGATATGGAAGTGACGACAGGACAGGATGCGAAAGTAGTTATAGACGGAGTTGCAGTTACACGAACCAGTAATTCCATTGATGATGTCATAAGAGGTGTTACCCTGGACGTTACCAGAGTGGAAAACGGTTCAACCGTAAACATCACCATATCCAGAGATACAGCTAAAATAAAGGGCGAGGTAGACAAATTTACAACCGCATACAATGAAATAATCGAAAACGTAAACCAGCAATTCGCATTTAATGAAGACACAAAAAAAGCCGGGATCCTCTCCGGTGAAAGTACCTTAAGGACAATTAAAAGTATTATTCAAAATACATTATCTAAATCGATACCTTTGCTTCCTACCGATGGCAATGCTCTCTCATTGATTGGGGTAACATCAGATAAATTTGGTAAGTTATCTGTAAAAGAGAGTAAATTCTTATCAGAAATTGGTTCTGACTTTTATGCGGTTAAAAGGATGTTTGTTGCTGAAGGCACTACTACTAATAATGAAATATCTTACGTAAGCCATACGAAAAACACAGTTGCAGGTAATTATGCTGTAAACATCAATACGTTTGCCAGTCAGGCTTCTAAGACAGGGTCAATAGTTCTTACCAATGGAATCGGGGCTGGACTTACTGACACGCTAACAATTACAGACACTTCTTCCAGCAGGATTGCAACGATAAGTCTTGACGGGGACCCCTCGCAGAACGGCAGCACTATCGATAATATCGTAAACACAATCAATTCAGAGCTTGCTACTGAGCGTACTCAAACTCTTGTAGGAAGTGTGGCAAATTCTAAAACCACTGGCGCGGGAGGAGGCGTAATAACTGCCAATACTGTGTTCAATACGATTAATACAGGTGGAGACGCAAATGACCTGTCAAATGATGACGTTATTTTTTTTACCGGAACCACCAGATCCGGACTGAGTATTAATGATTCATATACAATCAGTGACGTCTCTACAGACACTGTTCAGAACTTTCTCTCTGCAATAGAAAGTGCATATGAAAATAGCGTATCAGCGACTATCAACGGTTCCGGAGAAATAGTATTAACAGATGTCACTAACGGAGACAGCCAGATATCACTTACCATAACAGAGCCTGGCAGCCTGGACTTCGGTACGGTACTGACATCAAACTTCGGCGGTGTTACCGGCAGATACGCGCTGGAAATAACGGCATCAAAAGATGAAAGCGATAAACTGGTCCTTACACATGATAGTTATGGAAGCGGCTTCGGTTTTACTACTACAGAGGCGAATGCCCTCCTGGGAACAGTAGGCACTTACACCGGAGTAGATGTAGCCGGTACTATAAATGGTGAAGCGGCCACTGGTAATGGGCAACTCCTTACAGGAGACGCCCCACCGGACTCTTCAACAACAAGCATTGAAGATCTTACAATAAAAGTTACTTCTACCTCTACAGGCTTAAAGGGCAATGTAAAGCTTACAATGGGAGTGGGCGAGCTGATGTATAACGACGTCGATTCTATTACAGACCAATTCGACGGGTTGCTCACCATCAGGATGGATGGCCTACAGGATATAATTGATAACATGCAGAAATCTATCGTGGCTAGTGAAGGGAGACTGGCCATGGAAACATTAAAACTCAATAAACAATTTGTTGCACTGGAATTAAATCTTTCAAAACTTCAATCAGTCAGTTCTTTCCTGGCACAACAACTCGGCCAGCTTGCCAAATAATGTCTGTCGGAGATGGCATAATTAACAGGAAATTTCATTATACAGCAGAAACCGGACTTGATTCGGATTGGCAGTAAAGTTTTTACCTCTATTTGAATCTGCCTGATAACGGTAAGTGGAAGTAACAGATGTACCAAAACAGCCAATAACAACTAATTCGTCCAAAAATTAATCATTAATTATAAGAAAGACCTGATATGCATTTGACACCATAACGTAACATCTGTATTCGTAATAAGTTAGCATAACGCAAACTGGTTCAGGTTTGGCACAATTATTGCGTGTATCAAAGCCATGCAAGAAGAAGGAAATAACTATATGATGTCAGACAAAGAAATAGAAAAACAGAATTTTCTTTGCTGGTATAGCATGTATGCGACTACAGATGACATTGAAAAGGCAAATGCAATTAATAAACCCGCAATGGATAGACTGCTTAGTCAATACTCACAAGATATTGAAATGATGCATATATCAAGAAATCTGCATGAAAAACTTTTCTAAATTTATAATGAGGATATTAAATGGAAACGCCACAGACTAAAACGTACAAAAAGTCGCAAGTAGATACGGCTAGCCCGATCGGTCTGGTCATAATGTTATATGACAGAGCAATTGTTTTACTCAATAAAGCTAAAATTGAGATTTCAGAAAAACAATACGAAGCAAAAGGCCATACACTGGACAAGGCCACTGAAATTATTTTTGAACTGTTAACAACACTAGATAAGGACAAAGGAGGAGAAATTGCATCTTCATTATCAAACTTATACAACTTTATATTACGTGAAATAACGGATGCCAATTCAAAACTGAATTCAAAACCGTTAGACAATGCAATAAGAATTCTGTCTGAATTAAGAGAATCCTGGGACCGCATAAAAGACAATGAAGAGATAGTTGCTAAGAGCCGGGATCATGTCATCAACAGTCTTGATATCTCCGGCTAAATACTATGAAAAACCTGTATACTACCAATAGAGAAGAGATACTTGCTTATTTAATTCGGAAGCAAAAGTATTACGAAAAAATCTTAGAACTAACAGAACAACAAGATGAGGCTATACAATCCAATAACACAAAGAAACTCAGTTTAATAACAACTGAAAAGGAAAATTATATTAAAGAGATAAAACGCCTAGACAAACTTAATATAAAAATACATGAAGAATTGAAGACAAACAATAAAAGCCATATACCGGATAAACGGATATATTCTTTGTTGAATCAATTACACTCTATAATAATCAAAATCCGAAATTGCGATCTGGATAGCATTTCTCAGTTAGATTCTTCGGTTAGAAATACGAAAAGCAGGCTTAGCATGCTTAACAAAAGAATGAGAGCGCAGCAATCAATGAGACTTCAAGCAGTTCATTCACCCAGATATGTAGATGTCTTCCAATAATAATATGTGAGGATTAGACATATAGCCCTCCTTGCCTCGCCACCAGGCCGGTTCCCCCGTATCCTAACTATTGAATCCACCAATATATTAAGCACATGACGAACATTACGTTCTGATGTATTCCACACTGCGTGGCATCACACACTCCATATAAATGACAAGCGGTTCCGTCTTTATCATCCACTACAAAGTCCCAGTGGTTATAGATCTATACCAATCCGGAAAGAACACTTCCAACGGAATTGAATTGAAATTTTCACTTAATTTTTGACATATAAAGACGATAATAAGGATGTGAGCATTTTGCATAAAAAGTGTAAGAGGCCTGTTTAACAAATTTGGAATCCAAAGAAGAGATTAAAATGGCGGCGAAACCCTTAAATTATTTCCCTGTTGCTATAAAAGATCTGAAGGTAAATACTATACTTGATTTTGATATCTTTATTCAAACAAGCAACAACATCGTCCTGTTCCGCAAACAAAACCTGCCATTCACTGAAGAGACGCTAAATAATCTGGCCAAAAACAAAGTAACAACAATTTTTGTTTCGGAAGATGATAGGGGAAAGATTGATGATTATTGCCATTCAATTGAGAACACAAATAATACCAATACCTCAAACGATTGTTTTACAGCACCATTTGATAATCCAGAGAACTTAGAAAAATACTATAAAACATATCTTGATTACTACCCTATAGAAAAAGCAAACCTGCTGCCAGGTTCAAGAATCAATTTTAATGTTTACAAGAAATCGGACCTTGATGTCGAGCTCTTCGTTGGTCCTGATAAACATAATAATTTATCTGGCATTGTACCGAAAGATATTCATAACGTACAATCTGCCATTGCAATACACAAAGAGGACATACCGTTATACAAAGAATATATAAACAATCTCTCATTAGAACTTAGTAAGTCAAAAAAAGACTCATCAGCGCTATCGCTAAAATACAGTATTTTGCGTGAAAATTCTAAATTCATTATAAAAGATATTTTTGAAGATCCAGGTAGTGGAGAAACTATTCAAAAGGCAGGTGATCTTGTCGCAACATTAACAGACACAATACTGGAGAATCAAAATAACTTCTCCAACCTGCTAAAAATTACGACACATGATTATTATACGTATACACATTCGTTAAATGTCTGCAGCCTGAGCATCGGGTTAGGGACAGAATTGAAATTAAGAAGAGATCCTGACCTCCTTGAACTCGGATTAGGAGCGCTATTACACGATCTGGGAAAATGTACGATCGATCTACGCATTTTGAATAAACCTGGTAAGCTGACAGGAGATGAGTTCAAAGAAATACAGAGTCACGTCACGGCTGCAAATGCACTATTGACAAGCAGCAACACAGAGATACCGAAGAACTCCTTAGCCACAATACTTCAACATCATGAAAAAATGTCAGGGAAAGGATATCCATATAAATTAAACAGAGATCAAATCCATATAAATGGAAGAATTGGAGCGATTGTAGATTTTTACGACGCATTGACAACTGAACGACCTTACAAAAAAGCCTTTTCTCCGTTTCAGGCGTTTCAACTTCTTAGTGAATTTCAAGATGACTATGACAAGGAATTGATTAAAATGTTTATTGTCATGCTTGGAAAACAAGTGTAACAAATGCGGAGGTGATGCAGAAAAAATCCGTATTACACCTGAACTTCATTACTGTGCTCCCACAACGGTTGACTTATTTGCAGCGCTGGCAGATTTTACAAAGTCTATAAAATCACCCAATACTTCTGTATCAAACAAACCTTTCATCTTTTCTTTCATTATCACACAGGCAGCATCTGATGTCCTGGCATTTGCATACGGCCTGTCAGATGTGATGGCACTATATACATCGATAACACGTGAAATTCTGCCATTCAAACTAATATCATTTTCTTTCAGTCCATGAGGATAACCACTACCATCAAGGTTTTCATGATGGAGCAACGCGAGCATGCAGGATTCTGGAGACACCTGTCCGGTTTCCTGTAACATATGGAAACCTATCTCTGAGTGCTTTTTAATAATAGTATATTCATCACTATTTAATTTTGTGGGCTTGTTGATGATCAAAGGATCCACATCTTTCATGCCTATATTCTGAAGGAACATGCCTAGTCCTAATTCTCTTATTTTTTCTAAGTTCAAACCTATATGATGTGCAAAAATCAGGCTAAGCATAGTAACATTTATCGAATGCCCGTATAAGTATGGACCATCGACCTTCACGCTACCCATATCAATATAGTTATTCCCGGAATTACGAACAAGCCCCACTATACTATTTATCCATTGTTTAGCTCTCTCTATATTACATACCTCATCAGGTACCGTGCTTAAATCACTGACAATATTTACCGCAATGTCTCTGGCAATGCCAAGCTTTTCTTTTGCGCTGGTTTCCTCATGCCCAACAACTTTTTCCAGATTGGATTCCATAAAACGCAAATATTGTTTTCTGCCGTTCTTTGGGACATAAAGTTTATTAATATTTTTTCTTATAAATTCTTCTCTTTTATCGTTAGCAAATAATCTATCGCCTCCTTTCCAGTACAAAACATAATTGTGTTCACCATTGGCATTGTTCCTCAGATATAACTCACTTTTGTTAAAAGGGCCTATCTTAAGGCTTTTCAGTGTAACCGGGAGATATTTATCTTTTTTGTCGTAATAATCACTATCGAGTTGCTCGACAATAGAACGTTTCTTAGCCTTCTCCAACAATGTGGCATTTCTTATAGCAATTGCGGAATATCGTGCAATAATCTTAAGGGTATTCAGATCACTTTCACTAAACACTTCACCATTAATTTTGTCATTAACATTTAAAACGCCCATAACTTTGCCACTGACAAGTAAGGGCACAGTCATAAAAGATTTACTCGAATATCTTATATTATTTTTTTTCGCAAACCTTGTATCAATCTCTATATCCTTAACAAGAACATTAACTCCTGTTAAAGCTGCCCATCCGGATATACTCTCCCCCACCTTTACTCCGCATTCATTCTCCACATTTTTCGGGAGGTGGTTAGAGTACTTTATACGCAGTATATCTCCCTCTATCAGCATTATAGATGAGTACTTAGCCGTTACTATGTTAGTTACTAAGCGGCTGATCAACTTAAACACTCTTTCAAACTGAAATACAGAAGTCAATGCGATACCAATTGCGTCCTCATTTACTCTGTTACTGAGAGATACGTTCTTTATCCATACACTACCTGTTTTTTCACCCGTATCCTTTACATCTGTTTTTTTATCTGACATAGTTAACATTTTTTAACACTCCTTTCTACTCATTACAAAATTATTGATAAATCATTTGTGTTTCTTTGTACATATTCCTGGAGCGTCTTCAAAGCAATCAGCCTTGCAATTTGTCTGTTTCTACAAATTTTGTAAGCTTCTTCATTAAAGATTGTGACCAAATCAGCTAATGCTATGTTCTCTTTACCGCGTCCTGATTTAGTACTTAATTTGTTGTGGACAATCATGTTTCTTCTTTTTAGTTTTTTCATTTTAACCCACCAATAATATGTGTGAAAAGACTAACGAATATAAGTAATAATTATTTTGCTAATAATAATTACTTGTATTTCAATAACTTTATTTTCACAATACGTAATAAGCAACCCTTGTGCCTAATCTCATAACAAACACCATTATTCCCTCCGCACAGCATAAGGCATATATATATAACCACTTATAATTCACATAAAATCTCTGCTGTGTACGATGGGGATATCTATTCGAAGTATATCTGTTAAATAATTCCATTTTATTATCACAAGTTGTTAAATTTTTCCCTAATGTACAGGCTTCAATCGTAAGCATTCTACTCATACACCTCTATTGATTGTCAAAAAAGAGATTTGAAATTAGTTAGGTTTTTTAATGCAGGCTGGTGGAACCAGTCTAAGAACTTCCATGCCCTCCCAGAAACTTTATAAAACTCTTCAGCATTGTATGATCAACAGCGTTGTACATTTCATCTCTTATCACTTTCAAAGAATTATACGGTTTCTGAGGCACTGAATATGATCTTTGCGTGGTTAAGGCATCGTATGTATCGATTATACGAACTATCCTGGAACTATAGTGTATTTCTTCTTTTTTAAGACCGAATGGATAACCACTGCCATCACAATTTTCATGATGCTGCAATATTATTGAATATTCATCGTTAAATGAATCTCCAGACTCCCTTAATACAGCCACGCCCATTTCAGGATGTTTTCTCATCTCTTTGAATTCGTCGTCAGTTAACGCACCTTTTTTATTAAGAATATCAGAGTGGATCTTAGTTTTGCCAAGGTCATGGAGAAGCATGCCGGTACAGAACGTTTTCATATCTTTTTCGCCCAAACCAATATTTTTTGCAAATAATGATCCAATCGTTGCAACATTGACTGAATGCGTATATGTATAGTAATCATGAGACGTTATTTTAAGCAGGTTAAATGCTGCCTTGCCATCTCTGAGTATATAGTCAACCATGTTGTAAGCAAATGTTTTAGACCGCTCAAAATTCTTAAATCTTGGTTCATTAAATACATCCCGAAGCATGTTTGTCGCTGTACCGTAAACTATTTGAGCTTTTTCTTTTGATTCAATTTTATCATCAGATAAAATATTTTTAAGATTTGATTCAAGATATTCAGAATATTTTTGTTGATCTTTCTTTCCGATAAAAAGCTTATTTATATTCTTTCTTACCAGCATCTCCTTTTGTTCGTTATCAAATGCTGCATCATTTTTGCAATATAATATATATCTGCTATTACCATTGTTGCGTACAAGCAGGTATATATCACAACCAATTCTTGTATCGGCTTTTAAACTATTCAGTGTAATAGGTAAAAAATCATGCATTCCTTATACTCCATGTGTCAATTATGTGCCTTTGCCCTGATGGTCATCAATGCTCTATGATGTAATTGTGATACTCTCGATTCTGACAAACTCATTACTTCTGCTATCTCTCTCAAAAGCATATCTTCATAATAATATAAAGTAATAACCAGTTTTTCTTTGGGAGGTAGCTCCTTAATAGCTCGTTCTAATACCTCTTGCTCTTCCTGCAATTCCAGATTACATAACGGTCCGCTGGTTTTTTTGTCCTTTATGATTTCACCAACATTTACATTCGAATCATCATCGCCACCAAAACTGATATCTTCAAGATAGAGCATGGAACACATATTTATATCTATCAACATCTTATCCAGATCACTGCAACTAATACCCATTGCCTCGGCAATCTCTTCGGAATGAGGGGTTCTGTTTAATTCTTGTTCCAGGGCATTATATGTTTCTTTGATTAAATTATCCTTCTCTCTTACTGAACGAGGCACCCAATCATGCAGGCGCAGATAATCTAAAATAGCGCCTCTGATCCTGTGAAATGCATAAGTTTTAAATTTTACATTTTTAGAATCATCGAATCTATCTGCAGCCTCTATTAATCCCAGGATACCGGATTCAAACAAATCTTCCTGATCAATGTGAGACGGCAGATATATCATAAATTTCCCCACTACATACTTAACAAGTGGCAGATAGTCTATAACATATTTATCCCGCTTGGTTTTATTTACTACATCATATTTTTTTTTCGTCCTCTGCTTTACAGCAATGTCTGTTTGCATTTTACTTTCCTCACAAACTATTTAATTACTTAATAATCAAACGGATTTATATACTCTTCCAAATTATCATTTACAACGGCATTTTAGAGAAAAGCAGATTATCGCGAATATCTCTCTTTCAACGGAGTTATCATGACGTACCGACTTCATTATCCCTGTCCTCAACCATACCAATATTTTCCGGTACATATTTCACCAGAATTTTTACCAATACAAAAGCTGTCAAACCAGTCAGACAGCCTGCTATGACTGCCTTTTGAATGAGCGTATCAATAGCCAGATTTGACGCATACCCGATAATACACGACGCGAAAAACACAATTACGGCAATATTTATGCTGGATTTAAAACCAATCACTGCCAGTCTCTGTCTTATCATTTTCTTTCCAATTTAAAATTACGGAATTTTAAGGTTTTTTATTCATCTCTTATTCGACTCAGTACTCCGAATACAGAAACTCTCAGACTTGTAATACCATGTCCGCAACCATCTCTGCAGTTACCGGCCTAAGATCTTCTGGCACCTCCTGCCCATCGGAAATACAGGAAAGAGGTATCTGTGTTTCCATTGCAACGCTAAATAAGGTTCCATACAAACAGGTTTCGTCAACCTTGGTGAAGTGCAATCTATGAAGAGGAAATACTGTAAATTTATTAACAACATTAATTATGTCAGCATATCTCGTGGTCGCGCTTACAACAAGATGCGTCTCCTTTTTCGGAATTTCATCGAGGTATCCCTTGAGGCTTGATAATGCATTATCATCAAGATAGCTTATTCCAGGAGTATCAATAAAAATATGTGATAAACCATTATGTCTGTCTATAATATCTCTCAGTTCCCGGTGTGAAGTTACCGTTCTGAGAGTCACGCCTATTCTGTCTGCTGTTTTTTTCAGCTTTTCCGCAGAATGACCCCTGATACTTATTAATAAAATTTCCTTATCTGACATTTTTTTTGTATCGGATGCCAGCTTTAAAATAGTCGTAGTCTTACCGGTCCCGGCAGCACCAATAAATACCTTCGTTTTGCATTCATGCTGATTATTAGAAGATGAATCAGAAGTTTTTATTTTGTGAATAATACTCTCCCTGAGCATATTCCAATGCAAATCCATTTTATCATACTCATCATTACTCAGCCGACTCATAACGTTATTTATTAAAAGCCTCGAATGCTCTTCTTCAACCTGTTGAATGCGAAGTTGTTTAAACAATTTCTCGCTTGCGTCAGGACAATCACCATTGTTTCCCATATCATGATCCACATGCAGTTTTGAGCGTTCAACCTTGTTATTTACTATCCATTTTGATACCTGCTTGATTTTGCCAGACTGTACCATACCTGAGAATTCACTCAAACGATCTGCAGGAGTTGAATCCGCCGGTTCGGCCTGCTTATCTGAATGTAAATGATCCGATAAAATAACACTATCCATATGATCTTCAGGAATATCTTTATGTTCCGTAGCGGATGAATATTGTTCCGACTGTTGCGGATCTGACGGAGATGTGACAGACGGGTTTTGGTCTGGTGGTTGTATATTTAAACCACCTCTATCACCTTGTACGTCCCACCCCTCTTTCCGTGCCCCATCCTGATCTTTATTCTGTCCATTATTGTTTTCAGCAGCAATAACCTCAACCAGTGTCTGACCTTTCATGCTCTTAATATCTCCTTCCTCTATATTTCTCGTTTCGAGGATTATTGAGCCATCACCCATCTCTCTTTTTACGCTTTTTAGCGCCTCTTGTATTGTAGTCGCAATAAATGATTTAATTCTCATTTGTCAAACTCACAATGCCGAGTGATTCGATTTGAACACCCGGCGCAATTTCTTTATACGATAACACTGGTAAATAAGGAATTGCAGTTTCAGTTAGTTTTCTAATATGACTTCTTAGTGAAGAAGACGTTAGAAGAACCGCACTGTTACTGGTTACACTGACATTCCTGACGGTTTCCACAATTGCATCAATAATTCTCTGCGCGTAATTGGGCTCTAAAGCGAGTACCGACCTGTTTCCCATATCATGAACAGAGTTTATGATTTCCTGTTCAAGTCCCGGTTCAAAGGAGATAGTACTGAGTTTATTAGATTCACTCTGATACTGACCGCATAACGCCCTGCATAGTCTCTGTCTCACGAACTCTGTAAGGGCTTCAGGATCCCTCGTGGTTGGTGCATGGTCAATAAGAGTTTCCAGTATAGTTACGAAATCTGTTACAGAAATTTTCTCCCTTAATAAATTCTTTACCACTTCCTGTACAACACCCAGCGTAAGAACAGCTGGAGTTAATTCGTTAACCAGTGTTGGGGAGTCCTTTTTCGTTGCATCAATTAATTTTTGAATATCTTCTCTGGTAATTATTTCATAAGCATGAGTTTTAATTACCTCGGTCAAATGCGTAACTAATACAGAAGTAGGGTCAATTACTGTATAACCCACCGCCGCTGCAGACTCTTTCTTTGACTCTGTTATCCATACGCCAGGCAATCCGTATGCTGGATCGGTTGTCTTAATCCCTTCAATGGGGTCTGTTTCTTCATCACCTAAAGCAAGATAACAATCCGGCATCAATTCGCCCTTATCGACGACCTGTCCTTTAATCTTAATACTGTATCCATTTGAAGGAAGCTGCAGGTTGTCCCTTAAACGTATCGGTGGAATAATTATACCTAAATCCCTGGCAAGCTGTTTCCTGAGTGAATTTATCCTACTTAACACTCCCCCTGCTTTCTTTGGATCCACCAGTGGAACCAGTTTATACCCAACTTCAATTCCCATTCTGTCAACCTGTAACAGGCTCTCAAATTCATCCTCTGGTTCACCCAATTGTCTTGTTGTATTCTCAGCTGTTATCTCTTTTACACTATTTGCTACTGCCATACCACTGGCTGAAGCCTTTCTGGTAACGTTGAAAAGAAAAGCGAAGAGAGCTGACATTAAAAAGAAAGGGATTTTAGGCATTCCGGGAATTAAACCAAAAATAAATAATATTCCGGCTGCCATACCTAATGCTTTTGGAACTGTCAATAACTGCGCAGACAAGTCTTTGCCCAAGCTAGACTTGGAGGTTGACTTTGTAATGAGCAAGGCAGCAGAGATAGCATTTATCAGAGATGGAATCTGTGTTACTAATCCATCTCCTACCGTCAAAAGAGTGTAAGTGGATAATGCTTCATTGATTTTCATGCCCTGCATCATCGTCCCTATCACAATACCACCTGCGATATTTATTATCGTAATAATTATTCCTGCAATAGCATCACCGCTTACAAATTTACTTGCACCATCCATCGAACCATAAAATTCAGCTTCTTGTCCTATGTCGGCTCGTCTTGCCTTTGCCTGTTCCTCCGTTATAGACCCTGAGTTCAAGTCGGCATCAATGCTCATCTGCTTACCGGGCATTGCATCTAAAGTAAATCTGGCAGCTACTTCAGAGACCCTGGTAGAACCTTTTGTAATTACGATAAACTGAATAACCGTCAGAATTATAAAAATTACCAGCCCTATTACTACATTACCACCTACCACAAAATTGCCGAATGATGCAATTACCTGACCGGCTTCAGCATGCATAAGTATAAGACGTGTTGATGCAACGTTCAGGGCAAGCCGGAAAAGAGTGAGGAACAGCAAGAGAGAAGGGTATGCAGAAATCTCCAGTGCCCGTCTCACATGCAATGTAACCAGAAGCACAAGAAATGATAACGATATGTTAACAGTGATGAAAATGTCCAGCAGGAATGTAGGCAACGGTACTATGAGTACAAATAGTATAACCAACACTCCAACCGCAAGTCCAAATTCACTATATTTATACAGCGGTTTTTTATTATTTCCCGATGTATTCATTTCCGCTTCATTCACTCTGTTTCTCCATAATATTGATTATCTGTTTGCAACGATGTTGCGCAATTGATAGACATATGAAAGTACCTTTGCAACTGCCTGGTAAAGCTTTGGTGGCACATCACTATCGATCTCAATTGTACTATATAAAACGCGTGCAAGAATTCTATCCTCTACTATCGGGATATCGTGTTTCGCGGCTACCTCTCTTATTTTTAATGCTATAAGATCAACACCCTTCCCTATAACCTTAGGTGCATCCATTGTGGCGGCATCGTATTTAAGGGCTACGGCATAATGCGTCGGATTTGTAACTATCACGTCTGCATCTGGTATCGCCTGCATCATTCTCTTCCTTGACATTTCACGCTGAGTACTCTTAATCCTGGCTTTTATCAGAGGATCTCCATCAGACTGCTTTGCCTCCTGTTTAACCTCGTTCTTGGTCATCATCAGGTCTTTCGAATGCTGCCACCTCTGATACACAAAATCAAGTAACGCAAGGATTAGCAAAATAATGGCTATTTTCAAGGTTATCCCGAATATAAGACCGGATGCAGAAGAAAAGATCGCTTCCGTCCGCATACTTACTAACTCCATCAACGGTTCAAGATCTTTTCTTATAGAAACATATGCAATACCACCCATTATGGATAATTTTACAAGAGACATCGCTGTCTTAATCAGCGATCTTTTCGAAGCAAGATTTTTTACGCCAGATAAAGGATTTATCTTCTTAAACTCCGGGATAAGTGCCTTGCGGCTAAAAACGAAACCCACTTGCGAATAGGAGGCTATTGCGCCAACTATCATAAACCCTCCCATTATTGGCAGAACTCCTTTAAGGTTCTTAATAGATATATCCATCAACAAACCTACACAAGTATCAACATCGAAATTTTCGTAGTAAAGATTCTTACAAATCATACCCATCGTATCCCTCATCCGCATCATCATTGAACCTCCTAAAAATAACATAAGCAAAACTCCTGACAACAATATCAAGGCACTATTTACATCCTGACTCTTAGCTACCTGTCCCTTTTCAGTGGCCTCTTTTTTCTTTTTGGACGTTGGCGCTTCCGTTTTTTCTTCATTTGATGCCATCGTTTACATGCCCCCTACCAAACTGAATATGTCTTTACGAAGCATTTCTAATAGATACTCTATTGCGCGTGTAATAAAAGGAAACATTATGGCTAAAAGTAAAAAACCAACAAGAATTTTCATTGGGAAAATAATCAAAAATATGTTTATCTCCGGAGTCGACCTGGCCAGAAACCCTGACACTACCACAGTAAGGCCCAGGACAATCATAATAGGAGCAGCTATCTTAATAGCAGCCACGAATAATCCATTAAACAGGTTCATTATCTTGCCCATCGAAAACCCCAGTTCAATAACTCCTGTTATAGGTACCGCTTTGTAACTGAGAACCAGTGCATTTATCAGCCAGTGATGACCGTTTATTGCAAAAAACAGGATTAATGCTACTATTTGAAGTAATTGCGCAATCGGGCTTACTTGTTCTCCGGATAAAGGATCTACCAACTCTGCCATAGTCAATCCCATTTCAGAACTAATTAACCCTCCACCCATAACAAATGCGGCAAATGCCAATGTCGCCACATAACCTATTAAGAATCCAATTGCAAGCTCTTTGAAAACTATAAGAATAAAATTGATCAGGTTATCAGGTAATGCCGGCTGTGAGCTATTGATTGTGGGGAAGATTGCAAATGCAATCACTAATGCTAATCCGATCTTTACAATTAGTGGCAAGCCTGCCTGGTTATAAATTGGTGAAAAGAAGAGGACACTGGCCGTCCTTATCAACACTATTGCAAACATTGGCAGAAGATTAATAGAGTCCAGTATCATTTTTTAAAAAGTATATTTAGAAAGGTCGCCTAATAATAGTGTCGCAAACGACGTTATTTTGTCCAACAACCAGGGCAAGGAGAGTGCGAATACTCCAAACACTGCTAATAGTTTTGGTAAGAATGTCAGAGTCTGTTCCTGTATACTTGTAACTGCCTGAAATATTCCTATCGCAAGGCCTACCACCAACGCGGTTCCAATAAGTGGAGCAATCATAATTAATGTAATTGTTACTGTTTCCTTACCAAGAAAAGTTACTATATCGTATCCCATAATTTATCTTATACTTGAAACTAATGATTGAATAATCAGATGCCAACCGTCAACGAGTACAAATAAAACAATTTTAAACGGAACGGAGATCATCATTGGAGGAAGCATAAACATACCCATTGAGGTCAATACACTTGCAACAACCATATCTATCACAATAAACGGTAGATAGACTACAAAACCCATTTGAAAAGCGGTCTTTAACTCGCTCACGACAAACGCCGGTAATATAATATGTGCGGGAACATCATCCAGCGAAGCTGGCCTTTCCATCTCCGCAATATTATAGAACAGTGCTATATCTTTCTCTCTTGTCTGCTTAGCCATAAACGTTTTCAACGGTGCAATACCTCGTTCAAAAGCCTCTCCCTGATCAATTTCCTCCTGCATGAATGGCTGGATAGCCTCTTTGTTGATTTGACTAAACACGGGAGCCATCACAAAGAAAGTTATCAGTATTGCAAGGCCTATCAGAATCTGATTTGGAGGCATTTGTTGAGAAGATATTGCCTTCCTTACAAATCCCAGAACTATAATAATCCTGGTAAATGACGTCATTACCATCAATAGCCCCGGTAAAAATGTAAAAGAAGTCATTACCAGGAGAACCTTTACAATCCCGGCAACCTGCTTTGGTTCATTAAGGCTACCCATATTAATCGTCATGTTCATGGCGTCACTAACTGCATCATCTGCAGCTACAGTATGTGCAAGGAACATAACAGTTCCAAAAGAGAGCGTAAACACAAACATTATAAGCAAATATTTCATTTTTGCCTTTTCTCAGAAATTGATTTCTTAATAATATCAAGAAATTCTTTTTTGTTAGCGCTATCATCACCAGTACTAGCCACCCCAACAGCAATATCTTCATTAGCAATCTCAGTTATCAACCCGATGTTGTCATTGGTGACACCAAGTATTAAATGTTTTCCAGGTACTTTAACCAAAAAAAGTGATTTTTTTACTCCTATTGGAGTATGATCAACTATCTGTATCAGTTTCCTGCTTCTTCCAAAATTTGCACTTACTCCATACTTCTTTTTTAAAACATAAACTGTTGTAATAATCAGTACTATAACGATGAGCAATGTACTGATAGTTTTTGTATACCCCTTGTATCCGCCAAAAACAGAATCCTCGTTTGAATCACCATCAAACAGCCCCGATCCTTTAACGTCAGCAAGGAGATCGCCTTGTATCGCAGTAAGAGTCAGAACAAAACAGATAAAAATAAACGCCAGGAACAATATAGAATTTAGAGTATCTTTATTAATCAACGCTTTTTGAGTAGTAAATTTCATATTGATTAGAACTAAGTTAACACAATATATTTTATCTGATACGACAAGATCGCAAATAAGATACCATTGTATTTTTTAATACCTGTACCACAATACATGTCGATATCTTATTAACACGGCAAGGCTTATACGGTATTGTGCTTAAAGTGACAAACAAGTCATATTAAACTCTCATTTGTAATCTGCTGTGATAAAATCCCACGTAGTCTTTTTAAACCAAGCGTAGTTTTCTTAGACAAGAATTAATGTGTGCCTTTGGAATAAGAACAGGAAATGTTTGCTATAGAAGTTTGAAAGTAAACGGGGTACTACTTTAAGGAATGATGTCAGATTTGCTGATTACAATCTTTACTATAAACAGATCTGCATTATCAGTGGTTACCGGCCCGATAAAGCTTTTCATTATACGGGTTTTTGAACCAGCTGAGATTAATTCTAACGCCAGATCAGAAACTCTCTCACCTCAGACGCAGAACGCTATCTTAAACACTTGCAATCCTGGTTATCTTTACACCAAAATTTTCATCAACTACTACTACCTCTCCAAAGGCTATTATTTTGCCACGAACTGATATTTTAACCGGCTCTCCAGCTAAACTATCCAGCTCGATTATTGATCCTGGTGTCAATGCCATAACATCACGCATTAACATCTCTGTCTTTCCAAGTTCTACAAGCACAGGAATATGGACATCCATCAGCATGTCCATATTTTTTGTATTTCCTTCTTCCGGTTTATATTTTACAGGTTCCAGTGGTGAGAACTTAACAGATTTAATGCTCTCTGTATCATCAGTAAATTGAGCAGGTTCATTTTGATCTGTAATTGTCTTATCTTCCATATAATCTCCATTCATAAACTAATAACTAAAAACAATATAAAAAACTACATATTGTTAACCTTAAAAGATCGATTTAAATCAGCATAATTATTTTTATTATATATAAATTCTATAAGGCTATCAATTTAGACAGGATCATCTCTTGATGATCCGACAATTTGTATAGCCTTCTTTGAACCGAATAGACCCAGTTTTCCGTAAAATTTATTTTGCCCTTCAACAAATACTTTCAGATTATTTGTAATCTTACTGTCCAGTCTTAATACATCACCTGTTTTCAGATTCACTATGTCTCTTACCGTAAAATCGGTTTCCTCCAGTACACCAGTTACACATAACTTTATGCCACCTGATAATTTTTTGAGTGATTCGACACTTTCATTATCAATTTCAGCTGAATTTGACTGTTTACTGCTGAAAAAATGATCAAAAGTTTTGTCTACACTTGAAACAGGAACGCAAAATTTCATCTCACCAAAGCTACTTTCTAAATTAAAAGTAAAGGAAACTAACAGTACAACATCCGCTTCAGAAGCAATATTAAGATACCTGGGTTCCATTGCAGTATCAGAAATATTCCATTCCATTTCATCATATGGTTTCCACGAATCGCTTATTTTGCCTAAAATTATTTTCACTATATTGCCAACAATTGAAGTCTCTGTGTCTGTCAGTTTTCTTATTTCGCTTTGCGTTCTTCCCTCACCTCCAAATGCCTTTTCAACGATTGACAAGCACAACCCCATATCCATTGCAACACATCCAAAACCCTGTAATGGTTTTAACCTGATTGTATTGATGAACATAAGCTCAGGACATGTATTTTTGAATATTTCAAAACTTAATTCATCTATCGAGTTCAAGCTTACCTTTGCGGTGCCTCTCAAGAAATTAGAAACCTCCCTGCTTATCTGAAAAGCAGTAGTTTCAAACACCTTATACAACATTCGTTTCTTCTCTCTCGATATTGTATTGGGTCTTTTAAAATCATAATATTTTACCTTGCTGTCTACCTCCTCGATAATATCAGGCTGTGCCGTAATGCCTTGGCTTTCATGAAAAGATTCCAACAGACTTTCAACTTCTTCACTAGTAAGTATCGCGTTTTCCGTATTTTCCATAATTACTGTATAATAAAATCTGAAAAATATACCTGAGAGATTGCGTCATCTGACCCTAAAAGTGTACTATTCAGTATATCTTTTATCTCTGTTCTTAATCCCTGGTGATTAGCCCGGTCGCTTATCTCACTTAGATTCTTTGAGGAAAGAAAGGAGACCAGTTTATCCCTGAAAACTACCTTATTTGCCTTAATAGTTCCTTCTATTTCACTGTTCTTTACTTCAAGGCTAATAATAATTCTTAGATATCTTTTGCTATCAACCTTTCCAATATTGACAACAATACTATCCATTGGCACTAATATTTTATCCAGCACACTACTACTCTTCTCTATATTTCCATCATTACCCTTCTTGTCTTTTCCATCTTTCCCGGTGCCGGAATTGTTGTCATCTGCCGGACTATTTTCTGTACCATCACCAGGCCGTTCAGATATAGGAGCATCGGCAGACTTTGTTATATTATAGATGTCTTTAGAGGGATGAAATTTTGTAACAAATATAAAAGCACATACTACTGACATTACGCCAACAATAATCATAGCCAATGTGCTCTTCAAGTCCGTTTTTGCTGCACCTTTATTATCAGTATCTACCGTTTCTGAATCTTCTACGTTATCTGTATCACCAGCATCTGCATCACCATGTTCCTCAGCTACATTTTTTTCTTTTTTCTTCTTTTTAAAAATAGTAAGCCTCCTTTATCTCGGCTAACAACAGTTTGTGAACAAATTAAACATTACAACTTTAAATTTTTTTACCCTATAAATCAGAAATTATTATGTTTATTCTGTTGTTTACTATCGTATTGAAAGATGATCCATTTCCCAATAGCGGTTGATGCTTTCCATATCCAATTGCAGTCAGTCTAGAATAATCAATCTTGCCCACATCATTAAAGTACCTTATGACAGCAGATGCGAACTCTGCCGATAACTGCCAGCTTGTAGGATAGTCATCTGTTGGAATAAAATTTTCACTTGTATATCCTCCAACAACAACCTGACAATCCCTGTTTCGTATTACTTTTATCAAGTTATTTAGATACATCTTGCTTTCAGATGACATATCCAGCTCTTCATTAATGAAATCTATTTCTGTAGGAAAAACAAGCTGATGCCCTTTTTGCGTATACTCAACATCAATATTACTGTCAATTGTGTTAGCAAATACGTTCTTAAGCATTTCATTTCTCTTCTTGTGCTTACCGCCATAACTCTCCTGCTTCATTTCCAGGTTAGTTATGGAATCGCTACTGCCAAATGCAATCTTGCTTACCCCATAATTATCCAATGCTTCTATAAATGATTCAATTGCCTCTTTTGCCTCTTCATCTCTAACAGGTCCTACGTTTGAGGATAACATTATAAAGAATGCCAATAGGATAGTCATAAGCGCGGCAAAGGCAACCATGTCAACAAATGCGCCATCCTCAACCGGCTTCTTTTTCTTCTTTCTTACTGCCAGAATTTTCTGTATATTTATCTCAGCCATATCTAATGCCTTAGACGCCCCTTGGTATCTCCTTTATAATAACCTCAACTCTCCTATTAAGTGTCCGATTGTGCTCATTAGTATTCGGGAATAATGGCCTGTTCCAGCCATGTCCTGTCACACCAAATCTGGAAGACAAAAGCATCTCTTCCCCGATTATATAGTCGCAGACTCTGGAAGCACGTGCAATGGATAATGTATTACCGGTATTGCCATCATCACTATATCTGTCATCTGTGTGACCTTCGATCCTAACATTATTTGGAATCACACCTAACAACTCGGCTATTTTATCCAATAAATACAAGTATTCTACTTTTAGAGATATGTCACCTGAATCAAAAAGGATGTCAGCCATTATCCTGATAGTAAATCCTTCTTCAGTTTTCAACAAGTCTATAACATTAAATAATTCATTCTCCGTCATAAACACAATCATATCTTCTCTTATTAATTCCAGGTCATTTATGGGTGGAAGAAGATCATCTTCATCAATCTCAGTCTTTGACTTACTTTTAACCTTATCTTTAAATATGCCGGACTCCTTAAGCGTTGCAACCATCAGGTTTTCACCGGTACCAGTGCTTTTCTTCATTATTAATTCAGGTTCATCATCAGTTTTAGGTGAACTCATCGCTATTATGAGCACAAAAAATGTCATTAGCAGAGTAATCATGTCTCCATAAGCCAATGCCCATTCATTGGGATCTTTTTTTGGTTCCTCTTCCATTATTTAGCATTTCTAATTTTATCTTTTAATTCGTCGATCTTCTTATCCTTCCTTTCAGATGGAGAAAGGAAGCCCTTCAACTTCTCTTCTACGATACTCGGATTGTCTCCGGATTGTATAGACACAACTCCTTCCAGGATTAGCTCTTTCAGGAGTGTTTCATCTTTTGATCTTACATCAAGTTTACCGCTCATTGGTAGGAATATCAGGTTTGCCACAATAACTCCGTATAATGTAGTTAAAAGTGCGGTAGCCATACCAACCCCGATCTTTGACGGGTCATCCAGCTCCCTAAGCATTAACACCAATCCTATTAACGTACCCATCATACCGAACGCTGGAGCAACTACACCCATTGATTCAAGTACCCCCTTACCTTTGGAATGTCTGCCACGCAGATTATCAATCTCCTTTTCAAGTATAGAGCGAAGTCCATCGGCATCAGTGCCATCAACCAGTAACTGTATAGATTTTGATAGAAAAGCGTCTTTAATGTCAGCCACCTTACCTTCCAGTGCCAGTAATCCTTCCCTTCTCGCAAGTTTTGCATACTCTATTAAGTTCTGCATTTCCTCCTGAGGTGAAGATACTTTCACAAAGATAGTTTTCATTATTAAGGAGACCAGTCCCGTAACAACCTGTAACGGATATCTTACAAGCGTTGCAGCTATCGTTCCCCCAATAACTATCATTATCGATGGAATATTAATAAAACCTGCTATCCCAGACATACCTCCACCCAAAATGATAGATATTATCAGCAGAAAAGCGCCAATTAATATACCTGCCGGAGTTGCAATATCCATTTTTACTCTCCTTCTATCCTGTTATTAATTTTTTCTAAATTCCTTCTTCATTATTTTCCTGATCGCTTCAGTAAGTTTTGAAGCTTCGTCAGTTTCTACAAACTCTAATATCTTAGCCAGATTCTTCTCATTCATCTTTGAAAGAATACTGATGGCAGTCTCGTACTCAAGTTTCTTAATGATAGACACCGCTTTTTCCGTTTCAATTCTTTGATAAATTGCAGCAAGTTTCTTTACATTCCTCTCTTTAATCGTTTCATCTGAATCTCTATTCACTACTTGCAATCTTTTCATTTTTTCACTAATTGTAGCGGCAAAAGATGGATCAAACTCAGAAATAATGTTTGCAGATTTTTTGGATTGCATACCTGTTAAAATCTTAGCACTGGTAATTTTTTCAAGTTTGCCTAAGACCTCTGCGGCCTTTAAACCATCCATCGAAGAATAAATATCAGCTAATCGCTTTAAGTTTTTTCTCTCACTCTCATCAAAAACAATAAGGTCTCTATCAAGATCAATTCGCTCCTTGCTTATTAGCAGCAGAGCTCCATCCAGTTTTATTCTCATAGAAGTCATTTCTTTTTTACTGTTTTCTACATCTGCTTTAAAAGCCTCTATTTCTCTTTCCTTTTTACGAAGCAGTGCAGACTTCTCCTCATACAATCTGATTCTTTCCTGAAGTTCCTGCTGGTACTTCCTGATCTCATCAGGGGAAAACCCCTTTATTGCCCTGACAGCCTCTTTTGTCTTATTTTGTTCACTTGCCTCTTTCTCACTTATTTCTTTTTTTTTATACTCCTCCTCCATCTCTGACAATTTAGAGGAATAAGATTCTGCCATCTTTTTTTCAATCCCTTTCTTCAGGTTTATCATCACCAATGATGATATCGAAAAGAAAACAATGAAGAAAATAACATAAGGAATTAATTTTTTTTTATTCGACTTGATCTTGCTCATTTTCAGTCACCAGTTTGTTATTAAATTTTGTCATTGCGACATCGTCCATTTCCTTGTTTGACAGGAGTTCCAGGTAGTTATTATGCTCTTCCTCCCGCCTCTTCCTGAGTTTTTCTAATGCCTTTCTCTTTTTAACAATTTCAATCAATTCTTCCTGAACAGTGTTCAACTCAGTTGATATTTTCTGTATTCTAAATTTACTGGCATCCATACTAACAGCAAGATTAATAAAATAATCTTCATAAGTCGCGAGTTCCCCGGAAGCAATTTCCATCCTTTGCCTGGAAGTCAGCTCACTCTGGCTAGTCAGCTTTCTATTTTCCAGATCTTCTAATTCTGTTTTTTCTTTCAGAAGTATATTTTGAACCGCCCTCAGTCTACCAATACACTCTTCCTCATAAATACGCTCTTTATTGAGCAATGACTGTAATTTAAAATGAAATTTTGCATTTTCTCCCATATTATAATGATCTTTAAAACAACTATTCTGATTAACTTATTCTCTTCAGCCGGATTGAGTTGACTGGAACAACTTAAAGGCGCAACTGGCATATACCTAAAAATTAATTCATAACTGGCGCCATTTCCTTCTGTTCTGTCACCCCATAATCCTTCATCATTTCTATTAATTTATCTATATCTTCATCATACAAACTCTCATCTGTCACACCCTGCTTTAGATAGTTAGTAATATTGTCATATTTACTGATAGAATAATCAATTTTATGGTTCTTGCCTTTTACATAGGCACCAATATTTATCATATCCTCAGCTTCTTTATAAATAGCGTAGGCTGACCTTAAATTTTGAGCAGCCTTCATATGGCCGTCAGTAACAATGTCAATCATACATCGGCTAACACTATTAAGCAGATCAATTGCCGGAAAGTGGTTTTGTGCTGCCAGTTTCCTGGATAGTATAATATGACCATCGAGGATTCCCCGCACAGTATCTGACACTGGTTCGTTTAAGTCATCACCATCAACCAGCACCGTATACAGTGCAGTAATACTACCTTTAGACGTTATACCTGTCCTTTCCAACAACTTAGGTATAACAGAAAACACAGATGGAGTATAACCTCTTGTAGTTGGAGGCTCGCCTATTGCCAGCCCAAGTTCACGCTGCGCGTTTGCAAGCCTGGTAATGGAATCCAGTAGCAACATCACATTCAAACCCTTATCTCTCAGATACTCAGCTATTGTGGTTGCCACAAAAGCCCCTTTCAACCTGGTGACAACAGGCTTATCAGAAGTAACAACTACCACAACTGATTTTTTCATACCTTCCTCACCTAAATTATATTCAATAAATTCACGAACCTCTCTTCCACGTTCTCCAATCAATGCAATGACATTCACATCAGCCTTAGACGATTTTGCAATCTTTCCCAGAAGAGTGCTTTTTCCTACTCCACTACCCGCAAAGATACCCAGTCTTTGACCTTTCCCACAAGTTAAAAGGCTGTCAATAGTCCTGACTCCAGTACTAATATGGTCAGTAATAAGAGGTCGGTCTAGTGGTTCCGGTGCGTCATTATGTATTGATCTCATCTCATCGTAGTCAACAGGGCCTCTGTTGTCTATCGGGCTTCCCAACCCGTCAAGTATTCTTCCTTTAAGAGACATACCAAGTTTAATCTGAAGCGGCTTCCCTGTAGCAATCACTTCACTTTTCGGACTGATACCATTCATTTCGGCAATAGGCATTAATAACGTTTTTTTATCTTTAAAACCAACAACCTCTGCAAGGACAGGTTCACCCTCAGATGCTGTTGTCAATTTGCACAATTCACCAACATGAACCTCAGGACCCAAAGACTCTATCAGCATGCTGGTTGCCCTTGAAACCGTTCCTGTCAAGCATGTGGTCTCTATGTTTGAAAGCCTTTGATGACACTTCGCAAACATCTCATTTATTTCTATCACTCCCTACCTTCCGTTTCTATACTATGCTCTCCAAATTCTAAAACTATCTCATTCCAACGTGTTTCTACCATTGCATCAACGCCGCCACAATCTGTAATGACTTTGCATCCTCCTCTGGATATTTTTTCATCATTAACTATTTCGTAAGTTTTACCTGCATTAGAAGACCCGCTAATTTCCATTGCCTTTAACCTTTCGGCATCATCAGGGTTCACGTATACTCTTAATATGTTTTTTTCTTTCACTCTGTCAATTGCAGCACGTACAACTCGTTCTATTATTCTACTATTACTTTGAGAAATGTCTTCATACACTGCCTTTTTTGCAATTGCAAAAGTAAGTTTAATAATTCCATTCTCACATTTGCTCCAGAAATCATCCCTCTCCTGTTTTAAATCCTCGATTACTTTATTCATGCTCTGACTAATAAATTTAACATCTTCTCTATTTTTTTCTAACGCTTCGTTCCAACCCTTTTGATATGATGCCTTTGTTATGTTCTCAATCTCTTCTTCTTTTTTCTTTGCTTTTTCTTCCGCATCTGGCGCTTCATATTTAGATTCTAGAACAAAAAATTTTTCTACAACGGGTAATTTATATACACTTTTTCTGCTCATACCAGTGGCCCTGCATCTTGATTTCTTCCTCTTACCGTCTCACCCTGAGCCTCCATTTTAGCTAAACTATCAACTACTATTTTCTGAGCAGCCTCAACTTCCGATAGAGGTTTCGGGCCTAATATTTGTTGTTCCTCTTTAACCATTTGACCCATACGCTTAGACATGTTCTTAAATATCTTTTCACTCACCTCCTTACTGGCAGTCTTCAAAGCCAGGGCCACCGTATTTGTATCTGTCTCTGACAACATCTGTCTCAGTGCCTTGTCTTCAACTATTGCTAAATCCTCAAATACAAACATAAGCGTTTTAATTTCCTGTGCAATGTCAGGATGTTCTTCCTTTATACGCTGCATAATAGTTTTTTCCGTGACAGAATCACTTCGATTAAGTATCTCTGCGATGGCTCTATATTTTCTTTCATTTGGTGTATCAATCCTATCACCTAACGAGATAACCTTTGCCTCCAATAATTCATCAATCTGTTTAATAATTTGAATTGGTGGTGGTTTTGAAGTAGCCATCTTGTTCAATACTTCGAGTCTCAATTCTTCAGACATCGTGCCCACAACTTCTGCAGACTGATGTGGATCAAGATATGAAAGTATTAATGCAATTAATTGAGTATGTTCTCCGTAAAGTATTGAGATAATCTCTTCGCTTGTAAGATGTTTAAAGCACCTGAAAGGTATAATACTAGGTCTGTGATCCTTTATTACGTCGATAATTTCTTCACTTTTACGCCATGACTGGAACTCATCTTGAAACTCATTAAGAATATCAACCGAGATTTCATTACTAACGCTTCTCATCCTTCCGATGATATCGCTAATCTCGGCAATCTCATTTTCGCCGAAATTACCCAGAATATCGGCTGCTATCTCCGGGCCTAGATTTAAAAGCAATATCGCAACTTTTTCTTTACTTGAAAACGAAGAATTCATTAGTCACTCTCCCTCAACCATTTTCTAACGAGATTACTTGTCGTTCTCGGATCATCTTGTGCATTACTAATAATACCCTCCCTTATTGCTGCACGATCGTCTTCTTTACTCTGTCTCGTCAATTCAATTCCGTCTGCAGAATTATTATTAATCGCAGCGGGTGCCGCATACGTTGCATACCCACCCGCAGCAACCTGTTGACGTGGTGATGACATGCGTTTTAATGCCCTTGACGCAAATAGAAGGAATGCGAGGACTGCGATTACGAGTGAGCTACTTCTTGCGATTGATAGTATAAAAGCTTTTTTGTCATCCTTTTCAACACCATCCTCATCTACAAAAACAGGAGTATTATGCTGGAACTTAACGCTTTGTATCTCAAACTTATCATTTCTCGGCGCCGATTCATTAAGTCCTATTGCCTGCTTTACAATAGCAGCTATTTGGTTCAATTCTTCTTCAGTCCTGGGCACGTATTTACTGATTATCGTTCCAGCCTCCGTCTCTTCTTCGACGTAATTGCCATCGACAAGAACTGCAACTGTTAATCTTTTAATACGTGCCTCGTGTTCAGATACAACACGTTCTACTTTGCTCAAAGCATATTGAGTAGTCTCGGTTTCTTCCGATTCTTTAGTCATTTTACCGGCGCTATCACCATTAGCCACCCCTGGCATTTCCGTTGATTGTGTTGTAATAACCTGGCTTACCGGTACTTTTTTATCCTGATCATATTCAATTTGTTTCTCATCAACGCTCTTAAAGTCTAAATCCACACTTACTTTAACAATCGCCTTACCCGGTCCGGTTATTTTTTCAATTATACTCATTGCCTGAGATGCAAAATAATCTTCTCGCTTTCTGCTTAAATCAAATTGATTTGAAACGACACCCGATAGCTTTGTGTCTCCGGTCTTTGACAATAAATTTCCTTTACTGTCCGTAATGGAGATATTTTCCGGACTCAAACCTTCAACGCTGGTACTGACAAGGTGTGTAATACCTGCTAATATTGATTCATTTATAGCATTCCTTTTTCGCATCTTCAATACGACTGAAGCGGTAGAAGGCTTTTCATCTCCGACAAATAATGAAGGCTCAGGTATAACGATTTGAACCTTTGCCCACTCTACACCATCTAATTGCGAAATTGTCTTTGACAATTCTCCCTGAAGAGCTCTCCTGTAATTAACTTTTTGTGCTAAATCCGACATACCAAACTTAACTTTATCAAATAACTCAAACCCTACTTCTCCTCTTGGCAGACTATCTTTAGCAAGAGACATTCTTGCCTCATAAATTTTATTTGATGGTACTAATATTGTAGAGCCGCTATCCTTTACCTTGTAGCCTATGTTATTATCTTGCAGATATGATACAACCTCAGCCGCTTCCTTTTGACCCAAATCACTATATAAAAGTCCATAATCCGGCGTCCTTACCCAATAGGTAACAGCCAATAAGCCTGCAATAAACCCCAGTATCACTACAATAAAAATCAGCCTCTGTCCGAAGCTTGTCCCATTCCAAATATTACTAAATTCCTCTGTAATCTGGCTCAACTATATGACTCCTTATAAGTGACTGTATTTTCAACATCTACCTTTAAACATAAAGACTGTTTGAAGTAAATCGCAAATCATATACCACAGTATATATTTTAACTTCTAAATAATTTCTTATTAATATATATGTTTCTATGCAAGTGATTCCTGTTTCTTCGACACTGGGAGATACTTTTGTATAATATTCCATGAATATTAATAAGAGTAAATCAGTAGCATTTTTGAACTAATCGTGGTTTTAATAGACAAGTAAATCAGCAATTTACAATCGCTTATTTATTATATTTTGATCTGTAAAAAGAAGTGTTTTGAAATGAAAATTTCCATACATCAATGGAGATCAATTGTATTGCAGTCTCTGGTTAGCATTACCGACCATCGGAATTCAGATTCCGGTTTGCTGGTAAAATCCGCACCCTGTAATCCCTGGCTCTGGCCGCATGGCGTTTCTCACCTGCTCAGACAGAATTCTGAAAATGCAATGTTCCTAAACCTGCATCCTCATAATTTCTTTGTACGCATCAACAAGTTTATTACGAGTCTCCATCATAAACTTAAAACTTACTTCCGCCTTAGACATTGCAATCATCACTTCATGAACGTTCTCAACTTTACCGGTTGCAAAGTTTTCAATTGATTCTCCCGCCTTGACTTGAAGGTCATTTACCTCGCTAACATAATTGTTGATTGTATCCTTGAAACCGGCTCCATTCTTCTGCTCAGCCTTTCCGAATTTCTGGTCAATCTTCCCGTTTTGTGCGGGACCAAGTGGAATAATATCCATATCTCTCTATCTCCTTATTATGCTGAGTGCTCTTTCACTCATCTTTCTAAATGAGGCAATTACAGATGTATTGGCCTCGTAAGATCTGGAAGCGGCAATCATGTCTACCATTTCCTTTGCAACACTCACATTCGGCATACTTACAAAACCGTCTTTATTTGCCTGTGGATGCCCTGGCATATGAACCATGTTGGGAGGTGATTTTGATTCTCTTACACCTTTAATGCTTACACCATTAAGCATCAATTTATGATTCTTGCCTCCTATCAATGATTTATTCAAGACAGTGGCAAATTCTACCTCTTTCCTCTTATATGGACCACCATCTGAAGTTTCTGTGACTTGCGCGTTTGCAATATTACTTGCAATAACACCCATTTTTACTCTTTCTGCCGTAAGACCTGAACCGCTAATGTCCAAAACAGATAATGGTTTATCAAACATAGACATCTATCATACCCTCCTTTCCCCTTGATTAGGGTTAATTCGTTACTATTTTCCCTGAATTGCGGCAATCATACCTTTGAATTTCTGAGACAAAATTTCCAAATATATATTATGTCTATCTGACATTTGATAAAATGATACCAGCTCTTGATCCAGATCCACATTGTTACCGCTCTTTCTTGTACCTTTAGCATTTGAGACAGATATCGATTCCTGCAGATTCTGGATTTTTCTAATATCTTTACTTTCAACTGCTTTTATCAATTCTTTTTCAAATGAAACATCTGATTTTTTATACCCCGGTGTATTTACATTTGCAATATTATTGGCAATTACTTTATTCTTCGTAGCAGTTAAGTCCAGCAATTTTGATAACAGCACAACATTTGTATCTGATAAACCCATTATCTGTCACCTCCAATAATTGTTAATATATGCATATCTAGTGTTTATGCTTATAACGAGCAAAAGTTATACCGCCACAACGTAACATTTCAGTTTTCTGCCCTGGGAACATCTACTAACGCTATTTATCCTTGTCTTATGATGATTAACATTGGATATTGTTAAAATTAAGTGTTAATTATTATTCCCCTCAAAAAGGGTGAAAACTGACAACTAGTGGGAAAAACTTTCCTCAACAACATTGCTTCCGTCATCAATACCGGCCTCAATATTTAAACCAAAACCTGATTGTAATTCCTTATACCTGCTTAATTTATTTCTTAACGTACGAGGCGTTACATCGAGTATCTCTGCGGCCCTGGTCTTGTTACCTCCGGTTTTTTCAAGCGTCTTGTAGATTAGTTCCTTTTCCACATCTTCTATAGTCTGCCCGACAGATAATTCATTAGTCTTTCTGGGTTTCTGCACATTCAACATATTCTCAAAATGTTCAGACAAAAGCACTTCAGAGTCAATCATAACCGTACATCTGTGAATCAGGTTCTTTATTTCTCTTACATTTCCTGGCCAGTCATATTGAACCAGGGCATCTATGGCCTCCTTACTGATCCTTTTCAATGGAGTATTTATTCCGGTCTTAAACTTTTCTAAGAAATATTCGGCGAGAACAGGTATATCCTCCCTTCTCTCTCTCAAAGGAGGCACAATTACCGGTATTACATTAAGCCTGAAATACAAATCCTGCCTGAAATTGTTCTTTTCGATTTCCTGCCCCAGATCTCTATTCGTAGTAGCAATAATCCTGACATCCACCTTAAGTGTTTTGACACCGCCAACCCTTTCGAACTCCTCTTGCTCAAGAACTCTTAACAATTTTGCCTGAATTTTCGGCGATACCTCGCTAATCTCATCCAGCAACAGAGTACCCCCATTTGCTAACTCAAAGCGGCCCATTCTCTTTAAATCCGCCCCGGTAAATGCACCCTTTTCATGTCCAAACAGTTCACTTTCCAATAGACTCTCTGAGAGTGCGGCACAGTTGACTTTAATAAAAGGCTTTGAATTCCTCTGACTATGTGTATAAATAGAATGTGCAACGATCTCTTTTCCCGTACCGCTTTCACCCTGGATCAGCACACTGGCCTTGCTTTGCGCCATTCTTTTAACATTATTTAAAACGCCAAACATCTTGGATTGTTTGTCTATAACAAACTCGTTTTCCACGTTGCTATCTAATTTTGATCTCCAATATTTGTTTTCATCTATTAATTTCTGACGTTCCTGTACCCTCTTCAGAAGCAACTCAATATTATCAACTGAAAATGGTTTTATTATGTAATCGTATGCACCTTTCTGCATTGCTTCAACTGCTGATTCTATACTTCCGTAAGCTGTCATGATAACAACTGTTGTTTCCTTTGAGGTTTTCTTTACTCTCTCCAGTACCTTCATTCCACCCATCCTTGGCATTCTCATATCCAGGAAAAGCATGTCATAATTCTGTTTATCGGTTAAACTAACCGCTTCCTGCCCATCACTCGCATTGTCGACAGAGTAACCGTTCCTTTGCAATGCCTCACTTAAGTACCCTCTGCTAAGATCATCATCATCTACTACCAATATTTTTTCAATACTCAATTTATACCTCCGTTCAAGCCAGAACATTACTCAAAAAGTTAGTCTCTCTTGAAGTGCTCAACACTTCATTTTGATTGCCGGGTAAGTTTACCATTATGGTTGTTCCCTTCTCAGGTCCACTGAAAATATTGATTCTTCCTTCATGAAGTTCAATTATTTTACGTACTATCGCCAGACCCAAGCCTGTTCCGTCATCTTTAGTAGTAAAAAATGGTTCAAAAATCTTTTTAATAGTCCCATCGTTGATACCATCACCGGTATCAACAAAACCAATCTGCGTTGTTGGTATATCTTTAGTAGTTGATCTCCGTGTAAATATTCTTATCTTACCACCTTCAGGCATAGACTGGATCGCATTAAGCAGGATATTCAAAAAAGCCTGTTGCAATCGATCCGGATCGCATAGAATAAAACCGTCACTACTATCATAATCTTTCTCGATCTGAATATTTTTACAACCTTTGTTACCTAATTCCTGATCGACAAAAAGAAGAGCTTTATCAATAATTTTTGGTAACTCATATCTCCTCAGGTTCAGCTTTATCGGGCGCGCCAGAAACAATAAATCTGTAACTATTTCATTAATATTTTTTGTCCCCTTGATTATATGCTTAACAAGGCGAAGGTTATCCCCCTCCAGATCACGCTCTAGTAAACTTGCAAAACCTTCAATACCATTCAGAGGATTCCTAATCTCATGGGCGATGCTGGCAGCCATAGTTCCAACAGAGACAAGATCACTCGCACTATTTAAACGTCCCTTTAACTCACATATTTCTGATAAATCATAAAATGTTTCGACAGCACCCGTGATTACTCCATTTTCATCCTTCAGTATAGATATGCTGCTCTCAATATTCCTCGTTTCACCATCATCCATCTCGATTACTCTTTTTAAATTATTTATTTCTTTGTTTTTTAACATTGATTCTAACAATAAATCAACAAATCCGCCTATATGACTAAAGGAGCTCCTGAAGCTATTCCCCAGGACATCTCTGGCAATAACATTCAATGTACTCTCAGCAACATTATTAAACGTCATAATCTTACCATCATTATCCACCGCAATCACACCACTATGCATGCTTCCCAGTATGCTATTCAGGAATCTTGTTTGATTATCAAGTTCCAGCACCTTTTTGTTGAGGCATTCATTCGTATATGCCATTTCCTGATCAATCTTTTTAACTCTTTCTTGTAGTTGCGTGTATGAAGATTCAAGCTTCTGAGCGTAAGTGTTAAAGCTGTCAAAAATAGTTAACAACTCTTTAACATTGTTGAATTGTTTGAACTTTGCTTTGTATGAATTTAAGTTTTTCATCTCTCGACAACCTTTTCCAGTTTTTTCTCCACTTCAGCACGCCACTCTATATCCAGAATATGCCATTGTGCCTGTTTGGCCCAATAAGTACCTTCATATACTTCCAGCATTTCACTGTATGCGCCTACTGCTTCATTATAAGAGTTCAGCTTCTTATAACAATTTGCTATTTGGTACGATATCCACATTTTTTTATCTTCAGTGATGTTATCTTTTCCAATCAACTGGTAAATATCCAGTGCTGTTTGATACTCCCCCAATTTGTATAAATTTTCTGCAATTTCAAAAGGATGTACAATTTCATTTTCATTATCAACTTTTAGTTTCTCGCTCTCCTGCACATATTCACCTTCATTCTGAAGAGTGATATTCTCTGCAGCCTCTCCGTCTTCCTTATAAACGAGAAAACTATTTTGTCGGCCTGAAGACTTTTCTATCTTTCCAACACTCTTTTTTACAAAATTTGCTAATACCACTTTATTTTTCTTCTCAACCTCTTTTCCCATTATCACTTCTGTCTTATTTTCTATCATCTTGAATGTACCTTTGAACTCTGATCTCAACCTCCCCAACTCCGCTCTTTCTCTTTCTAACGTCTTAAACATAACTGCAATTTCAGCCTCATTCTCATCATTAACTCCAAAGTGCTTTTCTACACTTAAAGCATTATTTAAAAAACAGAGATTAACCATGCCAAAGATAGCTAATAATAGGATTCGTATATGTTTTCTCATTGTACATCTGACTAGTTATTTTTTTTAACATCTTATGACATTCGCAAATGAAATGCCATGATTCGCTAAACAGTCAGGACGTTCTGATCAGGAACATTTGCTCTGTGCCGACATACCTTAACGCTCAAGTATATAATGCCTTATAGCCATCAACAAAAAAGAGCTGTAAATATCAAATTGAAAATTAATAATAAATTGCAGGAATAATGAGCGAGGTGTGTGCTGAGAAGATTTTATCTGTTTGTTTTTTTATCCATTTGTATATTTTTAACACGTTGATAAAGGAGACTAAACGGAATCCTGTTAAAGATCTGACGGTGTGTCCTGTTGATATGCCCTTACCGCCTCAGCAGGCAAGCCAAGCGCCGCATAAGAATCACCAACTAATTTAGAGACCCAATCTTTTCGTTTCTCTGAGGAGTCCCCTTTCAGTGCCTTCCGGTAATGTTCTATTGCTTTTTCCTCCTGTTTGTCACGTGCCAGACTGATTCCCGCATAAATGGTTGCGTTAATCACCATATCTTTATCTCTTTTCCCTTCTGCAATTTCTTCAAATACATCTAAGGCCCTTTTATAATTTTCATCATCAAGATAACACAACCCGATTTCAAACTTTATTCTATCTGTATATATACCACCCTGATGTCTGCTTAAACCTAGTTTGAGGGTTTCTATGGCGTTATCCAGCATCTTCATTTTGCGTAATGATTTTCCACTGTAAAGAAAGCCATGAGACGAAAGACTGCTGCCGGGAAATTCCGTTAATGCATTTTTATATAATTGTAATGCTGTTAAATAATCTCCTGTCTTAAAAAAACAATCTGCCAGTTTATAGTAAGCATTATCCAGCATTTCACTGTTCTCTTCGCAAAGACCGAAATTTTTTAAAACCCTGATTGCTTCATTGTATTTACCTAATAAATAATAGCAGTTACCTATCTGGTATTCCAATTCACAACGTAATTTATCAGGCAAGACTAATCTGTCCGACACACGAGTTCTATCGTCCTCACGGTTTTCACTCTCAGGATTGTGATTTGACCGGTCTTCTACAGTATTACCCACACGGGTGTTTTCAGTTTGCTTTGGCGTATGACTCCCATTCAGAAATTTCTTCTTCATGTTCAAGAATATCTGCAATGCAGCAGAGAAATCCCCTGAACCAATAAAAGAATTACCCAAGCGCATATTAGCAAATGCAGCAGCATCTCTATCATGATATTTTTCCATTATATACTTATAAATTTCTATGGCTTTTTCATAGTTCTCTTGCTTTCTCCATAAATCACCGATTTTAAGGTATGCGTCATCTACCTTATTTGAATGTGGAAAACTCTCTACATATTTCAAATAACCTCTTTTTGCATTCTCCACATCATCCAGCATTTCATAACTCTTCCCTACATTAAACATAGATTCTCTCGTCAATGGATGATCAGGATAATTTGCGATTATAATCTGGTATTCCTGTAATGCTATTGACGGTAAATTCGAAGCAAGATAAAAATTTCCCAGTTCATAATATGCTCGTACTATTCCCTCATATTTCGGATATTTTATCATTACTTTCTGATATGCCTGTATCGCCTTCTCCTGATAATAGCCGTAAGACGAATCTACATTTAACTTCACAGGCAACGTAACAAAAATCAAGTTCTCACTTATAATTGTTTCAAATCCTTTAGCGCCAAAAATAGTATCTACTATGTCAACCAAGGGAATGTCCTCAAGATAAATAGAAACAATCGAAGACAATTTATCCCTGGCTATATCATCATCTATAATAATCTTCTTCCCGCTTGTCGTAACCAATGCCTGTATTATTTTATCAATCTGAACTAAGTCAGCCCTGATTGAATATAAAACCGTACCATACTTACCCTTTCTCTTACTTATAGATAAGTTTTCATTTTTTGTGGCCGGCGTTGTCATCATTTCTTCGTCTAATGATGCGTCATGCTGTTTTATTTCTAATAATTTCTTCAGACCCTCTAATATCATTTTCTCATCAGTAAAACTTTTTTTATACTCATCAAGTGACGAATTCAACAATTTGCTTTCTTTCACTCTTTGTTCATCAGCTTCTATATATCCGGACGAGAAGTTAAAAATGGTAAATATCATTGTCAGATACATAAGAATCGTACATTTAAATATTACAAAAAGACACCTCTCTTTAATTATCAGATTTCTGATTTCTGGTTTAAGATTATTAGTATTCATAATTCAATATTTCATCTTTTAACGCACGACGACGGTACTATGCCTATCGCCATCTTCCTTCAAATAGTAATGTTTCGCCTGTTCAATATAGCTTTCAGCAATTTTAAAATGTGCTTCAATTACTATATTTTTTTCCTGTTCTTCAGTATATCTGGCTTCCTGGCCGGCTATTTCATATAAAACCCTTCTGGCCTCATCGTAGTTGCCGGCTAAGATCAGACATCCTCCAAGGCTCAGCTGAGCGCCCAGCCTATAAGGGCTGTTCAAATAGTCATTGGACACCTTTCTGTATAGCTCTATTGCTTTTTCATATTTTTCTAACTTATAATAACTTTCTGCCAGACGGTTTAAAACCCTATCACTCTCATCAATAGCAATTTTTGAATTCATCACTCTTCTATACGCGACCACAGCTTTTTCGTATTGCTCATAATCAAAATACATATCAGCGTTCTTTATACTGTTCCCAATATTAGATTTAGTGATTTTCTTTTCTTTTGAAGACCCATCTGATACACCAGCCTGTTTTTTCTTTATGACACTCTTTTTTGCTAATTTTGTAGAAGTCTTCTGGAGATCGTTTTTTTCAATCTTCCGCTCCTCTTTCTGCTTTTTTATCATAGTTTTGAGAACTTTTTTCTCATTACTAATCCAGTTATATTGTACAAACATTAACCCTGATACTAACGCAAGAATACATAAGTTTATAAGTATAATACCGTTATACCTGCTAGTCTTTTCAATTAATGACTCTAATTTTTGTTTTAATTTACCAATCATATTCTAATCTATTGAGCTTTCAGCACAACTCTTATCAAGGTTAATCAGCAAGACCGTCTCATCATCAAAGCTTACCTCCTGATCGAGTGGTAATGAAGAGTCAACATTTACCTCTCTCAGTATCTCCTGAAGCACAGTTTTCATTAAACATTCTCACAATGGCATCTTTTATTTCCTGTATCTTGAAAGGCTTACCAATCATCTCAACGACACCCAGCTTCGCGGCTTCTTTGACGGTTTCAAGAGAGCCGTATGCTGTGATAATAAGTCTCTTCGTCATCTACCAGCAAAATTCTGTTATTCAATTGATACCTTTTCCTCTTTTATTTTTTATTTGAAAATGTCTTAAAAAGTTCTTTTACAATGTGCTCCAAACGATCAACTTCCTTAAAAATCATCTCAAAGAATTTTTCATTTAAACCATCTTCTCCCACCCTATCCCTGAGTACCTCTACTGCAGCAGAAATACCTGCAAGCGGATTCCTCACTTTATGAGTAACAATACCCATTAATTCGTGCAGGTCATTAAAATATTCGGTATCCTTATATTTATCCACAATCATCTTTATACCCTCATCATCACTTATATCAACGCAGGACGTCTCCTCATTCCCTGATGATTCAATCTGTTTGTTCAACGCAGCAGATAACTCTGCCTTTGTAATTAGATTCATCTTCAGCAGGATTACTCCCAGAAGTTGATGTTCCTGGTTCTCTTTTTGTGAACATAGTGCTTTTTGAACATCAGAATCTTTGACCCTGCCATCTTCAACTAAAATTGCTCCCAGTTTTTTCTGACATGAAACATTATTTTTTTTCATAGTAATCGCTTTGTTAATTTTCCCTGTTCATTTAGATACGAACTGCGCGAATCAACACAATTCGGAAGCGAAGTCGCTATCGCAACAAAGCCACACAACTTGACCTTACCACGTCATTTCCTCAACTATTCAGACACTTTCGTTCACTTATGGCGCTTCTAATTTACTCTTGCTTAATACTATAATGCTTAATCTTATTGTATAAGGTGGTGCGGTTTATACCCAGGAGCTTTGCTGCCTTTGTCATTCGCCATGATGTTTCATTAAGGACTTCTGTTATATGATGTTTCTCGACAGTCGCGATAGATTGATCTGCATCATCATCCTCTGCTCTCTCTTTTGAACCTGCCTCAGTACTTAATAACAGATGCTCCGCAGAAAGTGTTGAACTGTTTGAAAGCAGCACCGCTCTTTCAACAACGTTTTTCAACTCTCTTACGTTTCCAGGCCAATCATAGTTTTTTAAAATCCCTTCGATCTCTGACGGAATATCATTAACGTCCTTGTTAAACTCTTTATTGAAGTTATGAATGTAGTGTTTTACGAGTGGAAGGATATCATCCTTTCTCTCCCTCAACGCACACAAATATACCGGCAACACTCTTAGACGATAAAAAAGGTCTTTCCTGAACGTACCCTTCTTTACCTCCTCTTCCAAATCACGATTCGTTGACGCAACTATTCTAACGTCCACGTTAATATCGTCTACCCCTCCGACCCTCTTAAACTTCCTTTCCTGGAGAACTCTCAGCAGTTTTGCTTGTAATGGCAAGCTCATCTCCCCAATCTCGTCAAGAAACATAGTGCCTCTCTGGGTGGCCTCAAATAGACCTGCCTTTCCTGCAACGGAAGCCCCTGTGAAAGAACCCTTTTCATAACCAAACAACTCTGATTCAAGTAAATTCTCTGTCAGGGCGGCACAGTTAACCTCCATAAACCGGTACTTACTCCTCGCACTCATCATATGAACGTAGTTCGCTATCAACTCTTTTCCGGTTCCGCTCTCTCCCTGTATTAACACAGTACTTGAAGGGCTCTGTGCTATTATCTTTACATGTTCAAAAACCTTCTTCATTTCCTGGCTGACAGCAACGATATTAACGCCACCAGCAATATTTGCTTTAGCCCTCAATCTTGATACTTCTCTCATCAGTGATTGAGTACTTAATGCTTTTTCTATCACAAGCTTGATACGCCCCATCTTAAATGGTTTCTCAAGATAGTCAAAAGCCCCGTCCTTCATCGCATTTACGGCTGAATCTACAGATGCATGACCGGTTAAAAGAATTACGAGTATATTCTGATCGTAAGATTTTATCTCTCTTAGCAAATCCAGACCATTCATACCAGGCATCTTCAGGTCAAGTATTACCAGGTCAGGAATCATCTTCTTAATCAATCTCAAAGAATTTTCCCCATTGTCCTCTGTGTGTACTTTGTACCCCTCAACCTCCAATGCCTCTTTTAAACAAAATCTGATTGTCTCTTCATCGTCTACTACCAATATTACGGGCTTCACGCCGTCCTGGCTTTCCGTATTATTCACCGATTTTACATCATTCATTTCAACCCTCATTAAATATCAATTTTCTATAATTACTAAATGGCAATTCCACGTTATTACAAAACAACGCCTACATTCTACACATAATGTTGAAATTTTATACAATATTATGGTTTTGTTCACGACGTTATAGAAAATACATGCTATTTAACTATTTAATATTGAATCCCTATTTCTGTATCTATTTTACGGTGAATTTACCTTTTCACCCTTAAGCCACACTAAGGTTACTTTGCAATCCTAATTCCGATTATCATTGATCATCCATTCCATCAAGCCTCTCTTTTGCATACTTAATCTCTTCAATATTGCGCGCATACCTGATACACTCTTCAAGATGTTTTCTAACTTTATCCGGTTGATCTCTTTTTTCAAATATTGAAACTAAAGCAAAGTTTACCTCATAATTGCCTCTGTTTGTTGCAAGTGATTTTCCAAAGGCATCTATAGCTTTATCCTCTGAACCATTATTTAAGTATAGCAACCCTAACTCCTTATAATGCCCGGCAATGTTCATAGGGTACACACTTATCGCCTTCCTATACACTTCGATAGCCTTTTCGCTATCACCTCTTTTAGACAAGATCCTGGCTGTTTCATCAAATGGATCGATACCTGAAGTAGAAAATACGTTGAGTATATTCTCATCAAAATTCTGATCTAAATGCATTAGTATTTTCAAGCCTTCCTCGATGACCTTATCTTCTAATAAAACGTTCTCTTCTTTGCGAATTTTTGAAAGATAAAGTACCATCAAAGATGCACGTATGCCAACGGCATCGTTTGTAACAGAGAGTATTTCTTTGAGTTTTTTTTCGGACACATCAAAGGTGTATTGGCCTTGATTGTATAGGCTAAGAATACTTAAAGCATCATCGTAAGCATTTAAATTCCGGCAAAAGTCAGTTATTTTGTAAGATAATTCCTTCAAGATACCCGAAGACAAACCTTCAGGACTTCCCTCTACGGCAATACTACCCAGCGTTTTCCTTGCCTTAACCCCGACTAGTTCAGCATCTATTCTCATAGTACTTCCGATTAAAGATATATTACCCTTTAGGACATAGTCCGCCTTCAGTTGTCTTCCAAATTCCTTAACAGTTTTGGTATCCAGACGAGCCATTAAATCTACTTTATCTGTTGTCCAGGCCCCACCGGCACCTTTTGTAACATCCTCAAGTTTTACCATATTGCTCAGTATCTCAGTTGAAACCGTCTCATAAATTATTTCTCTATCTACGGGTTCAAAATACCCCGATTGCATAAATAAACTTCTTAAAACATCGGGCACCATTTCCTCCATGCTCATTTTTGTATAATCCCTGAACGGCATAATAACAATCTTGTAACTCCTTGCAGCATCACATTTATGCGCGGCAAAGACAA
Source organism: Candidatus Brocadiaceae bacterium S225 (assembly GCA_007859995.1). GTDB lineage: Bacteria > Planctomycetota > Brocadiia > Brocadiales > Scalinduaceae > Scalindua > Scalindua brodae. The sequence goes on from SMSL01000013.1 coordinate 70,820, forward strand.
AGAATACAAAGATAATTAATCCTGTTCTTAAGCAATTATACTTTCTCAATAATCCAATAATACGAGTCGTAGACATAATTTCTGCTCCTTTCAGTATTTTTTCTTTAAACTGAGCATATTTTGTGCCTATTCTTACAATAAAATAAGTGATAGTGATCAATGACAGTTTGGTGCCTTGGCAAACTGATGCTTTCTTATCTGTCTTCATTTAGCGCGCTTAAATATACCGACCGACAGGCTTTGAGACGCCTAAAACATGGTAACTATAATTCTGCAAGTACAAGTAAGAGAGTAGGGAAAGGATATTAAATAATTTGATGAGTTATCCGGATCTCTGGACAGTACATCTACTTTATTAATGGTGTGAAAAAAAAAGAGGAAAAATATTGCAAGGCTAAAGCTGTTTAATGCGGCTCGAACTGTTTAAACAGTTATTATTAATCATGATGCGATAAAGAAACGATCACCCACCCCACCGCTACCAATCTTTATTGTCAAGCTCCGAAGGCATCTGGGACACTTTCCCTCATACTGTTTTCCTGAGTGGTTGTAGATTCTACCATACACGTTACAACAAGCGAAAAAAATCCCTAAGAATTTCTTCCTCTTCCGCGAATTGACGGTTACGGGAGATTCATTATCAAAAATTTCCATTTTTCTTTATGTGAACTAATGCCGTTCAGACTAGCCAGCATGTCATACTACTTTATGATCGACAGTCTAATTCAAACAACTATAGCAGCCCGGAATCCTTTATTGATCTGGCAACTTCCTTTATAACCGCATCTTTCTCGTAGACACCAGTTTCTATACGAGCCTTAACTAACTCTATCTTTTCCTTCCTGGTATCAGGCATCTGTTTTACTTGATCCTTCAAGCCAGACAGTATTTTATGTAACTCTCTGGCCTCTGAAGAAATTTCTACCTTGTCTCCTCCGGCCAATGTCTGCGCATCATTAGAGACACCGGATGACATCTTCTTTGTTTCATCTGATTTTCCAAGATTTTGATTTGTCAAAATCCTTCCAATAAGATTATGGTTAATCCCTGATGGTTTATCTACTGACATTTCCAACCCTCCAATCTGTCATGAAACGTGTTATTTTACTATTCTTTGCCGTAAGTACTCAAAAAACCCACAAAGTCTCGATAAGATACTATTTAAAAATTGGTGACTGCCTCTTTATATATTATCGACAACCAATCACTGCTCTTTAGCATAAAAATATTTATATTCTTTAATATTCTTTGAGCAATAGTTATGCCGTAACAAACCAAAAAAATGACTAAAGTGCAAATTGAATTAAAACGCCTGAAATTAAGGCAAAAGAAATATATAATTATTCAAAAATTAAAAGATCTCCTTCCTTTTCATAACTATGGCACTTTAGACACTTCCAACCCTGCTTATCACAGCAACCGTTTAAATAATATACATTCTGCCTATAAAATCAACTTTAACGGAAATTAATTTTCATCTGAACACCGGATCAATAAGATCGATACTTTTTTTGCCGGAGAAATATTACCTAAAGATAAGTATAGAAAGTTTTTCCTAAATACTTGCCAGATTCACACTACAATATTTATGTCAACTTTGAAACTCCTAAATATAAATTTAAAAAAGTGTTTTTTGTTTTTTTCTAAATGGCAACAATTTTGCTTTTAGTTAGAATAGATTGGAGCTGACGTACAATTGATAAAACCTGTGCCAGCGTTTCAAGCACGTTATAACGCAGTGACCTTAAATATAATATTAATTATACGGTTTCCAATCTGTCCAAAATCGTTCGGACAGCTATTACCTTGTCGTGGACTATATTTTTTTTATTTAATAACTAATGTTTATGCAACATGCTCCGATAAAAACAGAGGCACTTTTAATTACTATTTTAAAAGTTACTTACTAAAACCGATGCAAATCTTATGAACATAATGGAGTCTTCATTTAACAGGTATGCAAATACCAACCCATAGGATTCTGGTAATCACATGATTGCGACTCTTATAAACACAGTAATATTGAAAAATGCAATTATTTTAATAAAGAAAGGTATGGTGGATTTAAATGACAAAAGTTTTATTGGTTGATGATTCAGCCGTAATGAGAAAGATAATACAGAGAAACATTAAGGAAACCGGTCTAATTGTTGATGAATTTGTCGAGGCAGGAGATGGCAATCAAGCATTGGACAAGGTCAATGCCGTTGGAGATTTAGATCTGATATTGGTTGATTGGAATATGCCAAACATGTCTGGTATAGAATTTGTCAAGACATTGAGATCCTTAAACCTGGCGAAAAGGACACCTGTTGTAATGGTAACAACAGAGGGATCTGCCGCTAAAGTAAGCGAAGCGAAGAATAGTGGCGCAGACGGTTATCTCACAAAGCCGTTCACCGCAGATCAACTGCGCGACGCACTCGGAAATTATCTTTCAATACAATAATCTGACAAAAACAGAGGAGAATAGTTATGGCAACCGCAACTTTCGATAATATTGTAGAAGATATTATCAGCTGTACTAATGAAGTATTTGCAACAATGATACCGATGGAAATCACGTCTGACGGTTCGTTCCATCAAAAGGAAGATATGATATCAACCGATGTAATATCACTTGTAAGCTTTACCGGTGAACATTCAGGCATAATTGCTTTCTTTGGTTCTAAAAAAATGGCAATGAAGATTACGTCTAATATGTTAGGCATTGAAGTTTCCTCAGTAGACCAGGATGTCAAAGATGCTATGGGAGAATTGACTAACATGATTGGCGGTACCTTAAAAAATAAGGTATTTGAATCATTCGGAGCAATGCACCTCTCTGTTCCGATTGTTATAGCTGGTGTTGACCTGTCTATATCATCGGCTAGTAATAAAAATGACAAGCATAATGTATCGATATCTCCGGGTGTAACGTGTAACAGTCAGAACTCGTGGATGATGACACCTTTCTCTTGTGAAGGTGACACTTTTAACATGGGGCTTGTTGTAAAAAAGAATGATTAAGGCACGATGCCGTGATTAGAGCCTTCATAGCTTCTACAAAGGCCAACGTGGTGAGGAGATTAGCCAATGCAGATTCAAAGCCTTTGTCCAACCATCGGCATACTACTTCGGTAGTTAGTGGTGGCGGTTGTCGATAGGGTTGAAAACGCTTTTGATTATTCCTTTTCATTCTATCTCGCTCTTTATTTTTTAACAAATATCAAAACAACTTCAAGAATTATGGTAAAAACATTAGAAACAAATTTTTGTCCGCCAAAGCTCAGAGACTTAATGGACAGTACAATTACTAAACTAAATGCTGACTGCACCAGCCTGTTAGGCAGAAACTTCGGTATATCAAAACCTGATTGTGCAATATCTACGCTCGGTGATTTTATAGAGAATAATGATGGTAATTACTTCTTAATTAATTCGGAAATCGAAGAATCTTATCATGGTAACATATACACTATATTACAATTAACGGATGCTATTAAGATTGGCAGTATTCTCCTTGGTTCTGATGAAAATGAGATAAAGGAAAAAATTGAAATGGAGGATCTTGACGCAGACTGTACTGATGGTGTTACTGAGTTCAGTGGACAGTTTTCAGGAATAATTGATTCCGTACTCAGAAATAAATTACTCAAGCCTGTACACGTGAAGCTTTCATCATGCACCACCATAAATAAGGACAACGCAAAGGAAATTTTACAAGATATGTTTTCTAATGAATATCTAAACCTTTCGTCACTTCTGCTGATCAAAGGATTTGATACGGGAAAGTACAACATGTTCTTTCCCATTGAATCAGCAGAGGAGTTTTTTGGAGAAACAATTCATGAAAAAACCACAAATGTTCTTGTTACAGATGATTCAATAACAAATATCAGGACAATCAGAAAATATCTGACAAATACTCCATTCAGAGTCATTGATACCCGTAATGCCAAGGAGACATTTACTATTTTACAAAAAGAGAAAATTCACTTGATACTTCTCAAATTAAATTTGCCGATACAAAACGGTATTGAAATCTGCAAAAATATCAAAAAAACACCATATACCAGAGGTATCCCCTTAGTAATGGTTTCTGACAAACCCACACAAGATGATGTTATTAAGTCATTAGAGTCAGGTGCGAGAGATTTTCTTGTAAGCCCTTTCAATAAAGAAAGACTTTTGCAAAAAATAGACAAATTCAAGGTTAAAGAAAAACAGGCAACTCTATTTTAAACGGGTAGTAAACATATTTTCGTAACTAACATGCTTTACAACAAAATATATAATTCAATGGCAATGCACTTGTTGCTAACCTCAAAATCTGACAGAATGAAAGGATGTGATTGAAATGAGTGAAACGAATACTGTGAATAACGATCTTACTTTAGACATTAAGGAAGATTCAGAGATATTCCTGGAATTTTTGTCAGAGGTGCATGACCATCTGGAAGAATCAGAAAGCAATATACTCAGTATAGAAGATGAAAATTGTGATTATGAAGTAATCAATGCAATCTTCAGAAGTATTCACAGCATAAAGGGTAGCGCCGGTTTTCTCGGACTAACAGATATGCAGGGACTAAGCCACGAACTGGAAGCGCTTCTGGACAAAACACGTAAAGGTGAAATTTCTATTACACAGGAAATAATAGACATTTCATTAAGTGCAATAGATGTTTTGAGAAAGCTTCGGGACAATCTGGCAATCAGGGTAGATATAGAACTTGGGAAAATCACTGCTACCGATACATCTCCAAAAGAACAATCAATCGATATTCAGCCACTTGTAGACAGGATAACATCTATACTAAACGATGATTCAAAACCAGGTGAGCCAGAATCGCAAGCAAATATCAACTGTTCAGAACAGACTGACGACTTCTGGGCTAAGGATGACGGCGAACCATCAAAAGAAGGATTCCTGGGAGAAATCCTTCTTGATGAAGGAACTATTACTCAGGAGCAATTGGACAAAGCCCTTGAAGACGGAAACAAAAAAATCGGTGAGATACTGGTAGATGACGGAATAACAACCCCTGATAAGATAGAGAAGGCCCTTAGTGAGCAGAAGCCTATAGGAAAAATCCTCGCTGAAAATGGCATAATCACAGAACCACAGCTTGATAATGCACTGAAACAACAAGGCAAAAAAGTGGGAGAAAGACTCATAGACAGCGGTGCAACAACTGCCGATAGTATAGATTCTGCGTTACAGTCACAACAAACTCAACGAAGTATGAAATTACAGGCCAGAACAGTCAAAGTAGATACAGGTAAACTTGATAATCTGTTTGATCTGGTAGGAGAACTTGTAATTGCGAAAACTCTTATTTGTGGAGAAATGAAGTCGGTAAATAATAATGGTACCAGCAAGAACCTCTCACAGTTAACCAAGATTACCAAGGATATCCAGGACCAGGTCATGTCAATGAGAATGGTTACATTGAAACAGACATTCCAGAAGATGTCAAGACTGGTAAGAGATGTATCTCAACGATCAGGTAAAAAAGTCAGATTTATCATCTCAGGTGAAGAGACAGAACTGGATAAGAACGTTATTGAAGAAATCGCTGACCCGCTCGTACATATTCTCAGAAATTCTGTAGATCATGGTATTGAATCAGCAGCGGATAGGATTGCTAAAGGTAAACCACGCGAAGGTTCGGTGTCATTAAGCGCTTTTCATAGAGGCGGGAACATCGTTATAGAAATCAAGGATGACGGTAAGGGGCTACAAAAAGAGAGAATATTACAGAAAGCTATTGATAAAGGACTAGTAAACAATCAATCATCAATGACTGATAATCAGATATACAATTTAATTTTTGCACCCGGGTTGTCAACCGCAGACAAGGTGACTAATATTTCAGGTCGTGGCGTAGGAATGGATGTAGTGAAAAAAAATATAGAGAAACTTCGTGGAAAAGTTGATGTAACGTCACAGGAAGGAGTAGGGTCAACATTTACTATCAGACTGCCACTGACACTAGCAATAATAGACGGCATTGTCGTTAACGTGGGTGGTACTAAATACATTATACCAACAGTTTCTATAGAAGAATCACTACAGCCGAAGCAAGAAGAGATCAGTACCGTTAAAAACCAGGGTGAAGTAATTAACATCAGAGGAAACCTGTTATCACTGGTACGCCTGCATAAACTTTACAATATTAAAACAACAAAGACCATTCCATGGGAATCAATTGTTGTCGTTGTAGAGGGCGCTGAAGGAAAATATGGAGTTTTGGTTGACGAACTCCTTGGACAGCAACAGGTCGTAATCAAGAGTCTGGGAGACAGGTTCAAGAATGTAAAAGGCATTTCAGGCGGCGCTATACTTGGTGACGGGAAAGTCGGTTTGATCCTGGATGTCACCGGTGTAAGAGAAGCATTTGTGGGACACAACTAGATATATTTTAGATTTCCGGATTTGGAATTAGAACTGAAGTCTGTTAGACAAGTTATTTGATTGTACATTCTTTCTTAACACGGAGATGCAGAAGGAAGAATGCAAGTTAATGTTGAATGTGTTTTTATCAGATTAGCCACACCTAATCCGGTATTTAAAGATAAGCTATGATATTAAATAACAACGGGAATATTGTTACCGTAGGTGTCGGAGACTTGAAGATAGCACAGTCACCTAAGATAATAAAAACCAGTCTTGGATCTTGTGTTGGTGTAGTTTTATATGACAGCATACAGAAGGTTGGGGGGATGCTGCACTTAATGCTGCCTAACTGTAATGACAGGGAAGGCAAACCGGGTAAATATGCTGATACCGGGATCCCTTTATTATTAGACTTAATGATAAACAAGGCTAATTCAAAGAAAAATGTACTTACGGCCAGGATATTCGGTGGCGCCAAGATGTTCAGTGTTAATAGTGAAATATTTGATATAGGAAAATCAAATATTTTAGAAACTCAGAAAATCCTGGGACAGCTTGGTATAAAGATAAAATCGTCCCGGTTAGGGGGCACAAAAGGACATCAGATTACACTTGATACTGAAACAGGTATTGTTCAAAGCCGGATTTTTGGAGAGCAAACGGAGAAATACTAATTACAATTTATGACCGTGGAGCCATCTCTTTAACTTCACAATCCAGGATCACAAATCTGATGAAAGGATTATAGAATATGCAGATATCTAAAGAACACCTGAAAATATTAGATATTATTGTAAAGATCAGTATGGACAATGCATCTCGATCTTTTTCCAAAACTATTAAACACGCGGCATTGATAGAATTGGTTAAAACAGAACTAATGGATATCAGTGTGATTACTGAAGAGATGAATACTGATTTTCGTGAAATGGTAGCATCAATACTGCAACTAGAAGGCTCTCTTAACGGGAAATTAATGTTTATGATCCCACTGGATGGCGCACTTATATTACAGGATTTCTATTTACAGGAAGAACCGGGTACGGCAAAAGAGTTTGATCAACTTACAGAGGGAACCGTGCAGGAGATTGGAAATATCCTTGCAAGCGCCATCGGTAATTCATTTGCTACTAGCCTGGGTTCAATGCTTCTGCCAACTCCACCTCAGGTTTTATGTGATTTTGCTGGTTCAATATTTGAACAGTTTATTTTTGAAGAGTGTGTTGATAATGACAAAATACTGCTGACTGAGACCAAATTCAGGCTGAATAATACTGAAATTGATTGTTACTTCTTCCTACTCCCTGACCTAAATACACTAGAAGAGTCATTAGATAAATACGAGAATGTTACTAATATAAATACTTGTAATAGTTAGTAGCGATAAAACAGGAGCAGTAAAAGCCAATTAAACCATAAGTATCAAATTTTCCATGTAATAAGTTATTGTAGAACTAGTAACAGGGGAAAACCATGAAAAAAGTATTAATTGTAGATGATGCAAGTGTTGTCAGATTACTGATTAAAAAGGTTTTAAAACAGGGTGATTTTAACGTTGTAGGAGAGGCCGTTAACGGCATGGACGCACTAGAAAAGTATAAAGAACTTAAACCTGATATAGTCACAATGGACATAACAATGCCGGAAGTAGACGGTATTCAGGCAACAAAGGACATAATAGCATTTGATGCAAATGCAAAGATCGTAATGTTGTCAGGTATTGATCAGAAAGAGATGTTGTGGCAGGCAATCAAGGCTGGGGCTGTTTCTTATATCGTAAAGCCATTTGAAAAGGACAGAATATTGTCAACGTTGAATGAAGTGATTATATCGTAATAATTCAGGGTCCTAATTGAATTGAATAAATTTGAATTAGTTTTTCTTGTTTCTCAATCAGAATCCTTAATCTGAAAATATTTCAGGAGAGATAATGCAGTACGTTTTGTCCAATAAAGAGTTTGAGATGTTTAGAGGTTTGATCTATAGCACATGTGGAATAAACCTGACTTTGTCTAAGAAGGAATTGGTTAAAGCGCGGTTAACTAAGCGTTTAACCCATACCGGAATAGACTCATTTAACGATTATTACAATTACGTTACTAAAGTCGACAAATCCGGTAAAGAGCTAATCCATCTCATTGACAATATCTCTACAAATAAAACAGATTTCTTTAGAGAGAAAAAACACTTTGATTTCTTAAATACGACTCTATTACCAGCTCTGATTTCAAGCAAAGAAAAGAGTAAAAACAGGAAGCTTCGTATCTGGTGTGCAGCATCGTCATCAGGAGAAGAACCTTATACCCTGGCGATGACCGTTTTTAACCATATAAGGCCTGACAATGGATGGGATGTAAAGATCCTTGCCACAGATATCTCCACAAGGATATTACAAAAAGCTATTGAAGGCACATACAAGATGGCGCTACTGAATGATGTTCCATCCGGGATCACTTCGGCACATTTCTCCAAAGTACTTGTTAACAATACGAACTATTACAAGGCGAAGGATCACCTTAAAAGCATAATAACGTTCAGGAGATTCAACCTTATGACTGAAAAGTTTCCCTTTAAACACCCCTTTGACTTTATCTTTTGCAGGAATGTTATGATCTATTTTGATCCTGAAACTCAGCGCAGGCTTGTTGCAAAATTCTATGATTGCCTGCCAAAAGACGGTTATCTTTTTATAGGACATTCAGAGACGCTATCTAAAAATCATAACGATTTTAAATATGTGCAACCTGCTGTTTATCAGAGATGATGAGTTTTTAATTTCTGATTACGGTTTCCGGAGCAAAAGAAAATAAATCTGAAATTGAATATTTCCCCTGTTTATATAGCTGAAAAAATGAAATATATAATAATAAGTATAATATTCATAATTACACTTTTGAGTAATGCCATTTACATATTTTATGGCCCTGCTACAGGAAAACAGGCTGATAAATCAGAAAAGGTATTCACCTATAAAACACCTGATAATGAAATATGGATAAATAAAAACCGTACGGCTCTGGAGAGAATGAGGAATCACTACATAAGCGGAAGTGACAGTATAATCGATAGTTTAGAAGCAGAAAATCAACAGGTAATTCTGCTCCGGCAGCTAGAGCCTGATGTACAGGAGATGCTATCACCATCAAAAAGCTATTCACCTTATTTCTTAATTTTTAATAGCCTGATTATCATTACCGGATTTTCTTTTATTTGTTACCTCGCTCTTAAACGAAAACAAACAGAAACATCTTTTAGTAGTATAACCAAAGTAAACGTACCTGAAGTACAACCTGGAGAAAGCGCTCAGTATAATAAATCGTTAAACAACGACCAGGTTCTAAACAAATCAAAAGAAATTATTTGTGAAATCCTTCAAATAATTAATAAACATTCAGATAACAATATTTCTCCAAGGCAAGACTCTCTTGATAATTTTGCAAATGAACAGGTATCTAAGATTAAGACATCTTCAACGCTACAGGATTTACTGACAGTAGAAGAGGATATTAATAAAATAATTCCTGAACACTTTGAAAACACAAAAAGCCTGGTCAATACAAAATTTAATGAATTAAGGACGATGTTAAATGAATTGGCTGAAGACTTCGGATCGATAACAGAGGACAGCACCAATTTTTCAGGTCAAATTAAAGACAGTATGTCACACATTGAAAAAGCTATTGAATTAAACGAAATAAAAGAAATCAGAAAAAAGATTACACTGGAAACGTCTTCGATGCGGAAAGTAATCGCGAAGAAACAGGAAAAAGACGCCATAATTATTGACTCATTAACATATAAAGTAAAATCAATGAAAGCGGAGCTTGCCTCAGCAAAGGAGGAAGTACTGATAGATGGTTTAACTCAAATTTACAATAGAAAGGCATTTGATAAGAAGATAAGTGATTTCTTTAAGCAGAGATCAAAAAAGAACCTCCCATTTACACTTGTAATGGTTGATATAGATTATTTCAAGAAAGTGAATGATGAATACGGACACACAGTAGGTGATGAAATATTAAAGAAGGTTGCAAGTACAATCAAAGAAACTTTCAGATTAAATGATTTTGTCGCAAGATATGGAGGAGAAGAATTCTCTGTAATGATTGACAGGATTGATAGCCATTACATTATGGATGTATGCGAAAGGTTACGCATGGCAATTGAAGCAATAAACTTTACGGTTGACTCTGATACGATACCAACATCTGCAAGTATTGGAATAGCATTCAGTAAACAATCAGATACACCAAAAATGCTAATCGACAGGGCAGACAAGGCCCTGTATCTTGCAAAAGAAAGCGGTAGAAACACAATCAAATCCGAAGTTGATCTATCTGAAACTGAACTGGAAACTGTTTCAACCTGAAATAATATCCACTGGAGGAATTAAAATGAATCAGAAAATAAAAGTATTAATTGTTGACGATTCTGCTGTTGTCAGAAAAATATTATCCGGTGCTTTAAGCAAGTATCAGGATATCGAAATAGTTGGCACGGCGCCAGACCCGTTTATAGCCAGAAACAAAATCCTTCAATTCAAACCGGATGTGCTCACACTTGACGTTGAAATGCCAAAAATGGATGGAATCACATTTCTTAACAAATTGATGACGCACTACCCGATACCCACAATCATGGTAAGCTCTCTTACCCAGGAAGGCTGTGATGCAACATTAAAGGCCCTGGAAGTTGGTGCAGTAGACTTTATCGCAAAGCCAACAAGCCGTCTGGGCAGTGATGTTGAAAATGTTATAGATGAGCTATACACCAAAATAAAATATGCATCAAAAGTAAGACTCAGGCAAAAAAATACAGCAGGAGCCAATGGTAATAATAACCATTCACAATCAATTCACTCCCGGGTACACTCCTCCATACAACCTGATAATGGAAAAAATTATACTGTGTTCAAAGGTTCCAATAAACTCATATTCATTGGCGCTTCAACCGGAGGCACTGAAGCGCTGAAGGAGGTATTGATTAAGATGCCTCCTGATTCTCCTGCTATAGCTATTGTGCAACACATGCCTGAGATGTTTACAAAGACATTCGCAAAAAGATTGGATTCGCTGTGCTCAATCACGGTAAAGGAGGGCAAAAACGGTGACAGCCTTATACCGGGTCATGCAATAATAGCGCCTGGAAATTATCATATGAGCATAAGAAAAAACGGAGCGATGTATCGTATTGAAACAAACCAGGATGCACCTATACACCATCAAAGACCCGCAGTAGATGTTTTGTTTGATTCCGCCTCGAAATATGTAGGGCCTAATGCAATTGGTGTCATTATGACCGGAATGGGATCTGATGGTGCAGCAGGACTATTAAACATGAAAGAATCAGGAGCAAAAACTATTGCGCAGGACGAAGATAGTTGTGTTGTGTTTGGTATGCCAAAAGAAGCCATTAAATTGGGTGCTGCAGACAGAATCGTTCCATTAAACAAAATCCCTGAAAACATACTCTATTTCTTAAAAGACTGATGGAAGGCTATAATCAATACACTGGCGAAATTGAAATCGTTAAAGAAGCCAATGCGAATATCATTGATTCCGGCAGTGATAAAGACAAAGCCTTGATAAATGTTTTAAGGAATGAAGTTTCACAACTTAAAGCAACAAATGCATTCCTGAATGTAAAAATACAAAGCCTGCGTGAAAACCACTTACCATATGTTTTTTTAGTTGAAGATGATTATGACACGACACAGATCATCACAGAAATCCTCCATGATGATTACAACATAATTGATGTTGGAAATGGTATAGAGGCCTTAAGTATACTACGTAAAATTGGTAAGGCTGGGAGCAATGTCAAGCGAATTGATACAATACTGTTAGACGTTAATTTACCGGGTATGTGTGGGTTCACACTATGTCATGAGATAAAGAAGAAAATGAGATTAAATATCCCCATCATTGTCTGTACGGGAAGAAATACGAAAAGAGATGTGATGAGGGCGATCGGTGCCGGAGCCGAAGACTATATTATCAAACCATTTCAAGAAAAAACGTTAACAAGTAAAGTTGCCAAGTGGACAAAGACAAGAAAAAGATCACCCGTCAGATAAACTAAAACCTTATGGCAGTTATGATTTTCTAATGTCTTTTATATTCTAAAAGGCATTAGAGACGGTATTGTTTCAATAACCTTTCTAAAACTTGTATTCCTGACATACCGCCACTCCTTCTCGTCTTGATTTCCTTCAGGTGTTGTTAGATTATTTATAATTGGCAACCCCTTAAGACCCTTTGCCAATTCAAACGAACGTGTCCTTATAGACGCATCACCACCAGGAATAACATCAGTAACAAAATCCAAAATTACTTGTGTATTATCAAAAACAGCAGTTGTAACCTTCCTGCCGGCTTTAAAGTTTCCTATTGTCGCATCCGGCACCGCCTCAACTGCATTTAAGCCTGCAAACATAATATCTTCACCAATATGTATCACACTTTTTGGAACGCCCTTTACAATATCCCCAACCAAAGCATCCTTAAAAATTTTCTTAAACAGGTGCTTAACTCTACCTGCCCCACCTTGAGGTCTTACCTCCCCTTCCGGACTATAGAGCCCAAAAGACAAACCGCTTGCCACATCTTTAAAGAAGTTTACAACTGTTCCTGCAAGCCCAACTTTTCTACCATCTTGTATATTCCCGTGTTTATCAACATACTTAATCTTTGCGCCAATGCCTAGATCCTTAACTGCATTTAAAAGATTATTACCAGCATCTGACAAATCCTTGCCCACCCTCTTTGTAATTCTGGAATGATCATAATTGTTATCAATTACTTCACCAGTCTTGCTTAGAAAGAAATTGTCACCACCCGGGTTGGACATTAACTGATCCTCTTTGTAAGTCTTATATTGTTCAATTATAGAAGATTTTGATGGTTTATTTACATCTCTACTCTTAAATAATGTTTCAGGATATCTATTTATTCTAGAATTATTTAAAGGCATAAAGTGTTTCGCGGGACGTCTTAGAGTATGAGGACTGTTTGCCCCTCCTAATTCGTTATTAAGAACTCTCCCGAATGGTAATTTCGCGGATTTGTTATTTAGTGCCAGGAGGGTAGGATTATTCTTCTTCGCCATCCCTTTAATAAATGATTCTGTTATAATCTGTGAGTTGTTAGTATTTCTAATGTCCATAATCGTTTATCTAAATAAGTTAATAACCAGCCTCTCTGTATGGAGAATAGCAATTTCTCTACACCACAGCTGTTAGGTTACTGACTTATAAAACGCAAAACTGGTACCACAAATTCAATATACCTGCCCATATAATGCGTATCAGCTAAGCCGCTATAACATATAGCATTACAACAAATTAATTAATTTAAATTACAAATTCTATGAATGGCTTTTCGATATACCGGAAGAAATTAACTGGCCTAAGGTAAAAAAGGACGTGAGATACTCATGATGTAGGGAAAATTTAATAGATCATTCGTACATATCGTAGAGACAAAAATTTAATATTTTCTAGAAGAAGAACAGATGTGATCACTGTATTGGAAAAAACTTCCAGTAAATCGTTGCTAAACGTTAGGCGTTTATGCATTCATTTTTATATATTAAAGGACAAGGTGCGGTAAATAAATCTGTCCCCTTTTCCATCTCAAAAGATAAGTTTTGCGCTTTTACATGGCGATTGATAAGGCTTTTTTCAATGCTTTCGGCACTTCTATAGGGTAAAACCTGTCAGATGCATAGCCGTAATCTTCGCCGCTTTCGTCAATAATACGGATATAACCGTGTGAAGCGGCTTCATCATCAGGCAATATTCTATACAGCTTTCCAATCTCAAGAGATGCATGGTAACCCTCGTTATTAATGCAAATAGCAAACTTTACAATTGTTTTTCTTTTCATATTAGTCTATCAATGGAAATTTAAGTTTAAATTCTTTCTTGCCGATACCATGTGTGCTTCATACCAATGAATTTCAGCAGTATGAATGGAATTATCTCTGAGGCGCACCGTATCAACCCCTTTTAACTTCCGCCATCTTCCTTTACCATATTTCTTTCGTAAACGAGTCAAATCACGAATTCCACGGCCAGCCGCAATGGATTCAATGTCTCCGATCTTCCCTATGATTTTAAAATCCATTAGATATTCACTGCGTCATTATAAAGCCAGTGGATGTCTGTGGCCAAATATTTGTTATGGCAAAGGCTGTATTATGGGTTATTTCCCTCAGTCGGAAGCAACAGCACTCTTTGCTCTTCAAAATTTCCAAGTTCCATATATTCCGTTTTACTGTTAGGAAATGGTTTGTTTTTATTCATTTATAAATTGCTTCTTCCGTTGCTTTCTTAATATATTCTGAAATCGTGTTGTCTTCTTAAAACACCCATACCGAATTTAATAATAAGTTAATACTTGAGTAAAGATATATCAATAATTCATATGTTTGCGCATTTGGCGATTTATGTCAAGAGAAAATGCCTGGGTTGTTCATTCATTTCCCAGTATTTTCTATTACGGTATACGATTTGAAATGATATTCTGAAATGAATATTTGTAATCATCTTCGCATGAAGAAAAAGCCGGATGTTAAACCTATTAACACACCGGGAATCAATCCTATCAGGATGTGGTTGCTGAGATAACCATAAATATTTATTGCAGTTGGTGTAAGAAAGATAAAGAGATTATCCCATTTTGCTTTTAAGAACAGCCAATCAATAGAAAACGTATTTGTGTAGTCTAAAACAAGCGCGGCTACTATGGGAATAGCAGCATACAGCAAAATTCTGAACAAAAAGTATCGCAAAAGCAGCCCGGCAGAGATACCCATAAAAAAGCCAAGAGTACCTTTCATTAATAACTGAGTATCAAAATTCATTATCTCCTCGCCTCCTTTTTTTAAAATTAAAACAGAATGGACTCCTTGCCTGCCTGACAGGTAGCTCAGATAGATGATAGCAAGGCACAGAGATGACTCTCTTTATGGAAGCGTTCTCGTTCTCCTTGGTGTGTTAGCAGTTCTTTGACTAAACTCCTCCTTAAAGGGAGGAGTTACCCTTGCTTTCGCAAGGATTCCAGTTTTATTTCCTGTATATATAGACATCCGCATCAAAGTAACCGGTATTATCTTTCCAATAAATACTTCTTTTGTTAACAGGCTCTCCGGTATATGCACTTCTACTAAGATCATTAACGCCCAGATGAAGTGGCCCATCCACATATGATACAAACTCTCTCCCGCTGCCTATATAAAAGGCATCCCTATTACCTATCTTCCCGATTGCCGCCATATACCTTGCATTAGGCAGTACTGTAAAATTGTCCCTCGTGAAGTGATATCCTTCAGCAAG
>SMSL01000014.1 GCA_007859995.1 Candidatus Brocadiaceae bacterium S225
TACAAGAACACAAAAAGGATTAGAGATTAAATCAATGCTTGATCAAAATCAATATGAAACGGGCATTAAAATTAGTGATGAAGAAATGGCTAGATTAAATATACGAAAGGCGAAGTTTCATGGAGAATGGAATTATAAAATTTCTCCTCTCGACAATCACAAGAATTAGGGATTTTATTTTTGCTTAATTCCTCAGTGCAAATCGAATGCTGGTGAATTTGATCATTATGATGATGAAGCAAATGCTTTCTTCATCCCAATGATGTGGCAGGAAATAGCTTGTAAAGCAACATTAGGGGAGTTGAATGCACTTCTAGAGTGGGAATTGCATCACATAGCAACTATTCCACATTTCGAAGTAAAAGCACGTACCAATAAAGGTAAATCAAAATTGGTTTCTGATTTATCAGTGAAGGATGTTTTTAAATTAATTGAAAAATATTATGAACTAAAGATCAATGAAATTGATTCATTTGAAGGTGTAATGGAATTCAGAAAAAAAGTTAATTCTTTTAAACATCGGAAGGGATACAAGCATCCAATTAAAGACAACTGCAAAACACTCTGTGAAAAAGTCGAGTTAAACATAAAAGAAGCTTTTGAGTGTATAGATATTTTAAGAAAATTCATCAAAGATCTATGGTCAAAAACAACAAATAAAAAATCATAACAAAAAACTACAGCCAACCTCCTGCGTCAGCGGGTGAGTACTTCGTTATATTTCAACCACACTTCCTCATTACCTCGTTTCTCACGACCAAACGCTTATAGTGCTATTAGTAAAGAAATACTGACTAAAGTTTTATAGACATTAACCGATTATTTATATAGGGCTTATGGTAAAGATTCTCTTTTACTAAAATAAGTAGGTAAACAACGATGAGAAAAAATCATAACAGTTTAAACTCAGATATACATAATCTATCTACTATCTGAATTATATTGAAAATGCCCTGGTATCTCTTAAACGGGAACAAACCATTCTAGGTTTAATGTATTACAGAGGACAAGGGGTAAAAACAGGATTATGAAGCAGCCGTTAAGCGGTATCGAATAGCTACCGAGCAGAGATACACACAAGCACAGAAAAATCTTAGTGCAAGGTACTCACAGGGTCTAGGTGTAGAGAAAGATCAAAAAGTGGCAGTTAAGTGGCAACTCAAGGCCATTATTGAATAATACTGATGGCAGGTACTCTGGAGATAGGTAATTGAGGGACGGTCAAGGGTCACATCCTAATGATTAAATATTGACAAAAGTATAATTGTTGTCATTCGTCTAAAACACCAAGCATATTTGGGTGGCAAATCTGATCCAGAATTTCCATGCCTGATTATCTGATAAGTTTTTAATTCTAAAAGTACAATATCCAAAGGAGGAACATTATGAGAATAAGATCAGCATGTAATGCAAACAGGAAACTTTTCTTTATTACACTTGTGACTTTTTTGCTTGGAACACTCTTTTCTACTATGAATACCTTCGGAGAGGATGGGGAAAAGTGTATAGAAGGTGATTGTTTAAATGGACAAGGAACGCTTATAGAGCCTGATGGGCGTAAGTATGTTGGAATGTTCAAGGATGGCAAGAAGCATGGAGAAGGAACATGTACATTGTCTAGTGGGAGCAAGTATGTTGGTGAGTTTAAGGATGACAAGCTTGATGGCCAAGGAACATTTACATGGTCTGATGGGCGTAAGTATGTTGGATCATGGAAGGATAGCAAGTTTGATGGTCAGGGAACTTACACTTGGCCAGACAGAGATAAGGATGTCAAGCTTGACAAGGTAAAACTTACATTGCCTAATGGCGGCAAGTATGTTGGTGAGTGTAAGGATGGCAAGTTTTATGGCCAAGGAACATATACATGGGCTAATGGTAGTAAGTATGTTGGGTCATGGAAGGATAGCAAGTTTGATGGTCAGGGAACATATACATGGGCTAATGGTCATAAATATGTGGGTGAGTGGAAGGATAACAAGAAACATGGTCAGGGAACCCACACTTGGCCAAACGGAGATAAATATGAGGGCAAATGGAAGGTTGGTAAGTATGTTGGGTCATGGAAGGATGGCAAGCTTGACGAGGTAAAACCTATATTGCCTGCTGGCAACAAGTATGTTGGAATGTTCAAGAATGGCAAGAAGCATGGAGAAGGAACACTTACATGGGCTAATGGTAGCAAGTATGTTGGAATGTTCAAGTATGGCAAGAGGCATGGAGAAGGAACGCATACATTGCCTGTTGGGACTAAGTATGCTGGGTCATGGAAGGATGGTAATCCGCATGGCCAAGGAACATTTACATTTTCTGATGGGAATAAGTATGTTGGGTCATGGAAGGATGGCAAGATGCATGGACAAGGAACATTTATAGAGCCTGATGGGCGTAAGTATGTTGGAATGTTCAAGGATGGCGAGATGCATGGCCAAGGAACATTTACATGGTCTGATGGGCGTAAGTATGCTGGGTCATGGAAGGATGGCAAGATTCATGGAGAAGGAACGCAGACATTGTCTGATGGGACTAAGTATGTTGGAATGTTCAAGGATAACAAGCCTGGTGTTTTTGCTCAAAAAAGGGCAAGGGCAGGCCTTGGTGGTATTCCCTCTCATAATTATAGTTATGGAGTCTCAGGTACAAGCACAAATATTGGCAATACTACATTTCATAATCTTAATGGAGCCTTAGGTACAAGCACAAGCATTGGCAATACTACCTTTCATAATATTGGTGGCTCCTTAGGTTCAAGCACAAACATTGGCGGTACTACCTTTCATAATATTGGTGGCACCTTAGGTTCAAGCACAAGCATTGGCGGTACCACCTTTCATAATATTGGTGGTAATTTAGGTTCTAGCACAAGGATTGGCGGTACAACTTTTCATAATATTGGTGGTAACTTAGGTTCAAGCATTGACCTTGGTGGTTACTAATATTGATTCATAGATAGCTTTATTTCCTTTTTCCCCCAACGTTTTGGTTCAGGCAATAAGTGTGAAATAAACTAAAATCATAAGTCCTTGATATTGGACTGGTTCCCCGTTATTTTTTGAATATTAAGGGATTGTGAGTATTGTATCTGCTCTAATAGGTTCAATTAATTCTATCTATTTTGGTTGATTCTAGCACAAATAATAATTAACTTTTTTAGTATACTCAAGAATTTTCTAAAGTATCAATCTCAAGTAACATACTTGCCATACCACTCCTGTATTTATAAAGTACAATTCTTATATAAATAATGTCTTGTATTAGTTATTAAATTTAGGAATAGTATGTCTGAATATAGAATCGGGTTTGCTCAAAAATTGTCAGAAACTAGCGAAAGCATGATAGAAGAGGGGTTAAATTCTGAAGATGCTCAGAGAGCCGTTCTGTATATTTCTTGTGTTTCTTGTGAAATAGCATTGAAGGCCGCTTTGGAAAAAGCGGGAAAGACAGTTCCGGATATACGAAGGAAAAGTCATAATCTGTCTTCTTTATTAAAAGAAGTGTGCTCATGTACTGTTCTATGTGAAGTAACCAAAAATAAACTTAACAGGGTAAGGGCAACGGATATTCGAGGAGTTGTGGTTGATAGTAATTTTGCAAATGCTACGGTTGGTCAATTACTAGAAGCGGAAGAAAATGGCGCTTCTAAATTTCCAAATGAAATTCGGTATGGCGAAGTGTTAAAACATTTTCCTGCGCCAGTAATGTCAAAGCTGAGTATTATAGTAGTGGCTTGGGTTCGGTTACACTGGTCTGATATTCAAGCTTAATCTACCGCCGGAGCTAATCCATAGGACATGGTCGGCATGCTTCGGTAGTCAACCACTGAGAACCTTGTGGGTAGCTCAGCTTTTGTTATCCAAAGAAAATGATTACAAAAAAAGAGATACAAAAAGAACGTTCACCATTAGGCCTAAGACAGTTTGTCTTGAGAAGAAAAAATAAAATTTCTAAAATAACAGATGAACGACATAAAGCCATGTTGAAAAATGGCTTATATAAACAGTTTTCAGATGAAATAATTCCATTGAGTTTGTTTTGCCTTAAAAATTACCAAAAGAATTTTAAAATAATTCCTGATCTCGGCGAAGAGGGATATGATGCAATAGTAAAAGATGAAAATGGGGATCTTTATGAGAATATAGAATTAACATTCCCTCATGACGGGAAGTTTGAAGCTGATGATTCAAGAGAAACTATTAATAAAGGGATTGGAAATTTTCGTATTTATGAACCTGGAGAAGACCTTAATAATCTAAGGCCTTTTATTATGGATACATGCAGAAAAAAATTAGAGAAAGATTACAGTGATTGCTCTTTAGTCATTATTCTTGGTTTATTTATTCGCCCATATAACCAGCACAAGAAATTATATATAAATATCTTGGAGGAAATAACAGAAGAAATAAAGCAAAAATTTAAATTCAAAGCAAAGAGTGTTTATATATTATTTACACCTTTCAAAAAGATAATAAAAATTGGATAACCTGTAGGTGAACTTAATCACTTTTACGCATGAAAGCTGGTAAAAACAATAGTTGGAAAGAGAAGATAGACCCGGCTTTTGATAAGCCTATTAAGACGTATTTGGAATATCTACATGAAATTGAAGATCTTCCAGATGACGGACAAGTAACATTTCAGGACGAATTCATTGAATTAATAAGTAAAAATCACAATTTGTCGGCAGATTATAAAAATGAATTTAAAAGTGTGATGCTTCAGTTTAACAAAAATGTCGGATTAGTAACTGAACATCAAAGTGAATTTTTTTTTTAACACAATTAATACCATAGATGAATACAATAAATTATTGAAGGGATTACAAAAAGATGGCTCAAGAATAACTAGCTCTCAATCTTTTATACTATCCAAAATCACCTCGCTGATGCATTCCTTAATAAAACTAGCAGGAAAACTACCAGAAGAAGAAAGCAAACAGTACTATGCTAATAAAATTAATGTATTTATTGAAGATATTCGTACAAAACATTTCATTCAGTTTCCAAAAGACTTTGAGTTAATATTACTTTCCCTTTTAATACGATTTCTTTTCAATAAACTTGATAAAAGCAAAGAAAAAGATGCTGTAAAAGAAGACATTGAACACTTGAAAAATCCCATTGTGATTAGCACGGTGATAGGTTTTCTTTATTCGACCATTTCTCAAATCTCCCACCAGAAAGACATGCGTGAACTCCTGGATAATGTAGAGAAGGGTGATGATAAATCGTTATTTAAGGCAATTACTATTGATAAAACTTTGACAAGTTACGAACCAATAAAAAACAGGATTATTCAAGCCCAGGCTTCCGGTGACAAATCATTTCTGAATAAGCTGGGTAAAGCAACAGCAAAAAGTCCGTTTGAAAGTGTTGGGGAACATGGCAAGACGTATGCGGTTTTGAATTTATTCTGGAATAAAGTACTTTATAAACTAAACAATCATGAGTTGTACGACTTCTTAGTATCATGCGGTTTAACCCCTCCTGCCTATCCAGATGCTTTTGATAAGTTCATGCAGAGACATATTAAATAAAATAATTTTAAAAGATATTTTCTTATCATGCCACAATTACAATACTTAGGACTGGACAAAAAACACCCCATTTAGTGTCCTGGTAATAAAAATAATTTTGAGTAAGTTAAGGCCACAGTTGAATAAACTGTGGCCTTTTTTATTTTAAGGGTTAATTTGTGAAAAAGGGAGAACGGTAATTTGTCAAAATTGATTCAGGCAAAACTAACACAAACTTCTTTTATTTTCTGTTTTGTAGAAATTTAAAGAAGTTTGTGTTTTGGGAGTAAGTAAAAGCATGGCTGGAGCAATAAATGTTACTCCTTTTCTCTTTGCGAAGTGTTTTGTATGAAGCAAAGAGTGAAGGTATATAAGCTGAACAGGCGGACATAATTATTTTTGAAAGTCTTTATCACATCAAATAAAGAAATTGGTACAGATTGAATATGTTGGATAGTCAACGATATTAAAATTAATTTGAGATAGCTAGTAATGTAAAGGATTAGAGAGTTTTAAGAGTTTAATGATTACAAGGAATACTTATGACTAATACTGTGGTGCGTGTGTGCGTAGTGAACGGAGCACACCGCGTGAGTGCAACGAAGCGCACACGCACGCACCACACAGAATGCTAGATGATGAAACTGTAAGTTCTCACAATTGTAAAAACGATTGCATACAATTTAGCATACATTAACACATAATTGGGTGCGAAGCCTAGTAACACAGCACCCCCTAATTACATAACTTATTTAGAAAGAGGTAAAGATGGTATTTAAAGAAGTATTTAAGGGAATTGACAGTTTATATGTATCTTATAAGGGTACGCTCAAAGAAGGAATAAAAGAACAACTGGAAGAAAAAAAGAAACAAGCCCAATCAGAGAATGAAAAGGAACAAGCTTTGGCAAGAATTACCATCGGTAACCACTTCTTTGAAGTAAAGGACAAAGGCGCTAGATATTATCCATTTGTTTTGGTTGATAATTGGTATCGTTTACAAGTGTCGGGAAGTAAGAGACAAAAACTACCACAAATATATGCTCAAGTATCAAGCCAGCTCCTTACCTGTTATGGTCTTGATGGCTCAATTAACGAATTAAGAAAGACAGTAAACATGCTCCTGGAAAAGACAGAAGAGGAAACCATCAGCAGGACAGATATTTTCACTGATTTTGTTACCAACAGTGAATTAGAGTTCATCGAAAAGGTATCCTGGGTTACCAGGGCACGAAAGATTCATAAATATTGGGATGGCAATATATTCACCGGTTGGACAATAGGAGAGGGTGGAAGTCTTTTAGCAAGAATCTATGACAAAACTGTTGAGATTGAAAAGAGTCGTAAGGATTATCTCAAAGAGATATGGGAAATGCATGGCTGGGACACCTCTCAAAGTGTATGGAGACTCGAATTTCAATTAAGAAGAGAGTCTTTGGGGCAGATGTCCATAAATACATTTTCAAGTCTTACGGAAAAAGTAAATGCTCTTTGGGATTATTGTTCAAGTGATTGGTTACGGCTTGCGGTAAAGGACAATACCGTAAATAGAACACGATGGATGACAAATCCACTATGGGGAAAGATTCAAGGTGTAAGAATTAATGATGGCAAACTCACCGGTATATTAAGAGAGGTAGATAAATCAAGGATACCCAGCGATCAGACATTATTCCAAAATGGCATTGGCTATATCACGGCCTTTGCAGCACGTGAAGGATTTGAGAACATTGATAAGGACACGCTTAGTGAATACTTATATAAAGTTAAAAACTATCTCAGAAAACAAACCAGAGGGAGAGATGAAGATTATTTAAAAGCAAAGATAAGTAATAAAAAGAAGAGATATAACAAGGCGTAAGGTAGAGAAAAATGAAGATAGTAACCATACAAGAAGTATCAGAATTTCTGAAAGTCAAAAAATTAACTCTCTATTCATGGGTGAATCAGAAATTGATACCCTCATTCAAATTAAATGGCCTCTGGCGTTTTGATATGGAAAAAATAGAGGATTGGGTGACAGAGTCAGCAAATACAAAAGTCGTAACAAAAAGGGTCACAAAAAAGACAACAAGGAATCAGGATATAGACAGAATCATTAAACACGCAATTGAGGACGTTAATGGAAACGAATAACCAGGATAATACAGAGAGCGAACAAGAGATTACTATTGCTCATCCTTCTTATGAAGTAAGTCAGACATTTATGTCATTAGGCTTCCGTGAAACGGTAGTATCTAACAATCAAAAGAAGACAAAAACTTTTATATCCTATCAGGAAAAGATATATCAATACACACAGACAATTGTTTTGAACACGAAGATGAAAAAATTATATTCGATGCACAAAATAGGGTGCTTTTAAGGGTTAAAGACCGATGGGACAAAAACAAGATATTGAGCTTTACTAAAAATCCAGAACCACCAAAAGGACTCTATCAGGAAATTAAGAATACGCTTAAGCAATATATTGAATTTCAGACAGAAGCCGTTTACGGCCTTGTAACGGCGTGGATTATAGCTACATACTTTCACCGATGTTTTCACGCCTACCCCTTCCTATTCATATACGGAAAGAAACAGAGCGGAAAGAGTAGGTCTCTGGACTTACTGGAACGGCTGTCATTTAACGCTATGAAGGTTAAAGGGGTTTCCGTTCCATCCCTTGCAGATAGCATTGATGGGGTACGAGGGACGTTTCTCAATGATCAGGCCGAAGAACTCAGCAAAAGAAAGAATACAGAGATATTGGGTATCCTTTCGGATAGCTATACAATCGGTGGCGGTAAAAGAAGAGTGGTAAATATTACAAATAATGGCCGTGGGATTTTGGAATTTGAGACCTATGGGCCAAAGGCATTTGCAAGCATAAAAGAAATAGACAGCGATTTAAAGGATAGGTGTATTGAAATTACCATGCTAAGGGCTATCAAGGAATTCCCCTACCCTGACGCATACCTGACAATCTGGGACGATTTAAGAGATAAGTTATACAAACTCCTGTTAACAAGGTGGAGTGAGGCAAGAAACATATATCAAGACACAGGAAAAGACGTATCCCACAGGATAAAGGAACTCTGGAGACCTATTGAGACTATATTAAGACTTGAGGCGGTTCCCGTTGAAGAAATGAAAGAGATCAAAGGTTTTTTCCTTGAAAGTATGCAGGAAACGCAAAATGAACTTACCGAATATGAAATCAAACTCTTCGAAACGTTGAAAGAAATCCTCAAGGGAAAAGAGAAGGAGATATTGACTTCAACTGATATAGCGGAAAAACTTAAACCGGAATATGCAACAATGAATGATAAGGAAAAAAGAGGCATTCAGACGTGGATAGGTCGGACGTTAAACCAGTTGAGTCTTTACAATAGACATGCTGGCAAGAAAGACGGGAGAAAGGCATATGAATTTAGTTCCGGACATATTGAAAACGTATACAGAAGATATCAACCCGATACGACCTCAGGAGACTACGGGGAGACCTATGGGTTAAGTCATAAGCCTTTGTCTGATAACATTCAGGGAGACTTGGAGACTGGAATTGAGGAAATGGTAGGTGATACCCATACTCCAGAAAAGGAAATAGAGATTTGAGCAATATTTCAAAACTTATCAACACCATTCAAACCCTGGGATACAAAGTCTCCCTTGAAGGTGAAAAGATTAAACTAAAGTTTATAGACAAAGACGATCCACCGAAAGAAGCCTCAATAATAATCAAGGAGATAAAAGAAAATAAGGCCATTGTCATAGAGTATCTGAATAATATTTCCAGGATGGAGAATATCTTTATGGATGCAGTAAATGAAATTACAAAGGTTTCTACCGTGTGTGCTATTAATTACACACAAAAGATGTTGCCAGAAATGTATGAAAAAGTCATTACTGCTGAAAACAAGATTAACAGTCTATGGGATGAAGGGCAAGACATTAAAGCCTTTAGTGAAGCGGTAATAGAATGGCAAGAGACACAAATGGAATACATTGAATTGCTGAATGCTGAAAATGGTGTTGATACCGTTGTGGAGGATGTATATAATTCACCCAACGGGAAGCCAGGCCCGAGTCAAGGTCTCGGAAAGGAGGTTGTATAAATGGGACTTTATAGAAGAGGTTCGGTCTGGTGGATGCGATTTACTTACAAGGGTCAACAGGCAAGGAAATCGACAGAGACAATAAATAGGAAGCTGGCAGAAAAGATATACTGTAAGGTAGTAAGCCAGATAGCCGAAGGGAAATGGTTTGATGTTGATGAGGCAGATCAAAGAGACTTTGGAGAACTTGCGGAAAAATATGAAACGCAGGTTTTCAGAGAGCTCAAGAGTTATCAGAAAAACAGATGCTATTTGAACCAACTGAGAGATTTCTTTGGTAAATACAGATTGAGTAATATTACCCCTGCATTGATCGATGATTTTAAGCAGATGAGAAAAGAGCAAGGGGTGACATCAACGACTATCAATAAACAACTGTCGATGTTGAGAAGGATGTTTAATCTTGCCAAAAAACGTTGGATGTGGATAAAAGAGATACCTCTTATAGAGGTGGAACCTAATGCTGATAATAAGAGAACAAGGCATTTATCCTTTAAAGAGTTTTACCGGCTTTTAGAGTTCTGTGATTTATGGTTGAAAGATATTGTCATTGTGGCTGCATGGACTGGTCTTAGACGTGAAAATGTCGTCATGTTACGGAAGATGCAAGTAGACCTTATAAAAAAGGAAATCACTGTGGATGGAGCGGAAATAAAGAACGGTGAAAAATTGAGAATTCCGATTGCCGGCCCTGCTTATGAAGTATTGGCGGGTCTCATGAGCAATGACAAAACCAATAGCCTATATGTATTTCGAAATGAAGAGGGCAAGCCGTATAATCCAAAAAAAGTGTACAGGCTATTTAAAAAGAGCTTAGAATGCGCCGGGATAGAGGATTTCAGGTTTCATGATTTGAGACACTGTTTTGCGTCATGGAACAGGCAGGCTGGGGTTGATATATACACGCTTGCAGAGTTAATGGGACATAAAGACACCAAAATGACAATGCGTTATGCTCATATAACTCCTGCACATCTTACAAAGGCTATTGGGTTACTGGAAAAAAGCTATCATAACTCTAGCACAAAATTAGCACATCCTAATAAAGATGTAGTTTCTCTATCAGCATAACTTATTATGTTGACGATGGTTGTAAATGCAAATTAAAAGTTCAGGCCCATACTGCAAGCCTGAACCAGCGTTAGGAAGAAGTCTCTTATCTGTGTGTATCTGCGAAAATCTGCGTCCTATTATTATAACCTTATTAAGATACTCAAGAAAGTTCCTCAAGTAACATACTTGACATACTGTTCTTGTATTTATAAAGTGTAATTCTGATATACATGATGTCTGGTTCCTGCCGTCTTACAAAAAAACATAGAAATAGATTAAGCGAAAAGCTGGAAAATAAGGAGGAAGTATGAAGATAAAAGAAATTGCTATTGAATCAATTAAGGCACTTCCTAATGACGTAACATGGGAAGATATCAAAGAGAGAATTGATTTTATTGCCGGTGTGCGTAAAGGGTTGATGGAGCTTGATGAAGGTCGCTATATCGAACATGAAGATATCAAGAGAGAACTAAAAGAATGGATTTCAAAATAGTCTGGTCTCAAACGGCACGATTAGACCTTAGAGAGATTGTCTCGTTTATTGCAGAAGATGATCCTGAAATAGCTGAGAAATTTGGACTAAAGATTATAGATTATGCTGAAAGAGCGTCACGATTCCAAAAGGGAGGGAGAACCGTTCCTGAATTCCGTGATGGCAAACTGCGCGAATTTATATTCCACTCTTATAGAGTAATTTATAGAGTCAAAGAAGAAAATAAAATAATCGAGATTGCAAGAGTTTGGCATGCTGCCAGAGGAACTCCAAAAATTTAATTTTCCAATAAACTGGTTGTTTCTACCACTGGTTCAGACTTGCCAACCCGACACTTCTTTCTGGCTGCAACCTGAACCATCGGTAGAAATAATAACGAACCTTATTAGGATACTCAAAGAATTCCATCAAGTAACATACTTGACATACTACTCTTGAATTTATAAAGCACAGTTCTGACATACGTAATGTCTTGTATTCGTTGCTAAAATGGATAATATCACGATAGTGATATTATCCATAAACCCATCAATTACTTGTTATTGATAAAAATAATAGTTGGAAAGAGAAGATAAGACCTGCCTTTGATGACCTCACTAAAGTATTACCGGATTATACAAAACGTTATGGCGTAGACTGCACGCCAGACAAAATATGGATAGTGACCATTTCTGTTTGCGTATAGTTTTGTGTGGGAGTGCAGTAACCGTGTTACTGCTTTAATACGCATCATCGTGGATGATGCACCCCATATTTTGTACCTTATTTCAATGACATTGCCGACAAATGTGTCCCATTATTTCAAATTACACACCAACGGCATGGTATCCCGCGTCAACGTGAAGGATTTCTCCGGTAATCCCGCTTGCTAATTCACTGCATAAAAAAGTGGCGGTATCACCTACTTCACTCGTCGTTATGTTTCGCTTTAAAGGTGCCTTTTCTTTCATGCCCTCGTACATATCCGAGAAATTTTTTAAACCCCTGGCGGCCAGGGTCCTCATCGGACCGGCAGAGATTGCATTCACGCGAATGTTCTTCGGGCCTAAATCGACGGCTAAATACCGAATGCTCGATTCAAGCGCGGCTTTGGCAACACCCATTACATTGTAATTTTTTACGGCTTTTTCTCCGCCGATATAGGAAAGCGCTATTACGGCTCCACCGCATACTTCCATCAGTGGTAATGCGCTCCTGCATAACGCAATTAAAGAGTAACAGCTTATGTCCAGAGCAAGTTTAAACCCGTCACGTGATGTGTTGATAAACCCATTAGAGAGATCCTCTTCTTTAGCAAATGCGGGAGTGTGTATCAGCCCATCAAGGGAATCAACGTTGTTGCCCAATCGCTCAAAGAGTTTATCTATGTCTTCATCAGAAGTGACATCGCACTCTCCTAAATCTATAGCGTCTAAAGGTTCGAATAATTGTCTGACTTCATTGCCGAACCTTTCATTTTGATATGTATATGCAACCTTTGCACCCTGTTTCGCAAGAGATTGCGCTATTGCCCAACCAGTGCTGCGTTTTCCTGAAATGTTGGCAATGAGTATTGTTTTATCTTGAAGTAACATATTTAAGACTCCTTCTTTAGTATCTGTAAATCTATGTTAGTAATAGGTTTGTATTTAATAACCTGCTAAAGCCGAAACATGTTATGTTTCTGTCCGTGTCAATTTGTGTCTAACACCTTTGCGTCTCGCAAGTTAAGTATGTTAATTGGAATAGTAAATAAAATCAACAAATATTTCTATTCGTACTCCTTAAATAATTTATTCAGCTGGGATTCCTTCTCTGATTGCTGTGCTAATATTTCTTTGATCTTGTCTAAGAAGATGTAGCTTTCGTCGATCTTATCTCTCAGTATTAATTTAATGATCAGGATAGTAGTCATTTTCTCTATATCCGTGTCAGCATGATGCAAGCCAAGCTGTTTGAACATTTTTGTTATCATAAGTTTCAGGTAGATTAAGTCAAGAGACGGGGTAAGGGTGCCGGTGAAATCATCAAATAAAACATTCTCTTTTTTTAATCCAATAGTATTGGCTGCCGCATCTATTACGGTTACTGTCATCGGGGCCGGGCCGCATAGATAAAATGTCAGTTTAGGATCATGTTTAAAGTAGTCAGTCAGTAATGGGCCTATAAAACCAACCTTACCAAGCCATTTCTCTCCACTCTTATCAATGTAACCCTGTTCTATAATATTTTTCCTGAGTTCATCTGATGTATTTTTGAGGTATTCCTTATCAATATCATTTAATTCGGAGGGATTATCTCCCCTGAACGCGCCTGACATTACCGGTATGAATTTAAAGTTATGATGTATTTTTTGCCAGTGAAGCCATTTCGATATATAAAGCATGGGAATGTCCTGAAATCTTCTTTCACCTAAGAAGAAGTATATTTCCTCTTTACGTCCTTCTGCGAACCATTGATCGAGGAGTGCTAAAATTGGCGCAAGCCCCGCTCCACCTGCCACGAAAACGGCTTTATGCGGCTCTTCTTTCAGGCAGAAATTGCCGTAAGGGCCGGTAAACCTGATCTTCTCACCTGCCCACAAGTTCCAAATCGATTTGTCCTGGAGGTACTCTTGTGTACAGTTTGGACCAAGGCAGGGTACTCCACCACTTTCTATCGGTACACGTGGATTTATTGGCGCAGTTCTTGTAATCAACGTTACGATATCTCTCCTTATCGTAGCAATTGAATAAGCACGATAGAGGTCAAGGCCGGGGGTAAATGGAATATAATCTTTTCCTGTCTCTTTGCAAAAACATTTTATCTGTTTACCGTATTTTTTGTAATGTTGCTCTACATAATCTTCCGGCAAACCTATCTGGATATACTGTCCGGGTTTGAAATTGAACTTTTGAAGTGGCCGCAAACGCATTTCCAATTTATCGGATGTCAATTGGATCTTTTTGATTACACGGGCTGAATATTTTTTAACCTGTAACGTAGACTTAGGCAGAAAGATATCCATATCTTTGTCTATCCTTACCTGGCATGATAGTCTGGTATACCCGTCACCTATTCCTTTCTCAAGAAACTTTCTGGTCTCTTCTCGTGACTTACGATCAAAAAGAGGTGTTTCTGTTGGTGAATATGGCCCCATGTTAGTATATAATTTTATCTTGCATTGGCCGCAGGTCGCGTTTCCACCGCAACCTGACGGGATATTGTAATTTTTGGTCTGAAGAGTATTCAGTAATGTGTCTCCACCCTCTATGTTGAGTGTTTTTTCAAAGCCATCATCACTGTGTATGCAAAGTTCCAGCTTTTTGCCTTTGCCGAAGAACTGGTAGGTAAGTTCGCTGAGCCCGGCCATGGCCAACATGATTATTACTATGATAATGATACTCAGTATTATAGACGTGGTCATTTTGTTGTCCTGCTACCCGGAGAAAATAAATAATTTTGTAATTTAATAATTTAAAAAAATTCAGAAAATCGTTATTGCACCGATACCGGTAAAAATTGCTGCCATGACACCAAGAAGCAGTATAGCAACGGAGTCCTCATCCCACGTGTTAAAAGGTACAAACAGTTTGTGTCTCCTCAGTAGAGCAAGCCAGACGCATACCATCAGCCAGTGGAGACCAAATCCAAAAGCCGTGACTGTCGTTGCCATAAAAGACAAGCCTGGCGGGATAGTAAAGGTAGCAGCAGCAAGGACAATGCAGTTGACGGTAATCAGCTCCAGGAACTGTCCCATTTGTTGATATACATCCATTGCGAAACGTCTGAGGAGTACGCCCAGAATTTGTACAAAAGTTGCAATGGTTACAATAAAGACTGTTAGGTAAAATATTTTCTCCAATCTTATGGGAACCGGAGAAATTGAAGAGAGGTAGTTACTTGCACCTATTAATACTTTGTTGTAAACCAACCAGTTAAGGCTTGTGGACAGCGTCACTACGATAACGACAGCCACTCCCATCTTCCACGCAGCGTCAACCTGCCTGGACTTGTTAAGCAGCGGGCATATTCCCAGAAGTTTGCTGAGAACAATGCCGTCAAAGAAAAGCGCACTCAGGAATATCGGAAGAAGAATTTGAAATTGACTGTTCAGGGAAGTAACCGCTTTTATATTTGTGACAAGACTTACTACGAGAAGCACTCCCAAGACAATGATTATTATCAGTTTACCGGTCATTTTAAATGCGGGCTTCTTTTTTTTCATCGGAGTCTCAGCATCTGTTGCTTCCTCTTTTTCCTGTAGTACATTTTCCTGATAGACAACACCTGTCTTGATAAATAGCGGTCTCAGCATGAAACGCCACAATGCCAGAGCAAAGAAACCGCCTACAGGTGTTATCATTAAGACTACAACAGGAAAGCTTTCCGGAAGTATCCGAAAATTCAGTAACGTTCCAAACCCTAGAGGTTCCCTCATCAGGGCCAGGAAAATGAGCGCGATAGAGTAGCCGAGGCACGCCTTCAATATCTTCTTCTGGGCATCCCAGAATCCCAATGTCAGTCCTTCAGCGATTACGGCAAGGACAATGCAGTTTGTTGTAATCAGATCGATATATGCTTTTATATTGAGAGCTATTCTAGGGATTGTTGCCTGGACTATCAGACTGAATATTGTTACGAAAACAGAGATAATAATCATTAAAAGCGTAATTTTGTGATGAGTGCCGGATGCGATAATTAATTTCTTAAAAGGGTATATAAGGCAGAAGCTGACACATGTTACAAAAACTACACCAACTCCCATTGTAAGAGAGTTCTCCATCTTGTTTGTGACTGCAAGTGCAGAGCAGAAACCAAGACCTGCCGCCGCTGAAATTATATAGTTATCCCTTAAAAAGAATTTGGAAATCAGCCTGATATATCTTGACAGCATGACCATTATCTTTCTTCCCCCATCTCCTGCCAGAAGGTTCCCATCGACTCGTTAATAATTTTTTCTATCCCCTTGCTTGTATATGAAGCTCCCGTAATGGCATGTACCTCATTCGGGCCTACTGATTCTCTTCCTCTCACCAGTGATAACCTTGGTTTCAGTTTTTTGCCGATAAATTGTCTCTTAAATTCATCTTCCGTCATCCTGCCGCCAAGACCGGGAGTTTCAGTATGGTCCAGTACCTCTATACCTTTTATGGTTTCCAAATCGGGGCCGACGCAGATAAACAGAGAAATATCGGCAGCTTTGTTAAAGCCATAACCAGGTTTTGTAGTAATAAATCCTATACCTTCTAAGCTTCCGTCCTTGTAATACAAAAACAGCTCTTTTCCCTTTTTATTCATTTGCATTGGATTAGCGGATAGTTTTTGACTGGAAATATCTGATGTATTCTTTCTGGTAATGTTGTTATTGAAAACGGTCCGTACGTTCTCCTTATCAACCTTCATCCGGCGAAAGCCAAGTAATTGTTTCTCTTCTGTGCGATATGGAATATCAAATATATCAAGGACTGATCTTTTAATCTTAATTTCATGGTATTCGGCAATCCTTGCTGAAGTTGCAAAATACAGGGTCAACAATATAGTACATGGTATAGCCGTAATAAGAGTGATAGAAAAGACTCTTATAAGTATTATTTTAAACTCGTTCATTTTTTATCTGTATTTTATCTTCAGTATCAGGGATTGAATCGGAATCCCTATAAGGTTCATGAGTAGTATTGCATACATTATGCCTTCAGGTATTGGTGTAAAACTCCTGATTACAACAGTAATAAGGCCGCAACCGATACCAAAAATCCATTTGCCGATTTGACTGTATGTCGTTGTGACCGGGTCTGTTGCCATGAAAAAGGCGGCGAAGATAAGCCCCCCACTCAAGAGCTGGAAAATAGGAGGCGCCACAGTATTGCCGGCCAATAAAGATAAAACCGTGGAAAAGATAAATACGCTTCCTAAATAGGCAACAGGGATTCTCCAGTTTGCGATCCTTTTAAAACATAACCATATTCCCATAATGATGATAGAGATCCTGCACGTTTCTCCCAGGGAGCCGGTATTTGAACCGAACATAAGGGAGAAATAAGATGCAGTCTCACCAATTTCTTTATAAACTATGAGAGGTGTTGCGCGTGTGACCGCATCCACTCCATGGATTAAGGACTGGACGGTTGGTATGCCGGTGAACGGCTCCTGCCATCCGGTGACTACTATGGCGGGAAAACATATTGTCAACAACAGGCGACCGAGCAGGGCGGGGTTAACAAGGTTATTGCCGACCCCACCGAGAATATTCCTGAACAGTATACTTATTGCTGCCCCTACACCAATTAGCCAGAGAGGCGCCTGAGGTGGTAATAACGCGGGGATAAACAGACAGGTTACAAACCCTCCTTCATTGATTCTTTCTTCTCTGGCCAGTACTACCCATATTGCCTCTACTACAAACACACCGACCACTAATGATACAATAAGTTTTGGAACAACGCATAAAAAGCCATAAAAGTATATTGCGGGGACAACCCATCCAAAAAAGAGTGCAACAAGAACACCGCCCATGTATTGTTTAACATCCATATTGCTCCGAATGTACGGCGGGGTTTTCGCAGTGTCTTTTGTGCTTCTGATCAAGCCGTCACAAGCTTCGAACAGCGCACCGAAAAGGTAGTTAACCTTTGGGTGTGATTGGACAAAATTCTCTGCCTTGTTCAGGTTATTATTTAAAATTGTTTCAATACGTTTAAATATTTTCATTTTTCTTAATTTACTGACTTACATTCTTTAATAACCTGAAGCAGTTCTAATTTTGAAGGACATATATAACTGCAGAGCCCGCATTCAATACATTTATCCAATGCATAGATACGTGCCTTCTGCTTTTCGCCGCGTGAATGACAGTGCCAGTAGAGGGCCGGTTCAAGATTTACCGGGCAAATATCATCACAATAATTGCAGTATACACAGTGTCTTAATTCTCCCCTGAGGCTTGTCGTAAAGTGCAGTTCGTTAGTCTTTATGTAAGGGAAAGGTATCTTGTAATCTTTCTCCTCCATTACGACAATGTTCTTTACGGGCCAGTCAATCGCTTGCGTCAGATCTTCAACCTCGATACCGTTCAGAAGTCCGTCAAAAAAGACACGATATTTGATATCAGTTTTGATATATTTTTTTAAAACAGTTTCAACAGGAGTGCCAGGCCTTACCTTGAGAATCCTGTTTTCATGTAAGCCTGTTCCTGATATCGGTATAAGACGTACTTCGTTTTCTTTCTTTAATATATAGTGTTCATAAATGCCGGTGACGGATTGGGGGTCTAATAAGAGAATTCCATGCTTAATTGGATCCTCATCAAAGGAGATCTCCAACCCGAGAACATTCTTTAATACAAGTACAGGCGCGTCATAAGGATAAGCAGGTTCCATGCTATACGTATGCAACCACTCTTTCTCTTTTCCATACCGTATTAAGTCATTAATAAGATCATCTTCACCGCAGTCAACGACAATGCGAAACTGTGAGTCGGGAAAGTACTCTGATCTTACTTTTTCCAGTCTGTGCAGGAAATTTGTCGTATTGTCTTTGAGGATAGCCCAGTGAGGAAGTGCCCATGGTTCGGTAGGACATAAATTTATTATAATGTGTTCAACCTTTTTTTCAGGGAAGGGAAAACTGAAATTTTCGGTATGTCCACTATACCTTACTGACACAATTTCTTCAGAAAACTCAGTTGGATATGTATTTATGAGATCAAAACCTTTTCTGTATACCATTTTAGGTTAGTTTATTTGCGATATGTATGATTAATAATTCTGCATTATATCTTGATTATATATGAATTTCAATTTTAAGTTGAATTTAAGTTGAATGAAATGTAGTGGAGGTTTACAGCTTTTGCGTTTGTGATGAGACGAAATATGGAGTGCATCATCCACGCCCAAATGCTTGGCGGACAGGCGGTCACTGCACTCCAAAAGGTTCTGTACAACAATCTTGGAATGCTCTCTCCGGTATGTTATCAGTTCAATAGTTTCAAGAAAATTATATTGTATTTATAGAAAATACGGTTTTAATAATGCAAATACAAGCCACCTGAGAATATGTACCAGGGAATATTGAGGGAGTTATCATTATGAGTCAATTTCCAAATAAAAGCATTCTTACTGCGACAGATTTTTCTGAATACTCAAAAATTACTTTGGACATGTGTCTGGGTGCTTACCGGTGTATGAAGACAAAGCTTTATGTTTTACACACCATCGAAAAATTCCCCCATGATTCCCGGCATTTATCATCCGGTACTAATCCTGAAGGCATAAAACAAAAACTTGAAGAGGATGCCATAGATAAAATTAAGGCATTGATACCTGAGGATGTAATGGATAAAGGGGACATAATTCCCATGGTAAGATTCGGTAAACCATTTCTGGAAACAATACAAGTTGCAAAAGAAAACAGTGTAGACCTTCTGGTAATAGGCACACACGGAAGGGCAGGAGTGGACAGAGTTATGTTGGGCAGTGTTGCGGAAAAAATTGTCAGAAAAGCAGACTGTCCTGTTATGGTAATTAAGAGTATAAAGTATACTGGATTCAAAAGAATTATCGTCCCTATCGACTTTTCTGATTGTTCCAGAAAGGCATTGGAATACGCTGTCTCCATAGCGAGATCACACAATAACAGATTAACTATTTTACACGTTTATGAGAAGTCATTCGTTGAGCCCTATGTAAATGCGGCAAATTCTGAGGAGAAGGCGGATGAAATAATGAAAGAGATAGAGCGGGTGAATGAATCCAAATATGATGAATTTTTGAAGACAGTCGATCTCAATGGAGTTGAATATGAAAAATTGCTGAAAAAGGGTATTGCCGAGACAGATATAGTAGAGATAGCCATGGAACAACAGGCAAATTTGATAGTTATGGGCACCCATGGAAGATCCGGTATCAAGCATATGCTGATTGGTAGTACTGCAGAGCAAGTCGTTCGTACTGTACACTGTGATATTATAATAGTTAAGCCTGAGAAATTCAGTCTCTCTATGCCTTGAAAGCAGTGCAATCCTATGGTGTAAAAAATGAAAAAGGCATTATCTAAATATACTTTAATTCTCCTTCTGGCATTGCCTCTTGCCTTTTACATGTCCAGTGCATATCCGTCTTCTGAGAACTCATCTCGCAAGACCAATTCAACAGAACATGCTAAAGAAAATACGGGTGAGGTAATGCATGGTCATGCAGACCCCATTGCTCCCATCCTCCTTAGTATCATAATTATACTCGCTGCGGCAAAAATTGGAGGTGGAATATTTGAAAAAATAGGACAACCTGCAGTACTGGGAGAACTGGTCCTCGGTATTATTATAGGAAATTTGGCTTATTTTACCGGTTGGGAATTCTTCGCTCAACTTAGAAACCATACCTTTGTAGATCTTCTGGCAAGGTTTGGTGCAATAATCCTTCTTTTTGAGATTGGGCTGGAAACAGATATACGGGATATTGTAAAGGTAGGTCTTTCATCACTTTTAGTGGCTTTGGGTGGTATTGTAACACCGTTTATATTAGGATATTTCACCAGTCTTTACTTTTTTCCTGATGCCGGTTTTAATGTTCATCTCTTTGTGGGAGCTACGCTCTGTGCTACAAGTGTAGGTATAAAAGCACGTATATTTAAAGACTTGGGAAAACTCCAGACTACTGAGTCAAGTATACTCATGGGTGCGGCGGTAATTGATGATATTATAGTAGTATTTATATTGGCTATAGTTACTGACATCGTAGTAACGGGAAGTGTGGGTCTCTTTCCTGTTGTCCGGACATCAATATTCTCTATCCTCTTCCTTTCAGGTGCCGTATTCATGGGTTTTAAGTTGGCCCCTTTTCTAGGTTATTATACAATACACAGGAAGGCCGAGGGTTGGAAGCTGGCTATGGCCATTGTTTTCTGCCTCCTTCTCTCTTATACAGCTAATCTTATTGGCCTGGCGACTATAGTGGGCGCATTTGCAGCCGGACTTATTTTAAGAGAGGTTCGCTTCAAGGATTTAAAAGGAGGAGAACACGGCATACAGGAGATTTTGCGACCGGCATCTTTTGTCTTTGTGCCGGTGTTCTTTCTTCTAATTGGCATGCAGATAAAGCTGGAAATCTTCGGTAATCTTTCCGCATTAAAGGTAGCCCTGGTAATAACTTTGGCTGCCATTCTTGGTAAACAGGTTTGTGGTTTGTGTGCGTTGGAAAAAGGGTTGAACCGGATTGCTATCGGTATTGCCATGGTTCCACGAGGAGAGGTCACGCTGATATTCGCCGGCATTGGAAAGAGCCTCGGCATTATCAACGATATTGTTTTCTCTGCACTAATAATCATGGTAATCATTACTACCCTGATTACACCGCCAGCCCTCAGGATGGCAATGTCAGAAAAGCCTCCGATACAGAAGGATTAAAATAAACGTTACTATTCGCCGTAAACGGCGCAAAGTTGATATTTGTAAGATTATAGATGGTTCAAATAAATTTGGAGTGAGAGTAATAACTCCGAAGATGTTATTGGAGGAACTGAAATGAGTGCCTTAAGCTTAAGATTACCCGATTCTATACACAGACATATTAAAGAAGTTGCAAAGAAAGAGGGGGTGTCGATTAATCAGTTTATATCATCGGCAGTTTCAGAGAAAATATCGGCATTATTGACTGAAGATTATTTAAAAGAGAGAGCTGGAAGAGCCAGGAAAAAAGATTTGAAACAGATATTGGATAAAGTGCCTGATCGTAAGCCTCTTCCCGGTGATGAAATATAGAAGAGCGGCTGAGAAGACATTAATTAAGGAGTTAGATTGGAAGGATGATGGTCTTCAACTGTTCCTGCCTTGTCGGATTAATGACTCATTTAATTTGGTTGCTGTTTGGACAAAACAAGCGAATTCACCAAATTTCAGATACATCGGGCAGTTTTGGAAATACCTACAACTACATAAAGAGAGAATAAAAAACGAAAAAACAGTTGTTTGCGGCGATTTTAATAGCAATGTGATTTGGGATGAATGGGATCGTTGGTGGAATCATAGTGATGTTGTCAGGGAGTTAGGTGAAATTAACATCAGTAGTATCTACCACAAATTATACGGTGAAGAACAAGGTAAAGAAACCATGCCAACTTTATTCATGCAGCGTAAAAGAGCAAAGTCATATCATATTGACTATGCCTTTGCTCCAGGCAATATGTTTAAAAAGGGTAAGACCCTTATAAGGGTAGGTGATCCGGGAACATGGTTAGAGCATAGTGACAATATGCCAGTCATATTCAAAATAACCTGCTAACTATGTAGTTCAGTTGATGTCAAAACCGCTACTGCGTTTTGATTATACCACCACCACCGATTGCTGGCGTTATATTATGAGAAAAAAGGGAGACTTATTATGGAAGTGTGAATTAAACAAAATACTTGACACTTTCTTCTGACGCTTTAAGATATATTTTCAGCCGGAAACAGGCGGACTAATATAGTAAAAACAGGAGAATGTTACATTTGGTAAGCCCTTTAATGAATTACGTGCTTATCATTAGAATGGAGGAACAACTTGGCTTCACAAAATGAAAATTCTATAAAGAAGTCTGACTCATCAAATGTGTCTAAGAAGAAGCGTAAATCATCATGGATCACTTCACTCAGGTTTAGATGGTTTTCACAGATTTCGTTTTTTATTATAACAATTTACATTGGATGGTCGTTTTATCTGTTTGTGCGATATTGTGAATCCGGCGGTGTTACTGCTTTTGTGGCAAGGCCGCCGGGGATTGAGGCATTTTTGCCTATAGGTGCATTTATGGGGTTGAAGTATTTTCTGGGTACAGGGGCGGTAGACCCTTTGCATCCTGCGGGTTTTATTATATTTGCTTCTATTTTGGTAACTTCGTTTCTTTTTCAAAGGGGGTTTTGCAGCTGGATATGTCCGGTTGGAACAATGTCGGAGTGGGCATGGAGATTTGGTGATTGGCTAAAGTCTAAATTTAACAGCAAGGTCAGCTATTGGTTGGAAAAGTTTCCGGTAAAACTTACATGCGGCCTCAGCATGATAACAACTCCGATTGTCGCCCTGATGCTTCTTAATATGATAACTTTTGCTTCATTTAAATCGTCAAGCATGAAGTATATCTTTCCTTTTATGATTGTGGCTATTGTCATACCTTTTGTCCTGCCCAGGAAAATTTGGCCGGCCCGTGTGGAAGATGCTATCGCGCGCGCGTGGAAGTATACCCTTTTGACCTTTTTTACTGTCAACATTGTGATAAAGATGTCGGCTGCTCAGCTTGGAATGATATTTGAGAAGGCTCCGTATATGAAGGTTGCAGATATAAAGATGATGTATTTTTTCCTTGATCTTTCCATGCTTGCGTTAATTATTTTATCCTTAATATTCTTTTTTTCCATTTTCAATAAGAATTACTGGTGCAGGTATTTTTGTCCGTATGGCGCCTTGATAGGTATCCTGGGATGGGCCAGTGCAACCAGAATAGTTCGAAACAAAAAGACGTGTATTGATTGCAGTAAGTGTACGATTGCCTGCCCGGTTTATATAGAAGTGGAGAAAAAAAATATTGTTTATGATGTAGAATGTCTTGGTTGCTATGATTGTGTTGATTCGTGTCCCGTAAATGGCGCTCTCGATATGAAGGTTTTGGGAGTTGGCAAGAAGGTTCATTATGCTGTCTATGCCGGTCTTGTAGTTGGTCTATTTGTAGTTTTTATGAATACCGCGCGATTTACAGGATACTGGTACAATAATGTATCGGTACAGGAATACACGGAATTGGTCCAGGATCTGGATAATCCCAGGTTCAAACATCAGCAAGGGGAATTTGAGATAGAAGAGTAGCTTTTTCATTTATGTTAGATAAAAACAATATTTTTCATGACCTTATAGTAGAGGTAAGAGCGTTAACAGAGTCTCACGATCCCGGTCCTCTTTTTGAAGATCTGGATGTTGAGTCTCTTGATGGTGAATACCATTTTACGACATCAAGAAGTACCTTGTTAATGATGAGCAAGGTTATTGAAGATACTTTGAAGTCTCATAAAAAACGGTGTACATTGTATTCCGGATTTCAGGAATTAAGCAGGTTTAAGAAACATCGTGAAAGATATGCTAAATTAGCAGCCTCTGCAGACCAGATATTCGTTATAGGTGTTGCAGACACGCCTGTTGAAAGCATTGCGGATAATGTGCATATCAGGACAAAGAATGCGGATATAATCCGCAACAATTGGATTTCAATCATTACGGACAAAAATATCAATATTTCATTGATAGCACAAGAATCGACTTCTCAGAAACATCACGAAGGGTACGTTGGCTTTTACACAAACAGTAAATCCCTTACCGAAAAAGCCGTTAATTTGCTAATTGATAACGATGTACTGAGTGATGACCCAGTCCCGGGTAAGCAAACCTATTTTAATATTTAGCGATCATTCGTTACCTAAACACGACAGACCTCTCTTTCGAGAGGACTCCAATTCTGGAATCCTCTCGAAAGAGAGGTCTGTCTCCTGATCTTTATGCCAAATTCTAAAAAAACTATTCTTGCCGTAAGCCCACATCCTGATGATGTAGAAGCGGGTATGGGCGGCAGTATAATAAAATTCCTGAAACTTGGATACGAAGTTCATGTTGTAGATCTTACCAATGGAGAGCCTACACCACATGGTACTCCGGAAATAAGGCGTGAAGAGTGTAACAGGGCAACCGCCTTGCTTGGTGTATCCGGCAGGACAAATCTCGACCTTCCAAACCGCTATCTTTTTGACAATAAGAAATCAAGGAATAAATTGGCTGAGGTTATTCGAAGGGTGAGACCTCATATCATGTTTCTGCCCTATTGGGAAGACGCTCATCCTGATCACATACAGGCAACACAGATCGGTGAGGCGGCAAGGTTTTATGCTAAGCTTACAAAAACAGATTTAGCAGGTGAACCGTGGTACCCAGGCCGTATTCTTTATTATTTGTGGTCTCATCAGAGAGTACATATTTCCCCGGCTTTCATTATCGATATTAGTGACGAGTTTGAAAGTAAGATCGAGGCCGCAAGATCCTATAAGTCTCAATATGCCTATAATGAAGAAAGATGGCAGATCGTAAATGGAACAATGCATTCTTGCGGGCAGTATTTTGGTTCATTAATTGGAACACGGTATGGAGAACCATTTGCGAGTCGTGAGAAAATAGGACTGAGAGATATAAGAGACATATTATAAAGAAATTGAGGAATTTAAAAACCTCCTGGATGAATTGGTAAGCGGTATCAAGCAAAAAAACCCAATGGTTATAGTGGGCCCGAAAGTCGGTCGGGACATAAGCTTAGTGAGGTTGATAAAAATAAATTGGTGATAAACTCACATGCGAGGGTCGGAGATTTATGTTCTGAGTATAAACTTGATCTGTTAGGTGTTATTGCCCCGGTGCATTATTAATAGTGGTAGATCCTGATGACAGAGATGCAGTCCTGGGCAAACTTACGCAAAATTATATAAAATGTTCGGTGATTGGTAAATTGACCGATAAAGAGGGTGGTTTGAAAATAATAGCAGATGGAGAGGAGAGAGAGTTGCTTTTTTTGAAGTGGATTAGATAGCCAGTGTTATCTAAATTAAAGAATGATAACCGTATAGCACCACCCCGATCGTCATAATTAGCTTGACACTTATAGGCATTACTTGTAGAATCCACGATCACTGGAGACATATAGACGTGGTCTTGATCTGCACATTGCAGAAGTGTCTTTATAGATACTACATAAACAATATATCGTGAGTAATGAGTTATGAATGGTTACGGAGACAAACCGGAATTCAAATTTGAAAAAATACAGTTCGATCCTTTTAAAAAGTATATAGTACCAATAGCAGTTGTACTGGGTATTATCATAATTGGGGTTTCTTCAGTCTTTACGGTAAAGGCCAACCAGGAAGCCGCATTATTAAGATTTGGTAAGTATGCGGATACTGTCGGGCCGGGGTTGCATTTTAAGTTGCCCTTTGGTATTGACAAAGTATATGCAGCGGAGGTCAAGCGTATATACAATGAAGAATTTGGTTATAGGACAGTTCGGTCTGGTAGAGAAAGTATGATTGATTATAACTTCAGGGGAGCTACCGAGGTTTCTCTCATGCTGACCGGGGATAGGAATTGTGCTGTAGTGCATTGGGTAGTTAGATATAAGATAAAAGACCTGAAAGAGTATCTCTTTAATGTCAGGGATGTTAAGAGTACCATAAGAGATGTTTCTGAAGCAGTAATGAGAAGGATTGTTGGTGACAGGTCTATTGATGAGGTACTGACTATTGGAAGAAGGGAAATAGAGGATGTTGCGCAGGCGGAAATAGAGACAGTTTTGGATGATTATGGCTGCGGAATAGATATACAGGTGGTAAACTTGAAGGGCGTTAATCCGCCGGATCAGGTTAAGGATGCATTTGATGCTGTTAACAAAGCGGTACAGATGAGGGATCAGATTACTAATGAAGCTGAAGGAAAGAAAAACAAGATTATTCCGGCTGCAATGGGAAAGAAGGAACAGGCAATAAGGGAGGCTGAAGGGTACAAGATAAAGAGGGTAAACGAGGCAACTGGAGATACCAAGGCGTTTCTTGCCGTCTTCAAAGAGTATGAGAAGGCTAAGGACGTAACCAGGCGAAGGCTTTATCTTGAAACGATGGAAAAGGCGATACCTAAGTGTGAGGCAGTGTATATAATCGATGAAGATCAAAAAGGGATATTGCCAATACTCAATCTGGGAGAGAGTAAGGTGTTGAAATGAGTGAAACGAAACAAAAGAGGCAGGCATACATAACAATAGCCATAACAGCAGTAGTAGCAATAATTATCCTGGCCAGTAGCTCTTTTTACGTGGTCGACATTAAATCGCAGTGTGTGATTACTGAATTTGGTAAACCAAAGAAAGTTGTAACTGAACCCGGGCTAAAGGTAAAAACTCCTTTTATTCAAAAAGTGGAATTTTTTGAAAAACGAATCATAGAATGGGACGGAGAGCCAAGTGATATCCTGACAAGAGATAAGGAAAATATTGGCGTTGATACCTGGGCTCGTTGGAAGATCGTTGACCCATTGAATTTTTATACCTCATTAGGGACGGAAAGCAGGGGGCAGGGCGTACTGGATGAGGTCATAGGGTCTGCCGTGAAAAATATTGTTAGTTCGTATCCACTGAATGAGATGCTTAGAAATACTAATCGAAAGCTTGGGTACACGACCGTAGAACTGGAAAAGGCAGAAACGGACAAAAAGGTGCACATATCTAATGGCAGGGCCCATCTTGTCAAAGAAATTAAAAAAATGGCAAGTGAAGGTTTAAGGGATAGATATGGAATGGAATTGGTTGATGTCAGGATAAAACACATTAATTATATTCCGGCTGTTATACCTAAAATATTTGACAGGATGCGTTCAGAAAGAATAAGAATTGCTAGCAAATATGAGTCTGAGGGCAGGAGAGAAGAGGCCGAAATTCTGGGATATATGAAGAAAGAGCTGGAGAAGATAGAATCTGAAGGTTATAAAATAGCGACTGAGACAAGAGGAGAGGCGGATGCTGAGGCGGTAAAAATATATGCGGATGCTTACGGGAAGGCTCCTGAATTTTATTCGTTTACAAAGACGCTTGAAACGTATGGAAAAACAATTGATGAAAACACCCGTTTATATTTGAGTACAGATAGTGAATACTATAAATATATAAATGATTTTATGGAAAAGTAGGAGCATCTGTAATATTGCCATAGGGCAGTAAGTGAAGTATTAGGTATTGATTAATGAACACCTCATATTTAATTGTAGAATAAAGCATTTCAATAAACGTTGTTTAGTTTAAAACTCGATGTACAGCATGCCTGATTTCAATTTACACTTATCCCCTTTGGCCCATTCTGCTGACTGATATTTTACCAATATCAAATTGCAAATATTACTGCCGTCCTCATTGATATGAACATTAACCGTCTCATGTTAATAAATATTTATGCGTCCTAAATCTCATATTGTTTATGAAAATAAAACGATTTTTATTTATTTTTTAGCGATATCCGGAATATTGCACCTGATTTTCATCTTTTCAACTTCCAACTTCAGCCATTTGTTAAAATCGGAACTTAATTTTAGCGATTATGGAACTAAGGAAAGCAACTATGTTATTGAAATAGATCTTGAGCCGGATGAACAGAAAGAAGAAAATACTGAAGAAAAGGAAAGAATTGCATCTGAAGGCCAGGAAGAGAAGAGGCAGCTTTTTGTTGATACATCCGGAAGGACTGTAGACGAGGAAACTCAGACAGAGACTAATAAAATTGGGGAAAAGGGATCTG
Organism: Candidatus Brocadiaceae bacterium S225; assembly: GCA_007859995.1. Classification (GTDB taxonomy): domain Bacteria; phylum Planctomycetota; class Brocadiia; order Brocadiales; family Scalinduaceae; genus Scalindua; species Scalindua brodae. Next base: position 28,451 of record SMSL01000014.1, read on the forward strand.
TCGCGAGAGACATGTATTCGGGTGAAAATAATATCAATGATAAACCTCGGCTAGAGAGTGAAAGTGATTTTCCCGGAGAAGCTCCAGCTGAATTTGCATCAACGGCGCCTCAGGAATTAGGCATGCCAATGAATGTTAGTCCTGGTGAGCCTGTTAAGGATGAATCTGAAGAGGCTGTTGAGGAGTCTGTTAAAGAAGAAGTTGCAGCCGTTTTGATTGAGATCGACAAAAGCGAAGAGCTGCCTGTACGTGAAGAAGTTGAGAAATCCGAGGAGGCAAAGGAAGAAGCGGTTGTCAAGGATGTAAAACCGGTAGAAAGTGTTGAAGAGATAGTTTCTGTGGAAATGGGATCGGACATAGTTGTTCTGACGTCTGAATCAAAAGAAAGTGATGATACAGCTGCTGCTGCTGCTGCTGATGATGATGATGTAGTAGATGAAAAAGTCGGAAAAACTACTGAACCGGTAGAAGAATATACAGAAACAGCATCTCTTTCTAAAGCATTGATTAAAGAAGTTGTTGAAGGCAGGAGAGAGAGTGTTGCAAATAAACAGCAAAACAAAAATAAGACTTCTGAGTATCAGGTAACTAACGTTCCATCAGGTGACGATGCTCCCTTTTTTGAAGATAATATTTCAAACGCACCACTGAAGGGCACAGAATCGTTTAATGTAAAAAAACATGAATATGCGCCGTATTACAAACACATAAAAGATAAAATAAGATTGTACTGGTTGTTGCAGTATGGTACAGATGCATCTATTAATCAGGTAACCAAAGACTACAAACCCATAGTCGTTACTTTTAAGGTGTTTCCTTCCGGGGAAATAAAGAATGTTGAAATTACTGATACAGCGGGTAATGAACTATTGGCTTCTAAGATTAGAGTATCAATTAAGAATACGACTTTAAATAAATTTCCGGATTACATTAACGAAAATCATATAGATGTTAAATTTAGTTACTTTTTCTTTTAATAGGGAGGCATTATAATGGAATGGTTAATGGGTGGTGGGCCTATAATGATACCCATATTAATTTGTTCTGTTATCGCGCTTGCCGTTGTCATGGAACGTATTGTAAGCCTTCGCAGAAGTTGTATTATGAGACCTGAATTGATCGAGGTAATTGATGCGATCAGGGGTCCGGAGGATATTCAGGTAATATATAACAGATGTAATGTGATAAAGGGTCCGTTTTCCAATATCATCAAACGTGCTATTTCAAATGCTCATTTGTCAAGGGAAGAAAAAGTATTAGACATCCAGGCAACGGGAAGGCAAGAGGCCAGAGTTTTAGAGAGAATGCTGGTCGTATTGGAAATTATTACCGCAATTACCCCGCTTCTCGGATTACTCGGAACCGTACTTGGAATGAGCCAGGTATTTGATGTGATTTCAGAAGTCGGATTGGGACAGACAAAGGCATTTTCCGGTGGTATAGCACAGGCCCTTAGGACCACTATAGTTGGACTGGGTGTGGCAATACCGTCTTTAATCGCATACAGTAGTTTTGATAGGAAAGTGGATAACCTGATACTGGAGATGGAAAAATATTCAATGTTGCTCTTGAATAAAATATACTCTGTGGAGAAAGATGAGGAAGCTATAAGCTCCAGAGATTAATAGCCATGCAATTTCGTGTAAAAAGATATATAAAACCGATAATAAATATTGCTTCATTAGTAGATGTTCTCTTTCTGCTTTTAATATTTTTTATGGTAACATCCGCATTTGTAGAACAGCCGAACATTAAATTAGAGTTGCCTTCAACCAGACATTCCGAGGTGAGTAAGGTAGAGAGAACGGTATTAACCATCTCTCGTGACGGGCAATTATTTCTAAGAGATAAACCTGTTGACAAGCAAAACCTTGAAAAAGAACTCAGAAGATTAATGTTGGACACGGGAGATGATGTTCTGGTTTTGAAGGCTGATAAAATGGTGCCTTACGGGGATGTAGTCGATATTATGGATTATGCTAAGGGGGCAGGTTTTAAAAAGGTAGTTGCTCCAACTATTATGGCAGAATAATGGCAATATGACGAATTTAACTAAGTATGCGTAGTTCGGGTTCAAGAGAAAACATGAAAGGAGTATAGGGTTTTGTTGAGTAGTAATTTTAAGGATTTAATAGAAATAATGGAAACGCTCAGAAGTAAAGACGGATGTCCCTGGGATAAAGAGCAGACGCATGAATCCCTGAAATCCTGCTTGATAGAAGAGGTTTATGAGATTGTTGATGCAGTAGATTCAAAAGATTCTGAAGGGTTAAAGGAAGAACTCGCAGATCTGTTTTTTTTGATAATATTTTATTGTAAAATAGCTGATGACAGTAATAACTTCAATATCAATAATGTGCTGGAGGCTTGTTTAGAAAAGATGACCAGACGGCATCCTCATGTCTTTGGTGATAAGTCAGCTAAAGATGCAAGTGAGGCATTAAATCAATGGAATGAAATTAAGAAGAAAGAAAAAGAAACAAAGCAAAGTGGTAAAAACGGTAATAAATCAATAGTGGATAATGTTCCAAATCATATGCCTGCGTTACAAAAAGCACAAAAAGTTCAAAAGAAGGTTGCGCGCGTTGGCTTTGATTGGGAAGTAATAGAGGATGTAATTGCAAAGGTTCATGAGGAGTTAGAGGAAGTCAAGGAGGCGATTAACAATAAAAAGAAAGGGCCGATAGCCGAAGAGATAGGTGATTTGCTGTTTGCAGTGGTAAACCTTTCGAGATTTCTCAAGTTAGATTCGGAAGATTTATTACGGAAAAGCATCTCTAAGTTTACCGGCAGGTTTCAGAAAGTAGAGATGCGGGTTGCTGCTTTGGGGAAAACAATAGAAGAATGTTCTTTGCGCGAGTTGGATGGTATTTGGAATGAAATTAAGAGTTGAGTTTTACTTATGAAAATCAATATCTCTGACCCATCGGATACTGAGCCAGATAATATGGATTCCTTTTGAGAAATTTCCATTTGGAATCGTGAAAAAGAGAGTATTAAGCCATAGTTATGAAATGATATCAATTCCTTCATATTGCCTTTGTTTTGATAAGTGAGAAGCAGGTTTTGTCAGTCTTGTTCGTATAATTTTATTGACTTTATGGGTGAGACTGCAATATAATCCGCTTCCATGCGGGCATTTGCTTTTCCGTCTGCAAGTGAGTTATGGCTGGGGCGCTACAGAAAAGGTTATTTTGCCTGAGTGTCGTAAGTCAGAGTACTCTATGCCATAAGCGGTTTATATGTTCCCAATAGGCAGATTTACGCCAGAAATCAGAGGTTTAATAGACACCGGCAGAGATCAATTAATTTAAGTAAGCAGTTGTGTAAATTGGTGTTATGGTTGATGCACATTATTATTTTAAATTTTGGTATAACCGTTGCGGTAGCTTGTATCTTGTATTTTTATATGTTTAGATTTTATTTGGTTGTTTAAGGTTGTTAGAGACTTTATTTTACATACGTTTGTAACCAAATATGCAAATTCTTAAACTGGCTACACATCAAAGAGAAGTGTTCCTTCCACACAGTATTGTCTTTAATTCTCGTTGCGTTAAGAAGAGATTACATGTTTTCGAGGCGTTTTGCTTTAATAAAAAGTATTTTAATACATAGGAATTTCAATGTTTGTCACGCTTCAACTCCGTTCAGTGTGATGTAATTCCCAGTCTGACTGACAGACGGGAGGGCGGAGTCGTGAAGACTAAATTGTTTATCTTTTACTTTATTACATCTAAATATAATGGGTAATTGGAAATAGAAAGGGGGGAGAAGTATATGCGTTTTAAACAGAACAATGTGATATGGTTTCTGTTGATTTTGGTTGCTGCTGTTTTCCTGATGTGCGGTGTTTCGAATGCGGCAGACCCGACAGGTGATAAGACTTTTGCATTGGACATTAGGGGTATAAGTATGTCCAACAACTTTACATGGATTCTTATTTGTGGTTTTGTGATATGGTTCATGCAGTTAGGTTTTACATTACTAGGTGGTTTATTGCCGGCCAAGAATGCACTGAGTTACATGACTCACTGCTTTATTGCCACAACACTTGGTGTTATCATCTATTGGTTTGTTGGCTTTGGAATAATGTTTGGTGGTTTTGACTTTCTGGGGCAACATATGGGAAAAGGTAATCAATTTATGGGCCTGAGTGGTTTTATGCTACTAGGTGAAGCGTATGACGTTAGGACCATATTATTGTTTATATTCCAGGCGTGTGTAGCAACATTTATCGGTAGTATTATTGCGGGTGCGATCGCGGAAAGAATGAAGCTTTGCTCCTATATTCTTATGTTATTCTTCGTATATATCTTCGTATATCCGGTCTATGGACATTGGGTATGGGGAGAAGGATGGTTGTGGGAGTTGCCATACGGTGCAGGTATGAGAGACTTCGCAGGATCTGGGGTTGTTCATGCAATTGGTGGAACTATAGGATTTGTTGGTGCCGCTTTCCTGGGCCCGAGGGCTGGCAGGTATAATGAGGATGGATCGTTAAACTCAATACCAGGCCATAATGTAGGATATATGATTCTTGGTACCATAGTACTTGCGTTTGGCTGGTTGTTTTATGATGCAGGGAGCACATTGGCTGCAGGCGATTTGAGAATGTCTGTAGTAGCAGCTAATACCGCCCTTGCCGGGTCAATAGGAGCTGTTACGGTACTGTTCCTAACCTACCTGCTGTCAGGTCACACCGATGTTGGTGAGGCGTGTAATGGTGCACTGGCCGGGTTCGTAGCTATTTCGGCAGGATGCGCTTATGTTGCACCTTGGGCTGCGGTTGTGATAGGGTGTACGGGCGCCATACTCTACTTAATTTCATTCTGGATTATTGGTAATAAATTCAGAGTTGATGATCCACTTGGTGCATGTTCAGTTCATGGCGCTAACGGGTTCTGGGGATTAATTGCCCTGGGTATCTTTGCGGATGGTTCATATGGTGGTGTTTATGGAGTGATAACCGGCCATTATGGACAGTTGTTATCACAGGCTATCGGAGCTGGAACTGCCTTAGCTTTTGCCGGTATAATGGCTTTTATATTATTCAAGCTGATTGGTGGCAAAAACAGCAAATCAAAGATGAGAGTGTCTGAAGACGTTGAAAAAGATGGTCTAGACGTACATATTCATGGTACAGCATGTTACCCTGAACAATAGATGATGTGTTAAATCCTTACAGATAGCCACTCGCTCTACATAAGGCGGGTGGCTATTATTACCGTTTTCATAATTAGAAGTAGTTAATCATCCAATGCACTGTATACAGACTGAAGCCAGTCGGCACCGTGCTCAGATAATAAAATGCCCTTTGATATTGATATAGAAAACGTCTATGTTCCAATACTCATGAGGTTTCAGAGACTGGATGAAGCCCGTACTTTTTTTAAACGGCTTCCTTTCTCATTTTTGCCAGCTCACGGTACACACCTGACGAACTAACCGCCACGATATCTTCATCAAGCATTATAAATATCAATCGCCGATAACCATCCTGGCAATGCGATTGATAATAATCCAGAATGGCCTCCTTTTCACATTCATCAAGCCGGTTATCCCGAGGAACACAACTGTTATGTTCATTAACCTTGCCTGGGCGTTCTCTCATTGATAGAATTTTGGACGCCTGATTCCGATCCATCTGATCTGCGATCATATAAGTTTATATCGACCAGATATCGACAAAATAAACCACTTTGTCCGGAATGTCATGGGTAAGCCGGATTTCATTCAGCTTTCCCTGAGACTTTTTTTAAGGCAATATGTTCCTCCATCAACTCTCAGAGAACCTCGTTCTTACGTTGCAGCTTATCCTCTAATTATGCCATCTTCATTGACATCGGTCAGATAAACAGTGCTGTATAAATCGCGAATTGGATCTCACCATATAAAGTTTTAATTCTTGTATGGTTATTGCTATGTCGAAACAAAACAATTAACATGATAAATTTGGTTGTGGTTTATCTTGATTTCTACTGCCAGTTGTAAGTGTAGTTATAGCTTGGTAATAGGTATGGCCAGTTTGCCACTGGCATATTTAAGCCATAAATTTGCGGTTCTAACACTGGATTAAATCAAGCAATATAACTTGTAAGTTCCTGTAGTTATGAAGTTTATGATTTGTTCCATTTGGTTTTGTTCTTATTGGTATATATATTGCTATATCCTATATTTTAACGTTATACATTGTTGATTGTATTTTTTAAATACCTTATTTTGTTAATTTGTTTTTAAACATCTCATTGTACGAACTAATAATACAGGTAATTAAATGGAAACATATTCATACATAAAATTACTGTCGATATTAAACCCTTCGGAAGTCAATGGCGATTTGTTCATAAAAGGGTACAATATTTTGCTGCTGAGTGATGATACCAGGGCTGCCAGAGATTTTTATTTGCTTTTGATGGTATATGTTAATTATTTTTGTGTTCCGATATTATTTTTTGCTTTAAAGGGATTATCTGGATTTGGACAGAGTGTGTTATCTAAATATAGTGAAAGATCTAAATTTGTTCATTTAACAATTACTTTCTTTGTTGAGGATAAAAAATATATTTCTATGCTGCCTTTTTTATGGAAAAAGCATGTAGAATGCAATCTTTTATTAAAAAATACATATTGTAAAACCGTGTTGCTATAAATTGGCTGTGGCAACACGGTTTTTTTTGTTGAATTTTGTATATGGAAGAATGGCTTAGTGATTATTTATTACCTGACGTAAAGTAATAATCTCTTAATTTTTTGTGCTCGACAGAGTCTCCAACCTCTGGACTTTTTATTTGGGCAGGTTTCAAGTATTTAGAGAAGAGGTAAGCCTTGTTAGCTGTAAGAAGGAGGGAGCTTTAAATCGGTTATTTATATTAATTATAATTTTTTTATTATTTAGTGCTTTAATAGGAGGTGGCCGTAATGAAAAGAGTTGAAGCAATTATCAGGGATGAAAAATTAAGTGGTGCTAAGGAAGCATTAAAAGCCCTGGGAGTAGCTGGCATGACAGTTACTGAAGTAAAGGGACACGGTACTCAGAAAGGTATTACTGAAGTATATCGTGGCAGGCAGTATTCCGTAGATTTGCTGCCTAAGATTAAGATCGAAGTGGTTGTAGACGATAATGATGTCAAGAAGGTGACTGATGCTATTTGTGAAGTATCAAGAACAGGTAGTATCGGAGATGGTAAGATATTTATTACAAACGTGGAAGACTGTATTCGTATCAGAACAGGTGAGTCAGGGACAAAAGCAATTTAATAATATATATTTCACACGTATTTATTATTGAAGATGCGAAAGAATTGTTGACGTATTTAGTTTAAACCTAAAATATTTGTTAGCAAAAGGAGGTTACGCGAATGAGAAAATTTAGTAATATTTCTGTTTTGATGTTGGTCTTTTTGTTAGTGGCATCCCAAACGGGATGGGCAGATGAAGCCACTCTTGATACAGGTGACAATGCCTGGATACTTACCTGTTCCGCCCTGGTGCTTCTCATGACACCCGGTCTGGCATTCTTTTATGGTGGTATGTGTTCCGTCAAAAACTTAAATAACATGATTATGATGGTGTTTTTGTGTATGGCCATAGTTAGTGTTCAGTGGGTATTCTGGGGATATTCCCTTTCATTTGGTGCAGATCATGGAAGTTTTATCGGAGGTTTGGGAATGGCAGGTTTACATGGTATAACGCCTGATTCGCTCTCAGGTACATTGTCTGAGTATACGTTTGTCGCGTTCCAGGCGACGTTTGCCATAATTACGGTAGGCCTGATAATGGGAGCCGTTGAAGGGCGCATGAAGTTTAGCGCATGCATGTTGTTTATTCCACTTTGGGCGACTGCCTGTTATGATCCGGTTTGTCATTGGGTATGGGGTGGCGGCTGGGCTGGTAGTATGGGAATACTTGATTTTGCCGGCGGAACAGTTGTTCACATAAACTCTGCTGCTGCTGCGCTTGCTCTCTGTTTAATGATTGGTAAGCGTAAAAATGCAAATATCAGACCTCCAGCAAATGTTCCAATGATTGCGCTTGGTGCTGGTTTGCTTTGGTTTGGTTGGTTTGGATTTAATGCCGGTAGTGAGTTGGCTGCTGATGGCAGATCTGCATTTGCATGGGTTATAACAAATACCTCCGCTGCTTCTGCCGCATTCACGTGGATCGTATGCGAATGGATTCATCGTGGAAAACCAACTCTTCTTGGTATGGCTTCCGGTATAGTTGCAGGTTTGGTTTGTATAACGCCAGCGGCCGGATTTGTTGGGCCAATTGGTGCAGTTCAGATGGGAATTATGGCTGGTGTAGGCTGCTACTTTGCATGTGTAAAAATGAAAGCAGCTTTTGGTTATGATGATGCATTAGATGTTGTTGGAGTACACGGAGTCGGTGGGACTATTGGAGCATTTGCCACTGGGCTTTACTGTACAAAGTTTGTTATGGGCCCTGACGGTGTTGATGGTTTGTTCATCGGATGGAATGCTGCAGGTTTTCATCAATTGGGATTGCAAGTTGTCGGGTTTACGGTAACATGGTTTTACGCATTTGTTGTTACCATAATAATATGCCTTATAGTTAAATACACAACTGGGTTAAGGACAACTGAAGAAACTGAGGATAAGGGTCTGGATCTGGCGCTGCATGCCGAAGCTGCTTACCACTTAGAAACAGAATCAACAAGTACCTTGAAATAAGCAGGTTTTTCTTAGAGTTGTGTTATAGATTAATCGTTGAGTCTGCCTTGAATTGATGAATATGGTAGGGGCAATGGGTTTTTGAGAGCGCTGGCTATTTTTATAATAGTCAGCGTTTTTTTTTGTCAGAAAGAAATCTAAAGCCTCTCAGGTTGTAATTGCATACTGGACATCTCCTAACAAAGAGATACATTGCAAAAAGAAATATCGCCCATAGCCCTGCGGTAAGTAAAGCAATTATAATATCCGCAATGTCTAATTTATGTAGCCTCTTTGGAACTACTGATTTTTCACAGTATGGGCAGAATGTACTTTCAGGCTGCTTACTTTTTGACCAAAAATGTGCTGAATGCACTATCCTTTTTTTGTGTTTAGGAACTATACCAGTTGCGTTAAGTTTTGAGAGTTGAAACCATCTAAATTTGCTACGAATTGAATTGTATCTTCTTGCTGTATAGAGCTCAATACGAAAACCGTGTGGGTTGCGATATTTTTGATATTTGCTTGTAAGAAAGTGCTCAGGGTCTTTAGCTAGATATTTGATGTTATTAACGAACACATTGAATTTTTGAAGATTTATATTTGTCATGCATTAAAGAGGTTATTAAGAGCGTATGCCTGATGTGCAAAGATACCAAAATCCAAAATTGTAACTTAATTGAAATTTAATATATATCGGGCTGGGGATATTCTGTGACAACGCAGAATATGTTGAGATATCCGGAATGTTACAACACATAATACAGTTTTCACTCTTTCATATCGTACATTTTCACATTCTAAATAAGTATATCAAATACTTGCAAGCTCGCTTTTTAATATCTCTGTAGAAGATATCCTGTTTGATGGATCTTCTTCCAGGAGTCCCAATGTTATTTCATTTAATTTTTGAGGGACAGCGTTGTTAATCTCTATCGGAGGCTGGCTGGTTTGTGCTCGGATTTTACCAGTTAATACTTCGAATAATATCAATCCCATTGTGTATAAATCGGTTTTACCATCAATCTTTACTTGTTGTAGAACCGTCTTTTCACCTTTTTCATCTGTAACCTCTCTTAATAGATTATTCATCTCCTTTTGTTCCGGTGATGCATATTCTACGGTCAACCCTTTTATTAGTTCACCTTCTTTTATGGAGAGTTCTAAATCAATCAAACCTATTGTTCCAGAGTCTGGATTAAGAATTAGATGGCCTGGCTTAATGTCTGCATGAACATATCCTTTTGAATGGAGATATTGTAGCGGTTCGGCAGCACTTGTAATATACTTGATTACGTTTTCCATTTCACTGGTACCAGGTACACCATTCTGCTTATATAACTCAACAAGATCTTCACCTTCAAAATGTTGTAATACAATGTAATACTCTTTCAATACTAATTTATCGTTTTCATACAAATCGCCTCTACCAGTACCTGATTCATATCTCTTTGGTATCTGAGGATGAGAGAAATCCTTTAATATTTCATACTCTCGATCATAACTGTACGTAGGCGAGTACTTTATTCCCCATTCATTATTTCCAGGTTTAGCCAAGATACCATAATTTGCTCTGTGGCCAGGTCTGTATTTGAAATTTCCAAATTCATAATTTCCTATTTTATACATTTGTTTCCTTTCATAATGACGTGACCGTAAATTTCTTTAAACCATATTTGCAAAGTTGTACTTGTCAGGTTACTGTTCAATACTAAAGCCTTTTATTAGAGTATTGTATATTGTAATTCCCCGGATTTCAATTAAAGCCGGGATAGCATGAAATTCCGTGTTCATAAACATCAATACCAGTGTTTTCCTCATTTACCGGTACTCTGAGTCCGATTGTTTTCTTTAATATGTAAAATAATATATAACCAAAGCTAAATGTCCATGTAATGAGAACAGCACAACCAATGAACTGAGACAGCAGTTGCCATCCTGAACCTGTTATTAACCCCTTTACTCCATGATAAGAGCCATCGGCAAAGATACCAACAGAAAGTAACCCCCAAAGTCCATTTGCTCCATGGACAGAGATTGCCCCGACCGGATCATCTATCCTCAGCCTAATTTCTACAAAGTGCAGGCTCTCTCTTAAAATGATAACAGCAATAAAACCAATAGCTACTGCCGCCCAATGTGAAACATAAGCGCCAGAGGCTGTTATAGCCACACAACCGGCCAGAGTACCATTGCAAGTCATAACGATATCAAACTTTCCAGTGTCAAAGTACGTGATGTACATAAGTGCTACTCCTCCTGTACATGCAGCAAGAAAGGTGTTTGCTGCTATTATTGAAACCCTGAAATCGGTTGAACCTAATGTACTTCCTGCGTTAAACCCAAACCATCCGAACAGTAAAAACAAGGTTCCCAAAACTACAAAAGAGAGATTGTGACCGTGGAACATGTTTGGTGTGCCATCAGGGTTGTACTTGCCAAACCTGGGACCGATCATCCAGGCTGCAACAAGGGCTGTTAAGCCGCCTATTCCATGAACTACACCAGATCCTGCAAAATCCTTCATCCCGGAACCGAAAGGTAGGTTCGCAAGCCAACCACCTCCCCAAACCCAATGGCCGTATACAGGATATATGATTCCGCACAATACAGCGCTGCAGATTATATGCGTATTGAACTTGATGCGTTCGGCAACTGCACCTGCAACTATTGTACAGGCGGCCGCTGAAAACATCATTTGGAACAACCACAACTTTGACGTTGAGTAGTCAAATGAACCAAATGAGAGAAAAAATCCGCTGTAGCCAACAAGCGTGTTTCCCGTATCAAGCCCAAAGGCCAGATATGACCCTCCAAACATAAGCGCAAAACCAAACGCCCAAAAAATTAAGCCGCCAACACAAAAATCCATAAAACTCATTGTCAGGTAATTTAAAGTGTTTTTCTTTTGAAGAAATCCTGCACCCAGAAAAGCAAATCCAGCCTGCATATTAAAGACAAGAAATCCGCACAGCAATGTCCAGGCAAGATCAATGGATATCTTGACCCCTTCTATATCTCTTATTTCTGAAGAATGAACCGAATAACTACTGGCCATGTCAGAGGCGACGGATGTATGAAATGCTGCAAACAATAGGCAACACATAATAACAGGGGCAACAATGTACCATCGTGTTATCTGCCATGGTAAACTAAATATATTTTTTTTATTACTAATCATAATTTGCACAAGAGACTTAAGGCACTCAAAAATATAAAGAGTCAAAAAGTAATGATGATATTTCCTCGCCATCTATTTCTACCAGAATAGAAGCTGTTATTTCTTGTACAATCCAAGTTGTGCTGTTCTGGTAAACCGGTTTAAGATTTATTAATATGATATCTTCATTAACATTAAATAAATCAGATGATAACATTTTTCTTTGTAAGATTAAATTTGAAATTATAGCTAAATACAGGGATAAATACAAAAGGAGATCAGCGGTCTCTAATAACTATATTACGTGACTAGCGACAGCACTGATCTCCCGTATTCGAAGACAACTAAAAGACAATAAACTCAAAGTTCACGTTATGAGGGTTGTTGTCTTAAATTGCAGTATCACCTTGTTCACCAGTGCGGATCCTGTATACATTCGAAATTTCAGATACAAATATCTTGCCATCTCCAATGCTCCCAGTCTGTGATTCATCAATAATGGTCTGAACCACCTGCTCTACTGCATCGTCTGAAACTACAAGTTCAATCTTTATCTTCGGCAGCAGGTCAACACGGTATCTCTTTCCTCTCCAGACTTCACTGACTCCCTTCTGGTTACCATGTCCCTTCATTTCTGCTACTGACATCCCGCCATAACCCTTCTCTGTAAGGGCATCCTTGATGATATCGAACTTTTCGGGACGAATTATTGCTTCTATTTTTTTCATATTAAGTATTCCTCCTTTGAATTAAAACATCTACAAAAAAATTATTTTATAAAACAAAATTATAAGTTCGATACATTATTTCATATCTTACTTGTTGGGTTTAGCATAGATCCATCTGCCAAGTTTATCAGAATAAATCTTCTCCCTCCTTGCGTCCTTCATCATAGATTCTTCCAGTATGGCCATGTCTCTGTGAACAGACTCTTCTGCCTCGACGTTGCCTAATGGAGAAGTAAGTTCATCCTGGGCGGGATAACATGGTGAACCGTGCAGATGTATGTCAACACCCTCGTATTCAACCAACTCGGATACACGGAGACCAAATGTTAACTTGAGAATGCCAAATAAAAGTGCTCCACTGGCAAAAGCCCATCCTATAGCAGTAGCAGCACCAATAACTTGAGCTTGAAGCTGTCCAATAGAACCTGTGATGCATCCGCTTACTCCTCCGTATGTGCCGTCTGCAAAAATACCAATTGCAAGCATGCCCCAAATTCCATTAGCGCCGTGTACTGCAACCGCACCGAGAGGATCATCAATTTTCAGTTTTGTTTCAACAAATATTACGGCACCCCACATTATTGCTCCGGCCAATATGCCGATTGTTACAGCAGCCCAAGGTGGCACATATGCGCAAGGGCCGGTTATGGCAACTAATCCACCAAGTGCGCCATTGCAGACTATGCCGAGATCTACGAATCCAAATGCGATCCACGATACGAAGATTACGAGAGCTGCGCCACCGGCAGCACCTAGAAAGGTGTTAGTCGCTACGACAGAAATCCTTAAGTCAGTGGCACCGAGTGTACTACCGGCATTGAATCCGAACCATCCGAATGCCAGGAGCAAGGTTCCGACGACTACCAGTGTAAGGTTGTGACCGGGTATGGCATTAGCCGTTCCATCAGGGTTAAATTTATTCTTTCTGGGGCCAAGAAAGAAGGCACCAACCAGGGCAAGCATTCCGCCCATAGTATGCACTACTCCGGATCCTGCGAAATCGACACAACCTGCACCATATGGCAGGCAGCTTAGCCAGCCTCCACCCCACATCCAGTGCCCATACAACGGATAGATTATAGCGCATACAAAAACACTGTACACCATGTATGGCGCAAACTTCATTCGTCCCGCAACAGCTCCCGCAATAATGGTAACTGCTTTGGTACAAAATACCATTTGAAAAAGCCAGAGCATAATAGTTTGAACATCATAGCTACCGCCGGCCAGGAAGAATCCACTGTATCCCATAAACCAATTACCTGCCTCCAGACCTGGTGTGGCCATAGATCCTCCAAACATAACGGCAAAACCACACATCCAGAAGAGTAGTGCACCCACAAAACCATCTACGACACAGTGTGCCATATACCCCAGCATATTTTTGGATTGCAGGAATCCACCAAGCAACGCAAAACCTGCTTGCATCGAAAATACCAGGAATGCGGCAACAAGGGTCCATGTGAAATTAATGGAATATTTTAGTCCGTCAACACTATCGGAATAAGTGTTCTCACCACTTGGGTCTCCAGCTAGCACGATCTTAGAAGCAAAATAGACCAGACATGATACGCTTACAATAAAGGTGACTATGTTCAACCATTTCGGATTACTTCCAGACCTTTTAAACAACAAGTTCATTCTCCTCCTCCTTCAATAAAATAAAAAAATACAAGTGGTAATCCATAAAGTAAACACGCTATAACGCGTTTATTATATGATTGTTATACACTTATACTAATAAAAAAATTAGAATTTTTAACAAATCTGCATTATCGATATCGATTGGATATCAACTATCTTAATAAACAATTAAATGGTATCAAATTGGTTTCTTTATAAGATAATAAAACTACAATTTGATCTAACAAGAAAACATCATTAACACCTCCTTTAAGAGTAACTCTGTCACAAATATTTGTAAATACTTCCTACACTAATCTTTCTTTATTTTGCGTATAATTTATGTTATTGTTCTTACGTATTGCATCTTGTTAAATATTATTGTATTGACAAAATGATGATAACCATGAATTTAATGTTTTAATTTTATGTATACGATTAAGGACTACAAATTTAAATCTTTCAAATCAGTCGCTGATATGCATAAGTCAAATTATGCAATGTTAGAAGAAGATGATACTTTAGAAATTAAGAATATGGGTATAAAGTATTGTCCCCATCTGAGCTTTGAAGATGAATATTATATTTTACAGCAATTAGATCATAGTCAAATTCCCAAGGCTTATGATTTTGGCCAGGAGATTTTATATAAGGATACAAAGGTCGTGCTGAAACAGCACTTTATTGTTCTCGATCATACGAGTAATACTGACCTTCTCAGTTATTATAAGTGGAAAACAGGATTTTTCCCTCCTGTAGATGAAGTTATTAAATGTTTCATTAGTACTTGTGTTCCGCTGGATTATTTACATTCAAAAAACTTCATTCACTGCGATATCAAGCCCGGTCACCTCTTGCTGGATCCTGTTACAGGTACCGTTTATTTAATTGATTTCGAACTTGCAATAAAAAAAACAGGTGTATTAAAAGGGATCAGCATGGATTATGCATCTCCTGAACAACATACCCTGGTTGAACAACTCAGAGGTACTCCTGAAAATGTTCCACTGGAAGCAATTTCTTTCTTTTTATCCATCGACGGTAAGGCTGATATATATTCTACCGGTGCAATTTTTTATGAAATCCTGACTGGTCAAAAGTGGTACGAGAAAAAATGTCCTCCAAGCGAATTTAATAAAACAATCCCTCCAGCGTTGGAAGAGATTCTTATGGCAACACTAGAAGAAAATCCAGCTAATAGAATAAGTACGGCAAAGCAACTAAAACAATCATTAGAAGCTTTAATATAGGTTAGAAAAATGAAATTCTTAATTATATCAGACATTCACAGTAACCTTGAAGCGCTGGTTTCAGTTTTTTCTGACCTTCATGGTAATAACGAGACGGTAGACAGAATATTGATACCGGGTGACATTGTCGGATACGGTCCAAATCCTAATGAATGTTGCGCTATCGTAAGGTTTTTAAAAAACGGTAAATCATATTTAAAGAAAGAGATTCAAGCTCTCATACAAGAATTAGATCTTGGCGAGGTCGACAAGAAAAACATTTTAGATTATATTTTTTCAATGAGCAAAAAGGCTTATGTAATAGCAGGTAATCATGACAAGCAAGTCATTGGTCAGCCTTCGCTATGTAGTATAATGGCTGCTTCGGCAGGTAACGCTGCAAAGTGGACAACCAAGGTCCTGCAGAAGGCCAATGTCCGGTTCCTTGAGTCTCTATGGTATAGAAAGAAAATAAGGAAATTTGGTATAGAGTTGGTCCATAGTACACCAGTCTACCCTCAAGGTTATCAATATGTAAAGAATGCAGCAACTTTGAGCTACGATTTACTATATTCAAGCATAACAATTTCCGGTCATACGCATACACCTTCTGCATATTTATATACAAAACAAAAAAGAAATATTACCGCTTCTGTCTTCATTCCGACAGATCAATTCGATAACAGGCTAATGTTGGTTGAAAGAGAATCAATGCAGAGGCTGGAAACATTCGACGTTTCATTGACACCCGGTCAACGTTACTACATAAATCCAGGTTCAGTAGGTCAGCCAAGAGACGGTACTCCAAAGGCATCTTACATGATTTACGATACGTTGGCAAAAAAAGTTTCTCTGAAAAAAGCAGCGTATAATACAGAGATAGTAAAGAAAAAAATTCTTAAGGCTACCCTTCCATTTGATCTTGCGGAACGTATTGTAAAAGGAGTTTAGACATGTAAGCCTATTATTTTGTATTCTTTCTGCAAAACCGATCCACACCGTAATGAAAACTCTTGACGTTTTTCAAGAACAATGTATTGGAAACACATTGCGGTTAATAGAACATAACTTGTAAACTTTATTAAGATGTAAAAGTATGCGATTCTTGATTATATCAGATATACACAGTAACCTGGAAGCCCTGGCCGCAGTTTTTTCAGAACTTCACAGGCAAAATGAACACATAGACCAGGTTTTAATGCTTGGTGATATTGTTGGCTACGGTGTAAACCCCAATGAATGCTGTACTATCATTAAATTTTTAAAGAGCGGTAAACCTGCTTTGAAAAAAGAAATTCAAACAATTATTCAAAGCATTGATATTGATGCTACTGATAAAAAAAATATAATCGATTATATTTTCTCCCTAGGCAAAAAAGCCAAAGTTATCGCAGGTAACCATGATCAGCGGGTCATTGGTCAGCTAAATACCGTGATGGCGTCATCTGCAGGTATATCTATCAATTGGACAAAGAAAGTAATCCATGAAGATAATGTTCGTTTTCTTAAATCACTATCACTTATAGAAAAGCTATTGGAATTTGACATTGAGTTAGTTCACAGTGCACCTAATCGTCCTCAAGATTATATATATGTGATGAATTCAACCTTATTAAATTACAATTTATTAAATTCAAAAATAACGTTTGCCGGTCATACACATAAGCCTGCGGCATATTTATTTACTAAACATAAAAGAGATGTTCATGCTTCTGTCTTTGTTCCCGCAGACAAATTTGATAAAAATCTTATGCTGGCCGAAAGAGAATCTTCAGAGAGGTTGGAAACATTTGATATTTCTATAAAACCCGGTCAGCGATACTATATAAACCCTGGTTCAGTCGGTCAGCCACGAGACGGTATTCCTATGGCTTCTTACAAGATTTACGATACGGAAACAAAGACAGTCTATATGGAAAAAGCAGAATACAATATAGAGGGGGTCAGAAAAAAAATTCTAGAAGCCGGACTCCCTTTCGATCTTGCTAATCGCATAGTATCTGGAATTTAATACCAAACCTTCTCCATCTCCATTCGCGAAATATGTGCCAAATATCTGATTGTTCAGCCTTGTAATATGCGTAGAAGCATTGAATTCCTTAATTGTAGCTCATTTAACAGCCTTTCGAATATTGCCGGAATATGTCTAAAATCAGACTGTCAATAAACTTGTGCTTGCGATCAGAAGGCTTGTTTTGCTATAGTATTTCCTCGAATTGATTTGCAGAATTATATATTTTGTTACTCATTAATAAAAATATTTATTTGATCGGTAGAAGTACTGTCAGATTTGAGCCACAAATCATGTTTTATTGGTTCTATGTTATCTTGATAACAACCTGTTATAAGAGAGGTTATTCGTTAATTAAGCGATGAATAGGTTTGGATTTATTAAAAAAAATAGTTTATTTACTATGCTGTTATCATTAGGTATAGGTATTATAACTGTGCTATTTGCTCCTGATACAATATATGCAGAGACTGAGGTGCTTTTCTCGCCAAGAGGGTCAATTAAAGATGCCATAATAAAAAATATCATTTCATCAAGAGATTCAATAGACGTTACTGCCGCTACGTTTACGGCAGGAGACATAGCAGAAGCGTTGTATCAGGCGAAAGAGCACGGTGTAGCGATAAGAATTATTATAGACCAGGCACAAGATGTAATACTCTATCCGGTGATAGAGTTTCTTAAGGAGGAAGGATTTAATCTGCAATTTCTTAAAGGTAATATTGGGGGTTCCATGAACAATACATTTGCAATTTTTGATGATAAGCTTCTTGTGACTGGCTCGTATACCTGGACAGAATATGCTGAAAAATTTAATTATGAGAATGCTATTTTTATAGACGAACCCGATGTGGTAGAGAGATATAAGAGAGAGTTTGAGTCGTTATATGACAAAAGTGTCGTGCAGGGAGCTAGCAGGGTACGGGTTGTTGCTACCTCAAATGAGGTGAAGGAACCGGCAAAACAGGATAGTGTGAGCAATGCGAAAGAAAAAAGTGGAAAAAACAACACTCTTAAAGATAATGTTATCAAATTTGTTTCGAGAAAAGATATTGAACATTTAAATATTTCTGAAGATAAACAGCTAAACAAAGTTGGCAAACGGTTAAAAACTATTGAAGAGCCATTTAAACAGTTTGTTACTATTTCTTTTGATGAATTAGATAAAAAATTTGGTAGTGAAAGCAAGCTCGATAAATCGGAGAAGAGGCGGTTGTGGAAGGAAGAGTACGAAGGGAAGTATGTCAGGTGGACAGGTAGAATCAGTTTCAGAGGATTTGCCGTTTATGACTGGAATAAAGTCGGCATAAGTCATAAAGGTAGTAGTATAGATGTTAATCTTAGGTTTGGCTATTCGAAACAGCGCAAAGTAATGAAATTGAAAGTTGGTGATATAGTAACATATACGGGAAGGTTGGTATCATTGCGTAGTTCATTGTCTTCATATAGGGTTGAAGATGCGGATGTGCTACAAGTAATAAGATGATTACCAAGTTTATGTGTAGAACATATTTTAACAGTACAGAAGTAATAATTCTGCAAATATGCATAAGCTGTTATAGAAACTATCTAAAGTGTTTTATCTTAAAGAGCTTAACATGGAAAGATTATTTCTTTAAACAAATTCCTGATGATCTTCAATAAAGTCTTTTATTTCTACGGTGCAGTTTAGAATTTTCTCATCTGTTTTTCTGATACGTTGACTCATTTTTTCCAGCATCCTGAATGCTAAGCTGGGATCTCTACTGATTTTTTTCAAGAAATTTTTCTGATTTATTTCAAGAAGTTTTACATTTCCCAACGCCTTTACGCTAGCAGAACGCGGGTTATTGTCAAACAGTGACATCTCTCCAAAGAAATCACCTTCTTCCAGGGTTGCAAGTATAGTTTCCACATCACCTTTCTCTTTTATTACTTTAACTTTTCCTGTTAAGATAATATACATTTCTTTACCAATCGAATTTTCTTCGAAGATAATATCTCCATCCTTATAGTCCCTTCCTAAAGAACCTTCACCGTCCTTCATTTCTTATCTCCAGATTTTTTTAATCGAATAAAAATAGCGTTAAAGATATTTACTAAAATCCTTAGTAACAGTTTATAGTTAAACGCTCTCAGGAAAATATCGATGTACGGTTCGTTGCCGGTAAACGTATCCCACAATATTGTACTGCATTTGTAACCAGACTCAGGGTGTTTTTGTTCATATCGTGAAGCGTTTAACAGCGCTTCACGAAGGATGGGTGTTTGGTTAATAATACCGGTAAACGCAAACATTATCTTGCCGAAAATATTGTCTCGGTTAATTTTCCTGCATGATGGATAGTAATATTTGTGAAAATCAGTTTCACCTACACCGTAGAGAATTGCGGTATTTGCTGCTGCCTTTGCAGTAAGATAAGCGGAACCGATTCCATCTTTGTATAACCGCGCAGAACTTGCATCTCCTATCATTACTATTCTGTCGGCAAAAGGGTGCCTGGCAGCTCCCACATTAATCTTTGGTACACAACGGCAGAAAGCGTCAGGAGTTTTCCATGAATCAGGAAATTTGCTTTTTACTTCTGGATGGTTGAGAAAATCCATTACGGTTTGCCTGGTTATATCCTTACCGAGCATACTAACGGTTACATACGAACCTTTCGGTGTTATCGCCGCAAATTTTACTCCGGGTTGATTTATAAGGAATACGTATACGACATTGCCAAACAGATCTGATACATTTTGCTCTCCTATATGTATTTCTGATTGGTACGCCTTGATTGTAGAGGGGCAGATATAGCCTGTTCCGAGTTCTTCAAATTTCTTAATGATTTTTGAATTTATTCCGCAGGCGCCAACCACAAGATCGGCATCCGGTAACTGACCTCTTTTTGAGAATATTATGGGTCTTCCGTTATTAAGTTTAATGTCTTCTATTCTTACATTTTCAACTTTTGCACCTTCTTTTTCGGCACAATCCAGTAAAAAGTCATCAAAGCTTTTTCTTTCAAACACGTGTTCTTTGTCTGTCTCTGATGCTGCTTGATTAACGGGGCCTCCTCCCCTATAAACAGTAGCAATTCCTCTCTGCTTACTGGGACTGTTAAGAAATACATCTCCACCAATTGTTTGAAAACAGTAGGTATCAATTGCACGTTGAACGATCGGTGGTTTCAAGCAAATACCTTCGATAGCAAGCATTTGTACCAGGGATTCTGAAACAACCCCTGCACACATATTACAGCTGGAAGGTCCATCGTGTGAAAAGTTTTTGTTTTCATAAATAGTCAGATCAATATTTTTGCCAATTTGTCTGGTTAATTTAAGGGCAAAAATACTGAAGAATGAGCCGGCAGGACCTCCACCCAGGACTGCAATCTTAGCACCGTCATTTAGCTCAAGGTTTGAATTTTCTTTCAAATTATTTGTACCGTATAAATAAGAAGTCTGACTCAATTCTTACACACAATGGAACGAAGAAGCTCCAAACCGTTATAGCGGTAAAACCAGTGCTATTGTCAAATTACATAAGCAGCCATATTCATCATTCGGGTTATACAAGTCTGTAGTTTTATATAATACATCTGCAGTTTCACTGAAAACACAGAATCCGTGAGCAAAGCCTTCAGGAACAAAAATCTGTCGTCTGCTTTTGTCCGACCCATTTCCCAATTCCAGGAGAGCCTCGACATATGCCAACGGCAACATCATAGATTTCTCCCATAATAACATAAGCCAATTTGCCCTGTGGGTAGTTCAGTTGATAGTGCAACCCTCTCAGTGTTCCCCGTGTTGAATGTGAATAATTATCCTGAACAAAGGCATGATCAATGTCAGATTTAGCATATATCTTCTGACGGAATGTTTCCATGAAAAAGCCCCGGGAGTCTTTAAAAACGCCAGGGTCTATCAGTAAAACACCTGGAAGATCTGTTTCAGTGCATTTAATAGACAATTTCTAAATCCCCATTTTGTTAGAATTTACTTGTTCGGCAATGTTTCTTTATGGAATGGATTTCTAAGACTAAGCACCGTAGTGTGCTTTGACCCATGACAGGTATTCACCGCTCTTTACCCTGTCTGTCCAACTCGTATTTTCCAGATACCACTGGATAGTTTTTTTGATACCTGTTTCAAATGATTCTTCCGGAGACCAACCTAAGGCGTTCTTCAATTTGCTGAAATCTATTGCATACCTTCTGTCATGGCCGGGTCTGTCCTTTACAAACGTAATCAATTCTTTTCGAGGATGTTGATCTGGTAATTCTTTGTGCGTATCCAGTATTTCACAAATCATCTCCACAAGTTTCAAATTTTCCAGTTCATTATTACCCCCAACATTGTAAGTCTCACCGTGATTCCCTTTTCTCATAATCATCCAGACCGCCTTGCAGTGATCTCTCACGTATAACCAATCTCTTATATGCAGTCCATCTCCATACACAGGCAGTGATTCGCCCTCAATGGCGTTAAGGATCATCAGGGGTATCATTTTTTCCGGAAACTGGAACGGGCCATAGTTATTGGAACAATTGGATATTGTAATAGGCAGGTTATAGGTCTTATGATATGCCCTCACAAGGTGGTCAGAAGATGCCTTGGACGAAGCATAAGGGCTGTTGGGCTTATAAGATGTTTCTTCAGTAAAAAACCCTTCTCTGCCCAGACTGCCAAAAACCTCATCTGTGCTGACATGGTGAAAAAGCTTGATGTTGTCCATTCGGTTTCTGGCAACTTCTAACAGATTAAAGGTTCCAATTATGTTGGTTTGAATAAATGTGTCAGGTTTGACAATCGACCTGTCAACATGAGATTCTGCTGCGAAGTGGCAAACACTATCAATTTGATATTTGCTAAATATTTTTGCAACTCCTTCTTTATCACATATGTCAACTTTGTCAAATTGATATCGGCCCTGAAAACCTTCCTCTATTCCGCTTAAGTTATCAGGGTTTCCAGCGTAAGTCAGATTGTCTATGTTGATTATCCTTCCTGAGAAATCAGATTCTTCAAGAAGATAGCGGATAAAGTTTGCTCCGATAAAACCACATCCACCGGTAACTAATAAGTTTTTATACATCAGTCCCGCCTTTAGATATTGTCTATAAAAAAAAGAAATTTATAAAATACTCTGATATATTTCTGCCTGGTTTCTGCTGGAAATATATCTTCTTGCTACAGTTTATACAAGGCATTACTGCTTAACGCCTCCATTTTTTTCTCATACAATGCTGAAATTATTCTGAGTTTGCCTGCTTCTCCTTTAATGTCTATCAGCTATCTATCCAGGATAATCTTTCTATATTGCGATGACGTCTATCAATGAAGGGTCGTCAACACCCAGACCTAGACGTGCTGCAGTGTGAATATACCTCGGTTCTCTGCCCGCATCTTTAAGAGATGGCATGTTTACTTCTCTTCTCTTTTTCTCGATAATCCGGGCTCCGACACGATCCAGAGCTACAGGATCAGTCCCAATCAACATTCCCTGGAAATCCCATGTCCATTGCGGCTTGAAGGCCGGACCACCATGGTATTGTGCTTTCAGAGCATCACAGACAATTAATCTTAATTTGTCCTTTATAAATGGGTGGCTGTTGAGGTCGGCAACATAAGGATTACAATTTCCATCATGGTATTTGTTGGGATTGTGTATTATTCCAAAGAAGTTTTTCATTCCTATTGACACACCGGCTAGATCGTGGTCTTTCAGTATCGGCACATTTACTATTGCTGTGCAGAGTGATGATGCTATCTTGCTGAAGCAGCTTCCAATGCTTCCCATAATCAGTGGCTTGGAATCGTATCCTCCTGAAGGGAGATCATCTGTGCCGAAACACTTGAAACCATTGCTGCCTCTACGAATGTTAAAACCAGCATTTTCCAACTCTCTATTAAATCTTTCGAATACTATTATGTTACTTTCTCTCACACCGGCAGCTTTGACACCGTTTATGATCGCCTCAACTATTTCCGTATGAGGTGAAAACTTGTTTCCGGCCAGGCAATTAAGTTTAATACCCACTATATCATTTTTGTTGAAGAGGCTTCTCCATGCGTCTAGTGGCTTTTCTGAATTTGTAATTTTTAAAAGTGCACTGTCCAAAGCCATACTGATAATAGATGCGTTTACTGCTCCATTAGCATTTATGAATCGTTTGTCTTTTGCAAGTATAACTCTTGATCTTAATGACGTTACATCTTCTGAATAAAGAGTCTTGAGGAAGTAATTGTTACTTAATAAAAGTGATGAAGCGCAGAGCACGGTTCCTATAGTCGTTGCATCTTTAAGGAATTCTCTCCTCGATTTTTTGATAGACATTTCTTTTAATTGTTATTGCGACTATGTGTGCTGGATTTGTGAGGTTAAGAAGAATTATTGTATTAAATAAATTCCACTTAGTATCCAAGCGCGCTAGCCTGAATAGTGACAGTTTTTTGTGTGAACAAGCATTGAGAATTTTTGAATAATATCTCTTGCTAAACTAATACACAAACCTGTCTTTAAATAAAAAATTATTATAGCAAAATACGGCTTAGTGTCAATGTATTGGTGTACTGGAATGTATAGACGGGATTGTGGTAAATGAAGTATTATGATAACTTCGTAGCGTGTGGAATCGACAAAGTTACTACAAAAAATAAGCCTTATCCCAGCAGGTGCGATAAGGCTTAATTTGTATGTAAAAAGAGCAAATGTGTGTGCTCTAATATTTGTTCCGAGATTTTTCCATTACCACTTTTACAGATTCATGTGAGGATCAATGTGAAGATTCGATCAGTGTTTTTTCGATCTCGTCTAGCTCATCTATTCTGGTGCCGCCATCATTGGTGCCCATCTCTTCTCTTAACTCTCTAACCGCTTGTCTTGCTTCAACCAGATTCTTTGTGTAACCGGCCTTATCTACTTCCAGAACAAGCTTAGCTACCGTCATTATAGTTAATTCTTTCTGCAGCTCAGCAAGCTCTACGTCAAATTCTTCATTTGCTTCTGTAAGTTCAGCAACTTGATTTTCCAGGTTTTTCTTTGTTTTGTCAGCTTTCCTTACCTGACCGATCATTTCAGGCACTTTTAATATTTCGGTTTTACCTGCCAGTATCTGTTGCTCCATATGATGGACTCTTTTCAATTGGCCTGTATATTTACCAATAGCGGTAATTGATAGTGTGAAAAATATGATAGCACAAACAGCAAATAACGCAGTAGTTGTGGCAAAAATTTTAACTTTTCCTGTAGCCATTACTTCCCTCTCCTTTCAAACACATTTTCTGTAATACTGTAATAAGTTAATGGAGTTTTATTTCTACAATTTTCGTTAATCTAACAAATAGCTAATTTTATGTCAAGTACGAATTTATTGTTTCTATACAATATATAACTTCTGTTCATTCTGATATTTATGATTGAATATGTTATTTGTTCCTGTTCTAATTTAACGAGATCAGTAACCCGATGTTTTCATTGGAGTAACATCAAAATTGATCAGTCAGGGGTTTTGATATCTGGCCTTCTCGGCCAGTTTGACTTACGGTTTTTTGTTATTTCCACTCATTCTTCGATTTTTTTATATTTTTATCTATTTTACGAACGAAAACATTGTAATGTATTCCACGTAAATGGAGGTAAGAAATATATTTACCATGTAAAAATTACGCATTATGGTCATTTTTTCAAAACAAAAATATCCCAGAATTTTTTCTTATTGCCTCCTGATAGTTATTATTTGCCAGGGATCTTCTGACGGATACGGTTACAAGAGGAATGATGATCCGATTATTACGGTTTTCAAATCGGTTATTTTTTTATGGTAAAAATGGTGATTGGGAGTGAATTAAGGCAGACATAGATACCATTAGTGACAGGATTGATTACTTCTATACAGCAGAAAGGCATGCCTATCCAATATACCAACTGGATTATAAATTACATCTTAAGAAATTATTCTCGTGGATAGATGCTATAGAAAACCTCCACGCTTGCGGGAGGAACTGACTCTTTCAATACATCTTTATGAACAGAGCAATGGAGATGGGTTTTGAAGCCGCTATGGTTGTAGAGGGGAAAGAAAATAAAGAAACATGAACGTAACTATTCACCGTAATCGGCGCAAAGTTGATATTTGTAAGATTATAGATGAGTCCGCTCCGCTTGACCCATCCTTACAAAAAGCAACTGGTAGGCTGTGTCAAGTGAAGCGGACCCAGCGTCTACGTCTATCTTGTCTTTGCTTTTCCTCGCGTTCTTCGCGGCTTTGCGTGAAAAATAAATTATGCTGGAGAGTTACTATCCTGTTTTACGAATATAACGGCGGGGTGGTTAATAGAGAGACACAGACAGGGGTAATGGAAATATATCAGAATATGAAGGAACTGGACATTCAGATAGCAATGGCACATAAAAAGGCAGTCATAATCACCGGATCGAGTATGGGACTACTGTTTCTTATACTGCTTCTGATTAAAAAAAATAGATTTGTTTTTTACCACAACTTTAGCTCACCTCAAACTTCCTGCCAGGACTGATTGGCAAGGCGAGTAGACACTTTAAACTTCTTCTCGAACCCTTAGTTATGCATGTGTCCTTTTTCATATTTATCCAGAAAATCTTTGTAGTTTGCGAAAGAGAGATGAAAGGTCTTATTCATCAATGATTTTCTGACATGAATTATACCATCTTCAGCTAAATTATCTGATAGTAGCAGCTTAAGTTCTTCAATGGTTGCAATATCCACGTCAGTATTCTCTATTGATTCTATCTGTTGTAAAATAGAGTTAATAAATAGGAGAAGAACTTCTTTTTCATCAATCATCTGTTTTCTCGTATAGTATAGGTATATATCTGATTTTCTGTTCTGTACTGTTATTATCGGTGTATTGGACAGATTCTTTAGAAAATATATATTTAGTTACAGTCGGAATGGTGATAGTTTAAAATGCTTTAGTGTCAAATGTGTGAATGCTGTGCATAAAATCGTTGAAGATATGGAAAGTCGTGATATATAATGCCCGGATTTCAGTTATTGATGAAACGATGTCTTCTGATACACTATGCAATATTTTCTATGAAGTTGGGTTAATGCATGCCTTAGGAAAAGAGGCAATAGTAATTAAGACTAAAGATGCGAAGGTTCCTTCTGATTTTGTAAGAACCGAATATGTTAGGTTCGACAAAAATTTCGACAAAAACGTATTTTAACACATCATTGTCCGGAAAGGTTAAGAGATGGAGTACAAATGTTAGAAGCTGACTACAGTTTGACTACATTCGCTTAATAAGCTTGACTTTGAAGTACAATTTTGCTAAAAGTGATTTCCATAAAGAACTAGGCAGTAAAAACTTACAACATTGCGGGGGGATTAGCTCAGTTGGGAGAGCGTTTGAATGGCATTCAAAAGGTCAGGGGTTCGAATCCCCTATCCTCCACCATACTACGTAAGGACTTGCGACAAAAGGCAGGGTAATCAATTCTATAAATTGTGACCATTTTGTGACCAAATGTTTTTAAAAGGGGTATAGGAAATCAAATTTCTATACCCCTTTTTTTTGTAAATCATTCTTTCGCTACCCCAAATTACATCCTTCCTCTATGATTAACAGATCAGGATAACTTTACATAAAAGATACTATACAGCTAAGTTACAATTAAGAATACACTTGAAACAATTCTGATATACTATAAAATCTTTTACTATACAGCAACTTGAGAAGTACTTGTTAGACGTTCAATCAAAACATGAAGTCAAGAGCAAGGCAAATAGTAGATAAATCAGTTGACGCAATTATTGCAGCAATTGAAGTCTACAATAAACCATCATTCAGCTACCGAGAGGAGAAGTACATGAAATAGGCACAGCGAATCTAAAGAATTATTTACACCTGATACGTCAATGGTTTGGAACTGATTTAAGCCAGTATCAACTCTTTCTCATGCCTATAGCATTCTTGCATAACGTGGCAACAGTAAAAGGAGTAAATACAAATAGCGCAGAAAAAAACCTTTTGAGCTATGTAAACTTTAATGAGAGCAAAGTCAATGATGATGTATCAAACGACTTCAATCTAACTCTAGATTAGATATAGATATAAAACTAAAAAAAGTATCGAGTGGTGAGTCCAGTTCCGTACAGATCACTAATGAACCCAATGCCCTTAAGGTATCTTTATCTGAGGAAGACATTCGTGAGAAATATCTGTGGGATTATCAAATTCTAACAACGAGGCTAGGAAAAAGATACTCGGATTTTTGTATAAACCAAAAATATCACAAATTACGCAAAGAACTAGAGAAGGAGAAAAAGTATTGCTTACCTAGGTACTTAGACCCAGGAAACCTCAAAAGCACCAAAAAGAATTTTTATAACACAAACATTCTAAAAGCATTTGATAAAAAGTACACTCGAATTCCTTGATGGACAAAAAGTAAATTAAGAACTGGAGATATAAATGGCAAAAGCCAAAAAGAACAATAACTCCGAAGAACCGATTGAAAAGCAGCTTTGGAAGGTGGCGGATAAACTCAGGAAAAATATTGATGCTGCTGAATATAAGCACATTGTATTGGGTTTGATTTTCCTGAAGTATATATCTGATGCTTTTGAAGAGTTATACAATAAATTAGAATCAGGTGAAGGAGATTATACTGGTGCTGACCCGGAAGACAAGGACGAGTACAAAGCAGAGAATGTCTTTTTCGTTCCTGAAAAAGCCCGATGGTCATATCTGCAATCAAAGGCAAAGCAACCTGATATTGGTAAAGAGATTGATAATGCAATGGATGCCATTGAAAGGATAAATCCCTCACTGAAAGATGTTTTACCCAAGGTATACGCACGGCAGAATCTTGACCCAACAAATCTGGGTGGTTTAATTGACCTGGTTGGAAACATTGCCTTAGGAGATGCCAAGGCCAGAAGTGCTGATGTTCTTGGCCATGTGTTTGAATATTTCCTTGGTGAGTTTGCCCTGGCAGAAGGTAAAAAGGGTGGACAGTTCTATACCCCAAAAAGTGTTGTTGAATTACTGGTAGAAATGTTAGAGCCGTACAAGGGAAGGGTATTTGATCCCTGCTGTGGTTCGGGTGGCATGTTTGTGCAGTCTGAAAAGTTTGTCGCAGACCATCAGGGCAAGATCAACGATATCTCCATATATGGACAGGAGAGCAACCAGACCACATGGCGTCTTGCAAAGATGAACCTTGCGATCAGGGGCATAGACAGTTCACAGGTAAAATGGAACAACGAAGGCTCTTTTTTGAACGACTGTCACAAGGACTTAAAGGCTGACTATGTTATCGCCAATCCTCACTTTAATGACAGCGATTGGAGCGGTGATCTCCTCCGTAAAGACGGGAGATGGAAATATGGAATCCCTCCAACAGGGAATGCTAACTATGCGTGGATACAACACTTCCTTTATCACCTCAGCCCAAGCGGTCAGGCAGGTTTTGTTCTGGCCAAAGGTTCTTTGACGTCAAAAACATCCGGGGAAGGCAGTATCAGAAAGGAATTAATTGAAGCCCGTCTGGTGGACTGTGTCGTAAACTTGCCAGCAAAGCTCTTTCTCAATACACAGATACCGGCCTGTTTATGGTTTTTAAGTAGAAACAAAGCTAATGGTAAATTCCGCAACCGTACTGATGATATCCTCTTTATTGATGCCCGGAACATGGGTCACCTGATAAACCGCAGAACACGGGAATTATCGAAAGAAGACATTGCATACATATCTGAAACCTATCACAAGTGGAGGAATGCACCCACCCCTGGCCCCTCCCGGGAGGGGACTACATTTACTCGCCCCTCCCAGGAGGGGAATACATTTTCCGACCCTTCCCAGGAGGGGAATACATTTTCCGACCCTTCCCAGGAGGGGAATATTTCTTCTGGCTCTTCTCAGGAGGAGAGAAAATCCCTCCCTTGGGAGGGTGGCTCGGAGAGCCGGGAAAAGTCCCTCCCTGGGGAGGGTGGCTCGAAGAGACGGGAGGGGTACATGGACATCCCCGGTTTTTGTAACTCTGCATCCATTGAAAGAATAAGAGAACTCGATTATGTACTTACACCGGGCAGATATGTTGGCCTGCCTGACGATGAAGATGATTTTGATTTTAATAAACGGTTTACTGAACTGAAAGCTGAGTTTGAAGAGCAGTTGAAAGAGGAAGCAAGATTAAACGCGCTGATTGCGGAGAATCTCAAAAAGGTGAAACTGGTATGAATCGTTCCTTATTTTAATTATAACAAATATGCTGCAATTAAAGGCGGACAAGATGGCGCAAAGAAATAAAAAGATAGAAGTCAAAGGTACTGAAATAACAATTGTTTCTCATGCAAAAGATGAGTATATCAGCGTTACAGATATAGCCAGGTTTAAAATCAAGCCGGATTAAACAGCTTTGTATTAACGCCTAAGCAGTGGATAGAAAAAACCAATGCTATTGGGATCGTTTCCAAAGCAGGCCGCTATGGAGGCAATTATGCACATAAAGACATTGCCTACATATCTGAAACTAATTACAAATGGAGGAATGCACCCACCCCTGGCCACTCCCAGGAGGGGACTAAATTTACTCGCTCCTCACAGGATGGGAATTCAATTACTCGTCCCTCTGAGGAGGGGAATATTTTTTCTGGCTCTTCCCGGGAAGAGCCAGAAGTCCCTCCCTGGGGAGGGTGACCCGAAGGGTCGGGAGGGGTATAAAGATATTTCCGGTTTTTGTAACTCTGCATCCATTGAAAGAATAAGAGAACTCGATTATGTGCTTACACCGGGAAGGTATGTTGGCTTGCCTGATGAACTAAAGACTTCTCTGCCGAGTATCGAGGAGATTGAGGCGGGACTGAGTGGAGGAGAATAAATAACGATGACTGAATATGATAAACTGAAGAGATCATTACAGCACCTTGAGCAGCAGTACGCGAACTATGTATCAATGAATGAGCGTAAATATCTCTCTGATCTGGATAAGGATGCAATAAGTGAATCGGTTGTGCGAAGATTTAAACCCTGTTATGACACTCTCTGGAAACACCTGAAAAAGTATCTGGAAGAAGAGGTCGGATTAGTAGCGCCTGATAGCCCTAAACCAATTTTCCGTTTAGCATATGAAAACAATATTATTGATGAGGTTGAGAATTGGTTTGAGTACACACAGGCAAGGATTGATACTGCTCATGACTATAGTGAAGAGAAGTTTATGTCTACTCTGGAAAAGACAGGAGATTTCATACGGGACGCAATTGAACTGTATAAAGTGATGACAAAGGAATCATGGTAATAGAGAACCAAATTGATGTTGAACCGGAACACCTGAAGCTCATTAAAAAAATTCTTAAACGGCATATTCCCTATAAAACGGTGTGGGCTTATGGTTCACGGGTCAATTGGACAGCAAACCAATTTTCTGATCTGGATTTAGTGGTTTTTGAGGTTAATACCGTGAAACTGGGAGAACTGAAGGAAGAGTTTGCCGAAAGTGATCTGCCTTTTTCCATTGATATTATGTCTTGGGAAAAGATACCGGAAAAATTTAAGAATAAAATTTGTGAAAAGTATGTGATATTGCAGAAAAAACCGGAATTAGAAGGTTGGAAAGAATGCAGGTTGGGAAATGTTGCTTCTAAAATCGGCAGTGGTGCAACTCCCAGAGGCGGTTCAAACGCATACAAGGATTTTGGCGTTTCATTAATTAGAAGTCAGAATGTATTAGATTTTGAGTTTTCACGATCTGGACTGGCATTTATTGATGACTCACAAGCTAATGGATTAAAAAATGTTGAGATTCAGGAAAATGATCTCCTCTTAAATATTACTGGTGACAGCGTTGCAAGGTGTTGTATTGTTCCTAAGAATATATTACCTGCAAGAGTAAATCAACATGTGTCTATTATTCGTTTAAATCCTGAGTTGGCTGATTACAAATTTGTATTTTATTCTTTGCAGTATTTAAAAGATGAATTACTGATGCAAGCGGAGATTGGTGCTACAAGAAAAGCTTTAACAAAGGTAATGGTTGAAAATTTAGAAATTTTTCTGCCCTCTCTCCCCGAACAAAAAGCCATCGCTTCTGTCCTTTCCAGTCTCGACGACAAAATAGACATGCTCCACCGCCAGAACAAAACCCTCGAAGCAATGGCAGAAACACTTTTCAGGCAGTGGTTTGTGGTGGAGGCGAAGGGAGATTGGGAGGAAGGTTGTTTAAGTGATATTATTGATATAAATCCAGCGTATCAACTTAAAAAGAGAACGCTAGCTCCATATCTTGAAATGAGTAATGTGAGTAATACCACTTTTCATCCAGAAGGCTGGTATATGCGTGAGTTTACGTCGGGAATGAGGTTTAAAAATGGAGATACGCTTTTAGCAAGAATAACTCCATGTCTTGAAAATGGGAAGACTTGTTTTGTTACTTTTTTAAAAGATAAAGAAATTGGTTGGGGTTCTACAGAATACATTATTATGCGGATGAAGAAACCATTCCACGCATTTATTTCATATGTTTTGGCAAATGATAAAGATTTTAGGGATTTTGCAATTAGCAGCATGTCTGGTTCAAGCGGAAGGCAAAGAGCACAAGCTGATGTATTAAAGGAATACGAAATAAAAATACCTCCTTTGGAATTAATTGAAAAAATAAATCTTCAATTGGAAGGAATTCTTCCAAGACTCATAATAAACGCAAATCAAATTTACACCTTAGAAAAACTAAGAGATACTCTATTGCCAATATTGATGAGTGGTGAAGTTAGGGTTAAATATGGAAATTGATAATTATCAAAATATAATTAGTTATTTAAATAAGAAAAAAAGGAGGAAACATCTCCTTCTGGGTAATGGATTCAGCATGTCTTATGATAAGAAAATATTTTCTTATAATGCGTTTAGTAACTTTATCAAAAAAACAGATAATCAATTATTGCGGAAATTGTTTGGTATTATAAAAACTTGCAATTTTGAACTGATTATGAGTCAACTTGATGTTTTTTATCAACTTGCTGTTGAGTTTGTTGCAGATAAGGGCTTAGCTGATAAAATTACGATAGCTACGAAGTCCTTGAAAGAGAAACTTGTTGATGCCATTTCCGAATTGCATCCAGAGCAGGTTTTTAAAATACCGGGTCTGAGTTGGTCACATATACGGATAAGATTGAAGCTCATGTTTAAAAAATCCAACCGCGACATGGAAAATACTAGAGAAAGTTCTTCAGGAAACAATCTGCAACTCAAAAGATAAAGAAAATACAGAAATATTATTAACATCACGAATGCTCTGAAAGGATAATAATTATGGAAGAACCTTTTAAACCGTTAAGTTTATCAATACGTGAACTTTTTGGTAATGCAGATTCACTATACAAAATTCCCCAATACCAACGTCCTTATAAATGGGAAAATGAACAAATAGACAAACTTTGGGATGATGTTTACGAAGCGTTTGATAACAGTGAGGATAATTATTTCTTAGGTTCTATAATAACTGCGAAACCAAGGGACAATGAAAAGTCAGCGTATGTAGATGTTGTTGATGGACAGCAACGACTTACGACTTTGATGATACTGTTTTGCGTTATTAGAGATTTGTTTCCTTCGATTAACGAATGTGCTTCCGACGAAAATCCTTTCGCTGTAGATATAGACACGATTCAATCATCGATTGCTTTATATGGTAAATCAAAACGACTGAAGCTTTTTACGCACCGACAACATCAGAGTGATTTTGAAGAGACTATACTTAACGGTAATACAAATGACTTAAGAAAACCTTATAAGTATCAAATACACACTGATGAAGAACCAAAATACAAATTTATAAATGCAGCTATCATTTTCAACAATAAGCTTAATGAATTAGGAGAATCAAAATCACAGGATTTGATAAACTACCTTTTTAATCAAGTTAAGATAATACGAATAGATTGTAAGAACCGCGAATTTGCCATTAAACTTTTCCAGGTATTAAATGATAGAGGCATGGATTTAACTGCTGCGGACTTAATAAAAAGTTACTTGCTTGAAAAACTTTATACTAAATATAAAAATGACCCCGAAACATCAAAAATTAAAGAAGAACAGTTTATTTCTGATTGGCGTGAAATGGAACAGACTATAAAATCATGTGATATAAACATGAATGATTTGTTTATTATATATGAATATCATATTCTTGGGCAAAACCCGAGAAAGTCTCTATATGATGAATTACAGGACGCTTTTAAAGATCTTGACCCTAATGAAGTTGTAAGTGATATAAAAAAAATATCTCGTACATACTTTACAGACATTTATGAAGCACAAGATAAAATTATTTATTCATTCTGGTACATCAGATGGAATATGTATTGGAAAAGCATTTTATTAACAGCGCTTCACACAAATTATACTGATTTCGTGAAATTAAAAAAATTGCTCTGTAGGTTTTATTATTTATATTGGATTGCTGGAAAAACATTATCTCAAATTAAACAAACATCGTTTAATCTTATCAAATGGATAAAAGAGAAAAGGGCTATTGCCGAAGTAGAAGCAGAATTAAATAGTAAAATAGCTAATGATGGAATAATTGATTTGGTTAAGCATAACCTTTCTTCAGAGCACATAACAACTGAAGCGTGGTGTAAGCCGTTGTTGCTTTTAATGGAATACAATATAACAGACAATAGCAAACTTGCATTCATTAATCTAAATAAGGATTTGCATTTGGAACATATCCTTCCAATTAAATTTCACAAATTCCCAGAATGGAATCATATCACAAAAGATGGTGCCGCGGCTTGGTTAAATAGTGCAGGTAATATCACACTTCTTGGTGGTGCAAAAAATATTGAAGCAAGCAATAATCCATTTTCAGTGAAACAGGAAGTTTATAGAGGTAAGGGTAAGTATGATGATAAAAATGACAAAATTACTGCTTTTTTAATTACACAGAAAATAGTCCAAGATTATGGTTCAAAAAAATACAATTGCGAATGGAACAAAGAAGCAATGATAGACAGATGGAAATGGTTTTTTGAAGAAGCAGAAGAATTGCTAGATATTGATTTAAAAAAAGAGATTGAAAAACATACTCCTGTAATTGTTTAGGCAAGAACATGAAAAGAATAACTGAATTAACCATCGAACAATTCGGAATCGAACCCTTTGAAAAACAGGATTATCAGTACATATTTGCCCCATCCATTGCCCCGGACAGTGACACACCGGAAAGAGAGTCTTTTGAGGATGTGCTGTTAATAGAACGTTTACAAACAGCGATCAGCAGAATTAACCCTGAAATTCTAGAGGATATTAGAGAAAACGCTGTAAAACAGATATTACGGCTAAACCCTCCAGAGTTGATTACCAATAATGAGGTCTTTCACCGTATGCTTACAGAAGGAATAAAAGTAAGTTTCCAGAAGGACGGTAGTAACCGTGGTGATTCAGTCATAGAGGTAAATTGAATGGGCACAAAAGAGAATCAAAACCTGGAATGGAAGGAAACCTGGAGAGACGAATATATCAAATGGATCTGCGGGTTCGCCAATGCTCAGGGCGGGACGCTTTTTATTGGCAAAAATGATAAAGGAATCTTAACCGGGGTTCCCACGGCATCTAAGCTGATGGAAGCGATTCCTAACAAAGTGAGAGATATTCTTGGGATTATCATTGATGTTAATCTGATTAAAGAGAATGATAAAGAGTTTCTGGAAATTGTTGTAGAGCCTTATCCCTATCCGGTAAGCTACAAAGGGCAATATCATTACCGAAGCGGCAGTACCAAACAGGTTTTAAAAGGTTCTGCTCTTGATAAATTTCTGCTGAAAAAACAGGGAAAGCGATGGGATGGAGTTCCTGTTCCCAATGTTACCGTTAAAGATTTAGGAATTGACGCTTTTAAATTGTTTAGATCAAAGACGGCAAAAAGCAGCCGGTTAAGTAAAGAAGTTCTAAGCGAAAGTAACGAAATGCTCGTGGAAAATCTCCGGCTTAAAGATGGAAATTACTTAAAACGCGCTGCTGTTTTATTATTTCATCCTGACCCTGAAGCATTTTTGGCCGGCGCATATATAAAAATCGGTTTTTTCCAAACAGAGGCTGATTTGATTTATCAGGATGAAATACACGGCAATTTATTTGAACAATCTGAAAAAGCGATGGATATTCTGCTTACAAAGTATCTGAAAGCCTATATCAGTTATGAGGGAATTACACGGGTAGAGCGTTTTCTTTTTCCTCGTGAGGCTTTACGGGAAGCTCTGCTTAACGCCATTGTTCATAAGGATTATGGCAGCGGAGTTCCAATACAGATAAAGGTATTTGAGAACAAACTCATTTTCTGGAATGAAGGTGAGCTTCCAGAAAACTGGACAATTGAACGCTTAAAACAGAAACATCCATCCAGCCCTTATAACCCGGATATTGCCAATGCGTTCTTTCGCGCAGGTTTAATTGAATCGTGGGGTCGCGGTATAGAAAAAATCGAACTTGAATGCCGTAATCATGGAATTCCGATACCGGAGTATAAATATTTACCTTCAAATTTTATGCTGGAAATAGATGCAACTGAAATGCTGAATAAAATTAGTAAGCAGAATTTATTAGATAGTAAAGGAAAAGAGCATGGAAAAAAGAGTGGTCAGAAAAGGTGGTCAGAAAAGGTGGTCAGAAAAGGTGGTCAGAAACTCACAGATAAACAACAGGAACTACTCGATATACTGATACATACCCCATCCATATCACGCAGAAAACTTTCAAATCTGCTTAAGATTAACGAATCGGCGGTCCAAAAACGGCTCGAAACATTAAAAGATAAAGGAGTTCTGAAACGTGAGGGTGCAGCAAAGGGCGGTTACTGGAAGATAATAGTGAAATAAATGAAGAAAATGACCTTGATGAGTCGTCAACTGCCGAGGTTTTCTCGGTAGTTCAAATTGAGGGGAAAAAACTGACGAGAGTGTTAGATAATGAAAAACAATTTGCCTGATAAACAGACGGATTTTCTACTCTATACCGGAAATGATGGAAAAGTAAATGTCGAAGTATTTCTAAAAGACGAAACTGTCTGGCTGACGCAAAAAGCTCTGGCTGAACTCTTTGGCAAAGAACGAAGTGTTATTACAAAACATCTGAAGAACATCTTTGAAAGCGGTGAATTGGAAGAAATAAGCAATGTGCAAAAAATGCACTTTAGTCATTCTGACAAACCTATCAAATATTACAACCTCGATGTTATCATATCTGTCGGCTACCGCGTCAATTCTTACCAGGCCACGCAGTTTCGCATATGGGCCACCAAAACCCTGAAAGAATTCATCATCAAGGGCTTTGTTCTGGATGACGAACGTCTCAAGCAGGGCAATCAAGTTTTCGGTAAAGATTATTTTGACGAACTGCTGGAGCGCATACGGGAAATACGCGCCAGTGAACGTCGCTTTTACCAGAAGATTACCGATATATATGCCCTCTCGGCAGATTATGATAAAAATGCTCCTATAACTAAGGATTTTTTCGCCACAGTCCAAAATAAGCTCCACTGGGCGATTACGGGAAAAACTGCCGCAGAAATAATCTATTTAACAGCGGATGCCACAAAAATCTATATGGGCTTAACCAACTGGAAGCAAGCGCCGGATGGGAAAATAATGAAATCAGATGTTTTAATAGCAAAAAACTATTTGAGCGAAGCGCACATTAAAGAGTTGAACCAGATAGTATCAGCCTATCTTGATCTTGCTGAAAACAGAGCTCAACGTCAAATTTTAATGAAAATGAAAGATTGGGTTAAGTTTCTCCAGAATTTTTTGAAATTATCTGATTATCCCATTCTTGAAGATAAAGGTAAAGTCAGCGCTTTGGAAGCAAGGCTCAAAGCAGAACAGGAATATGAAGTATACCGAGTCCGGCAGGATAAAGACTATCTCTCTGATTTTGACAAAGAGATAAAGCGGATTACCGGAAAAAAAGATGGAAAAGAAAATAACTGAAAACGCTATAGAACAGTTTGCCATAGAGTTACTGGAAAAGTCAGGCTACCAGTACATATTTGCCCCATCTATTGCTCCAGACAGTGATACACCGGAAAGAGAGTCTTTTGAGGATGTGCTGTTAATAGAACGTTTACAAACAGCGATCAGCAGAATTAACCCTGAAATTCCAGGGGATATTAGAGAAGATGCTGTAAAACAGATACTCCGGCTAAACTCTCCTGAGTTGATCACCAACAACGAGACCTTTCACCGTATGCTTACCGAAGGCATAAAGGTAAGTTACCAGAAGAACGGCAGTGACCGTGGTGATTTAGTATGGCTTATTGATTTTAAGAATCCTGATAATAACGACTTTCTTGTTACCAATCAATTTACGGTTATTGAAAACAGTGTAAACAAACGCCCTGATATCATTCTCTTTGTAAACGGTCTGCCGCTGGTAGTTATTGAACTCAAAAATCCTGCCGATGAAAACGCGACTGTGATATCCGCCTTCAGGCAGCTACAAACCTACAAACAGGCAATCTCCACCTTATTTACTTACAACGGGTTTATGATTATTTCGGATGGTCTGGAGGCAAAGGCAGGTTCTATTTCTGCTGGACTAAGCCGATTCATGGCGTGGAAGACAGCAGACGGTAAGGTTGAAGCTTCTCCCTTGATTGGTCAACTGGAAACGCTCATTAAAGGTATGCTGAATAAGAACACTCTATTAGATCTTCTCCGGCATTTTGTTGTATTTGAAAAATCTAAAAAAGAGGACAAAGAGACCGGCATTATTACCATCCAGACTGTGAAGAAACTTGCATACTATCATCAGTATTATGCCGTGAACAGGGCGGTAGAATCAACGATCCGGGCATCGGGGTATGTACCCACCCCTGGCCCCTCCCAGGAGGGGAATACAATTTCTCTTGCCTCCCAGGAGGGGAATACTTTAGATCATGCCGCCCAGGAGGGGAGTACAATTTCTCTTGCCTCCCAGGAGGGGAATACGAAAAGTCCCCTCTTGGGAGGGGATTCAGGGGTGGGTACAAAAAGAAAAATCATACCCTACAATCCCAAACTCAAGGAATTAGCAAAAAAGCTACGGAAAAACATGACACTTTCTGAAGTTCTGCTCTGGAACCAGTTAAAGCAGAAGAAAATGCTCGGATTTGATTTTGACCGCCAGAGACCCATTGACGAATATATCGTCGACTTTTATTGCAAGGATTTGATGCTGGCAATTGAGATTGACGGTGAGAGTCATAATTATGAAGAGATTTATGAGAATGATATTAAAAGGCAGAAAAGGCTTGAGTCATTAGAAGTACGTTTTTTACGTTTTCATGATGTGGATGTAAAAAAGAATCTTGAAGATGTGCTAAGGGTAATAGAGCATTGGATTAAGGAACATCAAAATGATTTGGTGGGGAGAGTACCCACCCCTAACCCCTCCCAGGAGGGCACACCCACCCCTAACCCCTCCCAGGAGGGGAATATATTATCGCTTTCGTCTCAGGAGGGGAATAAGCCCCTACCTGGGGAGGGTGGCTCGAAGAGACGGGAGGGGGCTGTCATGGAATCACCTGAAAGCTATGGCTTACCGGGAGTGAAAACGCAGTCTGTTGGCGACCGAAAAGGTGGCGTTGTGTGGCATACGCAGGGTAGTGGTAAATCCCTGTCGATGGTTTTTTATACAGGAAAAATTGTTCTTGCGTTAGATAATCCTACTATTTTAGTCATCACAGACAGGAATGATCTGGATGACCAG
Source organism: Candidatus Brocadiaceae bacterium S225 (assembly GCA_007859995.1). Classification (GTDB taxonomy): domain Bacteria; phylum Planctomycetota; class Brocadiia; order Brocadiales; family Scalinduaceae; genus Scalindua; species Scalindua brodae. The sequence continues at coordinate 67,571 of SMSL01000014.1, forward strand.
TTATTTGATACCTTTGCGGCATCGAAACAGCTTCTCAGGCAGGAACCTGTTCAGGCAGAGGATAGGGAACAACTGAAGGAACTTCTCAAGGTCGCATCGGGCGGTGTTGTTTTCACTACCATTCAGAAATTTCAACCTGATGAAGGAAATGTGTATGAACAACTATCCGATAGGGAAAATATAATTGTCATAGCAGATGAAGCACACCGTACACAATATGGGTTTAAGGCTAAAACTATAGATGACAAAGATGATAAGGGAAATATAATCGGCAAGAAAATTGTATATGGATTTGCAAAATACATACGGGACGCCCTGCCCAATGCAACATATCTTGGATTTACGGGTACTCCAATCGAAAGCACAGATGTAAATACACCCGCTGTTTTTGGTAACTATGTTGATATTTATGATATTTTACAAGCCGTTGATGATGGTGCGACAGTCAGGATTTTTTACGAAAGCAGGCTGGCGAAAATAAAGCTTAGTGAAGAAGGGAAAAAACTTATTTTTGATTATGATGAAGAGCTTGGCCAGGACGAATTAACCCAGACCCAGAAGGCAAAAGCCAAGTGGACACAACTGGAAGCATTAATAGGCAGTGAAGATAGGATTAAGCAGGTGGCACAGGATATTATAACTCATTTTGAACTTAGAAATGATCCCGGAGGCGGGGGGCTTGATGGTAAGGCTATGATTGTGGCCATGTCTCGTCGTATTGCTGCAGATTTGTATAAAGAAATCATCAATATTAGGCCGCAGTGGCATAACGACGATCTTAAAAAGGGTGTTATTAAAGTGGTTATGACTTCCTCTTCTTCTGATGGCCCGGAAATATCCAAACACCACACGACAAAAGAACAACGCAGGATGTTAGCGGAGAGAATGAAAGATACTGAGGATGAACTTAAGCTGGTGATTGTTCGAGATATGTGGCTTACGGGTTTTGATGCGCCTTGTTTGCACACTCTATACATAGATAAACCGATGAAGGGACATAACCTGATGCAGGCGATAGCGCGGGTAAACAGGGTTTACAAGGATAAGCCAGGCGGTCTTGTGGTTGATTATCTGGGTATTGCCTCTGACTTGAAAAAAGCCTTGTCATTTTATTCTGATAGTGGAGGAAAGGGTGACCCTGCAATCGCTCAGGAGAAAGCCGTTCAAATGATGCTGGAAAAGCTTGAAGTGGTGTCGCAAATGTTTCACGGATTTGCCTATGAAGATTACTTTCAGGCAGACACTTCAACAAAACTATCACTTATTCTTGCAGCGGAAGAACATATTCTTGGAATAGACAACGGAAGAAAAAGATATATTGATGAGGTAACCGCTTTGTCTCAGGCTTTTTCTATAGCGATACCTCATGAACAGGCAATGGATGTTAAAGATGAATTATCATTCTTTCAGGCAGTGAAATCACGATTAGCAAAGTTTGATAGCACCGGTTCAGGCAGGACTAATGAGGAAATAGAGACAGTAATAAGACAGGTAATTGATAAAGCACTGGTAACAGAACAGGTCATAGATGTTTTTGATGCTGCCGGGATCAAGAAACCTGATATTTCCATACTTTCAGAAGAATTTCTTTTGGAAGTAAAGAATATGGAGCATAAAAATATTGCTCTTGAAGTATTAAAGAAATTGCTCAACGATGAAATTAAATCACGCATTAAAAAGAACCTGATACAAAGTAAAACTTTAATGGAAATGCTTGAAAATGCTATCAGGAAATATCACAACAAAATATTGACGGCAGCTGAGGTTATTGAGGAACTGATTGAACTGAGCAAGGACATTCAAAAGATGGACAAAGAACCACAGGAAATGGGAATGTCAGATTTTGAATATGCTTTTTACACTGCTATTGCAGATAATGATAGTGCACGTGAAGTAATGGAGAAGGACAAGTTAAGAGAGCTGGCCGTTGTCCTGTTTGAAAAAGTAAAAGAGAACGCCTCAATTGACTGGACAATTAAAGAAAGTGTAAAGGCAAAGTTAAAAGTTATTGTAAAGCGGACTTTAAGACTATACGGCTATCCACCTGATATGCAGAAATTGGCAACTGAAACTGTATTAAAGCAGGCAGAGTTAATTGCGGAAGAGATCACGCATGGAAAATAAACATTTACATGAGATAGTTTTCTGATTTTTACTTCATCACATATTTTTTTTTATTTGTTTCAATAATAATAAGAAGAAGATATACGAAAGGCATGAGGAGCTTCTTCGGGCTTTACGCGCCACTGACGGATACATGGAGAGTATATGACAATTCATTTCAATCAGGACCTGTATTAATTGCCAGAGGGGGAGAAAATATTGAAGAAAATATTTATAATCTCGATTTGTGGAATGTAATGAGAAAGAAATATTATGAATATAACAAAAAAAATATCGATGAATTATTTGATAATGGCAGTGAAATAGACGAGGCTTTACAACAAGCGGTAAAAGAGTCTCTATTACAGCATAAAAAGGCAGGAAACATTATTGTGTCATGGGAAAAAAATAAGATAGAACTCTCTCTACTCTACCCCAATTTGATTTGGCGAGTAGATGTTTAACACCCCGTAATGATCTGACGCCGGCAGCCCGTATTGATCTATGGCTAGTCCAAACAGTTCTTGTCTGAGGTGTGCATTAGGCAAGAAAGAATCCACAAATATATAATCAATTCTTTTGGGACGTAACATATCTTCCTGGTAGGCAGAAAGTATCGCGGCCTGAGCAGTGCTTGATGCCTTGGAAACGGCCTTACCAAAAAGTTGTGGGATTATCGTTTCAACGTCTTCGACAATGAGGTCATTCCCGGCAGGATCCCAGGTATAGAGCTCTCCGTCACGAATGGCCATCTCATGAGTATCGAGCAGGCCGAGTTTCAGTGCTTTCTTGTATTCGCGGGAGTAAGAATCAAAATTAAAGTCTCCACCCACCAAGATGCCGGCATATCCGCCACTTTTCCGTAGCCGTTTGAGTTCTTCCATCAATAGGCGGAGTCCTCTCTTGCGCTTGCGTTTTGAATTTTTAAAGGGCTTGCTGATTTGAGAATAAAGCGTCGATTGCTCTCCACCTGTCATTTTTTTTACCTGTTTCAGAAATTTGATGCTGTTGTCAAAACTTGAATGTTTGTGTACATTCGCAACCAGGTATTTGGTTTCGGAACCCGGCCACGTGATCTCGGAGATCAAGGCGTAACGCAACTCCTGTAATTGAAAACCCCATGTGCTGCGACATATCCCGAAACTGCCGAGAGTCTTCAAGCTCTTTATTCGATTTAACCGGTACTTTTTTTTCGCTAAGATCACCATCCCGTTATTGAGGTCAGGGATTATGGCCAGGTTCTTGCTCAAGCGCAGTCCGCAAGCGTCTACTTGGTGAATTTCTGAGTATTCAAGTCCGAACTTTCTCAGCGCTTCCACATATTCATCCGCCATTGTGGGTAAAAGATTGACTTCCTGAAGCAGGATGATGTCAGGCGCTGCTTTTGCCATTTGGTTTACTTGCAGTAGAAACCTGGCCTTCTGTGTTTCAGGGGACTCAGTTAGTTCGACCCAAAAGGGACCCACGTGGAGTCCGTGCCAGACGTTGTAGGTGAGTACCTTGAAGGTCTCCGGAGGAGTGACTTTCAGCGCAGAGACATTTTCAAGCTCTCGTACTTGTGTGGATGGTCCTGCACACGAAAGCGCTAAGAGTCCCGCGATTATTAACGAGGTTGGGATAGAAATAAGCCGGGAAAACAACTTGATTAAACTGATTTTTGACATCTTGACTATTTTTCCATCAGTGGTTTGGGATAGGAGCATTTCATAACAGTATTTTATATTTTTAACATTCATCATATGAAGTTATACACAATTTATTTGACTTTTACTAATAACTTTACTAGCCTCACAGTATACCTAATAAAAAAATTCTTGTCATCTGATGCGCCAATAATATCAAAAATTAATTTTCAATATGAAACTACCCGGCATAAAGCAAGTGAAGAATTTGAAGGGGAAGAAGATTCTCTTGAGAACAGATCTGAATGTATTTATAGAAGATGGTGAGGTGAAGGGTGACTTCAGGATAAAACAGGCCCTGCCTACTATCAAGTTGCTAAAGAAGGGCGGCGCGAAGATCATTATCTTAAGTCATGTCACTAAGGGGCGAGCGGGTGGTCTCTTGCCTGTGGCTCGTTATATCAATGAATCTTTTAAGATAGATTTCTCTAGAGAGGTGTTAGGAAGCGAGACAAGGGAGAAGATTGATAGTATGAAAAATGGCGGAGTCCTCCTCCTTGAAAACTTAAGATCAGACGACAGAGAGAAGAATAATGACGCTGGCTTTGCTCGGCAGTTGGCTTCCCTCGGTGATATTTATGTTAATGACGCTTTTTCCGTCTCTCACAGGAAGCACGCTTCTATTGTTGGTCTGCCGAAGTTTCTCCCTTCATACTCTGGACTTCTTATGGATGACGAAGTTTCTAATCTTTCTAAAGCGCTTAGACCAAAACATCCATTTCTCTTAATATTGGGGGGAGTTAAGTTTGAGAGTAAACTGGGCGTGTTGAAGCGGTTTATAAAAACTGCCGATAAGATATTTATCGGTGGTGCCTTGGCGAACGTCTTTCTCAAAGAGAAAGGGATTGATATCGGAAAGTCTATTTATGACAAAGATGTGAATATTAAGAAGTTTGTGAAGAGTAAGAAAATTGTCATCCCTAAAGACATGCTTACAGAGAGTGGTATCAATTGGGACATTGGAGATGACGCGATAGAAGAATTAAAAGAGATGATCGACAAAGCTAAGTTTATCATCTGGAGCGGACCTTTGGGTAACTTCGAAGGCGGTTATAAGAAGGGGACGGCAGAGGTGGCCAAGGCCATCGCGAAGTCGAAAGCTGATTCGGTGGTAGGAGGAGGGGATACTATATCGGCTATTAAAGAACTAAAGATATTGAATAAGTTTTCCTTCGTCTCGACAGGTGGAGGGGCAATGCTCGCCTTTCTCGCGGAGGGTACCCTGCCCGGCATAGAAGCGCTTGAGAAAAAGAAAAAATAATCAACAAAAAGAGCCTGCCATGGTAAGCTCTTAAAAAATATTTGACTTTTGCTAATAACTTTACTACCCTTGCCTCATACCTAATAAGTGAAGGAGATAAAACCAAATGGAAACAGGTTCACCACAAACTTTAATCGCTAAGGCAGCATCTGCAATCTGGTGGATTGTTCTGCTAAGAGGAATATTGGCTGTCATCATCGGGATTATGTTTTTCTCTAACCCCAAGGCAACACTGGTTGTAATAATTATGTTCCTTGGTGCATACTGGTTAGTCGATGGTATATTTACACTCATTGCATCATTTTACGGAAAGAAAGTACATAGGCACTGGGGCTGGGGAATATTTGTTGCGGTACTAAGTATCCTGGCAGGAATAGCAGTGTTCGCTCAACCAATAGCTGCTACAATTTTTACAACCACATTCCTTGTTTACTTTATGGGGGTTATGATACTTGCTTCAGGAATTTCATCTGTAGCAACGGGTATCAAACTTCGTAAAACTTCAGGTGAATGGATGATGATTTTCGGTGGTGTGTTTACCATACTGCTAGGTTTACTGTTATTATTTAATCCGATTTTTTCAGCAACATTTTTTGTTTTTTTGCTTGGCATTTTTACAGTAATCGATGGCGTTTCATTAATCGCAGTCTCATTCAGGATTCGTAAGCTGGACAAAGCATAAACTGAGTCACAATGGTAGTATAAGCTTGGGTCGGTTAACAGCCGACCTTTCTTAATTTAGGTCAGATTAAACCATCATACCACGACAACATTCTGGCTTATCAACAATAAATAGTCGCTGTCCCTATTTTTTCCAACCCACCTTAATTTCTACTGTATTTTCATATAATTCATATTTATACTTGTATAATTGTGACACTTTAATCTTTAAGCAGCATTAATTTATCGTATAGTCTGCTCAGGTTCAACTGGGAAAGATTTTTGACGAGAGAACTTAAAGGTACTACATTTTTCGTTCTATTGATTTGTTTGTAATATAGTGTTATATTCATGACCGGTCGCTTGCATGAATATGTTGAAAAAATCATCAGTTACGGAGAATGGTAAATGACAGTAATTAAAATTTTCTTAAATTGCGGAGAGAAGAATGTTTATTTCGATTCAAAATAAAATTATTGTTTTGTTAATTGTATTTACGTTACTGCCATTTGTTGTATTAAAGATTGTCGCTTTTCCTAAAGTGGAGGCTGACGTAGAGAAGTTGCAAATTCGCCACTTGAGTAGTGCCGGGCATAAGCAGGCAGTGCTGGTATCTAACTGGATGCGCGAAAGAATGACGGACGTCCTGGTTATTGCAGATAACCCATATATGGCGAATAGCGTGAATCTTGCAAAGGGGGACACCGAGTATACCGAAACACTTAGATATTTAGAGTTGATTGCGGTTGAGTATGGTTACATGGGCGCTTCTGTATGCGATAATAAAGGATTGGTTACGATAGCAACGATTGAAGAAGAGGTAGGAAGGAATTTATTAAACAAAGATTATATCAAGAATGCTTTACAGGGGAAAACACTTGTATCGAGTATCATGCCATCTGAAGTCCCACTTGTAAACGAGTTTGACGAGAAGGAGGTTGGGGTACCAACTATGTTTGTTTCAACTCCTTTAAGGAACAAGATTGATGATATAATCGGGGTTGTTGTATTGAGAGTCCATGCGGGCACCCTGAGTAACATGATGAATAGCCTGAAGTTTGGGATGACGGGTGAATCATACCTTGTGAATGAACAGGGTTATATGATTTCCGAGTCCAGATTTTCTGATCAATTAAAAAAGAAAGGAATCATCAAAAAAAGATGCTCACTGGAATTGAAAGTAACAGATCCGGAAACCGGGGAATTGACTTCCGGAGTTGCGCACTGTATTGCCGGTAATAACGGTTTTGATCGAAACGGTTATTCTGACTATACCGGTATAACGGTATTGGGAGTATGGCACTGGTTACCCGAATTTAAGTGGGGTATCATAACGGAAATTGACATTGACGAAGGATATGGTCTGGCACACAATCTCCATTTTATCGTCAATGCCATTCTCTTTGTTATTGCGTTTCCTGTTATCCTTGCAGCATATCTTATGGGCAGGCAGGTAGCGAATCCTATTCTTCGCTTACGAGCACTTACCGATAAGATAGCAACTGGTGAGGATCTTTCGCAAAGGATTGATATCAAGCAGAAAGATGAGATTGGCGGTTTGGCGGACGCTTTTAATAAAATGATTAGTTCGCTGGAGGCAAACAAACTGGAACTCTCAGCCTCTGAGAAGCAATATAAACGAAGAATTCAGTCGTTAATGGAGGGTATATATGAATGCGGACCCGGCGTTGACGGGGTTTTTACCTGGATTAATCAAGCCGGGGCTGAAATTCTCGGATACAATACACCGGAAGAGGTACTTGGGAAAAAAGTAGAGACCATATACATTGACCTGAAAGACCGCGAAGAGCTTATTGAAAAGCTTGAGAAAGATGGTGTATCGAAGGGTTTTGTTACTCATTGTAAAAAGAGTAATGGTGAGCAATTTTACATGGAACGTACTTCTAATATGGTGAGAGACGAAAATGGGAATCCTGTTCTCATTTTTGGAGTATTCAGGGATATTACAGAACGTAAGAAACTTGAAGAAGAGCTCTATGCATCGGAGCAGCAACATAAAGCATTGTTAAACTCGATAAGTGATGGAGTATATCAATGCGTTCCTGGCTTAGATGGTGCGTATACTTATATAAATCTGGCAGGGGCGGAAATACTTGGCTACAGTTCTCCGGCAGAGGTGATTGGTACGCGCGTAGTGGATATTTTTGTAAACTCTCAAGACAGGAATGAGCTAATCGAGATGTTGAACAAAGAAGGGGTGTGCAGGAATTATACGGCATTCTGTAAAAAGAAAAACGGAGAACGTTTTATCTACGAAGTTAGTTGTAGCCTCGTTCGTGATGAGACAGGAAAGCCGATTATGATTGAAGGAATATTCAGGGATATGACGGATCAATAACGATTCCATAGTTTTAGAAATGAATATGACTGAACAAGGAGTAGCAAATTATGGAAAATAATCAGTTCCACTTATCTATAAACGCAAAGACCATCATCCTGATGCTGTTATTATTAAATGTTGGTTATGCATATAAGAAGATTAAACAATATGATAATATAAAAGAGGCTGGTTACGTCAGAGAGAGAACTGTACAGGATGAGATTCGTAAGAGAATAATGAAATCTTTTGGATCGGTGGATGAGGTGGATCGACTCGTTGCTGATTTTGCAAAACAGAGTGAAGATGCTGAGGAGTTTGCATTAATAATTAAAGAGCAAGATAAACAATTAAGTAAAGCATATATGGATCTGGAGAGTGCAAAGTCAAAATTTGAAACAGAAAAGACTCGTTTAGAGAAAAAGATAAGTAATCTTGAAGAGTTATTATCAGAGTGTAAGGGTCAGTAGTTTTTTTTTTGAGAATCATGCTGAGTTAATTATCTTGGTTGTACAGAATAGTTAGTAAGGAGGGGTGAGAAGGATGGAGCTTGGACATTTTTTTTATGATCTACTAGTCCACAACGAGAAATTTTCAGAGAAGAGTAAGGATACGCAGTTTTCAGCCTACGAAGATCATCAATGTCCACCCATAACAATGCTCACCTGTGCCGACTCTCGTATACAAGGACAAATTCTGGGCATGGATCTTATTAATAAGGTCTTTACGGTTCGTAATGCAGGAAATCAAGTAGCAAGGAACAAAGGTAGTCTCGCATACGCTTTAACTGTCCTTAATACTCAGATATTTTTTATACTGGGACACACAAATTGTGGTGCGGTAAATTTTGCTGCCGGTGCCAGCCTGGCAAATGTAAGGAAATTGGGAGACACAAAAGATACTTCCCCGGTAACGCCTGTTACCGAAACACAGAAAAAATCAGGAGGAATTCAAATCGTATCTACTATAGGAGAGTCAAAGACCATTAGTAACCTGAGAAAGGTAGATTTTTCAGCTGCCAGCCGTGAGGTTCAACGTGAAATACTCCCTTTGACGATTCCCATTGAGAGAGGAATCGCTCGGTTAGTGAAGATAGGTGATGAAAAAAAGGAGCTTGCATACCTGAGCCAGACGAACGTGGATTATCAGGTAGAAAAGGCATTAGAATATTACGGTGACAGAGTGAAGGAAAAGAAATTAGCAATCGTTGGTGGTATATATGATTTTGTGGGTGCTTATTCTAATACACGGGGAAGAGTTGTGGTCACCAATATAAATGGAGTATATGATAAAATGAAACTTCAGGAAAACGCCAGGGTTTTTTGTGAGGCTGATACTACTATAGATAAGTCCAGCGAATCATATAAACTTTGTTGTAAATTAATTGAAGAAAAGGTGTCTCGTATATAGTACCTAAACCTAATCTAGAGCATAAATTTATGAATAACAAAAACAAACAGGATGATGCTGATCAAAAACGGGACTTATGTTTGCTTCTCTAATTGCAGGTGTCTCAAGGTTTGTCTGGTTGTTTGTTGCATGCAAATCCGCAAGTCCGTAATGATGGAAGACCGAAACGTGCCAGAACAACTAATTGCCTGGTATAATCGTTTCTAAAGGTGGAGTACAGGGTTAAAAACCTATCCTGATAATGTGTTCAGAATATAGTAAGTTACTGCTCCAGCCAGATAACCTGACAATGCCAGTAAAGTCATCCTTCTCATATACCAGATGAAATCGATATTGAGAATGCCCATAACTGCAACTCCTGCCGCTGACCCGATTATCAAGACACTCCCTCCTGTTCCGGCACAATAAGCCAGAAACTCCCAGAATGTTCCATCCACCGCAAAATTACCGGCAGGTGTAATATCGTACATTCCCATAGCTCCCGCTACAAGCGGTACGTTATCCACTACTGCTGATAGCAACCCAATTATTAAATTAATGATATAAACATTACCAACGCTGCTATCGAGAAAGGCGGCCACGTATCCCAAATGTCCTGCAGAATGTAACGCGGCAACAGCGACAAGTATTCCAAGGAAGAACAGGATGGTTGGTGTGTCCACTTTCCTGAGTACGCCTACTACCGTTCTAGTTGATTTGACTGCTTCATTTTTACTGTGATGCATCAACTCTGTAACTACCCAAAGTACACCAAGACTGAATGTCATTCCTAGTACCGGAGGAAGATGTGTAATCACTTTAAATACAGGGACGAATAACAACCCTCCAAGGCCGAGAAAAAAAACGACCTTTCGTTCAGTCTCTGTCGTTGGATCAGCTATACTGTCCTCCTCGCTACGTCTTCGCATAGGTATTTCCACTGGCCTTTCTACACTGCCTTTCAGCATAAAAGAGAGAATGCCTAACGGCACTGCCATGCATACTAAACTTGGAATTATTAACTTATATATTATGTTAATAGCCGTAATCTGTCCATCAATCCAGAGCATTATCGTGGTTACGTCACCAATAGGCGACCAGGCTCCTCCGGCATTTGCAGCAATGATGACAACTCCCGCAAACAACCAGATATCTTCCTTCTCCTTCATAAGTTTCCTGAGCAAGGCCGTCATTACAATTGAAGTGGTAAGGTTATCCAGCACGGCAGAAAAAAAGAATGTGAGTATCCCGATTATCCACAACAGTTTAGTCCTGCTGAGAGTCCTGATCATATCGGTGATTATCTTGAAGCCTTCGTGTGCGTCTACCACTTCCACTATAGTCATGGCACACAGAAGGAAAAAAAGGATCGCCGCTATTTCACTTAAAGTGTGTGCAATAGAGTCTTCAATATAATGATGCGCTATCTCTGGGGTCTCTTCTACAGGGATCTTATGGACGGGGACTTTAATTCTAAAGTGACTAACACTGTCCTCTGGAGAAGTATAATAATCTTCAATGCTTTTATTAATAGTTTCATGGCATAAATAATCCTTGAATTCTGGTGTTATATCTTTTGATTTGATAATGGTGCTGATTGAGTCATGATTGTCGTAATGCAGTATATCAGAAGGGGCAATTGCATAAATACCCCAGCATACTGCCCCTGTTAGCAGGGCGGATGCAGCCTTGTCAATCTTTATCGTGTGTTCCAGCGCAATGGCCACATAGCCAATTACGAATACAGCAACCATTAGTATAAACATTGTATAATTATCCTTATTATCCTTGTTGCATTGTTAAATTTAAATACCGTCAAATAAGCACAACATCTTAACTTTCGATCAAAACGAGCATTCTAAATAATTTTTCGGCTGGAAGCAAGAAATATTAAGAATATTTTTACAATTGAATGAAATCAATGCTTAGTCAGGAATATCCGGCCAGCAAAAAGTTCAGTGATGTAGGTTTCCGTCTTGCCAGGTCTCCATAGAATTTTATTCATTCCAGAGAAAACATTTGACTAACTAATCTTTTTTGATTAGTATTCGCGGTAATTAGGAAGACTACGCAAGGATTTTTCTGATAATAAGAGTTGTTGCAAAGTAAGCCGATGTAATCTTCAAGAGGTCCCTTTATAGAGAACTCCTGGAGATTATATCGGCTTTTTTTGTTTATAAATTTCAAAAAAGTCTGGACATTTTTAGAGACCATTATAAAGGGTACATTGCCATGATAGAAATCAATTTAAGTATTCAGAATATCCTGGATGGGCGTGGAATAGAAATCGCGATTATCGGGATGCTGGTTGTGTTCACAGCGCTTACCTTAATCAGCGCATTTATCTCTCTGTTACCTTCTGTTTTAAGAATAGTTAATTTGATGTACCCAATAAAAGATCAACTTTCTCTGCCGAAGTGTACTGATACACCAAAAGATGAGGTTCTGGCCGCAATCGGTTCCGTTCTTCACGCTGCGAAAATTGGGATGTAAATTCGTGGTAATTAAAAGGAATCGAGGCGAAATGTCTTATTTTAAATGTATGTTGCCGTTCCATAATAATAATTTTGTGAGAATATAGATGATATCAGTGAAAATTCTATTTGAATTTCTTGACACAACCGGTTTTGCGATGATGACATGGGGCAATGCCATCATGATAATAGTGGGTATTATTTTTGTATCTCTGGCTATTATCAAAGATTATGAGCCTCTATTGCTGCTTCCTATCGGTTTTGGGGTAATTGTAGGAAATATACCTTCTATTCAAGGCATGGCGCTCAGTGTATACGAAGAGGGAAGTGTTCTGAGTTATATATACTTCGGGGTTAGTAAGGGTATTTTCCCACCGCTTATTTTCCTGGGCATTGGTGCTATGACTGATTTCTCTACAATGCTGTCTAATCCAAAGCTTATTTTACTAGGAGCAGCCGCACAGGTAGGAATCTTTATAACGTTTATTGGCGCACTATACCTTGGATTTAACCCTTCAGATGCGGCTTCCATAGGTATTATCGGTGGCGCTGATGGACCAACCGCAATATTTTTGTCGTCAAAACTTGCACCACATCTGTTAGGTGCTATTGCCATAGCTGCTTATTCGTATATGGCTCTCGTCCCTGTTATACAGCCACCTATAATGAAACTGCTTACGTCGAAAAAGGAGCGCCTTATCAGGATGAAAGAACCAAGGCATGTGACTCAGAGGGAGAAAATCATCTTCCCTGTTGCTGCCTTTCTTGTTGCTGCGTTGATTGCTCCCGGTGCCATAGTGCTCATAGGAATGCTTTTCTTAGGCAATCTATTAAAGGAAAGCTGTGTAACTGAGCGATTAGCCAATACTGCACGTAATGCAATGATTGATATAGTAACAATCCTTCTCGGTTTTTCGGTTGGAGCCAGTACACAAGCGCAGACCTTTTTAACAAATCAATCACTTCTTATCTTTGGTTTAGGAGCTCTTTCTTTCTGTATTGCAACAGCCGGTGGTGTGCTTTTTGCTAAATTCATGAACCTGTTTCTCAAGGAAAAAATTAATCCCCTTATTGGCGCTGCCGGTGTATCCGCAGTACCTGACTCTGCTCGTGTTGTGCAGATGGTTGGACAGAAGGAAGACCCGCATAATTTCCTGCTCATGCACGCCATGGCACCTAATGTAGCAGGTGTAATTGGATCAGCTATTTGTGCGGGTATATTGTGGTCTGTACTGGTAAAATAATTTTTTATATACGATAAGATAAAATGACTAAAAAGATAAAATTTATGTGTACCGCCTTTCGAGACGGCTTTCAGTCTGCGTATGGTGCGAGGGTACTAACCAAAGATTTTCTGCCCGCTGTAGAAGCTGCCAGAGACGCGGGTATCACCTATTTCGAGGCAGGTGGAGGTGCGCGGTTTCAGTCACTCTACTTTTATTGTAACGAAGACGCCTTTACCATGATGGATGATTTCCGTAAGGCTGCAGGACCGGATGCTGAATTGCAGACCCTTGCCCGCGGTGTTAATGTGGTTGGTCTGGATTCTCAGTCCAGTGATATTATTCGGCTCCATGCTCAGCTTTTCAAAAAACATGGCATTACGACTATCCGTAATTTTGACGCACTTAATGATGTACGAAATCTAATAGTCAGTGGGAAAAGTATCGTTGATGCAGGGCTTAAACATCAGGTATGTATTACAATGATGGAGTTGCCACCGGGTTGTACTGGCGCCCATGACCCGGATTTCTATCTAGGTATCTTACGGCAAATTATGGATGCGGAAATTCCTTTTGATTCCATATGCTTCAAAGATGCCTCCGGCAGTGCGGTACCATCAAAGGTGTATGAAACAATAAAACAGTCGCGAAGCATACTTCCCGGTGAGACATTCATTCATTTTCATACACACGAAACTGCAGGAATCGGGCTTATCGCTAACAAGGCAGCATTAGATGGAGGAGCAGATGCAATAGATCTTTCCATGGCGCCATGTTCAGGCGGCACATGTCAAACTGACATCCTGGTGATGTGGCACGCGTTAAGAGGCACTGATTATGAGCTGGATATTGACATTAACAAGGTACGAGAGGCAGAAGAGGTTTTTAAAGATTGTATGAAAGAGTATTTCCTTCCGCCTGAGGCTTTAGCGGTAGAACCACTCATCCCCTGGTGCCCCATGCCGGGTGGCGCCCTCACTGCAAATACTCAGATGCTCCGTGATAATGGAATTATGGAGAAATATCCGGAGATTATTCAATCCATGAGTGAAGTTGTCAGACGAGGCGGATACGGAACATCGGTAACACCTGTTTCTCAATTTTACTTTCAACAGGCTTTTAATAATGTAATGTTTGGCCCATGGAAGAAAATTGCTCCTGATTATGGAAAGATGGTACTGGGTTACTTTGGAAAAACTCCCGTGCCGGCAGATTTGGAAATTGTCAAGATAGCTGCGGAACAGCTCAAGATGGAACCTACTAAGCGTTCTCCTATTGAAATGAACGATGAAGATCCAGATAAAAGCATTGATCATGCGCGAAAAGAGCTTCAAAGTTCAGGTATTGATGAAACAGAGGAGAATATCTTCATAGTAGCTACCTGTAAAGACAAAGGATTGAAATTTCTGAAAGGAGAAGCCGAACTAGGGATTCGCAAGATTTCGAAAAACAGTGTTCCGAATGTTGTTACCAAAGACGAAGGTAATCACAACAAACCATCTGATTATATTGTAACAGTAAATGGTAAAGACTATCCGATACGTATTGAAGGGGACAAGGCAATAATAAATGACAAGTCGTACAAGATAGGCATCCGCCGTGACGATGAATCAAAACCAAAGGAGCTGGCAGAAACCTCTGGTACTGATGTAAGTGCCCAAATGCCAGGGAAAGTGATGCGCTTAACAGCTAGGATAGGCGACTATGTACACTCAGGCCAATCAATTATGGTTGTCGAGGCAATGAAAATGGAGATACACGTTTCAAGTCCCATAGAGGGAACGGTAACTGCTATAATGGTGGCAGAAGAAGATCATGTTACAACAGGGCAGGTTCTTGCAATAATTAAATAATGACAGTTATTCAACATCACCTGCCCAGACATCTCGAACTTGTCCATCATCACCGCGAAGGAGGATCTGCCCTTTATTACCGAATCCCTCCAGAATTCCCGATTTCTGATCTTTACCTTCTCCTATAATAATGTGTTTTCCCATGTGGCAACATCGTGCTATCCACTCTTCACGAATGGAGGGAAAGCCACCTACCTCCCAGCGATCTATCCAATGAGGCAGCATTTCCAGAATAATGTCAAGCACCTCTTTAATCGGATACATCTTCCCAGTCTCTATTCGAAGAGAAGTTGCAGGTTTATCCATAGAGGCTGCATCTGTCTCCTGCATATTTACATTTATTCCTATACCAACGATTATCGCATATTCCTGCGCATATCGAATATTACTCTTCTGGCAAAGAATTCCACCGATCTTACTTTCTCTTACCAGGAGATCATTCGGCCACTTTGTCTTAGTTAACATACCAAAAGTATCCAGGGCTGAAGCAGCGCCCAATGCAACTGACATAGGCAGTGAAGCAATTCCTGAAATATCATGCTTCGTACGTAAAAGAAATGAAAATGTCAGATCCTGACCCGGCTGAGAAATCCAATGGCGATTTCTGCGCCCATGACCAGCAGTCTGTTCCACTGCCGCCAAAACGAACCCCGAGGGTATCACCACTCCCTCTTTAAGCCAATCCATGAGAATAGTATTAGTTGACGAAAGTTTGTCGTGCCATTCAGGAGAGAGAAACTTCATAAAACTTCACAGGAAAAAATATATTTGTTGGCTTTCGCGATTCCATAAATCTTTCTTTTTAAAACATAGGATCCATTTTAAGGACAGGGTGGTCGACTTTTTGCAGATGTTCCAGCACTTCCTCTTCTGTCTGAGCTATTGTTTCATCTGCAATTTTATTAATAAAGTCTTCCAAACCAGCCTCCT
>SMSL01000015.1 GCA_007859995.1 Candidatus Brocadiaceae bacterium S225
GCTACCTTTCAACTTGCCGAAAGCAAGGGATAAAATCAAGCCAGGCTTTAGAAATATTATTTCGAGGTGAATTACCAGATTTTATTTAATAGCACTGGTAATGTTTTTAAATACACTGAATAGTTACATATTATGTATTAAACAGTTTGAATCTTGATGGGGTCACCGATAGGGCCGTTATGGGACAAACTTTAAACAAAAAGAAGTTAGCAAGGATACAAATTCCACTTTATCCGTTTAATGAACAAAAACAAATCGTCCAAACCCTCGACACAGCCGACGCCCTCCGCCAAAAACGCAAAGAACAGCTCAATCTCCTCGATGATTATCTTAAATCCATCTTTTTCGAAATGTTCGGTGATCCTGTGGTGAATAATAAAAATCTCACACAACGGAAGATTGGTGATGTTGGAGAAGTAGTTACAGGAAATACCCCTTCAAGGCAAAAAAAAGAATACTATGGTCATTTTATTGAATGGATTAAGTCTGACAACATTAACACACCAGAATTTGTTTTAACAACAGCAGGAGAATTTCTTTCGAAGATTGGTGTTGAGGTAGGTAGGGTTGTACCTAAAGGGTCTGTTTTGGTGACCTGCATAGCTGGTAGTCCGGATTGTATTGGAAACTGTGCGATTTCTGACAGAGAGGTTGCGTTTAATCAACAAATTAACGCATTTATTCCGGCAAAAGAAATAAAAACCGAGTTCTTTTTTGCACAGTTATATATATGCAAGCGATTAGTGCAACAGGCGTCAACTGAAAGTATGAAAGGGATGGTTTCTAAAAGCCGTTTTTCTGAAATAAAGATTTTAGTTCCACCCATAGAAGAACAAATGTGTTTTGTAAAGATATTTAACTCAATTGTGCAAATGAGAAATAAAATGCGCGCGTCACTAGACGAAATGGACAACCACTTCAACGCCATTATGCAGAGGTATTTTGATAAATGAAAAATAAAGAAATAGCCCCAAATGTTTTATACAAATATAGTGCTTTTTCTGATGACGCTATTTCCAGCCTTATAAACAAAACAGTTTGGTTTGCTGATCCCCGGTCATTTAATGATCCATTTGACTGCCGATTCGATATCCTTGAATCTTCTCCTAAAAGTTTCAAAATGCCTGCAAAGATTGGCGTGGAGATTATGGCTGAGAAATTTAATGCCTGTAAAAAAGATGAAGAGTATGATTCTCCTAAAGAGTACCGGAACAAGCTTGAAAAAGCTCTTACTGAAATCGGAGTTTTATGTTTGTCTAGTAGTAACGATAATATGCTAATGTGGTCACACTATGCAGACAAACACAAGGGATTCTGTCTGAGTTTTCGGATGATTGGAAATGATATATTTAAAGTACGAAGAGTTGATTATGAAGGAAAGTACACTGAAATCCGAATAGAAGATTTTGCTGACAAGCCAGACAGATATATAAAAGATGTTATTTTCAATAAGGCTTCAGACTGGGAGTACGAGGGAGAATATCGAATTGTTATAGATATTCCAGATGGTGATGATTCTAAGCGAAATATTAAATGGGAATACTTTATGGTTCTTGATTCCATATACATTGGATATGAAATGCCTGAACATCATCGTGATGCAATCAAAAAATTATTTAAGTCAGACAGTAGTATAAAAATCATCAAGATGGAACAAGTGCCTGATCAGCTACAGGTAAAACCAAAAGATTGGTAAAGTCAAAAACTAGAATGTGGTCGTAATATAAAATGTAGATTGAAACGTTATGAAAGACAATACTCTTTATATGTTCATAGACGAGGGTGGTAATTTAGATTTTTCACCCAAAGGCACAAAATATTTCACACTTTCATGCCTTACAGGAAAAAGACTTTTTCCTTCTTATGATAAACTAAGGAATATTAAGTATGACCTGATTGAAGATGGAAAACAGGTAAATGAGAGAGCTGGGTAAACTTTTTAGTTAAAAGAATTTCATAATATTGTTATCATAGGAACCATGGAAAGAACGATGATGAAAAGGGATCTGGAAATAGTTGAAAAATTTAGAGATCTTGTATCACAGAAAGTAAAAGTACATGAACTTCGGGTATTCGGTTCTCGTGCAAGGGGTGATGCCGTTGCTGAATCGGATCTTGATGTTCTTATTGTTGTAAACCATCTCGACCATTCGATAGAAAGATATATTAGCGATTGTGCATGGGAAGCAGGCTTTCCTGAGGATATTGTTGTTATGCCTGTTGCTATAAGTATAGATGCTATAAAAAACAGTCCCATACGGAAATCGGTCTTCATTAGAAAAATCTATCATGAAGGGATTGCCGTATGAAAGACTTAATGGCGCTGATACAGTACAGGTTGAAAGAGGCTGACGAATCATTAAGGGAAGCAGAGGTGCTTCTAAGAGAGGGCATGAGCATGCGCGCTGTAATGAATAGGATGTATTATGCAATGTTCTATGCTGTATTGGCCCTTTTACAGCAGAAGCAAATAGCAACTTCAAAACATTCAGGTGCAATTTCTATGTTTGATAAGGAATTTGTAAAAAATGGAATTTTCGACAAAGAATTATCTAAAACATTACACCGAGCTTTTGAACTCAGGCAAAAGGGTGATTATATGGAAGATGCAGAAGTTACAAAAGAAGATGTGGATGAGATGTATCCCAAAGTAATAGACTTTGTTAATAAAACAAAAGAGCATCTGCTTGGCAATATGCAATGAAAAAAGATAAAAGTCAAAAGAGAAGCGACGAACAACGCATTCTAAATTTTTTACAGAGGACAAAAGAAGGTAAATATGCCAAGATTGAGCAAAGTTCACTTTCATTTGTTCGTGTTCGTGAAAAGAGTGAGCCTGTTGATCCCTCACCGGAAGAGTCTTTTTATTACAGTGTTAGTTAGATTGTATCCAAAACTTTCAATAGTTCTTAAAAGCATCTCATATTTCATTCCCAACCAATTGTTTACTTTATCGCATATCAACTGCGAGGTTGAAGGAGATCAGATCATTATCTAAACTTGAACAGGTTTTCCGAGAATAGGTATTTAGGGTAATTTTCAAGCGATAAGTCTATTGTTACTAACATAGAATTTTTGAAATCTTGTATTCTCGGACGGTCTATTGATCTATGATTAGTACTGTAATCATGAAATAGAAGTAAACGTGTATTTCCAACTTTCTTATTATTGACTAATCAAAATTGCAATCAAGCAAACAGCAATCTGCATATAATAAAATCTCCTTACAATTAAGTGACTATTCAGAATACACTACAAACAATCCGGATATATTATAAAACTCGATACTATACAGAAACATAGACACAATTGATTATCGAATATGAGAGATAAAAATCAATGAACACACCGGATGACAGGTTCAAGTATAAGGATACCCGCTTCATCTCACAACTTCACAAATGAATTAACCCGTTATATCAACCTTTGATAGGAAATATTTTGTAATACAAATCGGCGGCTAAATTACTTTTTTTTTTGAAACAAGAGTATCAGGATCTGAAGAGGAGATCTTACGTTACATTGGAGGTCGGTATCGTCTCTTGAATCGTGAGTATGCAAAAGTAATTGCATTCAAAATAGAAATTTATAATAATGTGTAATCAGATGTATCTCTATAATTGAAATATACAAGTAATTCTTTTTGGAAGAGGAATAAAAATGAGCACGTTAGGAAGAAATGAACCATGCCACTGCGGTAGTGGGAAAAAGTACAAAAAATGCTGTCTGAATAAGGACGAAGAAAAAAACCGGATGAATATTAATAGTAACAACGAAGGTTACATTGATAATGATTTTGAAGAAATTTTTGAGGAAGAGGAAGAGGAGATTGTCGACGCTGAATTTGAAGATATTACCGATAAGGAAGATCACAAGGAAATTAATAATACGTTAAAAGAGTTGAGAAATAAATATTCCTGTAAGAAATTCGAAGAGAAACCGCCGGATATTTCTGCGGATGAACAGAAGATTGTTGACGCCTGGTGGCATAAATTTGAAGACGTTTATATCAAAAACTTTGATCTTTTCAAGTGTATAGCTCTGATAAAAGATTTTGTAATTAATCACCCAAAACTTGTTCCAAATTTATATTTACATGAAGAGGCGATATTTGAAATTGAAGGCAATTCATTAAGGTCAGGTAATTATGATGATTTTATAAATTTCTTAAAATGGTACAGAGATAATGCTTTTAATGCTTATATTCTGGGTGGGACCTATTATGATCTCTCTTTGATAGCGTATCAACTCGTCAATGGTGATGTTACAGACATTACTAAATATTTTTCAATTTATAAAGAGTACCCGGGCCATGACCCTGACAATCTCATGCGATTGGTGGATTTGTTCAAGGCAACTAATAATCAAGAGTTGCTTATTGAATTATTAAAAGATATATATCCATATGTTTATTATTCACCGGGTATAATTGGAGTGGGGGATTTTGTACAACCAATCTTAAAGGATACGATGTGTAAATATCTGAAGAGAGATTATACCGATCAAGACATAGATTCAATAGTTAACACCATGAATGATTTTTCTAACCTTTTCCCTGATATGTTTGTACAAACCAACAGAGAATTCTGGATTCATTTACTTGAAGATATGTATAAGCGTGTTCCTGAGCAAAAACATCTAAAAAACAAAAAAGAGGCTGAAAAATATTTTGTCCATATCACAAATCATTTTGAAGTGTTTTTACACGAAGCAAGAGGTAAACATTGGATTACTGCAGAGTATTATTCCGTTTTAATACTTGAATATCTTTTCAAACCACTGGAAAAAAATAAGATTGCCAAAAAACCATTTCAATTGAATAAAGAGAGGATTGATAACTATCTTGCAAATCAATTTCGCGATATCATCGGTATTCGTGAAATCCCAGGCTTATCATTCATCCAGGCGTTATTTTATTTCAATGAATATCTGTGGGAAACAGGATTAATTTCTTCCGAGTGTCGGGATTCTAATGAAGGTGTTTGTCGCGATTTGTATGAGATTCTTTACCGAATTTGTCTGAAATCAAATTATGGCGCAAGATTATTTGAAAAATTTCCACAATGTTAAAAAGCCGCATAAATCACGAATTTTCTATCAATTCTTGAAAAAAAACGTAAATGATCCTGGTAATTAAGTTGTTTAAATCAAATGAAGGTCATAGTTGAATTCCAGTTTAAAGCCGTATTGGGGAAAATCCGACGTACGGAATTTTAGAGGGTGAACAGGAAACGTAGCGATTGTATGGGTGTCTGCGCAGGCACATAATCGACATATTATTTGCTGTGTGTCTGTTCACTACCCGGAATGTAGTGATCGCTATGATTGTACACAACGTAATTATTCAACAAAATCATGTCTTAAGCAACTTGATGATTTTATTGATACTCTCTTTGGCGTCGCCAAAAATCATCAATGTTTTCTTTTGATAAAATAGTTCGTTATCTACACCACTAAAGCCGGGACTTAAACTTCTCTTGCATATAATCACACTCCTTGCCTGATCTGCGTTAAGAATAGGCATGCCATAGAGTGGACTCTCTTTATTACTTCTTGCCGAAGGGTTAATAACATCATTTGCGCCAACAACCAGCGCAACGTCGGTATTTTGAAAACTATCATTAATATCTTCCAAATCGAAAAGCAGGTCATACGATACATTTGCCTCTGCAAGCAAAACGTTCATATGGCCGGGCATACGCCCCGCGACAGGGTGGATTGCATAGCGTACATCAATACCACTGTTTATGAGCATTGTTACAAGTTCCTGTAAGGCAAATTGTGCCTGTGCTACCGCAAGCCCATAACCGGGAATGATTATAACTTTTTGAGCAGCCTCAAGCATTATTGAGGCATCTTCTTCGGTATAATTAATAACCACGTGTTTATCGTTATTATTGTCATTTACTGAAACAGTTCCGACTGATCCAAAGATAATATTAGTAATCGATCGATTCATAGCCTTGCACATAATCCGGGTAAGTATAAATCCCGATGCACCAACTAATGCACCACAGATTATGAGAATGTTATTGGAGAGGACAAAGCCAGTGGCAGCCGCCGCCATGCCGGAACAGGAGTTTAGTGTTGATATTACAACAGGCATATCTGCACCGCCAATTGGTATGACGAAGAGGATTCCAAGAATTAAGGCTATTGCGAGGATGATGAGTAAACCTGTACTGTTGGCAGGATTGATTGTGACAATAATGCCCATAATCAGAAACAGGGCAAAGAGTAACATGTTGAGAAGCCTCTGGGCCTTGAACACTACAGGAGCTCCCCTGATAAGTCCCTGTAGCTTGCCAAAAGCGACAAGGCTGCCGGTGAAAGTGATAGCACCAATGGACAGGCTTGCAACCATCGAGATGATAACGTCGATCCTTATATCTCCGGACAGCCGATTGTATTTTGCTAATGCTACAAGTGCGGATGCGCCACCCCCAAGCCCGTTAAAGAGCGCCACCATCTGCGGCACGGCTGTCATTTGGATTTTCCTGGCTATTATGGCGCCAATTGCACTACCGATGATTAGGCCAATAATTATTAAAGTGAAATCCAGTATCTCGTTCTTTGTTAATGTTACTACGATGGCTATCAGCATTGCAATCATTGCAAGCTGATTACCTCGTCGAGCGGTCTTGGGTGAACTAAGATCCCTTAGGCCGAGAATGAATAATATGGATGAGAGGAGATAAGCAAGCGCTATGATAATATTCATCTATTATAGTTTTTCTTCTTTTCTTTCTTAAACATTTCCAGCATTCTGTCAGTGACCATGAACCCGCCGACAACGTTTATCGTGGCTATTATTACGGCTAGTAGCCCCAGTATTGTGCTGAGAGTCGAGTGGCCGGCACCTGCGCTTATCAGGGCTCCTACAAGCGTTATTCCGGAGATTGCATTAGTACCGGACATGAGTGGCGTATGCAGCAGGGGGGGGACCTTGGTAATTGTTTCAAACCCGACAAAGATAGCAAGGACAAAGATATATACCGACACTAAAAGTGTTTCGATCATGTATCAGCTCCTTTCCTGATTGCCTTTCTAACGTAATCGTTTACAATTTCTCCATTGTATGTAACACATGAGCTCTTTGTTATTTTATCTTCAAAATCCAGCTTTCTATCATCTGCCATGTACAAATGTTTGAAAAATTGTGTAATATTTCTGGAATACATATTGCTGGCATCGATTGGGAGTGTAGAGGGAAGGTTTAATACACCGCATATGGTAACACCATGTTTGCAGATGTTTTTCCCGGGTTCTGTGATCTCGCAGTTTCCTCCCTGTTCGGCGGCCAGGTCGATTATGACAGAACCTTTCTGCATCTTCTTAACCATCTCTTCCGTTATAAGGATGGGAGCTCTCTTTCCAAATAGCTGGGCAGTAGTTATCACGACATGGTTTTGCGTCGCTCTGTCACCAATGATTTCGCGCTCTTTTTTCATGAAATCTTCCGTCATCTCTTTTGCATAACCAGAGGCTGTTTCGGCGTCTGCAACAAGCTCCATCTCTACGAACTTTGCCCTGAGGCTCTCTACTTGCTCTCTCACTGCCGGCCTTGTGTCAAACGCCTCCACCCTTGCGCCAAGTCTGCGTGCCGTTGCAATCGCCTGTAATCCTGCGACACCGGCACCAATAACCAGTACCTTTGCCGGTGGGATAGTTCCGGCTGCCGTCATCATGAGAGGGAAAAATTTTCCAAGGTATTGCGCAGCTATCAGGACACCGCGATAACCAGCTATACCGGCCATCGAACTGAGTGCATCCATGCTTTGTGAGCGTGAAGTACGGGGAATAAATTCCATGACAAAGCTGGTAATGTTTTTTCCATTCATGAGATTCAGGAATTCAGCATTTAAAACTGAAGAGAGAAAGCCAATATAAGTTGAACTGCTTTTCATCATCTCAAATTCCCCTCTTTGAGGCGGCTGAACCTTCATGATAACATCAGCTCCTGAATAAAGAAGTTGCGCGTCTTTTACAATAACAGCTCCAGCCTGTTCATATTCAGCATCAGGAAAATAGGCTCCTTCACCAGCACGGGCTTCAATGAATACTTCATGGCCATCTTTTAAAAGTTGTGTGACTGCTTTTGGCACAATTGCCACACGTTTCTCTCCCTGATAAATCTCTTTAGGAATTCCGATCTTCATGTTTTATGGAATATGATTTCAGCAAAATTGGAAAATAATACTTAAAGCATTCATGTAAACAAGTCAAGAAGTTATTTTGAATTCATATTTTGCATGTTTGGGCTGCTTTTTTCCTGATTACCTGTATATTTAAAAAAACTTTAATATTTATGCTTTCTATTGTGAGAGTGAGCCCAGTCACAACAACACGTGCATAATAACGGGTGTATTTCATATTAAATCAGGATGTCATGGACAGGTGGAATTATGATGGAAGGAGTGGTTTTTTTCACCAACTTTCACTTTTAAGGTAATTAAAAAAATAGGAATTTTAAATTGCCACTAAGTCACTAAGTTTATTTTTTGTGGTTTTGTGTCTTAGTGGCAAAATGTTGTGGAGGGTTTAGCTTGTTAGTGCCAGATGTGAGTGAATCGTCTGATTGATAAATCTATTTATTAACTCTTTCTCATCCTCTTCGATTTCCATAAATGCTGCAGCAATACCGAATATAGATGTGTCTGGTTGCTTTTTCACGCGGGTTACCATCCCGGTACACTTAACAGGTGTTGAAGATGTGGAAAACCCTATCTTTAAGTCCAGGACAGTGCTGTCTTGTATATTATTGCTGGAGTTAAAGAACAGACCACCGACGCTCAAATCATTTACACCCACCATGTCCCATTCAGAAGAAGCCATTTCCTGACTATTATTTGGCCTGACTCGGAATTTTATGATTACTGGTTTCTCTACTCTTTGATATTTTCTTCTCTCTCTGTCGTTGTGAATTCTATTATTTTTTTGAATTGCGTTTAACTTCATCAGCTTTATTCCTTTTTATTTAGTGTTGTCCTTGCTTAAGTTTCACTTGCCTGTATAATTGAGCAATTGATATGCCAAGGTAATAATATTTTTGAGTAGCCGCATAATGCGTTAATATACTTGTGTTTATGTTGTATATCCTAAAGGGAACCAGTAGATAAAACTGTTCACTTTTTAGTAAATAAGACTCAGTTTAACAACAAAAGATTCCCAAGTGTCCACAAGAGTTCTTCACATCGAAAAAATTTAACATCATCTATTAACACTTTAAAAGGCATCTGATATTGACGAGTTAAATATTTTTATTAAACACTATTTCCTGATTATTCAGTTTGATTGTTCTTGATGACAATGATTCCAGGCAGGAAACAATAAAAGGAGATAATGGATGTACTGGTCTGATCACTTTTGAATATCGTAATACTGAAAAAAATACAAAAATATAAATCTCACATAATTTGATATTTATTCTGATAAACAGGAAAATAGAGGGTACTTATAGTGATGATGATTGTAGTAATTAAAAACCATTATATGTCAAGCATATTGCTTGACATCAGTAAAGCAAAACAATACTATTACACTAAGTAGACCAAAAAAATGATTTGAATAGTTTTCAATACTACCTGGTCTCACACTGTCAAAAGTTCATTACTTACTACCTGTTTAAAATGCATGGAAGCAATTATGAAAAACAGTGGCTCTATTCATGAATGTAAATGGTCTTTCGACAAGCATGATCTACAAAGAGAACGTGATCATGCGAAGGCTGCACTCAAGAGGGAATTTGCTTTAGGGCAGATTCTGGGTAATAGTAAGGCCATAAAAAATCTCAAAGAAAACTTAATCAAAATATCTTCTTGTGACGTTAATGTCTTGATTACCGGCGAGAGTGGTACCGGAAAAGAACTGGTTGCCAGAGCCACTCATTATCTGAGTGATAGAAAAGGGAAGCCTTTTATCCCGGTCAACTGTGGTGCAATTCCAGAAAATCTTTTTGAAAATGAACTATTTGGACACTCAAAGGGAGCATATACGGATGCAGGTATTCAGCAAGACGGTCTGGTTAAAGAGGCTGAGGGTGGTACTCTATTTCTGGATGAGATTGGAACCGTAAATCCTTTTATACAGACAAAACTTCTACGATTGATACAGGAGAGTGAGTATCGGCCACTTGGATATTCAAAAAGTATTAAGGCAAACATCAGGCTGCTTGCTGCTACTAATATCGATTTACATCATCTTGTCGAACAAAACACATTCAGAGAAGACCTCTTTTACCGGTTGAATGTTGTTCCATTCCATATCCCACCATTAAGAGAGCGGAAAGGGGATATCCCTATACTAATCAAACATTTTATTAAGAAATATTCTAGAGAATATAATAAAGCAATTACAGTGATCCCTGTAGAAGTTATGAGTGTTTTGGTATCTTATTCGTGGCCAGGAAATATTAGAGAACTAGAGAATAAAATCCAACAGTTAGTTGTAATGTCAACATCTTCTGTAGTAAACGCAAAAGATATTCAGCTTACAATGAAAGAGCCAATCTCAAAAGAATTGGTTATAGAACATCTTAACGCAGTTAAAGAAAAAATAATTAATCAATCTGAAATTGAAACCTTTAACGTGGCAAAGAAAAAGGTCAATGATCTCTTTGAAAAAACCTATCTCACGCAGCTTCTAAGAGTATGTAAAGGAGATATGGTGAATGCCTCTAAAAAAGCAGGTAAGAGCCGCACTGCCTTCTGGAACCTTCTAAAAAAACAGAACCTTTCACCAAAACAATTCCGCTAAGAAAAGCAGGAAGGCATGAAGAGTAAGAGGATGGAATTCTTAATTCCTTTGAAATACCGGGAGCATTTAATGCGTTATTAACCCAGTCTAAACTGCCTATATGGAATTTAATTCTACTTTCTGATTCGAGCATGCCAACTTCCCATACCGATATAATCGAAACCCTGCTGTTCGAATATTTAACGGAGTTTCCAATGAATGAAAGACATTGGGGGGTTATCACTTTTTTTTCTTTATTCAATAGCCATAGCCAGATATGAGTGTCTAAAAGTATCAGCTAGTCAGAATCATTCATCTTCATTCCATTTCACACTCAGTTGGTTTCACAATATCTTCCGTAATAACATCTGAATTTTTGCGAGAGCCAAATAGCGGTTTAGGTGCTTCTTCCTCTTAAAATAGTGTCAATTTGTGAAATTAATGGTTTTCCTCACAACCGTCACAATACAATGACTCAAGTGTCATGATTTTGTGACGCATTAACTTGGGTATATTCAATCACTTATCAAAGAATCGTTATAAATTTATGACGGTATGATACAACCTCTTTTACTGCAATATGTGTATCTCTTTGAATATCAGCATGTTAAGTGTTTGGTCTGTATTTTGCTTCATGTATTTCTAGTAAAGGCTGGGGCTGTTTCCCCTGTCCACTCGGATGAAAAGGTCTGGATGGATCCGACTAATGCCAAATGGCAAACAGCTTTTAATCAGCAAATGATTCATTTGCGAAAGTGTTCCTAAGACTTTATAGATTTTATCTGAGAATATCTGCGTCCTATTAAAATAATATTTCAACATCAATCTTTGTCTCTTAAAGTTCCAGTGAACAATACACAAGAGGATATTGCCAGAATGATACTTGACTATCTACGTACGAATCCCGATGCGGGCGATACACTGGAAGGAATCTCCAAGTGGTGGTTAAATCTGGGAAAAATTGATGTTAAGGTTGATGAGGTATCAAGTTTTCTTGAAACTCTGGTCAAAGAACGTAAAGTTAAAAGATATGTCATAAAAGGAGATACTCCCATTTACAAGATTTGTAGAGATGTTTAATTAGTTTCTCTATCGGAAAGCTACAGCTTATTCAAAAATGTAGGGACTGTTTCCAAAACAGCCTTCAATAGCAGTTCGTTTGGGAAACAGTCCCTACAGAAAAAATTAAAAATAGCTTTCCGCAACAGAAACTAATTGGGCCAAGATATAATTTGGTCGATCAAATATCTGATTTAGTACAAAAAAGAAATTTTGATTTTTGCCTTATTACTGATGACCTTAAAGAAGTAGGCTTAAAATAAAATGTCTCTCATTACTGACGTAAAGATTATTGTAATAAGGAATAGCAACTAGTTGGTTCTAAGTATTTGATGTAACTCACGTGGCGGAGCTGTGTTTACATTTCATAATAAAATTACAATTCTATCTATTAAAGAAATGGTTTTGCAAGATATATAGTTTATAAATGCATGGCTATTTAGCTAGCTATAAAAAAGAGAGGAGAAATTGGAAAAATGTCTGAGAAAATTAGTGTGTCTTTAGCTGTTCAGGTTTCTGGAGGTCCTAAAATATCGTCTACTCAGTCAATAGCGATTGAAGCCTATGACTCGATCAAAGTAACTATCCTTGGAACAGCACAAGGTCAGGCAGATAGCGACAAAGAAGTAGAGGTGCAGCCTGGAGCGGTATCAGGTCAGGTGAGTTTCCTTGCCATCACTTCTAATCGATATGACAGCAATTTGACGTATGAAGTGAATGCAATAGCAAGCGGTGTTGTCGCACTTGACAGTCCGCATATACTTGCTGGTCAGGGAGCTGTTGGCCTTCTGGACCCTGCGCCCACCAGACTCTTTTTTTCAAGTAACATTGCCGAAAATGCAGAAATTCATATTCTTGTGGGCCGTGATGCAACTCCGTAGTTGCAGGTAGTTATGTATAAAAATGATAGATCTTTAAAAAGGAGGAGTGTACTATGCCAGTAACACCAACATATCCGGGCGTTTATGTCGAGGAAGTGCCCAGCGGTGTGCGCACAATTGTCGGTGTTGCAACTTCTGTTGCAGCGTTCATTGGTTATTTTGCGCGTGGTCCGATGGATCTGGCAGTCCAGATTTTTAACATGGGCGATTTTCAGCGCGAGTTTGGTGGTTTGTATAGGGATAGCGAAGCGAGCTACGCAATCGATCAGTTTTTTAAAAACGGAGGTTCGGAGGCTTGGGTGGTGCGAACCGCAGAGCAAAACACAGCCCAGGCAGCAGCAATTGAGCTTCAAGATTCGGCTTCTGGCGGCACTTCTATTCTGCTCGCAACCGCAGCAAATGAAGGCAACTGGGGGGTGAATGTGCGAATCGATGTTGACTATGCAACGACGGATCCTGCCAACACTTTTAATTTGGTGGTGACGGAACTTGCGACTGTGGCCGGAAGGCTTCAGCCTGTGGTTACAGAAACTTTCCGTAACTTAATTATCGATGACACGAAATCCAACCATGTTATTGATGTTGTTAACGATGGTTCCAAATTGATCCAACTTAGTTTAGTTGGTTCTCCTACGCCGGGTCAAAAGCCAGCACAAACAGGAACAATCAGTAAAACGTTAAACAAACCGGCAGGTGGTCTTGGTGACCTAGCGGGGCTGGGTGGAAAAAGTATGCAGGTAAACCATAGTAATGGAACATCTGCAAATATAACATTGGATGCAACGGACCCTTCGACACTTGCTGAATTGGCTGCTCAGTTACAAACCAAAATTCGGAATATTCATGCAGATTTTCTCAGGCTCACTGTAACGATAAATAGAACTTCATCAGAAGACGGTTATCTGCAGGTGAAAGCCGGTAGTTCAGACCCCAGTTCTATCATATCCTTTACAGACTTAGGTCTGGCCCCACAAGACTTAGCAAGTACTATAGAATTAGAAAACGCCGGGCGTACAAATGTACAGCAATATGCCCTTGGAAGTAATGTCGTAGCGGGAGCGCAGGCGCTTCCTGGTGGGTCACTTCAACTTGGAGAAGATGGGAATCCACCAGATGCGACAGCTCTTATCGGCAGTCAGGCTACCAAAACAGGGATGTATACCCTTGAAGACGTGGACCTTTTTAACATTCTTTGCATTCCTAGTGCTGCAGAGTTAAGCGATACAAATATGCAGACAGTCTACAGTGAAGCTTTAAATTACTGTGAGGAGCGTCGTGCGTTTCTTATCATCGACATACCGGAGGCTACTAACAACCTGCAGGATGCCCGGGACTGGCTTGATGATAATGCGATATTACGGCATCGAAACGCGGCGGCATATTTTCCTCGACCGCGGATTCCAGATCCTCTCAATAACTACCGTTTAAAGAGTGTTGGCGCCAGTGGTACAGTTGCCGGAATTTATGCTCGGACCGATGCTACGCGAGGAGTGTGGAAAGCTCCGGCTGGTATCGAAGCCGCGCTCCGTAATGTCCCGGACCTGGACTATAAACTTACCGATCCGGAAAACGGCCAGTTGAATCCTCTTGGTCTAAATAGTCTGCGAAATTTTGACATTTACGGTAATGTGTGTTGGGGTTCCAGAACACTGGTAGGGGCCGATCAGCAGGCGTCAGAATGGAAATACGTGCCTGTCAGGCGCATAGCACTTTTCATTGAAGAAAGCCTGTTTCGTGGGTCCCAGTGGGTGGTGTTTGAACCGAATGACGAGCCACTCTGGGCCCAAATTCGGCTAAACGTTGGAGCTTTTATGCATAATCTATTTAGGCAGGGGGCTTTTCAGGGGACTACGCCGAGGGACGCGTACCTTGTGAAGTGCGATTCTGAAACAACCACACAGAATGATATAAACCTGGGTGTCGTTAACATACTCGTAGGGTTTGCACCGCTCAAACCAGCCGAGTTTGTAATAATTAGAATACAACAATTAGCTGGTCAGATAGAGACATAAAGGAGAAATTATGGCACAGTTTAGCGTAAATACACACCGTTTTGATCCGTATAAAAATTTCAAGTTTCGCGTAAAGTGGGATGGAAAATATGTAGCCGGTGTAAGCAAGGTGGGTGCTTTGAAACGGACCACGGAGAGTACCGACTGGAGGGAAGGGGGAGATCCCAGCACAGTGCGCAAAACACCAGGCCAGAGCAAGTACGAAGCGATCACTCTTGAGCGCGGTGTAACTCATGACACCGAATTCGAGAAATGGGCCAACAAGGTCTGGAACTTCGGTTCCGGGCTGGGTAGTGAAGTATCTCTAAAAGACTTCCGCAAGGATCTTATTATAGAGATTTATAACGAAGCCGGTCAACTTGCTATTGCTTATAAAGTGTTTCGTTGCTGGGTTTCTGAATATCAGGCCATGCCAGAGCTTGATGCAAGCGCTAATGCTATAGCCATTCAGACCTTGAAGTTAGAAAACGAAGGATGGGAGCGGGATTATGAGACCACCGAACCAACCGAACCAAGTCATACCGAGCCTGAGGATTAATTTTGATGGATTGTTTAGGACAGGTTATTTTGCCAAATGGCTACTGGATAGATAGAACGCATTACCGGAATGTTAAATTGCGCGTGCTTACAGGTCTTGATGAAGAGTTTTTTGCGGAGCAGATCAGTACCACTTTTCCGGCTAACCGTATAACGAACTTGTTGAACCGTTGTATTACCAGTATGGACGGCGTTGAAGAAGTAACATCTGATGCGGTAGGTAGGCTTACAGTTGGTGATCGTGAGGCGTTACTTTTACATCTCCGGCGTTTGATCATGGGGGAACGGATGCAGTGCATACTTAATTGTCCTCAAACAGATTGTAATGAGCTTATGGATATTGAACTAAGAGTGAGTGACTTATTGCAACCAACCTATCAAAAACCTGAACCTGTATACGAGGATATAGTAGAAAGTGCTGGGAGGAAATTTCGTGTTCGCTTCAGCTTGCCAACCGGGATTGATCAGGAAGCGGCGGCACTTAAGGCAAGTACAGATGTTCAGGCCGGAGGTGTATTGTTGCTAAGGCGATGTGTCGAGTCCGTTTTTGACGATGAGGATATTGAAACAGAATGGTTTCCTGAGATATTGCCTGAGATGTTGAAGGCTCTCCCGATTAAAATGGCCCGGTTGGATCCACAGGCAGAATTGATTTTAAATTTAACCTGCCCTATATGTGAAGAGTCGTTTTCCACCCTGTTTGATACGGGAGCATATTTACTACAGGAAATTACGTCAACATCAGACGATCTTTACTCTCAGATCCATTTGCTTGCACTCCATTATCACTGGAGCGAAGCAGATATTTTGAGTATGAACATCAACAAGAGGCATCGCTATTTAAATCTATTGTTGGATACTCTTTCTCCTGAAGGATTAACATGAGCGTATATTTATTAAATCTAGCAACACGGGGAGCCGGGTTATGCCCCATGAATTCAATAAGACCACGAAAAAGTATCTTTGAATCAAGCAACGTTACCTCTGCATTTATTAACAATGCCCCAAATGAGACTGTTTCAGATGGGCTGGACAGATTTTACAACCCTTCAGAGCAAGCAAAACCGGCAAGAAGAGATTTTCAGTCTCTAAAAAATGTTGAAACTCATCTGGTAACGCCAGGTGTGCTGTCTGATAATTTGCCAACAAATTCTATGGCAGAATCTGTTGTGGAAGATTTTGCTGTACCAATGGATAGCTCTAACGGTAAAACATCAAAAATAAAGCATCCGGAGTTATCCACTCAATTATCCGAAGAAACACAACTCGATTCTCATGCACCTCAACAGGCGATAGATAGTACAACCAAAGCACCTGAACCTATGGAAGAATTTGGAAATACTCCGAATGTTTCAGAGATTTCAACTCCATCATTGATAAAAGATGTACCCTCGAACTATCAAGAAGTGTCGTCTTTGTCACCGCTACAGTCATATGTTAAGGACAAACAGGAAATAAAAAAACCTGTACCACCATCTAAGATCGAGAAAACCAATATATTGCCTATAAGACAAACAATATTTTCGAAAGTCGGATCAGTGATCAAAAAGGCGGCTATTCAACCTGAAACCAAACAAACGGTAAAAATCAATATTGGTAAGGTGGAAGTGCGCGCAGCGCCAACACAACAACCTCACACGGCTCCTCCGTCTCAAAAACCCGCTAGGAGTGGGTTTGGCGATTATTTATTAGTTCGCAACTATGGATTTTCGGAGCACTAATCTCTATGAGTAATTATCTGGCTATCGCGACGGTAACAGCTACTTTAAATGAGTTATTACGTCCTAGTGTAGAATCGGAGGTAACTGGTACACTCATGTCCACAATGCGCCCGAATAATCCAGTCTTGGACAGTAGTGAACCGCCAGGCGTTAATACTTTTTTATACCAGGTTACACCAAATTCAGCTTATCGCAACGATGATCTCCCAACGAGACGAGCTGACGGTACGGTTGTGGAACGTCCACAGGTTGCATTGGATCTACATTATTTATTAACATTTTATGGAGATGAGGATACCTTGGAACCCCAGAGGCTACTCGGCAGCGTAGTGCGTACCTTGCATGTGCGTCCCCTATTAACGCGACAGGCAATAGAAGATACGGTTGGCAACGTAGGTAGTTTTCCATATTTGGCAGGTTCCAATCTTGCTGATCAGTTTGAATCTGTCAAGTTTACTCAAACCTCATTAAACCTTGAAGAGTTATCCAAATTATGGTCGGTCTTTTTTCAAGCAACGTATAAACTCTCTGTTGCTTATGTTGGTAGTCTTGTGCTTATAGAGGCTGATGACAATCCGCAGCAGGCGTTGCCTGTTCGCGAAAGAAACATTTATGTTCGACCCTTTCGTCATCCGGTCGTTGAAGAGATCGAAACCAGCGCCGGGTCAAATAACCCGATCTTCAGCTCATCCACACTGATTATACAGGGAAAACGTCTTCGTGGCGATGTTACTGCGCTTAGAATTGGCGAAGCGGAATATACGCTTTCCGGTGCCAATTTAGGTGACACACGCATCGAAATTGATCTTTCGTCTGCTGTGCCGACAACAGGCGCATTGATGGCTGGTATGCAGGCGCTTCAGGTGATTCATCGAATACTCATGGGTACGCCGCCTATAGAACATGAAGGCGTTGAATCTAATGCTATGCCATTACTAATACGACCTACGATTCGTCAGACTGTGCTACCTGCCTACGATATCGTACTTTCACCGCTGCAGATTGACTTTCGAACCGTTACCGTTACACTCGACCCGGAAGTTGGCGCACGTCAGCGTGTAGTGTTGATACTTAATGAATTCGGGAACACTACCGATCCTGCAGGGTTCAGTTTTCTGGCCGATACTCGGTCCGCAGCGGGAAACAACGTTATCTTTACTATTCCGGACGATGTGCTCAATGCCGGGGATTTCATCGTACGCGTTCAAGTGGACGGCGCCCAGAGTATTCCGGAACGTGACCTGGATGAGTTTCTTGACCCGCCCACAAATACAATACCTAATCCGACATTTAATCAATACGACGGACCGAGGCTTACATTACCGTGACAAAAGAAACAAAAACAGACTGGTTTGAAGCAAACAAACGCTACCTCATGGCGTCGATAGCCATTGTCCGAGAGGCACTCGAACACAAATTAAAACGTGGTGAAGATGATGCTCACAATAAAGAAGCGCCCAATGTATCGCTCGTGGAAGAACGCGACCAATCCCGCAATGCTCTTCCGGGGCCTTCCACTCTGGATACGCTGGTAGCGACATTTGGTCTGTCTAATTTTGAAAGGGACATATTGTTGTTATGTGCTGGCGTGGAACTCGATTCACGAATCACCAATGCATGTGCCAGGTACAATTTGGACGCAATACATCGGTCTCCCACATTCAACCTCGCACTTGCAACGTTACCAGACTCGCACTGGAGCGCTTTAACGCCTGATGCTCCTTTACGTTACTGGCGTTTGATTGAAGTGGGGGCGGGAGACAGTCTTACTTCGAGTCAGCTCAGAATAGATGAGCGAATTTTGAATTATCTAAATGGAGTAACGCATCTTGATGAACGGTTGCATGCGATACTTTATCCGGTGGAGCAGACCTGTGAACTTAGTCCGTCACACATGGACCTGGTGAAACGTTTTGTCGAAATAAGGGCAGGAAGATTCTATTTGGGGGATTTGCCGGTAATTCAACTTTGTGGTATTGATCCCCAATTAAAGAAATCAATCGCTGCAGCGGGATGCAGGCAGCTTGGGCTACGTTTATATTCGTTTGCACTTTCCAGTTTGCCTGCTGATGCGGTGGAACGATCTGCCATAATAAAGCTCTGGGAGCGTGAAACGGCTTTAAACGGTGGCGCCCTTTTGTTTGAGTATGATAATATCGAAAGCCAGGATAACCTCCTGAAGTTGCAAGTTTTAATCAGGAACGTCAGAGATATTCTTATTGTGAGCACAAGAAACCCTCTCTCCTTTGGAGGGCGGATGGCAATAAACCTTGATGTTAAAATGCCTGATCTGTCGGAACAGATCACTCTTTGGAACAATGCTCTAGGTCCACTAGCATCCAGGTTAAACGGTCAATTGACCCCGATTGTCACGCAGTTTCGATTGAGCAATTCGGCTATTAGAGCAGCCGGCGCAGAAGTAGTAGGCGCTTATATGAAAGAAGAAAAAAAAGAGTCATCTTCGCCGGATAACCTTAATGAAGTCCTCTGGAACGCCTGTCTAAACCAGGCTCGACCGAATCTTGATGACCTGGCACAACGCATTCATGCCAAGGCCGGATGGGACGATCTGGTATTGCCGGACCAGCAGAAGAAAATACTATTTGAAATTGTTACCCATCTACGACATCAGGCCAGGGTTTATGAAGAGTGGGGATTTGCGGAGAAAAGCGAACGGGGGCTTGGTATATCGACACTATTTTCCGGGCCCAGCGGAACGGGTAAGACGATGGCCGCGGAGGTGTTGGCAAATGAACTTCGTCTTGATCTTTACCGTATTGATCTCAGTTCAGTAGTCAGCAAATATATCGGTGAAACTGAAAAGCAGTTACGCAGGGTCTTTGATGCGGCGGAACAGGGAGGGGCTTTACTCCTTTTTGATGAGGCTGACGCACTGTTTGGAAAGCGGAGTGAGATAAAGGATAGTCATGACCGATACGCCAATATTGAGGTGAGCTACCTGCTTCAGCGAATGGAAGCGTATAGAGGCCTTGCGATTCTTACAACAAACCAGAAAAGCTCCCTTGATACTGCTTTTCTGAGACGCATTCGATTTATTATTCAGTTCCCCTTCCCTGATGCCGGGCAGCGCGGAGAAATATGGCAGCGGGTTTTCCCCGGGAAGACTCCTACGGAAGGTTTGAATTTCCAGAGGCTTTCCCGTTTGAATATTTCAGGGGGAAATATTAGGAATATAGCGCTTAATGCAGCCTTTCTGGCAGCAGATCAAGGTCGTCCAGTAGGGATGGATGATATAAAAAATGCGGCTTTTACAGAGTATATAAAGATAGAAAAAACACTGAGCGCTGCGGAGACAAGGGATTGGTGACAAAGGTTAGGGTTCAAAAAAACATTCACACAAAGACGCAAAGGCACAAAGTAAATAACTAATATTTTCTGTTTTATTATTTAAATTTCTTTTCTTAGTGGTCTCTGTGCCTCCGTGTGAGAATTTATCATTTAACAATATTGGTAATTATCAGGTTTTATCCTGTAATCCTGTCAAAAATATCTGGAAGTAAAAGGTGAACTGACTATGAGAAATAGAAATTTTAAAATCGGTATCGATAAACTAGTACTTGAAGGTTTTAATGTAGATGATGGAGAACAAATCAAAGGAACGGTCGAACGCGAACTGACACGTTTGTTGGTTGATGAGGGAACTGCCAGTGGATTGACTGAAAGTTACGACATAGCTGGGGTGAAGGGAGAGCAAATAGCAATGGAACCGGTTGTAAATACAGCGCTAGGGGGCAAACAGATCGCCAGGGCGATTTATGGAGCAATTAAAACAGGAAATCACAAAACACAAGTATCAAATAACAAATAAATTCCAAAATGGGAAACTACAATAAACAACCCCAAAATTAAAATAATTTAAAAATAAAAGTAGTTCAAACATTGGAATTTTAGAATTGGAATTTATTTGAGATTTGAATTTTGTGATTTGAAAATTTTACACTTAGGTTTAGCATTATCATTTTTGTATAGGGCATAAAAATAATGAGTACACAATTACAGACTCAAGCAAAAGCATGCGGCAAATCATCTGATACGGCAACTGCTAGCAACGTTGTGAAGCGCCATTTTTCAAGTCAGCGTGGTTTTTCTGCCGAAGCACAACATTATCCGATTCAGACAAAACTTAAGATTGGTCAACCAGGCGATAAATACGAGCAGGAGGCTGATCGGGTGGCTGAACAGGTGATGCGGATGCCCGTCGACAATGCGGCGACACAGAGCGCGCCGCCCCAAATCCAGCGCCTGTGTACGGAATGCGAGGAAGAATTGCAGCGGCAGGTCGAGGAAGAGGAAGAAGAAGAATTGCTGCAGCCCAAAGCGCGGCAAGGTGGAACATCCAAGGCTACGCCGGAAGTTTCTGAGCAAGTACATAGTTTGCGCAGTGGCGGCCATCCTCTGCCCGAGTCTGCACGCGCGTTCTTCGAGCCCCGTTTCGGTCTTGATTTCAGCCAGGTACGGATCCACGCCGATCAACGTACTGCGAGTTCGGCACAAGCACTGAACGCCCGTGCCTACACGCGGGGGCACGATGTTGCCTTCGCAGCCAGCCAATACGCGCCTGAGTCCCAATCCGGCAGGCAGTTGCTGGCCCATGAACTTACTCACATCGTACAACAAAGCGGTGGCTCGGGAGGGGTACCTCACGTCCAGCGGACCATAGGCGACGGCCATGATCTTACCGCCACCCGTTTCTCTGGCAACGCAGTGTTAGAGGCCGTATACGATAACGAGCGTTTGATTCGGCGGGGCCATTCAGGAACAGCGGTGCGTTTGATTCAGGAGTCTTTGCTCGCTCAAGGGTACCCCCTGCCGGTCTTTGGTGCGGACCGCATCTTCGGCAACGAAACCGATGCCGCCGTGCGACAGTTTCAGATAGACGCCGGCGCTGTGCTGCTGGACGGGATCGTTGGCCCGGAAACGATGAAACTGTTGGACATGCACGATACGGGTGGAACGGCGACCACGGGACCGGTGCCTTTACCTACGGCGACTGGAGCGGTGTTTTCGGAACATCCGCAGGAAACTTTTGCAGGTTATGACAACACCACAGTGCCCAACAATTCTTTGGTAGTGCCCACGAATGGTCGCCGCCAAGTTCAAGTTGCTATTGCGCCCGCGCCTGCAGTGCCTGCATACGTAAGCGTAAATCCTGCCGTTGCCTCCACCGCGCCAACACCGGATGGAGTAGCCATTACCGGTGTCAGTGATGGCACCACGCGTATCGATGTACGCGAAGGCATTACAGTCTTGGATACGCTGAACGTGAACGTCAAAGACCGGTTCGAAAGAACCGTCGGTTTTCACTTTATGCGGGATACCGCCGCACCCCCGCAACCTCAACATGTCACGGCATTGACACCGGCCACCGTCAACCCAATGACGTCTTTCCTCAACCGGGTTTGGGAGCGCCAAGCGAATGTGCGCTTCCGCTCCGGCACAGTGGACACGCCACAGCTTGCAGGCAATCATCCGGATATCAGGACGACGACCGGTGGGGGCATTGATTGGCCGACCGTCGTCGCCCATCGTACAGGCGAGGACTACAACGTGTTTGCGGTTTGGTCGCTGGTCGTAACCGATCTCGGTGGCATTCATCCGAATGGAGGAACAGACGGTGCGGGAAACACGCTTGTGGAAGACGCTGGTCCGTGCGGGGATGGACGGACTTTACCTCACGAAGCGGGACATTTTCTTGGTGTTATCCCCCACACGGGCACTGGGATAATGCAGTCATGCGCCTCTGGGCGCGTTGATCATCGCGTTACCCTGGCGCAAGCTAATATCGTCAACCTATAAACCGGAGATTGTGAGGATAGTGATCGGATTATTAGCAAGTCCCAGGAATGGAAAGGGAACGGTTCTCTTTTTGGGTGAGCGACACTACAACCACTCTAAGTTTACAATATTTTCGACAAGTTTAAATTCAGGGTTTCCTGTAATAATTGCGACCTTTTCTTTAAGTGTAGTAGCTACAACAAAACAATCGGCATAAGACATGGGATGTTTTGCTTTGATTTTAGATGCCTCAATTACATATTGCAGGGAGTTCCCAATGTTGGTAATGGGCAAAGCAGGCAAAATAACATCTAAAAAATGCTCAGCCTTTTCCAGGCCCGTTCCTTTGCGAGGATGTAAAAGATTTCACCTATATTAGTAATAGGGTCACCGTAAATACGCATAGGCTGCTTATCGTGCTTTTTTAAAAAAGGGATATCACAGAGTGTTACTAACACAATAGAACATAAATCTAAAAAAGTAGAGGAATGATTATCACATCTTGAATAGTGAATGGGCAGAATTTAAAGCTTATATTGTTTAGCCCGTCAAGACAAAAAAGAGAATTTAGACAGAGTAACAGGATGGACTTGATAAAGAAAACAGTTAATTAAAATGAAGGAGATGATTAACGATCACTGATTTTAAAAAATGAATATCGGTTGCTGGTCTTCTGCCGTTAAATAAAATCAAAGAAGCCTTAAAAGGAAGATAAAGTAGTGAGGGGTAATTATGCAGTTAGTGAAATAGATCTATAAGGAATGTAAACAATGCCGTCTGATTTCCCGAGAAGTCCAAAATTATTAAAAGGCGCCTTAGTGGTTTATGAGTCACACACACCCGGTTCAAAGGCCAAGGTTATAGCCTTCCAGTATAATCCTGTACAGGTGAGCCGTAGCCTTGCCCACAGCCGTGCGCAAACCGGTACGTCTGCCAGTGCCAGTCGAGGTCAGGCCCAGCAAGATGTGCTGCGGGTTGAAGGGCCGCCAAGTGAGACAATTACTCTGAGTGTGATACTGAACGCTACTGATCAGCTCGAAGAGGCTGAACAAAATCAAAATGTGGTACAAAACGGTCTGCATTCGGTACTAGCAACATTGGAGATGCTGCTTTATCCGACCAGCTTTCAGGTCTTGAAGAACGAACAGTTGGCTGAGGGAGGTGAGGTGCAGCTTAATCCTGCGGATCTTCCATTAACACTTCTGGTTTGGGGAAAGTCGCGGGTTGTGCCGGTTTTAATCAACAGCTTTTCGGTGACTGAAGAGGCATTTGACCCTAATCTCAATCCCATCCAGGCAAAGGTTGAGTTGGGCCTTAAGGTCTTGAATTATATAGACCTGCCTGCAGATAGCGCGGGTCGGAATATATATATTTCATACCAGGAACAGAAAGAGAATTTAGCAAATAAATATCAATCTGGAGCACAGGAACAACAGATAAGGGGATTATTGCCGAGCTAATATATTGAAATAATTAAATAAATTTAGGAAATCACAAAACACAAGTACCAAATAACAAATAAATTCCAATATATTAAATTTTAAAATACAAACCGTAAAATATAAAAAACAATACTCAAATTACAGATTACAAAACTTAAATCACAAACAACAAATCTCAAAGAACAAATATATGCTAAATTTCAAAATTTAAGGCAAAATCGACAAGAATATCCGGATGTCAGAAAATAAAGATTCAAAACCTTATGATTTGGAAGAGCGTACGTATGTTTTTGCAAAGGAAGTGAGGATGTTCGTAAAACAGTTGGTTAAGAATATTGCGAATATTGAAGATGGAAAACAAGTAATACGATCTTCTGGATCTGTAGGAGCAAATTATATAGAAGCAAACGAGGCTTTAAGCAAAAAAGACTTTACAATGAGAATAAAGATATGCCGTAAAGAAGCAAAAGAATCGGCGTATTGGTTAAGGTTAATTGTAGAAACAAACGATGGAAAATACCGAAAAATGGGTTTAGGTCTTTTTAATGAAGCAACGGAATTAAAAAAAATATTCTCTTCAATCATTGAAAAATCCAAGTAGCTCATGATTATCAAATAACAAATCTTGAAATATAATAGAGTCAAACGAACCGTTTGTTTGAATAATTGAATTTGTGAATTGGATTTTGTAATTTATTTGATTTTTGTAATTTGTATTTTGGAATTTCTACTTTTATTGGGAGTTAAACATGTTTTTTAAAGGGACCCGTTATGCCAAAGTTGATACTTTAGAGATTACTGACAAGAATGGTCGTACAATAAAGTATAAAGCCACACGGTTTATACCCAAGACAGAAGCACGTCTTGCACACAAAGTCCAGCGAGGAGAGAGATTGGACCATATTGCTCACTATTATTTCCGAGACCCGGAGCGTTTCTGGCGTATCGGTGATGCCAATTATATTATGTGGTCTGATGATCTGGTGAGTGAACCGGGAAAGAAAATCCTTATACCCGCATCGGAAAGGTGAAATTTTCAGGATGTCTAACCAGCCCAACATAGTCTTTCTGGTGGGTAAGCACTAAATTGTAATACACAAATGACAAATAAATTCCAATATTTCAAATATCAAAATGTCCAAACAAGCGACTCAGCTGAACTCTGGCTTGCATTTGGCGAATTCAGGGTTTTTGGCCATTTTTGTCTGCCTACCCGCCCTACAGAAAGACTAACATTTTATTTCATTTGCGGCTTGTGTATTGAGACTTGTAATTTGTTTGATGTAATTGTGCTTTGGTATTTATTTGATATTTGATGCTTGTTATTTGGGATTTTATTTATTAATTGATGTTTGAGTTTAGTTATTTCTTAGACATCTGTTAGTTCTGATTAATCGAGGTTAGATAATATGCCACTGAATGTCTCTTATACACTTACAATTGACGGAGCGCCTGCAAGTGCCGATATTATCGCTGCGATTCGTGAGATCGAGGTAGAAGATCACGCTGAGATGGCAGATATGATGCGGCTTCGTATGGCGGTGGCAGTGAAGGAGAACGGAAGCGGGTGGACTGTACTTGATGAATCGTTGTTTGAGCGCCTGACAAACCTGCGTCTCTCAGTTACTGTGGGGAGCAACAACTCAATACCTTTGATAGATGCATATGTGATAGATACAAATACGGAGTTTGCGTATCAACATGGCAGCTCAACTCTTGAAGTCGTGGCCATGGATCCAACAGTCCTTATGAATCTGGAAGAAAAAGTCCGGCCCTGGCCTGACATGGCTGACAGCGATATTGCAAGTACGATATACGGTGTATACGGATTTTCTGTCCAGGTAGATCAAACCCAACCTACCCGACAGGAGGTTGACCGCACGGTTATGCAGCGAGGCACTGACATACAATTTCTTCGAGAACTTGCCCGTCGCAACGGTTATGAGAGTTATGTGGAGTTTAACACTGACACCGGCCAGGTGGAAGGGCACTTTCATCTTCCGCGAGTTGACCAAACTCACCAGGGCGTTCTTTCTGTCAACATGGGTGCTGCCACAAACGTTAACAGCTTTCAGAGCAAAAATGATATGATCCGGCCTGTCACAGCCGTAGCGAATAATCTGCAGATCTTGGACCAGTCCGATCAAAACTCGGATGTAAGTGATTCCGCGCTTACGAATCTTGGCGATTCTACCACGACGACGTCCGACCGGCCCCGAAGGGTCCTGATCAGCAACACCGGATTGTCAGAAACGGGAGAACTTCAAACATACGCCCAGGCTGTAGTCGACCGAAGCGTCTGGGCGATACGCGCGGAGGGTGAGTTGTCGACCGTGACATATGGCAATATTCTACGCGCCAAGCGACCGGTCAATGTGCGGGGAGCAGGCCGGCAATTCAGCGGTACTTATTACGTTGAAAAGGTATTACACCGTATTAGTGATGAGGGTTACACCCAGAAGTTCAGCTTGCGACGTAATGCACTGGGTGTTACCGGGCAGGAAGAATTTGTGGAAGACAATGCGCTTCCATCCTGAACTGGATAAACAAGAACTATCATATGGCAAAAAAATAACAAAACACAAATGTCAAATTTCAAATAAATATCAAATCACAATGTTCAAATGACCAAGACCAGGACTCTGGTTGGCGATCGACAGAGTTCATTTAGTGGACTCAATCTAGCCAATTGTTTGGGTATTTTGACTTTTATAAGTTGGAGTTTATTTGTGATTTGAATATTGTTATTTGGAGATTTCTTTCCTGTTCATATTTTTTCAGAAAGACTATGTCTACTTCAACACAAACTACTTCACAGTCCGGTCAAACGTTGTCAGGTTATTACGGTAAGTATCGCGGCCTTGTCAGTAATAACAGCGATCCAAATAATCTGGGCCGCATCAAGGCGCGCGTTCGTGAATTACTCGGTGACGTAGTCACGGGGTGGGCTCTGCCCTGCGCTCCTTATGCAGGTGATGGTGAGGGCCAGTTTACTGTGCCCCCAGTAGGTGCGGGTGTGTGGATTGAGTTTGAATCCGGTGATCTCTCGCGACCTATCTGGAGTGGCTGTTGGTGGGGTGAAAATCAAGTACCGGAGGATAATGAGGGCACAGGGGCAACTCCGCCATTGAAAATTATCCGGAGCGAAACCGGGCTTATGGTTACTATGGATGATGACAGTCATATGATAACAGTGAGTGACTCAAATGGAAGTAATATGTTGGAGATAAAGGTGCAGCAGGGGCAAATTACGGTTAAAAGCGCAACAAAGGCCATTGTTGAAGCTCCGCAGATTGAGCTTGTGGAAAGCGCTCCCCATCCGGTGGTGTTTGGTGACAATCTTCTTCAGTACCTTAATCAACTTGTTACTACGTTTAACGCGCACATTCACCCTGGGGAGCTGGCAGCAGGTTTTATTCCAGTTACACCGGCGCCGCCGGTAGCGCCATTTCCTCCGGCTACGCCCAGCCTGCTTTCAATGAGGGTCAAAACCGGATAGGAGAATTTTTATGCCAGTGCCAATAAAGTTATACGGCGGTAAATTGAACGATTTTGAAGACAGCATGGCAGAAGAGATAGAGAAGGCGTTGAACCAGGTGCGCTCTGAAGAGGGCATGCCAGCGCTGCCAACAGGTGACAAGGATCGCCGCATGCTATTTATCGCCATTGCTCGGGGGGTTATTAATCATCTGCAGAAGAAGCAGGAGGGATTTACTGTGACCGTAACCGACGGCCACTCACATAGTGGACATAC
Source organism: Candidatus Brocadiaceae bacterium S225 (assembly GCA_007859995.1). GTDB lineage: Bacteria > Planctomycetota > Brocadiia > Brocadiales > Scalinduaceae > Scalindua > Scalindua brodae. Next base: position 27,937 of record SMSL01000015.1, read on the forward strand.
ATCTATTAATGTAAAACGACCACCAAATATACCATTATGAAATATCAGGATTATCCATTTCATATAGACGGACGCGGTCGGATCGCTGACACCGATGACAATGAACATGTTCGCGATCTGATCTTCCAGGTCCTTTTTACCCACCCGGGCGAACGTGTGAATCGCCCAGATTTTGGGTGTGGATTGAAACAGTTGATCTTTATGCCGAACAGCGATGCCTTGGCCATATCTACACAAACGATTGTCCATGGTGCGCTTCAACGCTGGCTTGAGCGAGTCATTAAGGTGGAGTCTGTAACGGTGGAAGCTGTTGACTCCCAACTGAAGGTTACCGTTGTTTATATGCGTTTAACCACAGGTGTACGGTTTAGGGAAGAGTTTATTAATTAGTCACTTATGTACTTCTTAAATTCGAATTTCGAATTTATTTGTAATTTGTGTTTTGACATTTGTAATTTATTAACTCATGTTTGGTACTTATTAATATGGTTTGGGTACTTTTAAATACACACATTTGATATGAAAAGCATCAACAAATTTGAACCATCATGCCGCGACCCGCAGCGTCGTGCGGATATTCTAGCGCATCCGATCCTGAACGGGATCGACTTTGTCGAATACGAGCACAGACCATTAGCATTGCAGCCACATGTGCTTGTCGTGACGTTTCTCAAAGATCTACCTGACTCGCCTCATTCCGATCCGGATGGTGCGTATGGGTTGACTACACAGATTGAGCACATACACATTGACGGTGGGACACGCATAGTCAATATTAAGGTGCTTGGAGTTCAGCTTGTATCGACACGCTTTGAAATCGAGGTGGATCAGCCGGGTGACTTTTCTGAATATCAGCTTTCCCTGGGATGGTCATTACAGTCTGACGGTACATGGACACAGGCTATACCCGAACTTGATCCCCGCTATTCATACGCCGCGTTTAGCTTCAAGGCTGAATGCCCGACAGAATTTGATTGCCGCCAGGAGCAAATTTGTCCACCCCGTGAAGGCGATGTTCCTTTGCTTGACTATCTGGCAAGGGACTATGCCAGCTTCCGCCAGTTGCTACTTGATCTCATCGCCCAGCGGAATCCTGACTGGCTTGAACGCAATCCAGCCGATATCGGGATCGCTCTTGTCGAACTCCTGTCGTATACCGGGGACCATCTAAGTTATTTTCAGGATACTGTCTCAAACGAAGCATTCCTTGACACCGTACGGCAACGAGTATCGGCCAAACTTCATGCAAGGCTAATTGACTACAATATGCATGACGGTCGGAATGCATGGACCCATGTTCATATAGAAACATCAGGACCCGGGCAGATTCTCATGGGGACAAAGATTTTGAGCAGAATAGGAGATCCGCTTAGAAATAACAATTCGCCACCAGGAACCGTTATTAGCGATGTTGATCTGCCGGACGATGCCTTTAGCGCTGATCCGGCTCTTCTACGAAGCCGCGTATTTGAAACAACGCATGTACTGGATGTTTACCCGGAGAATAACAAAATTTACTTTCACGCATGGGGTAATCTTCAGTGTTGCCTGCCTGGAGGAGCAACATCAGCCTATGTGTACGCTCTCAACCCGGCAAATCTGAATCAAATTGTTCTTCCCTCACTGAAAGAAGGAGATTTTCTAATTTTCGAAGAGGTGATGGGACCGGAAACCGGCAGCCAGGCAGATGCCGATCCGGATCACCGCCAGGCGGTTAGGTTGATTAGTGTTATTGAGACCAAGGACACTGTGTATAGGGATTTGCTATCTAGTGGAGAGTTGCAGGTACGTGACGTTGCCGATACCGCAATGCCAATTTTGAAGATCACCTGGAGTAATGAGGATGCTCTCAACTTTCCACTCTGTATTTCCGCTGAAACAAGGGAAGGTGACCTGCTTCGGGACGTCTCGGTTGTACGTGGCAATATTGTTCTTTCAGATCATGGACGAACGATTGTTGAAACACACGAGTTGTCAGAACCGGTCACAGCTAATGAACCATTCCGGCTTCAACTGAAGGAGGGACCGGTAACCATACAGTGCCAACCAGATACTATGAACTATGACCTTGATCCAGTAAACGGTGCGTCACCGATAACTGAGCGTATGGATCTTTCCTGTAAGACAGATAACGCGCAACCGGCGGTAGTTTTAATGATAAGGTTTCCGACAGGTGATCAACTCTGGTCAGAGGTGCCTCATCTTCTGGACAGTCCGCTTTTTGCACAACATTTCGTTGTCGATATCGATAATGTGGGAAATGGTGAGCTTCGTTTCGGTGACGGGCAATATGGACGAGAGCCTGCTGGCGCCACCGAATTCATTGTCACCTATCGGATAGGTAGTGGCCGGTCAGGTAACGTTGGAGCCGACGTTCTTTCCCATGCGGTACGACCTGCTGTTGCTCCGGGCTGGCCTATGATTTCTGCAATACGAAATCCTCTGGCTGCAATAGACGGCGCTGACATGGAGACGATAGAAGAGGTCAGGCAGAAAGCTCCAGCCGCATTTCACGCGGAGCAGTTCAGGGCGGTCACTGAAAATGACTATAAAGATGCGGCACTCAAGATGGAAGATGTGGCAGGCGCCATTGCCGCTTTCCGATGGACCGGAAGCTGGTATACGGTAGTTCTTGCAATCGATCCGCAACGTCCCGAAGATTTGATTACCAAATCAGGAGGCAGGACCCAGCTCGAACCAGCATTCAGGGATAGAGTAAAAGCGCACATTACCCGATATCGACTGGCGGGATATGACCTTGAAATCCGTTCAGGCGAATATATACCGATTGAGATTGATCTTCTGGTCTGTGTCAAACCGGACCACTTTAAGGGAGATGTTCTTCAGGCAGTTTCTGAAGCTCTGAGCAATCGTGTGAACAGGGATGGTAGTAAGGGTTTTTTTCATCCGGACTTTTTTTCCTTTGCAAAGTTTGTATATATAAGTCAGCTTTACGCTGTGGTTGAAGCTGTAGAGGGCGTGGATTCTGCAGTTATAACCCGCTTCAGAGTATACGGGGAAGAAGACAATGGCGAACTGGAAGCCGGGGTCATACCCATAGGTTCGTGGCAGATTGCACGGCTTGATAATGATCCAAACTTTCAGGAAAACGGAGTTTTAAGGCTTAGCGCGGGAGCTGGAAAATGAAACCGGATACTTGTAATTGTTGTAAACCACCAACCGGAGGAACACCGATTGATATAGACAACCGGCCTGGACTTTCAGCCGTAGCATATCGGGTTGGCACTTTTGCCAATTTCCGTCAGACCATGTTCCATGCAATTTCACGCTCTGCCGAGCTTCGTGGTTTAAGCACAAGGCAAAGCGATGACTACGCTATTACAATTCTCGAACTCTGGTCAGCCATTGCTGATATACTTACGTTCTACCAGGAAAGGAGTGCTAATGAGGCATTCTTACGTACTGCCAGGCTCCGCGATTCAGTGCTAAGAATGGCAAGAATGATCGGCTATGAGCTTGCTCCAGGGAGCGCCGCGACAGCGCTACTCAGTTTCACGGCAGACAAAGGTAAACAGGTTCAGGTGCCGGTAGGACTTCGCGTGCAAAGCGTTCCCGGACAGGATGAAAAACCACAGAAATATGAAACCCTCGAAACGATAACCGTTTACGACTGGCTGAATGAACAGATGGTTTTTCCGGCTCCGGTTGGCACCAATCCACTTGCCAGGGGTTCAACGGCCGCATACTTAAGTGCAGGAGAGGATGGTTTGACTATTGCGGAAAATCTGGTTAAAGATGACCGTGTGTTCTTGTTCAATTCTGCAGGAACTGAGCCGGTGGAAGAACTCGTCGTTAAAAAGATCGAGGCAGAGCACGAGCATATGAGAGTGAGTTGGTCAAGCCCGGTGCAGGGCACTCAATGGGATATGACCACCAAGTGCTTTAAACTCGTCCGGTCCTTTCGACTTTTTGGTTATAACGTCCAACCAAGTTATCCCAAGCCAAGTCCTTCAACAGGTATTATTCAGTCATGGACAATTCAGGAGATTCATACAGGGACGCCTATTAACAATAATAGCTTTGCTGTCGCAGGTGGTAGTCAACTGCATCTAGACAGTCGCTACGATGACCTTAAAGTAGGAACCCTGTTATTGCTTGCGGACGGCACGACGCAACAGAAGCTTTTAACTGTTACGGCTGTAGATCAGGATGATCAGACGCTTGGTTCAGTCACCGATACCGTAACTCGTGTAACCGTTACATCTGCTTTTTCCCAAATCAATGACCGACGTCAGGTTGTGGTCCATGAACTTACCGGTCCACCAATATCATTCTGGGGTTTCTCATATCCGGATATTATCGAATCGGCTACGGTTTATATACCTGGCAGTCGAATAGACGTGGAATCGATTGAGATCGCACGGCCCATTGAAAAAAATGCTTACGAAGAGGGTTATACCGTCAAACTGACAGATATTGAGAAAGGCAGACAAGCGATCCTTATGGACAAAAATGACGTACCGATTGTCTCCACGATTAAAAAGGTTGATATCACGGGTAACGAAATTGTTTTCGATGCAACACATGAGGATGCTGAAACTGTTTACCTGCTTCTCCTTGACAGAGATTCAGCTATGTGCATCACCGGTTTGTGTTCGGCATCGTTAGAAGCATTTCAAATCTTGTCGAGTACTACGCCGTCTTTGTGCGTGACCATAGGTAATATTGGTCCCAGAACGATCACATTGAGTGGACCGCTCAATTCAGTAAATGATGTGGCCTCCTCACTGGAGAATGCGCTTCAGCCTGCTGATACCGACCCTGTCTTTGCCCATGCTACTGTGAGAGTCCTCGACGACAACTGGCTTATTGTTTTGCCTGGTGATTATGTATCTACCATTAAGTTTTCGAAAACCCTGAGTGATGATACAACTATTGTGGAATTAGGGTTTGACGAAGATCAGACTGAGTTATTGACCGGGCTTATGTCTGGTGAACTTGATCCTGTTTTAGCATACACTGAAGCGTCGCCGCAGTTATCGGTGCGTATTGGATCGCTTGAATCACAGGTAATTGATCTTGACGTTGCTGCAACAACTCTGGTCGATATAGCCAATGATCTTCAATCAAAGCTGAATGTTGCTGGTATAGCTCCGTTTTTTAAATATTCTCGCGTTTTAGTGATCGATCAAAGAAGAGTGGTTGTTTTCCCTGGGATGATCGGGACAAATCATCAGGATTATCTGAAAATAGAATTAAGCCCCAATAGCGCAATAACGCTGAATCGAAGTTCAGCCATGCTTTTGGGTAATGTGGCTTCAGCCTCACACGGTGAAACTGTTGAGAGTGAGGTACTGGGAGATGCTGATCCGACCATTCCCTTTCAGAAATTCACTTTGAAAAAAAGCCCTGTTACCTTCGTTCCGTCTTCCGGCGAAGGCGGAGTGGACAATACGCTTCAACTATTTGTGAACGACGTGCTTTGGCATGAGGTAAACAGTCTTTTCGGAAAAGGTTCTGCAGAGGCAGTTTACAGAACTTTCATTAATAATGAAGCGGAGATGTCAGTGAGATTTGGAGACGGCATAACGGGAGCGCGACCACCAAGGGGGCGGGCCAATGTGGTGGCAAGATATAGGCAAGGGCTTGGACTCGAAGGCCGTGTGTGTGCGGGGGCATTGAAGACACTTCTCGATAAACCTAAAGGATTAAAAACTGTAATTAATCCTGCAGGAGCAGACGGCGGCGCTGATCCGGAAACACTGGACAATGCACGGGAAAACGCACCGACTACGGTACGGACCTTTGATCGCGCCGTATCGCTTCTTGATTTTGAAGACCTTGCGCGAAGCAGAAGTGAAGTGGCCAAGGCGAAGGTTACCTGGGTGTGGAGTAGAGCTTCACGGGTCGTACACCTTACCATTGCCGGGCAAAACGGTGGGATATTTTCTTCAACAGCTCTTGAGCGAATTCACGCGGGCCTCACGACGCAGCGCGACCCAAACCGCCAGTTGCTCGTTGACAATTACAAGACTATCCCAATTCTTATAACGGCTACATTGAATATTGACGCAATCTACGTGGCCCCAAAAGTAGCCGACGCTACCAGAAGCACTTTGTTAGAGGCCCTATCCTTTGAATCATTAGAGTTTGCTCAGTCTATTCACCTGAGCGATGTCTATGCCATTTTACAAAATGTTTCCGGTGTGGTTTCAGTGGACATAGACCTATTTATGTTCAAGCAAAAAGCTGATGTTACTGATGCCGGCTTTGATAACTTTTTAGATGATCGTGGTATCAGGAGACTTGCGGATGGTACGCCAGAGCTGGTTCAAAATCATCTGTGGATCCTTCCGGCGCAACCGAATAAGGTATTGAACAATCCGATGGTTTTGTCCGCAGAACAGGCTTCCGTTGAATCGCCATCTCATGACGTCATTATTATCACAAAGGGTGGTCTGCCAGGGTAGGAATTAAAAATGAGTAACAATAACAAAATGTTTAAGATATATGAACTTATGCCTGCGGTATATCGCGAGCGTGACGCGGCGGAAGGATACCCTCTCAGGGCGCTACTTCAGATCATCCAGGAGCAGGCTGATATTCTGCATACTGATATTCGACAGCTCTGGGATGACTATTTTATAGAGACATGTAGTCCCTGGGTGATTCCTTATATCGGAGATCTGGTCAGCAACAACCTTTTATACGATGCAAGCCGTATTGAGCCGAGCAAAATAGCGGAGGAATTGTTTCGTGATCTGACTGGCCCGGACTTATTGCCGGACATGGCCATTCGAGTACGTGCGGATGTGGCAAAGACCATTTACTACCGCCGACGTAAAGGTATATTGCCAATGCTTGAAGAACTGGCACGTGATGTAACCGGATGGGGCGCACATGCGGTGGAGTTTTTCCGTCTTCTTGAATGGACTCAGAATCTGAACCACCTGCGCTTTGAAGCTGAAGACTGCATAGACTTGAGAAATATTGAAAAGGTAGACCGTCTGGACGGAGCGTTTGACATCTGGAGCCACACTGTGGATGTGCGGCATCCGGTACAGGTCGAGGGCTGGCATAACATTATGAATATAGGTTTTTTCCTATGGAGGCTTCAAAGCTATCCTTTAATACACGCTCAAGCCCGGCAGTCAGACAGTGAATCATGGCGGTATCACTTCAGCCCTCTCGGCAATCCGGCTCCTCTGTTTAATGCATGGCGGCGGGAAGGTGATGAGTCCGGTCTTTCCACAGAGCTTCATGTTCCCGGCCCGATCCGTCCGGCATTTTTTTATGACGACCTCCGGCGCTACAGGCTTCAAGAACCTCTGCGGTCGGACGTCACTGACCTTTATGGCATATTTGATCAGGGTGGTAGCTTTTACATTGAGCGAAATGAAAGTGGTGTCAATCCGGCAATTGACCCGGCGGCTACGCCGGATCTTTTTGAACCGCAAATCGTCTGCCAACGTCTGAGTCCATGGCCGGCTACTCAGCCGACCGGACAGATCATTGCCGTGGACGTGGAGCATGGACGAATCGCTGTTGGTAACGGCTTTGCTGATTCCGAGATCAATGTGTCCTATCATTATGGATTTAGCGCAAATATGGGCGGCGGGACTTATGAACGGGGTAAATGGATGATCGATCCGTCACTCAGTGATTTACAACTCTTCGTACAGCAGGATTCGCCACCTCCAGGTACGTTTTCAACAATCGGCGCTGCATTAGCCGAATGGACAAATCGGTCTAAACCAAACACCATCATTACCATACTCGATAACCGAACGTATATTGAGCAACTCGATATTGAACCTGCTGACTATGCCTGGCTCGCCATTGAAGCGGCAAACAACGTTCGACCACACATCCAACCAAACGATGGCCACATTCGCATCACAGGTACACATACTGACGCCACCGTCACATTGAGTGGCCTGCTTGTTGAAGGTGGTGTAGAGGTTGATGGTGATTTGGGTATGCTTCGGTTAATTCACACTACTTTGGTCCCGGGACGAAGTCTGAATGAAGATGGTTTGCCTGCAACCACAGACCCAGGTGTTCTCGTGGCTGATAATGATACTGGCGTCAACATCAATGCTAACTTTGAACTGCACGCCGCGTTTTCTATCATAGGGCCTATACGTATGCCGGAACACGCGCAGAAACTTTACCTTCTCGACTGTATCGTGGATGGAGTCGATAGTTCTGCTATTTCCGCTACTGGATCAACGGACCGTCCAGTTCCATCCACAACAATAGAACGAACCACTATTTTCGGACGAAGCTTTTACAGGTCTCTGGAATTGGCTACCGAAGTGATCTTCATAGGGTTGGTTACTACTGAAGAGCGCCATAAAGGTTGTGTTCGTTTCAGTTATGTTCCGTACGGCTCACAAACACCGCGCCGTTACCGATGTCAGCCTGACTTTGAGATAGCAAAGGCCATCCGCAAAGCAAAAGACCTGGCAAAGGATGATGGCATTACTCTATCGTCCTCAGATCTTGATGAAATAAGCGACAAAATCCGAGAGTGGTTGGTACCGACGTTTACGGCGGAGGATTATGGGAAACCGGGCTACTCGCAGCTAAGGATAAACGTCCCTGTTCATATACGCACCGGCGCTGAGGACGGTTCAGAAATGGGCGCATTCTGCCATCTCAAGCAGACGCAGCGTGAAACAAATCTTCGCATTCGATTGGAAGAGTATTTACCCTTTGGCCTGGTTCCAGGTATTATATACGTAACATAAGGAGAAAACAGATGGCAGGTGATTATACAAAATTTAGTTTCAAACATAAAAAGAACTACTCGGATGTTTATAAGCAACAGGGACGTGTAAGTTTGGACTCTGATTGGAATGAGTTATCAGAGATCACAGATAGAAGGTGGCGATCTGAAACAATTGACATTATCGGAAAATGTGTGGTCCCAAATTACACGCCTGATGGTTTCCTGGTGATTCCTACGGGAGTTGGGGCTTTTAACATCGGGATTGGTCGGGCTTATGTGGATGGAATTCAAGCCGAGTGCCATGGTCTTGATCCACAACTTTACGATGCTGTTTTGGGAGAGGAGCAGGGGACTCGGCCAGTACCCTATAATGATCAACCCCATCTCCCGGCTCCGCTACCATCACCGCTTAGTTCGACCGGAGAGACCGACCTCATCTATCTGGACGTATGGCGGCGGGAGGTCACGGTCATCGAAGATCCGGGTATCAAGGAGATCGCTCTGGGTGGACCGGACACTATGACCAGGGTACAGACAGCATGGCAGGTTAAGGCCATAACCGATGTGGACGACGTGTTATGTACAAACGAAATTCAACGCTGGGATGATGAAACACGTCCATCAGGTGGAAGGCTTACTACATCCACTCATGTTCCACCACCGGATGATAATCCGTGTATTATCTCGGCCGTGGGCGGTTATCGGGGCATTGAAAACCGACTATACCGTGTTGAATTCCACACACCCGGACCGCCTGGGACTGCCAGGTTCAAATGGTCAAGGAACAATGCATCAATTGTGGCCTCGGTAACAGCGATTAATTCCGATCAGATAACTGTTGAGAGTATAGGCCGGGATGACATCCTCCGTTTCAATGTGGGTGACTGGATTGAGATTATGGATGATCATCTGGAGTTTCAGAGTGAGGTTGGACATATGGGCCAGATTACAGATATTGACGAAGGCAACCGTATCATTACAATCGACGACCCAATCCCAGGATCCTTGAGTCTGGATCCGACTGACGTTACTCGACATACACGAATAAAACGATGGGACCAGACTACTGGTGTGGATGGTGATGGCCTTCTGACCGTACCCGCGCTTGCTATTGATATGGTTGATATCGAAGACGGCATCCAGGTTTCCTTTGACCTTGATCCGACAATTGTTGGAGGTGAATTCAAAATCGGCGACTACTGGGTCTTTTATGCACGAACTGCCGATGGTTCTATTGAAATACTGAATAATGCTCCTCCACGAGGTATAAAACATCATTATTGTAGGTTGGCGTTGGTAACCTGGGGCGACACTGTTGAGACTACAAGAGTGCATGACTGCCGTACATTCTGGCCACCTGCGGGAAATGAAGGCTGTTGTACCGCTGTGGTTTATCCTGGTGAGTCTATCCAGTCTGCCATTGATAGACTTCCAGATACCGGAGGATGCATCTGCCTCAAGACTGGTACCCATACAATTACAGAGCCGATTCGGATTGAGAAGTCTAACGTAGTATTACACGGAGAGAGTCCGAGTACCAGGGTGACTAGATCCAATGGAGTTAATCTTGTATATATAGCGTCACCAGCAGGAAAACAGGTTGTAAATGTTGAAGTAGAGGGTATCCGCTTCGAAGTTCTGGGTAGTGTAGAAAGGGAACGAGAGGTTAATGCAATTGTACATTTGAACAAATGCACTAATACCTCTGTAAAAAATTGCGGGCTGGCTGTGGCTGCAATACGCTCAGATTTGTCCGGTTTTTATTTCCCCGTCGCTGTGGCTATGGCAGTGCGTATCGAGGATAGCAATAGTATTAATATTACCGGGAACAGCATGGAGCTTGTGATTATCGGATTATGGGCATTGAAAGGAGAGAATATTAATATTTTCACTAATACAATTATGGCGGGAATCTTTCGATCAGATAATAGCATCATACCATGGGGACGTACCGGGGTGCTGATCGATGATGATGTAGAGCATACTTGCCATATTGAGAGAAACATCATAGAGAACTACTTTGTCGGTGTGAGCTTAGGAGAGGGAGCAGATCGTTCTGTCATTGAGGGGAATGAGATTTTGCGTCCTGCCTTGAATCAGACAATTGATGGTGAAAAATTATATGCAATAGATGTGGCTGCATCAAACTGTTTTATTATAAGAAATTTTATCACATTATTCAGCCCATCATATGGAGGGATTAAGGTAGTTGGTGAACATGCTTGTGTAAAAGAAAATTATCTTCAAAGTGAGGGTCAAGCAGTCGAGGGGGATCTACCTTTAGGAATTTTCATGGGACCGGAACTTGAGAGAGAAGACCGCCTTCCAGATCATGGCCTGATCCGTAATAATACATTGATGGGTCTTATGGATGGGATCCTGGTAGTGGGTGCCGATGGAGTTAAGGTTATGAAAAATCATATTGGGGGCGATCAAAAATTAAAACCGCGACTTGCTATCTCAATCTTCGATGGGAAAAATAGTGTAGTGGATAAAAATAAGATTATAAATGCAGAATTTGGTATAACATTAACCCTTGGGAGAGGAAATCGGCTCATAAATAACGGTATTAGTAATGGGGGATATGGGATTTTACCGTTGATTGAAACAAAACTGGATGTGTCTGGGAATTTTGTAGAGAACATGAGAGCGACAGGTTTGGGAGGTATGTGGTTAGTTGAGTCAACAACAGTAACACATAACCGTTTTGTTTCCTGTGGCTACGATGGTATGCCACCTGGAATAGCTCCTGGTATAGTGATTATCTTTAGTTTTGGAAACTTATCTGTGGAATCATGTGAGATAGAGAATACGGGTATATCTGAAGATAGAGAATCTGTTACAACGAATCCTGCCTATGGAATTGTTGCTATGGTGGTTCCATCCTGTAACATAAACAACAATCGAGTATTTTACATCTTGCCATCGCTGTCGGAATTGAAATTGGATAAGGAAGACCGGGCATTACTGCTTGTTGGATATCCCAGTTATTCTGTGAGTGATAATATTACTTTAGCATTTGGTCATGCTATGGTGACGGACAATTTCTTCCATGGGCCTGGTTTTTCTCATCTGATCGAATTCATGGAAATTGAATTTACAAATAATGATAATTTAGGTCTCCGATTTGAAAAGGTTACCTTTAATAACAACTCATGTGAACACTTGATCATAGGTGAAGAGGATACAAGGGATAAGGTCACTGTTTTTTTCTGGGGTAGCCATCTGATAGTTATAGGTAATCATGTCAAAACTGTAACTGATGCAACAGAGTTTGTCTTGCCGCATCCGGGATTTAGATCAATGGATTTAAACGGTCTCAGAAACACGCTCATGGGTAATGTAACAACTGGCGATTTCTGGAATTCTGCAAGCTCGGTCCCCGCACCGCCTCAGGAATTCAACATTAAATTATAATAGGGAGGTACTATGGAAGTCAAAACGATTAAAGATATTCTAAAGCTTCAAAATGAGTTTGTTGAAAAAGTTCAGAAACAGACGACGTTGATACGCAAGGGAAAGGCCACTTCTGTGGATGTATTGATTAAGGAAAAGGAATCTTTATTGGTCAGGATGGAGGAACGTCTCGGAGCGGCTACCGAAGCAAGGGAGAAGGCAGTTCACCGGTATGACGAGGAGATACGACACCATAAAGAACAGGTCACATGCCTTAAAAAGGAGGTCAGTGAAGAAAAGCAAACCTTATCACGTGCTACAGTTAATGTAACCAAGCAATCAAAGGAAATTGGGAATGGAAAGAGGAATAGTAAAGGGCAGAAACGAGATTAATTTATTTTAGTTCGAGAGACATATTGTTAAAAAATCTGATCATATGGAAATATATAATGATCACGTTTTTCGTCATCTGGATTTTTTTTGTTACTGAGAGAATCAGAATAATGGGTATTCATGTGCTAAAGAAAGTTAAGTATTGTATAGATGGCATTCATACACAGGAGTCATAAAAAATTTTATTCAGAAAGGAGACTTGAAATGGCAAAACAAATGAAAAAGAAAAATTTTTGTTTTTCTGGAAAGCAGCTAAATCCTGATATAGCATCTACAGATGATGTTTACAAGTTGCAATCATTGCTCGGACGATATGGATACCTAAGAGGTGCTTATTATCCTGGTAGTTATGATGAGGCAACCCGTAACGCCGTGTCACAGTTTCAGTCCTTCTATCACATTTATCCAGAAGACGACGGAGTATGCGATCAGCAAACAATTGATCTGCTGAATACACCACGTTGCAGCATGTCAGATCCTTCACCAGGTCAGAGATCAGTTATTGGCCGTCTTGCTCCATATGTAACAGTCGGAGCAAAATGGCAAATGAATTCACTTAGTTACAGATATCTCAACTCTACTCCTGATCTTCCTGAAGACAGGCAAAGAGAAATTATTAAGGAATCCTTTAACAGGTGGTCAGAGATATCTGCTCTTGAATTTATAGAGACACAGAAAAACTTGGAATCTGATATTTCTATAGCCTTTCATAGAGGAAGTCACGGAGATGGAGAACCTTTTGATGATAGTGGAGGACCTGATGGTAATACACTGGCCCATGCTTTTTTTCCACCACCGGCTGGTGGATCATGGGCTGGTTCTCTTCACTTCGATGAGTATGAAACATGGAAAGACCAGCCAGGAGGGATGGGAATACGTTTATACAACGTCTCGTTACATGAAATCGGCCACCTGTTAGGTCTTAGCCATAGTCAGGATCAAAATGCTATAATGTATGCCTATTACGCAGAGGATAGAAATGACCTGAGAGCAGATGACATTGCCGGAATTCAATCACTTTATGGTTCTGCTGCACCAGGCCCAGTTGCAATCTCCCCAGGTCAGATGGTCAGTGGATATCTTCAACAGAAAAACGACAAAGTTCAATACCAAGTTACACTTCAGAACAAGTTGTTGGTGAAATTAGATGGCCCTTCAGGACAAGACTTTGATTTATATGTAAGGTATGGTAAACAGGTAGATAAAAAGAATGAACAGTACGACAGCGTAGGTTATGGAGTAACGGCTGATGAGTTGGTTACCATTGAAGGTCCAAAAGCAGGTACTTATTACATTTTAGTTGATAGCTATCGTGGTTCAGGTTCATACAATTTGGAAGTGGAGGTCGTTTAAGGTGGTTACGGTCACAAAAGGCAATGGAAGAATAATGTTTTTTAAGCATTTTTCTACTTGGCTAATAGAGAAAAAGTTAGATATCGTATAGTTCTCAAAGTAGCATTATGGATTGATACACTCCCCATTTTTTTTAGAAAAGGGTGGTGAGTGACGTATATTATATCAAGATTATTTATTAGGAAAAAAACAATGCGTATTAATAGTTGGACAAATAAGTACATGCTAAGGCCTGTGTCTCATTGCAGGAGTGGATGCTCGTTGATGATTGAAGAGTGAAAGAAATTGCAATTATTTATTTCTACTTGCTCTGCTATGAACAAGGAAATGGTAAATGTTTTCTGTCTTTCTCTAGCTGCATCCTCAATCTCTTTTACGGTAACAGAAACGAAGATGTTCTTGCCTGTAAGGGAATTGGTGAAGAGGAAGAATTCTCTCCTGGGAGAATTAATATCCTGTGGTTACTGTTTTGGTCACTGGGTAGCATTTGTACTGGTGGCAATTTGCCAGCTCAAACTCTTTGAGCAATGGTGGCTGCTGGATTTCTTTCTTACTGCATTAGTCATCGCCTGGCTTTCTGCATTTCAATGGGCTTTGATGTGTTGGCTAATGGGAAAAACAGGTAAGTGATGTATTTAGGAAAACTATTGTTCAAAATCACATTTTATTGTATATATGGAAATATGTAAAAATTGCTTGCAATTTATTATCAACGAATAACATGCCTTTGATAGCAACTACCTCTGATATGTAAGTTATGGTTTGATTCAAAAATTAAGCTTATCTCATCTATATCGCTTATTTCAAGTGTAATAGATCTATTATCTAGCCTGAGAATCCCCGACTAAACATTTTCTTCACCCAAATCCTTCCAGTTGTGACTTTAAAAGTCCGCCAATCACCTTTCCCGGTTCTGAGAAACCCTACTGTAACGTAATATCTGTCGATTATCAGTTTTATGAATTTCAATATTAAGAAAACGACTTTTTGTTGACAGTCTTGATTATAACCGTAATATATGAAATTTGTGTCAATCGTACTATTGTATTTATTTTCACGGTGTATATCCAGAACGGAGTTAGTTAATTTTGAAATTAGCTTTAACAGCTATAACAAATGATGGGATTAATGTAGCTAAACGTATTAAAGAAAAACTTGACTGCGAAGTAACGGTTTTTCTGCCTCAGAAATTAATGCAGACAAATCTGGAGGCAACGTATTATTCCAGGAAATTTGGTGACCAGATTGCTGAACTGTTTTCTCATTATGAGGGGTTTATCTTTATCATGGCATCGGGTATCGTAGTACGCACGATTGCCCCGCATATTACGGACAAGTATACTGATCCCGCAGTGGTAGTGGTTGACGATGTGGGACGTTTTGTTATCAGTCTCCTTTCCGGGCACGAGGGTGGAGCAAACAATTTAGCTCATAACGTTGCAAATATTCTTCATACGGATGCTGTTATTACAACAGGGACAGAGGCACAGAAGGATATTATAATTGGTATGGGGTGTAAACGTGGAATTGGGAGTAATGAGGTTAAAGATGCAATTAATCGTGCTCTTGCAGCTGCTGAAGTGTCTATTAACAGGGTGCGACTGGCAGGCACTGTAGATTTAAAGGCTGACGAGGTGGGCTTATTATGCGCGCTGGAGGAACTTGGAATTCCATTGCGGGTGGTTTCGAGGTCGGAGATTGACACTTGTGCGAAAGATTATTCTAAATCAGATTTTGTAATAGAGAAGATTGGAGTGGGGGGTGTTGCTGAGCCGGCAGCCCTTATTTCCGGGAGGAAGACAAAATTAATACTAAAGAGACAGACATATCCGGGAATAACAGTAGCAATAGCGCAGGAAAACTTTTCGTGGTAGGGATTGGTCCCGGTAACATGGAAAACATGAGCATCAGGGCAGTTGAGGTTATAAAGAATTCTGACTGCGTTATCGGTTATAAGACATATATTAATTTAATAAAAGAGCTGGTTGAGGGGAAAGAGGTAATTACTTCAGGAATGCGTTCGGAAATCGAACGGGCTTCTCTGGCTATTGAAAAAGCAGAAGCTGGAAAAGTTGTTTCTGTCATAAGCAGTGGTGATCCGGGTGTGTTCGGGATGGCCGGTCTGGTATTAGAAGTTGCAAATAATTGCAAACTAAAGATTCCTGTGGAAGTTGTACCGGGTATTCCATCAGAAAACGCAGCGGCAGCGCTATTAGGCGCTCCATTGATGCATGATCACGTTACCATAAGCCTGAGTGATCTCCTTACCCCCTGGGACGTTATTGAGAAAAGGGTAGGGCTTGCGGCAGAGGGAGATTTTGTAGTTGTCCTGTACAATCCGAAAAGTTCAGAGAGGAAATGGCAGATTGAAAAGACGATTGAGATACTGTTAAGCAGGAAATCTTCTGATACTCCTGTTGGTATTGTCAAAAGCGCCATGCGTAAAAAGCAGAACGTAATAATTACGAATCTTGGCGATGTTTTGGAACATCCGATAGACATGACTACAATATTGATTGTCGGGAATTCAACAACATTTGTTTTTGATAATTACATGGTGACAAAGAGAGGTTACAACGTTTGATATTGGTAATGTCAGGTACGGAAGAGGGCAGGGAAATCGTTAAAAGGCTGAATGATAAAGGTGCGGGTGTAATCACGACAGTAGCTACTGAATACGGGCGCGAAATATACGAGAAAATAGGTTTGGGACATTTGTGTATTCAGGGGAGGCTTGATATAAAGGAACTGTCTGAACTTATACGGGATAAAAATATTGATATCCTGATTGACGCAACTCATCCATACGCAACTCAAGTTTCTTATAATGCAATAAAGGCAAGTGAAGAAATCGGTATTAAGTATATCAGGCTCCAGAGACCTGCCTCGGTTACAGAAGATGACGATATTGGTGGAACCGCGACAGAAAAACAGGAATTTGTGCATATTGTTGCTGATATGGATGAAGCAGTAAGTTGGTGCAGTGAATCTGATAAGAAGAGAATATTATTAACTACCGGTTTTTCCTCCGCTGAAAAATTTGTTAAATTAAAAGATAAAAAAGAGATTTACATCAGGATATTGCCTATGCCTGAACATATCAGACAATGTGTCAGTATTGGAATTAAGCCGTCAAACATTCTCGCTCTCCAGGGGCCTTTCTCATTAGAGCTGAATACGGCTATATACAACCAATATAAGATTGATATTGTAGTTACAAAAGATAGTGGCAAGACTGGTGGTGTCCCTGAAAAGATTCAGTCTGCAAGTGCCGCAGGAATTGATATCGTAATAATTAAGAGAGAAGAGATAGATTATCCGGTAAAATGTTCGTCAATAGATGATGTTTTTGGTCTGTTAGGGATGGAAATTGTATAAGTCTAGACACGAATTTCACGAATTTGTACGAAAGATTGTAGACACGAATTTACAGTTATTAAAATATCATGGATGATAGCTCTTTAATTTATAGGAAAGAATCGTATAGAATCATAGGCTTGTGCATAGAAGTGCATGGAATACTTGGCAAAGGGCATAGCGATGTAATTTATAAGGATGCTTTAGAGAGAGCATGAGTTCTCAATCAACCAAATACCCTAGAGTTGTTTTATGAAAATTAGTAGTGAAAATTAGTGTATTTCGTGTCTGAAGTTGCAATCTGAGGTAGTTATGAAAAAAATAATAATCAATGGTGAGGATCTGACATTTTCTCAAGTCGAGCATGTAGTTAGAGGTGACGCTAAGATATCTCTTGATAAAGAAGTCAAGAAAAGGGTCAGCTATGCACAGAGGATTATTAAAAAGGCGATAGATGGAAAAAAAGAGATTTACGGAGTAACAACCGGTTTCGGAGCGTTAAGTGGGACCTTCATATCTAAGGATAAAAGAAAACAGTTGCAGAGAAATATCATCTTGAGCCATTCTGCCGGTGTTGGTGATGCCTTTGATGAGGAGGTTGTCCGTGCCGTAATGTTGCTGAGAATAAATGACCTTGCTAAAGGTCATTCAGGAGTAAGGTTTGAAACATTACAGACATTAATTGAAATGTTGAATAAAAGGGTACATCCGGTTATTCCTGAAAAGGGTTCGGTAGGGGCGAGCGGCGATTTAGCGCCGTTGGCACATCTGGCTCTGGTATTAATCGGTGAAGGTAAGGCTGTATTCAAAGATAAATTGCTATCGGGTAAGAAAGCAATGAAGAGTGCGGGGATTGAATTACGCGAACTTGAGGCTGGAGAAGGTTTGGCGCTGATTAATGGGACCCAGGTGATGACCGGTATTGGGGCTATAGTGGTCGCCGATGCTATCAAATTACTGAAGGCTGCTGATATCGCCGCAGGAATGTGCCTTGAGGTGTTAATGGGTTCGAATATAGAACTAAACGAGAGAATTCATAATGTAAGGCCGCATAAAGGACAAACAATCAGCGCCGATAATCTAAGAAGAATAACTGAAAATAGTGATATAATATCCTCTCACGAGGATTGTTCAAGGGTGCAGGATGCGTATTCGATAAGATGTTGTCCTCAAGTACATGGCGCTTCTATAGACGCCCTGAATTATGTTAAGAATGTAGTAGAGACAGAGATGAATTCAGCTACTGGTAATCCACTGATTTTTCAGGATACTGAAGAGATATTAAATAATGGTGGTAATTTCCATGGACAACCTGTTGCATTAGCTATGGACTTTCTTGCAATTGCACTATCAGAGATTGCAAACATATCCGAAAGGAGAATAGAGAGACTGGTGAATCCTCTTCTAAGTGGATTACCTGCATTTTTGATAGATGATCCCGGTCTTAATTCCGGTTTAATGATTGCACAATATACGGCAGCTTCTCTGGTTTCAGAGAATAAAGTATTATCACACCCTGCAAGTGTTGACTCTATACCTACATCAGCCAACAAGGAAGATCACGTAAGTATGGGTACTATTTCAGCAAGAAAGTGTAGACAGGTGCTTTATAATACGGAAAATGTAATTGCTATCGAATTATTGTGTGCTGCTCAGGCTCTTGATCTCTTTACAAATCTCAACGCCGGTGTCGGAAGCATTGACGCTTACAGAGTAATAAGGAAACATATTCCTCATCTGAAAGAAGATAGAATTATTTCAAATGATATAGAAATAATGTATAATCTGGTTCACGATGGTAAAATAGTTGCGTCGGTAGAAAAAAAAATTGGGGTACTAAAGTAATATAATGATCTTTTACACCGTAAATTTTCTTATGGGGTGTGGGTGGAGTAAAACCTTTGCTATTTGCATATGGTAGTGCTCTTTGATATAAAATAAACAGTAGTATACTTAAATTGAATGAAAGGAGTTGTTTATGAAATGTATAATGAAAGTCAAAATAGTTTTGGCTGTCTTTGTTTCCCTTGCGTGTATTGATGGCTTAATATTGAAAAGTGTTCATGCACAACATACAGATGTTTTCAATCTCTATAAAGACAAGGGTCCTGAAAAAGACAGTAATACTAAAGAAGTTACGCCCGATGCGCCGGAAGTGGAGTGGATTGAAGTAGAAAATCATGTCAGGTACAAAGTTTCAGTTGAAAAGGGCAAATACGAAGCGAAAGATCTTGCTATGGCAGATATTGAGCTATGGGAGATTGTGGATAAAACACCATTTGAGTGGCATCAGGTAGATTTTTATCTGGAGGGTGATATAGAGGAGATACATACGAGGGATTTTGGGAAACAAGGTTGTATTCGCAAGCGAAAAGGGAGTTTATTCTGGCTTAAGGATGGCAAGAAGTGTGTGTATTGGACACCATGGTCTACATGGGATTGCAGACCCGAAGAAGAAAGGGACATCGCGATATACCCTTAGGCGTTTTAAATGGGAAACCTGATCTTTATTAGGTTTCCCATTTTTATTAGTACTATACCTCAGGAAAAATCTCTATCCATTACGGTCTTGCGTCTGTCCGCCTTTGCATTCTCAACTGCCTGATTACACAAATTACGGATAGTATCAGACAAGGCCGGTGCAACGTTAGCTGAAGTGCTCATGCCTGATGACTCACGGATATACTTTTTAAGTTTGGATGTAACCACTAGTACTTCTTTTTCGCTGTTAGAATCACTCATAATGTAAACTCCTTTATATTTTGATTTTATAAGTTAGTTTTGAAAATATTAAAATGTTATTGATTCAACAATGCAAAACATACCGTCAAAACTATGTTAATTTATGCTCATGCGTAGGATATCTTGGTTATAGGGTAATTAACACTTGTACCACTTCTGTCATTGGCCTGTACATGGGTCCACGGCTCTTCGCCATCTGTCATTCTTACAAAGTGAAAAGGTAATGGTTGCCGCTGCTTCGGTCCACCACTCGGATTAATGGTAATGTTAATTGTTAAAATCTTTTCATCACCTACATGGCCTTCATCCTGTTCTGCTATCACTTCGTCATCAAAGGAATTAACCATTACAATACCATCAACCCTCAGGAATTTTGTTTTTGCTCTTAAATCCCATTCCGCCTTTGTTATCTTAATCTTCATAGTTTCCATATGGTTAATCATCCCCCTGTTAAACAAAATGTACTTAAAGAACTGGTCATAAAATTAAAGCGTTACAATATCTTCTGTTTCGTTCACGTTAGCAAATAGTTAAGGAATTGCAAGTCAAAAAACATGAAGATGTTTGATGGGTAAATTGTAGTATTTGAGAAAATTGGTGACTTTGATAGGTTTTTTTATAAAATGAAGATGTTAGCAAAACTATAATTAGCACCAGACTGAAATGGAGGAAAGTGAGATGTATGTTACCGGAATTGGCAGGACAAAGTTTGGAACTCTTACAGAAACTATGCCGGAACTGATTTACCAGGCAATGTATAATGCCATTAACGATAGCCCGATTTCAATTGAAGATATAGGGGCTGTATATGTCAGCAACTTCATTGGTGGTCCATCTGAGAAGCAGTTGCATTTGAACTCAGTAGTATCCAGTCTGCTTCCGGAACTTAGACTGCCGATTATACGCGTTGAAACAGCATGTGCTTCAGGTAGCAGTGCTCTGTATCAGGCTATTATAGCTTTATCACGATTTGAAAATGTTCTGATAGTTGGGGTTGAAAAAATGAGCAACGCAACTTCTTCTGAGTGCTCTCAGAACCTGGGAATGGCTGGAGATAGAATGGCAGATCAGATGCAGGGCCTGATTTTCCCAGCGCATTATGCCCTGGTAGCCCAACAGCACATGCAGAAATATGGTACAACTCATGAGGACCTGGAGTTAGTAGCGTTTAAAAACCACAACAACTCCAGATTAAATCCATTAGCTCATTTCAGTCATAAAGATGTAACCCTTGAAATGATAAAAAATGCACCCGTGATAGCGTCTCCTTTGAATCTATTTGACTGTTCGCCAATTTCAGACGGTGCTGCTGCCGTCGTAATTTCGAAAAATAAAAAAAGTGACAGAGATGTAAAGATAACCGGCTCTGCACTGGCTACAGATCACATCTCTTTGTCTCACCGAAAAGTGCATACCTCTCTTGAGGCTGCAAAAGTTGCCAGTAAGCAGGCATACGAACTGGCGGGAATTACTCCCAAAGATCTTGATATAGTTGAGGTTCACGACTGCTTTACGATCAATGAGCTTGTGGCGATGGAAGATCTGGGGATATGCAAACCGGGGGAGAGTAAAGATTGGGTTCGAGAGGAGAGAACATCAATCAAAGGTGACATACCCATAAATACTGACGGAGGTTTAAAGGCGGACGGTCATCCAATAGGGGCTACCGGTCTTGCGCAGGTGTTTGAAGTTACTACCCAACTGCGAGGTGAAGCAGGAGAACGCCAGGTAGATGGTGCGGAGATCGGCCTGACACACAACATTGGCGGTGTTGGTGGAACGGCCGTAGTACATATTCTTGAAAGGAGGGGTTAGCAACGTGGTATACGAGTGTGAAGATTGTCAAAAGCAATGGTACTACAATGTAATGAAGTGTATCTTCTGCCAGGGAAATGTCGTGGAACTGGCGCCCAGTAAGAGCACTGTCAGAGGAATCACTAAAATAGAAATCCCATCACCCGGACACACCAGAGTTCCTTATTGTGACCTTTTGTTAGAGGACGAATATGGAAACTTTGAAATAAGAAAATCTTTTTCAGATCATGAACTGGGTGAAATGTTAGAGGCGATGCCGAAAGAAGCTAAAAAGGTAGCCAAGAGTAGAACTGTTGGAATAGTGGGTGCCGGAACAATGGGTAGTGGTATTGCCCAGATCTGTGCTCAAACAGGTTATCATGTTCTCATGATTGACAGACATGAAGAGACTGCAAGGAGAGCACTCATAAAGATCGATAAAGCACTTTCTAAAACGACAAAGGATGAAGTTAAACAGGAAATTCTCAGCAGGATTAAGGCGACAACCAACCTGTATGAGATGGAGCATGCTGACCTCGTCATAGAGGTATTAACAGAGGATATGGAACTTAAGAAAGAGGTTTTCAGGGAATTGGACAATGAGTGTTCCAAAGACACAATCTTTGCGACCAACACATCTTCTCTCTCTGTAACTGAGTTGTCTGAGGTGCTTAAAGATCCAGGCAGGCTTGTCGGTCTCCATTTCTTCAATCCTGTTCCGAGAATGAAACTGGTTGAGATTATAAAGTCGAAAAACACATCTGATGAAACAGTAGAATACGCAAAAGAGGTTGCATTCGAACTGGATAAAACACCAGTGATCACCGGCGATGCGCCCGGCTTTATTGTTAATCGACTCCTTCTGATATTTTTGAATGAAGCTATAGATAAATATTCCGATGGCACTTCAACAGCAGCGGATATTGATAAGGCCGTTACACTGGGGCTTAA
The DNA here is from genome assembly GCA_007859995.1 of Candidatus Brocadiaceae bacterium S225. GTDB lineage: Bacteria > Planctomycetota > Brocadiia > Brocadiales > Scalinduaceae > Scalindua > Scalindua brodae. The sequence continues at coordinate 50,618 of SMSL01000015.1, forward strand.
TCACCCCATGGGTCCATTGGCGTTATCTGATTTAATCGGTCTCGACGTTTGTAAGGCAATTCTGGATGTTTTGTACGAAGGCTACAAAGATCCTAAATACAAACCATGCAAAACACTCTGCGAGATGGTTGAGAAGGGTATTCTTGGCAGAAAGAGTGGAGAAGGATTTTATAAGTATTAATACAAAACTAAATTATGAATGATAACAGAAAACTTATTGAAGAACTCGCTGGTAAAATTAAATCCGGAGAGGTTCAGCCCTGGAAGGCAGAAACAGTTCTGCTGGAAGAATATGGTGTAAGCGCTCCTGATCATTTTCAAATTGCGGCATTGAGCAGAAGAGAGTGCATAGAGGAGTTAACCGGTTATACCTTTAACTATTTAGAGATGCCGGAAAAACCTTACTTGTTGCAATGGCGCTGCCCGAAAGATAACTCAATATGGCAGATGGAGGCAATGGATGCGGATACCGCCTGTACTCAATGTGGAACAGCGCTGGAACCTTACGGAACTGACGAAGATAGATATCGGCCGCTGGTCAACAATTATGTCGGTGGTAAAGAAGAATACTACTCCTCGGCAGGTCAGATAAAGGTTTATGGAGATGTCGATAAAACCTTCACGAATTTATTAGCCTATGGTCCAGGATTTGGTTCTATAGGAATCAGTGTTGGTTGTTTTCGTATCAATAAATTGGGCGGTGCGGAAGTGAAAGTCGGCAGGTGGGCCGGAGCGGCGCGTAATTTAGGATATGTTTTTGAGAGTGAAGAAGAGCGCGAAAAAGCGGTTGTGACGGCAAAGGAGATACTGCCTTCCTTGAGGAAAGAGATGGAGGATAAATATCTTGCCGAATTCAGTGGAGAAATATACGAGGTTGAATTTGTAAGAAGACAACATCACGGGCAGTTTTTTACCTACATCTGTTTTTATACCAGATTTGAACATGCCAGAGGACATGGTGTTACTTCAGCAGCCGTAGGATTTGCCAGGGGCCGTCTGGATGCGGAATTTAATGCGAAAGGCGTAACATTTATACAGAGCCTCATTGCTATGGGTTTTGATGGAGATCTGAAGCCGTCACCCCGAAACCGGCGTGGACGCTACGTCTCCGCTCAGGTTAAAGTGCCCATACCAGCTTACGAGAAAATGAGCAAGACAGGTATTGATAAATTGATGTCTTATATGGAAATTGATCGTCAGGGAGTTATGCAGGAACAGGGCGGGTTCGCTTACTCAGGAATGGGAGGGGAAATTATTCCTGCACTTTACCGTGGTACTAAAGTCAATCCGCGTCCGTATAACGTTTCCTGTACAGAAAACGTATACGTTGAGATCAGAGGTGAAGAGGTAATATTCGGAGTAGAATTACCTAATCTTGAAGTAGGCGCTGCTTCAAACAGAGAAGGGCCGATTTGTCCTACAGCCAGAGAAGTCCTCAAGTTTATGGGCATAGGAACATCCAGCGAATTCGCGGCTGCCGCTGCCGCCATAACACTTGCAGGCGAGTTCAATTTCACATTGCTTCACTTGCGAGGTGAAATGTATGCGAGTAAATAGTAATTGAAGAAAGATAGACGTTGATCAACGCTTACGATTACTTTTGATAAACTCACTGAGCTTGTTTCTTGTAAATGCCATATTGGCAGCAAAAAAAATGATTTCCGGCCTTGTGTGCCATTGTGGCAGAATAGATATTCATTAAGAAATAATCGTAAGCTTCTTTTATATAATCACTTACATATATTTTGTTTATGCAAATCATATAGGACTTATTGGCATTTTGTTTGCTAGTGATAAGAAGATACATTATTTTAAATTAAAACGAGATCATGATGACGCTGTTAAAACGTGATAAAGCGAATTACAGGATTTTAATAACTGATGATGATGATGATTGCCGTTCTAGTCTGAACGATATATTCGAGCCTGAAGGTTATAAGACATACCTGGCGAGTTGTGGCAGAGAGGCCGTCGAGATCGCAAAGTATGAATTGTTACATGTATTGATTATGGATGTACACATGCCTGATTTTAGTGGTTTCGAAACGTTTGAATTCATCAAAGAGGAAAAGAAGATACAGATTCCATGTATTTTTGTGTCTGCGGATACCTCTAAAGATTTGAAATTTATGGCTATTGAGGCGAATGCATATACCTTTATATCCAAGCCGATAAACAAAGAGATAATTAAATATGCGGTCGAACAATCACTTGAAAAGTACTATTGGAAATAAATTATTAATTTAATCAATCCTTAGAAAGGGGACAATAAACAATGAAAACAAAGCCGATTGGAGAAAAGATTTTAGTAAAGAGATTTGATGCGATAGAAAAGACTGCCGGAGGTATTGTGTTACCGGATGCTGCTAAAGAAAAACCAAAAGAAGGTAAAATAATTGCTTTGGGTGATGGGAAATTGTTGGACAGTGGTGAAAGGGCAAAATTCCAGGTTAAAAAAGGAGATAGAGTTGTATTTACATCTTACGCGGGGACTGAGATTGATATTGATGGTGAAGAGTACCTGTTAATGGCTGAAGATGATATTCTTGCAATAATTGAATAATATAGGAGAACAGAATGGCTGGTAAAATAGTACTGTGTGGTCATGATGCTGGAATGGCCATAAAAGCTGGAATAAACAAGTTGGCAAATGCTGTCAAAATAACCATGGGCCCAAAAGGTAGAAATGTGATCATCGAAAAAAGCTTTGGCTCCCCGACAATAACAAAAGATGGTGTTACTGTTGCAAATGAAATAGAGTTTGAAGATCCGTATGAGAATATAGGTGCACAGTTGGTAAAAGAAGTAGCGTCTAAAACTAATGACGTTGCCGGTGACGGAACAACAACCGCAACTGTTCTGGCAGAGGCAATATATACCGAAGGGTTGAAAAGTCTTGTTGCCGGAGCGAATCCGGTTGGAATTAAACGAGGAATTGAGAAAGCCGTCGAGGCGATAACCTCAGAGCTCGTTAAAATGAGTATTGCGGTTTCCGGAAAAAAGGAAATCGAACAGGTGGGTACTATTGCCGCAAATAATGACCCTGAGATCGGAAAGCAGATAGCAAATGCCATGGAACGAGCCGGCAGTGATGGCGTAATAGCAGTTGAAGAAGGTCAAGGTCTGGAAACAACAGTGGAACTTGTTGAAGGAATGCAATTTGACAAAGGCTATCTGTCTCCATATTTTATTACAGACACAGAGAAGATGCAGGTTGTTCTTACGGATCCGTATATCCTTGTTCATGAGAAAAAAATCTCTGTATTAAAAGATCTTCTGCCCATATTGGAAAAAATTTCACAATCTGGTAAACCTTTATTGGTGATTGCTGAAGATATGGAAGGTGAAGCGCTTACAACTCTTGTGGTTAATAATATGCGGGGGACATTGAAATGCGCTGTAGTGAAAGCACCTGAATTCGGAGACAAACGGAAGGCAATGCTTGGAGATATTGCGGCAGTAACTGGTGCTGATGCAATATTTGAGGATCTGGGAGTAGGATTGGACAGCCTTAAACTATCAGATTTGGGTGGCGCTAAAAAGGTAATTATCGATAAAGACTGTACGATGATTATTGAGGGCAGTGGATCGAAAAAGGATATTCAAGGTAGAGTTCAACAGATTAGAAATGAAATTGAGAATTCTACTTCAGATTATGATGTGGAAAAATTGCAGGGAAGGCTTGCGAAACTTGCCGGTGGAATAGCAAAGATAAGTGTTGGCGCTGCGACAGAGGCGGAGATGAAGGAGAAGAAGGCTCGATTAGAGGATGCAATGCATGCTACTAAGGCTGCCGCTCAAGAAGGGATTTTACCCGGTGGAGGCGTTGCGCTTTTAAGGTCAGAGAAAGCCTTGAAAAAAGTGGAAGCAGGGCTTAATGAAGATGAAAAGATTGGAGTAAACATAATCCGGAAAGCACTTGAAGTCCCTCTCAGGCAAATTGCTGATAATGCCGGTTTGAACGGAATTTTGGTTGTTCAGAAGGTAAAGGAGATGGACGGAAGTAATGGTTTTGATGTTGCCAAAGAGAAGTATACTGACTTGGTCAAGGCAGGCGTTATTGATCCGGCAAAGGTTGTAAGAACTGCACTTCAAAATGCGGCAAGCATTGCAGCGCTATTGTTAACAACCAACGCTATTGTTAGTGACGCTCCAGAGAAGGAATCAAAAAGTAATTAAAAAAAAATTAGACGTTGAAAAAGAGTAAAAGAATTAATACTATTAAATGCCATCTTTAAAAAAGATGGCATTTTTTTTTATATTTTTAGATATGTATGATCAGACATATCTAAGTAAAACAGGATTGGATGTGGGATGAAGAAACAACGTAATAAACCAATCAGTAAAAAATACGATTCATATCAAAGCCCACTTGCGGAGAGATACGCAAGTGAAGAGATGAGTTATAATTTTTCAGATCAATTGAAATATAGTACATGGAGAAAACTCTGGATTGCATTAGCGGAAACAGAAAAAGCTCTTGGGATTAAGGCAATTTCACGGAAGCAGATCGATGAAATGAAAAAATTCCAGGACGACATAAATTTTGATGCAGCCAGGAAACACGAACTCAGAGTGAAACATGATGTAATGGCACATGTTCATGCTTTTGGTGATCAGTGTCCCACCGCAAGTCCGATAATTCATTTGGGTGCAACAAGTGCATTTGTACAGGATAATGCTGATTTGATTCTTATGAAAAACGGTATGAATATCCTGTTGAAGAAACTGGTTAATATTGTCGATGCGTTGGTTGTGTTTGCCAAAGAGTATAAAGATTTGATTACGTTGGGATATACACATTATCAACCGGCCCAGCTTACTACCGTCGGGAAAAGGGCATGTCTGTGGATGCAGGATTTTATTATTGATATAGAAGATCTGGAAAACCGGATAGAAAATTTAAGATTCAGAGGTGCTAAAGGTACGATAGGCACGCAAAACAGTTTTATGGCCCTGTTCAATAGAGATGAAAAAAAGGTAAAGCAGCTTGATCGGCAGGTATCAAAAAAAATGGGATTTGAGAAAATTCTTCCTGTTGCCGGCCAGGTCTATACTCGAAAGCTTGACAGCCAGATTTCAGATGTTTTATCCGGTATCGCTCAATCTGCACATAAGTTTTCAAATGATCTCAGGCTTCTGCACAATTTGAAAGAAATCGAAGAACCGTTTGGGAAGAAACAGATAGGCTCTTCTGCCATGCCGTATAAACGAAACCCTATGCGTTGTGAAAGAGTAGCGTCTTTAGCCCGTTACATAATATGTAATGGTTTGAATACGGACCTTACGAGCAGTGTACAGTGGTTTGAAAGAACACTTGATGATTCCGCAAACAGGCGACTTGTATTGCCGGAAATGTTTCTAGCAACGGATGCGATGCTGGACATCGTTCTTGGCGTTGTCAGGGATTTAAGTGTCTATCCGAAAGTGATTGAGAAACGCGTTAATGAAGAGTTGCCATTTTTAGCCTCAGAAAGCATATTGATGGAAGCTGTTAAAGCCGGCGGAAACAGGCAGGGCCTCCATGAAAAAATACGTAAATATTCTATGGAGACGATTACCCTTATCAAAGAAGAGGGTGCGGATAATGATTTTATTGAGCGAGTAAAAAAGGATGAAGATTTTGCAATAATTAAAGAGAGGTTAGATGACATATTGAAGCCGAAAAACTTTATTGGCAGAGCTCCTAATCAAGTGACTGAGTATATCTCAGAGGTTGCCAGGCCTTTGCTGGGAAAGTTCAAAAAACTGCTTGGAGTAAATACAGAATTCAAGGTATGAGAACTATGAGTGATTCAGCCAGCGGATTGGATTTTGTTTTGATAACTGACAGGAAGGTTTGCGGAAAAAAACTTACTGACATAATAGAACAGGCGATTGAAGGTGGAGTTGGAACTGTCCAGTTAAGGGAAAAAGACCTGAATACCAGTGATTTGTATAGTCTGGCAAAAGAGATTCGTGAAATAACAGAGAAAAAAGGTGCAAACCTGATAATTAATGATAGGGTTGATATTGCAATTGCAGTTGACGCCGATGGCGTTCATCTTGGCTGGAAATCTTTGGAAATAGATATGGTTCGGAGGATGATTGGTCGAGATAAAATAATTGGTTTTTCAGCACATAGCCTTAATGAAGCAGAGATAGCAGAAAATAGTGGAGCAGATTACGTTACCATTAGTCCAATTTTTGATACCCTAAACAAAGATTATTTCATAAAACCGTTGGGGGTTGGTGAAATAAGAAAGATAAAGACAAAGATTAACATTCCTGTTGTTGCTTTGGGCGGTATCAATGAAAACAATGTAAATGAGGTACTTAAGAATGGCGCTGACGGTATCGCTGTAATATCCGCTATTCTTCTATCTGGTAGTCCTAAACAAACAGTAACAAGGATTTGTGGAGAAATGAAAAAGATCAGGTCAGAATCTGGAAACAAAACTTTAATTGGGAGTTGAGATGAAATTATTAGACAACGTTAAATTTGATGATAAAGGCCTGATACCGGCCGTAATAGTAGACGTAACTGATAACAGGGTTTTAACACTATGTTTTATGAATAAGGATGCCCTTGAAAAAACTGTTGAAACAGGTAAAGTACATGTGTTTCGCCGCTCGCAAAACAGATTAATGATTAAAGGAGAAACTTCAGGACATACGCAGCTGGTAGAGGAGGTTTTCTTTGATTGCGAGGGTAAATCATTAGTTATTAAGGTTAAACAGAATGTCGCGGCATGTCACGCAGGTTACATGTCATGCTATTACAGAAAGTACAATAATAAAACAAATAGTATAGAAATAAACGAAGAAAAAATCTTTGATCCTGAAAAAATATATAAGAGCTGATAATGGTAATAAATTGCTTGCAAAGGGTTTTATCGCGTGTTATATTCGAGGCTTGAATTTTGTCTGTCTTTACTAAATTCAAACAGGAAGTCTAGTGTGAGGGGGAAGTAGAACATGAAGAAAAATATGGGACGTTTTGGACTCGTGATTTTAGCTCTAACGGTTTTACTGGTACAGGGTTGTGCTGAGTTGGACGAACTGAGAATTGCCAACAGGCGCCAGGCAATTACTGTTCGCGATCAAATGTCAGAGCTTGATAAATTAAAGGCAGAATTAGATGCGGCGAAGAAGGTTAACGTGGTATATAAAGGCCGTGTACAGTCAGATGAGAAAGTTAAGAAAATGCTTCGTGCAGAATTGGAGAGACTCGCCAGTTCTATCGGTGAAGGTGCCGTAGTTAGAGATACTGCAGAGGGCCCTATGATCCAGCTACCGGAGACGATTTTATTTGATTCAGGTCTAGCCAAGTTAAAGCCTAAGGGTGAAATTGCCCTGGAAAAGATTGCCAAACACCTTACATCTAACCCCGCAGCTATAGTAAGAATCGATGGACATACAGATAATGATCCTATAGTAAAATCAAAGTATTTATGGGAATCAAATCATCATTTGTCAGCCGGAAGGGCGTTAAGTGTTCTGCATTATCTTGTAAATAAAGGACACATAGAGGAAAGTAGAGTACACATAGCTGGATATGGCCCGAACAGGCCGATAGCATCTAATAAAAACAAAGCCGGCAAGATGCAAAATAGAAGAGTTGAGTTTCTCATCTTGTCTCCCGAGTCCCGTTAGCTCAACTGAAATAACAAAAATTAATTTTTATAAACCTTAAACACCTCTTACAAAACTTAAAAGCCTTGCTATAAGTAGCGGAAGATGTTGTTGAATATAAAGTAAGATAGTGAGGCAGTATGGCAAAGGTCACAGAACCGCAACAAAGAAAATCAAAAAATGACAGTAAAGTCTGGGAGATTTTATGCTCTGTCAAGCTTGCTGTTATTATTATAGTAGCAATGGCTGTCGCTTGTATTTTAGGAACGGTCATTCTTCAACAGAAATCACCTGAAGAATATGTGGACAGATATGGAGCAGGCCTTGCTAAATTCTTCTCTGCAATTCAGCTTACCGATATATTTCATTCCTATTGGTTTTCGTTCCTTCTGATATTGCTATGTGTAAATTTAGCTTGTTGTACTATTAAGAGGTGGCGGAATAAGGTACTGATGATCGGTTTTCTGGTTACACATATCAGTATAATCTTGATCCTTATTGGCTGTGTAATAGATCTTCTAACGGGCGTAAAAGGTGGTGTTAACGTTTATGAGGGCAAATCAGTAGACTACTATCTGACAAGATCTGACTATCAGAAGGTTCCCCTTGGCTTTCAGGTGTTTTGCGACGATTTTATTATTGAGAGGCATCCTCCAAAATATAAGTTGATTACTTACGTAAAAGACAAAGATAAACAAAAAGCGGTATCTTTAAAAGTAGGTAAGAGGATTGGGATCTCAGGCACTAATTATGCGGCAACTGTTAAAGAGCTTATTGATGATGCGGAGGTTCTACATGAACCTATTAATGTATCTGATAAACCTAACAACCCGGCTCTGTATATTCAACTTTCAGTCAGAGATAATGTCACTGCGGAAGGTTGGCTTCTTGCCAAAGACCGTAACTGGTATAACGATACTCAGCGTGATTTAAAGATTGATTACGTTTGGGCTGACAGTGATGAGGCGCATGAGAGGCTGGCAAATGCAGCAACGAAGAGCAGTACCAAGCCAACGCTTGAAATAAGAATAGATGGAACAAATATAGTTAAAAATGTACTGGTTGAAAAAGGGAATAAGGTTTCGATTGAAGGTACTGACTATGTAATTGAGATAAAGGAATTCGCACTGGATTATTCCAAGAGATTGGTGCCGTTAAGCGAACAGGAACTAAATAATCCTGCCGTAATGGTTGAGATTAGCGGGCCTCAGGGAAAAGATTCCCGTTGGTCGTTTTCGAAGTATCCTGATTACCAGGATAAGGCTCATAAAACAATCTATAAGGATGTTAAACTTTTATGTACCGTACCTGAGGATTTTTCAAATGCTAAGAATAGAGTAAGAATTGTCCAGAACAGAAGTGGTAAGCAGACGATTACCTACATAAAGGATGGAAAAGTAATTAGTACAATTGATTGGGTACTTGGCCAGAATTACGATATAGCAGATTCAAAACTGCAAATTCGGATTGCAAAATACTTTCCATCACATGGTTTAAAAAAGACCGTTGTGAAGAGCACTGGTGGACATGAGGGCCATAACCATGGACCAGGTGAACATCATGCGAATCCGGCTATTTTAATAGAGATGGAAGGGCCAAGAGGGAAGTATGCTGAGTGGGTATTTGCACATACACCTCCACATTGGTATCCTGATAAAAACTTTGCCATTTTATATGAACAATCCGGTATGGAGGTCAAAGATTATAAAAGTATACTGAGAGTTGTAGAAAATGGCAAAACCATGGTAACGAAGACTATTGAAGTTAATGATGCTTTGAAGTATAAAGGTTTTGTTTTTTACCAGTCTAGCTACGATCCGGAAGGAGAGAGATATACTGGCCTTCAAGTAACAAAAAATCCTGGTTTAATAGTGGTATATACCGGATTTATACTTTTGTGTTTGGGTATAGTCTTTATCTTTTATGTAAAGCCTTTCTTGAGACAAAAATTGAATAAGGGGAAAAAGATTAAGGAGTATTATTCTGAAGAAGAGATGTTGGCTGAACATATTGAGTAAATAACAGCATTCACTTTAAATAGGCAATTTAGAGTGAATAATGAAGAATGTTTATTGTTTAATAAAATAGATAAGAGAGGTGTATGAGTTATGGAATTTATGCTAAAGTTAACTTTGTATGTGTATTGTGCAGCTATAGTTGTTTACATAGTCAGAGAAGTTTGGAGAGCAAACGCCATGCGATGGGTCGCTTTTGGTGTGCTATCGTGTGGTTTTATATTAAATACAATATTAGTACTGACCAGATGGGCTGAAGCGAATCACGCCCCAATGTCTGACAAATTTGAATCTTTTGTATTCTTTGCATGGAGTATTGCGCTTGTTTACCTGATTTTTGAACTTGTTACTATCTTTATTGTTAAAGTGCACGAGTCCCGTATCGGAATCATTGGTGCACTTCAATGCGTTCTGATTGTATGGATGATATACGCTGCACTCCAGTCTGATAGTACAATAAAAGAGCTTCCTCCGGCACTACAGAGTAACTGGCTGGTTACACACGTAATATGTTATTTCCTGTCATATGCGGCATTGAGTATGTCATTCTCTGCTGCAATAGTTTATTTAATACATAGAGGTATTTTCTCCGGAAAACAAAAAGAGGCAGTTGTTGATGAGACGGGGAGTCAGAAAAAGAAGGATTATAGCTTTGATAAACTTGCTTATATTACTGTTTCCATTGGCTTTCCGTTTTTAACCATTGGTTTGATTACCGGTTCGATCTGGGCAAAAGGAGCGTGGGGTACATATTGGGGATGGGATCCTAAAGAGACATGGTCTTTAATCAGCTGGCTTGTTTATCTTGCTTATATGCATTTACCTTTGATGCTGCCTAAAACAAATATTAAGAAATCTTTCAGACCTATTTTACTTTCAATAATTCTTCTGATAGCTTTCCCGATAGTTCTGTTTACCTTTATGGGGATGCATACGCTTCCAACTTCCTCAGACAGTAATCACATATATGCAGAATAAAGCTTAAACGGTAAATAAATGTTTTAAGTAAAAAATTTAATCAGGCCCTTCAGTCGTCGAAATGAATACGATGAAGGGCCTGATTTAGTCATATCTCCCTAATCACTCCATCTACACAGATAAACAGATTATTTTAAATTGTAGAATAATATTTACAATTTTTGGAAAATAACTATATTCTAGCTTTGTGATGTATGTTCCGGTACTTTTTTTGAAATAAATCCCACTAATCTGAAAGAATTGAGCCTATATTAGCATGGAAATCGCACGATTGCATATCGTTATCGAGGGAATAGTTCAAGGCGTTTGTTTCAGGGCCGGTACAGTAGAAGAGTCGTGCAAATTGGGTTTGACAGGTTGGGTAAAAAATTGTCCTGATGGACGTGTTGAGGCAGTTTTTGAAGGCGATACAGATAAAATTGAACAGATCGTAGAGTGGTGTAAAAAAGGCCCGCCGGGAGCAGTGGTCAGAAATGTAGAGATAATATGGGAGCAGGCAATCGGTGATTACGATTCGTTTTCAATAAAATATTAGTGGGAAAAGTTAAAAGTGACTACTTGTCTGCATAAACTGTTTTCTCTTCTTTCGTGATGATTATTATAAGAGAAGTTGACGGAGGAGTGATAGTATCTGTTAAGGTACAGCCAAATGCTAGTAAAGACAGGGTTGTAGGGATGCACGCTGACCAGATAAAGATTGCAGTTACTGTCGCACCGGAAAAGGGAAAGGCGAATAAGGCTGTAATCAAAGTCCTTTCCAGGTTACTTGGCATAAAAAACTCAGACATTCAGATAATTTCCGGTGAAACGTCAAGAGATAAGAAGGTATTTATAAAAAATATTAGTGAAGAAGATATTAACAGGGTTATTTAAAATATGAGTTATAAAGACACAATAAATTTACCAAAAACAAAATTTTCCATGAAAGGAAACCTGGTTCAGAGAGAACCTGAATTTCTTAAAAAATGGGATAAGGAAGATCTCTACGCTCAAATTCGAAAGACGAGGGCAGGTGCGGATAAATTCATTCTGCACGATGGACCTCCGTATCCTACCGGTGATCTTCACATAGGAACGGGGTTAAACAAAATCCTGAAAGATATAATTATTCGATTTTATACGATGAAGGGCTACGATGCCCCTTACATACCGGGATGGGATTGTCATGGTCTGCCGATTGAACACCGGGTCTTACAGGAGCTTGGTTCAGCAGCGAAGGGTATGGAGAAGATTGAGATTCGCAAGAAGTGCAAGAAATATGCTGAGAAATTTGTGAAAGTGCAGAAGAAGCAGTTTAAGGCACTGGGTGTATCAGGAGATTGGGAATCTGCATACCTGACATTTACTCCGCAATACGAAGCTGGAATAATTGAGGTATTCGGGAAGCTGGTAGAAAAAGGATATGTTTACAGAAGTCTTAAGCCGATACACTGGTGTATGCAATGTGAGACCGCTCTTGCTGAGGCAGAGTTGGAACATCAGGACAAAAGCAGTCCTTCGATCTACGTTAACTTCAAATTAATAGAGACGCCTAAAGATCTTTTCCCTGGAATTCAGGACGAAGATGCCCATATGTTAATATGGACCACTACTCCATGGACACTGCCTGCAAACCTGGCAATCGCAGTGCATCCTGAATTTCAATACACAGCAGTAAGGTACATTAATCCTAAGACACACAAAAAACAGGTATCAATAGTTGCTGAGGATCTGGCGGACTCTGTCATGAAACTGCAGGAGATAGAGGAATACGAGCGTTTGGGTTCTGTCAAAGGCAGCTATCTGGAAGGCTTGAAATATCAGCATACGATTATGAATCGAGAAGGGTCTGTCGTTCTTGCAAATTACGTTACTCTTACGGATGGCACCGGCTGTGTACATACAGCTCCGGGTCATGGTCAGGACGATTACCAGACCGGGTTGAAATACAAGATGCCGATAGTAAGTCCTGTTGATGCAACCGGCATTTTTACGGAAGAAGCCGGGGACTTTGCCGGATTGAATATTTATGATGCAAACAAAACAATTGCGGAAAAGCTAGATGAGTTGGGACTTATGTTGCATATGGACAAAATTAACCACTCTTATCCTCACTGCTGGAGATGCAGGAAACCGGTAATTTTCAGAGCAACAGAACAGTGGTTTGTGGGCATCGACCATAATAATCTCAGAAGAAATGCGTTGGATGAGATAATAAAATCAGATTGGGTCCCGTCATGGGGTGAAGTTAGACTCTCAAATATGATAAAGGATCGTCCGGATTGGTGTATTTCCAGGCAACGTTCCTGGGGTGTGCCTATACCGGTTTTTTATTGTACCCATTGTGATGAATCACTTTTAGACGTGAAGGTTATTAACCATGTACGTGACATGTTTTTAAAACATGGTGCGGATAGCTGGTTTTATAAAGAGACAAGTGAGTTCCTGCCGAAAGACACAAAGTGCCCGAAATGTGGTTCTGCCGAATTTGAAAAAGAGAATGATATATTTGATGTATGGTTTGAGTCCGGCTCCAGTCACCATTCTGTCTTGAACAAACGTGATGCATTATCCTTCCCGGCGGATATATATCTGGAAGGAAGCGACCAGCATCGCGGGTGGTTTCAACTTTCACTGCTTCTTTCTGTTGCCGCATGGGAGATTGCTCCCTTCAAAACGGTGCTGACACACGGCTTCGTAGTAGACGAACATGGTAAAAAGATGTCTAAATCGCTTGGGAATTTTGTATCGGTTGGAGATGCCCTGAAGGAATTGGGTGGCGACATTGTAAGACTTTGGACCTCTTCGATGGAATACAGGAACGAGATGCACGCCTCTACTGAAATCATTTTGAAAATGTCGGATCCATACAGGCGCATCAGAAATACCTTCAGATATATTCTTGGCAACCTGTCCGGTTTTGATCCCGAGAATGATTCGGTAGAGTATGCGCAAATGCCGGAGATTGACCGTTGGGCGCTGCACAAGACAGAAGAACTCATCACATCTGTAACCTCCGCATATGAGTCTTTCCATTTTCATCGCGTCTATCATAATGTACTCAACTTTTGTGTAGTTGAGATGAGCTCATTCTATTTTGATATCATGAAGGACAGGTTATATACGTTTGCGAAAACCTCTGTTGAAAGACGGGCGACACAGACTGTACTTCACAGGATTAATTCTGTATTGGTAAGGCTTCTTGCTCCTGTTCTGGTGTACACCTCAGAAGAGGTGTGGACAGAGATTAATCAGGATGACAGCAGCGTTCATCTGTCTGAATGGCCGGTTACTAACGAACGGTACACTGATAAGGCGCTTAAAGATAAGTGGGAAAAAATTATTAAGGTCAAGACAGATGTGGCAAGAGAGCTCGAAGCAATGAGGGCGGCAAAACAGATCGGCAGTTCCCTAGAGGCGGCGGTTGATCTTTACACAGAAGATTCTGAACTGCTCGGTTTGCTGAAAGAGTACGAGAAAAATTTAGCAATGATTTTTATCGTCTCAGATATAACCATAAGCAGCGAACCTCTTGACTCCGCTAATAACGGAGAGATATTTGAAAAACTATCTATTAAAGCCAGGGTTGCAGATAGTAATAAATGTGACAGATGCTGGAACTATCGCAAAGAGGTAGGCAAGATTGAAAAATACCCGACACTCTGTAACCGCTGTGCTGAGGTTATTGAAGAAGTAGAGTCTCGAGATTGAGAAATTAAAGAAAGGACTGAAGGAGAGTAAAGGCGAAAAACCGGATATCAATCCTGCAAATTCAATCACGGCATTTAACGGTAATAATAAAATAATAAAACACAAATCAAATTTTTATCAAAACCTCAATGAATATGCTAAAGTTACACAAGTAACTACCGTCCTGTTATCACATGACAACCAACCGATAATTGATCCTATAGTTATAGAGAGAGAAGACTTTGGCAAATTTATTATAACAACAGACGAATTACCACCGGTGACGGATGAAAATGCTACTATAGAAATCATATCTCCTGTATTAAAAATAGGAAAATAGAGTTGGAAGGGTGTTTATAAGGGAGAGATGATTCATTTCTCTGTGAGAGATAAGGACTTTAAACACCAGGTAATTAACCGTGATATCCAATTTAAAAACGGTACATGTATTGACTGTGTTTTAGAGATTTCAAGAAAGAAGAGTAATTTGAGTGAAATTCAAAATTCAGGATATACGGTAATGACCGTCCTGCGGAAACATGACGAAGATACTACAACGGAAACTCCACAAGGCAAAAGATATAGAATCAAAAAAGAGATGGAAACAAAACAACTGAAATTATTTTAAGAACTCAACAACCCGCAACTCGTAATCCCTAAATCTTTAAATTCTTCCCTCTTTCCTTTGTTTTTAATCTCAGTGTATATTTGTGAAAATCTGTGGCTAAATTTCTCTTTTTTCTTTCTTTTGCGTTCTGCGCACTCTGCGTTAAGATCTGTTTTTTGTAGTGTCAATTTGTGAAATTTGTGTCTGTCATTCGTAAATCCAAAATCGCACTTGCCAGTGTCTTGTTGTTAGAGGTAAGGGGTGTGTGATATTACCGATAAATTTATTTACAATTATTTGTAATTACATTATAATTACTCGCATTAAGTACAAATTAAAAAGAGGTGAATTTATATGGCAAATCTTGTAAAAATAGGTAATTCACAGGGGATCAGAATACCAAAAGCTCTCATAGAACAGGCACATCTCGAAGATAAAGAACTGAAATTGCAAATAGTGAAAGATGGTTTATTAGTCTCTCCGTGCAAGAGACCGCGAGAAGGCTGGAAGGAGGCGATAGAAGCCTCGTTGGCAGCTCATGGCAAAGAACCTTTTGATAGTGAATGGTTAGATGCTTCCCTGATATCCGACGAAGAATTGGAGTGGTAATGCTGAAGATTTCACGTTTCCAGGTTTGGCTTGTTCAGCTTAATCCAACCAAAGGAAAAGAGATTCATAAAACGAGGCCATGTGTGGTGGTGTCTCCTGAAGAAATGGCGGCTTTGTCCACAATTATTGTGGCTCCAATGACTACAAAAGGCTTTGATTACCCATTTCGTGTTGGATGTCGGTTTCAAGGCAAAAAGGGTTTAATTTTGCTAGATCATATCAGGGCAGTAGATAAATCCCGTTTAGAAAAGCGTTTGGGAGTCCTTAGTAAATCTACACAAATGGAATTGTGTTTACGTCTTCAGGAAATGTTTGCATATTGAAATTCTTCAATTCCCTGAGTCTTTCAGTCTCAACCCGTATCCTGTACCTCGCAACTCGTTTAACTTCCTTTTTTCCCACTTAACTGTTTCTCATTTCTCTGCGGGTTCGCGTGAGTTCATTATTCTTTTCTGTCAACCCGCATCCTGTACCTCGCAACCCGTAACTCGAAATTCCCTTGACTTCAACAAAATATAAATTTATCATTTTGTTTAATTGATATGGATATCAGGTAAGGTCGGTTCAAGTTGTAACCATCTTTAAAAAGATAATAATTTAATGTGGGTATGCACTTGTTTCCTGTAGCTAAATCGTAAGCAATTGAAATCCAATGAGATAAGATTTTTATATGAAGTTGACGTTTTTACGTCAAGCTCTGTATGATCAAAGCTTTATAGAATATCACGGGAGCCAAGTGCATACCCCTATAATTTAATTCTGTTTGCAAAAGAGTAAGCTTTAATATATTAGTGGCAATGAAATTACCTAACAGAGTTCAAGCTATTATCCCTGAGGGTAAGTTGACAGACTATTGCTTAAATCCATTTCATCCTGATGGAAAACATAAAGCAAAAGTATTTGAGAAAGCACTTGGAATTACTCAAGAGAATAGTGAGGAGCTAAAGAGATTAGTACTGCAATCAGCTCAATCTGGTGAAGTAATTAAAGAACAAGAAAATGATTTTGGGAAAATATATCGTGTTGAATGTGAAATTGAAGGGGTTAATCAAAAAGAGATTTTGTGCACTTTATGGATAGTTCATAAAGGCGACTATACACCATATTTAACATCGTGTTTTATCAAGACAAAAAAGGTGAAAGTATGATACAAATTCATGATTATGTTGCAATATTAGAAGATATTGAGAATACACCTGTTACCCGGGGAACTACGGGGACAGTTGTTTCAAAGCTTTCAGATACTCATTTATTAGTTGAGTTCTCAGATAGTGAAGGGCAGGTTTATGAGCAGATACCGATACATCGAAATAATTTACTTGTTTTGCATCAGATAACAGAGGACCTTGAGGTTGGTTAATCATTAATAATTTTTAGATATTGCAAATTGTCTATTTCTTTTTTTCCTATTAATTGTCCTCATCTCTTTACATTCTTCACGAGAGTTCATTATTCTTTTCTGTCAACCCGCATCCTGTACCTCGCAACCCGTAACTCGAAATTCCCTTGACTTCAACAATACATAGCTTTATCATCCCGTTTCATTCAAACCTTAAAACAAAAAACCATACCACATAGCATGATGTGGATAAGTTATCTTATATAAAGTTTGTATTCTTAACAAGGATGTTGAGCCTTGCGGGCGAAATCTGCCGAAGCATATTCCGCTTTCGTTCTATTACAAGGAACTATGCAGGAGAACCGCAACGTTTTCACCAACAGGTGATTTCGTGGTTCTGTGCGTAGGCTGATAAGTTCATGAACTTTCTTACCGAATATAGTTGTTCTCAAATAATAAGCGCTTGAAGTACCAAATCGACCAACATGTTGTCCCTCCCTGAATGGAGTAGTCGTCCGCCCCTGCTGGTAAGAACGTGGGGGCAGGTGCTTTTGAAATTGAAATTTTGATGATTTGTTAACCCCAATCTCTCCTATATATAGAAGAATGACGGAAACTATAAAGCTTGACAAAAATACTTTCCTGAGAGGTTTTAAAGTACTTGCCAATCAATCTTATGATTTGTTTTTGGGAGCAGGTGCTTCTGTAAGTTCAGGCATTCCGTCAGGCAGAGATTTAGTTTGGCATTTCAAAAGAGAGATTTTCTGTTTGGAAAGAGATATTCATCCATCAAAATTTAGAGACTTACAAATTGAATCAAATAGAAAATTAATACAAAGCTTTTTTGATGAACGTGGAGATAATGATATAGATAACCCATATTCACATTATTTTGAAGAATGTTATCCCGACCCATTGGTAAGAAAAGAGTTTCTAACCAACCGTGTTAGAGATAAGAAGCCATCTATTGGTTTTTTATGTTTAGCTGCATTAGTTGAGAGCAAAAAGCTAAATGTAGTATGGACAACCAACTTTGATGATTTAATAGAAAAAGCAGTAAACAGCCTGAATTTCACAAGCTGTTCCATAATCTCACCAGAAAATGCATCTTCTGTATCAGGCTATAAAGATGACATCCCAAAAGTTGTAAAATTGCACGGTGATTTCCGTTATGACCCACTTCAAAATACTGGTGAAGAGCTTCAAAAGTTAGAGGAAAACCTACAGGAATACATAGTAAAGGGTTCAGAAGAAAGAGGGTTAATTATAGTAGCGTATTCTGGAAGTGACCAATCAATCATGGAGACACTCCAAAAGGCCATAAAGAATCCTTTTGCCTTTCCAAAGGGCTTAATCTGGTGTATTCCAAAAGGAATTAAACCAAGTGAAGAGCTTATTCAATTAATTGATGAAGCAAATAAACAAAACGAGCGTTCAGGCTTTATAGAAATTGACTCGTTCGACTTTTTCCTACATAAACTTTATAAAGTATGTGATCTTCAAAACGAGCAAATTGATTCCATTTCAAAAGAACGTTTTGAGCTAAGGCAAGCATTCCGAATTTCACAAACAACCTCACAAACTACTCCAATTCTCTTAAATGGTATAAAAGCCTGTTCTTTCCCCAAGACGATTTACTCAGCCACCACAGATTTAGAAGGTTGGTCAGAATTAAGAAGATTGCTTCAAGAGAAGAGAATTGTTGGTGCTCTGTACAAAGGGAAAACACTTTTATGGGGAAATGAAGATGATATTAATAACACATTCAAAGGACGAATAAAAGATGAGTTAAAAGTTGTCGATATACCCGAAAAGTTTTTTTATTACTCGGATTCAATTTATTTGGGTTTGCTTTATGATTTAGTAGAAAAAACTTTTGTAGAAGATTACAGTCTAAAAATATTTGCAAGAGGTAAATCAATCAGGAAAATATTTTCTAATAAGCACTCTTTGTCTAATGATGAGATTTCTAATATAAAGAAATGGAACAGAACCTTTTTTGTTCCATCTGACATAAGGATTTACGAGGCATTTGAATTTAAGATCGAACTAATTAACAAATCACTGTTCTTTTTGATCTGCCCTACTATTCACATTGAAAAGCAAGATGGTAAGGAAGCAGAGAGAAGACAGAATCAATATTTATCTAACATTATTCTTTCGAATCGTTATAACAATTTATATAGTGGTAAACTTTCTTTTTGGTTGAAAATACTGAAGGAAATAACTCTTTGAAAGGCGCTGACAACATCGAGCTATTACAAATTCAACAATATTCCTATTGGAGAGCCATAAAACTATTCAAGGACTCTAGTAATAATAAACATAAACCTGATGGTTATCCTATTGAAAGAGGAACAATCATTCAGTTAGATGATTACACTTTTTTGCTTTGGACTCATGGGTTAGTTGAGAACCCCGAACTTGATAGAAAATACTATCAAGGAAAGAGAGGAATACCAACTCCTTTAATGATAAAAAGGTTCAGAGGTACAGACCCAATTGAAACTGTAGCAAAAGATATTATGAAATTAACAAAGATGAATTGGAATGGTGCGGAATTGTATAAAACATTACCAGTGACTATCTACTTTTCTAAACGTTTATCAATAATGGGTAAACAGACAGAAGAACTTTCAAATAAGGCTTATGATTTCAGGTATTTTATTTAAATATATACAATGAAAAAGCTAATAAAAATATTTGTACTTGTTAGTTGAAAACAGGAGACTAAACATGGAAAAACGTTATCAGGTTTTTGTTAGTTCTACTTTTAGAGATTTACAAGATGAAAGAAGAATCGTGATTCAAACACTCATGGAAATGGATTGTATTCCATCAGGGATGGAAATATTTCCAGCTCTAGATCAAGAACAATGGGATTTTATCAAGAAAGTGATTGATGATTGTGATTATTATCTCTTATTAATTGGTGGAAGGTACGGTGGCCTTACACCAGAAGGGATTAGTTATACTGAAAAAGAATACAATTATGCCTTAGATAAAGGTATGAAGATAGTTGCTTTTATTCATAAGAAGAGAGAAAACCTATCATTTGATAAATCCGAAATACGAGGGACTAGGGTCACACCTTGATTTGTGATTATGGATAGATACTAGTTTTTGTATCCCTATTACTCTATGAATATTTAAATATTATTTTCTCTTGTGTTAATGAGTAATGTGTGATAGCATCTAACTTCGTTGGTTGTAATGTTGTTTAATTTGTATATGCATATATGAAGGCTACAAGGTTTCCAATCTTGTGGCTTTTTTTATTTTTACAGCCCATTTTTTATTTTAAGGGGGTGATTTTCACTATGCAAAAAGGAACAGTTAAGTGGTTTAACGACTCAAAGGGTTTCGGTTTTATTACACCGGAAAACGGAGAAGATGTCTTTGTTCACCATACCGCAATCCAGGCTGAAGGTTTTAAAAGCCTTTCAGACGGAGACGAGGTAGAGTTTGACGTCGAAGAGGGCGAAAAAGGTAGCAAAGCATCAAATGTTGTCAAAGTATAAAAATATTATAAAGCATACTAGTATATTTTTTGCCGTATAATTTATCGAAAGAAAGTTGTATCGAACAATCAATATAGAATAGATGTAACATATTATTATAATGATAACGTAAAAGCCCCCCGATATCCATAAAAAGGTATCGGGGGTTTTATTATTTTATGGCCACAGAAAAGAAACAGTTCACCTCCAAGACGAGAGGGGCGCAAAGAAAAAACAGAAAATTTTAGCCACAGATTTTCACAGATAAGCACTGAGGTTAAAACAAAGGAAAGAGGCAAGCACTAAGATTGAGGAATTTTACAATCCCTTAATCATCAATAGTCATTCGTACCTCGCAACCCGCAACTCTATTTTTCATATTATCTTTTTCCTTTTTTAACTTCTTGCCTCTTGCTATCGGGAGCATTCCCAATTTTTTGTAAATCAGGTATGATGCCCATGAATACGTGGATTCGGCCTCCGGCCTTAATCCACCCTTACAAATAAGCAAACGTATGGTGCGAGGTAGGGTGGATTAAACGAAGTGAATCCACCTCTTTTATATACAATAAAATGGGAATGCTCCCTTGCTATCTCTTTTTCTGTCTACTGTTCTTTAGTCACTCTTAATCTGTGAAAATCTGTGTCCAATTAAGTCCTTACTTTTGTGTGCGTGCGATATAAAGAAGCAGGATGATGATGACTGCGATATTAATTGTAAGTATGATTGCAACTTGTGATAGCGGTTCTGATAATGATAGAAGCCCTGCAAGCAGGGATTGTGACGTGTGATGGATCTTCCAGTAAGCATAGGCATCAACCAGTATCAAAGGTAAGATAATATATTTTACGAATGTCTTTAATGCCGTACGTTTACTCCCTCTTCTTTTTCTTGCAGCCATTTAGTAAATTCTCCATTGAGCAATACCATCCATAGGATTATAACAAAAACATTTTCACACAAAGACGCAAAGATCACAAAGAAAAAAATTTAAGAAAATAAAACAGAAGATTATGAGCAAATCAAGACAGGAAAGATGTTTCCTCTGCCGGTTAATAGTTCAAGAGTGTATTTGTCGCGATATTACCCCTCTCTGGACGGAACATAGATTAACCCTGCTGACAAACAAACGAGAGGAAAATATCCTCTCTAACACTGGAAGGCTGCTTCGATTAATGCTGCAAAATAACGCTCTTATTTATTTAGGGAAAAAGGGGTGGGAGAAGGAGATTGAAGAGGAAATAGCCAGGAGTGAATACACTCCGGTTATTTTTTTTCCGGTAACACCTTTCAGTGATGGGCAGGAGATTGTTGAAGAGAAGGGAAAACCACTGAATATTATTGTTCTGGACACAAATTGGAGCAGTGCAAGGAGATGGCTCTACAAGCTGGGGTCTATGGAAATAAAGAAAATCGGGTTAAGAACGGCCCCACCTTCAAAATATTACCTGAGGAAACAATCTAAGGAAGGCAATTTATGTACCTTTCAGGCAGTTACTTCATTACTGGAGGAACTCGAAACAGAAGGCTCCGGATCGGTCACTTCCAACATGAATAAGATATTTGCTTTATGGGTAAAATCCATGGCAAAGGAGAGAGGATTGGCTTTTCCTCAGTTGGAAAGTGGTTGACAGACTTTATTCATCACGCGAAGCCGCGAAGATCATAAAGGAAAATTTCATTGGTGATATTGCAAACAGAAGTATAACGATAGTATTTTCACGCAAAGGCGCGGAGATCGCTAAGAAAACGGAATTTAAAAAAATGAAACAAAAGATAATAGTTTTTCCCTTTGTTGTTAGTCCTTTTAATCCCTTATGCGTTAATTCATGAAATCTGTTTTTATCAGTGTCCCATTGTCTTTTCTTTGTGCCTTTGTGTGATTATTGCTTATTCTGCAAGTGAGAATCGCACGTATTTGATTATTCTGTTATCAGCAAGATGTTTCTTCTCATAATTTGTTTTGATGTAGAGATCTTCGTGTCGTTCATCATCACCATGGACATCATCTATCTTCTCTCCAACTGTACATCTGTTGTCCCTTAATGATCTGAGGCTGAATTCGAATAGGGGGGTTGAGTCTGTTTTAAGGTGTATTGTCGCGCCCGCCTTTGTCACCTGTTTATAGGCTTCCAGATAACGGGTAGAAGTGAGCCTTTTATTAGAACTGCCATTCTTTAAAAACGGATCAGGAAATGTTATCCAGATTTCGTCGATCTCTCCTTCTGCAAAATAGTGAGCAAGGTTCAGGATTTCTATGCGGAGGAAGGCTACATTGATAAGGCCATGTTCCTGTGCCGCAACACATCCGGACCACAGGCGTGGACCTTTCATGTCAATACCTATAAAATTCCTATCAGGATGTTTCTCCGCAAGTGCAATAGTATAATCGCCCTTGCCGCATGCTAACTCCAGAGTTATTGGATTGGCGTTCTTGAAATGATCTTTCGCCCAGGTGCCGCGAAGCCGAAAATCTTCCTCTTCCGGTTGATCGGTGAATTGTATGAGATTGTCAAAATCCTCAAGTTCCTCTAATCGCCATAGTTTCTTTCTACCCACAGTCACAGCTCCAATATTTATCCTAAACTGAATAAAGCATAACTAACAGAAGTTTAGGAAATAACAAAACTCAAATAACAAATTACAAATAAATTTCAAATTACAATTTCCGAATAATCAAAATCGGCTTACTCGTCATGTTTAATCTGCGGTGAATAATAATTATTCATTTGTTTTGTGGTAAGGTTGATTTTAGCCTTATCAGGGCGAGTTTTTTGAGGACAGGGTCTTTCCACTTTCGCCAATCCTCATATTCAATATGTGGAAATAGTGTTGTAAATGTATCGTGGATCTCAGGTGACAAGTTATAAGCGATGTCACTACTTAAAACCGCGGTTGTTAAACGTCCGTCTTTAACTACCAGATACCACCTCCTGTTTTTCCTTTCAAACCATAGGGTAACAGGTTTTTGATAACAATTTTCCTGTGATCTTTCCCATCCGGACAGCATTATCTTCGCAGTACCCATTCCGTTCTCAACATACAGATCCGCAGATTTATACAGATGCCAGTTTATATATTTGTACGGGTTTGGCAGGTTGGCCGGCAGGATACCGTTTTCTTCCAGGATTTTTATAATATCCTTTTTGTTTTTTTCAACTAACTCTTTGAACTCTGCAGCCGCGACCCTGTCAATGCTTTCTACGATAGCATCGTTAGATTCGTTCACGGGTGTCTGTTCACCCTGCCCACACCCAATTGCGGTGATTATCAGAAGGAAAACTGATATACTCCAGGTTGATTTATTCTTCAAGGATTTCAAAGCAGCCAAAAAGCCACTAAGGCACCAATGTTCTTCTTTCATCACTTTTGATCTCCTTTTGCGCTCTTGGCGTTTTCGCGGTGAATAATTACCCATTTCTTATCCGTTTTAATCTGTGTCCTATTAGTTTTTTACGGCCATTTCTGTTCTTGTGTGGGTTCGTCAAGCTCTATAAACTGATCCTCATGCGTTACCACAGGCTCAATTGCATCTGGTTTCGGGCTTCGCATCTCATCCGCGTTAAACTGCATCTCAAAAAGTTTTTTGTACAATCCTCCATGAGTTAGAAGTTCCTGGTGATGCCCGGTTTCTACGATCCTCCCGTTTTCTAAAACTACGATCAGGTCAGCGTGCAGGATCGTTGAAAGTCTGTGGGCTATTACGAACGTGGTACGGTTCTTAACCAGTCGATAGATGGCATTTTGAATAAGCTGTTCTGTCTCGGTGTCTACGGATGAGGTCGCTTCGTCCAGGATCAGTATTCGAGGATTTGCAAGGATGGCACGTGCAATAGCGATTCGCTGCTTCTGACCCCCGGAAAGTTTTACCCCCCGTTCACCAATTAACGAGTCGTAACCATTTGTCAACTCAACAATAAATTCGTGGGCATTAGCTGCCATTGCCGCTTCCTCTATCTCTTTTTCAGACGCGTCAGGGCGGGCGTAGGCTATGTTGACCTTGACGGTATCGTTAAAAAGAAATGTTTCCTGGAGTACCATGGCCATCTGCTTTCTCAGAGATTGGAGTGTGACGTCCTTTATGTTGTTACCGTCAATAATAATATCTCCTTTGTTCGGATCGTAAAATCTTGGTATCAGGTTTGTGAGGGTGGTCTTGCCACTTCCGCTGGGACCTACAAAGGCAATCATCTGCCCTGGTAACGCCTTAATATTAATATCACTTAAGACTTCAGAGCCGTTATCGTACATAAAGTGAATATTCCTGAATTCCACCGTACCGTGTACCTTTGGCAAATCAAAAGCGTTGGGCGCGTCCGCAAGATCAGCGGGAGTGTCCAGCACCTCGAAGACACGTTCGGTGGATGCGATTGCGCGTTGTACCTGATTATAAAAACGTGTTAAACCGGTAATAGGGCCGTACATCATTTGAAGATACGGAAAGAATATGACGAAAGTACCGGCCGAGAGCTGACCCTGAAGCACCTTATAACCACCAAAGCATATTACTACTACGGCCCCCACTTCAGTAATCAGGTCTACTATAGGACGCATTGTGTGAAGCAGTCTTAAAATACGGACATGCAAAAAGTAATTTTCATAGTTTTTCTGTTTGAATCGCTCCAGTTCCTCCGGCTCTTTAGCAAAGCTCGCAATGACACGAATACCGGAAATATTGTCCTGGATTAATGAATTAAGATCACCGGTTTTTTGCCTGAGGGTACGGAAGATTTTCCGTATCCTTTTTCCGAAATTATAGGTGCACAGAGAGATAAAGGGACAGACAAATAAAACGATAGACGTAAGCTGCCAATCGAGTTTCATGCAGAAATAGATTATCCATGCGAATTTAAACATATCCGTTATAAAGGTGATTACCGGACCGACAATTGCCTGCTCCAATGCATTAACATCGTTCATGAGGCGGCTCATAATGTCGCCTGTTTTGTTGTTCTCGAAATAGTTTAAGTGAAACCTCTGTATGTGGCCATAGAGCTGGTTCCGCAAATCATAGACAAGCCTTTGCCCCAGCTCAGTTGTAATATAGCCATGGGCCATAGTGATTCCGCTACCGAAGGTGTGCATAACCAGAAAGCTGATACCGAGAAATATAAGCATAAAAATGGTTGAATCATAATCTCCAAACAAGTGATCGTGGACATAGCTGGAAGCCGTTAAGAGTGGTTTTGACAGGGGTATTTGACTTATCTGTTTGTCTCCCAGACTGTCACTATTGAAATCATCGACTTGTTGGCTGGTGTCGGTATTCTTTATTAATTTATCTGCTATTTTGATTTCATCTACAACAATACCAAGTATTTGTATTGGAAGGACTGCAATGCACGCGCTGATTGCCGAAAGAAGCAGGACAAGCAACGTCCTGCGCCAGTAGGGGATTAGATAACATAGTAATCTGAAATATGTGCCGTTATTGGATGTACTCTTTTGCGTAGGGTTCATATATTACATAAATGCCTAAAGTGATTTAAAGTTGCTGATTGGTATGTTTTCAATAAGTAGAGGAAGAGTTGTGAAATATTAACCACCCCTTAATCCCCTCCTTCGCAAGGAGGGGATTAAGGGGTGGTCTTCCTCAACTTATTGGGCAATTACCGGCATCTATAATACTAAATAAGCATCGAATGGACAATGTCAAAGAGATTTATCTTTATATATTTCGTTCAAAGGGTAAAATCAGGACTACTTTTTTACATGAAAACAATTCAAATTCATTTCTTTCAGGGAGATAAATGATGGCACAAGATAGAGTAAAGGTTGCTGTAACCGGCGCGGCAGGTCAGATCGGTTATGCACTACTGTTCAGGATTGGATCCGGTCAGATGTTTGGACCGGAATGTGAAGTCGAGCTTCAACTTTTAGAGCTTGAGCCTGCACTGCCTGCATTACAGGGCGTTGCAATGGAACTTGATGATTGTGCTTTTCCATTACTCAAAAAAATCACCTGTACCAGTGATATGGATGTGGCCTTTAAAGATGTTAACTGGGCCATTCTAGTTGGTTCAGTGCCAAGAAAAGCTGGGATGGAAAGGTCTGATCTGCTGAAGATTAATGGCGGTATCTTTACCGGTCAGGGCAGGTCTATCAATGACAATGCCGCGAAAGATGTTCGAGTTTTTGTAGTCGGTAATCCCTGTAATACTAACTGCCTCATCGCCATGAATGCAGCCAGAGATATTCCAAATAAGAGATTTTTTGCCATGACGGCTCTTGATGAGAAAAGGGCGATTACTCAATTGGCTCAAAAGGCGGGGGTAGATACAACTGAAGTGAAGAACCTTACCATATGGGGGAATCACTCTTCTACTCAATATCCTGATTTTTACAATGCAAAGATCAGTGGTAAGCCCGCCCATGAAGTCATTACAGATGAGGCATGGTTGCAGGAAGATTTCATTAAAATAGTTCAACAACGAGGGGCAGCTATTATTAAAGCCAGGGGGTTTTCGTCTGCAGCATCGGCAGCCAATGCGTGTGTATCAGGTATTAACAGCCTGGCTCGTGATACACCGGATGGAGAGACATTCTCTATGTGCCTCGCTTCAAATGGTGAGTACGGGGTCGATAAAGACCTGATCTTCTCTTTTCCCTGTTACGTGAAAAATGGTGAAGTTAAAGTTGTTGAGGGTATTGCGCACGGAGAGTTTGGTAAGGAAAAGGTCTCTGCAACATTGGAAGAACTGCAGATAGAAAGAGATACTGTAAAAGAGATGGGTTTGATTTGAGATAACACTGGAAAGACGCAATTAAGTTTGAATGGCAAAGAGCGGTTTGAATCGATTGAACTGTTTAAGCCGCTATTTCAATCTGTTAAAGACAATATGTCTCGCCAGAATGGTCTGAGATATTCCCCTGGAAAGCATAAGAAGGGTTAAGGCAAGCCATAGGGCATGGTTTCCCATTATGCCGTGGAAAAGGTAATACGTCGGCAGGAAAAAAAGAAATGTGGATAGAAGCATAGTATTCCTCATCGCCTTTGACGCACTAATCCCTATATACACTCCATCCCAGATAAATGGTACGGCATGAATAATCGGCGCAATAATCAACCATCCCATAAAAGGCATTGCGGCATCAATTACTTCCTGATTATCTGTTAATACTTGAAGTATCTCTCTGCCAAAGAAGTAAAAAAGTAGTACCAGCATAATGCTTATGCCGAAACCCCATTGGAAAGATACTTTTATTGCTTTTCTTAAATTCCACGCATCTCCAGCACCAAAATATTTTCCGACAATCGATTCAGCGGCAAATGAGAATCCATCAATCCCGTAAGCACTTAACATTATAAATTCCATGAGAATAATATTTGCGGAACCTAAGATTACTCCTTCCTTACCAGACTGAACTTTAAAAAATGAAAAAACGAATATAAGACAGAGAGTTCGTATAAAGATATCTGAATTTGCCATGAGGAACTTCTTCATCTTGCCGATATTAAACAAGTCCAGTTTGTCCAGGAAAGGTATCATATGCCTGTAGTTTTTGTAAAAGAACGCTAATGCCAGTATTAATCCGCAGTATTGTGCGATCAAGGTGCCTAATGCCACGCCTTCCGCTTTCATCCCCGTAACCCTCACAAACCAGTAGCTGAAACCGATATTAAGCAGGTTAACAGTTATGGTAAGTATCATCGGGATTCTGGCGTTCTGCATGCCGAAGAACCAGCCGGTAAACGCAAACAGGGATATTGTAGCCGGCGCTGCCAGTATCCTGATATTGAAATAATCTGCTATATATACTTCAACTTCCGGGGTTGTTCCGATTAGGAGTAAACTCAATTTTAACAGTGGGATTTTTAATGCTATCAACAAGATGGCAGCTGCCACAGCGATTAACAGAGCCCTGCCCAGTATCAGTAAGCACTCTTTGTTGTCCTGCCTGCCAAATTCCTGCGCGGTAAAACCGGTAGTCCCCATCCGTAAAAACCCAAAACCCCAATATACAACATTAAATATCATTACTCCAAAACCGATGGTAAGGATATATTCTGCCGAATCAAGATGGCCCATCAGGGCCACATCTACCAGGCTCAGGAGCGGGACAGAAAGGTTGCTGATTATGTTAGGGATCGCAAGTCTGAGAATTTCTCTATTCATAAACAGTGTGAAATGTTATTAAAATAATAAATTCCAGGTTTTTGACAAAAAAAAGATGTATGGGCTCAGGGAAATATTAAATATCAATGATATTCAAAAAAACTGTTTGTATCTCATTCTTATGGAATATGATAAACATTAATTATAGTCAGCAGTGTCCGGTTAGGTTTTTGCGTAAGCTGCATTTATTGTCCCAAACCTGTCATTCCCGCATTCTTTTAGCGGGAATCTAGTTTGAACCGACCTTTTAGATACCCGATAAAGGCATTCGGGTA
>SMSL01000016.1 GCA_007859995.1 Candidatus Brocadiaceae bacterium S225
ACTTCGTTTAATCCACCCTACCTCGCACCATACGTTTGCTTATTTGTAAGGGTGGATTAAGGCCGGAGGCCGAATCCACGTATTCATGGGTATCATACCTGATTTACAAAAAATTGGGAATGCTCCCGTTTCTATGCGCATCTGCGTTAAAACAATATGCCAGAAGTTTATTCATTTAAAATCTTTATCATCTGTTTGTGGATTTTTCCATTTGAGGCAGCAACGTTTTTCATCATCAGGCTGTATCTCTTCCCTTGTACATCAGTAATCCTTCCTCCGGCTTCCATTAGTATCAAACTGCCGGCTGCGAAGTCCCACGGATTCAACTTTAATTCCCAGTATCCGTCAAATCTGCCGCAGGCGGTATAACAGAGATCCAACGCTGCTGAACCAGTCCTTCTGATGCCATGGACGTTCTCATAAAAAAACTTTTCCATCTGGTCGAGACTTTTCCTCATCAACAGACCTCTCTCATAATAAAACCCTAAAACCAGTAGTGATTTACTTAGTTTGTTTACGCTGGAAACATTGATTTTTTTGTTGTTCAGAAATGCTCCTTCATTCTTTTCCGCATAAAATAGTTCTTTCTTAAGCGGGTCAAAAACAACACCGATCAGCGGCTTCCCTTTTTTGTACAGTGCGATTGATATGCAAAACATGGGGAACTTGTGATAGAAATTGTTTGTGCCGTCCAGCGGATCTATTACCCAGCAGTAATCAGACTTGTGTGTCTCTTCACCGGACTCTTCTGTTAGTAGAGAATGGCCGGGGAATTTATTTTTTATTATACTGATAATTTTGTTCTCTGCCGCTAAATCGGCTTCTGTTACCAGGTCATAGGTATTCCCCTTACTCGTGGCGTTTACATTTTTAGAATAATAGTGCAGTATTATTTTTCCTGCTTCTTTAGCCGCCTTTATAGCTGTTCTTTTCATTTTTCTATTTATGCAAGTTCTCAATTAAGATGTGGAAGATTTATTAAATATTCACCGCCCCATCCCCCATCCTTCGCAAGGAGGGGATTAAGGGGAGGTCTTTCACATCTTAATTGAGAACTTATTAATTTATTTTTTTTACTTTTTTAAAAGATAGTAGAGTTTGCCGTAGGTATTTAAATTTCCCGCGTTATACATGGCTTCATCGCCTATTCCGAAAAACACATCTGCCCTTGCGGGCGTTTGAATAGCACTTCCGGTATCCTGGTCCAGGGCAAAGAATGATTTCTCTACATGCCCCTTCTCCTTAGATCTGCTGCTGCTTCCCGGTCTCTGTGTTCCAATCACACAAAAGGTTAACCCGCCCGGTGGAAAGACTTTCTTGTCGGTTGCTATACTGCGCATCGAGGTTACCGGCACGCCAATAGAGCCATGAGGAACGGCATGAGGTACTCTTTTAAAAAAAATAAATCTATCGTTTTGCCTGAGATAATAGTCCAGCTCGTCCGGATGCTGGTCAAAATATTTTATTAATACAGGAAGGGTTAACTCCTCCTCCCGGATCTTACCATCCAGAACTAATAACCGACCTATACTTGTATAAGAGTGCCCTGAATTTCCGGCATATCCTACATACGCCTTCTCACCTGACGGAAGCCTGATCTGACCGGAACCCTGTACATGGATGAGATAGGCTTCCAGCCTTGATTTGAAATAAGCAATTTCAGTGCCACTCAGCAGATTGCGTTCCTCAATTTCACGGCGGGTAAAATATGGGTTTTTAAAATCTGCCGGCTTTTTATAAAGCGGGTAGCGAAATGTTTCTGTAGGTGTTAAACTTCCATCGTAAATGGGAGTACCGTAACCGGTGAAATGAACATCTCCCTCATACATTTTCCCGACAGCCTGAAATATCCTGAAGTTTTTAGAAATAAATTCGTTCAACTCCTGAGGGGTTTTGCACCGAGAGTATCCTTCCCGGAAAAACTCCAAAGTTTCTGTCTGTTTTTCAGGAGCAAAACCTAACAAGCTGAAGGCGTTCGGGTAAGTCTTTATCTTTTTAAAGTATTCCATACTGTTACTTATGGATTGTAATAAAAGCTCTTTGTCATAATCATCTCTAAAATCAGGAAATTGTTCCGGATTTGAAATCTCAGAAAGACCAAACCCCGGTTCCATTGGTAGCAGATGTGGCTTTTTTACTGCAGATGAACAGCCAGCCTGCAAAATCATAAACAGCAATACAACTGCCAATAAACGGTTAAGACTGTTATTTCTTGATTTCATTAAACACACGCTCCTTTTCCTGAAAAAAGTAAGGATTAAATCTCTTTCTGTTTGCCATTGGACAATCGGGCTTAATTTAATTATTATAATACCATAGCGAGACATAGTCGCAATCAAATTAAAAACAATTTAGAGAGACAGGGATTAATAATAATTTTTACGGAGGGTTAAATCCATGATGCGAAAATTAATTATTGTATTCACCTTATGCTCGGTTGCCTTGTATGGATGTGTTACTAATCCGGTTACCGGTAAACGCGAGCTGGGATTAGTGCCAGAATCTTATGAACTTCAGATAGGCAGTAAACAATACGTACCCAGCCGTCAGATGCAGGGTGGAGACTATGTGGTCGACCCGGAATTGACTAAATATGTAAATGACGTGGGCCAGAGATTGGCTGCAGTAAGTGACCGCAAACTGCCTTATGAATTTGTAGTTCTTAATAACTCTGTACCCAATGCCTGGGCTCTGCCGGGAGGGAAAATAGCAGTTAATCGTGGGCTATTGACAGAACTGAATAACGAAGCCGAACTTGCAGCGGTCTTGGGACATGAGATAGTACATGCAGCGGCAAGACACGGAGCTAAGGGTATGGAACGCGGAATTCTGCTGCAGGGAGCGGTGACATTAGCCGGTATCGCTTCAAGCGGCAGCAATTATGAAAATATTGCTGTACGCGGATCCCAGACTGCGGCAGGCCTGATTAACCAGAAATATGGACGTAATGCTGAGAGCGAATCCGACCTCTACGGTATGATATATATGTCACGAGCCGGATTCGACCCAAGGGCTGCTATCAGCCTGCAGGAGGTGTTCGTACGATTATCAGAGTCAGAGGGACATGAAACGGACTGGTTGTCCGGACTGTTTGCCAGTCATCCACCATCACAGCAACGCGTTGAAGCAAATCGCGCAACCGCCAAAACTCTGCCGGAGTCTGGCGAGTTGGGTGTTCAGCGCTATAAGGAGAAGATTGCACGTCTTATACGAACTAAGGATGATTACCACGCATTTGACATGGGGAGTAAAGCACTCAGTGAGGGAAAAACCGAAGAAGCTTTGTCTCTTGCGCAACAGGCAATTCTCGGTGAGCCAAATGAAGGACAATTTCATGCCTTAGTTGGAGATGTATACATGAAACAGCAGAAATATCAGAATGCCTTAGCGAGCTATAACAAGGCAGTGGATCTTAACAGCGAATTCTTCTATTTCTATGTTCAGCGCGGTTTAAACAAACAGCAACTGGGGGATCAGCAGGGGGCTCGTACCGATCTTGAGAGAAGTACAAAACTGCTTCCTACCGCACCGGCTTTAAATGCTCTAGGCAATATATCTCTTGCGCAGGGAAATCGACGGGAAGCGATGCAATATTTTAAAGACGCTTCTGTTTCTAATTCAGAACCGGGCAGACAGGCAGCACTGTCATTTGTGAAGCTTGACATGCATGAAAATCCAGGCAGTCACATAAAGACACATGTCAGCCTGGATAACAACCGGTATGTTGTTATCACAGTTACCAATCCTACTCCACTACCGGTCAGTGGTGTGAAAGTGAAAATACGTTATCCGGATCCACAGGGCAAGGCACTTGAAATGGCAAAGGAGGTAAGCGGTATTCTCTCTTCCGGAAAGTCAACTATTGTTGAAACCGAAATTGGACCTGTTGATGGTTCTGAGGCGTTAAGATATATAAGAGTAAATGTGCACAAGGCTAATGTGGTGGAATAATCATGAAAAAAACAATCCTCTTCCTGCTATTAGTTCTGATGTTTTCCTGCTCGTCCATACAGGCTGAAGTGTCTATGGAAATAATTCCCAGGAACATACAGTTGCATGAAGGAAAAACAGTTGTCGACAACGAAGAGGTAATAGAGGTGCAAAAAGTAAAAGAGACCACAAGGACAGAAGATGCTGATCCAGTTGATTATAAGGCTTTAGGGCTTCGTTCTGTAGAGCTAAACCCAAATGATTATCCGGACGAAGTCATAACCCTGCTTGAACCCCATAAAGACAACAAGAACAACGACAGTGTTTTGTTCTATAGCAGCCTGGGATTGGCTTATAAAAGCAAAGGGAAGCTTAAGGATGCAATTGCTGCATACAAGCGTGCATTAGAATTAGTGCCAGACGTACCTGCGCCTGCAATTCAATATAATTTAGGGATTGTATATTATTATAATAATGAATTACCTGAATCATTTAAGTGTTTCTTAAATAGTTCTGCACAAAGATCCAACCACGCCGGCACAAAACAATGGATTGAGCAGCTTGCCGGCGAATTAAACATTTACAAAGTTCCGGATACAAGTAATTTGAAGCTGATTTCTGACCAGAAGATAAGCGTTAACAGGGAAAAATCTGATAGGGAATCAAGGCTCAGGGTGTATTTGACACAAAACGGAGGACGTATCCAGGAACTGTCAGTTAAGGATAAAATATATTCATACGGCATTGACAGTGATACCGAGAGACCGGTAGATTACATAATCATTGATAGTGATGGAGATGGTAATTTTGATAATGTAATAAATACAAAAGGCAAATTTGGAGTCCCGACATGGGCGTATAATCCTGATTAGATTATTGGCTCAAAACGTTTGTCACATAGATGGTCTGGGAAGCATTGTTGTAACATAATTTATTAGACGAAAATATGGAGTTTATCATCTCCGCCCAAATGCTTGGCGGACAAGTGGCCACTGCACTCCAGAAAAACACCCTATACAATAATTTGGTGACGTCTCTTTCGATATGTTGGTAATATATTTTTCTGCACTTCCCGTCTTCCAAAAACGATGGCCTATATATTTAATATAACACACGAGATCCTGCCGCCACCGATGGGCGATATAGAATACGTCTATAATGATGAGCAGATCATCGTCGTAGACAAACCGGCAAATATGCTGTCTGTCCCCGGCAGGACTCCTGATAAAAAGGACTGCCTTATTCACCGTGTCCTGAAACATTTTCCGGAAGCACGTATTGTTCACAGGTTGGACTTTTCGACTTCGGGCCTTATGGTTATTGCGCAAAACCGGGCATCGCACCGCATATTGAGCCGTCAGTTTGAAAATCGGGAAACGGAAAAAACGTATGTCGCAAAAGTGTATGGTCAACCCGAGCAAGCAGCCGGTATGCTTAATCAGCCCTTGCGTTGTGATTGGGAGCGGAGGCCTCTGCAGATAGTTGATCACCAACTGGGGAAAAAGGCACTGACTCACTGGAGAATTGTTGAACGGCTTGAAAACAGCTGCTTTGTGGAATTGTCTCCCACTACGGGGCGCACACACCAGCTGCGCGTACATATGCAGGCCATGGGCCACCCCATTCTTGGCGATGAGCTTTATGCACATGAAGCCGCATACTCAATGGCAGATCGCCTAAACCTGCATGCTAAAGAGTTGATTATCAACCATCCGACAGAAAACAGTCGTTTAACCTTTTCCAGCGCCAGCGTACCTTTTTAATGAAGAGGAGTATCGTCTTTTAAGGTGGAAGGCACAAATAAGCGGCTTGATGTTGAAACACTTTAGAGCGGAGGATGACATCGCACTGGGTAGAGTCGAAGTGTCATCAACGTTAAAAATTCCTATACATGGACTTATCGCCTTCGACGTACTCTGAAGACATTTGGGTGGGCTGGTTTCTCAACAAAAAAAACTGCAATTGGAGACTATCGTTATAATAAAATGCGCGCAATTCAAAGGCACTAAATAGTTTTGTTGTTTTCCTGCATTCCTGACTTCCTTATGGCTGTTTCTTTTATTGCAATTAATAATAATTTCTTATGAGAACGTCAATGATTGAGAATAAAAGCTGGCGTACGGACAACGCACCCCTATTTACACCATTGATGACAAATTGGCCATGCGTAATAAAAACAAATAAAAATTTATTATAAGGAAGCCAGGAAACCAAGAGGCTACATAAATAAGATGCTGCTTATTTTGTAGCGTCATGAATCGCGTCTCTTGCAGACTCTGCAGCTTTGTCAATTTTTTTACCCGCTTTTTCCGCGCTACCTTTTTCACCACAACCTGCAATACCGAAAGCGAAACATGCAATAGCACAAAGGACAAGCATTTTTGTTCGTAATTTCATAATAATCCCCCTTCCAATCAATAATGAAAAAAATAAATACCTGATATTTCCAATACAAATTATGTAACATTTTGTTGCTATGCCAATAAGCCAGAATTTTATATCGTAAATGTGTTTTTTGCAACTGTATTCTGAAATGCCCTGTGTACAGGAAATGCCTAAAAAAACACTTCTCTTGTAAACTCCTCTTATAATGATTATTTTTTTCTATTGTATTATTTAGCAGTGAATGTTTTAATATTCATACATTTGATATTGCAGGTTTACTCATTTTGATTAAACCTGGATGTTTTAATTCAGGCTGTCTGTGAGCATGACTAAAAACAGTAAAATATGAAATACCGTAATAATTTAGAACACTATTTTGTAGAAGACATAAATGAAGGAGAACAAAATGATTAAAACAAAATTTATTAACCTGGCGGTTGTCTTAATATTTTTCTGTGCCGTCCCAAAGGTGGCTAATGCAGCTTTAATTGCTTACTGGGATTTTAATGAAGCTAGTGGTACCATCGCATCTGACAGTGTTGGAGGAGTGAACGGAACTTTAAGTGGAGCAGCATCGTTCGACCCGACAGGAGGTATACTCGGCGGGGCTGTTCAGGGGCCTAACGCCGATGTCAGCATGGGGGATAACTTCATGTTCGGCAGTGTGGATTTCTCTGTACAGGCATGGATAAAAACAACTCCGGGATTTGCAGCCGCAGGGGGACCAATCTGGAAGCACCTGGGTGGCTCCCATAATGGTTACTTTCTGGCTGTAAATAATGTTGGTGATGGAGCAGGTGGTGCAGGTGGATTTGCGCACTTTTATGCTTCAGGTGGAAAAACAGGGTTATCATCAACAGTAGTCAATGACGGTACATGGCATCAGCTTGTTGGTGTTTATGACGTCACTGGCAATGAAACGAGGCTTTATGTAGACGGCGTTCATGAGAACACCGGGCCACGCCCTCCTATGGTGTCCAACACCCAGCCATTCTTAGTCAACGTAGGAGACGGCCATGTAGATGAAGTGGGCATATGGAATCATGCGCTGAGCGACAGTGAAGTGAGCGCATTATATCAGAATGCAACCTCTCCCGTTCCGGAACCTGCAACCATTGCACTGCTTGGTATCGACTTAGCTGGTTTTGCAGGTGCGGCAGTAAGGAGAAAGGCAAAAAAGAGGCACAGCAATAACACCAGTCTATAATAGTATCTCAATCAAGGGGGGGCGTAATTCTTTGCTGACCCCCTTTTATAGATTAATTTTTATCCCGCCCCATAAAAAGAGATCTAATATCCCATTGACTGCATATGTCTATTAATTATTCTGAATAATTCCTCATCCAGTACACGCGCTTTTGTCTTCCAGAAGAATTTCTCGACGATGTGGATTGCCCGACCAGGCTTGCTATCCCACAGGTTGTTGTTTTGTAATTTCTCAGACAATTGGACCAGCCGTTCGGCCAATTGGTCCGCCCCGCCTTTAAAGTAAAAGTCTTCATTGCCGGAATCCAGCCCCAGTGTCTCGGGATAAGCGAGCCTTTCGGGAACAAGCGGAAATGCTCCTGCCGCTGCCGCCTCAAGCACGCTAAATCCAAAAAACTCATGATCCGCAGTAGATACGAAAATATCTGCTTCTAAAAGGGCGGTTTCATAGTCACGACGCTCCTGCTGATATCCCCACCGATCTATATGATCTGTAAACTCCTTCCTGGCAGAGTCAAAGATATCAGGTCTATGCCTGAACTGTTCTCCCATAACACTGATCCTGAATTCTACCTTCCGGTCTTTCAGAATTTGAAGAGATTTGAAAAAAAGTTCCGGGTTTTTATCGTGTTCCCACCTTGCAGCCCATACAATGCGCATGGGGCCGGGAGGTCTCATTCCCCTTTTTTGGAACTGATGGATTCCCGGGTATCGAACAAGAGATTTGTGTCGAATATCATCAACTGATTCTAATGGTTGAAAGTCCGGCATCCGTTTCAGGAAGCCCCGAAGTTCGCCTAAGAAAATATTCTGATGGTATAAAGAGTTGAACCACACCTCTGTGGCTGCCAGGGCTGTTATGAGATTAGTCAGTACATAATGAAAGTCAAATTCCTGTGGATGTGCAACCGGATAAGTCAATTGATTTTCGTGAAAATAAACAACTGACGGAAGCTTCTGTATAGATTGCGGCGCCAAGCCTAAATACTCAGCAAGATTAAGCATGTCAGAGCAAAATATAATATCCCATTTTCCTCCTGCTTTTATTTTCTCGGAAGTTTGACTGGCAAAGGTTATGGCAGAATGACGCATACGCCATTTCCATTTCCAGGGTGGCAGACTAAGAACTGTCCATTCGTGGCAACTGTATTGCATCCAGCCTTTCAGAAATGCTTTGTGGCTGCCGCCATAATATGGCTCCAGTGTTAATATTTTCAGGGATTTACTCATTCCGCAATCTTTGTCAGTTTTATTTCTTCCCAGCGCCGTCCGGCAATGGCATTGCGGTCACAGCACTTATTTGCCTGATGACATATTTTCAGTTGCAAGTGCTGTGTCCTTAAACTTTTCTCTACCGGAAAAATCGAAAACCTTTTTAAGGAATTTGAACATCTTCTTTAAAAACCAGATGGAGATGATGATAAAAATAGTTATCAGGGCTGCCGCTATAACTGGATGGCACATAATTAAATATAAAATTCCCGCTACAGACGCATCCTCCGTAACGCTTGCAATGGAATTGGTGACCGGTTCCGGTGATGTATTTATTATGGCTCGGGTTGTAGCCTTAGTAAGGTGAGATTCAAGGGAGATGGTACCCGTAATGAAAGCAATTGCCAGTTGCAGTATCATTCCGGAGTCGGCCATAGCGGTGTATCCTAATGCCGAAGTAGCAAGGGGACGGATAAAGGTATGGACTGAATCCCATAACGAATCAATATATGGAATCTTGTCCGCAGCAAATTCAATCACGTAAAGAAAGATGGCCACACTGATAAGTATAGGGTTGGAAAGTATGTCCAGGTTTTCCGGAAGATCTATCCAATCCATTCTATTGGCAATTCCCAAACCCGCCATACTCATATAAAGATTAAGTCCGGATGCCCAAGACCCTCCTAACAAGAGTCCAATCGAATTAAACATTTCCATTTTGTCTCTTCTCCTTTCAGGCTCTAT
This sequence comes from Candidatus Brocadiaceae bacterium S225, assembly GCA_007859995.1. GTDB lineage: Bacteria > Planctomycetota > Brocadiia > Brocadiales > Scalinduaceae > Scalindua > Scalindua brodae. The sequence continues at coordinate 9,478 of SMSL01000016.1, forward strand.
TTTTTTGGGAGCATTCCCATTTATTTTTAGTTAAAATTTCAGGCATTATATATTATAGAACGAATACCATCAATGCTGATATTGTAGAAAAATTTTTTTACACTGATAAGACGTAGGGGTACGATGCTCGCACCTCTGTACACTGTACCCAAGTCTATAGTACACGGAAATACTGTAACCATGACACATTCAACGTACTCCTGTTTGGCAAACCCTGGCACAGGCTGCAAAACATCTATTGGCTTACTAACAGGAGATTCTTCGCTTTCTCCGGTCGCCAGGAATAACAAAGAATAGCGCGAGCAAAAACTTCACCGGGTACTACTGTAAAATAGTAAAGAATTTACAAATCAGTATAAGTGTATTACAATCAAGCGAATTGATGATTTTTCGAAAGGCCCGCAATGAAATATAAAGCCGTACTCTTTGATCTTGATGGAACGCTGCTTGACTCAATTGAAGATATGGGTGACTCCTTGAATCGTGTTTTAGTGCAGAATGGATTTCCTACTCACAATAGGGATGCTTACTGCCGCTTTGTGGGTGATGGTGCCACTAATCTTATTAGCCGTGCTTTGCCTGAAGACAAGCGAACGAACGCTATTATCCACTCATGCCTGGAAGCATTTCTGGAAGATTATGATAAGAATTGGAATGTGAAGACAAAACTTTATGAAGGGATTCCTGAGTTATTAGATACGCTTACTTCCCGCGGACTGAAAATATCCGTGCTTTCCAATAAGCCTCATAAATATACAATAAAGTGCATGGATGGCTTCCTGTCTGATTGGAATTTTGATGTGGTCTTTGGTCAGCGTAATGATGTACCCAGGAAGCCGGACCCGGCAGGTGCGCTGGAGATTGCAGAGCAACTGGACATTTCGCCTTCAGATTTTCTTTATCTTGGAGATACGGAGACTGACCTGAAAACATCTATTGCCGCGGGAATGTCTCCGGTAGGGGTCCTCTGGGGCTTTCGATCAGCTGAAGAATTACGAGAGAACGGAGCAAAGGTGCTGATTAACAGACCGTTGGACGTCCTGGAACTCCTGGACTGAAAATTGGTTCTGTCCATATAGATTTGGGTATTAAATAGTCAATGGTGGCATAAAGTTCATGAAGATCTAACAGAAATTGCTTCGTTACGCATTATTACCTTATCAGCACAATTATCAAAAAAGTCATATCCTGATCCCGCCTCTCCGATGAGATGTATCATCTTTGCGGCATCTGTAATTCTTACGCCGCCCATAACTGTTACGCCTCTTTCAAAGAGCGGTTCAGGGTAAACACTTGCAGTGGGACCTACGACAACAATCTCGTTTGCCTTTTCTGCAAGGTCCAGTATGGGGCCAAGTGTGTGATTTACGAGTGTGACGCCCGTAATAACTAATATATTCGCCTGTGGTATTATCTCGCCCAGTCGGTCTGCAGATTCTATCTTGATGGTATCACCCTTACCGACAACTTTTGGATTCTTATCAATCACAAAAAGGTTTTTTGTAATCTCCTGAATTCTTTTGATAAATGGAGGAAAGGCCCCAACCATGGCAACGGTATCTTCATTGGTAATCTCAATGAGGTCCAGAGCATTGCCATAAGCTGAAGGTTTATATTTGCATGTATCGTCTGCAAGCAGAACTGCAGAAAGTGCGTTCAATGTCGCCACTCCAACGGCTGCTTTAAGTGCATTGTCATCGAGTGCATAGTCCATAAGTTCTGTTATTTGCTTGTTGAGCAGTTCCCCCGCTGCCGGCATCTTCGCGTGTGATCGCGGACAACATACAGCCTCCGGTATTTCCTGAACGGGTGTGTACGACATCCCCGCATGACCGCTGCTCAAAACAACGCCGGTATAAAATACGCCTATACGGATTTCTTTTGGTGTGATATTAAATTGATTTATTACGTCGGAATCCTGAATAAATTCAATCAAATCCTTCGTAATATCCTTTCTTTTTTTTATATCCTGCATTTTTGTTTTCGCTCCTTTGATACATAAATTAATGCCTGCGGAGAACTTTGGGATATTAGTAAGTCGGGTAGCACCACCCGACATTAACTCGATAGCCGCGTTTATTATAAACTTTACAAAACGTGATTTACACGGATTTTTAATCAAACAATCACGTGATAATAAATGCAGACTAAAACCTGACTCTCTGAGAGGATGGAAGCGTTTAGGCGGCATGGTTAAAATATCGACAACGGGAAACAGTTTTCGTCAACTGCGTTGTAATCTGCCACTCTTCCTTGTTTTTGCTCGTTGATCACAAGGACCTAAAAAGCGTACGAAATCTGAAAATACCTCTTTGTCAAAGCAATTAGACATTTTCTCCTTCATCTCAACAAGTGCGGCAAACGGCCTTACGGCTTTTGCATAGGATCTGTCTGTAGTTAATGCATCATATACATCTATTATGTGGGCAATTTTGCTACAAAGTTCAATTTCACTGTTTTTAAGCCCATACGGATAACCGCTACCATCAGCGTTCTCATGATGTTGTAGTGTTATAGTATATTCTTCGGTAAACCCGCTTCCTGTTTCCTTCAAAATCTCGACACCCAATTCCGGGTGCTTTTTTACTTTTGAAAATTCTTCTTTTGTTAATTTGCCCTTTTTATTCAGAATTTCAGTGCTGATCTTCGTCTTGCCAACGTCATGCAAAAGTATTCCTGAACAAAAACTCTTTAATTCATTCTCTCCTAGACCAATGCTCTGCGCAAACAATGTCCCAACTGCTGCAACATTCACCGAGTGTGTATAGGTATAGTATTCATGTGCTAAAATCTGAAGTAAATTACGTGCAGCTTTACCTTCTTTGAGAATGTAGTCAACCATGTTGGATGCATAGGTCTTTGTCCTTTCAATATTTCCGGTCCTAGGGTTATTAAAGAGGTCTTTTATAAGGTTTCTAGCGGCACTATGTACAACTTTTGCCTTCTCGTTTGAAGAGATTCGTGTATCTGCTATGATCTCTTGAAAATTATTTTCCAGGTATTCGTAATATTTCTTCTGATCTCCCTTTCTAATAAAAAGCCTACTGATATTTTTTTCTAACAGCTTTTCTCTTTTATTGTTATCAAAGACCGCATCCCCCTTGCAATATAAGATATAACGACTACCAGCGCCAGTATCTATAAGTATATAAAGATCACAACCAATTTTTGTATCAGTTCTTAAGCTGTTTGAGTTAACGGGTAAATATTCAGACATTGTGTCTATCTCCAAATTTTACAACTCTTATGCGGATTTCTTTTAAAATTGATCACTTCTTGCCATCTACTTGCTGTCTGCTTGCTGAACACCATACAACATGAGTGTAATTTAGGACAAAATTGGTTACAGAATTCCTGTATTGCTTAATCGAATCTGATATTTCGGGAGGGAAAACTACGGCAACGAAATAGTTGTTTCATTATTACTTTGAAGCATCTCATTTCACTTTCGTCAAAACGTATCTTTCCCGGTTCATATTTTCAGTTTTGTATGTAGTCACCATTTCGGGGCTTTGCTCGCGGATCGTAAGGCCCTGAAAAGCGTATAAACTCTACAAACAGTTCTTTGTCGAAACAATTAAGCATCTTTTCTTTCATTTCCACTAGTGCGGCGAATGGTCTTATTGCCTTTGCATACGGCCTGTCAGTAGTCAACGCGTCATATACATCTATTATACGGGCAATCCTGCCGCAGCGGTGAATTTCATCTTTCTTAAGCCCTCGCGGGTAACCTGTTCCGTCATAGTTCTCATGATGTTGTGATGTTACTATATATTCGTCAGTAAATACATTTCCTGTTTCTTTTAAAATTTCAACACCCATTTCCGGATGTTTTTTGATCTCGTCAAATTCTTCTTTTGTCAATTTGCCTTTTTTGTTAAGAATGTCAGTGCTGATTCTGGTCTTGCCAACATCATGCAGAAGGATGCCTGAACAAAAATGCTTTAAATCTTCATCTTCAAAACCCAGTTCCTTCGCAAATAAAGTTCCTACAGCTGCAACATTCACCGAATGGGTATAGGTATAATATTCATGTATTGCTATATTAAGCAGGCTGCGTGCCGCTCTGCCTTCCAGAAGAATATAATCAACCATGTTGTAAGCAAATGTCTTAGTCCTTTTGATGCTGCCGGCTCTCGGATCATTGAAGAGGTCTTTAACCAGATTGGTGGCTGCGCTATATACAATTTTTGTCCGTTCATCGGGAGGGATCCTTGCGTCAGTTATAATTTCATGAAAATTATTTTCCAGGTACTCATAATATTTCTGCTGATCATCCTTTTTAATAAACAATCTGCTGATATTCCTATCTAACAGCATTTCTCTTTTTCTATTCTCAAAGATAGTGTCTCCTCTGCAATACAAAATATATCGGCTATCAGCGATTGTTTTCACATATAAGTAAAGATCGCAGCCAATTTGCGTATCAGTTCTTAAGCTGTTTGAGTTGATTGGTAAATAATTATCCATTTTGTTTCATTTTCAATAAAAAGTTTCTTGTCAAATTCATATTTTCAACCATTTAGCTACACCTGCCGGCATCAGTAAGGCTGTTGGATAATTATACAGAAAGTATAGGTTCTTTCGCAATATAGATGCCAAAAGGCATTTTAATCGTTTGTCAGTCATCTGCAATTAAAAGTGTCACTTTGAAGTGAAGGCACCGGTTTTGGATTTTGAAATCTACCTGATCACTTTTGTAAGTGATTATGTTGGTGGTGTTTATTGGCAGGCGCCTGCCAGATCTCTATTGCAAATCAAACTGATGTATAAGCAAAAGACCAACCATCTTTATTGCATAATATTATGATAAAAATTAAACTTTTATGAGAAATGATAATCATTGGAATTACCTTGACATTATATAGGTACTAAAATAAACTACAAATTGTATAAATCTTCACAGTTGCACCTCATTTAACTTAGGCTCCAGCAATTATCGGCCACCACAATAACACAGGGTTTTTGGTGGTTTTATAGCACAATTTTTCATATCTTCAAAAACCAGAAATAATATGCAGGGAAAGAATAAAAAAAAATGGCCAATGATCGTTGGTATATCCATTGGCGGTGTAATTGGCGTACTAATCATCATCGTATCGCTCATCCCTACTATTGTATCCTCCGGCATGGTAAAAAATAAAATTATCAATAGCCTGGAAGCAGGTTTGAGTCGTAAGGTACAGATTGATGATATAAATATGAGTTGGTCAAGTGGCCTTGACATAAAAAATATTCATATCAAAGAGAGAGATGATCTTCCGGGAGATACATTTGTCAAGGTAAAAAGGATACTCTGTAATATTGATTTCGTACCGCTTATAAAAAAACAGATCAGAATAAATGATTTGATAATTGACAGCCCGGAGATTGTTATACGGAAAGATAAGCAAGGCTTGTTTAATTACGAAGACAAGAGGGTATCTATAGAACCAGGGTCCACACCAGAAATAGTTGAAAAACCTACTCCTGACGTAACCAGTAAACCAGTTGGAAAACCGATGCCTGCGCCTCTGGTTATTCCGGCGCTTTTGTCTGATCTTAAAATTAAAGCAAAAGTCAGCAACGGAAAATTCACGTTCATTGATCACCAATTACAGGAAGAAACACGCATAAAGGATTTGAATACTACTTTAAATATTGACTCTCTGAACAAGCCAATTGAACTCCAGTGTACCTTTGACATTGAAGCAAAAGGTGAAACAGAACACGCAGATATCGCCTTAAGCGTTTCGCTGGCAAAAGGCGGAGAGATTGATCCAGAAAATGCAAAGGGAACGTTTAACATGAAAACCGGTTTTGCCCTGATAACTACAGACTTTGATATGGCAAAATTCAAGGGTGAAGGTGGTACCGGTCTCGATTTTTCCATGAATGTCGATCTGAAAAAACTCACAGAAAATCTCGCAGGAATGCTTGGATTGCCTAAAGGCATGCAGGTAGAAGGTACAATCAGTTCAAGGATTACTGCTGATGGGCAGCTTGAAAAGGCGATAGGTGTAGAAGGCAGTACAGAGATTACAGACCTTAAGATCTCTGGCGGGCCTCTTGGTGATACGCAGATACGGCAGTCGAGTATAAAATTAGTTCAGAATGCGGACATAGATATAATGAATGATAAGATTACAGTTTACAAGATTGGGATTGATTCTACACCCATAAATATGTTTCTGGCCGGCGTGGTCACCGAATTAAAGAGTACAAGAAATTTAAATTTTAAGATGTTTCTGGATTTAGACATTACAAAACTGATGAATGAGATTGGTGGATTGATGCCTGATGAAACGGAGATTGCGGGGCGGCTGCAGACAAACATCGATCTCAAAGGACGGGAAAGTATAATAAAAGTGAATGGCAAAACAGATATAAAGGGCCTTTACGCAAGGGCAGGAACAATGGGTCCGGTTGAGGAGCCTGAGATTGCTATAGGCCATGACATCGTTTATGATCTACAAAACAGTGATCTTGAATTAAGGAACCTCAGTATGAATACGAGTTTCGCTGAAATAAGGACTTCCGGCACGGTAATCAATAAGGGGGAAGTTGACTTAAACATATTTATGTTGGGTGATATTGAAAAGCTTACGAAAGGCCTCAAGGGTATAGTATCACTGCCTGAGGGGTTGAGCGTCGGCGGAAATATAGATTCGGAAATCAGTGTAAAAGGTCACGTCAAAAAAGAGATGAGGCTTGACGGGATAACGGCGCTAGATAGTATAAATGCAACAGGAGGACCTCTTAAAGATGACACGATATCTGATCTAGGTCTTAAACTTTTACATACACTTGACTATAAGATTAGGGACGATTCTGTGAATATTAAGAAAATGGATATAGAATCTGACTTCCTCAAAATGGAATCAAAAGGTGGAATCACAAGTTTAAGCAAGGAGATGAATATTGATTACGAGCTTTCCGTGAGAATGGACTTGGGCAAGATAACCGAAGAATTCGCCGGGATGTTTCCAGTGGCTATTAACATGAGCGGTAAAGGTGTTGTTGATTTAGACATAAACGGAAAACTATCGGCACAGGAAAATGAGAATATGTACGAACAGATGAACTTCAGTGGTAACATGTCTATGGATAGAATCATTTACGATGCATACGAAATAAAAGATTTTAAGTCAGGGTTTGCCCTGGATGATGGGTTCTTCACAACAAAGGATTTCTCTTTTACGCTGAATGATGGTCCGTGTACTGTATTGGCAAGTGCCGGTCTTAAGGAAGAAAAACCTCCTCTGATTTTCGATATGAAACTGTCCGATGTAAACATTAATCAAAATATGGATTTGCTGGCATACATCGTCCCTGTCCTTGCCGCACCGGATGGCAAATTATCAGGAAAGCTGAATATGCAGCTCAAAGCAAATGGAAATGGTCTGGACTGGCAGGATGATTTGAGTAAAAGCCTGAATGGAGAAGGAGAGATTGAGATTAAAGATGGCCACATAAAGGGAGGCAGGGTGACATCCAAAATCATCAAGGCTTTAGGAAAGAGCGGTGAATATGAATTTGACAAAATCACTACCAGATTTGTTATCAATGACAGTAAGATATTCAACGATGATATTAGTGTCAACGGTAAGGAGTTTGACATTGGTTTGTCAGGGTGGACTTCATTTGACGGACGAATAGAATATTCCGCAAATGCCGAGGCGCTGAGCAAACATGTTGGTAGAGATGGCAGGAAAATATTAGGAGCATTAAGCCAGGGCTCAACGTTGCCAATAGTAGTTGCCGGGACAATAGACAAACCAAAACTCTCTTTTAAATGGCCAAAACCACAAGAAATTGGTAATATTCTGCAAGGTATATTAGGAGGTTCAGGAGACTCAAAACCTCAAACCGAAAGCTCAGTTCCGGAGGAAAAAACAGAAACCGGAGAGGTAGTAAAAGAGACACAACCGGTAGAGAAGAAAGAAGAAGATGACGTAGAGGATGTTGTAAAGAAGCTCTTTAAAGGTCTTTTTAAATAAAAATTATATTAAGCATATCCTTACTATTTCAAGATTATGAATTGGCTGGATTTCACATTGATCGGAGTCATAACAATGGGGACTCTGTTTGGGATAGTTACGGGTCCTCTCTGGCAGATTTACCGAATCTCTTCAGTTGCACTGTCTGTCGTCGCCGCCCTCTTACTCCATAAACTATTAAGCAGCATTATGGACGAGGTATTCAGCCCGAAGATTTCCAGTATATTAGGATATGCGGTTATCTTCGTTGTTACTTTGATTGTAACATATGCGGTAGGGAATCTATTCAGGAGATTTCTTACAAAAAGGAAATTTGGAATGAGCGGAAGGCTTATTGGAGGAGGTATCTCATTTACAAAAACCGTAATAATGTGTTGTGTGATTATAGCAGGTGTTTCGTTTTGGGGAAACATCCGGACAAAAGACACAATTGATAAATCTCTGATCGCAAAAAACCTTGATAAATGCACAAAAACGGTAATCCCTTTGTTTCCGCAGGAAATTAAAGATATGGCAATAGGCGGAAAAGAGATTAACGAAGAGAAAGAAAATAGTGAAGAAAAACAAAAATAATTACTAAGGGGAATAATTAATGGCAAAGTTACAAAAATCAGAAAGTTCTGAAAAGGATAAGCCAGAGGTCGGGAAAAAGGATCAAGCTCTTGAAAGGGCAGTATCACAAATTGAAAAGCAATTTGGTAAAGGTTCAATAATGCGCCTTGGAATAGATCAGAAGCTTGATGTGGCAGCAATATCAACCGGGTCGCTCTCTCTGGACATGGCCCTTGGCGTTGGTGGAATGCCGCGCGGAAGAGTAGTGGAGGTGTTTGGACCTGAATCTTCAGGAAAGACTACCCTGACTCTTCATGTTATTGCCAATGCACAGAAACTCGGAGGTACTGCCGCTTTTATCGATGTCGAACATGCTCTTGATCCGGATTATGCAAAAAGGCTTGGGGTAAACCTGGACACTTTGTTAGTTAATCAACCGGATGCCGGAGAACAGGCACTGGAAATTGCAGAGCTTTTAACGAGAAGTAATGCCGTTGACGTTATTGTTGTAGACTCTGTCGCCGCCCTCGTACCAAGGGCCGAACTTGAGGGGCAGATGGGCGATTCACATGTCGCGCTGCAGGCCAGATTAATGTCACAAGCGCTCAGGAAACTCACTTCTGTAATCTCTAAATCGAATACGTGTCTTATCTTTATCAACCAGATTCGTGAAAAAATCGGAGTGATGTTCGGTAACCCGGAGACAACACCCGGCGGAAGAGCACTAAAGTTCTATTCCTCTGTTAGAGTTGACATCCGCAGAATCGGGAGTATTAAGGATGGAGAACGTATTATTGGAAATAGAGTTAGAGCTAAAATCGCAAAAAACAAAGTGGCCGCGCCGTTCAGGAAGGCAGAATTTGACATAATGTTCAATCAGGGGATTTCCAGGTCTGGCGATGTTGTTGACCTTGGCGTTGAAACAGAGGTGATAGGAAAAAGCGGTACATGGTTCTCGTACGGAGAGATAAGGCTGGGACAGGGAAGGGAAAACACTAAAAAATTTATTGAAAGTAAGCCGGAACTATTTGAAGAAATTGAACAGGCAGTCGTCAAAAAGACAGCAGAAGCTAAATGAAACGCATTGACTCATAGTGTAAAACATAGTAGAATCAATCATTAAATAAAGATTTCGTAGTTTAAATATATTAGTTATAGAGGTGACAAAATGATAGGTATTTCAAAGTTGTATTGTGGCACGGTAGAGCCTTCAGACGCATTAAGGTATGGCAGGGATTCAGGTAAATTACCCTCACATCTTCTACAATTTTCCAAAGACAAGAAGCCGGTAGTTGTGTGGAATGTGGGGCAGAGGTGCAATCTTAAATGCGTACATTGCTACTCTCAATCTAAAGATATTGAATATACAAATGAATTAAATACTAAGGAAGCGAAGGCTATGATTGACGGCCTTGCGGAGTATGGCGCTCCGGTACTTCTCTTTTCAGGCGGCGAACCATTGATGAGGGAAGATTTGATGGAGCTGATAGCATATGCCAAAGATAAAGGTTTGAGGGCCGTTATAAGTACAAACGGAACGATGATTACAGAAGAAAAAGGGGAAGAATTAAAAAAATTCGGACTTTCCTATGTTGGGATAAGCCTTGACGGTTTAAAGGAAACAAACGATAAATTCCGCGGTATTGAAGGTGCTTTTGATGATGCTTTGCAGGGAATCAGAAACTGCCTGAAGTTAGGGATTAAAGTAGGGCTCCGCTTTACTATAAATAAGAGAAACGCACAGGACATTCCCGGAATATTCGATCTCATTGAGAAAGAAGGGATCCCAAGGGTCTGTTTTTACCATTTGGTTTATTCCGGCAGAGGTTCCAGACTGGTGGAAGAAGATTTAACACATGAGGAGACCCGTAAAGTTGTTGACCTCATTATTGATAAAACGAAAGAAGCTCATGACCGTGGGAATCAGTTAGAAGTTTTAACGGTAGATAATCATGCCGATGGTCCGTATATATACCAGAGATTACTTAAGGAAGATCCAAAGCGTGCGGCAGAGGTACTTGAACTGTTAAAGTGGAACGAGGGGAACAGTTCCGGACACGGCCTTGCCTGTGTCAGTTGGGATGGTGCTGTGCATCCTGATCAATTCTGGAGAGAACATACATTCGGAAATGTGCGTGAACGAAAATTTGGTGAAATCTGGGAAGACAAATCAAATGATCTTCTTATGAAACTGAAAGAGAAAAAGGATTATGTTACCGGTCGATGTTCCAAGTGTAAGTGGCTTGACATATGTGGTGGTAACTTCAGGGCGCGTGCTGAATCTGTCCATGGTGACATCTGGGAACCTGATCCTGCATGTTATTTAACCGATGAAGAAATTGGTTTGCTTGCAGATGTGCCTTTAGCGGTTAAATAAATTATAAAAGCCCATGTTTCCTTTACAGCAAATAAGAAAACATGGGCTTTTACTATGAAGCGAAGTTTGCAACTCAGCCTACAAGGATTTCCTGGATCTTGGAAATTCCCTTACCTAATTCTACTTTATAGCCGTTTTCATGCAGGATCTTCTCAACTGCTGAGGCCGCCAGGATTATGTCAAATTCATTTACATAACCCATATGTCCAACCCTGAACATCTTGCCTTTTAATTCGTCCTGGCCGCCAGCTATTGTTACACCTGTTTCATCCCTCAGCTTTTTAATGCCGGCATCAAACGTTACTCCTTCCGGAATCTTTACGGCTGTCAGGACATTCCCCGAGTCATCACCTGCAAAGAGCTCAAGTCCCAGGGCCTTCATGCCTTCTCTTGTCGCATTAGCCAGCCTTGCGTGCCTGGACCATACATTTTCAATGCCCTCACTCTTGATCATTTCAATGGACTTGCCTGCTGCCATAATGAGGGAGATTGCGGGTGTATATGCCGTAGTTTTATTATTTAGCGCTTTTTGCATCTTCTTAAAACTCCAGTAATACTTTGGTAAATCAGACTTCTCAATTGATTCCCACGCGCTCTTTGCCACACAAACAAATGCAAGTCCCGGAGGCAGCATAAAGCCCTTTTGAGAACCGGTAACGGCAATGTCTATGCCCCAGTCATCCATCCTGAACGGCTGAACACCTATTCCCGATATTCCGTCTACTACCAACAATAAGTTATGACCTTTAACAACCTTTGCTATTGCCTCAATATCATGGACGACACCGGTTGAAGTTTCGCTTAGTGTCGTGAATACTGCCTTTACATCCTCTTCCTTTTTTATAGCTTCATCCAGATCATCAGGTTTTACAGCCTTTCCGTTTTCTACATCAATCTTTACCACGTTTACGCCATATGTTTCGCAAATTTGTGCCCATCTCTCTCCAAATTTACCGCCACTTATCACAATGGCTTTATCTCCCCTCGATACGGAATTAACTACACATGCTTCCATTCCACCTGTACCGGAAGAGGCAAATGTAAATACCTCGCCATCCTTAGTCTGGAAAATATATTTTAAATCTTCCGACACGTTCGCAAATATCTCAGAAAATTCGGAAGTTCTGTGGTGAATCATCGGGCTTGCTTCTGCCAGAACGACCTCTGGTGGTATCTGAGTGGGGCCCGGTGTGAACAAATAAGTCTTCTTCATTTTTAACCCTTACTATTTATAAAATTTAAGATAAAATTAGAGCCGATTCTAATACAAAAGGATTCTTTAATCAATAGTTTTTAAATGCTTGACTGAAAGGAGCTAAATCATGATATTAGATAAAATCTGTGCATACAAATTGGAAGAGGTTGCTGAGAATAAAAAGCTTGTCTCAATAGAATCTTTGAAAAAAAGATGTAAAGATGTCCCGGAAGCGGTAAAGTCCGGTACGGTATTGAAAAGAGATAATAGGATCAAATATATTGCCGAGGTCAAGAAGGCATCACCTTCAGCCGGCATAATCAGGGAAGACTTCAATTATATTGACATAGCAAAGAAATATGAGGCTGGCGGCGCATCTGCAATATCTGTTCTGACTGATAAGGAATTTTTCAAAGGAGATATAAAGTATCTTTCCGAGATTAAAGAAACAGTCGGCCTGCCTGTTCTGAGGAAAGATTTTATCATTGACCCGTACCAGATATACGAGGCAAGAGCTGCCGGTGCTGACCTGATTTTGTTGATTGCAAGGATCCTTACTAAGAAAAAGGTTGATGCATTCCTCACACTTTCCCACGAACTGGGAATGGAATGCCTGGTTGAGGTGCATGATAATGACGAACTGGAAAAGGTATTGGAAACAGAATCCACAATTATCGGCATCAACAATAGAAACCTTGACACATTCGAGACTAATCTTGACACCACGCTTCAACTCCGTCACCGGATCCCTGAAGGCAAGATTGTAGTAAGTGAAAGCGGTATCAAAACAAGGGCTGACGTCCTCATGCTTGAGGAAGCCGGTATTGACGCGATCCTGATAGGTGAAACATTAATGCGTAGTAGAGACATTTCCCAAAAGATAAAAGAGTTATTCTGTAATTAGATAAGAGTTTGTCAAAGAATAATCCTGGAGTCCCGCCATGGCGGACGTGGACGCATCTCGAAAGAGAGGTTGGGAGTCTATCCGTGTCAAAAATGAAGCTAGAATATGCTTTTCTTATATGAAATAGTATGTTTAAATATATCACTTTAAATTGATTGTTATAAATACATTACATAAAGGAAATATATCCATGAAAAAAGAGAATTTTTTGATTCCAGTAGTAGTAATTATGTTTTTTTCACTTTTACTAACGTTTAGCAATAATGCTATGGGGGCATTGAGGCAGGACGCCGATGCGGCAATGGAGTTGGCTGCAATCAGAAAAAACCTCAATGTCTACGCAAAGATGAAGCCCGAGGATGCCAGAGAATTCTATGAAGGGGCTCTGAATGAACTTCGGGTAATAATCGACATGTTTGCCGGCACAGAGGAGGCGCTGGAAGCCACTTTTTATATTGGCGCTACCAATAACATATTGGGCCGTTTCAATGAGGCGATCACCTATTTTGATAATGTATTGAGATTTCAGAATGAAATTGATGAAAATTTCAAGGCAAGGTTATTATATTTTAAGGCACAGGCCCTTATCGGAATTGGCAATATTGAGGAGGCAAAAGACGTTATAACAGAATTAAGGGTTATTGAGCCAGGTGCGGCAAACGCCTTCGGAAAAGAATTGGGAGGTACAATGAGGCTGGGAATGTCAGCGCCGGATTTTCATACTGAAGATTTTAAGGGAAATCCAATAAGCCTGTCACAATTTGAAGGTAAAATCGTTGTCATGCACTTCTGGGCAACGTGGAATGATCATTGTCTTGAAAAACTTCCCGAGATAAAAGAGTTGTACAGAAAATTCAAAGGCCCTGATGTTCAGTTTATTGGAATCAGCCGTGACGATCAGATTGACGATTTAAAAGGGGTTGTGTTCCAAAAGAACATAGAATGGCCTCAAATATTTGAAGGGATGCGTTATAAAGGTATGATGTCTAAATTGTATGATGTACGGAATATACCCATGACATTTGTAGTGGACAAACGAGGCAAGGTTCAATACGTAGGAAGCAGCAAAGAAAAAATCATTCAAATCGTTACAGCGCTGATTGTCAAAGAAGAGAAAAAATCCGGGTATTAATGGAAAGGCTGTCCATCGCCGTTTTGTATTCCAAAAACTGGCATTCTTCCGGATTATTCTGAACAGGGCGGACGACCGATCTAGGCAGGTTTGTAATCAGGGCTCACAAAAAGATCGCAACAGCATGCGCCGTCTTTCTCTATTTCCTCTTTGTGGTATTCACATGGACAGATAATCTTTGCATCAATTTCTTTGTCGTCAGAAAGCATTCTGCACGGACAATAAAAAAACCCGTTCTTTAGTTTCTTCTTTGCCAGGCTCTTGATAATCTTATCCACATGTTTAGAATTCGGGTTCAGCTTGTAGGGCGCGACCTCTATATAGTCTTCTACTAATTTGCGAGCATCTGTTTCAAGCTGTACTAATGTATCGTCCATGGAAATTGCCCCTTTAATAGGTTGTTCTATACCAAACTGTAGCGGAACAGCTTTAGTCTCCCATTTTACACATTAAATCATAGGAGTGGAAACCTGAAGGTTTCCGCTATGGATTCCCGCTTCTGCGGGAATGACAGAGAGGGATTATATATTATCAAAAAGGATTTGCAAGGCCAAAGAAATTGAATTATCCTGAAACTATGTTGATTGAAAACGTACTGTGGAAAAACGGAGTTATCGCAAATAAATTAGGTTCTTACGAACTCAGGCCTCAACAGCTGGAGATGGCTCTTGCAATTGAAAAAACCATTGCAGAAAATAAGCACCTTATCGTTGAAGCCGGCACCGGAGTAGGTAAAAGCATGGCATATCTTATTCCGTTTATATTCTGGAGTGTTAAGAACAACAAAAAGGTTATCATCTCAACGCACACCAAGACACTACAGGAACAATTAATAAAAAAAGACCTTCCTTTCCTTCGCAATGCCCTGAAATCTGTTAATGCTTCTGCTGATGCAGGAGATAACAACTCTCCTCCGGAGCACGAACCGGCAGATTGTTTTGACTTCTCATATACTCTCTGTATGGGCGGACAGAATTATTTATGTCTCAGGAGGTTCTACCAGGCGCAGATGCACGGTGTCTTTAGCGCTAAAAAAGAATTCAATGAATTTCAACATATCATCCAGTGGGAAGCACGGGCAAAGAGGGGACTACGATCAGAGCTGGACTTTGAACCTTCACAAGCGGTATGGAGCAAGATCTGTAGAGAGTCCGACCTCTGCTTTGGCAAACAGTGTACTTTTAAAGATGATTGTTACTATAACAAGGCACGAAGAAAAGAGTATAAAGCGCATATATTGGTCACAAATCACCATCTTTTTTTTGCAAACATTGCAAATGATGGGCGAGTCTTACCGGATTTTGATGCCGTCGTTTTTGATGAAGCCCATACACTGGAAGATATAGCTACCAGTTACTTCGGTATAGAAATTTCAAACTTCAGGATTAAATATATGCTCGACTCTATCCTGAACCCTAAAACCGGGAAGGGGTTGATAACAAGGCTTTTTGATTCATTCAACGCATCGGCTCAGGCTAAACAAGCGGGTATCATAAACGATAGTGAAAAACTGCTGAAAGAAGCCGGCTCTGCCAGTGATCTTTTCTTTTCAGAGATTATCGAAAAATACGGTACAGGCAATAAAACCACCCGGATTAGAAAAAAGAGTACCATAACCAACTATCTTGATAAGCCATTGTCCAATCTTTTTGATCTGCTTGAGTCTCTGTCGAAACAGGTCAAAACAGACGAGGATAGACTGGAAATTTATGCATTTGCAAACCGGTGCAGCGAAATTAACAAGAATATTTCTACTATCATGAATCAGGATATGAAAGAAAGCGTCTATTGGGCAGCGGTTGAGAGAAAAAAATCTCGCTATGAATCAATCTCAGATACGTTACAATTAACAAATACGCTGGAGCCATTAAACCATAAATACATAAGATGCTCCCTGCTTGCAGCGCCAATAAATGTTGCCGTGGAATTTGAGAAACAGATATTTGGCAAGACCAAACCCGTAATTCTTACTTCAGCTACACTTTCTATAAACGGAAGTTTCAAGTATATAAGGGGAAGACTGGGGATCCCGGCCTGCACGCAGTCGGGCACAAAAAAGCCTGTCATTACTTTAGAACAGGACGGATTTGATTCTCGTATAACAAGCGAGGCTGACTATTGTGAAAAAGCCATAGGATCTCCGTTTAACTTTGCAGAAAACGCGATTATATACATCCCTGACAATATTCCGGATCCGAATCAACAGCCTGATGAATTCGAAAATAGTGTAATAAAACACATAAAGGACATTGTCTCTTGCTCACAGGGAAGGGCATTTATTCTGTTTACGAGTTTCAAGATGCTGAACAGTGTATACGAAGAGATGGCAGATGATCTGGACGGATTTACTCTTTTCAGGCAGGGAGATAAGCCTAGATATCAATTGATTGAAGAATTTAAGACCAGCCGGAAAGCCGTTCTCTTTGGCACCGCCACATTCTGGCAGGGAGTTGATGTGCCCGGCGAAGCACTGAAGTGTGTAATAATAACTAAACTACCCTTTGCAGTCCCTGATGAACCGATAATTGAAGCAAGGATGGAACTCCTGAAATCCCAGAACAAAAATCCATTTATGTTCTACCAGGTGCCACAGGCAATCACACTGCTGAGACAGGGATTTGGCCGTCTGATCAGGTCAACGACAGACACGGGTGTAGTCGCAATCCTGGACCCCCGCATTAAAAGCAAGTTCTACGGCAAGTACTTTATAAACTCACTGCCTGACTGTAAAAAAGTTTCTGACATAACAGATGTTAAGAGTTTTTTTAATAGGTAGAATCCTTGTTGAATACGACAATACATATCTTATATGTAGCTGAAAAAGTTCAGAGAGGGGTAGAGCGTGCAGAAAAAGAGGGTGTCATAGAACAAGAGGAAGTTGAAAAGAGATTCAGCAAATGGGCTTCAAAGCAGTCTGATCTTCGGAAGCAGTTGAAGATCTTGAGTCAATCACAGAATACATAGAAAGAGATTCTGTGTTTTATGCTCAAGCAGTAGCAATAAATATTCTCAATGTATCTAGATCACTTGGGAATTTCTCGTTATGGTGAACTCATCATTTTTATCTTCATAAGATATCCTCCCTCTCCCTCAAATAAGCCCAATCTGATTAACATTTTTTATAAACGCGAAAAAGCATCTAGACATTTACCCTCAAGAGGGGCAATACCATCATTTCTTGAAGCTAAAAATGCTGTCAATTGACGAGGAAACAAACATCATTCACCATCTATATCTACCCTTCGTAAGTATGCCAAAGCTTTTGATTGTCATTTAGAAATCAAACTTGTGCTAAACTAATCAATAGTTTTATTCTTTATTTGATAAGTATATGCAAAACTATATATTATATTACGTAATTTTTTTCTACCTTACTTTTTGGGGGTCTTTTTAACCGTCTTCCCAGGTGTTTTTGCCTTGATTTTTTTCATGGACTTTTTTGCCGTTTTTTTGGATACCTTAACTTTTGCTGCATCCTTTGTCGCTTTCTTTATTGTTTTCGTTGAAGCTTTTTTTGTACCAGATTTTGAAACACTCTTTACCGTCTTTATTACCGGTTGTTTTGAAGTGATCTTTTTTGTTTCTATAGCGGTCTTTTTCGTTATTGGGGTTTTATCTTTACGAGTAGCTTTGACTTTGACCTTCTTTGCGGGTAGAGAAACGCTATCCAGCTCAATACCAAAAACGGATGACAAGTCCTGATCTTCAATAATTCTCCCACTTTTCTTTTTTGCCTTTGCAAGTAATTCTTCCGTTTTGTCCTTGACGGTTTCTGTTATTAAATCATTTATTTCAATCTTCCTGAGCGTGAAAAAAAAGTTGGGGTCTTTATCCAGCCGGACACCAATTCCATAAAGGGTCGCCGCAACGTGTTTGCACATGTCTGCCCAGTCCGGACAGTTACAGTCAAAATCTATCTCTTTTGGAGCGGGGAACAGCCCCTTCCCGTGGGCAGTAAATATCTCATCTAACGCCTTCGGAAATTTACCAACAAGCAGCTCCTGTAACGAATCAAGCTTGCCCTCGCAAACATCTTTTATCTTTTTCCAGATTGTTTTTTCCAGGGCCTTTATCTTTATTACGACGGAATAAGGATTTGACTCGGAACCCTGCACCAGCGATTTAACCTCCCCTCCACTTATTTGCAGATCAAGCACGGAACCGCAACGGACGTAACTCCTACCTCGCCCTATTCGATTACTGTAATCGGCGTATTCCTCCAGGTTTTTATTCCACGCCTTTCCCCACCACGTATGCGCCAGGGTTCTGCCTTCAATTACTACAGGTTCAATATTCTTGTTCTTCTTCCTTAACTGCTCTAGTTTCTTTTTAGACTTTTGCTTTTTTTCCCCTACGGATACATATCTTGGAAAGCCCCAATAGCTCATAACGGTTTTCCTTCCATCATAATGTTAATTTGAAAAGATTCATCAGTTCATTCGTGTCCATTTCTGTTAGCATCGATTCACCGGTAACTTGTATTACATCTGACGATATTTTTTCTTTCTTGCGCAGCATATCATTGATTTTCTCCTCAATCGTCCCCCTTGTAATGAATTTATGCACGAGGACGTTTTTCTTCTGACCAATCCGGAATACCCTGTCCGTTGCCTGATTCTCAACCGCCGGATTCCACCATCTGTCAAAATGGATCACATGGTTCGCCTCTGTCAGATTCAACCCCACTCCCCCGGCTTTTAACGATAATACCATATAGGGAATATATTCGCTGCCTTGAAATTGTTCCACAATTTTTTTCCGCTTTCCTACAGCAGTACCTCCGTGAAGCACCAGCCCATCTCTTCCGAATATAGTTTTCAAAAACAGATGCAACGGGCCGGTTATCTCTTTAAACTGGGTAAATATTAATACTTTTTCCCGTTTTTCATATATCGTTTCGCAGATTTCACGTAATCTTGAAAATTTTCCACTGTCGGCCTCTTCGTATCCTTCCGCCCCAAGAAACTGGTCCGGATGATTGCACAGCTGCTTAAATTTCATTAAGGACGCCAATATTAGTCCTCTCCGCTGTATCCCCTCCAGAACATCAAGCTTTCTGCTTAATTCATCGACAGTGCTTTGATATAACACTATCTGCTTTTTGCTTAATCCAGCGTACGTATACATTTCGACCTTGTCCGGCAAATCTGAGATAACGGTCTTGTCCGTCTTCAACCTTCTTAAAATATAGGGACTGATTATTTTTTTGAGTCGGGAGTAGCCGTTATGTGTTTTCTTCGCATTTTTGACAAATTCACTGAACTCCTTTGCGCTTCCAAGCAGGCCGGGATTAAGGAAATCAAATAACGACCATAAATCAGACAGCCGGTTTTCAATGGGAGTTCCTGTCATAATAATTCTGTTGTTGGAATTGAGTTTTTTTATGTTCCTTGTCTGCTTTGTCCCTGGATTTTTTATTGCCTGTGCTTCATCCAGAATTACGTAATTCCAGGAATATGTTTTGATCCACTCATACTTTTGGACCAATGCGTACGTTGTAATGACAAGATCAAGTTTGTTCAGGGATTTTTCATTCTTTGCGACAACTTTCCTTTCGCGTTGCGCTTCCGGGTGTGCGACAAAGTAGTTAAGTTCGGGAGCAAAACGGTCTATTTCATTGCCCCAGTTTGCAATGAGGGATGCGGGAATTACCAGCAGGCTCGGTTTCTTTTGTTTTTTGTACTTCTTCAGGATATGCAAGAAGGCCAATATTTGTATTGTTTTCCCCAACCCCATATCATCAGCAAGACACGCTCCGAATTGAATCGAATGTAAAAAATAGAGCCAGTTTACCCCCTTTTCCTGATACGGCCGGAGCTGTGCCTTAAACGTTTTTCCCGTACTTGCCGGTGGAATCAGATTAACGTTTGTCAATTTCGCCATTATCTGCTCCAACCATTCCCCATTTGAGACCTCAATGCTATCATCATCCTCGGGAAGGCCCAGCATATTGTTTGAATATAATTGCAGTCGCAACGCTTCATGCAAACTCAGATCTTTTTCATTCATCATCTTTCTAGCATTTTCATAAGCGTCGAGAGTGGTTTTTAACTTTTCTGCGTCTACGGCAACCCATTTCCCCTTAATGTATGCAAGGCCGTCAGTCTCCTCCAGCAGCTTTCTTGCTTCCGCCTCGGTAATAGGGGTGTCTTCTGCAAACAGGCCGACATGGAAATCCAAAACCGCGTCCATTCCAAGGAGCGGCTCTTCCTTGCCGCCAAGTTGTATATTTACCTTAAACGGTGACGATGCAGACTTCCACCAGTTGGGGATACGGCATAAGATTCCATATTTTTCATAGACAGGAATCTCTTTTAAGAAATGATACGCCTCCTTCTCATCCCATGCAAGGGGATGAAACAGTTCCCCGGAATCCAGGATACCCGCAATCAGGTCGCTCTCCTCGGCAGCAAGGTGGACCGTAGACAGCAGCTCCAGCAGCTTCTCACTGTCCTCGCCATATTCCATTAATGCGCTCTTTAATGGTAGATGTTTTGATTTGCCCTGCCTGTCTGTTTTCGTTGTATAGGTAGCCAGAAAAGCGAATGGATAATCCCGTCCCTTATTTTCCACCAGATGAAAATAAATGCGTCCGACAAGATGGACATCGGGACTATAGGTATGAATAAAATCTTCAACAGTACCCTCGTACATGCCTATTTCGTATTGAAATTGCGCGTTTAACATCGACCAGACAAGCTTGAGAAATCCGGCGTTTAAATACTCAGCACCAGGCATTAGTGGCGCACGAGATAGCATTTCACTAATATTCTCATCTTCCAAAGGTATAGTTACCGCATCTCGAATAGTTTCCAAATCTGGCATATGGCCCAGATTATCGGCAAATTTACCTGTAAAATAGCGCCAATAATCCAGAGAGGGAGAGAGTGGTATGGACTTATCCACAAAACTTAAGAATAACAGGAACGCTTTAAAATCGGTCTTATAACGACTGTAGATCTCCTTTTGCAGAAGTTGCTGGCTTTTGGTTACCGGTTCGGATACGTCGTTCCACTCCAACTGCAGCATTCCATTAGGCATAGGGATTGCGTTTAATTCAAAATCCATTATATTCTTCTATAGAAATTCCCATTGTAAGGTTTGATGTATCCAAAATCAGTGGAAATCCATGAATTACCACTACGGGAAAGGGGAAAAATAGGTCGACAAGGTTTTATTAATTCTATTGATTTTAGCAACAATTACAGAATTTTAAAGCAATTTGAGTCTGGAAGAAGGAGAACGGCAATATTCAGGACAAAAAAAAGGCGTTCCTGCATATTGTTAACACAAGAACGCCTTTGTAAAAATACTTTAATACAGCATTACGGCTTTTTAATAATAGCTTTCACCGCGTTGCTTTTTCTTTTTTGGAGGTTCTGCCCGATGGCTCTGCTTCGGCTTTTCCACCTTTGAATATTTGTCAGGGTTTTCGTTATATGCCGTTGCACAACCTTCACAGCATAAATGAACAGTTTCTCCCGCGTGTTTCACATCTGTCTGCTTACCCTTACTGCCCGCTGCTTGCCCACAAACAGGGCAATTATCAGAACTTTCACTGACAGAAGTTTTCTTTGCGCAATCCTCGGCAATTTCCTTATTACTTTCTTTAGCATCTTTCTTAACACCGCAACAACTGTCGGCAAACGTCGTAGTATTAACAGTTGTCAAGGCAAACGCAAGAATGACAGCACCTATAAAAAATCCAATACGCGTCATAAGTATTACTCCTTTCTTATTTTAACAATACCAAATAATATACAACCAAAGAATCCATTATAGTCCACATTTTACAAATTATAAAACAAAATTTAGACGCCGCAAGTTCCATAATTACAATATAGCTCAAATAATAGTGTCTGCATAATTTAATTATCTAAAGTAGTATATATTTATGTAGTATATAGTTGAAGTCAGAGATGCAGGTATAAGTAGTTTTTATGGTCGTTACATTAGTGCAAAAGAATTTTGCAAAATGAGTTTACGCCCAAAGATTCAGCAAACAGCGCGGATACCACCACTAAACATTGAATGGTTTCGCTGAATAATGCATTTGTAACCACTCAAAGGTTTTGTTTGCATTCTTTATTTGTTTATGTAAAATTGACTCTCTTTATTACATATTTTTTTGCACAACGCACAAAATAACAGAAAGATATACTCTATACATAAATGGAAACGATTAAATTAACCATTAACGACAAAACGTATGAAGCAGAGCAAGGTAAGACCGTACTAGAAATAGCCAGGGCAAACGACATCTGGATTCCAACCCTTTGCCATGATAATCGCCTTGAACCATACGGCGGATGCAGAATATGCCTGGTCGAAATTGAAGGGGCAAGGCAGTTGATGCCATCGTGCATATCTAAGGTTAATGAAGGCATGGTTGTAAGGACAGAAACTGAGGATATTCGTAAGACGAGGAAAGGAGTCCTGGAATACATCTTGTCAGATCACCCTCTTGACTGTATGACCTGCGAGGCGACAGGCTGCTGCGAGCTTCAGGATGTTGCATATGCTACCGGCATAAAGGGAGACAGGTTCAGGAGTAAGGAAAAGAGGGGCGGAGTTCTCCCTGACAAGAATGAGCTGATTTATAGAGAAACCTCTAAGTGTATTAGATGTGGTCGTTGTGTAAGGATATGTGATGAAGTAGCGCAGGAGCATGCAATTGAGTTCGGAGGCAGAGGCTTCCAAATGTGGGTCGCTACGCCTTTTGGTGAATCACTGTTGGACGGCCCATGTGTATTGTGCGGTCAATGTGTATCCACATGCCCGGTAGGCGCCATACGCGAGAAGCAACCAACCGGCAAAGGACGCACTTACCAGACCAGTAAAGTCAGATCAACATGCGGCTATTGCAGTATCGGTTGCCAGATTGATATTCATTCCAATCATCAGGAAATAAATAAAATAACCTCAGAAGTTGGATCTACACCAAACAACGGCAACCTGTGTATGAAGGGCAGGTTTGCCTATGATTTCATAAATCATCCGGACAGACTTGATTCTCCCATGGTGAGAAGGAATGGGAATCTTGAGAAAACGAGCTGGGAGGATGCGTATAATGTAGTTGCAGATAAGCTGAAAGACATAAAGAAAAAACACGGAGCAGACGCAATTTCATTTGTAAGTTCAGGGCGGTGTACTAACGAAGAAAATTACCTAATGCAGAGATTCGCCAGGACCGTAATTGGAACAAATAATATTGACCAATCAGAAACAGAATGTCACGCGCCAACGTTACACGTACTCAGAGATACCCTTGGTGTGGGTACCACAACTAATTCAATTGAGGAAATCTCAAAATCTGATGTTATATTTGTGATCGGTGCAAATGTTACGGAATCGCACCCCATCATAGGGCTTGAGGTAAAAAAGGCACTCCGTAACGGCAAGACTTTAATTGTTGCAGATACCCGTAAGACATGGCTGGCTAAGAAAGCACAGACATTCTTAAACCTTCAACCCGGAACAGACGCGACTCTTATTAACGCCATCATTAGCGTAATCATCAAAGAAAAACTCCACGATGAAAAGTTTATAGAGAAAAGAACGGAAAATTATAAAACACTTCAAAGTGCTATTATAAAAAACGATATTAAAAAAGCGGTGAAACTTACCGGTATCTCGCAGGATGCAATTGAGGAAGCCGCCAGAATCTACGCTAATGCAGAGAATGCCGTAATATTATATGGAAACGGTATAACACAACACAGATCCGGTAATGATAATGTAAAAAGCCTCGTAAATCTTGCACTACTGACTGGTAACATCGGAAAAGAGTGTTCCGGAATATATCCGCTTATGGGCCAGAACAACGGCCAGGGAGCTTTCAACATGGGTGCCATACCTGATTTTTATACAGATTTTCAGCCTGTTTCAGATATTACTGTACGCAAAAAATTCGAAAAAATTTACAAGACTAAATTATCTAAAAACAAGGGATTGCAAATCAGGGAGATGTTTGATGGCGCACACAAAGGTAAAGTAAAAGCCATGTACGTTATGGGTGCTGATCCATTGATGAGTGAACCTGATACAACAAGAGTAAAGAAGGCGTTAAGCAATCTGGATTTTCTGATAGTACAGGATATATTTATGTCCAATACGGCCCAATATGCCGATGTAGTATTACCGGCAGCCTGCTTTGCCGAAAAAGATGGTACTTTCACTAATATAGAAAGACGCGTTCAGAGAATAAGAAAGACAGTTGAACCACCGGGTAAGGCCAAAGCAGACTGGAATATAATATCCGAACTTTCTACATGCATGGGGCATCCAATAAATTACAGTTCTCCGGAAGCCATCTGGGAAGAGATCAGGAAAGTTTCGCCCAACTTTGCCGGAATCAATTATCAAAGATTAGATAATTGTGGAATACAATGGCCATGTCCAAAAGCAGATCACCCCGGTACAAAATTTCTATACGAGAAGACGTTCCCTGAA
Source organism: Candidatus Brocadiaceae bacterium S225 (assembly GCA_007859995.1). Taxonomy (GTDB): domain Bacteria; phylum Planctomycetota; class Brocadiia; order Brocadiales; family Scalinduaceae; genus Scalindua; species Scalindua brodae. The sequence goes on from SMSL01000016.1 coordinate 34,069, forward strand.
GGAAAGGCAAAGTTCTCCTCAACGGAAAGCAAACCATCCTCTGAAAAACCAGACAAGAGCTATCCATTTATTCTCAGCACAGGACGCACTCTCTACCATTTTAATAGTGGAACCATGACTCACAGGGCAAAGGGAAGCATACAAAAGCAGCCTTATCCATTTGTAGAAATATCGCAAAGCGATGCTGATGAGACTGGGATAAAAGATGGAGAAATGGTCAGGGTAACGACGAAACGTGGGCAGATATCTCTTTCCGCTAGTATCACAAACAGGGTAATGCCAAAGCAAGTCTGGATTCCAATCCACTTCATAAGCGCTCCGGTAAATTTGCTCACAAAAGATCCTTGCAGCACCTCACGTACAAACGGCAATTTAAACATAATGCCAGAATACAAAGTCTGCGCTGCTAAAGTTGAAAAGATACAATAGTAAAAATTGGAACCCTGTTAACTATTGTTAAGCCTTTTAACCTCCTTAGAAACTTGTCACAATAATCCTATAAATTCCCATACAGTAGATGCAAGCAAGGCAATCCCCTCCTTATGAAGGAGGGGACAAAGGGGTGGTTATAAACAACTCTTCCTTCGTAAGGAGGGGATGAACAGGAACAGAAAATTGTGTTTTTCGATCCTTCTATCTAAAAGAAGGAATAGGCAAAACTGTTTTATGAAAAAGTATGATCTGTTAATTATTGGTGGTGGTCCCGGCGGTTATGTTGCCGCGATTAAGGCTGCACAACTGGGGCTGAGTGTAGGGCTCATAGAAAGGGATAAGGTCGGGGGCGCCTGTTTACACAAAGGTTGTATACCCACGAAGGCATTGATCCAATCAACGCAGTTATACGAACTCTTTAAAAGGAGCAAGGAGTTCGGCATAGTCGCAGAAGGTGTCAGTGCAGATTTCAGTGAATTTCACAAGCGAAAGCAGACAATAGTAAACAGACTGTTTGGTGGAGTCGAACACCTACTCAAGAAAAACAAAGTTGACCTTTTGTATGGCACCGGACAGATAATATCTCCTGGTAAAGTGCTGGTCAAGGATGGCAACAAAATCAAGGAGGAAGTATCCGCTAAAAATATCATTACCGCCACCGGTTCTTCACCGGTAGTTTTTAAAGGTCTACCACATGACAAGAAAAACGTATTAACAAGTGATGATATTCTGGATCTGGAAGAGATACCATCCTCACTCCTGATTATTGGAGGCGGTTCAGTTGGAATCGAGTTCGCTTATATTTACAACGCACTCGGAAGTGAAGTAACCGTGATTGAAGTGATGGACGAAATCCTCCCGACAAGCGACAAAGATGTAGGAAGTACATTGAGAAAGAATCTTTCGAAGAAAGGCATCAATTTCCTTACTCAGACCGAGCTTGATCACATTGAAATCAAGGAAGGCGCAGTTGAGACGACAGTTAAGAAAAAGGATGGAAAAACAGAAATGTTTCAAAGCGAAAAGGTCCTGCTTGCCATGGGCAGAAAGCCTGAAACGGAAGATTCAGGTCTGGAAGCCCTTAACCTTGAATTTAATGGAAGGTTCATAGACGTAGATGAGAACATGCAGACAAGCCAGTCAGGAATTTATGCGATTGGAGATGTTACCGGCCCACCGCTGCTTGCACATGTCGCGTCTGCACAGGGCCTGTTTGTTGCGCACAATATTGCCGGAGTGGATTACCCGCCTATAAATAGCAACACCATCCCGAAAGTAACCTACACGAATCCTCAGGTCGCTAGTGTCGGCATGACTCAGGAAGAAGCGGAGCTGGCAGGTTATGAAGTAAAAATCGGCAGATTCCCCTTCATTGCTAATGGTAAAGCTCAGATAATCGGCGAAGGAGAAGGATTCATAAAAGTCATTACCGATGAGTCAAGCGGCGAGATTCTGGGCGTACATCTGATAGGACACGAAGTAGGAGAATTGATAGGCGGTATGTCCCTCGCCATGAACCTGGAAGCAACAAATCTGGAAGTCAGTGCCAACATCTTCCCGCACCCAACCCTTTCAGAAGTATTTGCCGAAGCCTTTCATATGATTGAAGGCAATGCGATCCATATCTGATAATAAGTCAGAGTATGATCTGAGTTCTTTTCCTAAATCCATTTCAAAAGGAACTCCTATATAAGCAATATGATGGTTCTATCCAACGATGCCCCCTTTATTATTTAAAACTTTGTAGCCATACTAAAGAATTTTTCAAATTTTCTACCTTGCATACTTTCAACATTTCTATCACTAATTGTACCATTTCTGACAAACTGATCTGATTAGAAACAACAACCCCAAAATGGTCATGTCCTTCTTCGTGCAACTTTTTTACTAAAGGAGCAAGATGTCTTGCATTAAATGCTATCAATGTCCACTCATTTTCAACGGCGTAATCCAATTGCTCATCATCTGCCCTACTTCTCATTCCCATCTGATGAGCACTTAGAACATCATATCCCCTGCTCCTAAGTACCTCTGCAACTGTATGAGAAATATCTTCATCCAGATACAGCTTTATTTTCGCCACGGCGAACCTTTATATTTTTTTCTAATATAGTCACCACTGCTTTCCTCAATAATCCGGTCTATCTCTTCCTTGTTGTCATAATAATAAGAGAGAGCTCTTACACCTGAGCATGGGTTATATACGGATACATTGCAACAGTCTCGTCAACACTTTTATTGCTATTCTCCAACTCTACAATCAGTCTAACAGATATCCTGATATCAATAATTATTGGTTCTCCACTGCAAATTCTGGGATCGCTTGTGATATAAGAATGAATCGTTTGTTTTGATGCTTTTATAGGCATATAACTTCCTCCTTTGTATTTCAATATGACATTTATAATTTCCTTAGCAGATTACGCGGCCTCTAACTCTATTCCATTTACCCTGATTTCATATATCAAAGGGATCCATGTATCTTTTTCATATGATTCAAGAGAGAGAGGTACGGGTTCAATCAAAGAGTCTATTTCGCAAGCAATTTTAAAGAGCCTCACTCCCTCTTCAAATCTGTCTTTCCCAAAATCCGGAGACACGATAGCAACATCAATATCGCTGTATTCATGAGCTTTATCTGACGCCCTTGACCCATACAGGATTACTTTAGCGACATTTATATTGTCCTTTTTTAAAGCTTTTACAAATTCTTCTATTTTTCTTACAACTTCTTTTTGAACCACGAAAAAACCCCTTTAATCTCTTGCATTTTTTCTTTTGTAAAATCCTTCGTGCACTTCTGATAGAATTTCATTTGCTCTTCAGGATACCTGGCTTCCGAGTGGTATTCCATAAATCCGGCAAGTTTCTTTATTGTTTCATCAGGAATTTGAAAACTTATTTTAGAATCAAATCAAATAGAATTTCCCATAAGCCTATCATTTCTACCCCATATGATAATATTAACTATTATTTGTATTAAATAACCTATAACTATATAATGTAACTTCTCAAAAGGAAACGCCACTTCCTTGCACAGTTTTGGAAATAGCTCGGAGACATACAACACAAACGATATGCGTAACACACTTAAAAAGGTTTTTGGATTTGAATCTTTTCGCCCTAATCAGGAAACGATAATTAAGAACATCCTGGAGAAAAAGGATGTTTTTGCCGTAATGCCTACCGGGGGTGGTAAATCACTCTGTTATCAATTACCTGCCAGGATGATGAAGGGAACTACCGTTGTTATAAGCCCACTGATCTCACTTATGAAGGACCAGGTCGATGCGGCCATTGAGAACGGAATGTCCGCTGCATTTCTAAACAGCTCTTTGAGCACGCAGGAGATGTCTGACGTGTATAAGAAGCTGAAAGAAAATGACCTGGAGCTGCTCTATATTGCACCGGAACGCTTTGCTATGCCTGGTTTTCTTGATACGCTGAAATCTCTTCCCATATCGCTTTTTGCCATAGACGAGGCACATTGTGTTTCCGAATGGGGACACGACTTCCGTCCTGATTATCTGAGCCTCTGTGATCTCACCCGAACCTTTCCACACATCCCTGTATCAGCATTTACGGCAACTGCAACACCGAAGGTCCAGAATGATATTATCAGCAAGATCGGCTTAAGATCTCCACACATTATCCGTGCGTCATTTAATCGTCAAAATCTCTTTTACCAGGTAAAAAGTAAGACAGGATTAGAGTCTCAAATAATGGAATTTCTCAAAGAGCACGCGGACGAACCCGGCATAATTTACCGTACTACACGTGACTCGGTTTCCCGATTAACTGAGTTTCTGGTAGAGCAAGGTATCAGTGCGCTGCCTTATCATGCAGGATTGAGTTCAGATGAACGCAAAAGAAACCAGGAGGCGTTCAGCAGAGACAGGATTACCATAATCGTAGCAACCATTGCCTTCGGGATGGGAATAGACAAATCAAACGTTCGCTTCGTTATCCATGCTGATTTACCAAAAAACATAGAAGGTTACTACCAGGAAACAGGACGTGCGGGACGCGATGGAGAGACGGCTAATTGTCTCCTCTTCTATGGCAGACAGGATATTCCGAAGATCAGGTATTTTATAGATCAGATGCCTAATGAAAATGAGCGGTCAATCTCAATGGACAAACTGTATAAGTCTGTCAAATATGCTTCACACAATGTATGCAGGCGCAGGCAGCTTCTTGAATATTTCGGCGAAAATTATACTAAGGAAAACTGTGAGGCATGCGATGTCTGCCTGGGTAATGTTGAGAAGATTGATATAACGATTGACGCGCAGATAGTGATGTCGGCAATGTCAAGGACCGGTCAATATTTCGGGATCGGACATATCATTGACATTGTTGCCGGTGCTGATACAAAACGTATTCGAGAACTTCAGCATAACGAGATTAAAACCTACGGCGCGGGTAAGCACAAAGAAAAAAAACACTGGCAATTCATTGTAGACGAACTACTGGCACAGGAGGCTATTGCCCAGGATGGAGGTCAATATCCGGTTCTGGTCCTGACAAAAAAAGGTACGGATATTCTTTTGGGCAGAGGGAAGATAGAGGGATTAAAAAGAGAAGAGATAAAGAAGAAGCCCAGGGCGTTCAAAGTCAGTGGATTTGAACCTTATGATGAAGTCCTTTTTGATAGACTTCGTGTTCTTCGAAAGAGACTTGCCGAAGAACACAAGGTACCTCCATATATAATATTTTCAGACATGACGCTTCATGAAATGTGTGTCTACTACCCTGTAACATTAGTCGATATGAGAACTATCAGTGGTGTCGGTGACACCAAGCTTGAACGATACGGCACCGACTTTACAAAGGAGATAAAGGCACATCTTGATGAGAATCCGGATATTTCAATCCCGGAGAGAAGACCGGTTGCTTTACCGGTAAGTACGCCACAGCAAAAACCAAAAGGAGGAACAATTGAAAAAACCTATGAACTTTTCAGGGAGGGGCTTTCAATAAAGGAAATTGCAAAAGCCCGCAATCTCGCAGCTTCCACTATCACGGGACACCTTGAAAGCCTGATTAAGGATGGCCGTGACATTGAAATAGACCTCCTCATTGATCCCGCCAGGAGAAATGCAATAGAAGAGATGTTTGTCGCTCTCAAGACGTGGAATACAGGGCCAATCGTTGAACATTCCAAGGGTACCGTAAGTTATGATGACGCTAAACTGGTAAGAGCTTATGTACAACAGAAGAAATCGTAGCACGCTACAGACACAATACCACTTCTCTTCAGGCCTCAACCTGCTTGTTGAAAACTAGAATGCCACATATCCATTCGCTTCAAGATAGTTCAAAATGAATCTTGTTGACTCTTCTACCGACAACTTTGATGAATCAATTGTTATCTCAGGTCTCAGTGGTTCTTCATAAGGCGCTGAAATACCCGTAAAATCCTTAACCTCACCGGCACGTGCCTTCTTATACAGACCTTTTGTGTCGCGTGTTTCACAAACTTCAAGAGAGCATTTAACATAAATCTCTATGAATTCACCATTATCCAGAAGCTTCCGGACATTTTGCCTGTCGTCTCTGTATGGAGATACAAAAGCAGCAATTGTTATTATATTTGCGTCCGTAAACAGTTTTGCAACTTCTCCAATCCGGCGAATATTCTCGGTACGGTCTTCGGGTGAAAAGCCAAGATTTTTGTTCAGACCGTGACGTATATTATCACCATCGAGTATGTACGCCTGATGATTGTTTTCAATAAGGGCACGCTCGAGTTCAACCGCTATTGTCGATTTCCCTGAACCTGAAAGACCTGTGAGCCATATAGTTGCTCCTTTCTGGTTCAGTAATTTTGCCCTGTCTTCTTTTGTTATCTTTCCATGATGCCATTTGATGTTAGTTGCTTTTTGTTCTGCCATTCCAGCTCCCCTCCAAATACCAGAGAATTAATTTCCACCAGGTCAAATGTTAATGATTTTCAGTTTTTCTGTTGTCATCACAGCTCCTTCAACTCCACCTCTCCCAATGCCTTAGCCCCTTCCAGAATGTCTTCCGATTTGCTTACGAGTGTAATTACTAGATTCTCCGGATCAAGCACTCTCTTTATTGCACCATCAATATCCTCCATGGAAACAGCCATTACATTATCCAGGTATTTATCTATATAATTCTCGGGTAGACCGTAAAATTCCTGGACTATAATCTTAGACGCAATCTGAGCCGGTGTCTCTATACTCAAGGGATAATGGCCGACGTAAAAGGATTTGGCACTCTCCAGTTCTTCCTCTGTCACACCGCCAGACTTCAGCTTTTTCAACTCGTCAAGTACCAGTAGAAGCGTTTCAATTGCAGTTTCATTTTTGCTATACGTCCTTACATAAAATGGCCCCCGTAATTTTCTTGTCGCAAATCCGCTGCTAGCACCGTAAGTAAGGCCCTTCTCCGACCTTACCTTGGTATAGAGTCTGGACGCAGGTCCTCTACCAAAAATATGATTCAGTAGCATAAGTGCAAAATAATCAGGATCATCTCGTGCAATACCCATATTCCCCAGACGTATTTCTGTCTGTGTCAGATCAGGTTTATTCACAATCCTTATCTTGTAACCGTCTATTTCGGGTACAGGAAGCAATGTCTGTTCAGGAACCGTTCCTTTCTTCCAGCCGCCAAAGGTCTCTCTTATCTCGGCAAGTGTCTTTTCATAATTAATGTCTCCGACGACTGTCAGGATAGAATTATTGGGAAGATAATGTGTTTTGTGAAACCGTATGATTTTATCTCTTGATATAGCCTTAAGACCTTTCATCGTTCCGATAGGAGGGTGGGCATATGGATGTTCGCCGTACAGCATCTCACTGAAATGCCTGCCGGCTATGGACGTCTTATTATCCTTTTCCCTGAGTATGGTGGTTATAGTCTTATCCCTGTGGATCTCTATATCTTTCGCGTTAAACACAGGAAACCTTGCAACTTCAGAAAGCAAGTCAAGTATGGTCTCAAAATGTTTTACCAGTGCAGTAGTCATAACTGATGACGAGTCGTATCCACAATCAACACCCAGCGAACCACCAATAAAGTCTATACTCTCAGAAATTTCCAACGATCTTTTTGTGTGCGTACCTTCACGGAGTAGCTGTGTGACGATATGTGCAAGTCCTGGCTCCTCCCTGGATTCGTGTACAGAGCCGGTCTTTACCAGCAACTCTATTGCTACTATAGGTAATTCATGGTGCTCGACCATGATTACTCTTAATCCGCTATCTAGTGTTGACTTCCGGTATTTCATAGATACCATTTTTCCTTCGGCAATAGCCTTATTGTGGTTCGATTCTCAGGAGTAAAATACTTTTTTGCTACTTCTTGTATATCTTCCGCAGTTGCATGACGGTAGTTCTCCAGTTTCTTTATAAACCCCAGCGGATCTCCCGTTCTTGCCAGGCTGAACCCTATACGCATGCCTCTGGCAAAGTTTGTCTGGAGGCCAAAGACAAGACTTGTCTCCTTTTGATTTATTGCCTTTTCAAGTTCACGCTCTGTCACCATTTCAGTCTTAAGTCGTTCCAGACTTTCATTGACTACAGATGTTACTTCTTCCAGAGTATGTCCCTGTTTTATACTGTTTACCGTAATAACAAAAAGGCCAGGGGCTTTGTTGTTGTCAACCGATGCAAAGACGGACAGTGCCGATTGGTCTTCATATATAACTCTACGGTAGAGTCTGGAACTACGTCCGCCTGTAAGTATATTTCCTATAAGCTCCAGCACCGGGATGTCATCATGGGCGGCCTCCGGTATGTGATAGGCAACGGCAAGCCATGGGAAGCTGGCGTCAACAAAAAGATCTTTCTGCCTTTCCTGCTGCTGAATATTTTCTATAGGTATCACTTCATCCACAAGTTCTGCGGGCGGTATATTTCCAAAATGCTTCTCCACAATGGAGATGGTTTTCTGAAAATCTATGTCTCCAAGTAATATGACAGTAGCATTATTTGGCGCATAGTGTGAACGGTAAAAGGCTTTACAATCTTCCAGGCTTATCGAATCAATATCGGACATCCATCCTATTACGGGCCATCGATATGGATGGCTGATAAATGCAGTTGAGTAAAGCGCTTCACTCAATTTACCGACAAGTGAATTATCAACCCGCATGCGCCTCTCCTCCTTTACGACCTGCCTTTCAGATGCCAGGGTATCAGTCGTAAGTCGAAGGTGAGCCATCCTGTCTGCCTCCAGCCTCACCGCCAATTCGAGCTGGGAGCCTGGAAGATTTTCAAAATAAGCTGTCATATCTTTAGCAGTAAAGGCATTATCCGTGCCGCCATTTTGTTGGATGATACGCCCATGCTCTTCCGGTTCAACGTTTTTTGATCCCTTGAACATCATATGCTCGAAGAGATGCGAAATACCAGTTATGCCCGGCCTTTCATTTCTAGAACCCACATTGTACCAGACCTGAAAGCTTATTATTGGAGAAGAGTGATCCTCGGCCAGTATCAGCCGTAAACCGTTCTTTAAGCGATGTTCCTTGATATCCAGTTTAATCTGTTCAGCAGTTGATATGTGCATAAAAACTAATAAATGTGAAATAACAAAATAACATATTATGAGTATCCGAAATATTATACCGCTATGTATTATTATGTGAAAAGAGACACACGCAAGAGTACACTTTTGCGGAAGTTATCTACGGCAGTTGACGCAATTGTATTCCCAATCCAGAATCAAGGCAAGTGGATTTTGAGAAAACAGAACAATCAGAACTGTTTTCTATTGATATTTGTTTCATACTGTAGTAATTTTAACACCAAAGTATTGAGGAACAAAAAATGGCAATTTAATAATGAAGCTAATATATCAACAACAATAAAACTCAGAACTAAAATAAATATGGAAAAAAGAAGAATCCTGATAATGGGTGCTGCGGGAAGGGATTTCCATAATTTCAACGTTCTCTTTAAGGACAATGAAGAGTATGAGGTTGTTGCATTCACTGCAACTCAGATTCCTAACATTGCTGACCGAAAATATCCATCTGAACTTGCCGGCAGGTTATACCCCAATGGCATTCCTGTCTATGACGAAAAAGAGCTGACCGTGCTTATAAAGAGATACCAGGTTGATGATGTCGTGTTCGCATACAGTGACGTGCTGCACGAATACGTGATGCACAAGGCCAGTGTAGTTCAGGCTGCCGGCGCCAATTTTGTTATTAAGGGAGCTGAACAAACTATGCTCAAAAGCAAAGTCCCCGTTATTGCTATCTGTGCTGTCAGAACGGGATGCGGAAAGAGTGCGGCCACAAGAAGGGTATGCCGGATATTAAAAGATACAGGGAAAAAAGTCGTGGCCATCCGTCATCCTATGCCTTATGGAGATCTGGTAAAGCAAAAAGTACAGCGTTTTGAAACATATGAAGACCTTGCCCTGCATGACTGCACAATAGAGGAGATGGAAGAGTATGAACCTCATATAGAACAGGGAACCATCGTCTACTCAGGTGTCGATTACGAAGCAATATTAAGAGAAGCTGAGGAGGAAGCCGACGTAATAGTATGGGATGGGGGTAACAATGATTTACCTTTTTACAAACCTGACCTCCATATAACCCTTGTTGACCCACACAGGCCGGGACATGAATTAACATATTTTCCCGGTGAAACGAACCTTATGCTTGCACATATAGTTATCATAAGCAAAGAAGAATATGCCGATGCTGAAAACATAATAAAGGTTAAAGAAAACATAAAAAAAACAAACCCAAATGCGGTAATTATTGATGCGACCCTGAATATTTCGGTTGATAATCCGAATAAAATAAAAGATTGCAGAGTTCTTGCTGTGGAGGATGGACCTACTGTAACACATGGCGGGATGGCATATGGCGCAGCTATCCTGGCAGCCCGAAAATATGGTCCGTCCATACTTGTTGACCCAAAACCATATGCAGTCGGTAGTATAAAAGAGACATTCAATAAATATCCTGATATTGACAAGCTTCTCCCTGCCATGGGTTATAGCAGGAAGCAGATCATCGAACTTGAAGAGACTATTAACCAGGCAGAGTGCGATATCGTCATCACAGGCACACCAATAGATTTAGGTAAAATCATCAAGATAAACAAGCCTATCGTAAGAGCAAAGTATGAACTCAAAGAGCTAAGTACTCCCAACTTAAGAGAGTTAATAGCAGACCATATCAAGCCAAATTGACCGATTAACTCCGAAAAAAAAGATTTATAACTTGACTTTTAATAAGTACTGTATAATATTACGAGCAAAGGCTAGGAAGGTCTATTTGGATCAAATCAAACTAACATGGATGTCACCAAAAAAAAAGCATTTCACTGGCGGTTAGATTTAAAATTCCAGGAACATTCATGTGTAATCAATTTTTACACTTTTTCTCATAAATCACAAAAAACACCCAATCTGTACAAAATTTAACCACTGATTATCGGAAAGGCTCAACATGCATATAGCACCATGATGCCGCAATTAAAAAAAAATGACAAACAAAAAAATACTATATATTGTAAACAATTACAATAATATCAAGGATATTGTATATACGCAGGATTCACTCCCTTTTCAAGAAATAACAAAGGCTTCGCATCGCGCAAGCCAAATTGGGCATCGGCACAATTATTGCGAAGTACAAAGCTATGCAAGCAGCCCTGAAACCAACACAACATAGTAGTGGCAGGATATTAGAACGAAATACTAGCTTACCGAAAGGATTGAATCTATACAATGTCCTTATCCTTATGCGATTAGAAGCTTATATGCCAATATGCTTTTTCTGTACAATGGCAGGATTACAAATTGCGGGCGGCGCACATAGCTTACAATCTCTTCTGATTATCGGCCTGGCCAATACATTTGTCATGGCTGCCGCTTGCACATTTAATGATGCTGAGGATGCCACTGAGGATATGCTTGTACGGTCTACCAGGAATATTATTGCATTAAAGCGTATTTCAAAAAGTACTGGCTATATATTGGCAGGTGGATTTGGCATAATAGGTATTTCTTTATCAATCATTGCTGGGGTTACCGTATTCATGGTCATTTCTGCATTTATTGTTACCACCTTTCTTTACTCTTGGAGATCTGTCAGGATGAAGGCTATGCCTTTCTGGGACTTACTCACTCATGCTATTATGGGCGGTTTAATGTTTCTTTCATCAGCATGGTCATCTGGTATCTTGCTGGAAAGACACGTCATGCAGATTTGTTTGATATTTTCTTTGGGGATTGTTTTAGCGCTTCTAGCTCATCAATTGTATGACTACAAGAATGATTTAACAACCAACGTCAGGACATCTACGATTGTATTAGGCAAAAGAAAGACTTATTACATTACGATTTGTCTATACATCCTCATAACATACCTGCTTTCAGAAGAGTGCCTGTCGGGATTTTTCCCTTTTGTTTTAATATTGTCATTTTGTGCTGTTGCAGGTAGCATGATTATAATGTCAATAATATTATATCCTAAACAAGCTTTTTATGTATCAAAACGCATGATTCCATGGGCGGTAAACACAGGTGCAATAGCAGCAATTTTTATGTGGTATATCAGTAAATAGGCATATGGAATTATAAGATATTATACACGGCTTCAATTATTATCTTTCAGAACTTGAAGTTAATGCCCATGCCATTTACCGTAGAATCACGATAAAAAGGTGACGCATGATTTCATTCATTTTTGATATCGTCTTAATCGTCGTAGGTGTGCTCGTTTACGGCTATATAGGATGGAGATTAATCGTATTTCCAGAGTTCAGTAGATTTTGGAAATTTATACTATGGTCCATACTTATAATGTTTATGGTTATACCCTCTATCCCTTTTATCCTGTCTTCCAACAAAATTGAATCAATATGGATTGATACTTTCGCATGGATTGCGTATTTAAGCCTGAGTTTCTTTCCTATAGTATTCATGTCTCTTTTAGCAAAAGACATAACATTTTTCATAAAGAATATCGTACAAAAGACCCACTTACCAATACACAGGTTCTTTAGGTCCGACGCGAAAGCGATGGGAGTAAAGGACATCAGTCGTCGCCTATTTCTGGAACGCTCTTTGAATTTGGGACTTCTCTGCATGTCAGGAACCATAGTGGGTTATGGGGTACAAGAAGCCGAGCGTTGCCCTGCAGTAACAAAGGTGTCTATTCCTTTTGATAATTTGCCTCCGGAACTTGAAAGCTTACAAATTGTGCAGATTTCCGATATTCACGTCGGGACAACTATTAAGCGTGATTATGTTCAAGCCGTCATGGAACGGGTCAATAGCCTGGCTCCGGACATTATTGCTTTTACCGGTGATGTCGCCGATGGCTCAGTACGGTATCTCAGAGAACACATATCGCCATTGGCTGAACTATCTGCTCGTTATGGATCATATTTTGTTACTGGAAATCACGATTATTATTCGGGAGCAGAAGCATGGGTGGAAGAGATGGACCGGATCGGGTTTACGGTATTGATGAATGAACATCGTATCATAGACCACGGTACCGCCAGTCTCCTTTTGGCAGGGGTAACAGACTATTCTGCGGAACATCACATTAGCAGCCATGCGTCAGACCCATTTGCCGCACTCTCAGGTTCTTCCAGGTGCGATTTGAAGGTTATTCTGGCACACCAACCTCGCAGCATATTTGCGGTTTCACAATCTGGCTTTGATCTTCAACTCTCTGGTCATACACACGGAGGACAAACATTTCCAGTACAATTTATCGAATCATTAAGACCACCCCATTATGTTGCAGGATTGCATAAACACAAAAATACCTGGATATATGTAAATCGTGGAACCGGATACTGGGGGCCGCCGCAAAGGCTAAGTGTGCGATCTGAAATCACACTGATTAAACTGACAAACTCAAAACTTTTAGGAGCAAGAGAATCTGTGATATTAAACATTTAGTAATGCTAAAGATCGTCTGATGACAGACTAGCAAGAGCGATAAACAATATTATAGTAAGTCTTACTAAAAACCGGCCAGATTCTTGCAAATAGAAAGGGAGTTGTATTATGCCACACATTTACGATGTTGTCATTATAGGAGCAGGTCCCGCCGGATGCTCCGTTGCTTACAATCTATACAATCAAGGTATTAAAAACATTCTACTGGTAGATAAGGATGTATTTCCAAGAGATAAATTATGTGCTGGCGGGTTGACTATAGAGGCTCAGGTTTGTCTTGAAGAAATGGGAATATTAGAGATAGTCAAGACGCGCGCATATGAAGTCTATAAAGTTAAATACATTACACCTTACCGAACGATTCTAAAAGGCAGGAGAGTAGAAACGCCAATGCCGGAAATGTTAGTTATAAGGAGAAAAATTTTTGACAGTATATTGCTCGACTACGTAAAAGGGCTTAAAGTTTCTGTAAGAGAAGGAATACACATAAAAGGATTTTGGGAAAACAATGGTAAAATATGTGGCGTAATATCCAGTAAAGATGAACATATTGGTGCAAAAGTGGTGGTAATTGCTACCGGTGCAAACTTATCTGGTTTTGATTTAAAGAAGCGGTCTTATCCTAAGATAATCAGTTATATGGGGAGGTATGAAAATACAAATTTCGAAAAGAACGTTGCCTACTTAATATACGACAAGGACTTTCTCCCACTATACGGGTGGATGTTTCCTGAAGCAGATGATCAGGTCAATATCGGCATAGGAGTAGAATGGCCAACATACAGTAAACATAAAATAACAGAATATTTTGAGAAAATACGCTCAACGTATTTAAATCAATACATGAAGGATGCAAGGTTAACTGGAATTACAAGAGGATTTCCAATTCGATACACATATCGGATAAAAGATATTGTTGATAGAAATATCTTATATGTGGGGGAGTCGGGGAGAATTGTAAGTGCGTTTACGGGAGAGGGCATCTCTCAGGCACTGGTCAGTGGTAGATTTGCGGCTCATACAATCTCAAAATACTTGAACAATAACTGCCTGGCGGAACTTGCACATTACGAAAAATTGGTAAGAAGAAAATATCGTGTTTTTCCCTGGCTCCGATTAGTAAAATCATTTATTAGATATAAACACAATTGGCGTATTATTGAAGCTTTTCAAGGAAAAGAGAGTAAACTGTCATCGCAGTTTACTGAAAATATTTTATGAACTGCAAACTTAATAAAACATATCTTAAAATGGCACACACATCTTCAAGATTTATCAGGCTATTTATACTTTTGAATTTTGTCATATTCTCATTGATTTCTACACTATCTACGACCGGAGGTCTGTATGCTCAGAACAAAGAGACGGAGCTTGAAGAAATGTTTGCTATCTTTTCAGAGGAGGAGATAGTTGTCAGCGCTTTAAAACGGCCCAAAACTGTTTCGAAATCTCCTGCAATTATGAGTGTCATCACTGCCAGGCAGATAAGACATATGGGAGCGAAAACACTGTCGGATGTTTTAAAAACAGTACCTGGTTTTGATATCCAAATGGACAATAATGGAGAACAAGAATTTATTGCAAGGGGAGTGTTTGATGGATCGTCACAAAAAGTGAAGGTACTGATAGACGGGCACTCTGTTAATCAACCTGGATCGGGTGGTGCTTCATTTAATTTTTATGACCTTGTGGTTATGAATGCAAAAAGGATAGAGATTATCAGGGGTCCGGGGTCCGCTCTTTACGGACAGAATGCGTTTCTTGCCGTTATCAATGTGATTACAAAAGACACTGATGATATCGATGGGTTTCAACTGACTACAGGTGGTGGGTCCTTTGATACTCAAAATTATAATATTCTGTTTGGAAAGGAATATAGAGACTTGAAGATTTCAGGATTTCTTGATTATTTCGATACTCAAGGTTTCAGCAAAAAGATCGAACAGGATATTATTTTCACAGATGCCGCCTCACTGACTCCCGGAAGATCTCAAAACCGCAAGGAAAAGACAGATCTGAGTTTAAAACTATCGTATAAGAATCTGGAAATCAATGGAAAATATTTAAAGAAGAGAAGAGAAGGTTATATAGGCTTTGATGATGCCCTTAGTGATGACACGGAGTGGAATGACACGTACATATTCAGTGAATTTATTTATAACTTACGGCTGAGTGAAAAATTGAATATAACACCAAAGGTATATTACGATCAATATAACAGTGATGCCTCGCTTGAGTCGCGCCCGGAGGGGTTTTCATCCGGAACATATCCTGACGGGATAAAGGCCATTACTCGAATCAAATACAGGACGTTTGGTTTTGAAAACCAACTGGATTATAATGTTTTTGATGGAAACGAGTTGACGCTGGGCCTCCAATACGAGTATGTTCACCAGGGTGACATACATTACGGAACAAATTTTCACCCATTAACGAACGACCCCCTTCCCTCGTTTGCTGATTTCTCTAATGATCTACCCTTTACCAGAAGGGCGACAAGACACATATATGCTGTTTATCTGCAGGATGAGTGGAACATTACCGAAGATATCGATTTAACAGTTGGCGTTAGGCATGACCGGTTCACACGGTTTCAAGGCACAACCAATCCACGCTTTGGATTGATTTGGCGTTTTATGGAAGACGCGCACTTGAAGCTCCTCTACGCAACCGCCTTCAGAGCGCCAAATTTTGACGAAATGTTCTTTGTAAATAATCCTGCCTCTGTTGGAAACCCCAACCTCGATCCGGAAAAAATTAATACATTTGAGGTCGGCCTGGGATACAATTTTACTGAGCATGTAAGGGGAAATGTCAATTATTTCTTCAACAGGATAAGGGACAGGATACAAAAAGACTCACAAACACCGTCACAGAATCAAAACCTGGGAGGAGCAAGGATAAAGGGTATTGAAGCGGAATTAAAGGCAGATTGGGGAAATGATAATTACGCCTATGCGAATTATACATTCCAGAATGCTGAAGAGACAAGCAATAGAGAGCGCCTGGCTTTTGTCCCTGTGCATAAAGCAAATTTTGGCGTGAATGTAGGGTTCTGGAAATATGCCAATGCCAACCTCAATACCTTTGTCAGCGGGTCAAGGACAAGAGAAGATGGTGATACAAGACGGAAATTGCCATCTTATGCGCTCTCAAATTTTACGCTTATTGGAAAGAACTTCATAGATAATTTGGAAATCAAAGGATCAGTATACAATCTTTTTGACAAAAGTTATGATGATCCAGCCCCGATGGATACTGTCTCTACAGATTACCCTCAACAAGGAAGATCGTTTCGGATTGAATTACAATTCAAATATTGAAAAATTCTTTGTCCAGGAAAGTGTGTTTCTTTGTAGAAAGGCACTATTTGGCAATGAGGTTTTAAGAAAAAATGAAGATCAAATTCAACGTTAGAGCGTTCTTTTTGTCATTCTTTTTGTTGTTGTATTCGACGCACTTATTTGGGCAAGACAAAAAACCAGGAATTGAAGATATGTTCGCAATTTTTACGGAGGAAGAGATCGTTATCAGTGCCTTGAAGAGACCTCAAACTGTTCTAAAATCACCAGCCATAATGACTGTAATAACTGCCAAACAGATAAAACAGATGGGATTCAGGACATTAATGGACGTATTGAAAATAGTACCCGGTTTCTATATCTCTATGGACGAAACCGGTGAAAGAGAGATTGCCGTAAGAGGTGTGCTGGATGACGCCTCACAAAAGATAAAGGTCTTGATAGACGGACATTCTATCAATGATGCCTGGAGAGGCGGCGCTATGTGGAATTTCAACGATCTTCCGGTTGAAAACATAAGGAAGATTGAGGTTATTAGAGGACCGGGTTCTGCCTTGTATGGCCAAAACGCCTTCCTCGCTGTCGTCAACATTATTACGAAGGACACAGAGGATATAGACGGCTTTCAAGTGACCACAAGCGGAGGCTCCTTTGATACCCAAAACTATAACCTGCTGTTCGGCAGGAAATTAGGCGACCTGAAGATTTCAGGATTCCTTGATTATTTCGATACGGAAGGGTTCAGTAAAAAAATCGAGCAGGATATTCTCTTCCCGGATTCATCCTCAAAAAGCCCCGGAAGATCTCAAAATGAAAAGGAAAAAACAGACTTGAATCTGAAACTATCATATAAAAACCTCGAATTTAACGGGAAATATATGAAGAAAAGGAGAGAGGATTATATAGGTGTAAACTACGCCCTTAATGATGAAACAAGACTGAAGGACACCTACATATTCTCTGAACTAACTTATAAGCTACAGATCGGGGAAAGGCTGAATATAACACCCAAAGTGTATTACGACCAGTACAACTACGATCCTTTCTTTGAACAGAGGCCTGACGGATTTGTAGACCGTAATGGCCGTCTCCATCCTGACGGCATGAAAGGGCAATTACGGTTCAAGCAAAAAACTATCGGTTTTGATAATCAGGTTAACTATAACGTATTTGAAGGAAATGAGCTGACATTCGGTCTTCAGTACGAGTGGATTCACCAGGGTGATATACATTATGAAACAAATTTTAATCCTGTGACATTCGCCCCGCTACCGTTAGTTACAGATTTCAGCGGTGACCTTCCATTCACAAGAAGGGTGACAAGGCACATATACGCGTTTTATCTACAGGATGAGTGGAATATTACAAAAGATATTGATTTAACAGTTAGCGTAAGACATGACCGGTTTACCCGGTTTGAAGGTACAACCAATCCAAGGGTCGGGCTTATATGGCGATTTATAGAGGATGCGCATCTGAAGCTGTTGTTTGCGACTGCCTTTAAGGCTCCCAGTTTCCAGGAGATGTTCCTTACGAATAATGGAGTCAAGGTTGGCAACCCAAGTCTTGGCCCAGAGAAGATTAATACGTTTGAGGCTGGTCTGGGTTATAACTTTACCAGTCACATAAGGGCCAGCATGAATTACTTTTATAACCGAATACGAGACAAGATTATCATAGACACAGGAAACCCTAATAAGTTTCAAAACAGCGGTGGTGCCAGGATACAAGGTGTTGAGGCGGAATTGAAGGCAGATTTCGGTAACGACAATTACGTTTTTGCAAATTATACCTATCAGGATGCCGAAGACACAAGGAATAGGAACCGTTTACCTGATGTCCCCGTGCATAACGGGAACATCGGTCTAAACGCCGGGTTCTGGAAATATGCCAACGCTAACGTGAATACCTTTATCAGTGGTTCCAGGCCAAGAGAAGATGGTGATACCAGACGGGATATCCCTGCGCAAGCGCTGGTAAATATGACACTTATTGGAAAAAATTTCATAGACAATTTTGAGGTGAGAGGATCAGTGTTTAATCTTTTTGACAAAAGCTATGACGATCCTGCTCCAAAAAATACAGTCTCTACAGATTATCCTCAGCAGGGTAGATCATTTATAATTGAGTTACGTTTCGAGTTTTGATTAATGATTAATAAAAACCGCAAATATACTGTTTTCATTATTGCCCTCTGCACATTTCTGCTAAGCGCCTGGTGTGCTCATGCCGAAGAAACTGCAATAGTGATCAAGAGCCAGGACCTCTCTGCATACAACCAGGTTGTAAAAGGATTCCAGGACGAATGTTTAAAAAATAATATTACTATAAAATCAATTTACGACCTGGATGGCAAGATGAAGCTCGGGCAAAAGATAGTACGTAAGATCAAGAATGAAAAGCCGGATATTGTTTTGGCAATAGGAGTATTGGCGGCAACCGTATTAAAGGAAGAAATTGATGAGATACCTATAATGTTTTGCATGGTAATCAATCATGCAAGATTTCAGCTTACCGAGCCTAACATAACCGGCATATCCACTGAAATTGCTATAGAAGACCAACTAAAGGGATTTCAATCCATCTTAGGATCGTTTAAGAATTTAGGAGTAATTTATGACCCTTCTAAAACAGGAAACATTGTCGCAATCGCTGAGAATAAGATAAGGAATGTCGGCATGAATTTGGTTAAATATGAAATTAGTTCTTCAAAAGAAGTATCCGCCGCTATGGAAAAACTGATTGACAAAATTGATGCATTGTGGTTATTGCCTGATAGTACAGTAGTAACAAAACAATCTTTTGGTTTAATAAAAACAACGACACTTGAAAACAGAATTCCTTTACTATGCACATCAGATGTTTTTGTGAAGGCAGGCGCCCTGGCTTCCGTATCTTCAGCTCATAAAGACGTTGGAATACAAGCAGCGAGATTAGTCGGAAAAATATTAAAACTGCCAACGCCCGGCTCACTTGGTATAGTCTATCCGGATCACCTTGAATTATCAGTAAACACCGACACTGCGAAAATACTTGGATTAGAATTAAAAGTGGTACAGGAAGACTTAAAGATAAATTTTTATCCGTAAGTATACAAATATTAGAAAATTAAATGATTAAGATTGGAATAAGATTCAAATTCATTTTTTTCACAAGTTTGCTAATTGCAACTATTGGCCTGGCCAGCAGCTGGTTTTTTTCCACTCAAACAAGGAGTCAACTTGAAGAAGAGTTAAAGAAACGCGGTTATTCATTAATAGCTCAACTGGCACAAGATGGAGAGGTTAAAGACTCCATGACCGTTGCGCAAAAGGCATTTTTCGAGGAACCGATCACAAGGTTACGCAATCTAGACATAGAACGAGAATTGGCATATTGGCGCGTATTGCTTACTCAGGATAACATTCTGCTCGAAGAAAAAGAAAAATGGATAAAGACTGAAATCGACAAAATACCTGTACACAAAAATATCGAGGGCATTACAACTCCTGTTTTCAATGTTTTCACGACAGACAATGGTGAACAATTTTATAATTTTGTTGTACCAATTCATGAAAAACGAACGATAGCAGAAGAAGAATTTGCTGCACATTTTTTTGGTTTAGAGGAGGATTCTGATCAAAACGAAGAGAAACTCCTGGGAATTATTCAGATTGGCTTAACACCGGAACGGATTAATAAAAAGATGCAAGTGATCTTGTGGACAAGAAGTATTCCATTGGGATTTATTATTGTATTGGTCGGCATATGTGTTTCGTATTTCATAGCAAGCGGTGTTGTAAAACCTGTAAAACTCCTTGTAAAAATAACGGATAAGGTAGCATCCGGGGATCTGAGCCAGAAAGTTGAAATAAATTCAAAAGATGAAATAGGGCTACTTGCATCTCAATTTAATCAGATGACAAAAAATTTAAAGCAACTGATTGATGAAAAAGAAGGCGTTATGGATGAGCTTAAGAACGTAAACAGGGAACTATCATTAATTAATAATGAGTTGGTCCAGAAGAATGAGCAATTGAATGAGGCGCAAGAACAACTGGTGAGAACCGAAAAATTAGCTGCTGTAGGCACATTGGCTTCCGGAGTAAGTCATGAATTAAGGAATCCACTGAGCGCCATAAAGAATGCTGTTTTCCTTTTGAAAAGAAAATTATCCAGGAAAGCAATGCCGGACATTGATGGAAAGACCATACAATTTCTTGACATAATGGACAATGAGATTGATAGATGCTCCAAAATTATAAATGACCTTTTAGGATTCACGCGTGTCTCTAAACCCACCAGGTTTAGTTCAGATATTAATGTAGTTGTTAATGAGGCACTATCGAGAGTAGTGATCGCAAAAAACATAAAACTCACTAAAATCCTGCAACCAAACTTGCCCATGATAATGATAGACGCAAATCAAATAGACCAGGTGCTTATAAACTTGGTTGAAAATGCCTGTCAGGCGATGGTGGATGGAGGAGAATTAAAAATCAGCTCAAGGGTATCTGAGAGTTTTATGGAAATTGAAATAAGCGATTCAGGATGCGGCATCCCTGAAAAAGAGGTCAAGAAAATATTCGACCCACTGTTTACAACAAAACCAAGAGGAACAGGGATTGGCCTGGCAGTATGCCATGGAATTATGCAAAAACATAACGGAGCTATCAAAGTGAAAAGTCAGGAAGGCATCGGAACAAAAATGTTTATCAGGTTGCCATTAGAGGACAAAGATGCAGGATCAGTTTAACATATTAATCGTTGATGATGAACCGGGTATCAGAATTACCCTGGCAGGAATCCTGGAGGACGAAGGTTATAATGTTATTGTTGCTGAAAATGGCTATCAAGGAATAGCAGCTGCCAAAAATACGAATTTTAAAATTGCATTCTTAGATATGAAAATGCCGGGTATTAATGGCATTGAAACCTTTAAAGAAATTAAGAAAATCAGTCCGGATACCATTATATTTTTCATGACTGCTTATCTTGCTGAAGATACTTTGAATGAAGCGGCCGAACTGGAGACGCGGGCAATTCTTTACAAACCGCTTGACCTGGATTTAATCTTGAAAACTTTAAAGGAGGATCTCACAAAGACTACCATTCTTGTAGTTGATGATGAATCTGTTATTCGCGACACGCTACAAGAGATACTGGAAGATAGGGGATACAAAGTTTATGTTGCTGCAAACGGATATATGGCAATAGAAATAGCCAAAAACACGCATTTTGATATTATGTTTATAGACATCCTGATGCCCGGAATAGATGGCTTCCAAACACTTGAAGAGATCAGGAAAATTTACCCTAAGACGAAAGTGGTTTTAATGACAGGACAAGACATTGAAGATTTCACAAAACAGGCCGTATCACGAGGGGCCTTTGCACATATAACAAAACCAGTTGATTTAGTATCGCTATTACAATTAACAATTAAAGTCATAGAAAGAAAATAGAAGATTGTTTAAAAGAACATAATTATGGAAAACGATACGGAAGCCAACTCATACGAACAAGAAAAAGTAATGGTTATAGACGATGATGCTTCTGTCCTCACAACAACCATACTCATATTAGAAGAAGAAGGTTACCAGGTAGTAGCATTTTCAACAGGTCAGGAAGCAATCGATAAATTCAATAATAATATCCACGCGGTGGTTTTAGACATTAATATGCCAGACCTGACAGGACGACAGGTATTTAAAAAAATCAAGTCAATTAACCCATATGTACCTATAATTTTCCACACAGGGGCAACTGTCAGGCAAGAAGAAAGAAGAGACTTAAGGAGACAATTCAGGCCACACGCTTATGTACAAAAAGGGGACCCTGAGCAGCTCATGGATACTGTTGTAAGTGCCGTAGAATCTTATGGTAACATCCTTAGAAACGTAAAACTAAGTGAATCTCTTTATAGCGAGCTCAAGAGGAGCACATACAAAATAAAGACAAATATTAAAGAGACCATCCATGCCATGGCAATGACAGTAGAAATGAGAGATCCCTACACCGCAGGTCATCAGCGACAGGTTGCTAATCTTGCCAGGGCTATTGCAGAAAAGATGGGTATACCCAGCGAACAAATTGACAGTATTCATCTGGCAGGTACCATCCATGACATTGGAAAGATGCAAGTGCCTACAGAAAGACTCAGTAAGTGTGGCAAATTAACGGAACTGGAATTCGATATGATAAAGACACATCCACAGGCCGGCTATGACATATTAAAGACGATTGAATTTCAATGGCCTATTGCAGAATTCGTACTTCAGCATCATGAAAGAATGGATGGTTCCGGATACCCATCAGGTTTAAATAGTGAAAGCATTCTCATTGAAGCCAGAATCATGAGCGTAGCCGATGTTGTGGATGCGATAGTACCACATAGACCCTATCGCCCGGCTCTCGGTATTGAAAAGGCACAAGAAGAAATATTTAACAACAGAGGTATTCTTTACGATTCCAATGTTGTAGATGCCTGCTTGAGTATCATTTCTGATAAGAGTGTTTGGGCCTAACGTGAATTAAACACGTTACGAAACAAGACGGTATTCGACAAAATATAACAAATTATTAATCTGCAGAAAATTGTCCTCAAAAGAATACGTATTCCGCTTTATGTTTCCACTAAACTCTCCATCAAAAGTCCTAAAACGAGATTTGCATTCATCATGTGTGTGTGTTAACATCTTTTATTGAAAATTAACTTCCATCTCGTTACTTTGGATGCCGTATAGGGTATACAATTTGAGGGTGAAATTACGAATTTTAACAAGGATATATTTTGAACGCAGAAGATAGACTATCTAAATTAAAAGCGATTGTCAGTGAACTGGAAAGTGTAGTAGTCGCATTTTCTGGTGGTGTAGACAGCACACTTGTTGCTAAAGTATGCTACGACACTCTTAAAGACAAATCTATGGCGGTTACGGCAAGGTCGGAAACATATCCGGATTTTGAGTTTAAGGAGGCACAAAAGCTTGCCAGGGAGATCGGCATCAAACATCTGGTAATAGACACCAGTGAACTGGCTATAGAAGGATTCGCAAATAATCCTCCTGAAAGATGCTATTTTTGCAAGACTGAACTATTTGGAAAGCTTAAAGATATAGCAAAAGAACAGGGTTTCCTGAATGTTGCAGACGGTGCGAATTTGGACGACACGCAAGAATTCCGTCCGGGATTACAGGCTTCCAAAGAACTGAATGTCAGGAGCCCTTTAAAGGAGGCCGGGTTGGCCAAAAAGGGTGTGCGCGAAGTCTCAAAAATGTTAAATCTTCCTAACTGGAATAAACCCGCGTATGCCTGTTTGTCTTCCAGGTTTCCGTACGGACAGTCTATCACGGAAGAGAAGCTCAGTATGGTTTCAGATGCGGAAAAATATTTGAGGGATTTAGGAATGATACAATTTAGAGTAAGGCACCATGAAACAATTGCGAGAATTGAGGTTTTGCCTGAAGACATACATATTCTCACCAGTTCACCTGCAAGAGAAGAATTAGCCGCTAAGTTTAAAGAAATCGGCTTTACTTATGTTACGCTGGATTTAGAAGGGTATCGTAGCGGAAGTATGAATGAAATACTTTCTGAGACAGAGTTAAAAATGAACTAAAGTGTTGCAAAAGGGTCGGTGGGCATTACACACCCTACACCTGCCAAATTGTTAATGAATACTGAAAGTAGAATACAACAGGAAGAACTCTTAAAAAAGAGAGCTGAAAACATAAAAAGCATGTTTGGCTCTATAGTGGGAGTATACGATCTCCTGAATGCGATATTGAGCCTCAACTTCGACAAGTCATGGCGGAAATTTGCGACAAAAGTAAGTGGCATAAAACCGGACACTAAAGTATTGGATGTTTGTACCGGCACTGGAGACCTTGCCATCTCATATTCAAAATTATTAAATGGAAATGGGCTGGTAGTCGGAAGTGACTATTGCCACGACATGCTGAAATACGGATTACCGAAAATTAAAAAGAGGCATTTGGAAGACAAGATCAAACTCGTAGAAGCCGATACACTGCAACTTCCCTTCCGTGACAACGCCTTTGAGATTTCTACTGTTGCTTTTGGTATAAGAAACGTCTCGAACCTGGAAGAAGGAATAAAAGAGATGAGAAGGGTAGTCTGGCCGAATGGCAAGGTTGTCATACTGGAATTTTCCCAACCGACAAATTTTCTTTTTAAAAGAGTATACTTTTTTTATTTTACCAGAATATTACCAATGATAGGGAGGTTAATAGCCAAAAGCAAGGTTGATGCATATTCATATCTGCCACAATCAGTATTAGCTTTCCCGGATAGATTAAGTTTAAAGAAAAAGATGGAACTATGCGGCCTGGAAGATGTACAATTTTTTACCAGGACATTGGGCATAGTTACAGTTCATATAGGGAAAAAACCTTCAAGACCTGAACTATCCGCCTGAGAGTGAAAATTTTTTTGTTGATATTCGCAAAATATGAAATAAAATAACAAAATCAATGGGGTATTGTGTAATGGTAGCACAATTGATTCTGGTTCAATTTGTCCGGGTTCGAATCCTGGTACCCCAGCTCTTTCTCTCACAATGACTTACGACAATTTAGAAACACCCCCAAAAACCCTCTTTCCCACCGATTACAGCACTATTTAGAAGGTATTTATCAATAGTAACACACTCTTACCAGTTTACTACCGAATGCCTTTGTCGCAACTAGCCAGCATCAATCGCTTTCACAATAAATCTCTTATTGGACTTGTCTCCTTTGGATAAATATGTCCCTCAGAAAATATTCCAAGACGTAGTGAACCAGCCAGAACGAACCCCATGTATCATCGGTTTGTTTTAATACTGCTTAATGGCAGATGGGTTGCGAGATGAACCCTATATCCGACATCCCTAAGACCATCTACTATCCAGTACCAGTTTAAAAGTTGATACTTATTGATACTTATCAAAAAGCAGTTAAGCTCTGACTACGGTGTTATCATTAATTATTCTTTATACTCTTTTTTATCGCCCTTATCTTATCAGCTGCATGTTCAGCCGATAAGAATCTTTGTGGATGATCTGCCAGATAAATGCCTTCTTCTCCTTTAGCCTTTCGCTCACGCAGAAACCAAAGACCCTTCTGTCCTTTTTTGTAAAAGATATCCTCACTCATGTATACTCCTTTTGAGGATGGTAATGCCAGAAGAAGAGCTGTTTGGTCTCTATCACCTTTTAGCACATCTTCTACTTTCAGGACACCTATAACAATTTTATCATGATTTATCATAATTGGTACCTCACCAATCAGTTCGGCAGTAATAATTACATCTGACTGTTTAGTTAATTCTTCATCGGACAGCTTTACCCACATTGCATTAACAGTTGCTACGTTCAATATTATAATTAGAGGTAATATTAAAACGGTGTAGCTCATATAATATTTCATACGCTATGTTATGACGTTTTTTTGTGTAAGTTAGTAAAAATTTTCAGCATTATCAAAACTAAGCATTACTTAGTTGATAGTTTTCTTCGTCGGCAGCCGTAGCCAAACACCAAGAAGATACCAATGCCAAACAGCACGATAGTACCCGGTTCAGGAACAGCTGCTGATGCAGTTGCAGTTGCATAAATAGATTGTATACCTGCTATATCATCCGCATGTAAAGAACTAAAAACTGTAGAGCTTGACACAGTAGGAAACATTACTGCTGAACCATTCAGTGAATGATTTAATCCCAATGCATGGCCTATTTCATGGACCGCAACCCATTTAAGATCAAAGGCAGAGCCTCCCAGGCTATTTCCTATTTCCCAGAGATAGTTG
Source organism: Candidatus Brocadiaceae bacterium S225 (assembly GCA_007859995.1). Lineage (GTDB taxonomy): Bacteria > Planctomycetota > Brocadiia > Brocadiales > Scalinduaceae > Scalindua > Scalindua brodae. Next base: position 60,515 of record SMSL01000016.1, read on the forward strand.
TCATTAAAATGAACATCCCCTCCTATTGTTTCAGGATTAGGAGGGGCGGGAAAAAAACCATGTGCAAGTGCCCCACCAGGGTTAAGAGGATAGCCATCTCCATGATTTCCTGTCACAAAACTGAAATCAATAGCATTATTCTGATTCGCAGATATGGTTTCAGTAAAGGTTATATCAACAACACTGGACCAGACTGAAAGGGCTGAAACTAAAGTTGATTTTACATCTACCGGCGCAAGATCAGGTGTCATTGTACCAAAATAATAGCTCATTGACCAACTGTTCTGACCAGGGCCATCCCATCCATCATCATGAATTACATAAGCCAAACCTGGTTTACTTATCGCTGTGAAACCAACAACTAAAATAAATAAAAATAAAATTTTCTTCCGAAAATATAATAATTTTATCATTTTCACCTCCATTTAAAACTGCGTATCTGCACTTTCTAATAAACGGCATTTAGTCATTCATTTATTCCTGCTTGTTTTGAATATTCTTTAGCAGGAAAATATATTCACCCAGACTATACCTGCCACACTCTAATTTTGCTTCGCCTCTCAGCCCAATAACACCATCTTTCTAAATCCGCGGGGCGATTGGTTCACTGCCTTTGTCAGGTATCGTTGTATCACAAAAATAATACCAATTGCAGAGATAAAACAAATATACTTATAACCGCCTGCCCAATTAACACTTATAAGGACAGGAGGTACGACGCCATAACAATATAAAACAAATCCTGCTACATTATATTTGGACAGATTGTATAACATTAGTACAGATTAGTACATTTTCATGGTTTTTAAAAATTGTTTTGTTGTTTTTCTGCATTCCTGATGAGCTTATGGTTGTCTCTTTTATTGCAATTATTATCTAATTACTTAAGAGAAAATTAAGAGATGAAAATTGAAACGGGCGAGCTGACAACGCGCACCAGAAGTATGGGTTTGGTTGCAAGGTGAGTGTCGTGGTGACGTCAAAGGAGTGTTTTATAATGGGCATGAAGGCGTAGCATGGTAATCCCTCAAATGTAAAATTACAGTAAGTTTCCTAATCTGCTCTGCGACCTCTGTGCCTGGCGTTAATGCAAATCATATGAGCAATTCCCATGATGAGGTTGTTTTTATCATTATGGCTACTGCAAGTAATACAGGAAAGGCAGTCAACGACCACCGGCATAGCCGGGGGCTTGAGGAAACCTCCTAAAAGGGGGTATTAAGTTTAATTATTTTCTAACCATTTTATTCTTTTCAATGCCTGAGCCTGAAAAAAGACTCTGCTTTTTGGTTTCCTTGCCGGTTCGACGTGGTCCAGGCAAGTGAAAACAAAAATATGCTCCTCTCTTTCGAGAGGATCCCAGTATTGGATTCCTCTCGAAAGAGAGGAGTGTCGTCAACCAATAATCCAATAGTACGCATCTTTCATTTGCGCGAGTAACCGTTTTCTCTCATCGCTCGGCATAACCTTATTTAGTCACATCAGCATAACTGATGGTTTACTGTATAGATTAATTAACAAAGCAATAATTGAAATACCATAGTCCACTATCGGCCTTAATTGCCGGTATCTCTTCCTTAAAAAGCTGACAGGCAAGCCCGTAATGTTATAGCCCATTACCTCCATACCGTTGGCCGGAGACAGACACCGCCCTAAGCCGTCTCCGTCTTGCCGCTACTACACCCAATCCTACCAGTCCGATTCCGAGCATAATCACGGTCCCCGGCTCAGGAACAGCAGCACTATCATCCCCAGCAGCACCAATTGCAGCACCACCATTAATTTCATCATTACCACATGACATAGTCCAATGTGCAAAAAAAGCGAATCCATCTCCTGCACCTATGCTCAGACCAAGATCGGCAAGATCAAAAGAAACTATTCGCGCAAAACTAGTATCTGAACCAATAGTTTCTTTATCCCAAGAGTTAGTAGATAGATCTCCTAAGAGAGTTCCCGTCTTCATAGCAAAAGGATCTGAACCGGAAAAAGATCCAACCATATCATTATTCCAACTTGTAACACTGTACAAACCGGCACCATCTATTCCGCTGCCTAATCCACCACCGCCTGTTTCGGTATTGCCTCCAACCTTGTCGCCATGATTGCCACCTGAATAATCTTCAGTATACAATCCAAAATCTACCGCAAACTCATAAGCGCCGGAGTCTACTTCACCAGGAACTGGAGACGGGTCAGTAAATGATAATGCCAGGTCGCCAGCATAATAATTGATACCACCTGTTTTTACGGGACCATCAGTTAATGCTGTAACATCAGCGCCATCGCCCCCGGCAAGCTTACCGGTAATGTTAAAACCGGTTTGGAGTCCTATTGAAAGAGTGTTCCCTGTCCTCTTATAAAATAGATATTCAGCATCGAACGCCTGTCCTCCCCAACCAGGACCAACCTTGTCACCAGCGCCCACATAGTCTTCTTTCCCGGAACTTCCTGTCACAGGATTATTATCAAGCTGAAACTCTGTCCATGACGAATCAAATACTGACATTACTCCAGTAATAGAACCAGCCTTTGCCGTCGTGCAAAATAACATTGACACAACAAGTACCAGAAACAGCTTAGTAAATCTGTTATTTAAAAATAGTGTCCTTTTCATTTATCCTCTCCTCTTCACATTGTTTAAAATATGTAAAATTTACATTATTATAATCTTCAATTTTTTGTTATCGCGCTAAGCTTACGGCAGATAATGGCGCGCCTTGTGCTTTTACTTTCCTTTTTCATAACCTCCTCCTTATATACCGTGTTAGGTCGCTATCGCGACAAAGACCTATCCTTCGACTCCGCTCAGGATGACGTCACACTGAGCACGTTCACACGCTCAGTGCAAACTCTGTCGAAGTGTTATCAACATTCAATTTCCTATGCATTAAAAAAAAGCCCTACTGTCAAAAGTATCTACACAAAACACTTTTGGCAGTAGGGCTGTCTTTTTCCGAAGCTATACAATTGAACGGTTCAGGAATTTTCCCTTTCCACACAGTTCTATAGCAGTCGTAAGCGATAAAGATCCTCTACTTTGCGCCCCCCGATCACCCGGAGTTAGCCTTTGTCGTTTGAAAAATTATTTTTTTTAAGTTTTCGTTGTCCTCAAAAAAGTAAATTAATTTGAGAGGCTCCATGCCACTCAACGCTCTTATAACCGTCTCTTATGAGACTGAAAGATCGCAGTATAACAAAAAAAATATCAATGTCAACTGTTAACGTTAGAAAAAATAAATGTTTATTTATCGCCACTACAAACACCTTATGACGTTGTATTCGGGTGGGGGCGTACTTGTCTATAATAAGCGAACAGCAGAACTGTATGGCACATTTACTAAGGGAGATACGGAAATTCTATAAGTTATTTCCAGGGCTAAAGGATATAGCGGCATTTTACGCAAAGTTTCGAAGAATAATAAAGGATGGAGAACGTTTACAGGCATTGCGCAAGGAGTTTGGAGAAGAAAAATCTTACCGGCGTTTTATCAGATTAGAAACCCGTATGGAAGAGTTATTGAAATGGCCCAATCCAGACAATGTGCTGCAGGGGGGTAATAGACAAAGTAAGGAGGCAACAACCTAGAACGCTGACATTCGTATCTCATCCGGAAGTTCCTTGCCATAACAATTTTGCAGAATACCTGATACGCACAGGAGTTCTCAAACGCAAAATATCAGGAGGAAGTAAATCAAAGGAAGGGGCAAGTGCATATGCAATCTTACTTTCAATGCATACAACGTGCAAATTACGAAAAGTATTATTTTGCGTTTTCTCAAAGGGAGCTTAAAGCACTACATAAAAACAGGAAGACCTATACTCCTGAAAGAATTTGAAGAATATACAAAAGCAGAAATTCTTAAGAAGGCTGCATAAAGAACCATGCAATTGGGTTCTCGTTGAAACCAGTTTAAACTTACGAACTATTTATGTGTTTTTCGCTTCAACCTAAATTGAACGATTTTACTTCCTATACTGTAGTATCCGCCCGCCTGGGCGGGCGTTCGCTCTCATCCGATGGGCTCATATGAATTTCACTTAAGTCACGCAATCTTAAGGATGCGGCTACTTGAATCGCTCAATTCAGGTCCAATATTCACTCATCCGCATACCCTATGCGCCATTAATCCTGTTCACTATTATTTTCTCTATTATTTCTCGTGCTTCATCGGCTTCTGGAAATGTACTGTCTACCTTGAGTGCGCGTTCCATCTCAGCCAACGCTTTTCTTTGCAGTCCTTGCTTATAATACACCATTCCCAGGTGATAGCGAATTGTCGGATTCCACGTTGAACCGCTTACTGCCGTTTCCAATTCCGCAGCGGCCTTATCATACAAGCCATTCAGATAATATATCCAGCCAAGAGTATCAGCCACTGCAGGATTATTCGGTGCAATTCCCTTTGCCTTTTCGGCTAACTTCAAAGCGTCTTCTAATTTTCCTTGCATCCTTGATGCATATAGCCATGCAAGATTATTGCATGCTGCAACTGATGATTCATCCAATTGAATAACCTTTTTATATGATTCAATAGCCTCATCGAGTAAATCCTTAGACTCCAACAGCATACCCAGGTTCAGATGCGCAATGACATTTTCAGGATCAATACTTATGACTTTTCTGTACTGTGCCATCGCATCATCTTTTTGTCCGCTACGGTTATAGATACCCGCAAGTTTAATATAGACGTCAGTAAATTTCGGTTGCAGCTTTATGACCTTCTTGCAGATTTCTATAGCCTCATCATCCTGCTTAGTTAAAGTCAGGATATCTATCTGAACACTGTATGCAAACTTCTTGAAAGGGGCCAACCTGGCTATCGATTTATACTCTCTCAAGGCACGTTGGAACCATCTACTCTCAGTAAATACTATGGCACGACTCAGGTGTTGTGAAATGCTGACAGCGAGATCTTTATTCTGAGCGCAGAAGTCAATCAACTCCTGATAGTCGGCTTTTTGAACCTCTCCAAGCTTCACCATACCCTTTAGGTGCCGCTTTGCACTATCATACTCACCCGCAGCCAGAAGTGTATTTACCAGACACAGATTTGGCAGAATACCATCCGGTTGAAAATTCAACGTTTTTCTGCAAGTCTCTTTTGCACTTCCATAATCTTCCTTCAACAGATACGCAACAGCCATATTGCACCAGAGCAATATATTTTCCGGAAAATGCTCAAGCCCCTGCCTGCATACTGACAGTGAATTGTCATAATCACTACTATCAAGGTACAGCATTCCAAGTTTATACGCACCAGCAAACTCAGGGTGGCCTTCCAACACACGATTCAATTGTTTTATTGCATCAGGTATGGATTCTTTTTCCACATAAATCATGGCAAGCAGAGAACGAGCAATCGGATTCTCCGGCTTTATGCTCAGGGCATTCATAACCGAGTCCTGAGCCTTGTCTAACTCATTCAGGGCCACATAGCTTCTTGCCATGGAATTAAATGTATTTATGTTATCAGGATAACTTTTAATGATTGTTTCAAACTCACTTATTGCCTCAGCATGTTTTCCCATTGAAGCAAGTGAGCCTCCCAGTCCAAAACGAGCCTCGACAGCATCAGGATTAACCTTTAAGGCCGCTTTATAGAGAAGTAAAGCAATATCCGGTTTTCCGGCGGTCATGTTGATATTGGCAAGATTAAGGTATGCCGGAACAAAATCCGAGTTTATACTGAGTATCTTGTTAAACACTGCCACGGCGTTATCCAGCTTACCCTTTTTCAAAAACGCCATTCCTAAAATGTTGTGCACGCGGACATCTGTAGCCTTAGTTTGCAAAGCTATATTACAATGTTCAATACATTCATCATATTCACCCTGGGCGAATTTAATCCTTGCTATATTAAAATGGCCCTCAAATGTATCACTCTTAAGCTCTATCATCTTTGAGAATTCTGCTTCTGCCTTTTCGTACTCTGTAACGGCAAGGTTTAATTCTCCCAATAAGTTATGAGCCATTATGTTTTCCGAATCCAGTTCAATAACTTCACCTACCATCTTTGTAGCCTCTTCTATTGATCCCTTCCTCAAAAGCAATTCTGCAATGGCCAGGCGGGCCGGCACTGATTTACTATCTACATCTAACACGTTCTTGTACATAGAGATTGCTTCATCCTGTTTGTTTGCCATGAGATACGCCTTGCCGAGATCATAATAAGATGAAGCAATCTCCGGTTTATCCTTTATGATCTCAGTATAAATCTTTATCGCATCCTCGTTCTGTTTTGCGGAGATATAAATATTTGCAAGGATCACCTTGGCAACAATATTTTCAGGAAAAATGTCTACAGCTTTTTTGCATTCACTAATTGCTATATCAAAAGACCCTTTTTGCCTTGCATAAATAGCTTTATTGAGCAGGAATGCAATTTTCTTACTTTTCTTCTTATCGTAAAAGCACAGATCTAACAGATCCAGGTATACACGTTTATGACCACTACTGAGTGTTGTGATTGATTCTATCAGCTTCTTCGCCTCATCAAAATTTCCATTTGCCGCGTAAATATTTGACAGAATTATTTTGTAGGACGGTAAATCCTGTTTAAGATCAATTGCTTTCTGACAGTATGGAATAGCCGCTGAATATTCCTCTTTTTGTTGATATGATAGAGCCATGCTGATTTGCAAAAGAGTATTTGTCGGGTCAAGCCTAATCGCTTTTCTGTATAAATCGATAGACTTGTCTGTCTCACCCTGCAACAAATATAAACCGGCAAGCGCATAACCTGGAAGATAATCAGGGCTCTTTTCCAGTACCCGTTCAAGGAGTTTGATGGCTTCATCTATTTCACCTCTTTTTTCATAAAGATTCGCTAATATGACTCTTGCATCCAAATTATCAGGATTTAACGAGATTGTTTTCTCAAGGGCCAATACTGCCTCTTCACTTTTTCCGGTGATTATATACGCCTGAGCCAGGTTCAAATGCGTAATAATTGCACTCGGATCTATTTCAATTGCCTTTTTAAACAGTTCAACCCCTTTATCAAAATTCCCACGCCTTACATGTGCGATACCAAGGATGTCATATGCTTTTGCCTCTTCCGGATTTGCCGCTATAATAGCTTCACACTGGAGGATACATTTGCTCAATTGACCGGATGAAAGGCTCAAATAGGCCATGTTGACATCACCAATAGAAGGTCTCAGTCGTGCGATCTTATTGAATTGCACCTCTGCATTTTCGAAGTCCTCCTCCCTCATATATGCCAGGCCGAGAATCTGCATGGCATCCACGTTATCAGGCTGGATTTCAAGTATTTCTTCACACAGTCTAACAGTTTCTTCCTGCCAGCCGTCTTTCGTCAGGAGCCTTGCAAGGCTTATTTTCGCGGGGATGAACTCAGGCGCAAGATCTATAGCCGTTTTAAATTCAGATTTGGCCTCTTCAACGCGGCCGCCCTCAGTCAAAGCAAGAGCCAGAAAGTAATGAGGCTCAACCATCTTAGGCAGCCTCAGAGAAGCTTCTTTCAGTAAAGAGATCGCATTCCTGTAATCTTTTCTTTGCAGAAGTACACTACCTTTTATAAAATAAATTGCCGGAGGCACCGACCCACTACTCATTTCATCAACTTTTTGTGCCTCAGAAAAGGCTTCATCATATTTTGAAGTTTTCAAGTACAGAAGCCCTAACTGCGCACGAGCAACTACACTTTCAGGTGTCTTTTTTATTATACGTTTTAATGATTCAACGGCCTCTTCATTTTTGCCCTGCCGCTCATAAATCGTTGACAAGAGAATCTGGATTTGGAAATTATCGGGATCAACCTTTAACAAAGCGTGCTCGCACTGCTTCTCGGCATTATCGAACTTACCTGAGTTCATATATAAACGAGCAAGCGCAATATGACCCCCCAGGAATGAATCATTAATATTCAACGCTTGCTTATAATCAATAATGGCATCGTCAAATAACCCCTGTGATAAATGGATCTCTCCTAAAAGAGCGTAAGCATCGATAAAATCAGGATTTTTCTCAATTATCCCCCTGCATATGTCCTCTGCCTCCAGAAGCTTTTCCAAGACCAATGGCTCCCTGCCACCAAGTTTTCTGGACTCCACAGCCTGCGTCATACTCACCAATGCGAGTTGTAAACTTGCATTGAAGAATGTAGGCTTGATTCTTATTGCTGCTCTAAATTCGTAGTTTGCCTGATTATATTCCTTTAACTTCATGTAAGAAATACCCATGTAATAGTGTACATTTGCATTGTCCGGGTTCTTAGCTATCTCCTTCTTAAATTCTTTTATAGCTTTCACATGTCTGTTTAATTTCGCATATAGCAGCCCCTGGTTCACGCCTTGTTTCTCAGACCCTTTCTTCTTCACGTATACAGTGTAAACCGCCATAGATAAACCAATAGCGACAATGACTGGAACTGCAACAGTTAAAGCCCAGAACTTCCAACTTTTTGTTTTACCGGTACGCCTGCGTCTCCTGGGTTTGCTTTGGTTAGTACCCATACACCATGCCTCCTAATATTATTTTGACAATTGTAAACTCTGAGTGTTTCATAGTTACGAAAAAATTTATGACTAAGCAAGATTTAAAGTCTTTATTATTGACTAGTAACAGGAAAAATCATTGTACCCTCTCAAGCGCAAAATGATAATACAAATTTCCGGCACAACAACTTCTTTTTTGTAGTTACCACTTACTCATTTGTTCACTTCTTGCTGGATTCCATAAGCTCTTTTGCATAGTTAATGGGAATCGCATAACTTATGCCGGTAGATACCTGCTTGTTTTCTTTTGTAATCTTTACAAACGCGCTATTTAATACGCCAATCACTTCACCGGTTTCAGGCAAAAACAGTGGCCCCCCACTATTTCCGGGAAAAGCAGTACAATCCAACTGGAAAATTGTATAAGGATCATTTAGCGCCGTTATCATCCTGTTTGTTAAGAACGATGTATTCTGTACCGGAATTGCCATTGGACTTATGTTGCTGATTATTCCGGTGTGAGTGGTAGGATACAAGCCAAATACAGGACCATAGGGATAGCCACAGAGGGCGATTGACTGACCGTCTTCAACTTTCGAGGAATCACCTAGATCTACATAATTGAAATTACTACCTGTCAGTTTTATAATAGACAGGTCATGCTTTTGGCTTTCTACCACAATTTTTGCCCTTATTTTCCTTGAGTTTCCTGTCGCAGGAAAGAAAACATTCAAGTTATCAATATCATCTTTTTCATAAATCGCGTTTATAACGTGCGCCGCCGTAATTGCGTAACCATCAGTGCTATAAACAAAACCTGTTCCAAAAAATTTCACTGGAGGCTTTGAAAGCGGATGATACGTACCAACCGCAATAATTGCAGGTTTTACTTTTTTTAAAGTTTTAATAAGGCTGGCGCCATGATTTTGTGCCGTTACCTTATCACCAGTTAAAAGCAACACAAAACAAAATGATATGTACGCTATGTACCTGTAGTATGGTACTTTATTATTAATATTTTTTTTCATTCCGGATGATAAATTATTATCCACTCCATACAGATTAATTAAGATTCTGTTAAAATCACTACCTGTGCTTCAAGGTTGATTTAAACATGTATAGAATATATACTCTGATGTAAAATATTCAAGACCACAGGAATGCAATCCTACATTTAGTTAATCTCTCGTATACATATATAAACATTTGAAACAAAAATATCAAAGAAAAACTGCTCTACAACAAGGTAAATATTTTGTTTTTTTGATTTCTCGCCTCTAAATATGCCAACCAAACTTATATATATAATAACAAAAAAACGACTTCTTATGGCAATTATATCCATATGCATGATAATAACTGCTCTTTATGGTTTTTTCATCGAACCAAACCATGTCAGACTAAAAACTGTTAAGATAAGGAACAAGGCAATGGCTTCAGTCTTTAAAGACTTGAAAATAGTACAACTGAGTGACCTTCATATTGGGAGCAAACTATCTGCACCTATTGATCAAACACTAAACATCTTGAGTGAACTTAAGCCGGACCTGATACTATTAACGGGAGATTATATTGAGTGGAATGGGAATAAGGTGGCTTACGACAACGCCATAGACTTTCTATCGCACCTAAGCGCACCTCTTGGCGTATACGCAGTAATGGGAGACTCAGACTACTCTTTTCCCAGAAGGTCTTGCGGATTTTGCCATGAGGAAGGAAGCGCACATCCACCGACACAACATCAGGTCAAATTTTTAAGGAATTCTCAATCTGTTATAGAAATGGAGGGCGGGAAAATCTCTATTATCGGAATAGGAAGAGATTCCGATTATGATTCCGGCTCAAAAACTATCAATAACATGCTTATTGACAACCCTGCAATTGTACTTTCTCACTTTTCCCTCGCTTACAATAACATAAACAAAGACAAAAATGTTCTGGTCCTCTCCGGTGACACCCATGGAGGGCAGATATTTCTACCGGAATTCATTTGGAAGATTATCAAGAGAAAGCCTGATACAGAACACAAATATGGGCTATACCGGGAAGAGAAGAAATCATTATACGTTACAAGTGGAATTGGAACATCAGATATACCATTCCGGCTTGGCGTACCACCGGAAGTCGTATTATTCGAATTTATGGAGTGACAGAATGTTTATCATCAAACAGACAAGAGTATTTATTTTATTAATACTGGCACTTTCACTCATTACAGGCTGCCAGAGAAAACCTGCATTTCATTATGATTTCGAGACAGAAAAAATACTCGATACTCTCTCCTGGAAGTGTAAAACGATCTTTTCCCTCTCATACAAGCACGCTACGTCAGGGCAGAAATCCCTGGAGATGAATCTATACCCATCTCCCTATCCGGGTATCGCGCTGAGCAACTTTAATTCTGATTGGTCAAGACACGACACACTCAAATTTGATATTTATAATCAGGAAGATATATCACTTCGCCTGGCCATCCGTATCGACGATGCAAAGAACCCATCATACGGTGACAGATATAACCATCCCATAATTCTCAGTCCTGGCATGAATCACATTTCCATACCTCTGAGCAGTTTGCACACATCCGGAACAGACAGGATGATAAACCTCGCAAATGTCCAACAAGTAATCCTCTTCCTGGTACAACCTGAAAGAAAACAGACTATTTACCTTGATAATATCAGATTAGAATGAGGGCAATGTCTTAACCTGACACTGTTATTTCCACTAACATACCTGCTGTACCTGTAATAATGGCAAACATCTTTATTAAGAAGGTCTTTTTGTGATGCAATCAGATGTGCTTCTAAAGCATGAAGCCTGGAATCAATTATGGAATCAATACCTTTGAACTGGGCATCAACCACCTTTAATTATAATCCTGTACAAACGAGTCAATCAGCTCTTTTTGCCAATTACCTTCTGCAATAGCATTATCCTCATCATCAAACACGATGACATGATAACGAAGGATTTTCGATCTGCACCTGTACCAGTTCGGATCGGGTATATCAAAACTCCACACGCCATCCCCTTCTTTGATCATGTCGAAACAACCATAACTGTTCCCGGTCCCAATATAATATTTAATACGTGGGACGATTGAAGGATATCTCTCTTTGCCTATCCCTTCCACTCGTATCTTTACGGTAAAAGGGCCCTTGGTATGTTTTGTTAAATCTACTCCCTGCGGCAGCCATACTACCTCGGGATTTTGGTGCAGGGTTTCATTCAGTTGCATATTATCCTGCCCAGCCTTCTCTAGTGCATATTTTTCTTCAGGGTTCTGTGGTAGTGACGGTAAGGCCAGGGCAACAGTTGCTTTGTGACTTACCTCTCCAGCATAACTACTTTCACTACCATTCGTGTTGTAAGCCGTCACTGCAAAGTAATACGTCTCATCCATTTTCAGATCTTTAATTGTATAACTTGTCAGGTTACCAACGTCAATAATAGAGTCATACTTGCCACTTGTTTTGCCATAGTGTATTTTATAACCGGCAATATTATTTTCTTTATTCGGATCCCAACTTAATACAACCTGGCCTGAGTAATTATTTGAGATAAGCTTAATACCCTCCTGAAGCGCCTGGTAGGATTCGAGCAGCAATTGTTCCACATTACCCCAATGGCATGATTCACCTTCCTCGTCCCGTCTATGTGCGGCTCGTGCGCGAAGTAATCCGGCACGCTCAAATGCCGGTTGGCCTTCACCGAATAGAACCTCATATAAACGCGCAATCAATCGACCTACATCTTCAACACTATCTATCCCGGGAGTACGACGAGCCACCCACCAGTCCAATTCAGCGCCTGCTGCTTCCTTTGGATCAAAACCGGCGCCGAGCTTATCCTTAAGCGTGGAATAAGCGCTTTCGATGTACGGAAAGACTGTAAGGTTATAGTTGTTTTTCGCAGATTCAAATTTCATGACCGCTGTGGCTAGTGGCTCACCAATATCATTAGCATCTGAGACGGAAAGACCAAACTGGTTACGCAGGAGATTCGTAAGTTCCTGTCTAAGCACAGTATGATCATTCGCATAATAAGCCTGCCACATACGCACTTCGGCTACGGCAACTTTATCAGGCTCCATCTCGAAGCGCGTATCAGACCATGCCGTGGGCAATATTAACAAAAACAGCCCTAAGAAACCTATTAAGATTAATGTTTTCCTGAATTTGCGCACATTCCACTCAATTCGTTTACCTATGCACAGACTGTCCCATACAGTTAGTTTGCTATAATTTAATGCTGTAGACATGTCTCAAATCTTCCATTCCTGATTTGCGTTGAAAATTATGGTTTATTTTGCCAGTATTGACAATAGTAATTACTCGATTCCTATTGACAAAATGCTTGCTGAACATTGATGGAGTTTTAGACATAAACCGGCACCTCACGCGAAACAAACAGCTAATACTCACGCCAAGGTGCCGAGGAAAGATATCCCTTATTTTCCACAACAGATCGGCACATAACACTGCTTTTCGATATTTATGACTTTAAGCTAGGTCGCTATCGCGACAAAAGCTATCCTTCGACTCCGCTCAGAAGATATGCCTGACTACTACACAGTATAACCTATCGTGCTTTCTTGGGTATGGTGGCCGCGAACAATTCTGATAAAAAGGCATGCTCAAAAATCGTGCTGAACAGTATTGAGTCTGTCCCCTTTTATAGTTTAGAAGGAGTTGTGTATTGGAAGCATTCCAATTTTATTGTATATAAAAGAGGTGGATTAATGCCTGAGGCCGAATCCACGTATTCATGGGTATCATACCTGATTTGCAAAAAAATTGGGAATGCTCTCTTTGTCTTTGCGTATTCCACTTTCAAGGCCCCGGGAACTCTTTCTATGTCAATAATAGTCGCTGTCCCTGGTTTTCCTAACCGAATAGTTTCAAAGCGGCAAATAGCATTGCCGATGTTCCTGAAATAATAGCAAAGATTTTAAGCAATAGATCTTTTTGAGCATATGCCATACGGATTTCCAGATCTTTTATATCCTCCTTGAATTCGCTCCGCAAACCTGTATTTCCCTCCTTAAATTTGTTCTGCAAACCTGTAATTTCCTCTTTGAGTTCACTACGCAAGGTAATATTTTCCTCTTTGAGTTCGCTCCGAAAGATAGTAATTTCCTGTTTGAACTCGCTCCGCAAGGTAGTAATTTCTTGTTTAAACTCACTCTGCAAACCAGTAATTTCTTGTTTAAACTCACTCTGCAAACCAGTAATTTCTTGTTTAAACTCACTCTGCAAACCAGTAATTTCTTGTTTGAACTCGCTACGCAAACCAGTAATTTCCTGTTTGAACTCGCTACGCATAGTTTCAACAAGACTCTTGTTTTCGGCACGAATAAACTCCTTAAGGCTTTCGTGGCTATCAGCATGGGAGCACTCAATTATCTTTGCCAATGTTTTGGCCTGTTCGTGATTAAAGTTTACAGCTTCAAGCACTTCTATATTTTCTAATTCTCGTGTAATAGGCATGGACACAACTTAACAAAAACAATATAATAAGTCAATTGCAATCGGCAAACAGAATACCTTATCATTTGGCACGGATTTCGTGATAATCTGTGTCTATTCTAACGTATTTTGAATATCTAAACGCAGTGGTTGCCGAATCAACCACATAGAGCCTGTCATCAGCGCTGTTAGCCGGGTCCACAAGCCATGTCAAGCATTATTTGCCTGATCCTATTTTTTTCTGTTGCAGCGATTGTTAAATTGATTGGACGATAACCCGTTTTATCCTCCCCCTCCTCTGAACATTTCATTAAAATCCATCAACAAAACCTGTTAGATAAAAGCATCTGCTATGCTTCTTGCAACTCTTGCCAACGTATCCTTTTCATTAAAAGGAGCCTGAACCCTTTTATAGTTTAAAAGGGATTACGTATTCCACTTTCAAGGTCTGACAGGAGCCTACTAATGGGTGACCCCAGGACTCTTTGTATGTGGGGCTCAAGACCTGACTGGTTGTTTGGGGGAAGTGATAAAGGGTTACAAAAAACAGGCGCTGTCCCTATTTATTCTGAAATAATAGCGAAGATTTTAAGTAACAGATCTTTTTGAGCATATGACATACGGATTTCCAGGTTTTTTATATCCTCTTTGAGTTCGTAGCGTATGGTGTCGTCAAGACCCTTGTTTTCGGCACGGATAAACTCCTTAAGGCTTTCATGACTATCAGCATGGGAACACTCAATAATCTTTGCCAGTGTTTTGGCCTGTTCGTGATTAAAGTTTACCGCTTCAAGCACTTCTATATTTTCTAATTCTCTTGTAATAGGCATGGACACAACCTAACAAAAACAATAGAATAAGTCAATTGTAATCAGATATTCAAAATACCTTATCATTTGGCACCTTCCTAAACAAGATGTGGCACCGTTTATATTCTGAACTGTTACGGACAACCTGTCAAGATCTGACACTCTGGACTTCCGGTTTTTTCGGTTTAAGGCCTTTTTCACTGCAAAACTTAAAATATTCCTCAATCGTGTTTGCAAGCTCCTTTTCCAACTCGTCAACAGATGCACCATAAAACGTATTTGGTGTTGCATTAATAACAGTACCGCAAAACAGCTTTATTTCTGGATCGTATTCTATCTTTGCTACATACTCCTTATATTCCATAGTATTCATAGCCCTACTCCACAATAAATCAAAAAATTTCTGAGCGACTCAACTGCACCTTTATCCATATTTGGTGACGGATGAGGCTTATGCTGAATGATCACATTACCATTCAGCAAAATACCTACTCGTGACCCTTTGCGCGATTCATCCACCTCCGCACCAAGTGCTTTGAGCAAAGAAACCACATCACTCCAATTCACGTTTCCACTAACTGGACGTGAAAAAATCAACTCAAGGGTCTTTTTATACTTCCGTCTCATTGATCAATTAGTACGTATTCAGTACTACAGTCAAATGGGATAACAACCTACTTTATAGTTAATTGTATATTCTGATTTTAATTTCCATATTCCTTGTTGTCAACATATGTTTGTAATGCAATGCAAGGAAACATCTGAGAATAGAGATCGATATGTAAGCAAAAGATTGAGATGTTTTTGAAAACAATGTTTCTGTATTCAGCCATCACTTTAGTTCACTTCACACTTCCTGCCCGAACTGATAGGCAGGCAGGTAGGCACTTCAAACCTGGCTTCTGCGGTGAGACATCGTGAGGCACCACTTTAATTATCCTTCTTGACAAATGAATCAATGAATCTATCAGCTCTTTTTCAACTATAAAAATGAAGTTATGAGCATCGAAATAACACTTATTTTCATCATATGTTTCATGATATGGCATGGCCCGACCCAATCATGTTTAGTGACCCCATCTCCTACCCTTTAGGTTTTGATTTATTATACCAAAAGAGTTACCTAATTACTGAGCATATACAGCTGTCCCTATTATAAGGAGAAGATGATGGCGATTGATGTTACCGTTGAATTGTCTGTAGAAGAACTTGCGAAAAGCATTGCCAAGCTGAAAAAGAATGAGAACTAAGCGCGAATGTATAATGGGGAAATCAATATTAAAGACCTGACCCCTTTTTCTCTTTTCAATAAAAGGAGCCTGTTACCTTTACTTCCTTCTTGACCTGGAACGTAAATTATTGTATCTTTTAAGCATGACTGCAATGACGATATGTATTACTAGAATATACAATGCTTTTATTATCAACCACAAAAGGCAATGATATGACTATTAGAACGAAATTTAAGGATGGTGCTTTTGTACCTTTAGAAAAAGTTAAAGAAGTAAAGGAGGGAGAGGTTGTAGAAATAGAGATAAAACCCATTAAAAAGTTTTCATGGAAAGGTGCCTTGAAATTCAAAAAAGAATCATCAGTAGAATTACAACACAAAATTAAAGAAATCTGGTAACAGATGTACCTTATCGATACTAATATCTTCTTAGAAGTTCTTTTAGACCAGGAAAGATCTGCCGAATGTCAGGAACTTCTTGAAACTCTTCAGGATAGAGAAGTCTTATTCTATGTAAGTTCCTTTACCATCCACTCCATAGAGGTCATCTTAGAAAGAAATGAACTTTATGAGCCACTGGTGGATTTCCTTTATGATATTCATAAGACAAAAGGACTCAAGCGATTTGATACCGATACTCTTGAGGAAATGGAAGCTATTAAACTTGCGCAGAAATCAAGCTTAGACTGTGATGATGCAATACAATATTACATCTGCAAGACATACAATTTTAAAATAGTCAGTTTTGATAATCACTTTGACTCGACAGACGTTGAACGAATCGAACCCAAAGATGTCTTTACCCCGCCTGCCCCCTTTTCATCTTGTTAAACTTATCTGATCTTCTATTTTATTTTTCACATTAGGCACTTTAGTTCACTTTAGACACTTCAAACTTGGCTATGCCTCTGTATCAAGTCAAGACCTGACTGGCATCTTCTATTATTTCGAGTGTTTCGTGGGAAATAGGATTTTATTGCAAAGTTAGGGAAAAGACCAGGAATGGTGTTAAGTGTATTATCAAGAGGCAAGCCGAAAAAATAGAGAAGCAATAAATATTGTCTGTCCCTGTTTAAGATTAAAAGAGTACCTATCCCTTGAGCCTGGTATTTATTTTATTCGTAATGGTAATGCCATGATAGGGTCATACATGGGTTGGTCGCTGGGTCGGGCCAAGCTACCTTATTGATTATTAAAGATTAATGTCCCAATAATAAGTGTTATCTGCCCCTATATCTACGTTTTTAACATTCAAATGAGACCCATAGGACGCTGAAGGCTCTCGGAGTTGATATCCTTCCTTTGTTTCCATGGTCTTTCTTCCTTTTGCCAGTATGCCCAGCATAGATTTTACTCTTTCAACAAAGCTTTTGCTTCCCACAGCAATACTTTTTGTCCATTTGTCGTCATATCTGTTATAACCGTTATTCAGATACTCTTCCACCCATCCCTTGTAATGCAGCTTTAACTGATCGTAAGATTCAAGAGATAACAATTCTCTTAATTTTTCATAATGTATCAGAACGTTTTTCTTCTTGGGTTTCTGGATTTCATTGTAGCCACAATAAGGCCATTGTGATGGGTGATCAACAACGCCAGAACGTACCATATTCAGATCAATGTAAACAAGACAACGGAATAGATGATCACCATTTTCCACTGCCGTTGCATGATAACGATCCTCCCAAAATGCACCCCTACGCTTTTTACTTTGATTGTATTCCTGTCCAGTTCGCCCTGCCACAAGTTGGATTGACTTCGGAATTACATCACGTTCCCCATCATCCGCCACAAGCAGGTGAATGTGGTTTGAGGTAACCGTGTAGTTCAGTATCGTTAAACCATAACGCTTCCTTGCTTCATAGAGCCACTGAAGCCAACGGCCACTATCTTTTGCAAACTTCAGAAGAAATTCACGCTTATGGCACCTGTGGGTAATATGCCAAATTTGTCCCGGAATATAGTGCCTTTTCGCCCTTGCCATAGATTGATACTATAATCTCCTTTTCAACTATAAAAATGAAGTTATAAGCATTGAAATAACACTTATTTTCACCATATGTTTCATGATATTAGCCAGTTAGCATGGCCCGACCCCAGAACCATCCCTTTCTTTTTCGTATCAACTGATACCGTAGGACAATTATCTCTTTGAAAAGTCTTCACTCGCTTATTAATGTACTTGAATTGTTTATCTCTATCAGGATGATT
>SMSL01000017.1 GCA_007859995.1 Candidatus Brocadiaceae bacterium S225
TAAATGGAATGTAACACCTGTGGGAAGGGTCGCGAAATGAACGAAAAAGTATATTTGGGAAATATTTCAACTAAAATCAAAATAGATTATTGAAAAAAGTTTATTTTTATGGCTTTTACGCATGATTATGTCATCGGCTCTACTTGATTTGGCACAGCCTGAGAGCGGACCCAACATCAAAATATGAATTTTGTCAAAAGGAAGAAAATACTTCAATTGAAAATTAACAATAACAAATTGCCAATATTCAATCGTCAATATTCAATTATCAATTGCAACCGTTCCGCCTTCACCCTGGTCGAGTTAATTGTCGCCATCTCCCTTGCCTCAATACTTATCCTGGTCACGGCGATGATCTTCAAGCAGGCAAGCAACGCCTTTTCACAATCAGACGCGCGCAGTGAAGTATACCAGAATGTAAGGGCCGCCTTTGAGATCATAAAGAGGGATATTTCCGGGGCAACCCTGAATACGAGATACGAACTGTTCCAGGCATTCAATGATGTTTCTGCGGCCAGTTACAGTACTATCGGTGCGAAGGAAGGAAGCGACATCATCACGCTCTTATCCATCACTCCCAATCTAGCAGACAAACCTGTTGCCCTGATTACTTATTTTCTGAGTACGGATAATATACTGAACAAAGCAGAGATTACTGATAGTACCCTCAATGCAAATATTGCAGGTTTTGATCCTGATTCGGCAACTGGCTACAAGCTAGGATTAAACGTCAGCGCCTTACAATTTAGATATCAAGATACGGATGGAACATGGGTAGATACATGGGAAACCGGTACAAACACGGCATACCAATACCTGCCGAATGCAGTTGAAGTAAAAATGACAGTTTCAGATACACTTAACCGATTCACGGGAACGTCTACCAATATAATATCTATACCGTGATAATAACAAGGCCGCTTAGGAAGGCAGGAATGAGAGGAAGGGGTTAGAAGATAAACAAAGACTCTGTTTATACGTTTGGAATATATTAGATTGGCTTTATTCCTCTGCTGATAAAGACGAAAACTTATTTATTGAAATTGAACAGTATTTATGAATAGTAAAACAAACGTTAAGGTTCAATCTGCAAGTGTGCACCTGCATGAATACTTTTTTGTGCCTTTGTGTCTTAGTGGCTAAATAATAAAAAATGAACAATTTGAAAAACGAAAATGGATATGTCCTGGTAGTTATTATCGGCATATTGACAATCCTTTCACTGATGACGATTACATTCGCCACCTTGTCACGAATAGAAACCAGGGCCACGAGAAATTACACCGACAGTGTAAAATGTGAGAAGATCGCGAAGGCCGGACTGGAACACGCGATATATGTACTACGACTGGATAAGTTTGGAACTGATACAACTGCATACGACAGCGATCCGCCAGATTTTTATGATGAAAACTACGACTGGCCAGGTGAGACGTGGATGCCCGGTGGTGGAGATTTTTCTGGTACTGATTATGATAATGACGGTGACACTACAACCGATTCTCAATGGATATACTTCCCGGCATCCGCTTCAACCGCAGACATAAGGCTTCCCGGCAATCTCAGGGCAAGGTACGCCGTACTGATAACCGATGATAGAGAGGCAAGGATTAACATAAACGTAACCGGAAACAAAGCCGGTGGTGGCTCACACACTTCTAACGAAGGCTGGTCGACATTTGAAATTGATCTATCTGATTTAATCGAACGAGAAGCAGGCAATGGGATCACCATTGCAAATCTTATTATTGACGCAAGACACGGAACTGACATACTTCCGGGTACCACTGGAAACGATGATCCTGGAAAAATTCCTGATCCTCAAAATGACGGGATTGACAATGACGGAGATTCAATTGTTGACGAAGTATTAGAAGATACAGATGAACCGAATGAATTCAACTCAATTTTTCCGCATGGTGATGATTTCCCTTTTGGAATTCTTTCAGAGGCGGAAATCATGGGCACCTCATCATACGAGAGCAAGCTGGAAGAACAATTCACTACGGGAGGGATCTCTCCGGAAGATCAGGGCGCTTTTAAAGGTTATTTAACCACCTATTCAGCCGACACTATACTCTGTCCGCCATATACACTGAGCACATTGAATAGCAATACATCTACAACCATGTTAAATATCAACTCACTGATAAACAATGAAGTTGCCTATGATGATGGTGGTGCTTATTACACTACTGACAAAAAGATACAAATGATCGCGGAAGCATTGACTGCAGGAGGTGTTTCAAGTGTTGAAAGCCAACAGATGGCAGTTAACATAATAGACTTTATGGATTCTAACGGTACTGTAACAGTATATAATGACGGATCAAACACATACTATGGCATTGAAACAACTCCATACATAAATGAAGTTGAAGTAAATGTTTCATGGAGCGATAGTAAATTTATAGAATTGTTTAACCCGTATAATTCTGCACTTAATATAGCAGGTTGGAAGATTACGTGGGATGCCGGTGCTAAAGAAATTATACTTGACGGCCCTCAAATCCCAGCTGCTCCAGGCTATTATCTTATAGATAATGATGGTGAAGCGGGAGCCGATCAGACGGATGCCCTTATTAACAACCTCAATGAAGATGGTCAAAAAATAACCTTAGAGGACGATAGCGGTAACATAGTGCAGGTCACAACCTATGGAGATGCAAGCAATCTTCAAAGCTGTCAGTTAAATGACCCAAGGCCACCATGGATTTGGACGAATAGTTTAAGTACCCCCGGTGTGCAAAACAATAATTTTGACCCGACTGTTGGTAACCAATGGACACCTGCAACATGGACATCGAGCTTTTATATAGCAGACAAAAACAGGTTTCCAAACAAAGGTTACCTGTGTTATATCCATACGGGCGCGCCATGGACTAATTTTGCAGTAGATAATAGTGAAGTATTCGAGTACATCACTATTATAGATCCGTCTATGGACGGTATTGACAATGATGGTGATTTTGGCACAGATACGTATGATACAAATGGAGATGGTGATATAGATGCAAATGATACGTGTGATACAAGTTTTCAATCCGGTGATTTTGATGGAAAGGAGTATCGCATTCCCGGTTTGATTAATGTCAACACCGCTTCATCTGAGGTATTACAGTCATTACCAAACATAGATTCGACCATAGGAGATGCTATTGACACTCCTGGAAACAAACCATATACAAGTATTGGAGATTTAGTGGCTAAAGTACCTGAAATTACAGGTGCAATAGGAACTAAATGGGACAAAGAGGAGGCATTGCGCTCAATTTCTAACCTGATTACAACACGATCAAACGTCTTCACTGTCTATGTCACGGCGCAGGTAACCGAAGAGGATGTATCTGATCCCCCCAATACTCAAGTCTTTGCGGAAAAAAGAATCCTGGCAATCGTCGACCGCTCAGTAGACCCGATCAAGGTGAGATATTTCAGGTGGCTTGTGGAATAATAAAGTGAGTGATGAGGATAAACGACGGGAGCATTCCCATTTTATTGTATATAAAAGAGGTGGATTCACTTCGTTTAATCCACCCTACCTCGCACCATACGTTTGCTTATAAGGGTGGATTAAGGCCGGAGGCCGAATCCACGTATTCATGGGTATAATACCTGATTTACAAAAAATTGGGAATGCTCCCATAAACGACAGATGTTAGACGATAGAGTTATCAGACAGGTTGCGGACCTGTATAGTCTATGTCAAAATTGGCTGGTTCAGGCTTGCCAGCCCGACATATCTTTCTGGCGGGCTGCCTGAATCTAAACGTTCAGGTTCAATCAGAATTATTGAACCTGCTAAAGGCCGAAACTACAGGAATGACAGATACTATGGCAAATTTATTGTTCTTCTTTATTTAGCAAATAACAATTACTTTACGTTAACATCTTCCTTGTCAATATTCTTAATATCTTCCTTCACCTCATCAACCTCATCATTGACGCCCTTTAAACCCTTTTTAAATTCCACAAATCCTTTTCCAATGGACCTCATAGTGCCTGGAAGCCTTTTTCCAAATATTAACAAAGCAACAACCAGAATAATAATCCACTCTAAACCGCCCGGAATACCTAACCACCCAATTGGAATACTAAACATTTTAAATCACCTCCAATTTGTACTTCAAAATTAATCACAGATGCAAACTTAATCTATTTCCTACAGCATGTCAAACTATTTTAGTAGAAGTATAAGTATATTAAGAGGTTATGAAACGAGACACGAACATAAAGAAGTTTAGATTTATGACTGGTAATAGGGAGCATTCCCATTTTATTGTATATAAAAGAGGTGGATTCACTTCGTTTAATCCACCCTACCTCGCACCATACGTTTGCTTATTTGTAAGGGTGGATTAAGGCCGGAGGCCGAATCCACGTATTCATGGGTATCATACCTGATTTACAAAAAATTGGGAATGCTCCCCTGGTAATATTATAAAGACGTGAAGATCTATTGAAATAAGAATAGAAGTTTATTTTAAGGAAGAAACCGGGAGGCGCTGTAGAAAGCTGATTTGGGTCTCACCTATCTCGCTTAGCTACGTAATCACCTAATTCCAGGAGTGCGGTTTTATAAACCGAATCCGGAATGATGGATAGTCCATCCTGCGCATCCTTTACCAGTTGCCTTGCGGTTTCGTATGCGTAGTCTACAGCATCATGCTCTGCAAGCAGTTCAGCTATTGCAGCTTTTGAGTCTTTACTATTGTTCTGGAAGATAAGTTCAAGTGTACTTTCTCTGCGATCTGTCGGCAGTTTATCTACCAGCCTGATAAACGGTAGTGTCAGTTTTCCGATCTGAGTGTCTAAATTCATTGGTTTTCCCATTTTCTCCTCTGAACCCACAACATCCAGACAGTCATCTATTATCTGAAATGCCATTCCGATCTTTGAACCATAATTGGTGAGTACCTCGATCTGCTTCTTATTCGCCCCGGCAGAGATTGCTCCTAATTTACAACTGGCAGCGCAAAGAGAAGCCGTTTTACGTTCTATAATACTCAGATATTCAGATTCTGTAACTTCGGCATCATAGCATCTTAAGAGCTGAACCATTTCACCTTCACACAGGATATTAATGGTCTGGGACATTATGAGCGTTGCCATTTGGGAATCGAGAGCGGAAAGTATGGTATAGGCCCGTGAAAAGAGATAATCACCAAACAAAATGGAAATCTTGCTCCCCCATTTTGTATTCATCGTCTCGATGTGCCTTCTTACCACTGCTTCATCAATAATATCATCGTGTACAAGGGTTGCCGTATGTATAAGCTCTACAACTACTGCTAAATCAATATGTTGCGGGATTAAACCGCCTGAACATTGACCTGACAGTAAAAGCAGTGCCGGACGCAATCTCTTACCCTGTATCTTACTGATATGAAACACCAAATCCGAAAGGCGCTTGTCCGCCGGAGACAAATCACTGTAAATTCGCTCCTCTACCTCGCGCATTTGATCTTTTAAAGGTGCTAAAATAGCATCCGTACTCATCTAATTTAAGGCTCCTAACTTTTTCTCTATTCGAGTTAATTTATAAAAGGGCTGGATATGTTATCAAGAACCCAAAAAAATGTCAATTATGTTTTATTTCATTTTTTCACTTACTATTTGTATCAAAAATCTCCTAAGTCTAATTTCTCATTATCTTTGATACGTTTATTTCCCTGCGAAAGTCTTCAACGATCTCACCGTATACGCAATCCTCAACAGATATATTCTCTTTGAAAGTAATAGTCCCGAGAATAGGAGCAGAAGAATATTTCTCTATTTCCCGGACAATATCATCACCACTTTTCAACATATTTATCACGATTCCCTTAATTCGAATATTCCTGCTTTTAGCATATTCAACGGTTAAAAGGGTATGATTTATTGTACCCAGATAATCGCTACTCACTATTACGAGTGGCAGATTCATCTTAAGAACCAGGTCAGCAACAAAAAGGGTATCATCAATGGGCACCATGAGACCGCCAATTCCCTCCACGACGACAAAATCATGCTTGTTCGTAAGCTCTTCATACGCTTCCAATATTTTGTCAATATCGATCGGAACACCGGTATTTGATGCCGCCATCGTTGGAGCTATTGGTAGTTTGAGAAGGATTGGATTTACAAGATCATCATCGTCAGTACTATCAATTATTTTTTTCAGATACAGGGCATCTTCAGAGACCAATTTCCCCTCAATCTCCTTTGCGCCTGATGCAATCGGTTTCATGACACCTACGTCCAGGCCATGCGCCTTTATTACCGCAGCTATCGCACCGGCAATGACAGTCTTACCGACTCCGGTATCACTTCCCGTTACAAATACACCTTTTTCCATAAATCACTCTTTCATACTGCTGAATCCTTATTAATTTCCTAAAGTCAGCTTATCGCCTTTTTTTAATTTCAGGACATCTCCGGCACTGCCCAGATTCACGGATATTTCCAGATATCCGGAACTTCCAAATATTGCCAACGCCTCGTTATCTCCAACATCTGTATACGCACTACAGATACCGTTAATCCTCCTCCTACCCATAGTTATTGGCACTCTTTCCGCCTCAACCTTCATCCTGTCAATAACTTCCTTATTAACATTAGTAATAAGATTACCAAAACTATCCACATATATAATTTCGGCAGTTAACTTCCCGTCGGGAGAAAGAATAGGCTTTGGCAAATCAATTTTCTTTATCTTGTCAATTTTTTCACCAAGCTCCTTACGGTTAACCCCTTTAGATAGATGCGCTGCGACAGGCGCAAAGACATCACGTCCATGGAAAGTATTACTGAGTTTCGGCAAAAATAACTTACCGTTAGTGACTTCTCTGATCGACGCAGACTCCTCATGTGCAATAACAAACGAGAGCACTCCATTATCAGGTGCAAGGAACATATAATCCTCAGTCTTTAAACAAAGAATTTTTCTTGCACTCCCCACTCCCGGGTCAACGACAACCACGTGGATCGTCCCCTTTGGGAAATAAGCGTATGAGCTGTTAAGGACATAAGCAGCTTGAAACACATTCTGAGGCTCTATGTTATTACTAACGTCAATCACATTTGCTGATGGGTTGATATTGGCAATTACACCCTTCATCACACCTGCATATCCATCTTGTAAACCAAAATCGGTAATTAATGCTATTACAGATTGTTTTTTAAGCATACATAAATCCTCAAAATAATTTTTCAGCTATTCTATAAATGTATCTACCATGCCATATCGACCGCTATTTAAAGTCTCATTTTACTGTATGCACCGTCTTAATGCAATCTTCTATAACTACCTGCATTTTCCATCAGAAAGAAGGTCCTAAAAAATATATAACTGAACCATCTCTTATCCAAAACTGCCAACAATAGGAATCGCAGTATTACAGTTTGTACACATTCCATCCCTTATTTCAAAAGTTCTAATACTGAAACCAGCCCTTTCAATCAGCATTTTTCCACAGCGATGGCAATACGTATTTTCCCACTCGTGCCCGGGAACATTTCCTATGTAAACATATTTGAGACCCTCTTCAATCCCTATCTCTCTGGCTGATTCTAACGTGGAAACCGGTGTAGACGGTACGTGTGACAACTCAAGATATGGATGAAATCTGCTCACATGCCATGGTGTCTCGTCTCCAAGATTTTGCACAATCCATCCGGCAATGCCGTGTAACTCTTCAGTGCCATCATTATAACCAGGTACTACATTGGTTATAATTTCCACGTGCATATCCCATTTTGATTTTGCCCTGACTGCCGCGTCTAAAATCGGCCTTACACTCTTTATACCGGTAACGTC
Source organism: Candidatus Brocadiaceae bacterium S225 (assembly GCA_007859995.1). Taxonomy (GTDB): domain Bacteria; phylum Planctomycetota; class Brocadiia; order Brocadiales; family Scalinduaceae; genus Scalindua; species Scalindua brodae. Next base: position 7,799 of record SMSL01000017.1, read on the forward strand.
TCTATAGAAACAATGCCTGGAATCCTGCAATCCATCACTTACCTTAATATCAGTCCCTGAGGAATCTTTTGCCGTGTAACTGTCAAAACCCTTTATGTCAACTCTGTAAGCATCTAAAAACGGCCCGATTGCATCTAATGCGTCCAGTTCTATATAACCGTTTGTAACAAAAACTGTGTATAGCCCTTCTTCCTTCGCTAATTTTGCGCCATCAATTGCATACTCAAGCCAGATTGTAGGCTCGTTGTAAGTCCACGAAATCCCTTTACATCCGTTTTCCATAGTGCGACGTACCAGTTCTTCCGGAGAAATATAGGGTGTATCTCTGTCACTATTATCAATACGCGAATGAGCTATTTGCCAATTTTGACAATGACCACATCGCATATTGCATCCAAGAGAACCAATTGAAAAAGTGTGGCTACCCGGAAAAAAATGGTATAAGGGCTTCTTTTCAATAGCATCAGCACATGCCGATGAGACCCTGCCATAAATCATCGAGAAAAGCTTACCGTCCATATTTTTCCTTACCCCACAGTAACCCAGTTTACCATCGGCTATTACACATCTATGCGGACACAAATGACAACTAACCTTCTTGTCATCTTCTGCTTGATAAAATAGCGCTTCATGTCTCATATTGTTGTTATTGTTTCAATATAGGTTTAAAAATGTGCCGTAGGGTTTTTGGCGCTGGCTCAGGAGGATACTCTTCCATAATCATCTTCCAGACGTATGATATCATCTTCGCCAAAATACTCGCCCTGTTGTATCTCTATAAACGTCAAAATCTCATCGCCATTATTAGTCATACGATGCGCTGCCTCCCGGGCTATATCGACAGTATTCCCTTTTTCTATATTAATCTCCTTACCGTCAATAGTTACTATACCCTTTCCGCAGACCACCATCCAATGCTCACTTCTCTTGAAGTGCTTCTGATAACTCAGCCTTTTTCCAGGTAATACGGTTACCCTTTTCACCTTATAAGTCGGCTCATCTAGCAGAACCTCCCATTTACCCCATGGAGGATTTGACTTTTTCGCATCAGGTTCTGGTTTACTCATTTGCCCTCTCCCACAATTATACTTAATAACAGGACTGATCTATCCCATTTCTGTTAACATTAAACACATCTATTCCTCAACATATTACTATCTTGTGTATCGTTGTGCAAGAGGCATCCTCCTGCCTGTTCCAAACGCCTTTGTTGTAACCTTGAGCCCCGGAGCTGCCTGTTTTCTCTTATACTCATTTTTATCAACCTTGCTGATAATATCTTTAACAAGCGACTCATCATAACCCATTCCTACGATATCACCGACATCCTTCGATTCCTCGACATAGGCCCTAAGTACTCCATCCAGGATATCGTACGGAGGTAATGAATCCAGATCTGCCTGATTCGGCCGTAATTCTGCTGACGGAGGTTTTTCGATAGTTTCAGTAGGAATAATTTCTTTTCTTCGGTTAATGTATTCCGCCAGGTCATATACCATGGTCTTGGGAATATCGGATATGACTGCCAGTCCGCCGCACATATCACCATATAGAGTACAATAGCCGACTGCAAGTTCTGATTTATTGCCGGTTGTCAGAACAAAATATCCGTGCTTATTTGAGATGGCCATCAGGATCTTACCCCTTATCCTTGCCTGAAGATTTTCTTCTGTAACATCAAATGGAAGCCCTGCAAAAATGCCGCTCAAGGTCTTTTTATACGCATTGTAAACAGACTTTATCGGTATTAACTCACAGTTGATTCCAAGCCGTTTGGCCAACACCCTGGAGTCTTTTACACTACCTTCAGATGAAAAGCTTGAAGGCATTGTAACACCGAGCACATTGTCCCTGCCAAGAGCCTTAACTGCGATTACGGCTGTAACGGCAGAATCTATTCCGCCACTGAGGCCAATTACTGCTTTTTTGAATCCACATTTTTTGACATAGTCCCGCGTACCCAGGACCAAGGCTTTATAGACCGATTCAATACCATCCTCACCTGACTCGTATCGAGTCTCTTTTTTGACCGGCCTTGATTTACTCTCCCCTGCGGTTAAGTCTGAACCCTTGAACTCAACCATGAGTAAATCTTCTTCAAATCCTGAAGCCCTGCCTGCGACAATCCCCTTTTTATTAATTACCAGGCTGTTTCCATCAAATACCAGGTCATCATTCCCTCCAATCTGGTTCACAAAGATAATTGGCACATTGTACCTCTTTGCGTGACCCGTCAACATCTTCAGCCGTACATCCTGCTTACCGATAGTAAAAGGTGACGCTGAAATATTTATAATTATCTCCGCACCCTGCCTCACCATGCATCCAACAGGATCTTTGTGATGGATCGTTCCCGGCCAGACTACATCTGCTCCCCAGGCATCCTCACAAATCGAAATACCAAATTTCCTGCCTGATATCTTTGCTATTGAAATATCATGCGTCGGCTCAAAGTACCTATCCTCGTCAAATACGTCATAGGTAGGCAGTAAAGATTTATAATGCCTGGAAACAATTTCCCTCTCTTTTATGTACGCCGCTGCATTATATAAAGCCTTGCCACGTTGTGCTACATTTCTGTCGACAAAACCTACAATAGCTGAAATACCTGTAACACTATTCTTTACATCTTCCAGCGCTTTCAGATTACTGTCTACAAATCCGGAAAGTTCCAGCAAATCCTTCGGCGGATACCCCACAACGCTCATCTCCGGAAATATAACCAGATCAGCCCCCTTCTTCCTGGCTGCATTTATAGACTTACAGATCTTTCCTGCATTTTGCTTAAATGCACCTACAGTTGGATTTATTTGAGCCAGACATATCTTCATAAATTGGTTTCCGCATATTTTAGAATAAAGATAAACACATACAATTATTTTCCGGCGTTTTCAAGTGCTTTGTATTTGCCGGCATAAAATGTCATAACTTATCAAAAACACATAATTTATAAGCATTTAATAGTACAATTCGGTATATAAATCAATAAAATTTGACAATTATTGTATAAACTTGATATCATGCAGTTACCAAAAATGGATAATATAAATATTGACCAAAAACTTGTTGATAAGCTGGAACAAATACCCGATCCTGGTGAATTAATGGCGGAGTTGTTTCGCATATTCGGGAAACGTGCCGCGATCGGTACCAGTGGACAATGGACGGGAGTGGCCCTAATTGACATGGTAATCCGTGCCGGCATTTCAAACCCTCGTGTTTACACCGTGGACACTCTTCGCCTTTTCCCGGAAACATATGATCTCTTCCGTGAGTTGGAAAAAAAGTACAACATCAAAATTGAAAAGGTGGCACCTGATTTTGATGCAGTAAATAAGATGGTACGTAACCACGGAGAAATGATCTTTTTTGATAGCAAGGCAAAACAGGAGCATTGCTGCAAGATACGTAAAGTGGACCCAAATAATAAAATCCTTGACACTCTTGATGTCTGGATTACCGGGTTACGGGCCGATCAATCTGAAGCCAGATCACAAGTAAAGCGGCTGGAAATTATTCAACATACACAACAGGACGGAAAGGAACGTCCCCTGCTCAAAGTAACACCGCTGATTGCATGGCCGGAAGAACAGGTTAAAGAATACGCCAGAACAAATAATGTACCTATACATAAACTGCTTGAAATGGAAAGGGACGGGTGGCACTATGCCTCGCTTGGATGCATTATCTGCACAACCCCCATTGGATCTCACGAAACACGTCGTGCAGGACGTTGGCGATGGTTTAACCATCAGCTTGACGACGACCATAAGGAGTGCGGCCTACATCTCACCGGCAAAAAATCGTAAAAACCGATCTTAATATAGAAGAGATGGGAAAATGGTGCGAAAGGTATGGTAAGCAGATAGATTGTCATACCCGTAGCGAATACGCAGTGTTCCTGGCTCGGAATGATTTAAACATCTTACAATAATTTACATACACCGCTATTTATCTACCTTCTCTGAAGGCCAGTAATAAGCATCCGGAGTGTCTCTGGCGCCAAAGATGGCCGTACCTACACGCACCATATTAGCTCCTTCTTCGATAGCGATGTGGTAATCTCCGGACATCCCCATAGAAAGATACTTCATTTCTACACCATCAATACCCTCTTTGACAACGGAGTCATGAATTTCTTTTAACAACTTGAAGCACTTCCGAATCTTCACCTCATCACTGGTAAAAAGACCTATGGTCATTAACCCGCGGATTCTCAGCGTGTCGTACCGTGACGTTTCCTTTACCAGTGAAATTGCCTCTTCAGGGGAAACTCCATATTTGCTCTCTTCATAAGAGGTATTAACCTGGATTAATATGTCCATTGAACGGCCTTCACTCATAAGACGTTTATCTAATTTTTCAACCAGGCTCATCCTGTCCACGGAATGAATCATGTCCGCGAATTTCAATACATCTTTCACCTTATTGGTCTGTAAATGTCCGATAAAATGCCAGGCCGCATCCTCGTCCTTCAATACCTCATATTTTTTCAGAGCTTCCTGGATCTTGTTTTCCGCAATAACATGACCACCATTTCTAATGGCCTCTCGTATCCGTTCTACATCCACAGTCTTTGTGGCCATAACCAGTGTAATATCTTCCGGCTTCTTACCAACCTTCAGGGCAGCGTCTGCTATTTTCTGATTTACTTTTTCTAAATTTTCCTTTATTGACATAACCTCTCCTATTCATTGTTGAATATCCGGGCACGAGACATCGCGCCCCTACGTATTTTTTTCTGTAAAATTTGACCTTACCAACGTCAGAAAACAGGCCGAAGAAATACCTGCTGAACCAAATATCATGCACATCACCATGATCTGATACCTCGCGGCTATAAACGGTGAAACCCCGGACAAAATCTGCCCTGTCATCATCCCTGGAAGGGAAACCAGACCTACCGCAAACAGGGAATTTGTAATAGGTATAAGAGAGGCACGAAGTGCAATGACACGTGCCTTTTCATACGGCACCTCCCTCTCTACTTCAGCGTCCATCCTCTCTACCGCAATACTGACGCTATTCATCGCGTTGGCGAAAATCATCCCGGCAAGAGGGATAGTATAACTCGGCAGATACCACGGCTGCAGATTGAGAACGCCTTGAGTTATGAGTAATAATATCACACCACCGCCAATGGAGATAGAACAAAATGATTTCAGATACAATACCCTGCGAGGGATTTTTACCGTTCGCAAAGCGATCCAGCTCGATGCGAAAAGCATAACTGCCAGGACACCGACAACGATCAGGTAGCTGTCAGATTTAAAAATAAAGATTAAAAAATACCCTATCAGCAGAAGCTGAATGAGCATCCGGAAAATGGCGTAAAGCGAGTTTCCGCAACCAAGCCCCCATCGCCAGAGGATGCCAACAACCGCTATAGCCGGAATGAAAGCCAATAGTAAATTTATAAACGGAATTGTCTGAACTGAATTATTCATTATTGACCAACGAAAATATATTTATACCACGGTATCCTTGATTAAACCATATTTTTAAATAACGTTTCGTATGGGTACGTTACACATGTTCTTTTTCCCGGCACTATGATACTTCTGAATTCAATACCTGCGAATTCTGTGTACAGGGGCACGTATCAACGTGCCCCTACGGATATTTTATCCCGGATCTGTTTCAACCTCTTACTGATTTTTACCGGATATTCAGTTTTACAATCCAAACCTTTAGACTTATCCGGCAATTGAGAGAAGATACGTCTCAATTATCTGGGCCTCAATTATTGAGGCAGTTACGCTTATAATGGGTTCATTCGCAAAAATAACAGTACCTTCAGGGACGACATAGAGATCTCCGCTGAAATGAAAATTACGGAGATATTCAATGGTCCACTGGTAAAGGTCAGTGGAGATACACATATGTTTTCATTATTCAAGAAGGGTGATTCTGGTTTTTTCCGGTATTCTTCTTCATATCTTTTTTTTTGGAGTGCAGTGACCGTGTCACTGCTTTGATACGCATCATCACGGATGATGCGCTCCGTACTTTTATGGTTAAAGTGGTTAATTTTTATAGCTTATTGCAAAAACATTGTAAACCTGTTTTTTGTGCTAATATGAAATAACATTCATATAATTGTATGTGCAGTTATAAGACAAAAAGTTATTTAAATTTTCCAGGATTAAAAATCCTGGATATTGACACGCGTGTCCGTATCGTTTATGCTCTTGTATGAATTTTTTAATATACAAAATTAATTTATTACATAAATGCATACATCTGAAGACTTTGCGCAGGAATTAATAAACGCGGGTTACGATTTTTTTACTGGCGTCCCATGTTCTATTATTGGCAATCTAATTACAAATCTTACGGACAGGCATGATGTTACCTATATTCCCGCTGTACGGGAAGACGCCGCAGTCGGGGTTGCAAGCGGTGCATATATGGCAGGGAAGATACCAGTGGTCTTAATGCAAAACTCCGGGCTTGGCCAATGTTTAAATACCTTAACTTCCCTGAACCTCATTTACAAGCTCCCCTGCTTATTAATAGTCACGTGGCGGGGGTTTGAAGGCAAAGATGCACCAGAGCATCTGGTGATGGGCAGGACATGCAATAAACTCCTCGATACGGTTGGCATTCCGCACCATGACTTTAACCATGACAATATCAAAGTCCTCATAAATATGTCATATAAACTGGTCACCGAAAACAGAGAGCCTCTGGTCCTTTTCTTAAAAAAAGGAATAATTGTATGAATTACAGAGAAGCAATAACGACAATAACAGGATTACTGGACGATCAGCTGGTTGTCTGCGCGAACGGTTTGATAAGCAGAGAAGCCTTCACAATAAGAGACAGACCTGAAAACTTTTACATGATCGGTTCTATGGGAATGGCCTCATCAATTGGTCTGGGAGTAGCATTAAGCAAGCCATCAAGGAAAACAATTATTCTGGAAGGTGACGGGAACCTGCTGATGAATCTTGGGTCTCTGCCAATGGCGGGTTCACTCCAACCAGGAAATCTTTTGCATATCGTACTGGACAATGAAGTATACGCGTCAACAGGAAATCAACCAACTATTTCCAACGTAATTGAACTGGAAGAGATTGCAAAGTCAGCCAGGTACTCTTATGTGAAGAAAGTGACAAATAATGAGGACCTGAAAAGAGAGATGGCACATACACTGGAAAATGGAGGTCTCTCATTCCTTCTGGTAAAAATAGTCGATACCGAAGAACAGAGAGAAATCGGCAGGGTAACCCACAGCCCGGAACAGATTAAAGAGAGATTTATGTCGGCTATTAACGGAAAAAGGTGATCACTAAAAATAATAAAATTAAGAAAACAAGAGGAGATGCTGAATTTGGAAAAGATGATTTTACTGAACCCCGGTCCGGTTTGTACCTCCGATAGGGTTAGAAGCTCGCTTATGAAAGGTGATATGTGTCACCGTGAAAGTGAATTTTCTGCAATATTGAGCAACACACGCAAAAAAATTCTACAGGCTTTTGCGCCAAACGGAGATTACACGACTGCAATCATTACCGGCTCCGGCACTGCTTCACTGGAAGCCGGTATCTGCTCTTCAGTAAGTGATGGAAAAAAGATTTTAATCATAAACAATGGTGTTTACGGCGAAAGAATATCACGTATCGCATCCGCATATAGATTCAACAAGGTTGAACTCAAATACGACTGGCGTGAACGACCTGACATAAAACAGATTGAAGACGTCATCTTAAAAGACCCTGATATTGAAGTAGTTGCGATGGTACACCATGAGACCACTACCGGCTTAATAAATCCAATCACCGACGTCGGGGCCATTACCAATAAGTATGGGAGGACTTTCTTCCTGGATTCGGTCAGTGGTCTTGGTGGAGAAGAGATAGATCTGGCAAACGATAATGTGGATATATGTATCGGCACCGCCAATAAGTGCATTCAGGGCCTGCCGGGATTGTCATTTGTCTTGCTGAAGCGTGATGAGGTAAAGAGACTGAGAAACATACCGCCTCGTTCTCTTTATTTGAACGTTATCTCCCAACTGGATGAACAGGAACAAAAAGGAGAATGTCCGTTTACACCGTCGGTACACACATTCTATGCCTTTGAAGAAGCGCTGGACGAATTGCTGGAAGAGGGTGTCCGGGGCCGACTAAACCGGTACAGAAAGGCATCAACGTATTTAAGGGAAGAATTCAAGAGACTTAATCTGGAGCTACTCTTACCGGAAGGGCTCCTTTCCAATACAATCACGGCGCTGTATCTACCCAGGAATATGACTTATGCCCATCTGCATGATAGTTTAAAGGAAAGAGGTTTTATCATCTACGCCGGTCAGGGACAATTAAACAAAACGATCTTCAGGATTGCAAATATGGGAGAATTAACCATGAACGATCTGGATGCTTTGATTGTTAATTTACAGGAAGTATTAGAAGATAAATAGCTGGAAACGCAAATCCGGGCATGAAGAATTATGAATTGGAAGTTATTTGAAATAAAATGTATTTCTTCAATAAACAGGAAAAAACCTTTAAATTATTTTACCACCCCATTTCCCCTCCTTGCGAAGGAGGGGATTAAGGGGAGGTCTCTTCCTGTTTAGTGAAGAAATACTAAATTGTCAAATTTATACAAGGAAATATAACAATGAAGGTCATAATGTTAGCAGCAGGTGTTGGGAAGAGGATGTCAGCAGTTACAAGCATAATACCCAAATGCCTTATTAAAATCGGCGAAAAAACGCTCCTGGAGAGGCACCTTGATACAATCTCTCTTCTGGGCATAAAGGATATAGTTTTTGTTGTCGGCCATTTCAAAGAGAAGATAAAAGAGACCGTAGAAAAGAATAACAACGGCTTTAATGTTACATATATAGAAAACGAACAATACACAAAAGGCAGTATCCTCTCCCTGTGGTATGCCAGAGATGAACTGAATGATGATGTACTGATTATGGATGCCGATGTATTGTATCACGACAAGCTTCTCAGAAAGCTGGTTGAATCCGGAAATAAGAACTGTTTCCTGCTGGACGCAAACTGTGATGATACTGGTGAAGAGATGATGCTGTTTGTGAAAGAAGATAAAGTAGTCGGAATTTCCAAAGTCCATTCTTATGATTGTGATTTTAAGGGAGAAGGTGTAGGGTTCTTTAAGCTTGCGGCAAATGATGGACACAAGCTTAAAAACATACTTGAAGAGTTTGAACGGGCAGGAAAGGTTAATAATGAATATGAAGATTCCTTACACGAGTTACTTTCACATTGTACAGTTGGCTTCGAAAGTGTGGATGATTTACCATGGATTGAAATTGACTTTGAAGAGGATATAGAAAGGGCCGGAAGAGAAGTTCTGCCAGAATTAGAACAATGCAGATAGACATTGAAAGCAAGAGTGACCAACCTGAAATTTCCCATTCAGACAGTCCTATAATTGACAGATACATAATCCGCAAAATATCAGGATTTATCACCGGGCTTCTCGTAAAGACACCCGTAACTCCAAACCAGGTAACTATTGTGAGCCTGGTAATTGGCATTGCCTCGGCTGTATGTTTTTCCCATGGAGCTCATATATATACCATAATAGCCGGTGTATTTTATTTTATTTCAACGGTGTTTGACCAATGTGACGGAGAGGTGGCAAGGTTCAAGCACATGAAATCTGATTTTGGCAGGATTTTTGACATAGTTGTAGATTCTATAGTAAATGCGGTGATAGTTATTGGAATTACTATTGCAATCTACAAGACAAATGGTTCCGGCCTCACTATCGTAGCAGGTATGCTTGCGGCGATGGGTATTGTAATTTCGCTCCTTTTAACCACTTATTTCAGCAGTGAAAGTAAAAAAGATACCGGTACAAAAGAGTTACTTGGCAAGCTGAACAATAAGGACTTTTTTTATATTATAATGCTCGCATCCGTGATCTTTAATCAGATGATATGGTTTCTCCTGATTATGGCGATAGGAACAAACATCTACTGGATAGTTCATAAAATAGCTCATCGTAATATTGCAACCTGAATTGAGTAATTTCTGATTGTGAAAGTTATGAAAGTAATTGAATATCACGAGAGAACAAAACACCTTCCAAATCGTCCGGCAAGATCTGCAGGTTATCTCGATTGGGCGACAGAGCCTGATCCATTTAGAAGCTATGATGGAACAACTCCTATTCAACTTCCTTTCTCCAATGCTGTTTCAGACGCAAATTATTTCGACTTATTTACAAGGAATAATAACAGATTCCAAGCATTTTCCTTTACAAATATAGCACACCTTCTGGAACTGTCCATGGGACTCTCCGCCTGGAAATCGTACTCAGGAACCTCGTGGGCGCTCAGAATGAACCCCTCAAGTGGAAACCTTCATCCCACGGAAGCGCATCTCGTTCTGCCTCCGATTCAGGAATACAATAATTCCGGAGGAGTTTTTCATTACAACCCACAATCCCATGTACTTGAACCAAGGGCAGAATTTGACGAACAGTTCTGGTTAAAGCTGGAGAAACATTTTCGCCAAAAAGGGTTTCTCATTGGACTCACGAGTATATATTGGAGAGAATCCTGGAAATATGGAGAACGCGCGTTTCGCTACTGTAATCATGACATCGGGCATGCGATGGCCTGCCTGAGTTTCTCAGCGAACCTCTTAGGGTGGAAAATAACCTATCTCAATTCTTTATCAACTAAAGACATGGAAGTCATTCTGGGATTCCAAAAGACCACGTGGAAGGAGTTTGAAAGGGAAGAACCTGATCTCTTGTTCTTTGTACATAAAAGCTCTCAAAATCTTGACAAGCGAGGCATTCCCTCTGATATCATCAAATCATTTGACTCTCTTCATTTTAAAGGTGAGCCAAACCAGTTAAGCAAAGACCATGAGGACTGGCATGTTATTGATGAGGTATCTTCTGAGACCAGCAAACCCGTGACAGAAGGAGTAATATATCATTACAAAGAGCATGAATATTTCGAGAAAGAAATACCTGCGATGTCCGGTGAAGGAATTATCCGCCAGAGAAGAAGCGCTCAGGCCTATGACGGAAAGACCACTATCACAAAAAATGATTTCTTTGCTATTTTAGACAAGACCATTCCCAGAAGCCACAGCGCTCCATTTGATCTGGAACCGGGTGATATCGCTGTCCATCTCCTCATTTTTGTCCACAGGGTTATTGGTCTGGATTCCGGACTGTATTTCCTGATTCGCAACGAAGAAGATATTGCAGATGTTAAGCAAAAATGCCATCCGTATTTCTTCTGGAAAATGGTCCACGATGCACCCAACATGTCAAACCTTTATCTTTTACAAAAAGGAGATTTCAGGCGTGAAGCAACTTTCGCAAGCTGTCAACAGGATATCGCGGGTGATGGAGCATTTTCTGTTGGAATGATTGCGAAGTTTAAGGAAAACATTGAAAACAACCCTTTTTTATATCGTCGGCTTTTCTGGGAAACCGGGATGATTGGACAGATCCTTTATCTAGAAGCAGAGGCCCATTCAGTCAGAGGCACAGGAATCGGATGTTTTTTTGATGATGTAGTTCATAAGCTATTAGGGTTTGATAACAATGCTTACCAAAGCTTGTATCATTTTACCGTTGGAGGCGCTTTAGAAGACACAAGAATTACTACATTACCCCCCTACTATCATTTAAAAAAAATGTAAGGATAGGTGTTATACTGAAAATGCAGTATCCCAATGATTTATACCACAATCCGGATAGTAAAGGGGAAGACTGGCCAAGTCATTAGTATCCATCAGTGTCTGTACACAGTGTCAGGAAGGAAGTCCGGTTCCTGTCCCTATACCCAAGCGTGAAACCTTAATTTGTAAATTCACGCACATTCCTTTATAATCAGTGCTTAATATTTCAAATTAACAGTACCGTATCTGGCAAACAACCAGGAGAGTTTAAAGCAGACAATGCATAATAAACAAAAAGTATTATTCTTGTGTACTGGAAATTCATGCCGCAGTCAAATGGCGGAAGGCATGTTAAGACATTATGGGAAAGATAAATTTGAAGTCTTCAGTGCCGGATTAGAGTCTTCTTACGTCCACCCACTCGCAATCAAGACTATGGCAGAATCAGGAATTGATATTACAAATCAATATTCGAAAACAGTGAACGAGTTTCTGGAAGAAGATTTTTCATACGTAATCACTGTCTGTGATAGTGCGAAAGAGCGTTGTCCTGTCTTTCCCGGAAAATATAATAGCATTCACTGGAGCATTGAAGATCCTGCTTCCGCCGTAGGCACTGAAAGCGAAAGGATGAAGGATTTTAGAAGAGTCCGCCAGAACATACTTGAAAGGATAGACCATTTCATTTCTGACGTGCATGAATCGAAAAGTTAATTGGAAGACAGGTTTGAAACACAAGAAAGTACAAGTATGATAAAGCGGTTTGCGATAAAGCGGTTTGCTAAAAGAAGCAAAAAAGCAGTTTCTCGTAAATATCAAAAACCTAACTTTTCAAGTTCCGGATAGAATCTTCCTTCTTCAAACGCTATCCTGTCTGCAAGTGCGCTTTTTATACCACCAAAGTCGTTTGCAAAATCATTACTGCCTACTACTTCGGGTGATGAATACTTATCAAAAAACGGTAATAACGCTGTCTGGGCAATGTCGCCGAGTTCGTCCATAAATCTTTGTGCTGACGACTTGAAAGGCCCTTCAGCGCCTGGCTTATCCATTGCCTCCTTTATGATGTTATTTTCTTCACAAACATGGGCCAACAAAACCTTTTTTAAACTATTTAGTGCATCAACTCTTTGTTGTTCTCTCGTGGAATCAATCTGTTCTAATAAACCTACTACTGTCTGGTGTGTCGCTTTAAACGCGTCTACAGTTGCTCCCATGTAACAATCCTCCTTTTATGTAACAATAATTTACACACTAAATATATACAGGTATAAAAATAATAAATAAAATAGAGAATGCGTGTTCAGGCTTATTATTTATCTTTTTGACAATGTTTTAGTTCGACTATACAATTCATCTACTTAACTCCGAGCCAATCTTACAATATTTATAGGCAATGACAACAAAAAATATTTTCAAGAAATACCTGGTGTCTTTCAACAGTAAAACACTTCAACATATTTTTACAGACACTCTCATAATAGGTAGCGGCGTAGCGGGTTTAAGTTCAGCCATTCATGCTGCAAAAGGAGGATCAGTCTTAATCGTAACCAAGTCCAGAATAAATGAGAATTGTACCGAATACGCTCAAGGAGGAATTGCCGCAAAATTAAACCCGGATGACAGCTTTGAGCAGCACATAAACGACACTCTGAAAACGGGACATGGTATTTGTGATCAAAAAGTTGTTAGTGGAGTTGTCAGAGAAGGTCCAAAACGCGTGCAAGAGTTAATAGGCTGGGGTGCAAAATTTGATAAGGAGAACGGAAAGCTTGCCTTCACAAAAGAAGGCGCACACAGCTACCCGAGAATATTACGGGCCAGAGGCGACTCCACAGGTAAGGAGATTGAAGAAACATTAATTAATATAGTTAAAAAAAATCCTAATATCAGGGTTTTTGAACATACGTTTGCCCTTGATTTGCTGGCAGGCAAGAATACTTGTAATGGAATTATAGCCTGGCGCGCCCGCGGAGGAAACACACTGATATGGGCCAAACAAACTATATTAGCATCAGGTGGCTGCGGACAGGTTTATAGAGAGACAACAAATCCTGAAATAGCAACAGGAGACGGAATTGCAATGGCTTATCGAGCCGGGATAGAACTTCAGGATCTTGAATTCGTGCAATTTCATCCGACAACATTATACGTCGCTGGTGCCGAAAGAGTTTTAATTTCTGAAACTGTCCGTGGCGAGGGGGGAATATTAAGGAATAAATTCGGCGAAAGGTTTATGCCAAAGTATCATCCCAGCGCCGAACTGGCGCCAAGAGATATCGTTAGCAGGAGTGTTATACAGGAAATACGCAAGACTGATTATACTCATGTATATCTTGACGTAAGACATATTTCAAAAGAAAAACTCAGCACAAGATTTCCAAAAATTAAAAAATTATGTAAGTCTTTTGGAATTGATATAACTAAAGATTTGATCCCCGTACACCCAAGTGCTCATTATATGATAGGTGGTATTAAAGTAGATCAAAAAGGAAGAACGAGCATGGAAAATCTTTATGCATGTGGGGAAGTATCCTGTACCGGATTGCATGGAGCAAACCGTTTAGGTAGCAATTCATTATTAGAGGGACTGGTTTTTGGTTGCAGAGTCGGCTACATTGCAAGCAAGGAGGTGGCAAAAAAGAGAGATGAATTGTTATCCCCACGTTTATTCAAAGGACCGACTAAGAATCATTTGTACAATGAACTGGATCTAGAAGACATCAGAAATTCTCTAAAAAGTATTATGTGGAGAAATGTGGGTATCGAAAGAGATGGCAAATACCTTAAAGACACAATTAATAGCATAAAACACTGGTCAAAGTATATAATGAGTAACGATTTTTCATCACCACATGGTTGGGAAGTACAAAACATGCTCACTGTATCATTCTTAATTGCAAACTCGGCTTTCAGGAGAAGTGAATCGAGAGGTGTACACTATCGGCTGGACTACCTTAATACAAATGACAAACAATGGAAAAAACACATCGTAGTTAACAATAAAAATGACTTTAAACAATAACTTATTAATCTAGTAGTTTCAGACAATAAGCGCTATCTAACCTTACCCAGAATAATACTGACATTGTGTCCGCCAAAACCAAAAGAATTTGACATCACGTTCTCTACACTTCTCTCCTTCGCTTCATTCGGTACAAAGTCTATTCCATCACAGTCCGGATCCGGATTTTCATAATTTATCGTAGGAGGCATCACGTTCTTATCCAGTACCAATGAGCATATTAATGCTTCAACTCCACCTGAAGCCCCCAATTGATGTCCCAGCATGGATTTTGTCGAGCTGACCGATATGTTATTTACATGATCGCCAAAAACCTTCTTGATAGCATTAATCTCGACCATATCTCCCAGGTGAGTAGATGTCGCATGTGCGTTAATGTAAGAAATTTGTTCAGTATTTAATTTAGCATCTTTCAATGCATTTCTCATAGCAATACATGCACCAGCTCCCTCAGGGTGCGGAGCAGTGATGTGATGACCGTCATCACTCATTGCAAATCCTAGCATCTCCGCGTATATATGCGCACCCCTTTTTTTTGCGTTTTCCATTTCCTCTAAAATAATAATACCCGAACCTTCAGAAATGACAAATCCATTCCTATCTCTATCAAAAGGTCTGCTGGCTTTCTGAGGTTCCTCATTTCTTGTAGACAGTGCCTTCATATTATTAAATGCGCTTACACAGAGCGGCGTAATAGTTGCTTCTGTTCCTCCTGCAAACATAACATCAGCTTCTCCTCTCTGAACAATCCGGAAAGCTTCAACAATGGCATGCGCACCAGACGCACATGCAGTGATAACAGAAAAATTTGCGGCTTGAAGACCAAATTTAATAGCTATGTAACCCGGCGCAGCATTAGCCATTAATTTAGTAATCATAAAGGGGGACACTCTTGACGGGCCTCTTTCGAGCAAAACCTTATGCTGTGCTTCAATCTCAATAATACCACCAATACCGGTACCGATAATTGCACCTACCTTCTCCCGGTTCATTTCATCAAGATCGACCCCGGAATCTTCAAGAGCAAGGGTCGCTGAAGCTACCGCAAATTGAGAAAACCTGTCTAATCTTCTTTCTTCCTTTTTATCAAACCATTTAGACGGATCAAAACCCGCTGCTTCACCTGCAATAAGCACATCATGATCTGCTGTGTCAAAAGCCGTTATATTGGCAATTCCACTTTTTCCATTACATAATGATTCCCACAATAGATCTTTTTCATAACCTACCGGTGTTATTGCTCCAAGGCCTGTAATCGCTACTCTGAGTCCCATCGTCTTTATTTGTGCTCCTTAATATAATTTATTGCATCCCCGACAGTTTGCATCTTTTCTGCCTCTTCATCGGGAATACTCATATCAAATGCATCTTCCAGCTCCATTACTAATTCCACAGTATCAAGCGAATCCGCACCCAAATCGTTTATGAAAGATGTCTCTGGCGTAACCTGATCTTTATTAGCACCCATCTGCTTAACAATTATTTCCTTCACCTTTTCTTCAACTGATTTTTCTGTAGACAATACATTCCCTCCTTAGGACAAAATTCCCAGATTTTTTAATATTTTACTATCGCTAATACTTCTCATATCTCTGTAGGATCCATTTCTTACAGGCAATCATCCAGATAACTTCCTCCACCCTGTTCTATAAAACACTTCTAATTACCTGAAGACGGCATTTATGTTCTTCATTTTACCACTTAATGACGGACGAACCCCATGTTAAACCTCCTCCGAAGGCAACTAAAATTGCCATATCTCCGGGTTTTAACATTTGCCCCTTCTCTATCTCATCAATTGCGATAGGAATAGAAGCAGAAGATGTATTGCCATATCTGTCGATATTAATGTATGCTTTCTCCTTCGGTAGCCCCAGCTTTTCCATCGCAGCTTCAATTATTCTAATATTACTTTGATGCGGAATAACCATATCAAAATCTTCTACCCGCATATTATTTTCAGCAGCAGTCTTAATGACTACATCAACCATGTTAATAATTGCTTGCTTAAATACTTCTTTACCTCTTAACTTTATATAATGTAAACGCGATTCGACGGTCTCACGTGATGCAGGCAATTTCGAACCACCGGCAGGCAGTGTCAATAACTCTGCCTGACTGCCATCAGAACCCAAATGTGTCGTAATTATTTCCCGCCTGCCATTACCTTGTTGAACTACTACCGCGCCAGCTCCGTCACCAAAGAGAATACACGTTGACCTGTCTGTATAATCAGTGATCTTTGACATACATTCTGACCCTACAACCAATACTGTTTTCATGGCTCCGGACGCAACAAAACTTTTGGCCACAGACAACGCATAAACAAATCCTGAGCAAGCTGCTAATAAATCAAAAGATCCTGCATTCCTCGCGCCTAACTTTTCCTGTATATAACAAGAAGTAGAAGGGAATAAACAATCTGGAGTGGCAGTGGAAGTTATTATTAGATCTACTTCATTGGGCAAGACATTTGCGGCATCCAACGCACGTACAGACGCTTCAACTGCCAGATCCGAAGCAGCAACTTCATTTTCTGCGATACGTCTCTCCCTTATTCCCGTGCGTTTGGTGATCCATTCATCCGTTGTATCCAGCATCTTTGACAGATCGTCGTTGGTGAGTACTTTCTCGGGTAAAAAAGAACCTACCCCGGTAATTGATGCCTTATATCCTTTTTCCATTAATTATCCTAATAAAATTAGGAAATCTGGCTCATTATACAACTGTCACGAGTGACGAATTTGCCTTCTCAAGTTCAGAATTAATATGTTTATTGACTTCATACTTACCAAATTGTATGGCTTCTCTTATTGCATTTTGAATTGTCTTGGAATCTGACCTACCATGAGAAATAATACTGATACCATCAATCCCAAGTAGTGGGACACCACCATATTCAGTATAATCCATTCTACTGTACAAATGCTTGCGAACAGGTTTGCAAAGCCAGGATCCCAGTCTTGTCAAGACACCCTTCTTCGCCTCCGAGACAAATGCCGCTAACATGCTTATCGAAAGCCCTTCAGCAAATTTCAGCAAAACATTGCCAACAAAACCTTCACAAACAACTATATCGAACTTACCATCAAAGACATCACGTCCTTCAGCATTTCCAACAAAATTCAATGAAGTTTTTGAAAGAAGAGCAAAAGTCTCTTTTACCAACTCGTTACCCTTAGCATCTTCCTCTCCTATATTTAAAAGCCCTACTCTCGGGTTTTCAATATTTAATACGTATTTACAGAAGACCGATGCCATAACTCCGTATTGCATTAAATGCGCAGGCTTGCATTGTATATTTGCCCCAGCATCGATTACCATGCAAGCACCGTGAAAAGTCGGTATAGACACAGCAATTCCAGGACGTTTTACATGTTCTAACGTACCAAGAAATAGGGATGATGCGGCTACCGTTGCACCTGTGTTTCCCGCACTTACTACAGCATCTGCCGCTTTCTCCGCAACCAATTTGACACTTTTGGTAATTGATGAATCAATTTTTTTCCGCACGGCCACAGTTGCAGACTCATTCATGCTTACTACCTGTGAGGCGTGCACAACTGATACATTACCAGGCGTTGCACCACACGCGGACAATTCACTGTGAATTCGATCCTGATCACCTACCAATATCATCTCGTGATCGGTATAGTAGCGTGCCGCCGCCACTGCACCTTTCACGATCTCAGCAGGAGCTGCATCTCCACCCATTGCATCAACAGCAATACGCATAACTATGCTCTTTCTACAGCAATTACTTGTTGGCCACGATAATAGCCACAATTATGACAAACTGTATGTGGCCTCTTTATTTGCTTACAATGAGGACAAATAAACTTCTTTGACCTACTGCCTGATGCACTCCCTGCAAATTCAGAGCGCGGAACATTAGGCGGTTTTAAAGCGTCATGTGCGCGTCTCTTACCTGACCTTGAACTAGATTGTCTTCTTTTAGGAACTGCCATTATGTAACTCTCAACTAAAATCTAAAATAAATAAGGGAAGAATGAGAAAGAAAGGGAAAAGTATAAGGTATTATCTTTACCACCAAGCCTCCCGTTACTTTCTTGTTCTTCCCTTATTCTACCTATCCCCTTTAAACTTATAAGCTTATAAGGGCATCAGCAGGATTAATAATTTAAGTATTCTATATTTGCACCTTATCTTTGTCAAGTAAAAACATCACTGGTCGATTTCGCAGAAGATTACGTATGATCTCCTATCTTTTCTTGCAGTATTTTGAATCCTAAGTCAATGGCGTCATAAATCTTATCCGGAAGCTGACCACCGGCCTGAGCCATATCTGCGCGTCCGCCACCTCCCCCTCCCACAATTTTTGCAAGCTCCCCGGCAATTTTGCCGGCATGAAGCCCTTTCTTCACTAAATCACTACTCAATGAGGCTATTAATGTCGCCCTGCCATCCTCTACAGTTCCCAATATTATAGCAACAGACCCCAGACTCTTTTTTAACGAGTCGACCGTCTTTCTCAAATCATCAACCCCTACTCCTTTTACTACTTCTGTTACAACTTTTACCCCTGATACTTCTTTGGCTTTGGAAGTAAAGTCAGAAGAATATTTCTGTACGCTATCTCGGTTTGCCTTCTGTACCTCTTTTTTTAAGTCCTTTATTTGCCGCATCAACTCTTCAGCACGTTGAATTGCCGTATTTTCCTGTGTTTCAAGTACGCCGCACAATCTATCCAGCATTTCTTCCTTTCGCCTTGCCCATGCAATGGCTTCATTTCCCGTAACGGCCTCTATCCTGCGTATTCCTGCGGATATTGATGATTCACCTATAATCTTAAAGAATCCTATTTCGCCAGTATTATCTACATGAGTGCCCCCGCAAAGCTCCTGACTATAATCTCCGATATTTACAACCCTGACATTCTCACCATATTTTTCTCCAAACAATGCCGTAGCTCCTGCTTTCCTGGCCTGGGATAATGCCATTTGATCTGTAATCACCGAAGCGTTTTCCATAACCTTCTCATTCATTAGTTCTTCTATTCTTGCGATTTCATCCTTTTTAATACCCTCAAAATGGTGAAAGTCAAAACGAAGCCTTTCCGGCGCCACAAAAGAGCCGGACTGCTCGGCATGTTGCCCTACTACCTGCCGTAAGACATAATGAAGTAGATGCGTCGCCGAATGATTACGTTTTATGGCGTTCCTTCGCTCTCTATCAATAACACACGTAACGTTTCCGTTGGTCTCGATCTTACCCTCTACCACCTTACCAATATGCACTATAATGTCATTGGATTTCTTTGTGTTGCTAATCTCAACCTTTGAATCCTTTGTTTGAATTATACCAGTATCACCAACCTGACCACCAGCCTCAGCATAAAAAGGGGTTTGACCCAGCACTATGTGAATTTCCTGCCCCGCTTCAGCAGAATCAACCAATTGTTCATTTATAATCAAACCAATGACCTTACTTTCAGTCTCAGAATTTTCATAACCCTGGAAAATCGTCTCTTTTACTGTTTCTTTAATTTTACCTATCGGACCCTCATCAAATATATTACCAGTCATTTGCGTAGAAGACCTTGCCTGCTCACGCTGTTTTTCCATTTCTCTCTCAAAACCCTCTTTATCGACGGCCAGGTTGTTCTCTGTTACGGTCGACTCTGTTATTTCAAAGGGGAAACCAAAGGTGTCATACAGTTGGAAAGCGTCCTGGCCAGATAACATCTTTTGTCCGCTCTCGCGAAGTCCGTCCATAAGTTCGTCCAGTCTCTTGCTACCCATAAACAAGGTTTCATGGAACCGCTCCTCTTCGTTCTTTATAATCCTTGCAATGTTTTCCCGACGTTGCTTTATCTCAGGATACGCTTCATACATTGCGTCAGCAATAACAGGAACAAGTTTGTAGAGAAAACACTCCTCTTTTCCCAATTTTAACCCATCACGGACAGCCCTTCTTAAAAGCCTTCTTTGGACATAACCCCTTCCTTCATTACCTGGCAGAACACCATCCGAGATACAGAATATTATTGCCCTTATGTGGTCGGCTATTCTATTCATCATTTTGCCGTTTTCTGTCTCATTATCGTATTCAACCTCAACAATCTCAGAAATGTTTTGAATTATCGGTTTAAATATATCTATCTCAAAATTTGTCCTGACACCCTGTACAACACTGGCCATTCTTTCCAGACCCATTCCTGTATCTACATTCTTATTTGGCAGGGGTTTAAGCACCCCTCCGTCTCTTCTGTCAAACTGTGTAAAAACCAGATTCCACACTTCAACAAAACGCTCGCAATCACAATCCGGGGCGCACTCTTTTCTTCTGCAGCCAACGTCCTCTCCGCGATCGTAAAAGATTTCTGAGCACGGACCGCAAGGTCCGTTTGGGCCCTCTGAAGGAGCACTTGCCGGCCAATAATTTTCCTTTTCCCCAAACCTGTATATCTTGTCTTTGGGAACACCAATCTTCTTCAACCAGATTTCATAAGATTCTTCATCATCAAGATAAACACTGACAGACAATCTCTCTTCCGGCAGCTTCATCTCATTACGCATAAATTCCCATGCCATCTCTATTGCCTCTAATTTGAAATAATCTCCAAAAGAAAAATTACCCAACATCTCAAAGAAAGTATGATGCGTAGGAGTCCTGCCCACATTCTCAATATCGCCGGTACGGATACACTTTTGACATGTAGTCACTTTGTTTACATCCAGGGTTCCTTTACCCAGAAACATGTCCTTGAACTGGTTCATCCCTGCACCGGTAAACAACAATGTTGGGTCATCTTCCGGAACAAGTGAATCACTTGGCAAAATGGAATGCCCTTTTTCTTCAAAAAAACGTAAATATTTCCTTCTGATCTCGTTAGTTTTCATAATATAATTTGAGGAATTAAAAAAAGACCGCGAAATACACGAAATAACGCGAAAGAAAATTTTTAGCGTATTTCTGCGTATTTCGCGGTTAAAAGTGTTGCCGAAGCGTTAAGTTAGTATTTTACCTGTGAGGATAACCAAATCAAGGTAAATATTTTTAACAAAAAAATAGCCTCACCGATCCTACAGCTACTTCTAAACACCCAGAGCATAATTATTTAGCGTTGACAACACTAAACCCATGGATATAATTTTATCTGAATTACAATGAAAATAAATTTTGAGTATTCATCGTATATAGAAAGGACATACACTTGCGTAGCGATACTATTACGTGTGGGGTAGAACGATCACCGGCAAGGGCACTGCTTTATGCAACCGGACTGACCAAGGAAAGCATGAGTAAGCCGTTTATAGGCATTGCCAGCAGTTTTACAGACTTGATCCCGGGACACACCCACATGAGAAAGCTGGAAAGGGATATAGAGAAAGGCATACATGCGGCAGGAGGAGTCAGCTTCATATTTGGCGTACCCGGTATCTGTGACGGCATTGCCATGGGGCATAAAGGGATGAGTTACTCCCTTTCATCGAGAGAATTAATTGCCGATTTAATAGAAACGGTCACGAATGCACACTGCCTGGATGGACTGATACTACTAACTAATTGCGACAAAATTACTCCGGGCATGCTTATGGGTGCGGCAAGAATAGACGTCCCTGCTATTGCAGTAACAGGCGGACCCATGATTTCAGGGCGCCGTAACATGAAGAAACTTTCTCTGGTTCGTGATACTTTTGAGGCCGTCGGTAGAAAACAAAAAGGAGAAATCAGTGAGGAAGAGCTTGAATCCCTGGAAAAAGAAGCATGTCCAGGCCCCGGATCATGTCAGGGATTATATACGGCAAACACAATGGCCTGTGTAACGGAAGCGTTGGGAATGTCGTTACCTGGATGTGCCGCATCCCTGGCAATCTCTGCAGAAAAAGAGAGAATAGCCTATAAAAGTGGAGAAAGAGTAGTTGAGTTAGTAAGAAAAGAGATAACCACTAGAAAAGTTATGACACGTGAGGCATTTGACAATGCGATATTAATCGATATGACACTTGGAGGCTCGACAAATACGTGCCTCCATATCCCTGCAATAGCCCACGAAGTCGGCATCGACATAGAACTGGATCGATTTGATGAAATCAGCAGGAAAGTACCCCAGATAACAAACCTACGGCCGGGAGGCGAACACTTCATGGAAGACCTCTTCTACGCGGGTGGTATTCCTGCCGTAATGAAAAGGCTTGAAGACGACATTAATGATTGCGCAACCGTCAGCGGTTTCAATACAAAAGAAATAGCAAAACAGGCAATCGTCTATGATGATGATATTATACGAACAAAAGAGAACGCCTATAGCAAGGAAGGCGGCATTGCAGTACTTCACGGAAATATAGCGCTGGATGGCGCCGTAATCAAGCAAAGCGCGCTATCTGACGATATGATGTTTTTCAAAGGCCCTGCAAAGGTCTTTGGAAGTGAAGAAGACGCGATGAAGGCTATCATGGATAAAAAGATCTCTAAGGGGTCGGTGATAATTATCAGATACGAAGGCCCTCGTGGCGGTCCCGGGATGAGGGAAATGTTGTCTCCCACTGCCGCACTTGTTGGAATGGGCCTGGACAATTCTGTCGCCTTGATAACAGATGGACGTTTTTCCGGTGGCACAAGAGGTCCCTGCATCGGACATGTCTCCCCCGAAGCAATGGTAGGCGGCGCGCTGGCCTTGGTAGAAGACGATGATGAGATAGTAATTGACATTCCAAAACGTAAATTATATGCTGTTGTATCAGATTCCTTGTTTGATAGCCGCAGGGAGAAATGGACTCCTCCTCCGTTAACGGTTACCAGTGGATGCCTCGTCAGATACGCTAAAAACGTAACATCTGCTGACAAGGGAGCAGTTCTTCAGGACTAGCAGGCAAAATTGGTTTCTGGCAAAAAAAAGGCTGCAAGTTTTCTTTGCACATATTACCCGGTAGTGTAATGGCAACACTAGAGATTTTGATTCTCTCATTGGAGGTTCGAGTCCTCCCCGGGTAACCACCTAAGATGAGAATGCGAAATATCCATCATCTTCAATTACAGACGATGTCATATCTTCATACAATTAACTGACTTACAAATAACACAAACCTCTAACCCTATTAAAAAAAAGAAAAATCCTATACTATCAAGATATTACCTTTGACATTACGCATTAATGATATAGAATAAGAAATCCTAATATTTAAAGAAGAGCTCCGCTTTTTCTTGCTATATTTTTATAGCTAGCATAAAAATATTAGTGAAATACCAACATTATGAATGTATTACTGATATATCCTGAATTCCCAGATACGTTTTGGAGTTTCAAACACGCACTCAAGTTCATACGTAAAAAGGCATCATTCCCGCCACTTGGGCTATTGACCGTAGCTGCAATGCTCCCGAAAGAGTGGGCAATACGCTTGGTAGACGCCAATGTAACAAAACTCACGGATAAAGATCTGAAATGGGCGGATTATGCGTTCTTCAGCAGCATGGTCGTTCAACGGAAATCTACTTATCAACTCCTCGAAAGGTGCAAAGAGGCAGGCGTTAAAATTGTTGCCGGAGGCCCGCTGTTTACAAGCGAGCATGAACAATTTAAGGATGTCGACCATTTTGTACTCAATGAAGCGGAACTAACCTTACCCTCTTTCCTGGAAGATCTGAAAAACGGTTGTGCCAAGCCGGTATATAAAACTCCTGAGTTTGCGGACATTCGGAAAACCCCTGCCCCTTTATGGGAATTAGCCGATTTGAAAAAATATGCCTCTATGAGCATACAGTACACAAGAGGTTGTCCATACCAATGCGAGTTTTGTGACGTAACTGCTCTATTTGGACGCCGTACACGAACCAAGGAAACAGTCCAAATCATTACCGAACTCGACACTTTCTATAATCAAGGGTGGCGCGGGAATGTATTCTTCGTTGATGACAATCTTATCGGGAACAGAAGAAGTCTCAAGAAAGATTTGCTGCCGGAATTAATCAAATGGCAAAGTAACCACACGGGAATAACATTTAACACTGAAGTATCGATCAACCTGGCCAAAGACGAAGTATTGTTGCAGATGCTGTTCGAAGCAGGGTTCAACACAGTATTTGTCGGCATCGAGACACCTGACACAGACAGCCTGGCAGAGTGTGGTAAATCGCAGAACAAAGATCGTGATTTGGCTGAAGACGTACGGATTATTCAGCGAGCGGGACTACAGGTACAGGCAGGCTTCATTGTCGGGTTTGATAATGATACGCCATCCATCTTTCAGAGACAGATTGATTTTATCCAAAAAACCGGAATTGTTACGGCAATGGTAGGCCTGCTTCAGGCTCCAACCGGAACAAGACTGTATGAACGACTAAAGAAAGAGGGACGACTGCTCGGACGGATGACTGGAGACAATGCAGACGGTTCAACAAATATAATTCCCAACAACATGGATGCGAACACATGTCGAGAGGGATATAAGACAATATTAAAGCACATATATTCCCCTGAAAATTATTATAAACGAATTATGACACTCTTCAAAGAGTACAAGTCTCCAAAATTCAAGGGCACGATTAAAGTCGAACATTGCGTAGCATTGCTTAGTTCCATTTACCACCTCGGTATCCTGGGTAAAGAACGCGTCCAATTCTGGCATCTGCTATTCTGGACAGGTCTTCACCGTCGAGAGCTTTTTCCTCTGGCCGTTACCCTTGCAATTTATGGCTACCATTTTCGCAAAGTCAGCCAACTACACATCCTTTAACAAACCACAGTACAGGTAAAATCTATTCTGCTGTTTCTGATACCATCCAGGGGGGGGAAAACAGGTATTGACAGACTACAGACTATTTGGTTAAACATGTAAAGAACCCAACCATCTGCACAAATATTTAATACCTGAGCTATCATTCAGTTCTATAGCCACATCCAAACTTGAAGTATCTATAAGTGGTTTAAATCAAATCATAGAGCCTAAAATTAAAAGCATGGTTTTGTACAGCTACTTTAGTTCACTTTAAACATCAGATACTTTTAACTTTTTATGATATGGGTTTTTGTTTGACTCTATAAAATACGTGTGCTAGTATTTTTAATTGGTTATTTCAATAACATTATACAACAAAAGAACTTGTTAAAATCTATCGCACTATAAAGCTCACAGAGAAAACTGGATTTGCCGTGGTAAAAAATGGTTTTTACCATGCTGCTTTTGAATACAAGTTAGGTCGCTATCGCGACAAAGGACTATCCTTCGACTCCGCTCAGATGACGTCACACTGAGCGGAGTCGAAGTGTTATCAACATTGAATTTCCTATGCATAAATTTATTACTTTTTTCTTCATTTGCGTCTGCTGTGAATAGAATATTATAAACTATGAAGATCGTGTATTTTGATTGTTTCTCCGGCGCCAGTGGTGATATGATCCTGGGGGCTCTCATAGATGCCGGGCTCAACCAGAAAGAACTTACTGAAGAACTCAAAAAACTGGGCATAAGCAACTATGAACTTAGTACAAAAAAAGTACTTCGATCTGCAATAACCGGAACAAAATTCGACGTATTGATAAAAGAAGATATCGCAAACGGTGAACATCACAGGAGAAGAACCCTCGAAGATATATCCAGGCTCATTAATGAAAGCCCACTAAGTGAAAGTATAAGAAGAAACAGCATTAGAATTTTTGAAAATCTTGCAAATGCAGAAGCAAAGGTGCATAACACGTTACCGGAAGAAGTTCATTTTCACGAAGTAGGCGCTATTGATTCCATTGTAGACATAGTTGGAGCCGTTATTGCCTTTGATAGCCTTAAGATTGAGAATATATACTTTTCACCAATAAGGACCGGAACCGGGTTTGTGAAATGTCAGCATGGGCAGTTTCCAGTCCCTGCACCGGCAACCATAGAAATATTAAAAGGTCATCACGTGATAAGCACAAATATACAACGCGAACTTACAACGCCCACCGGAGCCGCTATCCTGACCACTTTAGGTGTAAACGTAGAAATGTGCCCCGAGATCACATTACATCAAATCGGATATGGCGCCGGCAGTCATGAAATCCCGCAAATTCCTAATCTCCTGAGGGTAATGATTGGTGAAACAGTAACAGTAACTGAACAAGATGAAGCATGGATGTTAGAGACAAACATTGATGATATGCCTGGAGAACATTTTGGTTATTTACTGGAAAAGATATTAGATGCTGGAGCGTTGGATGGTTTTTTAACACCGGTGCAGATGAAAAAGTCGCGTCCCGGAACTCTCATCAGCGTTCTTGTAGATGATGTACACCTGTTAAAAGTGGAAAGGATAATATTCGAGCAGTCTACGACATTTGGTATCAGAAAGTACAAGGTAAACCGTAAGAAATTAAACAGAAAATTTATCGATGTAAAAACCGAATACGGCATGATTAAAGTAAAGATCGGCATGTTGAACGGATGCGTAAAAAATATTACTCCGGAACACGAAGATTGCAGGAAAATTGCTGATGCAGAAGAACTTCCGTTGAAACTGGTATATAATGCAGCCATAAATGCGGCCCAGTTAATTAAAGATAAAACCTGAAATAATTGTAGAATTCAAGGTATCTATTAAAAACTTTGAAAGTTTAAAGTTTTGCGTATGCAAAAGTAAAAAGTTAGCGACTGAAAGGAGCTAAATTCTCATGAAACACGTAATATCTGTCCTGGTTGAGAATAAGGTCGGTGTACTGTCACGAATCACCGGGCTATTCAGTGGAAGAGGTTTTAATATTGAAAGCCTGGCTGTTGGCGAAACTGAAAGCAAAGCAATATCCAGAATGACCATAGTAGTTAGTGGTGACGAGTCAATATTAGAACAGGTTAGAAAACAACTAGGCAAGGTCATCGACACGATTAAGGTAATAGATTTTACGGGCACTGATTATGTTGAACGCAACCTGATGCTCATTAAGGTAAGCGCTGTTCCTGGTAAGAGAGGTGAAATCATTGAACTGGTTGACATCTTTAGAGGAAAGATAATAGACGTTGGGCCAAAAGACATGGTCATTGAAATTTCAGGTCCTGAAGACAGACTTGAAGCAGTGCTGGATCTGCTACGGCCACACGGAATAAAGGAAGTTGCGCGTACCGGCAGGATCGCCATGAACCGTGGGCCAAAATAGGATTATTAATACGAAGTTTAAGTAATGACTAATTATAAAAAAATTTTAATCAAAAACGGTACTGTTTATAATGTTCCAAACAAAAAAACAGACGTATTTGATGTTTTGATCAGGAACTCCAGGATTGAGAAAATCGGTAAAAATATTAGAGATAAAGAGGCTTTAGTTGTAGATGCTAAGGATAAAATCGTAGTTCCCGGACTTGTAGATGTACATGTTCATTTCAGACAACCGGGGCAAGAGCACAAGGAAGATCTTTATTCTGGTTCACGGGCAGCTGCAGCGGGTGGTTTTACCACTGTAATAGCAGAACCAAATACGAATCCCCCGATTGATACTCCGTCACGGCTTGTTCAGCTTCTTAAAATTGCAAAAAAAGAGAGTATAATTAATTATTATTCGAAATCAGCTATTACAGTAGGGCTGAATGGATATAGATTAGTTGATGTCGGGAAATTAAAAGCTGCTGGCGCAATGGCGATCTCTGATGATGGACACCCTGTCGCCGGAGAAAAATTAATGCTTAATGCACTAAAAAAAGGCAAAGAATGTAATATGCTGGTTAATCCTCATTGTGAAGAATCACCGTTATATCGCAAGAGGCAAAACGAGAAAAGAAAAAACCTACGGAATTTTTCCGATTCTGTTACAAGTCGGCCGTACGAGGCTGAAGCTGATTTTATTATGCGTGATATTAGACTGGCAGAAAAGACAGGTGCCAGGATTCATATTTCCCATGTTAGTCTTGCTCAATCTGTATCAGAAATTGCTAAAGCAAAAAAAAGAGGTGTGAAAATAACCGCCGAAGCAGCGCCACATCATCTTTTATTAAGCGAAGAAGCAGTAAGTGAAATTGGTACAAACGCTAAAGTCAACCCACCTTTAAGATCGAAAGCGGATGTTAAAGCTGTACAACAGGGATTAGCTGACGGCACTATTGACATTATTGCCAGTGATCACGCACCACATTCGGCAAAAGATAAAAATTTGCCTTTTAAGAAGGCTGCTTTTGGGCTTATCGGTTTAGAAACAACTTTAGGTCTGGTGCTAACACACCTGGTTCGTCCCGGTATTTTAACACTCAAACAGGCAATAGAACAGATGACTATTTTACCAGCTAAAATCTTTAATCTGGATAAATCCGGAATTGGCAGCCTGACTCCGGGCACTAAAGCAAACATAACAGTAATTGATTTGAAAAAGAGATGGAGAGTAGATGTTAACAAATTTTATTCGAAGGCGAGAAACTGTCCATTTAACGGGTGGAAGCTTCAAGGAAAAGCAATAATGACAATAGTCGGAAACAGGATTGTCATGAAAGACGGCAAGATAATAGAAAATATTTAATTTACACATTAACGGTAGTGAAGAAATCTTTTTGCCAGACGGATTGTTTTGCGAGCAGGTTTCCACCTCCATTAATACTTCAATTATAGAAAGGAATGAGATGACAAAGCTTTATTCAGATAAAGACGCTAATATCACACCACTTAAAGGTAAAAAGATTTCAATCATCGGCTACGGCAGCCAGGGACATGCCCATGCGCAAAATCTCCGTGAAAGCGGCCTTAACGTCATAGTTGGCCAGAGAAAGGATTCTCCAAATTACACTTTAGCAGTTAAGCATGGTTTTAAACCGGTGCCTGCAGACAAAGCTACTCAACAGGGTGATCTGGTTGCGATATTAATGCCTGATGAAGTACAGGGAGACGTCTACAAAGCAGAGATTGAACCTCATTTGAAAAAAGGCAAAACACTTCTATTCTCACACGGATTCAACATACATTTTGGCCAGGTTGTCCCACCAAAAGATGTTGACGTAATCATGGTGGCACCAAAAGGACCTGGACATCTGGTAAGAAGTGAATATGAGAAAGGCGGAGGTGTACCGTGTTTAATGGCCATCCATCAAAACACTTCAAAGAACGCAGACAAAACCGCCCTGGCATACGCCGGGGGTATTGGAGGCGGAAGAGGTGGAATTCTGGAGACAACTTTCGCCGAAGAGACAGAAACTGATCTTTTTGGTGAACAGGCAGTTTTGTGCGGCGGAGCTTCTGCTCTGGTTAAAGCGGGATTCGAAACACTTGTCGAAGCAGGATATCAACCGGAACTGGCATATTTTGAATGTATGCATGAACTGAAACTAATCGTAGACCTCTTCTACCAGGGAGGCCTGACATACATGAGACATTCCATCAGTAATACTGCCGAGTTTGGAGACGTAACAAGAGGACCGAGAATAGTTACTGAGGAGACAAAGAAAGAGATGAAGAAAATACTTTCTGAGATACAGGACGGCAAATTTGCTAAAGAATGGATTCTCGAAAATAAAGCCGGTCGTCCAATGTTTAATGCGCTTGTCGCAAAAGACAAGGAGCATCAGATAGAAAAGGTTGGTGCAAAACTGCGCAAACTCATGAAATGGATAGATTCAAAATAAATAGATTCCTCGATTCTGCTCGCCTGTCCGCCAGTCTGCCAGGTGGGGAATGACGTTACACTGAGCGGAGTCGAAGTATAACCAACATTGAAATTCCTTAACATTAAATTAAGTAATAGCGTAGAAAAACGCCTTTACAATTACTTGCAACATAAGAGGTTTTTATGTCTAAAATCATAATCTTCGATACTACGTTAAGAGATGGAGAGCAGTCTCCGGGTGCAAGCCTGGACCCTAACGAAAAACTACAGATAGCTAAACAGCTCTCTACACTGAATATTGACGTAATGGAAGCAGGGTTCCCTATTACATCAGAGGGTGACTTCAAGTCTGTAAGTGCCATTGCAAAGGAGATACGGGATGTCAGTATTTGTGCGCTCGCGCGGGCAGTTGACAAAGATATAGATTGTGCAGCAAAGGCTTTAAAATCTGCCAAATCACCCAGAATCCATGTCTTTCTCGCAACATCGAAAATTCATCGAAAATTCAAACTGATTAAGGCAAAGGAAGAGATCATAAAGACTGCCGTAAAAGGTGTAAAACGTGCTAAAAAGTATGTTGACGATGTGGAATTTTCTCCGGAAGATGCGTCAAGAACCGAACCTGATTTTCTGGTAGAAGTTGTAGAAGCCGTAATAGGCGCTGGAGCAACAACAGTAAACATTCCTGACACGGTAGGATATGCAGTACCGGAACATTATGCCGCGATAATAAAAAATCTTAGAGACAATGTTAAAAATATCAATGATGCCGTTATAAGTGTTCACTGCCACAATGACCTCGGTCTTGCGGTTGCTAATTCACTTGCTGCCATAAAAGCGGGTGCCACACAGGTGGAATGCACGATAAACGGAATCGGAGAGAGAGCGGGCAATACGTCTCTTGAAGAGATTGTTATGGCGCTTAAGACAAGAAAAGATTTCTTCAAACACACTACCGGAATAAAGACAAAAGAAATAATTGCAACGAGCAGGATCGTCAGTGGTCTGACAGGATTACGCGTACAGAGGAACAAGGCAATAGTAGGAGAAAACGCATTCGCACACGAATCAGGCATACATCAGGATGGAGTATTAAAAGAAAGTACGACGTACGAAATCATGAAGCCGGAAGACGTCGGTCTGCCAAAAACCAATATAGTCATTGGTAAGCATTCCGGTCGGCACGCATTCAAAAAACGTGTTAAAGCCCTGGGTTATGAGCTGCCTGATGAAGAACTTGAACATACATTCAATCAATTTAAACTTCTGGCTGATAAGAAAAAGGAAATCTATGACCAGGATATTGAAGCATTAGTACAGAATGAGAAATCAGAAGTACCGAATATTTACGAACTCGATAGTTTAAGTATAAATTGCGGCCCGGTACCGACCGCCAGTATCAGGCTCCGTGTCGGAAAAGATAAAATCGTAGCCGATTCAACCAAAGGTGACGGACCAATTGATGCCATTTTCAAAGCTATCGATTTATTGACAGGGATTAAAGGCACACTTCTCGATTATAATGTCAGGTCAATAACGAGTGGGAAAGATGCCCTGGGAGAAGCAAGTGTCGACGTCGAAGTTGAGGGCAATACCTATAGAGGACGCGCCGTAAGTACGGACACAATTGAAGCAAGCGCAAAAGCATATTTGAATGCCATAAATAGAGTAGCAACAAAACATCGCAGAAAAAAATCTACTTAAAAATATCTATCTATTAAAACACAGCCTCTCTTTCGAGAGGACTCCAAAATTGGAATCCTCTCGAAAGAGAGGCTGGACATGTTTGAGAACAAAATTACATGAGTAATAATACTAAAACAAAGTTCTTCGTTGAATTGATCAAACCATCCCATTATGACGATGATGGATACGTTATCCAGTGGTGGAGATCCAGTGTTCCATCTAATTCACTTGCTTGTGTATATGGTTTGTCACTTGATGCAGCAGATAAAAATACACTTGGTGATGACGTTGAATTTGAAATTACTGCATACGATGAAATGAATACTGTCATCCCTATCAAGAAAATTATTAGTAAGATAAAGAAGGCCGATGGGAATGGGATTGTCTGCCTGGTTGGAGTTCAGACAAATCAATTCCCAAGAGCCATTGACATTGCCAATCAATTAAGAGATGAAAATATTAATGTAGCAATTGGTGGCTTTCATGTAAGCGGCTGTATTGCTATGTTACCAGATCTTACAAAGGAACTTAAAGACGCTATTGATAAAGGGATAACAATGTTCGCGGGTGAAGCCGAAGACGGGCGCCTGGCAAATATGTACGCAGATGCCTATCATAATCGCCTGAAGCCTATATATAATTATCTGGGAGATCTACCATGTATGGAAGGGCAAGTAACTCCACAGTTGCCAATGCAGGTTAACAACAAATTATCCAGATTAATAGCCAGTTTTGAGACTGGACGTGGATGTTCCTTTGTCTGTAGTTTCTGTACGGTTATAAACATACAGGGTCGTAAATCACGTTTCAGAACTGCTGACGATGTGGAAAAAATGGTTCGGGAAAATATAGCGCATGGTATTGATCAGTTTTTTTTCACTGATGATAACTTTGCACGTAATAAAAATTGGGAGTCTATATTGGACAGATTGATCGACCTTCGTGAAAATCAGGGCCTCGGAAGGATAAAGATTACAATGCAGATAGATGCTCTCAGTTACAAAATTCCAAATTTCGTCGCTAAGGTCGCAAAGGCAGGTTGTAAGAGAGCATTTGTAGGACTAGAGAATATTAACCCGGAGAACCTGGCATCTGTAAAAAAAGGACAGAACCATATTTCCGAATATAAAAGAATGTTTCAAACCTGGCGTAAAGCCAAGATCATAACATACTGCGGTTATATTCTGGGATTTCCTTCAGATACGCCGGAGTCTATAGAACGCGACATTAAAACCATCCAGAGGGAACTAACGGTTGATGTATTGGTATTCTTCTTTCTTACTCCCTTGCCGGGTTCAGAGGATCACAAGAATCTCTACCTGGATGGCGCCTGGTTGGAACCTGACCTGAATAAGTACGATCTTGAGCACCCCACGAAAAAACATCCACGTATGTCAGAGAAAGAATGGAAAGATATATACCTAAAGGCATGGGATCTTTATTATTCACCTGAACACATTGAAACGATGCTTCGTCGTGCGGCTGCGGGTGGCCCGAATGCAAGTAGAGTTATGCTAAATATTTTTCAGTCCTATGGAATTCTAAAATACCAGAAACTGCATCCACTACAGGGAGGTTTTATTAGACGCAAGAAACGAACTCAAAGACGATCAGGTATGCCTGTAGAGAACGCCCTGGTTTTCTTTTTATGTCTTGCCTGGGGAAGGTTTAACACCTTTTTATCACTTAGTATGTTTTTCATAAAACTGAGATCAGTTAAAAACAAAATCAAACGAGACCCTGAGAGACACTCATATACGGACAAAGCATTGACACCGGTAAACGATACCGAAGACATACTCCTTGAAAATGAGAGTGTAATATCGCAATGACGATAGTAGATTAAAAAAAACATGCTTATCCGGAACAGAATACAATATTAAAATGTATTAGTTTACTGTTCTTAACTGAGTCGAACTGTAATTATTTTTACAAACTATTTCAAACAGAGGAACCTTAAATGAGAGAAAGAGCTTTAAAAGCAACGCAATCATTAATGAATATCAAGCCGGTATTGTCTCTACTAGCGGTAATAATCCTGATTAATGGATATCCTGCCGTGGCCGGTGTTAACGAAACAGGCGGCAGAAAGATAACCGTAAATGAAGGCGATAAGGTAAAGATTCAATATAAAGTCAGCCTTCTAGATGGCACGGTATTTAAAGAATCAAAACCTGGAAAACCACTCGAATTTACTGTCGGAAGCGATGAGATGCCGCACGGACTTGACAAGGCTGTATTGGGAATGGAATTGAGAGAGAAAAAAAAGATTACCGTGAAATCAAAGGAAGCATACGGCTTAAGAGACGAAGGTCTGGTAATGAGATTTGTCAGAAGCGACCTACCCAGGAGCTTTGAACCGGAAGTAGGCAAAGTAGTAAAAATACAGAATATACCGGGAACAATTGTAAAAATAGACGAAGAGAGTGTATACCTTGACGGCAACCACCCCCTGGCAAGTAAAGATGTTGTTTTTGACATAAGGATTGTTGGTATTGAATAATTCGTAGGGGCATGTGGCAACGTGCTTCCTACGCATAATATCTGTTATCGGTCATTTAAAGGACTGAAAAAAAGCGTTTTACATCATGAAGAAAAGAATTCTTCAACAGGCATTTGAAGAGTTGAGTGACGCGATAGCATATTACTAAAGAACAAACAACAGGTTGGCTTAGGACTAAGATTAAAGGACGAAGTCGACCAACATGTCAATTAGATATTAGACAATTCCATCGCTCCAAAAGTTCGCAGAGGTGGTTACCACCGTGTTAGTCTCAAGGTATTTCCATATTATATTGCCTGTATTATTCGTGAAGATACCTTTACGGATGGACGCTATTTCCTCTCTTTCGAGGTGATTCCAGTATTGGTGTTTCCCCTGCCATCCATATATTTCCGGTAACGTTCCGGGCCGACACACTCACTTCCAACGGGACATTTTTCAATACAGCTTTCAGCTAGTTCACGCTCTATTATTTCACCGCAACTCTCACAGGTAAACTCATTCTCGAAACCGGCAACCGAGGCTGTACCTTTTTTATGACAGTGAGGACATGTTACGTCTATAATTTCCACCCTTTTGATCTTCTCCGCACCGGGGCATTGAAAGATAATGGGTTTTTTAAATGTTTTTGTAGATGAGTAAGGATTGGTTTTTATCTTTGAAAGAACCTGCATCGCTGAAATACGAAGAGGCATTCTCCGTTCTTTTCTCAAGAATTCCTGAACGGCCTTCATGGCTTCGATATCACCCCTTCCAACTCTACCAATTTCTTCAAGAGACTGCTCCACCTTATCGGCATCATCGTCATACAATTTCTGGAATAGTGATTTAATATCCGTAAGTATCTCCCTTTCAGTGGAATGTCATTAATCAATCTTAATTCTATATTTTCAAGATAATAAAAACAATAATCACACAAAGTCACAGAGTCACAAAGGATAACAACAAAAAATGAGACAGGTAAAAACCGGTAGCTGATTCCTTAATTATGGAAAAACATGAATTATATACAGAGAACTCATACAAAAACAATCTTTGTGCTCTTTGTGTCTTTGTGTGAGAACCAGAATTATCTAGGAGAGCTTTGTCTGGCCTTTCAGCTTAATCCTTCCAATGACAAAAAGTGCAACTACCGCTATAAGAACTAATATGCTGACATTCTGTGATATTGTCATGCCGTCAAAAAGCAGCGGATTATCATCCCGGAATATCTCTACAACAAACCGCATAATTGAATAGAGGCCGCAGAACATCAGCGTCACCTCCCCATCCCTCCTGCGGTGTTTAAAAAAAGCTCTAATGATAAAGAATATTGAAACATTACCTAACATGGAATATATCTGTGTAGGGTGAACAGGAAGAGAATGACTGTCAGACACACTCACCAAACCCTTCCCGAGATGGTGCAGGAATGCGGGACTGCCGTCAATCACAAGGTTTGTATCAACGGATTTCGGAAAACTGACCGCCCACAGCAGATCCGGACTGCAGACATCGCCCCAGCAGCATCCATTAAGAAAACATCCTATGCGTCCACAGACTACTCCAAGCGGGAAAGCAAAAGCAATAATATCAATTGTCTTCAGTGCAGGAAGTTTCCTGATATTTGTAAAAACGACTATGGCAGCAATAGAGGCCATTAAGCCTCCATAAAATACAAGCCCTCCCTCATAAATCTTGAATGCGTCCAGGATATTGTGTTTATATGAATCGAAATTCTGGACGACATAAAATATTCTGCCACCCAGAATGCCGGAAAATATTGTATATAACCCCAGGTTTGATATGTCTTCCGGTTTTAAACCTTCCGACTTTGCCTTATTACGTGCAACGTACATGACTACCAGGAAACCCACCATAAGCATGAAGCCGTATGCGAAAACGGGAATTGTTATACCGGTGTACGGAATTGGTATTTCAAAGAGAGTTCTAATCATTGAGTTCAGGAATGTGGTTCGGAGATAATCTCCTTAATCTTATTTTTCTCATCCAGCAATACTATTTTCGGTTTCCAGCTTCTGGCCTGGGCATCATCAATAAGGCAATAAGAGATTATGATAACCTTGTCACCCGGGACTGCCCACCTTGCGGCTGCTCCGTTAAGGCATATAATACCTGAGTCGGGTTCGCCCTCTATTACGTATGTTTCCAGCCTTGCTCCGTTATTGATGTTCAGTACCTGTACCCGTTCGTAATGCAGTATGTCCAACTCCTTCAACAATGACTTATCAATTGTTATACTGCCTGTATAGTTAAGATTTGCTTCCGTAACTGTTGCGGAATGCATTTTCGCTTTGCACATTTCTCTAAGCATGGTTTCTATTCCAGAATAATGTTATCTATTAATCTTGTATTTCCGATCCATATCGCAACAGCGACTAAAGCCTTTCCATTAATCGACGAAAGGTCTTCAAGCGTATTAGCGTTAACTATGGAGATATAATCTATCTTTGTATGTTTTGTCTTCTTGATAATGGATATCATCTCTTCGATAATCTCTTTTGTTTCCCTTATGTCGGAAGCAAACATGTCTCCGGCTTTTAATAAAGAGCCATAAATACAGAGTGCGTTCTGGCGCTCTTCAGGATTTAATCGCTTATTTCTTGAACTGAAGGCAAGTCCGTCTTCTTCACGAACTGTGGGGCAGACCTGAATATCCACATCCATATTCATGTCCGTAACCAACCTTTTTATGACAGCACATTGCTGATAATCCTTTTGTCCAAAATATGCCCTGTCAGGTTCAATTATATTGAAAAGTTTTGTCACAATTGTAGTTACACCATTGAAATGTCCCGGCCTTACCCTGCCACACAGGGCATCTGTAAGTTTATCCTGCGTCACATGAGTGCAAAATCCATCCGGGTACATCTCTTCAGTACAAGGTGTAAAAACCGCATCCGCATTTTCGTTTCGTATGATCTCGATATCCTTGTCCAGTTGGCGAGGATAGTTTTCGAAATCATCATTTTTATCAAACTGCGTAGGGTTTAAGTAGATACTGACGACAAGCTCATCATTCTCTTCCCTCGCTCTGCGCATCAGGCTTAAATGGCCGTTATGAAGTGCTCCCATCGTAGGTACAAACCCGATGGATCTTTTCCTGTCCTTGACAGAAAGTACCCTTGTCCGCATCTCATCAATTTTTGTTATAACTTCCATTTAACACTATCAGCTTTTCCCCCAAACAACTTTTGCTTCTCTCAAGCCGAAAATCAATGTTAACAACAACATATTTTTTTGTCAAGTTAAGGGTTCAGAAAAAATTCTACCCGGATCCTATAATAGCCCCCGTTGAAAATTCCCTATTGTTGAGTTTCTCACTTTCTTCTCACTTTTAATTCCGGATAGTAAGTCACTAATCGTTTCCGGGGTGTAATCCTTATAGCATAAATCAACCCGGTAATCCCTGTGCCCGGCCTCAAGAAATGGCTTAATAAGGTGGTTAATTGAGAAAGGTATTTCGTTGATAATCACTGTCCTGCATGCCTCATTTATGGCGACAAACCGGTCACCGTGCTCGTTTGTAAGTGTCATCTTTTCGAAGCCGCATCGATCGATCCCGGGACACGCACTTTTCATATTTGCCCAGACACACGCCTCTGAGGTAAAGAGCGGTGTATCCTGATAAAGAATCAGGTCGGTATTGTCAGAAAGCAAGGTCTTCAGATTTTCCATTCCGTCCTCAGGCGACAGGGTATTTCGTTGAAATCCCAATTCACGTAGTTTGATTACGGAAAGCGGATTCAGAGAGTATAACGGATAATCAGCATACAGGATGACGTCTGCATCACCAAACAAATCCATGGCCCCCGGGTTAGAGATTTGAAACTGTCTGAATCCGCTTTTTATCAATGCACTAACAGATTCTTTAAAATAATTATATGTCTCAAACCCGTTCCCTGTATCCCTCATTATTACCGGTAATGAGAGTACGATCTTGTCCCTTTCCTTCAGTAATGTATCGGCAATGTCATCGTTTTTCTGTAAGTAAGAGATAGTTTTATCTGTCAACACAATATAAAGTTTGTAAATTTTTTCTGTAAGGGCAAGATCCAGACAATTTAACCTGTCAATCTTCAGAGATAACCGGACTTCGTCTTCAGGGATCCTGTGACGTAAGTGCTTTTCCTCGCTTATCAAATTACCGTATTTAGTAAATTCTTCCTTTAACCATCTCTTCACCTCATCACACTTAAGCACCCTGTTATTCTGCCATGCTGCTGATAACCCATTAAAATATTCCCGCCTGATATTATTTAACACGCTTAAAGGGGCAAATAATCCTTCTGATATGCCTGCACTTATAATCGCCAGCTCAAATGGTGTTTCCCCCAGACGTGAAAAACAGTTTTTTAAATCTTCCTCATTTGTTGACCGGTTAATACTTTTTTCAAGATTCAGGGGATAATCCTTTTTAAAGATGAATTGCATTACCTTTCCGCTTACAGCAATACTATCAGCCTCTACTCTAACTTCCAGATTTACCGGTACCTTAGTGGATGTAAGTTTTTTGGGAATCTTTTGAGCAGATGTTTCTTTGGTCTTCTGGGAAGAGACAATGTAGAGCTTTGCACCACGTTTAATTTTCTGTTCGGAATTGATAACCGCAGTATCACCTGCCTCAACACTAAATACCCTTTTCCCGTTTACCTTAATACTCTTTACATGTAGCAGTGCGGGTTTTGCTGAGACATTTTCAAAAACCTGCAATAAATCTCTTACGCCAATACCGGCCTCTGCCCTTATCACTATATGATTCTCGTCCGACCTTATTACCTCTCCCGCATAAAGTCCCATATTTGCAGGATAAGACGGGTTAACTATGTCTGTGGCCTTGAGCTGTCGAATACTAGAATCATTTTTAACCGACAGATTGTTATTCCCCATTACGTATGCTGATGTCGTCTCACGGCTGAACACTGTTTTTATGCGATTGGCAATTTCATCCTGATCTGACAGCTCACCATCAATAGCCTTTCGGTAGGCATCTGTAACAACAGCTACGTATTCAGGCGACTTCATACGCCCCTCGATCTTTAATGAATCAACTCCGGCATCTACTAAATCACCTATCCCGGAAAGCGTAAGCAGATCTTTCATGGAAAAGAGGTATCCCCCTTCACCTGATTGGGAATGGTAAGGCTTCCTGCAGGGTTGCGCACACTTTCCTCGATTTCCACTCCTGCCCCCTATCATGCTGCTGAAGAAACATAGCCCTGAATAGGAGTAGCATAAAGCCCCGTGAATAAATGTCTCTATTTCTATTGAGGTGTTTTCCGCAATATTTTTGATTTCAGCAGATGACAATTCTCTTGCCAGAACAACCCGTTTAAATCCAAGCTGCTCCAGTTGCTTAACCCCGGCAAGGTTGTGGATAGCCATTTGTGTGCTGGCGTGAATATTAAATCCGGGGAATTGGGATTGAATTAAATAGAGAAGTCCCAGGTCCTGGATGATTATGGAGTCAGGCCGCATCTCTTCCAGTGCTATTAAGAGGTCGACAGCCCTTCCCAATTCTGAAGTTTTTACGAGCGTATTGAGCGCGATATAGACCTTAATTGATTTCCTGCGCGCGTAGGCAATGGCCTTGCCGGCGTCATCCAGGGAGAAGTTCTGCGCGCTTGCACGGGCGCTGAAATCCTTTAATCCAAAATAGACAGCATCAGCTCCATTGTCAACGGCAGCGAAGAAGCTCTCCATATTGCCGGCCGGTGAGAGTAGCTCCGGCTTCCTGCATTGAGAATAAGGGATAGACATGGGGATATTACGCTTAAATTTAAATGACTTTGGGAAGATATAATAGATGAAAACCTAAGAAGGTGATTTTAGAATTAGAATCATTAATATTCAAGACCTTTCTGGCGAATAGTATAACGTTTCACTGAAATCATGATATTCTTGCAAATGGTAGCCGCAAGCTTAAGTCTGCGTTAAACTAAAGAATCTCCTAAGAAATAACATTTGTTTTTTATTTAGACATGTTATTATAGTACATTTCTATAAATTATTTATAAGAGAGAAATTAACTTGTAATGTTTGAGTATACCTCCTATTTCGAAAAAGATGTACTTTCAAAACGTCCGTACATAAAAAAAGAATGGTGTGAAAAAGTGGTTTCTTCAAAAGAATTTGTAGAAAAACAGCCTGACGATAGATTTCGTTTCTGGGGAAAAATACCTGAATTTGACAATAAATATCTTAGAGTAATAACACTCAAGGATCAAAGAATAATCCATAATGCTTTTTTTGATCGAAAATTTAAGGAGGTGAAATAAAAATGAGACTTAGCTATCATGAAGAAACGGATTCACTATACATACATCTTGTTGAACGGCCTGGAGTTGATGCAGATGAAGTTGCGCCGGGTATTATAGTAGATTATGACACCGATGGGAAACCAGTTGGAATAGATATAGATCATGCTAAGAATGTGATAGATTTGACTACTCTCGAAACAGGATCATTGCCATTAAAAGTCAAATCTGCGTAATAGCATAACAAGGAAGTTGGGTGCAAAATAACCTTATAGATTAGATACTATCATAAAACTTAACAAATTCTGGTATAAATAATACTTTTAAACAGGAGAAAAACATTGAAGTTATTTATTATTTCCATAGCAATTTCTCTGGCTTTGATCGGGTGCGCTAACTCAAAGACAGAAACCATCATTTCCGAAACAAAACCTACCGCGAGTGAAAAACAGGCTGAGGTTACTATCTTTGAGGGTGAAAAGCATCTTAGAAACATCAAGCAACTTACTTTCGGCGGAGAGAATGCTGAGGCATATTTCTCTTACAATGCAGATAAGCTCATATTCCAGTCAAAACGTGATGGTCTGCAGTGCGATGCAATCTTTACCATGGACGTAGATGGCAGCAATGTAAAAATGCTGTCATCGGGTAAAGGCACTACTACCTGTTCTTTTATTGCCCCTGACTATAAATCTATAATTTATGCATC
Organism: Candidatus Brocadiaceae bacterium S225; assembly: GCA_007859995.1. Classification (GTDB taxonomy): domain Bacteria; phylum Planctomycetota; class Brocadiia; order Brocadiales; family Scalinduaceae; genus Scalindua; species Scalindua brodae. Next base: position 49,126 of record SMSL01000017.1, read on the forward strand.
TACTCATCTTGGTGGGGATGAATGTCCTCCCAAGCCGGATATGTCGAAGGGTTATGTCTGGGCGTTATATGAAAGCTTTGATATTTTCAAGGCTGACCCTGACGGTTCCAATCTTAGACGTTTAACTGACGCTCCGGGATATGATGCCGAGGGCGTTTACTCACCCAAAGGAGACAGGATAATGTTTACTTCAATCCGTACCGGAGACCTGGAGCTGTTCCTGATGGATCCTGATGGTTCTAACGTGGAACAACTTACCGATACCGCCGGCTACGATGGCGGCGCTTTCTTTTCTCTCGACGGAGAGTGGATATGCTGGCGTGCGTCAAGGCCGCAAGGTGAAGAACTTACCGATTACGTGGATCTTCTCAAAAACGGTTTAATCCGACCAAGCAAACTTGAAATATATGTGATGAACCTGAAAGACCGCAAACCGATCCAGTTAACCAATAACGGCGCTGCGAACTTTGGCCCCTATTTCCATCCGAACGGTAAAAAAGTGATCTTTGTGTCCAACATGGATGACCCTCAACATCGAAACTTTGAGATGTACACGGTTGATATAAAAACCAAAAAAGTCGAACGTATTTCATATAACCCGACATTCGACGGTTTCCCTATGTTCAGTCATGACGGAAAGAAATTGGTCTTTGCCTCAAACCGCAACAACAGCAGACCTCATGAAACAAATATATTTATTGCCGATTGGGTGGATTAAGCAGAAAAGAATTCCAGCTTTTTTGACAGGATTTACAGGATAAACAGGATACAAATTAAATTATCCTGTGATCCTGTCAAAAAAATTATCTCTCGACAACCTCTGTATTAACAGTATATTCCGTGCCATCACGCATATAGACAATCGCAATCTCAGCGCCGGCCTGTAACCTCTTTAAGGCATCGGAAAAGGTTTCCAGATCTTCGATCACTGTTTCCCCGATACGTACAATTATGTCACCAATCTGAAGCTCGACTTTGTCTGCCGGTGAACCGGCCGTCACACCGTCAAGTTTCACTCCTTGACCGGTATAATCATAGGCCGGAACAGTACCCAGTACAACTTTCCTCTTCGTACGTACCGGCTCCTCCTGTTGTGTCGCGCTCCCTTTTGCCGCAGTCAGTGTAGAGGTCAGTGGTTCCGGTCTTGCGGCTAGATACTCAACTGCTTCTTTCAAGACGGCAGCAGTCTTGACTAAGCCTGCCGTATCGATCCTGTCAACAGTGTCTGTTGGACGATGATAGTTATCGCGCGCGCCACTGAAGAGATGCACGGCTGGTACACCTGCGTCGATAAAACTCTTCTCGTCTCCGTTGCCGGTATCCAGGGCAGATTGCTTGATAGGAACTCCGGTTACGTATCCTGCGCCACGAAAGATATGTACCCATTCACGTGCAGAATAATTGCCGAATATGGTCAGTGCATCCTGACCTAACTGGCCGACTGTATCTATATTAATCATTGCCATAGTTTTAGAGATGGGGTATTTCTCTGCCTGCCTGATGTAATGCAGTGAACCGAGCTTGCCGGCTTCCTCCGCGCTGAAGGCTACAAATACAATCGTGCGTTCAGGCTGTAATTTTTTACCAACCAAACGTGCAAATTCCAGTAAGACGGAGATCCCGCTGGCATTGTCGTCCGCACCTGGATGGATTTTACCTTTGTTGCCTTTGAGAACGTCAGGCCAACCTAGTCCGTGCGAATCGTAGTGCGCTCCAATAACCACACTCTGTCCATCAAATTGAGGATTAATGCCCGGAATAATTCCTATTACATTCTTAATCGTAACAATATCATGATCAGGCATATCCACCTTTTCCGTCCAGGTCTGGAAATAATCATCCGGTCCATCTCCGCAGGGTTGTAAGCCTGCATCAGAAAATTGTCCGGCAATATAGTCAGCAGCTTTATTCAATCCCTCAGTCCCAAGTCCCCTTCCTGCCAGCTCGTCAGAAGCGAGATACTCAATATCCTTTAACATTCTCGCTTCTGAGAAAACAGGAGGCAGTTGCGCAAGGGCAGAACGTGGCGCCAGTTTGGCTGTTGTCTGCTCAACCTCTTTACCATCTTCCTGGGAAACGGCAATCGACATAGGTGAATTGACCACGGGCCATTGACCCTTAAAGACATTGGCAGGCTCATCACCCGTAAAGCCAAGATAGCTGTATTTGTTGTAGTGTGGGAGTTTCCTTCCCAGACCAGGCATTGCGGCCACATTATCCGTGGCCAGCCAGGCCAGGGCATGAGCACTGTTCGACGGGTGGCGTCCCATTATCACAACCGAATGTTTATCTCGTTTAATTTCAGTACCTTCGATAGATACGCCACTCTCATTTTTGCCATAATCATAGTCGGATAGTGCATTGTCAAACATGGGCCGGAAACGGTTTTCCCATCCAAACAACCAGACCGCTCGATCAGCCGGTAATTCATCCAGCTCATTATCAAGCTTGATCTCCATGTTCACCGCACGGCCCTTCTGCCATTCTTCTGCCAGATTTTGATAGCCCATTCGAATTGATTCAGAGGCACTCGCGGGTAACACCACTAATACCTGCTCAGCGCCAAAGACCTGACTTAATGCCGGAGGGCTTTCATTGTGATCTAATGTGCGAAAGACGTCAAATTCAGGATCAACGTCCAGTTGTAACGGACGCATAGGTAAATTGAGTTCCAGATTATACTGTTTTGCATTGACATCAATACATGTCTGGAACGCATTCGCAACCCCTTCCATGTGAACAGCAATTGGCAGCTTTAACCGATATGGCTCTGCGTCCTGAGTCTGTTCAATATTAGCTGACAAAACATAACCATCTCCTTTCGGTTTTGCGACTGCCTGACTTACTCTCAGTGAAGGCGAACCGGCCCTCTTCACCCATTGTTCAAACAAGGGTCCCATAGGATTATCAGTTACATTATTGAAAACAGTTTCAACGTCATCAAAGGAAGCAACCTTGAATTTATATTTTCGATAAAATCGATGAAGGGCCTTGACAAAGGCTTCATCACCCAGCTGTTGTCGTACCATATGAAACAGCATCATGGTCTTACCATAGCCGACAGCCTCCGTGACCGCACTATGTCGGGAACGGAATTCGGTCAGGGGAAAGTCCTTCTCCTTATTGGCGGTTACGTAGTTCGTATATTTCTGGAGAACCGAACGACGGTATTCAACGGCCGCGCCATGCTGTTCTTTAATAAGATGGTCGGCAAGATAGGTTGTAAGACCTTCAGCCCAGTTGCCTTTTTCGTAATCAGTATATACCCCGTTACCCCACCAGTTGTGCAGGATCTCATGGGGATAAGAGGAGTGAAGGATAAAGGGGAAGCGAATAACCCTGGGGCCGAGAAGTGTGAAGGACGGCATACCGTAACCTGTCTCCCAGAAATTCTCTACCAGAGCAAACTTGCTGTATGGATACGGGCCGAGGAGTTTCCGATACATCTCAAGGTACTGTGCAGTTGTATCCAGGTATTTCTGAGCAAGCTGTGAATCCGGATTGCGTAAGAACGCCATAGCCTCAACAGCGCCCGCAGCCTGGCTATATTCTGTAAATTCAGAAGATATCAGGTATATCTCTTCCTGCGGATTATCCTCCACCCATACATCACGCATGGTATCATCATCAATATCATGACTTACGCGTTTACCCTGGCTTACAGATGACCACCCTGCGGGCAATTCGACACTCAGATTAAACGTTACCATCTCATTTGCAAAATGTGGATACCAGAATGTTGACCCGCTTAAGAAAATTCCTTCCGGAAAGATAATACCCGGTGATACACTGAAGCTGCGCGCGTACTCTTCGCCATATTCCCTGACAGGATGATAAATCTCACCCGCGTACTTGATTGTAAACTGATTGGTCCAGGATGGCAGCTTTACCTCAAAAAGCTCCATCGCAATATTACCTTGCAGAGATGGATTTTCACTGAAAAATCTACCGGCTTCAGCGCCAGAAATTTTTCTCAGTACAATATCTTCTCCTAAAACTTCAGGTTCAAGCCCCTGGTGAATCGTGAAATGGAGTGGTTCCTTTTCCAGTGATTCCGGGGGCAAGGTGATTTTATCAACTACCTCTATCCGATGGGTTTCCGGTTGCAGCTTGACCTTAATGTCGTGTGCAACCTGCCCGAATGCTGCTGATGAGATGATCAGGACAAAGAAGCTGGTTTGCAATAAGCGCCATAACGGTTGACAATTCATTCAAGTTCCCCCTTTATTAAATTCTCACCGCAAAGTCGTAAAGGTCGCAAAGTTATTATTTTCAAAAGTAAATAACTAAATATTCTAAATCGCCTGGCACTTTAGTTAAAAAAAGGTATGAGCTATGGACTCTTTCCCTCTTTAAGGTTTTTCTTTGCGCCCTCTGCGACTTTGCGGTGAATGTAGTTTTTGTCGTTTTTCTAATACTTAACCTACTATTATAATCTGAGAATTCCCACAATCTACTAAATTGTCTTTCCTTAAACCTAAATTGAGCGATTTGAGTAGCCGCATCCTTTAGGTTGGGTCAAGCGGAGCGGATCCAACGGGGAGCATTCCCATTTTATTGTATATAAAAGAGGTGGATTCACTTCGTTTAATCCACCCTACCTCGCACCATACGTTTGCTTATTTGTTGGGTGGATTAAGGCCGGAGGCCGAATCCACGTATTCATGGGTATAATACCTGATTTACAAAAAATTGGGAATGCTCCCAAATGGGAATGCTCTCTTGCAAAAAAGCGTGTTGCTGTGCAGGCGAATTGAATATTGAAAATGATTAGGACATGTGGGCTCATTTCCATACGAGCAGCATAATAAAGGCTGTTCACCCACCATGCTGAGCTGTTACGATGCTTAGGATAGCGGCTGCATACTTAAAATATGGCAAACTTCTATGCCATCATCCAGGTCTTCCCAGTAAATTGCAAAACCACCGGATTCGAGAGACCAGTTTGCCCGTTGTTCAGGTGTTGCTTTTGCTAACCAATCCAGCCAACCGATTCTGTCAACTGGCAGACAGATTTCTCTGTGGTCATTTAATGAAACGTACAGCATATTTTTATCGAAATGAACTCCAGTCGCAAATACTGTTTGAGTTTTGCTATTTGTTAAAGTGGGCATACCACACCTCCAATAATTTTTGTTGATTCTGTTTGGTTAGTTTTAGAATTTGATTCATTTTATGCTTATTGTAGCCACGGTTATATTCAACCTCTATCGGTGAAGCCAATCCTTTGCTTCATTACCATCCCGGATTACATGCATATGTGGTGGTTCAGTCAGATCAGAAGAGTAGAATCTGAATTTGTAACCGCTAATCTCTATAGTAGGCATTTGTCACTTTTTATTTTAACCTGACTTATTATACCACCTATTTAAATTCAAATAATGTTACTTATGAAAATCTAACATAAGATAACACATTTAACAAGTATTTGTTGGGACTCTACATCAGAATGTGTTACCAAAGGTGAAATGAAAAATATCGGTGTTTGTGAAAAGCGAAGAGAGGGACTTGACCCCTTTCTTTCTTCTATGGAAGATTAACTTGATACTTAGTGCTACGCCCACCGCCAGACAGGATAAAAGCGCCCTTCTCCACCAGATCCTGTAAGTCCCTTGTTGCTGTCGCCTTTGAAGTATGCGTAATAGCGATGTACTTCTTCGCACTCATACCTCCCTCAAACCCTTTAGGCCCCTCCTCAAGCATCCGGAGAACTACGCGTAACTGACGTTTATTGAGTTGATCCCGGAAACGATCGGAAAATTTTGTTTTCTTAAGAGTAAAATCAATCTGTTCTTCCGTATTTACTTGTGCGTCCAGGATTACGTTCACGAAATAATTGATCCACGGCGTAATCTCGTTTGATCTCTGTGCCGCTTTAAGCGCATCATAATATGAGTTCCTGTTTGCTTCTATAGTCCTGGATAGACTAAGTAGTATTGGCCTTCCTACTCCCTGTGATAAGACTTTTTCCGATATCGCCCGTCCTATTCTACCGTTCCCATCTTCAAAAGGATGAATGGTTTCAAAATATATATGGGCAATTGCTGACCTGACAGGAGGTTTTTTAATTTCATTTGAACCGCCTGGCCCTGTACCATTAAACCACCTGATGAATTCCTTCATCTCCTCAGGCATGAACTCTGAGGGCGGTGCTTCAAAATGGATTTTCTTTTTACCCATCAGACCTGATATCACCTGCATAGGGTCCTTATGGGTTCTCCAGCTACCAATTTTGACTCCCCTACTACCTTTCATTATCATCTTGTGCCATGAAAACAATTTATCTTGAGTAAGTCTTTGAGCATATGTGTCCCTGACATCAATCACCAGCTCGGCAGCACCTTCCGCTTTTTTATCCTTAACGTGCGCAGTATTTTGACTCAAGCCAAGATTTTTTCTGATAGAAGAGATGACATCCTGGCGGCTTAGATATTCTCCTTCAATCTCGGAAGTCTTAATAGCTTCAGATACCATCATATCAATCATCGCTTCAGTTTGGGTGCCTTCCGGTAGCCCCTTGAGAAGTCCACTTACATGCCCCATTCTCTCTGCAAAAGAGAAGAGAATATCCTCAACACTTTCAAGATCATATTTAAATTCAGGCCAGTCAGTTTGTTGCCAGTTGTATATCATGAGCCGATTATAACCGCTATTCGGCTCACAAACAAGCCGAATAACGAGCCGATTAGCCTTTTTATTCAACTCGCTGATTCTTCGAAAAACATCGGGATTTGTGAAAAACGGAGAGAGGGACTCGCGCCCAAAAAAGTTAACCTTCCGGACGAACCCAATGACATTGCGGACGAACCACAGATAAAAGTCCATTTTCTTAACGGACACGCTAAACTGACCACGTCTCACGGTCCCTATCCATCCCTTATTCAGCCCTTCGGAGATAAAGATAAAGGGAAGAGTGAAATACCATACACCTCTCACTTCTCACTTTATCTCTCACTCTGCCGCAGGCAGGCCGTCTCAATCCCTTATTCAGCCATTCGGAGATAAAGATAAAGCGAGAAGTGAAGGGTTTTTTATCTCTTCTCTTCCAATTTGTTTATCATACTTGTTAACATAGCTCTAGTCTCTTCACAGATTTTCTCTCTCTGGTTGAATGTGTCTATTGATACGTAGTTAAGCCTCTTTAGTTTTTCATACCAATCCAAACTTTCATTGGCAGATCCTCTTGAAATATACAAATAGTGCTCATACTCTTTACCTTTTCTTCTTCCATAACCTTCAGCAATATTAGCGCTGACAGACGAAACACTCCGCTCATGAATTGCCCACATGCTGTTTGCCATAAATCATCTCCTCGATCTGTGCCATTTTTTTATTGCCACCATTATCATGGATATAGTCCGGATTCTCCCTGTCGAATTGCCATCTCATAGGATTATGAATAATGTATTCCCGTATACGGTTTAGACTATCTTCATTCCGCACAATATGTTCATAATAATTTCGTTGCCATTGAAAATAAGAGCAATTGCCGACATTTCTAATCATATGTGTTGCCTTCGCCTTAAAAGAACGCATAACCTTTCCAAGAGTATCAGAATTCAACAACATTGGATTATTCCTGATGTAGGGGTTTGATTTATCAAACCCGCGTTTATAAGGCACGATAAATCGTGCCCCTACATCAAAAATCAAAATGGCATGAACATGGTTCGGCATGATAACAAATTCATCTAATTCTACAGAATCAAAATGAACCGGTATTTGGCCCAAACATTGATAGACAAATGCTCCAATTGTAGATAACACCACACCATTATCATCTACGTTGCCCAGCAAGCATCTTCTACCCTGAACACATACCGTAACAAAATACGCACCCGCCTGTGAATAATCATATCCTTTCAGGCGGATAGAGCGCCGACCGTGTTTTAATTTCATGTTTCCGTTACTAAATCATCCGGCGCGGAAGGCTCCGCCCAATTGCCTGTTCCACTATAATCTTACATATAAGGTAGCAGATACAAATTCAAGCAATGTGCTGGTTCCGCCACCAGGCACAATCTCAAGCGGTGTAACAAGCCATTTAACTTCTGCTGCTGTTAATACCCTTGTACAGATGTGACATTTTCGCCAATCCTATTTGTTACCGTTGTGTTCTGTTCAAAATAAGTACCAGCACTGTTTAAGACATTAGTATCGTTATAAAACAACGTGCCAATTGTGGCGTTTTTCAATTTAACGCTGTATGTTTTGTTGCCGGTGATCTTTAAATAATCAGTAACGTTTCCTGACTTTGTAGCATAGACTATCCCCCTGACACCGCCAGACCCAGAGCCGTCAACCAGGTCTTCAAAATAATTATCTTCTATGAATATGTTGCCATAATCTCCGTCACTCACTGTCGCAGTAGCACTATAAAACCCATATGTCACGCCTGTTACAACGTTTCTACGGAAATAAATATTAGTATGCTTCTGCCTTGCTGTCCTACACGCGTAGTCAAATCCATAGGAATCCATAGTGGGAGTGCCTATTGCAGTTATTGTATTATCATCAATAAATATATTATTCATTGATTTCCCTGTTACTACCTGTGCGCCAATCTTTAGATTATTAAAAGATGCCTCAGTGTTTAAGGTAAGTTTATTATTGTATATGTGAACGTCTCTAATTATGCCACCAAGGTTAGATGCTCTCGTAAAAAATGCTATCGGCGCAGTACGACACTCCATATCATTACCATAAATATTCACATTATGTACATCATTTGCAGAGGCATTGTCACACACCGCAACCCCACCAACCATATCTTCTACTTTACACCCACGTATAGTAAAATTCTTGCCATGTACCTCTATGCAGGTACCTGTTAGTTCATAGTCCTGTACAGCAGCCCTCGTAAACGTACAGCCTTCAATAAGAACATTCTCCGCCCATCCGTATATATTTGTATGGTCTCCTGTGTTATGCCCATTCTCAGTAAATTTGCAATTACGGATAATAACATCTTGAGTCATTGGAGATGTTCCAGCACCACCAAAACCAAGTATGATTTGATTTTGGCCAGCGCAATCAGTAAGCGTACAATCTTCTATAGTTAAACCATCCACCATACCAGTATCCACAGCGACCTTAGTGGCAATGAATATAGCAGAATGATGCTTTGCCCCAAATGGTGGGATAAAAGGAGCAGATGCAATCTTGTTATTACTTCCATTCATATCAAATGTGATGTTCTTAAACTTCACATTTGCAATATCCTCAACAGTTCCAAACATTACAAACTGAACAGGAGAACCCGCACTACTGATGTCATCTTTCATCTTTAAAGTAACATCACCAACACCCTCGATATCCATATTAGAGTGCATGATAAACGGTAGATATACGGTAGGAGTGCCTCCCCTGGTCACAATAGAAGTCGTAGCTGTGCCATCAACAATATACGTACCAGCAGGTATCAACACCTTCGGATGCTTAAACGCTTCAACCAATGCCGCCGTGTCATCCGTAGAACCGTCTCCTGTAGCTCCCCACCATTTAGGCGTTACCGGAGACGGCCTGCCAACTGTAAAATCAACTGTACCTGCACCACTAAATATCTGGACGCCACCAGCAATTATACTGTCACCATTCGCTATGGTTAATGTTTTGCCGCTATCAACAGAAATAACCGCACCAGAATAAAACAATAACGATATATTTGCAGGTACAGTTTCATTTGTAGACACTGTATATGTGCCCGGCATTAATACAATTGTTTCATTATCACTACCAATTGCATCAATTAAATCTTTTAGACTTCTCCCATGACCAGCTGCACCTTGATCTACTTCTTTTGCACTGGCATAAGCAGAATAAGGAACATCTCCAATCGGTTTCCCAATACTGCTTTTATCCCATGCAGAAGAGGGCGAAGAAAGAAACAACAACGCTAATACAACAAGTAATTTTTTCATTCTTAAATTACCTCCCAATTTGTGTTATTATAGCTACATATTGAACATTATTACCTGATGGTAAATATGCACGATTATTGTCTCAATCCCTTATTCAGTCCTTCGGAGATAAAGATAAAGGGAAGAGTGAAAGGGTTTTTATCTCTTCTCTTCCAATTTGTTTATCATACTTGTTAACATAGCTCTAGTCTCTTCACAGATTTTCTCTCTCTGGTTGAATGTGTCTATTGATACGTAGTTAAGCCTCTTTAGTTTTTCATACCAATCCAAACTTTCATTGGCAGATCCTCTTGAAATATACAAATAGTGCTCATACTCTTTACCTTTTCTTCTTCCATAACCCTCAGCAATATTAGCGCTGACAGACGAAACACTCCGCTCATGAATTGCCCGCATGCTGTTTGCCATAAATCATCTCCTCGATCTGTGCCATTTTATTATTGCCACCATTATCATGGATATAGTCCGGATTCTCCCTGTCGAATTGCCATCTCATAGGATTATGAATAATGTATTCCCGTATGCGGTTTAGACTATCTTCATTCCGCACAATATGTTCATAATAATTTCGTTGCCATTGAAAATAAGAGCAATTGCCGACATTTCTAATCATGTGTGTTGCCTTCGCCTTAAAAGAACGCATAACCTTTCCAAGAGTATCAGAATTCAACAACATTGGGTTATTCCTGATGTAGGGGTTTGATTTATCAAACCCGCGTTTATAAGGCACGATAAATCGTGCCCCTACATCAAAAATCAAAATGGCATGAACATGGTTCGGCATGATAACAAATTCATCTAATTCTACAGAATCAAAATGAACCGGTATTTGGCCCAAACATTGATAGACAAATTCTCCAATTGAAGATAACACCATTATCATCTACATTGCCCAGCAAGCATCTTCTACCCTGAACACATACCGTAACAAAATACGCACCCGCCTGTGAATAATCATATCCTTTCAACCGGATAGAGCGCCGACCGTGTTTTAATTTCATGTTCCCGTATGGTTAACCGTTTTTCATCATAAGGGATTGTGATCAAAGATCACTACGTCTCCGGTGACCGGAGACCGGTATATGAGCCTTCTCGCTTTATCTCTCCCTCTGCACTCTCCAAGTCTCCCTGTCCACCAGTCTGTTAGGCGGAAATCCCTTATTCAGCCCTTCGGAAATAAAGATAAAGGGAGGAGTGAAATGCCATACGTCCCTCACTCCTCACTTTATCTCTCACTCTGCCGCAGGCAGGCTGTCTCAATCCCTTATTCATCAGGTCTAGTGTTCCCACAGATTATGCGCTCGGCAGGATGATTAGTCGCGAGCATGAGTCTCAATCCCTTATTCATCAGGTCTAGTGTTCCCACAAAATATATGATACGCAATGCGTATTGTACTGCGCTAATAACGTGTGTGTCTCAATCCCTTATTCATCAGGTCTAGTGTTCCCACTTATTGGTGGGGTAACCTGCCGTGACTGCTTCGTTGATGTCTCAATCCCTTATTCATCAGGTCTCATATTCCTACGAAATATAATATTTTAAGCATATCCGGTGTGTATGTAATCGTCTCAATCCCTTATTCATCAGGTCTCATATTCCTACCAATATCTAATGTGCCCTTTGAAGATGTTATACCTTTTGACAGTCTCAATCCCTTATTCATCAGGTCTCATATTCCTACAGTACCCCTTCTAACCAGTTAACCTTAATACACTTACAAGGCCATTTCCTGTAACCACCCCAATCTGTAATCATTTCACCTCCAATCTGTTGTCATAAATGGAAAAATTTAATCATAACTGTCTATAAATATTCATGTTATGATTTTCCTGTAACCTACCCCCTTTTTGGGCGGTTTTAAAAGTTCCGTTAAACTACTGATAAACAATAACTTATGTCGTTTTTCTGCAAATTTCATGTTTGATTTTTATATACACATAAAATGAACATATTCAGTGACCTACACGATATAAACCTCTTTGTCACTGGATATCTCTCCCTTCCCAATTACGTTGATTATCTTTTCGCAATTTGCACAAAGGGGATAGATTCTGATACTATCCGCCTCATCTTTGGCTATTTTATGAATCCTTTTCACCATTTTGTCAAGGAGTTTGTTATCCAGTATACACTCAAAGACGCTGTATTGCACCCGGTCGCCATAATCTTTCAGTATCCTGGCAAGCTTAGTACGCCTTTTCGTGTCAGGTATGTCGTAAGATACAAGGTAAAATGTCATGATGTATAGTAGGGGCAATTCATGAATTGCCCTCACGTGCTAAGTAAAAAAGGCAAGTACTCTTTCCCTTCCCTGATACAAGCGGCAAGTGTTTCTGCCTGTATGCGAAAACACTTTCTCCACGTACTGTTTTCCTCAGTTCTTGGGTGGACAAATTCACGATTTATCATCTCTTCATACTCTTTAAAATATCGCTTTAACGGCTCGCGTTTGAGATAGACACCACCACCTTTAGGGTTGGAGTAGAAATCTGCATCTCCTAAAATTCGATTATTTACGAGATAGAGAGTAAACCGATCGGCAATCGGCGCGCGAAACTCCTCCATAAGGTCAGATGCCAGTGACGCTCTGCCGTAAACTATACTATGAAAATACGAAAGGTAGGGATCAAATCCCAGACCATCAAGGAGAGACGATATCTCGTTAAAGATGATTGTGTAGCCGAAAGAGAGGAGTGCGTTTACCGGGTCGGTAGAAGGATGCTTTCTTCTTCCGGGAAATTCCATAGCGCAGAGGAGCATGTTCCCAAATGCCTCAAAATATGACTTGGCCGCACTTCCCTCAATACCAAACAGTTGCTCTATTTGTGCTGTATCGTCCACTTCTCTGAGCCTTGCAGAAATAGCGCTGTTTTCTGATTTAAAATCTCTGTCAGGATGATTGTAAGAAAACCATCTCATTACCTGTAGAGAATTCTTAATCTTTCCAGCAACGATCTTTTTTGCAAACGCCAGCCGGAACCCATCATCCCCATATCTATTAAACTGTGATATCCGAAGGTCTATATTCTTTGTTGCGGGAGAGGTTATCTGGCCAATCAGTTTGCCAGTTCTCGTAAGAATGGCCATCTCAATTCCGTGCTCAAAAAGCTCATGCACAGATTGAGTTGTAAACTGTACGTTACCAAAGATCAGTACCGTATCAATTTTGTGACACTGCACATCGAGTAATATCTCGCCGTCCTTTTCTACGATAAGCCTGTCACCCGTCTTCCGAAGGACAGAACCCTGTTCCGTAAGGTATAAATTAGCCATAGTTTCATTGGTAGGGGCAATTCTTGAATTGCCCCTACCACCCCTTGTTCTTTTTCAAAAAATAGATCGGCAGATTCAAAGGCTGCGGATAATGCAGGATCTTTTTCTCCCTTTTTGGTCTGTCAAAGGGAACCATAGTCATGCTCTTTAAAAATGTGACACCCAGAAATTTAAATCCATCATCAAAGTTTACAATCTCCGCTTCGTCAAGCTCAAGTGAGAGCCGTTCTAAAATCCTATCGGTAAGTTTCAGGGCTGTTACCGCATCCTCTCTCTCCCGGGTAAGTATGACAAAATCATCTGAAAACCTTACAAGCCTATGTCCATTTCTTAATAGCTCCTCATCAAATTTATCCAGAAAGAGATTTGCCAGGATTGGTGAAATAGCTGAGCCTTGAGGGATCCCTTTTTCCAGAGTTTTAACCGATTTCCCGTCCCACACTTCAGCTTTAATCCACATCGTTATTAAACGAATAATATCCTTGTTTTTAATAATCTTTTTAACTTTTTTGATAAGAATACCGTGGTCTACACTATCAAAGAATGCGTCAATATCAGCATCAACAACCCATACGTATCCATCCTCATAATATTCCTGTATTCTATACACCGCCTGTTTGACTGACCTCCCTTTACGATACGCAAAACTACACTCCTCAAATTCCGCTTCAAAGAGAGGTCTTGTTACATCAAGTACAGCCGTCTGCACCACTCTATCCTTGACGGCAGGCACAGACAGTGCCTTGCTTCACCGTTACCTTTATCCACCAGAATCCTCAAAAGAGGTAAAGGCTGGTATGAAGCCGTTGACAGTTCATTCCTTAATGTGTCAATATTCTTTTTGACTCGCTCATCAAATTTTTCTACGGTAATCCCATCCACCCCTGCACAACCGCCGTTCTCCTTAACACGTTCAAAAGCGGATCGTAGGGGCAATTCATGAATTGCCCACATGCTGTTTGCCATAAATCATCTCCTCGATCTGATCCATTTTATAATTGCCACCATTATCATGGATATAGTCCGGATTCTCCCTGTCGAATTGCCTTCTCATAGGATTATGAATAATGTATTCCCGTATGCGGTTTAGACTATCTTCATTCCGCACAATATGTTCATAATAATTTCGTTGCCATTGAAAATAAGAGCAATTGCCGACATTTCTAATCATATGTGTTGCCTTCGCCTTAAAAGAACGCATAACCTTTCCAAGAGTATCAGAATTCAACAACATTGGGTTATTCCTGATGTAGGGGTTTGATTTATCAAACCCGCGTTTATAAGGCACGATAAATCGTGCCCCTACATCAAAAATCAAAATGGCATGAACATGGTTCGGCATGATAACAAATTCATCTAATTCCACAGTCTCAAAACGGTCTGGTATTTGGCCCAAACATTGATAGACAAATGCTCCAATTGTAGATAACACCACACCATTATCATCTACGTTGCCCAGCAAGCATCTTCTACCCTGAACACATACCGTAACAAAATACGCACCCGCCTGTGAATAATCATATCCTTTCAGGCGGATAGAGCGCCGACCGTGTTTTAATTTCATGTTTTCGTATGGTTAACCGTTTTCATGATAGGGGATTGTGATCAAAGATCTCTACGTCGCCGGTGACCGGAGACCGGTATATGAGTTTTCTCACTTTTCCATGCAAGGCATGGGCGATTTTCAGATAGAGCCAGACCGGGGCCTGGCCGGTCAGGGTCACGTCATTTCCTTCTCCGGCAAGTTCAAGGGTTTTGCCAATATATTCGTCAAGTTTGGCTAGCTTTGCCTGATCTTGAAACAGGTCGTTTAAATTAATGATTACCATGAACACTTTCTCTTATTTAATTAGCGGACACCAGAATTCATAATTTCCGGTATCCCTGTTTTTATGATAAAGCAAGACCGGTCTCCAATTATCAAACATTGCTCCAACAAGAGTAGCAGCTTGAACCGGACCCGCAAAAAAAAGATGTACTTCTGTCGCGCCTTTTGCTTCAAATTCATTTCTTTTTATTCTCAACTGCTTTAAATATTCTTCTAAATTATTAGTACCAATCCCATGCATATTCAGTTCGACTATAGGCATTTTTTCCCATTTGTGTCCCTTACTTTGTAAAAACCTTTCGACATCTCCTTTTATAGAACTGCTCTGTTGTATCAGAGATACGGCAAAGGCATAAGGGTTTAATGTATGTATCTCTCTCCAATAGTTTACCCGTTTACTAAAATCTTCAAATGCAGGTAACGACTTCGAAAGTTCAATAAGTCGTTTATTTTGTACACGTAATTTTATCCATACCAGAAAACTAAACACAGCACCAATAATACCTATTATGTTACTACTGTTACCAATGAAGACTAAGATCTTGTTTGCCATAATTGTCCTCCGGATTTGAGCTTGATTCAAAAAATATTTTTCTATACTACCAGAATGCCTAAAGCCCGAAGTCCCTTGTTTCTGAAGAAGTAAGCAAGACATCATAGCTAAGTACGTCCCACGGTTGGTTCGTTGAGACATACTGGGCTTTTATTTCACGGTTAAATGTCATCGATGCCCCGACAATACTGGTAGGTTTCTGCCCGCTTGTTATATCAATCATAATCTGATTTTCAGGATATCTACATTTGCTGAATGTACGCATCAAAAACCACATAGCTTGTGATAATTCATCAAAGCTTTGAAATTAAAACCATTCAAACCAGCGATATTCTTTTCTGAAAACATATCAACAAGGACAGGGTTACCTTGCTTTTGTGCAAGCAGGGAAATTTTATTCAAATTTTTGAATCTGTATCGCTCAAAGATTTTTGTAAACAAATTAACTTGTGATATCGATTCCTTGGAGCATACCAGAGTGAGTGTTTTTAATTTTATTTGATGATGCTGTATTGCCCTTAAAGACATCTCCCATGCCCAGCGTAGAGGAGGAGTACCTTGTTTCAGCTCTTCTATAGTTTTTATATCTTTATTGATATCCTGTGAAAGATGCAGACCTTCCGGTATACCGTCAGATTCTTCAAGATTAGCTGGAAGATTTGAAAGGAATAACACAAGATGTCCTCTTACCTCAGCCTCTTCATTTGATAGATATCTTGTACGGGGATGAAACAAGATGTCTTTTTGGCGAACAAGCAGATACACCATTCCAATAAAAAACATGAGATAACAAATCTTTGTAAGCAAAATAGCAGTTCCACTACCATGAGACAACTCTTCAACTGTTTCCATAATGGCATCAGCCGCAAAGTGTGATCCAAGTACCGTTAAAGCCATAGTTGCCCAAGGTACCAATTCCCTACATCTCATTCGAAACGGTTTCATTTGTTTATGCAAAATAATTCCTCCAAAACAATGAGTAATCATCAATTAAATACTACTTATGCCTTCAATTCTTCATTGAACATTCATAATTATTAATTGCTTCTTGTCCCTTATTCATCAGGGATACTCCGTTTTCCGTGTCCGACTTCCGACTTCCGTATTCCGTAAAAGAAATTCTTCCGTTGCGGTCACGCTAAAAGGACCCGGACCACGGTTCTTTTCCGTCCCTTATTCGGCCCTTCGGAGATAAAGATAAAGTGAAGAGCGAAAAGACATACATCTCTCACTTCTCCCTTTATTTCTCCCTCTGCATTATCCAAGTCTCCCTGTCCGCCAGTCTGTTAGGCGGAAATCCCTTATTCATCAGGTCTCGTGTTCCTACATATGAATATCGTGATAGACGGAATAATGCAAGTTGATGTCTCAATCCCTTATTCATCAGGTCTCGTGTTCCTACGAACAGGATAGGTGCGACTGTGGTTTCACCACTTTATCTATGTCTCAATCCCTTATTCATCAGGTCTCGTGTTCCTACATATAAAAGCATTGGTCAAGAAATCAGCTATAGAAGGTCTCAATCCCTTATTCATCAGGTCTCGTGTTCCTACCTTCGATATGAGGTTTATGAAAAATGTAAATTCATTAAAAAAGAAGGTCTCAATCCCTTATTCATCAGGTCTCGTGTTCCTACCTATAAGAGCTGTTGGAGTATCGTTTAACTTTGCAGCTGAGGTCTCAATCCCTTATTCATCAGGTCTCGTGTTCCTACTTTTAGAAATTGGAGTCATTTAGCAAAGAAACATAAGAAGTCTCAATCCCTTATTCATCAGGTCTCGTGTTCCTACAGTATAGGGAGAATTTAATGGGATTGAGTGGAAGCCAGATAACAAGAGTCTCAATCCCTTATTCATCAGGTCTCGTGTTCCTACGCTGGAGAAAGGGATAAGATGGAGAACAAAAAGGCTAAAGAGTCTCAATCCCTTATTCATCAGGTCTCGTGTTCCTACAAGAGTATATGCCTGATTTAAAAACAACAAAAGATAGCAATGGGTCTCAATCCCTTATTCATCAGGTCTCGTGTTCCTACAGCACCCCTTCCAACCAGTTAATTTTAATACACTTACAATGCCATTTCCTGTAACCACCCCAATCTGTAATCATTTCACCTCCAATCTGTTGTCAAAAATGAAAAAATTTAATCATAACTGTCTATAAATATTCATGTTATGATTTTCCTGTAACCTACCCCCTTTTTGGGCGGTTTTAAAAGTTCCGTTAACATATTATGAATTATGGAGTTATCCTTGTTTTTCTCTTATTTCCCTTAAAAGGAAGTATTTCACATTATCAGCAATGAAAAGTGTAAAGATTCGTTATCGATCAGTAGTGTTCGGTTAGGCGCCGCCTTACAATGGTTCTGTTATCGTCTTCTCTTCCCAGAAAATCTGGATGAAGATTCCTATAAGAAGCGCCGCAGGAGCAAAAAAAAGAACAATCTTGGGATAGATAATGCCAAAAAGTCCTTTATAACCAACAGGGTAACTTCCCTTTGTATAATCAATAAAATGGACTGCCGCAATATCACACAGAAATAAAGACATAACAAAGCTTATCAACAGCCCATAAAGCAATATAGACAACGCTCTATTAAAAACTTCTTTCTTCCCTACCATGGAATAACACTCTATTTTTAAATAGAGAAACGCAATAAATAAAAAAAAGCCGCTTATAATCGAAATCTGAAACCAATTCATCTTTAAAGGAAACGCATACATTTCCGGACTTGTTAACAACGGCAAAAAACCAATAAATACAGCGCCCAACAACCGTGGAAGAAAAAATCTTACAAATTTTCCCATAATTGCTACAAGAATCACAACTATAATAAACAATACTGCTAAAGTACACTCAATATGTAATGGTATACCATTTATAGCATTTGATATGTGAATGTCATTTGTCGCCGATGCTATTGGTGGGGGTATAAGGTTATTTGAAAAGAGGGAGACGATCGAATCTCTCGTAAATAGCAGGATAAAAAAAATGTTGCACATGATGAGGATGCACTGGAGAAGCCTTGCATTATTCCATATACTTTTTCGAATGATCGAGAAAGCAGATACCCAATCATACCGTTTCAGGAACCAGTCAATTGCGCGTGAAGCATAAAAGCCCATTTCACTGCCATTTAGTTCAAAATTCTTTTTAAGCCTTACCCCATCAAATAGTATACATTTGACATTCCCTTCTACATCTATTGGGTCGTTTGGGTCGATATTACGGCTTTCCAACCAGAACTTCAGGTTCTTGTCTGACTGTGAATTAAAGCATACGGTTAACCATTTCTTTTGTATCCAGTTCTTTATTTCTCTGATATTTTCATTATCCGGCCATTTCATGTACATGAGATAAAAACTGTAGTATATTTGATAATAAACCTTGGGATATTTCTCCTTCAACCCGGATTCACAAAATTTAATCTCATAGGCATTGAGCAGATGAAATACAGTTTCCGGAAATAAAGTTCCATTTTTTTTACCTTGTATTTCTTTAAGACATAGTTTTGGAAATTTGAGAAAATCACCAACTCCTTGTTCGCGCAATAATTCATAATTTTTCTTTATTTCCTGTATGTATGCCAGGCGGTCATTAAATTGTTTTGATATTATTTTCTGAAATTTGGCTTCAATCTCATTCATCATTTCTTAAATTCCAATAACCAAGAGAACTCTTCTCTGTTTTTCCTGTTGCTGGATTTGTGGTATATACTGCCGGGTCATCACCACCAATAACCATTCTTATAATTTCTCGGTTGTTTTCAAACAAATAGACAAGAGGGATGTTCTTATCATCTATAGCAAGCCTACTGAGCATGGGTATTGTCCCCTTATAACCACCGGTAATATTTAAAAATATTTTTCTTTTTGGTTTTGATTCTTTCAACTTGTTGATTTTGTCTCTCAGATTCTTCAATCCCGATTTAACGAATTTTTCCGCCTCTGCTATCTTCAGGTCGTCAATTTGTTCGATACCAACATCCCATTCTTTTAACTGGCCATTTATTACCTCCTTATTAGCTTCTGCGCAAAGCCTTCCCTCAATTGTATCTGAGTGACAGAGCACAACCTTATCACCCTGAACAATAGGCCCAATCTCCTTGTCCCGTTCCATAGCAAGCAGGCTGGCAAGTTCAGCGGAGAGGTTTTCCAGATATTTTCCATTTTCAGGATCATAACGTTTCAGCCAGGGTTGCAATGTTTCAATTACTCGCTCTTTCAGGTATTTGTACTCTGCGTCCTTATCATCCTCTTGCTCCTGTTTTAACGCTCCAACTAACTCTTCACGATCTCTCCACATTTTACCACCAACTCTCTTTTTCCAATTATGTAAGCATTCAAAGATAGCAGAAGTGCCACACATTGTTATAATAAGTTTACTCATACATTTATTTTCCTTTCTTAAACGCCAGGTGCAATATTTTGCCGTCTTTCGTTAATTTTACAATCCTGAACGAAGCCTTTTGACCACTTCTTACCGGTATGTATTCATTCACTCTCTCAAACGACACGTTTTCTCCTGTCTTGAGTGTTACAATGCCACTGAGACCTTCAATGCTGAACACAACTCCTTTTACCTCTTTTCCGATTTCATAAACAGGGTGCTCGTTTTTTTCTTTCTTGTTTATTACAAACAGATTTTTTTTTGGCTGTTTAGGCTTTCTTACAACATATTCCTTCTTTTTCCCATAATTACCGCTATTGAACTGCCCTATTGTTGTGTTTGCATTGTTCTCATTACCGAAAAACTTAATATCAGGATAGGAAAGTTCTTTTCCCTGCATCCCCCATATATTTACAAGTTTTTTATACTGTGTCGTCTCCAATATTTTTGAAGATTCTATATAATTTTCCAGACACTGTAAGAAGTTATAATCATCATGTTTCACAGCACACTCAAACCGCTTATACATTAGTGCACCTAATGTTTTTACCGTATTTACTGTAATTTTTGCGCTACCCATCCCCACAGGTTTGCCGTAACCAAGTTTGTTGTATACTCTGTTTTTACTATTGTCTAAAGCAAAAAGAAGGCTTCCCAACTCATACTCTGATAGATTTTTAAAATGGAGCTTAAAAGCAAAAGAGGTGTTTATTGGAGCAGCAAAAACCGTGACGGGATCTCTATCGGAATCATTTTGTTTCTCCGCGGTATATACTTTACCATTTTTAGAATGAAGATAGAATTTTCTGCCATTGTACTCACCACCTTCAAAGGTTTTTATCGTGGGTTCGCCTTTTTTAATACCGGGAGATGGTAGCACTCCCGGATTTTTAAAATAGAACGACCTTCTGTAGACCCTCGGTGTATCGGGTTGAGGAATACAGTATTTTTCTAAATGTACTTTCTGCGTCTCGGTATCTTCAAAAGACAACCGCCCTGCAAACGATAAACCTGGTTCTGTTGTGATTCCAAACAGTGAACATACAGGACATAGACTGTAATCCATTATGCGGGCTTTTACCTTCTCTTCTCTTTCCAGAAGTTTATAGATAGCGTCAATATGTTTGTCACAGGAAATATATTTGCTATCCTCGTATTTACCATCCGGATATTTACAATTATTTACAAAATATTTAACGACATGTTCTTTTCTTTTTCCATTTGGCTTAATGGTTTTTTTGTAATAATAGTCTTTTTCTATGTTAAAACCACAGCCGCCATAAAGTGTTTCCATTACGGTACGAATCATACCTTTCAGAGAGCTGCCCGGAAGATAAATATCCTGCTCACCAGGATTTACAAATAAGGACTTTATACAGAGGGGGCTGATCACCGTTAAAGCACATTGGATATAACCGGACAACAAATTATTATTGAACTGTCCATGAGTTGTTAGAATATGTCCTCTCTTAACCTCTGCAATGGGAACAAAATCGTAAGGATTTGCCATGTGTTATTCTCCTTCCAAACCAACATATCTATAAATTTCAGATGTAGAGGATCCCTTTATCCACTCTCGATTTCTATACACTTCATACTCCTCCGACAGTTCGTATCTCTTTATCACAATTTTTATGCGTGACGGTGCTCTTTCAAAATCATCTACGGGGTATTTCAGGACCTTTGGAATTCTTGTTTCATACCACCCTTCTACTGTTGTGTCTTTCTCACCCCAGAGAAAGATATCAATTAAAGGCCCTTCCTTTAACGGTTCTAATGTTCCATAGGTTGTGAAATTATCGGGAACATCATCATCTGTTGTAAGTACAACATGGTATGTACCGTTTCGCTTAATCCATTTCAACTCTGATTTCTCGCCAAAGAGTCTGCCTTTGTCCCATGCGTCAAGTGTGAAATCGATGGTAAATTTCTCAAAGGTGATCTCATCAACATTTTCGAGCATAGCATAGTTATAATTTGCATTATGAATATGTTCTTTCAGAGAATCTATACTTGCAAGTGTGGATACAAATGCGATATTAGACGCCATGTAATACCTTACTCCTTTCTTTCAGGGTACTCAGCGCACTGAACTCACTATTATCTACTGCCTTGTTCCATGCCGCCGCACATGTCTTAAAGAACAGTACATTGTCTTTCACTTTACATTGTTTCCTATATGGCGTCTCTGGCTCGATAGTGGCCTCTTCCAATAAACCATTCGGTAACGGACCACTCGTGATAAAGCCATAAGAGTCTGAAGACAAAGGCTCCATTTCACCCATTCCCATTAACCCGTAGGTCTTGGTTTCCAGGTTTCTGTTATAATAGACAACACTGACTTTATCAATACTCCCTTTCACTCTGCCTAATCCCCTGTTTTTGCCAAAGCCGAGCGTTATTAATCCCGGTTCGTCATTGCCAGAAAATGCATGAAAGTCCCTCAACACATAAGCAAGAAGGCCAAGTTGCCAAATTTCAAAATTACGGAT
Source organism: Candidatus Brocadiaceae bacterium S225 (assembly GCA_007859995.1). Classification (GTDB taxonomy): domain Bacteria; phylum Planctomycetota; class Brocadiia; order Brocadiales; family Scalinduaceae; genus Scalindua; species Scalindua brodae. Next base: position 71,579 of record SMSL01000017.1, read on the forward strand.
GACAATCCGACTGGTAAAGACGTAGTCTTTGAGAAGCTGGTTAGAGAATAACATGCCGCCTTTCCCTCCATCCGCCTTCTCTTTCTCACTTACACTACCGGTAAAACGGTCAATCGCATTACCATATCTCTCGAAATCAATGCCTTTTTTGAGTGTTTCACTGTCATGTATCTGAATTCTCCCCGCAGATCCCATAGAACCAAATAATTTGCAGATAACACAGGAGTTTTTGTAACTACCTTTGCAGGTAGTATTGTTGCCGGGTTTGCAACAGAGGGATCCTTCAGGAATGAGTGTTCTTACAATTTTCTCGGCGTGAGACCTGACAACTCCACGTAACGAAGAGCCCGGCAGGTAAAAACTAAGATTTGAATAATTGTTGTTGTCAATCGCTTTTCTTATTTCTTCTGGAGTATTTCTACACACAAAGAAGGAATCAGGAACGCCGGATTTTTTTTCTATTTGTGGCGATCCGTATCGCCCCTCTCTTACCAACAAAGGGCTTTCTGTGCGAAGGGTAAGCGTAAACCGGCATTCATTGACAAGTTTTTTCAGCATTTCTCACCCTTTCACTGTTGAAAGCCCTGATAAATACAATTTAATCTTTTCATTTATCCAGCCCAGTTGTGGAGTCCCCATTATATTATCAGCAAGATACTCTTTTAATGTATGTGGCGGAAAATTTTCATCAAAATATTGAATTGAAATATCACGGTTAAGCCGGCACTTCCCAAGCCCAACAGACGACCTGGCTCCGATATAGACATTGCCATTTATCAATTCCTGTAGTCCCAGAGACAAAATCCCGAAGTCATCTCCTTCCAGGTTCTCCGCAATGAGTTCAAATTGGAACTGGGTCCCTTCTTCGACAACTTCGTGACTAAATAACGCCGTATTGGATGCTGTTTCTGTGTCACGGTCGATACAAATACCGGTCCTTATGATGCCTTCTGGCTTGCGGCCCTGTTCTTTTATTAATGGCAAATCAATAATCTTTACTTTGGATGCAAAATGGGTAGAGCCGAAAACCCTGCAGGTTTTGCAGAGTCTCTTCTCCTCTGTCAGCCACTGTACAAGAACAGAATCACTGTTACCTTCTTTTACTATTGTTTTATATCTTTCTTGGGTCTTCTGGCAAACGGTTATGCAATTTGCCTCCTCACTCTTGCTCAACAAACAAGTATAACCACCCAACGAGGCAACAATCCTCTCTACCGTACTCCTGAACGCACCTCTGAGTGATGACCCGGGGATATAAAACTTTTCTTTGCTTTTTACAAAAGCTGAGTCTGACCATTCGTCTCCTTCTCCGCTCCCAATGTGCATAGCCTCTGACAACGTTATTGTTCCGGTAAAGATGTATCGATTATTGAGTTTATCAAACGTATTCATTGCTGACTCCTCATTTAATGTTTAGGATTAAGCTTCAACAGTTTCACCCCAGGGAAATTCCGCTATTTTATCACGTATTTCATCAACAGCATGACATCTATGGAGGGTAATCAGGATATTAAACAGCTTTTTTGCAAGTCTGAATTTGGCTTCTTTAAGATCGTCCTTCAAATTCTCTTCAGTTATCAAATATTTTATCTCACTAATATCCAGGATTGTCTGTTCACAATCTATACCACTCAATGCCATATCTATTATGTCTTCTTTGTGGCCGGTCCAGTCAAAAAGTATCTTTGGCAAACTCTCCTTAACGGTTTCCCAGATTTGTCCCTTTTTTCTCTTTGACTGCTTTTGTAACCAATCATTTACCTTTTTCTCCATATCCGCAAGACCCGTTGAGCAGCATATCTCTCTATGTAGATTACGTAATTGACTATTGCTGAATTGATCAAATGAGTAGTCCTGGAAAAATCCCTGCGCAATAGGCAACAGAAAATCACCTCCTCGCTCTATCTGACGAAGAATAATCTCATCTTCCATACTCACTTTACTTCATCCTCCCAGTGGAACTCATCACAAAATCTTATCCTGCCATACCCCTTATTCCTCTGCTCTCCAATGCCTGTGTTCTCAATCTTACCCAAAACAGTGACAAGCAACTCCTTCTCACTATCTGAAAGTCCCTCTGACATAAAAACAAAGACTGAACCTTTTGCTATAGAGAGAGAATCTTCCCTTGGCAGCTTAAGGGCATGGTCCCATTCAGAAACGATTCTCGTGGACAGAATACCTCTGAGTAGTTTAAACTTGTTTAATACGGCCATGCCTTCCGGCGTAATGTCCTGCACTGTATTTACCAGATTGTTGATTGTAATTGTTGACTTGAATCGGAGAATATCATCAAGGAGAATAACATCTGAAAGAAGAGTGACAGAAAAAAATGATTTGTCACCAATGAATTTATACATTTTACCGTTGAAGCTCTCAAAAAAGTGGGACAGCGAATGCTCATTATCTTCAATAGTTTTCTCCACACGAATAAGGACCTCTCCAAATCCTCTACTCTTTGCACGACCTATCCTTATAATCTTTTCATCGAAAAGCGGCTTCAGCTTATCAAAGAGAGCTTTGTTTAATTCTGCTATAAATGTCTGTCTCTCGTCTATCACCTCTATTGTATACAGTTTACCGGCTGCGGCTGCTTCAAAAGTGTCATTCAAGGCGGAACGGGCAATAAATCTGCGTTCGACAGCTCCAGTCTCATACATTGAGGCGGTAGGCGATTTCTTACCATAATAGCCACGGAACCTGTCCATAGGGGCTGGGCATCTGCCACATCTATCAAACTTATCTTTATCGTCTTTATCAAATCCTCCTGTTAATTCATATTTAACAAGTTCCACTAAGGTGTCACGAACTCCATGAAAATCCTCTATGTTATTTGCTTCTTCAAAACCGCTCTGATATTTACAAGAACTGGCAGTAAGTGGGACCACTTTTTTCCCATCAATATAGGCATTGTGAAAACACATGGTATCTGAATTAAAAATAGTGTTAAATTCATCATTATCTTCAGGCAAGACATAAATTCTCTTTTCCTGGTCCCATGTCCCATGCTCTTCAAGATAGTGCATGGCCAGAGCCCCTCTAATGGTATTACCGGGAATATAGTCGATTGTCTCAATCATATTCCCCACCCCTTTTTTCATAGCGATACAGACCGGAGATTTTAAAACCACTTTCAGTTGATAACCCATATCATATACCCTCAATTGCTATTGATACTCTTCCGAGGCCACGCCCTTTCTGGCCGCCTATCTGTAATATGCTTTTAGCTCCCCAGGACAATAATCTCTTCTCCGTTTCCGTTAATGCCTCTTTTGAACATATTTTCCCCTCAAGGGTCAATTCACCCGGACAACTTTCAGATACAAAGAGTTGTTTTGGATATGACGTCCGCAGAGAACGGGATATTCTGTTCCCTGAGCGAAGTTCGCTCTGGACAGAGGCAAACGGATATAGTTCCAGTAGCATTTCCGCTCTCTTCTGTTCGTTTAGTGAGAGAGTCGCCTCTCTGAATAGTAATTTACCTTCTGTATAGGAGGAGCCAAAGAGACGGCAAATTATGCATACTTCATCCAGTGGTTTTTTACATATTCCCGGAGAATCTTTTCCATCGCATACATGCCCAAATTCGCTTTCCAGAGAACGGCAGATTTTTTTGCAGGCGCTTCTCAGTTTGCCTTTAATAGTAGAGCCGGGTATGACCACCATGTTCTTCTCGTTTTTTATGGTAGTCTTATCTACCAGACCCATAAAACTGAATCCGCTTCCGATGTGGAGGTTACTCATCAGGTGAAATCTTATAATATATTCATTCATTGTGCTTCTGCCTTCTATTAGGTGATAAAATCATAAAGTTCGATGATATCCAGGAAGGGCGTTTCAAGCCCATCATCTGTCCTTTGCCACGGGAAAAGATCACAACATGTAAAAAATGCATCCTTCATTATCCAGCGCGTATCCTTATCCAGTCTACTCAGCAGCAGACAATAATCAAGCATTGCCTGGTTCTTCCCTCTAAAGAGAGACTGGTACATCTGTTTTAATCTGCTTCGTGGGAACGTCCCTTCATTTTCATATTTTAATCTTTTAATTTTATTAATTATATCTTTCAGGTTTTCTGTTGTATAGGGCCTTTGAAAAAGTTGTAATCTTTCTCTCTCTTCAGACCAGTATGTCATTTCATTTTCCCGCATATTAAAAACTTCATGATGTATCGGGTTTTTTATAACCATAAAATCAATATAATTTTCCTCTTTTTCCGGAGTTTCATTTCCCTTTCTCTTTGCTGATTTTAAAAGCTGTTCGCCGTAATTGATCATTTGGTGTATCGGATAATTTGCGTGGGTAATTACCACGCCGGCAGAAATGGATACATCATGCACAGTCAAATTTGATCGGAATGTATCACAGAAATCTATTGCTACATCTATCGCTTTGTCTGCAGGCACGATTAACAACAGATCATCACCTCCCAAAAGTAGAATTTCAAAGGGAAATTGGTGCTCCAGTTTTAGATTTGTTGCCAATGCTTCAAAAATGGCAGATTTTGTACCTTCAAGAATTCGGTCGCTGAATTCGGTATACTCGTCTCTACATTTACGTTCTTGAAGCCTTTGCCCCATACGGTTACCGTCCGCATAAATTAAACCGATATACTCATTTGAATACGCACCAATAGCATTTATCTCTTTTGGGAATAAGCCCTTATAATCGTTTGAAGGTAATGTATGCCAGTTGTTTTCCTCAATTTGTTTCCATAATTCAGGATTCTTTTCTCTCTTAATGCCTTCTATAAACCTTACAAATTCTTCAAAAAATGAGTTCTTACCTTCATCCGCCTTTTCCCTTTTCTTTTTACATGCGGCAGATATAAATATAGTTTTATTGTCTTCTTGCAATCTAGTCTGAGCAGGAAGCATACCGTTGCTAACACACATTTTAAAATAGTGATCACTGAGTAAATGAACACTTTGGTATTTGAAATCTTTATTCTTGCGAAGCTCCTTTTCCCCTTTATATAAACTATTTAAAAAAGGTAACTATTCAGCATAATTTATTTCTCACGTCAAGCCGCGAAGAACACAAGGAAAAGCAAAAGACAAGATAGACATAGGTAATGTCATTGAATTAAGGAGGGAATATGGAGTGCATCATCCGTGAT
>SMSL01000018.1 GCA_007859995.1 Candidatus Brocadiaceae bacterium S225
TGATGGAAACAAGATAGAAGGTGTTAAGGCTATCAATATGAAGTTTCAAGAGCCGCTACGTAAGAGTGAAGCAGAGAATTACGATTTCTTTCTCAATCTTCCTGAAACTGACAGGTCGAGATTCAGTGTTACCAGTGTCAAAGGAAGTCAGTTCGTCAAACCTCTTTTTGAATATAGCGGTGCATGTTTAGGTTGTGGAGAGACGCCTTATATTAAATTAATGACACAGATGTTTGGTGACCGCCTGATGATCGCAAATGCAACCGGCTGCAGTTCCATATACGGTGGAAATCTGCCAACGACACCTTACACGACAAGAGATGATGGCAGAGGGCCTGCATGGTCAAATTCTCTATTTGAAGACACCGCGGAGTTTGGCCTCGGCATGCGGCAGACAATGGACAAGTTCCATTCTCAGGCGATTGAGTTGATAGACCGTCTTGCTGCAGACTCTTCTTATGCAGATTTAAAGGATCTGTTTAATGCAATCAGGGAAAATGCAAACGTATCAAAACAGGAAGCCATAGAGGAACAGAGAGAGCGTGTTGATGCATTGAAGAAAAAGCTGTCCGGAAGCGATTCTACGGAAGCAAAAAGTTTGCTATCCCTTGCTGACTACATTGTCAAGAAATGTGTATGGGCCGTCGGAGGAGATGGCTGGGGTTATGATATCGGTTATGGAGGAGTTGATCATGTACTGGCGACAGGAGAGAACATAAAATTGCTGATTATGGACACTGAAGTATATTCAAATACCGGTGGTCAGATGTCAAAGGCGACACCTCTGGGAGTGATTGCCCAGTTTGCAGCTGGTGGAAAAAGAACCCCTAAAAAGAATATCGGTATGATCATGTCAACATACGGTAATGTTTATGTTGCCCAGGTGAACTTTGGTGCGAACCCGGCTCAGACACTTAAGGCATTTGCAGAAGCGGATGCATATGATGGTCCGGCATTGATAATTGCATACTCAGTTTGTATTGCTCACGGTATGGATATGAGTAAGGGAATAGAGGCTATGAAGAAGGCCGTGACAAGCGGCTACTGGCCGCTATATCGATACAATCCTGAACTCGAAGCGCAAGGTAAAAACCCACTTCTTATCAACAGCAAAGAGCCTTCAACTCCATTTGAGGAGTACGCCTATCGCGAGAACCGTTACAAGGCATTGAGAGCAGCCGATCCGGAAACAGCAGAAGAGCTTATGACGCAGGCAAAAGCCGACATTAAGAGAAGGTGGAAACTACTTAAACATATGGCGGCTTGGGATCCTTTGGCGTGAAAAGAACTATTCCAAAATAGAGATAAGCTACTATTTTTTATTCTTCCTTAAACGGAGGATCTGTTCTTTGTGATCACGAACAGATATTAACAGAAGAGAATAGAAAAAACCCCATTTTAAAGGAGTGCATGAAATGACAAGGAAATATGAAGGAGCCGATCAGGAATCTCTGGATTTACTTAAACGTATGAAGGAGAGTGGAATAGAGAGCAGTTTTGACAGATACGACACTCAGCAGCCGCAATGCGGTTATGGTAAGATCGGGCTTTGCTGCAGACACTGCCAGATGGGGCCGTGTAATGTTGACCCGTTTGGCAGGGGACCACAGAGAGGCGTCTGTGGAGCGGATGCAAACACGATTGCGGCAAGACATTTTGTCCGTTATGTCGCGGCCGGTACTGCAGGGCATTCCGACCATGGGAGGTCGGTTGCTGAGCTTCTTATTGCAGTTGCCAGGGGTGAGGCGCCGGGATACAAGATAACGGATACAAAGAAGTTGTTTGAGGTGGCAAAGGTATTTGATGTATCCACCGATGGTCGTAAGACAAATGAGATAGCCGAGGAAGTTGGTGAAATGGCCCTTGCGGAGTTCGGTAAGGCGTATGGTACTCAAAGGTTTGCGACTAAGGCTCCGGAGACCAGGCAGAAGTTATGGAAAAAGCTGAATATTACACCGCGTGCGATAGATAGAGAGGTTACAGAGTCTATGCATCGTACAGGCATGGGTACTGACCAGGACTATAAGAACCTTATAATGCAGGCCTGTCGTACATCGTTGGCAGATGGCTGGGGTGGATCGATGATAGCCACAGAACTGCAGGACATACTCTTTGGAACTCCGAAGCCTACACGCGGAACTGCGAATCTCAGAGTGATAAAGGAAGATGAGATAAACATACTCGTACACGGTCATGAACCTCAGATGTCTGAGATGGTTGCAGTGGCGGCTTCTGATCCTGAGTTAGTAGAAGAGGCCAGGGCGGCAGGCGCGAAAGGGATCAGTATCGCCGGTATCTGCTGTACGGCGAATGAGATGTTGATGAGGCACGGAATACCGCTTGCGGGGCATATGAAGATGCAGGAGATGGCGATTGCTACAGGCGCTATAGAGGTTATTGCAGTGGACATACAGTGTGTGATGCAGGGAGATGAAGAGCTATGCAGGCATTACCACACAAAGATGATTACGACTTCTCCCAAGGCGAAGATAGCGGGGGCAGAGCATATAGAGATAAATGACGAGAATGGCTATGAGAAGGGGAAGGAAATAGTAAGGATGGCGATCAAGAACTATCCTAACCGTGATAAAACAAAGGTATATATACCGAAGGGTAAGAAGTCTGATGTAGTGGTCGGATTCTCTCATGAGACCATAAAATATATGCTTGGTGGCAAGTACAGGGCATCGTACAGGCCGCTTAATGACAACATCATGAATGGCAGGATACGAGGAGTAGCCGGGGTGGTAGGCTGCACAAGTTCAACATCATGGCCGGATCAACTGCCGTATATGGAACTGGTAAGCGCTTTGATAGCCAATAACATTCTGGTAGTACAGACAGGTTGCGCGGCGGCTGAGTGTGCCAGAAATGGTATAATGGTGCCTGAGTATATGGAGCATGCCGGAGAAGGATTGAGAGAAGTATGCGAGGCAGTTGGAATGCCGCCAGTGCTGCATGCCGGTTCGTGCGTGGATAACAGCAGGATACTAATAGCGTGTTCAGAGATGGTGAAGGAAGGCGGGATTGGTAATGATATCAGTGAACTGCCGGTAGCTGGTGTATGCATTGAATGGATGCATGAGAAGGCGTTGGCGATAGGACAGTACTTTGTTGCCAGTGGGGTCTTTACGATATTCGGCAGCAAGTCACTGGTTGCCGGAGCGCCGGATGTAGATAAATTATTATGTGAGGGGCTAGAGGATATTGTAGGAGCTAAATGGGCGTTTGAACCGGACGTTGAAAAGGTAGTGCAACTCGTAATAGACCACATAGAGAAGAAACGTGATGCGTTGGGCATAAATGAGAAGAAGGAGAGAAAACTCTATGACATGGCTGACAGGCGAGCACTTGACGCTGAAAACTTAAAAACAGCATATGCCGGATGTGAGCTGGGAATTGAACATTCTCATTATAAAGCGGAATAGATGCTAGATGCACTAAGATATTTTTTCCTATAACCCGAAAGAAAAGGCGAAAGTCGATAACGTTAATAACGCTCAAGCGCTTTTGGAGGTACTGTAAAAGAAATGAGTTGGGACTGTCCTCATCTAAAAAGAGATGAATGTATAAGACTAAAAAAAGTATGCCGGCCATTGCAGAAAGGCTGTGTGCTGGAGGGAAAAGTAACGTTTGTGGACGATCAACTGAATAAGAGAGAAGAAAACAAAAAGTCTGACTCTGCGACAAATAGAAAAACAACCATTTAACAAATAGAATGCCGACAGATTATGTTATCAGGATAGCAGGAGAATCCGGAGAAGGTATAGTTCTCTCAGGTGAGATCGTTACACTGGCATTAAGCCGTTCAGGATTTAATATATTCACATTCAGTACATATCCTGCCGAAGTAAGAGGCGGGCCGTCCATGTTTCAAATAAGAACCGGTGCAAACCGCCTTCGTTCGCAGGGTGATTCAGTTGATATACTTGTTGCTCTGAATGATGATGCATGCGATGAGAACTTGAAGGATTTAAATGAAGACGGTTTATTAATATGTGATGGGACACCTGAAAAGCAATTGAATTCACCATTTGATAAGAAGGTAATAAATTGCCCGATTCCTATAACAGAGATAGCGAGTAAAGAGGTAGGTGTTTACAGATGCAAAAACATGGTGGTCATTGGCGCTTTAAGTAACCTATTAAATATCGACTATTCCATCATCGAAAGCGTCATAAAAGAAAAAACGTCCAGGAAGGGCAGCCATGTCCTGGAAAAGAACCTTCTGGCATTTAAACTGGGTTTTGACTACGCAGAAATACACAAGACGAAACCCATTCCCTATAACCTCGGTCCCATTGGCAAATCTGAAAAATTAGTGATATCAGGCAATGAGGCACTCGCACTTGGCGCACTGATGAGCGGCTGCAGATTTTACGCAGCCTATCCAATCACCCCAGCCACTGATCTGATGGAGTGGTTAGCTCTGGAGCTTCCAGGGGTTGGCGGTGTAGTTATCCAGGCAGAGGATGAAATTAGTGCGTTAGGAATGGTGTTAGGGGCGTCATTTGCCGGTCAAAAAGCCTTTACCGCCACATCAGGGCCAGGGCTTTCATTAATGGTTGAGCTTATTGGAATAGCAAGTATGGCAGAAATACCTTCGGTTATTGTGGATGTTCAGCGTGGAGGACCAGGTACCGGAATGCCTACCAAAACGGAACAATCCGATTTAAATCTTGCTCTATATGGAACACACGGAGATGCCTCAAGAATTGTCTTAGCGCCTACAAACGTTGAAGACTGTTTTTTTCAAATTATTAATGCATTCAACCTGTCCGAAAAATATCAATTACCGGTAATTATATTATCAGACCAGTCATTAGGACACAGGAAAGAAAGTATTAGAAGACCTGTTATGGCGGATATAAAACAGAGTAAAAGGCTAAGACCGGGAGACGATGAAATTAAGGATTATCGCAGATACGGTTTGACTCCAGCCGGCGTTTCCCCCATGGCAATTCCCGGAGAGAATGCGGGATACTATGTGGCGCAGGGATTGGAGCACGATGAATATGGCTCGCCATGTTATGACCCTGAAAATCATCTCCGGATGACTGCCAAGCGTTTTCGTAAATTACAGAATATTTCAGGCGACATTAATATGTTTGAAAAATATGGGAAACAGGATGCAAGTACAGGTATAATTGGTTGGGGATCAACTGAAGGGGCAGTGAGGGATGCCTTTGAAAGGCTTGATGCTGAAGGCTATGGTGTAGAGGTTTTTTACCCTAAGGTGTTAAATCCCTTACCGGACAAAGCGATTAGAAACTTTCTTAAAAACAAGAAGACAATCCTTGTCCCTGAGATAAATTATACAGGCCAGTTTGCCATGCTCCTCAGGGGAAAATACCTAAAGCAGGTTACGCCACTAAATATTTGCGGCGGGATTCCATTTACCGCAAAGGAAATTTACAGCAAAGTCAGGGAGTTATGCAATAGATGACGCGTTATACACCACTTGATTATATAGGAAGAAACAAGCCGGTCTGGTGTGCAGGGTGCGGAGATTATGGAGTATTGACAGCGTTATTTAATGTGTTTAGTCAAAAAAAAATTGACGCAAAGAATGTCGCTATAATATCGGGAATAGGATGTTCCGGCAGGCTGCCGGATTTCATAAAGGCATACGGCTTTCATGGTGCGCATGGCCGTGCGCTTCCAATTGCAATTGGAGTAAAGGTGGCAAATCCATCCCTGAACGTTTTTGTCGTTGGCGGGGATGGAGATGGGTTAAGTATCGGTGCAGGGCATTTCCCACATGCTGCAAGAAAAAATATTGACATGACCTACATACTCATGGACAACTCACTTTTCGGGATGACGAAGGGACAGTTTTCTCCCACAAGTCCGTGTAAATTTGAGAGCGGTTCCTCTCCATACGGGACTCTGGAAGAACCAATGGACCCGATTGCCTTGTCATTGATATATGGAAGTACTTTTGTCGCGAGAGGATATTCCGGACCATCGAAGTTAAATGATTTAATTAATTTAATACGTCAGGCGATGGAGCATAAAGGGTTTTCATTTATACATGTACTGAGTCCGTGCATAACTTATAACAAGGTGGTAACGTTTCAGTCACTTAACGCGCAGGTTGTTGATATAGATGAGAAACACGAGATTACTGATAGAAATGAGGCATTGGCGCTTGCCCTTCGTGAAGAAAAACTATATGTAGGGTTGTTTTATAAAATCACGAAACCCACGTTTGGTGAAAGGCTTATAACGATAAGTGAAAAATGCGGGAAGCGCGGCTTGGATATTGAAAGACTATATGTTAATTTTACTTGAAAGATGACTTTTTACAAGAACTGATAAAATAAAAATTACATGATGTGTTTAATCACATGGAAATAAAAAAGAATATTGTTGTGATTGGGGCAGGCTATGGGGGGATTACGGCTGCATTGCGATTAGCGAGGTTGTTCCGTGAACAACCTGAATATCAAGTACATCTTATAGATAGAAATCCTTACCATACGCTCAAGACGCAACTGCATGAGGCTGCCATCCGCAGGACAGCAGTGTCCATCCCCATTGATCGTATTATACAGAGAAAAAACATTATCTTTCATCTTGGAGAAGTAACCAGGATTGATGCCGCTAAACAGAGCATTCACATGGGAAACAAGTCTCTACCATTTTATTATCTGGCGATAGCGCTTGGAAGCCAGGTAAATTTCTATAATATTCCCGGATTGCGGAAAAACTCTTTCCCGCTTCAGACATTAAGAGATGCTCAACTAATTTATGACTATATTACTCGGCTCTGTGCGCGTGCGGCATCGGAACCTATTGAGAAACTCCGCAGGGATATGCTCCGGTTTGTCGTCGGCGGCGGTGGTTTATCAGGGATAGAGTTTGCTTCAGAGCTTGCCGACCATGCTGCTCAGTGTATCGGTAACTACCATATTAACCCTCAAGAGGTTGAAATCATCATCATTGAAGCGGGCGGTCACATAATGTCGAAAATGGATGAATCCTTTGCTGCGCGTATTCACAAAAGACTCCTTGAAAAGAGTATAAAAATTGTAACGGAAACAAAAATTGTCAGTAGAACTCCAGACACAGTCACTCTTTCGTCAGGTAAGATATTGAGAACGAAGACGGTGATCTGGACGGGAGGTATTCGCATGCAGGAACTCGCAAGACAAAGTGGTATGAAAATCGGACAATTGGGACGTATTATTGTCGATGAGTTTCTTCGGGTAGAAGGTTATCCATTTATATATGCCATTGGAGATAATGCCCTTGCAATGAATCCTTGCTCAAATGAACCTGTTCCTGCTGCCGCTCAGTTTGCATTACAGCAGGGAAGGTTGGTAGCAAACAATATCTACGCCGATATTGTTTGCGGAGAAAGAAAACCGTATCGCCCAAAACTGTTAGGTGAGGTCGTCAGTCTGGGAAGACATCTTGCCGTTGGATGGTTAGCGCTCCCATTCTTGAAAAAAATCACATTTGTTGGTTTTCTGGGAAACCTTCTTAAAACAGCAGTTCAGGAAAAACACATCTTTTTTTTAAGAAAAGAGAGTAGGAAATGGATAACATATTAATGTCTCTTGTCTTTCGGATTTCTTCGTGCCGCTCTTTTTTTTAATTTGAGTATACTTGCCTTCTTCTATCTCTGATAAAACCTTTTGTTTGAATGCGGTACTATAACGCTTGGTGATTCCCTGCTCAGTGGATTTTTCATTGTCTTGCACCTCTTCATTATGCTAAAGTTGATTTTATATTTATCAACATATTTCAGGCTAAGACAGGCCAGCCAGGGTTTTGATTTACTATTTCAGAGAAAATTTTGCTGACTGAGATTTTTTACTGTTTGAAAATACGTTGAATAATTGCCAACATGCTATATCTTTAAAAAACAAACTCAGATCATTCGCCCAAAAGGAGAATTAAGAATATGTGCAACAAAACAAACGTGTTGAAGATGTTTTATCTGTTTACGTCCGTGGTGCTGCTACTTTTGGGTGCCGTGTGTGCACAGGGTAACGGGTTGCAGGGAGAGCTCCAGTTTCTGGAGGAGAAACCAGCGCCGGCAATGACCACTATGAATCAAATATGCGTCGACTGTCATATAACCCTGGCACCGGCTCTGGTAATGGAATGGGAGCGTTCACGCCATGCTCAAAAAAATGTAGGGTGTGTTGATTGTCACAAGGCTAACGAGGGTGAGATAGACGCCTGGCAGCATATGGGAGCTTTGATTTCTACATTAGTAACCCCCAAAGACTGTTCAAATTGTCATGAAAATGAGTATAAAGAGTTTTCAAGAAGTCACCACGCAAAAGCCGGTGAAATCTTTGATAGTCTTGATAACATGCTTGCTGAGAAGGTTATTGGTCTTCCAGGCAATAATGCAGATACGGTGAACGGTTGTTTGCAATGTCACGGAAGTATAATAAAGTTTAAGCGTGATGATACGGGTGAAATAGTGCGGGAAGGAGGAAGGCCGCTGTTTGACCCTGATACATGGCCAAACAGCGGAATAGGGCGGTTAAATCCGGATGGCTCAAAAGGTTCGTGCCACGCATGTCATTCGAGGCACTCATTTGAGGCAAAACTTTCCAGAGCTCCTGAGAATTGCGGAAAGTGTCACATGGGCCCTGATCATCCGCAAATGGAAATTTACAGAGAGTCAAAGCATGGAATTGCGTATACCTCCAATATTGATCACATGGCGCTGGATAAAGAAGGTAGTTGGGTGCTGGGAAAGGATTACTCCGCAGCTCCGACGTGCACAACCTGCCATATCAGCAGCTATATGACATCTGAAGGAGAGCATAATGCCAGTAACCACGATGTTGGTGAACGACTTAGTTGGACACTTCGGCCAGTAGTCAGCACAAAGATAAATATAGTGATTTATGAAGATGGATTTAAGGAAGATTATCCTGATACTCGAAAATTACCTGAGATTGGCGAAGAGGTTCAGGTGACAGAAAAAAATTTACAGGAGGAAAAGTTAGTTACGGAAATTGTTTCAAAACGTGTTGTTAAAATTGTGACCTGGCAGGAACGGCGTGAAAAAATGAAGGGTGTGTGTAGAAATTGTCATAGTCATACTTATGTCGACAATTTTTACCAACAATTCGATAGTCTTGTGGTCCTCTACAACGAAAAATTTGCGAAGCCGGCTCAGGCAATGATGGATGCTCTGGCTGAGGATAAAGTCTTAAATCCAAATGTCCCTTTTGAACATGAAGTACAATGGATTTTCTGGGAATTGTGGCACCATGAAGGCAGAAGAGCACGACATGGGGCAAGTATGATGGGTCCTGATTATACTCACTGGCATGGTATGTATGAGGTGGCAAAGCACTATTATATGAAGTTTTTACCTGCCGTAATTAAGGCCGCTACACAAAAGAGTGATGAGATGAAGATAAAATACGAACAAAAAATTGAGAAATTGATGGAACGGGAGGAACACTTGTGGATGAAGGGGCTTTCTGAAGAAGAAACGAAAGTATTAAAGTCGACATACGAAGATCGTTATAATTGATAAACCGATTGGGAACCGGTTAGATAATGAACATAAAATCAAATTTAAAAAAGAAGGGGGTAACAAGATGGCAGAGTTAGATCCAATTGCAGAATTTAGAGAAGACCACAGAAAAGTAAGAGACGGATTGCTTGAATTAATGGAGGCCTTACAGTCAAATGATGTTGTTACAGCGAGAAAAATCCTTGGCAAAATAAACGTGGTTGTCGGTCCACATTTTCGATATGAGGAAGAAACTCTTTATCCCGCACTGCGGGTATTATTAGGCGAGTACGTAGACCAGTTACTCAAGGAGCATGATGGTGTAATAACGACTGCCAGTTCTTGTGCTGAGCTATTAAAGAAGGATAGCCTGACAGATGAAGAGGCAAAGCAGGCGATCACGGCAGCAAGGGAGCTTTTAGTCCACGTCTCAAACTGTGACGGTTTGTCCATACTTTCCGAAAGATTGGAAGAAAAAGAAATAGATAATTTAAGTGAGAAACTTGTTGCCGCAAGAAAGGCAGGCGTACCTTTACTGGATTGGGCAGAAACCATAAGAGGAAAATAAAATAAATCATGGAAACAGATAAAAAAGGTTTGTCGATAATATTTCATAGCGGTTCTTACGACCGCATTTATCACGGTTTTTCCATTGTCCTTGTAGCCCTGGCATTAGGCAGAGAGGCAAGATGTTTTTTTACCTATTGGGCATTACAATATCTGGTAAAAGGTGAACCCGTGTTTCAACTGAATGAAGAAGGACAGACTCACAGAAAGCTATTAGAAGAGCATATGAGAAAAGGCCATATTCAAGAAATATCCGAACTCTTGATTCAATCCAAGGCAATGGGTGCAAAGTTTTATGTGTGTACCAATTCTATGGGCCTGTTAAATATATCGCGGGATGAACTAGTTAATGAGGTTGATAAGAGTATGGGGTTAACCACATTTCTTGCTGAGGCCGGCCAGGATCAAATGCTGTTTATTTAATTTATGAAATAAATATGCAAAAAATGCACTATGAAGAAACCTGTAATCTTTACCATCGGTCACTCTACTCATCCTATCGGTGAATTTGTGGAGCTGTTACAAGCGCATGGTGTTAAAGCGGTTGTTGACGTAAGGACAATACCGAAATCGCGCCATAACCCTCAGTTCAATTCAGAGACGCTCAAAGAATCACTACAACGGGCGCACATACGGTATAAGCATATTCAAAAACTTGGAGGACTACGCCACACAACGAAAGATTCGTTAAATCTCGGCTGGCGCAACGCCTCATTTAGAGGATTCGCCGATTACATGGCAACGCCTGAATTTTCAGAAGGTTTGGAAGCCCTTATAAAGATCGCCAGTTTAAGAGAAACAACTATCATGTGCGCCGAAGCCGTTCCGTGGCGATGCCACCGCTCGCTCATTGCCGACGCGCTCATGAAAAGAGGGTGGGCGGTGAAGGACATCATGAGTCGCACCTCTGCCACAAAGCACCGCCTGACGCCATTTTTGAAAGTAAGGAAGGGACAACTCATTTATCCTGAACCAAAGATATGATTAGATATTTATACAAACAGCCAAAACTACTTTTTGTAGGCATCAATCCACATTTCGGGTCATTTGATCGAGGTGTGCCGTTTTCCAACAATAAGCTCTTTTGGTACCTCCTCTCGGAAGCCGGTCTCATTAAGGAGGAAAGAGAGGAATTGCGTGATGACAAGACACTGGTGCGTGTCTACAAAGAGAGGTTTAATTCAGTATATGGGCTTGGATTCGTGAACATCATCAACAGACCGACGCGAGATATAACAGGGATTAAAAAGCATGAGGAGCTGCCCGGCCGTAAAAAGATTTCTCGTATTATAAAAACAGAGATGCCGAAGGTGGTCTGCTTCGTCGGCAAAGTCACGTATGAAAAGTATACTGGATCAAAGGATTTCTCTTTTGGCTGGCAAGAAAATATAGGCGTGTCAAAAGCGTTTGTCATGCATTCCCCTTTGCGCGGCAAAGCCATTATTAGAGTCCGGGAATTGCAAGAGATTAAGCGAACTATCCAAAGTCTATATAAAACTAGACGCAACGTTATTTGATGCCAACAGCGTCCACAACATCCCATATAAATTTAATATGAACATCGGAAAGGCAGGCCGATGATGGGAAAACAAGTTGACATACCGGAGAATGTAAATATAGAATGTAAATCAATGCTGCGATGATGCAGAATTAAGTGAAAGGCCATCGAAATCGGACGATGGTTACGGACAATTGAGATTTCGGCACAAGCGTGCGCGAGGGGATATTCTGTCGTAAAAAAGGAGTTAGAATGATATCCAAGAGAGTCGACATGTAGAAATTGTGCCAGGGAATGCGGGAAAAATCATTGACTTCTATGTAGACGTTCTTGGCTTTAGAATCAGGAGTCGTAAGGAAATGAAAACGCTGCGAATGAGAGAGATTGTTAATATTGAACTTGGCGATACTGTTCTTGAGATTATCTCCGTAGATGATCCCAATCCAAAATCCGGAAATCCATGGGAGATAGGATACAGGGGTATTGCCCTTGAGGTTGACGATATGGCAATGGCGGTGGATTATCTGAAGAGCAAAGGGATAACCATAGCCCAGGAGCCAGTAGACCTGGGCAATTCATTCCGTGGAGAGATAAGAGATCCGGATGGGCTTATTATTGAACTTCGACAGTGGAAATAGTAGAGTGGCGTCCATTAGCCTATTAGCAAGCGATCGGCTCCATTTGAAAAATTTTAAAATTATCAAGAAAGGATTTTTTTATGAAAGTATCGGTCTTTGATACATACGTTGTAAAGAAAAACGGAATAACAATGCATTTTGATATTATCGTTCCGGAGGATCAGCCCCATGAAAAGGTCATTCAATATGGTATTGAATATCTAAAAAGGGTTGGACAGGAGGGTCAACCACTCACGACGAAAGAATGCAGCTTCTGTCATATAGAAGAAGCGTCAGAGGAGGTTGAAAGTGCTATTAAGGAGGATGGTTATTACATTTACGAAATGGAAGAATGTAATTGAAAAATACTCCGCCCATGATCTTAATACGAGGCTACCATGGAATATAAAAAACTGACTGAAAATATTACAATACCGGTTCTAGGTCTTGGTACGTGGCGTTTAGGAGGAGATGTTGAAGCAGATACCACCCGGGATACAGAGCATATTTCTGCAATAAAAACTGCAATTCAATTGGGAATAACTCTTATTGATACCGCAGAATCATATGCAAAAGGCCATGCAGAAGAATTGGTTGGTGAGGCGATTCAGAGTTTTGATCGAAGCGGCGTATTTATTACTTCGAAAGTTTCTCCTGAACACCTGAAATATAGTGATCTTATTGAATCTGCCAGAATGAGTTTAAAAAGGTTAAAGACCGATTACCTTGATTTGTATCTGATTCATTCGCCTAATCCGGAGATTCCAATTCAGGAAACCATGCGGGCTATGGATCATTTGATTGAACTAAAACTCATTCGTTTTATTGGTGTCAGTAATTTTTCTGTTGAACAGATAAAAGAAGCACAGAGATATACGAAAAACAGAATTGTCGTTAACCAGGTTGAATACAACCTGCTTGTCAGAAATAGCGGTCATGTTACCAATGACATGGAGTCTCAGATAATTCCATATTGCCAGAAAAATGATATCCTCATAATGGTGTGGAGACCTCTGGCCAAAGGTGCGCTCGCAAAACCCGGCTTTAAACTCCTTGATGAGTTGTCCGAAAAATACAAAAAAACTCAGGCCCAGATTGCCTTAAATTGGCTGATTTCGAAAAAGGGGATTGTTGCCGTAACAAAATCATCAAAAACCGGCCACCTGAAAGAGAATTTTGGGGCAATAGGTTGGAGACTGAGGCAAGAGGATGTCGATAGATTGGATAAAGAATATATAGATTAACATGAAAATATTATATATAAATATATAGCCATTTAATCTTAATTTTTGCTGATGAAACAGGAACAAATAAACTTATATTTGTGTTGAAGTTTTTTTTGGAAATAGTTATGAACAAAAGAAAGGTTATTAAGGTTATTATTAAATGTTCATAACAAAACGTGTTTATGAAGAACCGGATAAAAAAGATGGTATTCGTGTTTTAGTTGATCGTCTCTGGCCGCGAGGTCTTAAAAAAGAGGAAGCCGGGATTGATTATTGGATGAAAGAGATTGCCCCTGGCAACGACCTTCGGAAATGGTTTGCTCACAGAGAGGAGCGGTGGGAGGGGTTTAAAAGTCGTTACTATGAGGAATTGAAAGAGAAAGAAGAGTTATTGAAACAATTGATGGATTTGGGAAAAGGTAAAAAAGTTACTTTGCTGTATGCTGCAAAAGATGAGCAAAGAAACAACGCACAAGCGCTTTTGAAGGTGCTGAAAACAAAATGAATCGGGACTGTCCGCATAAAAAAAATCAAAAACAATGAAAATAAGATCAATACTATAATATGGAAAATAAAATATGAAAGAAGATAGAAGCACGAAAGGGTTCTGGCTCATCTTTGTAATGATTTTGATACTTGTACCACTTTTTATGTTTTCTCGTGAAACGAAAACCAGAAGAGATAAAAGGACAAAAGAGGAAGTTGTTCGCCAAAGACAAAATGCATCAGAACTAATTCCTATTGATGAGGATAAGGGAGTGGACATTGTTAAAGAAACAAGTGATTACAATGAGTCTCTTTATAGCAGTGCGTCGAAATTCAGGATGCATATGAAGTCTCTCAGTGACTATGATGATGAATTAGCAATTTCAATTGAAACGCAAAACTGGGATGATATCGGTAAGTATGCGATGCTCCTTAAGAATACTTCCCCACTGCTCTTTACCGGTAAGGAAAAAAAAGAACTGCCAAAAGAATTTGTTATTCTAGATGCCTTATTCCATTTTCAATCACTTGCAGTGGCAGAGGCGTCACAATCAAGAGAAATGGTCAAGATGAATATAGAATACGAAAAATTACAGAAAACATGTGATGATTGTCATGAACGTTTTAAAGAAAAAGAGTGATGTTCGATTTGGACATTCTATAATGTACTCATTCATGACTGTGATGGAAGGGAGTTATTTATTTGATAATGTATATTTATGATTATAGAAAGGTGGGTTAAATTGATGAAAAGCCGTACTACTTACACTATTATGATTGTTTTTTTATTGTTTATACAACAGGTTATTTCCGGTTGTTCGACAACGGTTACAAAAAATTCACAAAAGGATAATCTGCATAAGATAGAAACTGGCCTGGTTAGCCAAAATCTCTACCAGAGTAAATGTGCTTTGTGTCACGAACTGCCGGATATTAATGAATATTCCTCAGATGAGTGGACAAGTATTATTGACAACAGACACAACACAAAGGCTGCAAGAAAGTTTATAACAATAGAGGAGGCGGAAAAGATAAAGGGTTATCTTAAAAGTATGTAATAGGCCGGTTAACGAGCTTTTTTAACCACGTGGCTGATAATGTCATAAGCGGTCATGCGGTTGGCAGCGGAATGTGGATTTAGTCACAAGCACAATATGTATCAGCTAAATCGTAGACAGAATATTATTTGAAAAGTTTAGATAGGGAGAGTGAATGAGAAATTTATTGATAACGGTAATAACTATTTTGGGGGTGTCTTTATCCATTACGTCCTGTAAAAAATCAGAGGAAGTAAATGTCGAGAAAGTTGAGAACATACAAAATGAATATCTTACGGATTTCAGATTAGTGAGGGAAATGAAAAAGGCTGCTACGGCAATGAAGAGATTGGGCAGGGGAGTGAAAGACAATGATTGGATGGAAATAGATATATGGACACATGAAATTAAAGAAGGTATCGGCGATAAGTGTGTAGAACTTTATAGAGCTGAAAACAAAGAGGTTCCAAGTGAGTTCATAGCTGCGCGTGATAAATTTGTCCGTGCGGTAGACAATCTAATACTTTGTAGCAAGAATCATGATGATAGTAATTCAAAACGAGATTATGATATGCTAAAAGAGTCTTGTGATGATTGTCATGTAATATTTAAAAAGGAATTGGAAGGTGAATTGAAAGTTAATAATCTAACAAACACTTCTCCAACAACCAGGTAGGTTTTTAGTAATAATATACCAGGAGAAAGAAGGGATTGTGGTTAATGATCCATGCCTGATCATTGCTGTCCTGGGAGTTTTTTCGGTTACTGTTGGTATTATCTTGATGGTTGTTACAAGGGGGCTTACTCATAGGAGTGGATGAAGAGGTGGATAGATTCAGTTTGTAGAGACAATTGAGGAAGGTAATTTCAAAGAAAGGAGAAATGCATGGAGACAACAGCTATTCCTGATCCCAAACTGAGACAAGAGACTATTCAGCGTAAAAAACAACCCGGTTATCGATGTCTCGGAAAACAGAGAGATGGGAATTATTCACTTTGCATTGGCGTTCCGACCGGTTGCTTTACCGCAGCGCAATTCCGCAAGATCTCAGACATTATTGAAAAATTTGCTACAGTCGGACATCTCTCGACAGCCCAAAGTCTGATTGTCGTCGGTATCCCGGAGCACAAGTACTACGACGCCAAGCGGGCAGTCCTTGATGCAGGCTTTGAAATTCGTTCTATCGGCAAAGACGTTCGTCAGGTAAAGAGTTGCACGGGAGCGGATTTTTCACCATTTGGACTCCAGCGCACGATGCCATTGGCAACCGAATTGGAAAATATGTTTCGCGGCCTTCCCACCCCAATGAAGTTCAAGGTTAGTGTCTCCGGCTGCCCAAACTGTTGTGCAAACACCAAGTTGAACGACTTTGGTATTCATGGAACAGTTGATGGTTGGAAAGTTTTTGTTGGCGGTAAGATGGGCGCAACCCCTGTAATTGCGGAGGAACTCGCTTCGGGAGTACAGCCTGATGATGTGCCAAAGTACCTGGCAGCGGTACTTAGAGTTTATAAAAAGGAGGCCCAACCAAATGAGAGGCTTGCGAAGACTATTTCCCGTGTAGGTTTTGAGACCTTCAGGGCAAACGTTCTATCAATGCTCGACACCCCATTTGACGATCTGATAAGGAGTGCGAAGGAAGCTCACGAAAAAGCAGCGACTCACCATTGCATGGGTTCATTGGAAAACTGAAAAAAGTGCTGTTGACATGAACAAAATAAAACACGCAGCTTTAGATATGATGTATAGCCAAGTAATTTTTTTTGTAGTCTATATTTTCGAACAACCTGTTCAGGCATGACCACCATTTACTATTTGAACAAACACAAATATTCGCTATCTGCCATTTCACTTTTCCAATTCTTGACCCTGCTATCCCTCTTGTCTCCATGTTTAGCGGAAGAAGGTGTATCACAAGGTCAATTGTTGATAAATAAATACCTGGATTGCAATGATGCCAGCCAAAGGGAAAATATTTTGAAATCTCTGGATGATTTAGATATCAGCTTGGATAAAGTTAAAAGTTGGATTAGAGAATCGAGTCGTTACAACGTTACTAAACCCGGAATATATAGAAAATTAGCGCCGGTTGGAGAGAGAAAGGGCGAGTATTTCCTTTACGTTCCTACTTCTTATACGCCCAAGAAGCAATGGCCGGCTATTGTGGCTTTACATGGCGTTGGCGAAAGTGGATATAACCAAATAAGATTATGGTTAAGTGCCTTACACCATAATGATGAATATATCATTATAGCCCCTACCTACGGTTCTGGTCTCTGGTGGAAAGAAGAAGCAGAACAGATGGTCAATTCTGTTATCAATGACGTTCTGAAAAGTTTCCCGATAAACACGAACAGGATGTATCTAACCGGATTTTCAAGTGGTGGGCATGCTGCCTGGTACTTTGCAATTCGGTATCCATGGCTATTTGCGGCAATAAATCCCATTGCAGGAGAATGTCCGTTGCCATCTTTAATGTCAAATTTAATGCATGTGCCGGTATATATATTACATGGTGTAAGAGATAGCGTTATTCCGGTAGAAGCAGCGAGAGACGCATATGCGAGATTACAAAAACTCAATTATTTTGTTCAGTATAAAGAATTACCTGAACAAACGCATAGCTTTCCGATATCAGAAACGAAAGCAATGCTTGACTGGTTTCGGGATAAACAACGAGTTGTTTATCCAAAGAAGATTACGTTTACCACTGATTCAACAAAATATACCATATGTTATTGGATTGAAATAACCGGGTTTTCTGAATTTGTAGGGCATATTTACGGAATGCAAAGAGATGAGTATGGTCGCCTGAGAAAATCAGATGAATTACCGGAAGCGGCACAAGTGAAAGCGTATATACATGAACAAACGAATGAAATCAATGTGTCAAGCTATGGCGTAAAAGCGCTTCGCCTTTATCTGGATGATGAAATGATTGATACGAAAAAACCATTACATATATTGATTAACGGAAAAACCGTGTTTTTAGATACAATAAACGTAAGCATCAGGTCTATACTTGAAACAGCAAAACAAAGAAATGACCGGAAAGCGTTATTCTCCAAATTTATAGATTTGAAAGTAAATCCATAAATTAGAGTGAACTTTATGTTCAGCTCAACTAACAAGAATAACTTTTTATGTCATTGAAATTAGGCTTTGTTTTATATATAACCAATATCTTCGCATTATCCCGCCTGGCAGAAGTGGTGACACAAAGGTTTAACAAACATCACAATACAAATTTGATGTTTACATTTTGGTAGAAAGAAAAGGAAGAGAGGCAACACACATGTTCAAGAGAATTGATCACATCGAGTTAATTCCATGTGATATAGAAAAAAGTATCGATTTTTACGTACATACCTTGAATTTTAAGATAAAAAGCCGGAAAATGGTAAATCTGCCTGATATGTCTCCTCTTAAGGAAGTGGTATATTTGGAACTAGGTGATACGGTTTTAGAACTTATGTCTGTAGAAAACCCATCTTTGAAATCTTCACAGCCGTGGATAACTGGTTATCGGGCAATGGCCCTGGAAGTAGAAGATATGGAGAAAGCGACAGAATACCTGAAAAGCAAAGGAGTTGAGATAACCTGGGGACCATTGGATTTGGGAAATTCAGTGAGGGCAGAGTTTAAAGATGTCGACGGATTTGATATTGAACTGAGACAATGGAAATAAGAGAAAAGATTTTTACCGCTAAAATCCAACCTTATTCGAACGAATAAGGTTGGATTTTATTTGACAGTCTAGTGAAACTCTTATCATTGAATTTTTGCCTAAACTACACACTTGAACAGGTATAGATATCCACTCACTTTTTCATCTTTACGCAGTTTGAGTGGCAGAATCGATAGTAACAGCCAATGTGGCTCGCAGCCAATTGAATTTCTCTTTCATAAGATCAAAATCGGATCTTGACATTTATGAAGGACGCTTTTCCTTTAATCAAAAATCCGGAGCCTGAGCCCGTACCACGCAAACCCTCAACCTTCCGGCTTCCCAGCGTGATCAACACACTGGGATTGTAGGCGATGTTAGCCTCTGTTTTATGCAGATCCACCCTGGCTATCCAGGTCCCAACCACCACCCAACGCCTTATACAATGAGATAAGATTCTTGCTGACTCGTGCTTCGCTAATGGAAAGCTGATCCTGAGCGGTAAATAAAGATCGTTCCGCAAGCAAGAGGTTGTTAAAATCGGTTAACCCGTTTGTGTACTGAATCTTTGCCAGTTTTACCGTCTTTTCCGCAGCTTTGACTGTTTTCTGGAGAGTATCTCTTCTGTTCATTTCACGGGAATATGAGATAACAGCGCTTTCAACCTCTTCCAGGGCGGAAAGAACTGTATTGTGGAAACGATAGAGAGCCTGTTTCTCCCGCTCGTTTTGAGCCTTGATGTTATTTCTGATTTGACCGGAAGAAAATATGCGCCATGTCACCGACGGGCCAACTCCATAGGTCTGACTCCCCGGTTTAAACACATCTCCTCCATTAGATGCGCTAAATCCAAAGGAATTTTTGAGAAAGAACTTTGGATAGAGATCAGATTCAGCTACTCCTATACGGGCTGTTTCCGCTGCTAAAGCCCGTTCCGCCATACGGATATCAGGTCTTCTTCGCAAAAGTGCGGCAGGCAGGCCGATCGCAACCTCTTCTGGCGGTACCGGAATTGAGCCTATTCCGGTTAATTGGATATTGAGCGCGCCCGGTTGTTTTCCCGTTAAGACGGCTATTCGATTTAACGCATGATTCAGTTGTTCTTCAAGAACGGGAATTTGAGAGCGTGTGTTTTCCAGATTTGTTTCGGCTTGCGCGGTATCTAGTTCATCCGTAAGCCCCGAATCAAAACGTGCCTTGGTCAATTTAAAGGTTTCTTCCTGAGTTTTGACATTGGCTTTGGCAATCCCTAAACGGTTCTGAGTATTTCTTAACTCTATATAATTTACCGCAAGCTCCGAAAGCAGGGTTACCATAATATCGTGCAGCTCGGCATGGATTTCGTCAACTTCTGCAGAGGCTGCTTCAATGGAACGTCTTACGCCGCCAAATATATCAAGTTCCCACGCAGAATCGAATCCGGTAGAATAGATTTCCATGGGAATCGTTTGTCTCTTGTTAAAAGAGACATTCTTAATGCCTGTATCAGTAGTCTCTGAATTTCTGGTTTTTGAGTATGATCCTAACGCATCAATCGACGGGAACAGATCAGCGATGGCAATGCCGCGCCTGGCGCGCGCCTCTTTTATCCTGGCGACAGCAACCTTTATATCGTAATTCCCATCAACCGCCTCTCTTATCAATTCATTTAGTTGCGTGTCTTCAAAACTTGTCCACCACTGTTTCAGGTCCGACGGCTTTGAGACCAATCCGCGCTCCAGACCGGTCTGCCAATCCTCACTCACCATGGTACGGGGTTGAATGTAATTTTTCCCCACCGCACAGCCACTGAAAACGAACATGAGCAGCAATACCCCTGTAACTTGTTGAAAACGTGTTACCGATCTCAGTTTGTCTTTCAGATCAAACATCAGACCTAATAAAATTGGAATAAGAATCAATGTGAATATAGTGGAAATAAACAGCCCTCCCACCACAACAGCGCCCAATCCGCGGTAAAGTTCTGATCCGGAACCAGGCATTAGCACTAATGGCAACATACCACCCACCGAGGTTGACATACTCATGAAGATAGGACGGACACGGCTTTCAACTGCCATTGAAATTGCCTTGCGTGGTTCCAGTTTCTTGTCATATCGCAAAAAGTTTAATGTTTGAGCGACAATTAAGATCGCATTGTTAACAACCACGCCCGCCAGAATGACAAATCCAATAATAGTAAGAACGTCCATGTTTTGTACAGGCATGTAGCGGTCAACTTCGCTCCAGTAATGAACTAATGATAAGCCTAAGAACCCGCCAAAAGTGGCTAACGGTACACTGAACATGATCACAAATGGATATATCCAGCTCTGGAATAAAATACACATGAGCAAGTATACAATCATCACGGCGAGGAATAACGCGCTTGACAGCATTCCTACCGTACTTCCGTCTCCAAGCAACGCCTCCTTCACTTCGGTCAACTTGCTTGCAGCGCCAGCCAATTGAATCTCTACACCGGGCAGAATTGCATTTGCCTTCTTTAGTTCAGCCACTTTCTGGTTTATCCCGTTGATTGCCTTCTGAAGCGGCATGCCTACCGGTGGAGTAAATTCCAGCGTTACGGCTCTCTGGCGGTCCACTCGTTTAATTTGTTCTGGCGCTCTTCTCCACTTAAAATCTGATATCGTGTCCAAGTTAAGAATAACCCCGTCAGAAGTAGTCATTTTCGCATCGCCAAAATTTGTAATCGTGGTTTGATTAATGGCATCCTTAGAAATCAATTTTAAATCTATGATATCTCCGCCAAGATCATAATCACCAATAAGTGCTCCGTCGCTATTTGCCTGGATTGTCAGTCCAAGATCTTCAACGGTCAGATTAAGGTCTGTCATCCGGTCAAGATCAGGTATTATCTGCAGCTCAGGAGCCTGCACATTAAAATTTACCGGATCAGGACGGACGGCAAATGAGCCATACTCTTGAACCAATGTTCCAAACAAAGCTAACGCGGACTGACTGACGTCTTCCAGATCGGAGCCAACCAAATCAATCTTTACGGCGCTTCCCGAGCTGCCGCCCATGCGGAATAATGGACTTTGAAACGCAAAGGAATAGACACCAGGAAGCGTGTCCTGTGTTGTCGACGCCTTAAATAACGATACCAGATCAGCTACACGTCTGGGATCAGCGCTAATACACCCGTGAAAAAGTATTGAACCTCTTCTTCCTCCACCTCCCAGAAAGTAATGCCTTATCGGAGGCGGGGTGATTAGGGGAGAATTCGGAGTAGTATCTGAGGGCACTTCATACAGATGGCTGTCCATGCCATTCGGATTTTCATGTGCTTCCCAAAAAGGTCGTATTTTTTTTTCGACACGCCCGCCAAGCTCTTTAAATTTTGCCACATTATATCCCGGAGGCGGTATCATAAGTCCGAACGTTAAATTTCTATTTCCAGAAGGCAAATAATCAATCGGGGGAATAGTTACAATGATTCCTAAAAAAGTCACAACGGTGAAAACAGAAATTACCAAAACTCTTCTAATCATGCTCCCGTTCAACCAATATACCAGTTTGTACAGATATTGTGAAAAGTTAGAGAGGTAGTAGTAGAAAGTCCTGAAAGGGTGAGCGATTCTCGTAAGCTTTCCTGGTGAGACAGCCATCGTTTTTTCGATTTGTGTTTTTTTCTGCTTTACGTTTTTTTTCACACCCACCTTCAAAAACAGCGCTGCACCGCATGGTACTACTGTAATCGACACTATGTAGCTTAGCCCTACTGCGGCAATAATGGCTAATGAGATGTCCCGCATAAGCTGCCCTGAGGCTTCTTGTATTAAAAGGATGGGTATGAAGACCAGCAAGGTTGTCAGTGTAGACGCCAATACAGCACCGCTGACCTCTGCTGCACCATCCAGCGCTGCGTCGATTTTAGATTTTCCCATTTCCATGTGCCGGAAAATGTTTTCCAACACAACGATAGAGTTATCGACAACCATCCCAACGGCAAAAGCCATTCCCGCCAGGCTTATAACATTAATACTGCGGCCCAGAGCGACCATGATTACAATAGAACCAACTATTGAAATTGGAATAGCGATGGCGATAATGCCAATCGATCGAAGAGACCTCAGAAAGGTGAGCAGGGCGATCACAGCAAGTATTCCACCAAAAACAATACTACTCTTGACAAGATCAAATGCCTGATTGATGTAATCGGTTTGGTCATAGACTTGAAAGAGTTCTAATCCGCCTTTAATTCCATGTGATTTCGCATAGCTATCCAGAATTCCGTCTTTAGCTTTAATCCTTTCTGCTTCTTCATTCAGCTTTGCCATTACCTCCATTACATTGGCGCCAGGCTCTTTCTGGAAATTCATTGCCAATACATTTTGCCCGTTGGATCGAACAAAATCCGTCTCCTCTTTGAGCGTTTCTGTTACCGTTGCAACATCCCGCACGTAAACCGGTCCTGATTCATCCTGCCTTATTATCGTATCAAGAATCTGATCAGGTGAACTGAATCTGCCCAGTGCGCGAACACGGATATCTAATTTACTTTGTGCCATAGCGCCTGCTGAAAAGTTACGGTTTGTCGCCTGTATAGTGCGAATAAAGTCCGGAACGGTTATCCGGCGTTGAGCCATCAGCACCGGGTCAAAGTGAATCTGTGTTTCCCGTTCTCTTCCCCCCAGAACATTACTTTCTGAAAGACCGGGTACTCTTTCCAGGATTGGCTTTACCCTGTCTTCGACAAAATCTTTCAGGGCTTGTATATCAAAATCGGGGTCAGGGGTTCTAATCAGAAACCATGCGATGTAGTCATTACTTTCAGGATCTGTAGCATCAATAACGGGTTCGTCAACATCCACCGGATAATCTGGTACCTCTCGTAGCTTATCACTTACTTCACGCAGAGCGACGTCTTTGTCAACGCCTGTTGCGAACTCCAGACGAATTTGACCTTGTCCACGCTGACTGACGCTGCTCATACTCCGCAAGTTTGACAACCCCTGTAGTTTTTCTTCCTGATCATCAATGATCTCCGATTCGACCTCCTGAGGACTTGAGTTTTCCCAGCGGGTAGTGACTGCAATTACGGTATCCTGCACTTCCGGAGTCATTTGAACAGGAACTCTTGTAATCGCAATAATACCCGCAATAATTACCAGTATAATACAAACGGCAACAGTAATGGGTTGTTCAATTGCTTTTTTTATAAAATTCATGTTTTATTCGCTTTTAAGATGGTTACAGGTGACATGGGACGCAAACGTTCATTGCCTTCGACTACAATTAAATCTCCTTTCCTGAGATCGCTTGATTCTATACACAGACCATCATCTATTGCAAAATGTACGCGCAGAGAAACGGGGACGGCGACAGAATTCCCATCGCTTCCCTTGCCTATCTTGTACGCAAACTCGCCACCCGAATCCCTCATAACAGAGTCAGTGGGAATAACCAGGTAATCACCCTCTTCATTTGTTGGAATTGTGGCGGTCACGGTCATCCCCGGAGCAAAAAAATGGTTTTTCGGTTTCAGCACGGCTATCAGAATATAACGCCTTGAACGGGGATCGACATCCGGAATGACTTTAATATTCTTTGATTCAACCTGAATATTCCGCTCTTTCAAATTAACAGTAATTGTTTTCAATGATTGAAGCCTTTGCATTGAAAAATTCTCAGACACCTCGAAGACGGCTTCAATAGCACCGCTTGATATCAGTGTAACTATGGGACCACCTGGATTAACCCACTCACCTGTTTCTGCATGTTTTTTGACAATATTCCCGTCAAAGGGCGCACGTATCACGGTATCATCCTGTCTGACCTTAAGGAGAGAAAGATATGCACTGGCAAGTTTATAATCACTTTCCGCTGCCTTTTGTGCTGATTCTGCAACGGTAAGAACCATTTTTGCGCGCCGGATGGCTTCCTTACTGACTGCTCCTACAGCTAATTCCTGCGATTTAGTTCTCCGGTTTAATTCCTCCTGGTAGGTTGCAAGTTCGGCCTTTCGCTGTTGGATTACTGCCAGTTTTATTTGAACGTCATGATCTGCCTGTTCAACCTCAAGCTTGAGCTTCCGGGAATCGAGCTCTGCCAATATATCACCCTTTTTTACTACCTGCCCTTCCCTCCTGTCAGCCTTAACAACAAGACCGGACTCCTGGCTTGCAACATCTGAGCGTTGGTAAGCGCGTAGGTTTCCGATTACGGTACGGCGTATTTCAGCGCTCTTGAATTCAACCGGTTTGACTTTTACTTCAGAACCTTGATCCTGAGCGAATGTGATAGTTGAGAAAAGAGTTGTGCAGGTTATCACCAAAAGCATATTCAACGCCTTGATAATTAAAGTTCTAAACATTAATGCCTCCCTGGCATTATACTTGTGAAAACTTACACTACGTAAAATCTGTTTCATGACTTGTTACACCCTTTATTCTTTCCATTAAACAAGTTTGAAAAACATAAGCCCGGCAAAGTGTAAATGAGCTTATTTTTTAAGCGCTTTGTTGCCTGAACAAAAAACAACTCAAATCAGGCAGCGTTTCGTGCATCCAAACTCATGCCACCTGGCCCGTTTATCGCAATGGCAATGAGTGCGCCCAAAATGGCCATGTTTTTCATAAACATGATCAATTGTATCTGATCACTGAAATTGTTATGAAAAATCAACGTTACAGGAATCAGGAATATGATCAATCCAAGTGCGCCTAAACGTGCTTTGTATCCGATCAGCACTGAAATGCCTCCTGCCAGTTCAAAAATAATTGCCATTACCAGAAAAAATCCCACTGCCGGCATTCCGGTTGATTTCATGTAACCCATAGTTGAAGCCGGATCAAAGATTTTTCCCAATCCGGCAAATATGAAAATCGCCGATATTAATAAACGTGATAAAAAAGAGCCATACTTTTGCATTTTCGTCCCTCCTGATGAGTTAATGTTATTTGTTTAAGCTTATTTTATTGTATATAAAAGAGGTGGATTCACTTCGTTTAATCCACCCTGCCTCGCACCATACGTTTGCTTATTTGTAAGGGTGGATTAAGGCCGGAGGCCGAATCCACGTATTCTTGGGTATCATGCCTGATTTACAAAAAATTGGGAATGCTCCCGAATCCATTTCCAGGTCGTTTCAACCTTTTACTCCTTCCATAAACAAGTTAAAGATATGTTCGGGGAGAAATTCGGTAATAGGTTTTTCTCTTTTCTTCGGTGAGATCAGTCTTATAAAGATGGGCTCATAGGTGAAATAGTAAAGGATCATACCTATCAAACTGAATGTTGAAAGCGTTGAGTCATGCTCCCTGAAGGTCCCTTTCTGAACGCCCTCCTTGATTATGCTATGTACAAGGTCGAAATTCCTTGAAATATATTTCTTTACAATCATATCAATGTGTTTTGACTGGGATACAGTCTCTCTAAGAATAATCCGGTGAAGGTCCTTATCGTGATGAAGGAAGGTAATATATACCTTTATAACATCATATATCTTCTCTTCCGGCCCTTTTCCTTGACCAACCCCTTCCTTCAGGGACTGGTAAAAACTTTTGAAAGCATCATCAATAATATTCTGATGGAGTTCTTCCTTGGTATTGAAGTAATAATAGACCATTGCAACATTAATACCTGCTTTTCCGGCGATCTCCCTTACAGTAGTCAATTCAAAACCATGCATTGCAAACAGTACTTTGGCAGACCTGAGGATAATTTCCTTACTGTTTTTTTTGATCTCTTTACTTTTTTTATCCGCCACCTTCTAACTCCTTGTACGGTTTTCAGATAATTCAGATTTTAATATTTATATTGCATTAACTAAACGCTTGTTTAACCACTTTAGTCTTATTTACCTTCTCTGTCAAGCAAGTTTTTTCTGCGTTAAAATTTGTTGGTATAGCGCATAACTGTTGAATCCCGTCAAGTGTGATTGGGTGATAAGTCCATTTAAAAAAGTTAATATTTTTGTCTAGACAACGGGGAAGGGATTACACAGATAAACCTCAATAATTTATTTGAAATTTTATTCATTTTTAAATAGGAAGGTTTCCCTTTCTCATTTGACCACTTCGTAAACCCAGACACCTTTTTCTTTACCTTTCACGCTCACTGGTTTTATTTTTTTCGCATGAACAATTTTTTCTACCTGCTCATAAGTGCTCTGGCTGATGATTATACTGGTTCCCAATTCCTTATTAAGAGACTCAAGGCGTGAGGCAAAATTTACGGCATCACCTATAATCGTGTATTCCATCCTCTCTTTAGAACCAATGTTTCCCACAACAACTCGTCCGGTGTTTATACCAATACCAATTCTTAACTCTTCCCTATCTCTTTCCACTTGCTTTAGATTGAATTTTTCCAATCTTTTCATCATTTCCAGAGCGGTCATTACCGCTCTTTCAGCATCATTGCTATGACGTATCGGAGCCCCAAAGATGACCAGAATGCCATCACCTATAAACTTGTTCAAAGTCCCTCCATTCCTGGAGATCACTTCTACCATCTCAGAAAAGTAATCGTTAAGAAGGTTTACTACTTCGTTTGGATGTAACCTTTCGGCAATGCCGGTAAAATTTCTAATGTCTGAGAAAAGGATCGTAACTTCCCTTTCCTCTCCACCTAGCTTTAAATCCCTTCTTAGAACATCTTCCACTACCTCTCCAGTGGCATAACGTCCAAATATGCTTTTGATAAACTTTTTTTCCTCCTGTTCTTTGATGGCCTGAATAACCAACTCTTTTGATCGATGACCGATATAGCCGGAAACCAGGGCGGTTCCGCCTACAAGCGACGCCTTGAAAAGAGTATGCATGACCCCTCCTATAATAATGAGGTAGCCGCTATAAATATCATAAAATCCCAGTCCAAAGACGACTAAAATGCTGACTATGGCACAATAGAGAGATATCTTGAAATCAAAGCGGAGTCCGCTGAGAGCGTTGAGTAAAAATATGATAAAAAAAGGTGGCGCCTCTAATAATCCGGTAAAAACATATGGTTTGCCCATTCGAGACACCCCTACAAGTATTACAACTACATAGACTAAATCCAATGAAGTATGAATGTATTTACCCATGGACTGATGTTCTTGCTTTGCAAAACTATGCCGTAATAGAAAGCTAAAGAGCAAATAGAAAAGAGAAGTCGGCGCAATCACCAAAAAGGTTTCATGCGCCGGTTCTCCTATCCATAGACGTGAGATCGTCATCATCGCGACCATTAAGACTAATATCATCATTCGAGCAAAGTAAATCTTTTTCTCATTCTTTATCTCTTCTCTGAGGATGATATCGGCTATTGTTTGTGAAATATCTGAATTCGTATTCATTTTATTTACTTATTTGCAGACGAAAAGAGTAGCTAATATTAAATATTTTTGCAAACTCATAATTCATGAACAAATCGGTATTCATCAATTCCTGTTTTTGATTCAAAAAAATGCAACCAAAATGTTTCCACTTATAGCTTTTATGTTTCCTGGCGCTATCTCTTTTTATATTAAACTGTTAGGCTTTTTTAATAACAAAAAAATGAAACAAAAAGGTTGCAGTACTATTTTGATGCTCGGCGTTCATTTAATTATTTCAAAAACTTATCTCCATGAACAGAAAACACTTATGAGTAATGTGTGCTTTGTTAATCTTTATAGGCATATTGATTGCTAAAGTTAGTTGGATAAGAATAACGGTTTTCCAGATATTAAGGCTACGAAAATGCCAGGTATGGATGGGGTTGAGTTGTTAGAGCAGATACAAAAAGTACATTGTCCGTGTAATAATATTGTAATTATTACTGCTTACACGTGTGAGGTTCTGGCAATGACAGCAATCGGTAAGGGTGCAAGGAGGGTAATCAGGAAACCGTTCTGTATGGAAGATATTACGTTGTGTCTTAACGAAATAATTGATTTTTGAACTCTGGCAAGAAATAATGCATCTGCCATAGAAATTTTTATCCTGGAAGAGGTGTGAATGTGAAAAGGTTATTGAAAGAAAGCATAGTCATCATTACTGTTACCCTGATATTTTTTGCCTTATTTCCACTTATCTTATTTAGAGTTGTGGCATTTCCACATGCAAAAAGTGAGTTGAAACAGCATGTTAAAACAAATCTGGAGGAGACACTGCTTAAACAGAAAAATCTTCTTACCTTTTTTCTGGAGGAGAGAAGATCACATGCGCGCTCTATTTCTGACTCTATTCGAAGTACCGAATTGATCTACGACAACAAAGATTTCGTGAGCATTATAAAGGGAGGAAACGAGCATGAGTATTTAAGATTAAAGACTCAACTGGAATGTGCAAAGACAGATTATGATTATAAAGGTATATTTGTGTGTGATGCTACCGGTAAAATACACATGACTACTACAGATGAAAAATCATTTATGAATATTGATATCGAGAAGGAAGACATCTTTAAAAATGTCAGGGAAACTCTGTATGATGGAAAATCATATATCTCCAGTATTACTCACTTCTCTATCAATAATATCCAGAGGCATATGCCTTCTCAGCAATACATTCCATGGCAGAGCGTACCGAACGCACCGAATATCATTACAGCCAGAGGACAACATGCCGAAGCGCCGTCTCTTTTTATTTCGTACCCTATCAAGAAAAAGGATCATCGGGTTGCCGGGGCTGTCATACTCTGGATGGACATGTCAAAGCTGAATGATGTAATGAAGAACTTTGCTTTAGGTAAGACGGGAGAAACCTATCTGGTAAATAAAGACGGTATCATGGTTACAGAATCACGGTTTTCCCGTCATCATATGAAAGGTACGGGTAATACCTGCAGAACGTGTCACGTCGTCGAAGACCCTGATATAAATATGCTGACCAAAGGGGTAGAGGCGTGTGTAACAAAAAAGAGAACCGGTAACAACCTCGACGGATATCATGACTATGGTGGGATTAACGTTGTCGGTGCCTGGTCATGGCTGAAAGATCTGGATATGGGGCTCATGGTGGAATTAGATGTGGATGAGGCATTTGTTACGGTAAATAATATTAATACCATGATAAAGTCTCTCATGTTCGTAATTATTATCCCTGCAATAGTTATCGCCTCATTGATTCACAGAAAGATAAGCCTTGGTTACATGATAAAAAATATGGCACTTCCCAAGAAAACCTTAATTGGCGCAGCGGTTATTGTAACGGTAGGATCCCTGATAGCTATCCTGGACGGATATCAATTAAATAAACAGCTTGGTTACGGCAGAGAACAACAGTACAAGGTACCCAATCCTTTCAGTGTATTTGGAGAAATCGGTGCAATTAATACAGGAAAAGGGGAACGCTTTATCGAGGAGAATATTCAAGAGTTCAAGAAGGAGTATCGTAAATTGAAATCTGAAATTATTCCTCAACCGGAGAATAGAGAAGAAGCGTTTGTAAAAAGAGAGGATTTCCATCTAGAAAAACAATTAACAATGTGGGATTAATGTTTTTAAGGAATGATGTGAGGTGTGGTTATGTTTGTCAGTACTCTATTTTTAGAACACTATTGTATTATGAAAGGAATTATTCATGGACAATGCAACTTTGTCAACAAAGAAAGAAGTAAAAAAACAGGATGCGAAACCTGAAATTGCAGTAAAAGGGACAAAGAAGGGGTGGTTTGAATATGAGTCATCATATGATGGTGTCATTTTGAATATTGATCTTGAAGGCGCAAGGCTTCTCGGTTTCGCATCTCCCAATGATGCAATTGGGAGAAAGATTAATGAACTGTATGCACATCCATATGATCATGAGAAGACATTGTCCATGCTGGTAAGAGATGGAACGGTAAATGAATTTTTTACTCTGATGAAAGGAAAAGACGACAGATTATTTTATATAAAACAAGACAGTAAGATTATTGTTGATGATCATTATTACAATTTACCCGCAAAGGTGCAGTCCAGTTTCGAATTTTCTCAGTCCATATAGCATTTCAAAACTATGATTACTCTGAATATTTTTTTACCTTATTATATTATAGATTACAGGAGATAATTGTCTTATGAATAACTCTGCAAATACATTACAGGGAAACACAAGGGTGCTGATACTTGCTACGTTAGCTTTTGCCGTGTGCTTTGCCGGTTGGTCCCTGTTTGGCCCTTTAGCTGTATATATGAAGGCGGAATTCAATCTGTCTTCATCGGCAGTCGGGTTGTTGCTTGCGACGCCGGTTTTACTCGGTTCGATTATCAGGATACCTATTGGTATTTTGACAGATAAATATGGAGGAAGAAAGGTTTTCAGTCTGCTGATGTTATTTACCTTTTTCCCAATGTTCTTTGCAGGTTTTGCACATAGTTACCTGCTCTTGCTGGTATGCGGGTTCTTCTTTGGTGTGGCCGGAGCATCCTTTGCGGTTGGTGTTCCGCAGGTGTCGCAATGGTATCCCAAAGAAAAACAGGGATTGGCACTGGGAATTTTTGGTGTGGGAAATGTAGGTACTGCTTTCGCGGTCTTTGGAGCGCCTTTTATCGCGGAATCGGTAGGATGGAACAAGACGTTTATCTATTATTCTTTTCCTTTGCTTTTTATGGCCGTCGCTTACTGGTTCTTTGCTGTTGATGCACCGAAGCCTGAGAATGTAAAGCCTCAAACACTCAACGATAAACTTAAGGTATATAAATCTTCTCATTTAATTTGGGTTTTCTCTCTTTTCTATTTTATGACCTTCGGTTTTTTTGTCTGTTTCGCGTTGATGCTGCCTACGTATCTCAGAGATACGTTTGATATTTCACCGATAAAAGCAGGTACATTAACTTCAATCTTTGTATTTCTCGCAACTTTTATGAGGATATTAGGCGGATATCTGGGGGATATCTTTTCAGGAAGAAATCTTTTAACACTTCTTACCCTTTCACTCATTGGTGTGCTCTTATATCTCAACCTGAACAGCTCCCTGACGTTTGCCATTGTCGCTTTTTATTGCATGGCATGTCTATTAGGTATCGGAAATGGTGTTGTTTTTAAGCTTGTTGCGGAATATTTTCCAGAGGACACCGGTACGGCAGGAGGTATGGTGGGAGCTGCCGGAGGGCTTGGTGGTTTCTTTCTCCCGATAATAACAGGTACAATCAAAGATTATACCAACAATAATTCATTAGGATTCATCTTCATATCTCTTGTGTGTCTGATGTGCCTCTCTTTTATGGAAAAGAAGACATTTATAAAGACTGATAATAAAATAGCAGGGGAAGAAGATGGTTTTACAGGGGTTGGTAGTGAAATGAATGTGGAAGACGATATCGTTACAGGTATTGATGGAAAAGCGAAACCGGTAATGCAGAAATAGTATGAGTATATTACATTTTACGTCATATTCGGTAAACACACGTTGGTTTATTGCGGCCATGGCTACGGTCATGATGGCGCTCAGTTCTTCGTCTTATGGCTATAACTCTGCATCTCCCTATCTTTTTATTACAGGCCTGGGAGTATTCTTTATCGTGACAGTCTTTATGATTATAAAGGCTGTCCTATATTATGAAGAACTCGTGCGGGAGTTGCTCGACCCTGAAAAGCTTCAGTACTCTTTCTCGCTTGTCGGGATTGTGAGTCTTACGGGTATCTGTGCTTCCAGGCTGTTTGGCTGGCATACCGTTGCAAATGTTTTCTGGTTTGCCGCTATCGTTCTCTGGGTATTTATCACACTGTCGTCGTTTACTATTCTGTTTCTATACCGTAAATCTGAAGACAGAAAGATCGAAGATATCCTGAACGGAGGCTGGTTCTTTGTTACGATAGGCACTCAATTTACTGCCTTGTTGAGTATTGAAGTTGCAGGACAGGTGATAGGTAATACACTGTTTATCCAGTTTTTTTCGTTTGCGCTCTGGTCAGTTGGAACATTTTTATATCTGATCTTTATGACGTTTATGATCTGTCGTTTCCTTTTCTATCCGGTCACTCATGATACAGAGCTGTCATCGTATTGGATGAACATAGGAGCCGCAGCTATTACGACAATTGTATCTGCGGCATTATATCGGCAGGTACAGATGACTGGGGGGGCGCTTGTTGATATACTTCCGTTCTTAAAAGGGTTTTCTCTGCTTTCCTGGTCTATAGGGTTATGGTGGTTACCACTTTTGATCATTCTGGCAATAAGAAAACAGATTAACGAAGGTTTGGCAATAACGTTTACGGTGGGGTATTGGGAAATTGTGCTTGCGATAGGTTTATTTGCTGCCGGTACAAAACAATTAACCGGATTATTTGATGAATATTTCATTAGCACATTTGCTTTGTATTTTTCGATTGCCGGTGCCGCGATCTATTGTTTTGCCTCTGCCTTTACACTTGCACATCTGATAGTGATACCCGTATGGAAAACAATTCCTTTACAGGCATTATCAATAAAATGGTACTGGCTAAGCAGAGGCACAATAAACATTTTACAACTTGCATCGTATTCGGTAAACACTCGCTGGTTTATTGTAGCCATAGCTGCTGCCATGATGTCGCTCAGTTCTTCGTCTTATGGATATAATACAGCATCTCCCTATCTCCTTATTACAGGTTTGGGCGTATTCTTTACCGTGGCTGTTTTTATGAGTATAAAGGCTGTCATATACTATGAAGATCTCTTGATCGAATTGCTCGATCCTGCAAAGATGCTGTATTCTCACTCTCTTGTCGGGCTGGTAAGCCTCATGGGTATCTGCGTTTCCCGACTGTTTGGCTGGTATACCGTTGCAAATATTTTCTGGTTTGCAGCTATTGTCCTCTGGATAGGTATCACGCTGTCTTCATTTACTATTTTGTTTCTATACCATAAATCTGAAAGCAGAAAGATTGAAGATATTCTGAACGGAAGCTGGTTCTTTGTTACGATAGGCACTCAGTTTACGGCCCTGTTGAGTATAGATGTTGCAGGACAGGTGACTGGGCATGCACTGCTAATCCAATTTTTTTCGTTTGCGTTGTGGTCTATTGGGACATTTTTGTATCTGATATTTATAACGTTCATGATCTGGAGGCTTTTATTTTATCAGGTTACACGTGATACAGAACTGTCATCGTATTGGATGAATATCGGAGCTGCGGCGGTTACGACAATTGTATCTGCGGCATTATATCAACAGATACAGATGACTGGAGGACCGCTTGTAGAGTTACTTCCCTTCTTGAAAGGTTTTTCTCTGTTTTTCTGGTCTGTAGGATTATGGTGGTTACCGCTTCTTATCATCCTGGCAATAAGAAAACAGATAAGCAGCAGTTGGCTAATACCATTTACAGTGGGATATTGGGAAATTGTGCTTGCGATATGTTTATTTGCGGCCGGTACAAAACAATTAACCGGCTTATTTGATGAACATTTTATTGCCACATTTGCTTTATATGTTTCCATTGCCGGTGCTGTAGTCTATTGCTTTATATCTGTCTTTACATTTGCACACGTGATAATGATACCGGTATGGAAGGCAATACCGGTACAGGCATTGACAGTAAAATGGCATTGGTTTCATAAGGATGCAGTAAGCATTTTACAATTTGCAATATGTGCGCTTAATATCCGTTGGTTTGTTGCCTCCATGACGACAATAACGGCACTACTCATATCTGCGCATTATGACTGCAAAGAAGTTCCAACCAGTTTAGAATCAACAACTGTCAGACATTTTTTGAGAGAGACGATTAAGGCCGGTAATAAACATCCACAAAATAACGGGCGAGGTGTTTCTGT
This sequence comes from Candidatus Brocadiaceae bacterium S225, assembly GCA_007859995.1. Classification (GTDB taxonomy): domain Bacteria; phylum Planctomycetota; class Brocadiia; order Brocadiales; family Scalinduaceae; genus Scalindua; species Scalindua brodae. Next base: position 34,253 of record SMSL01000018.1, read on the forward strand.
AATGCCGAGGGCTTTGCTCGGACAGCCCGCCAAGGTAAGACAATGACTAAAAATCGATTTTGAAATCAGGATGTTCACCATCAACTATCTGTTTGCCTAAAATCATTGAGTGATCATCAGCCTCTTCTTTGGTGTCAAAAATTTCTTTACAATAAAACGCCTTTGTTTTATAGCCATCGGAACTAAGCTTGTTGATATGAACTGAAGTCATCCATTCATCTTTATCATATGATTTTGCCGGTGCAGCATCTAAATCGTAATCTTTATAACGTATATTCATGATTATCCTTTTTAATAAATTTGATAATAGTTTAACAACCAGTGCATCCTACCCTATATAATACTCCTGTCAATTGAAAATGTAGATAATAGCAAGGAATAGGATCAAAGAATTTGAACAAAAAACGGCTGGGAAACAATGAACAAGCCGGAAATAAGGTTATATCTAATCATACTATTCGTGATAGACTATACGTGTTTATATCGGATTGCATGGACGCAATCTATTTAACTGTCATCTTCTTGGACAATGAAGGTACGCCAAAGCGAGAACTTACAACGCAGCGATGTCCCACACGTAGAGGAGATAGCTGACAACAGGAAAGGAGCAAGCAATGGGAGACAAGGGTGGTAAGAAAGATAAGGACAAGAGTAAGAAGCAGATAACAAAGAAACATGAACAAAAGACCAGGAAAGCGCAGGATAAGCAAACGAAATAAAACCAGTAACAGTTCGAAAGAGGCGTTTGAGAAAGAGTGTTGATAAAGAATAGGGCAAGATATTGCTTCTTGCTTCTATTCTTTATTCGTGCCTTTGTTTTAATGGACAGGGGTAAATCTTTCAAAATGACAAATTGTGAAATTCTTCATGTCTGACCTTCACGCAGATGTATATTTACCAGCATACCTCCCCGCCTGAATGCCTGGCAGGCAGGTTTATTACAAATTAATCCTTGATTCAAAAGGATGGATAAGGGATTTACCTACACTCTTGAAGACGGGAAAATAATAGAATATATGCGATTATCCACAGAGGAAAAATTAACATGGCTGGATTCTTAGATAAATTTAGAAGTAATGTAATGACATCAGTATTGAAAGACGAAAATGATAAGCCTGAGGTGAAAGATATAGATGATAAGATCGCCCTGGGGGCACTATTATGGGTTGTCGCAGAGTCGGATGAGAAGTTTCTGGCGAAAGAAGATGAGAAGATCAAAGAAATCCTCACTTTATATAGTAAAATACCCGAAGGTGAGATAGTAACAGTTATGGCTTCTATTAAAGAAGCCGCGAGAGAAAGAATTGATCTGCATCGTTTTACTCGTGAGGTAGGCAAAAACCTCTCTTATGACGTTAGGAAATCAGTTATAGAAACTCTTTTTCGTGTCGCGTGTTGCGATGATGAGTTAGATCATAATGAGATTGAAACAATAAGGAAAATATCAGGCCTGTTTCATATAGCACATAAAGATTTTATTAATGCCAAAATAGTTATCAAGAAAGAGTTTGGTCTGGATACCTCTGGATAAGAAGCCGTGGTTGAATCTTTCAAAATGACAGATATATTTTTCATAAATTAAATTTATTATTGCAAGGATGCAATATATCATCGTTCTTAAACGAATACCTTCCTCCTTATTTTCTGTGAATTAGCGTAAGGAATTTTTTATTCCTTTGTCTTTCAGGATAAATCTGCATAATCTGCGGGTAGTTTCCATCTTTGTTCTCCATGTACAAAAGGTTCCAGCTTGCAGACAACTTAATTATTAAAGAATGCTGTTGTTTGTGTTATAATGACAAATTCAAAAATTTTTATATTATTGTCTTTAACATGAAATAAGGAAAAGGAATTCAGGCTATGGGTTTAAACTGTGGTATTGTCGGATTACCTAACGTAGGCAAATCTACAATTTTTAATGCATTAACGTCATCCAGTGTGGCTTCGGAAAATTATCCATTCTGTACCATCAACCCCAATGTCGGAGTCGTGGCAGTACCGGATGAACGATTAGATCAAATAACGGAATTTATTCCCCCCGAAAAAACAATTCCCGCAATGGTTGAGTTTGTAGATATTGCAGGTTTGGTAAAAGGCGCCAGTAAAGGAGAGGGGTTGGGAAATAAGTTTTTAGGACATATAAAGAGCGTAAATGCCATTCTGCACGTTGTACGCTGCTTTGAAAAAGAAGATACCGTGCACGTGGAAGGAAGCGTAGACCCAATCAGGGATATTGAAATAATCCATACTGAATTGCTCCTTGCGGATATAGAAACGGTAGAAAAACGCATACAGAAAAACGAGAAACTTGCAAAGACAGGAGACAAGAAGTTATTGGAGGAGATTGCAATTCTTAAAGAAGTACTGGGCGGTTTGAATAACGGTACTCCTATGCGACTGTTACCTCTTTCGAATGAGAGACGATTATGCACTGAAGACCTGCATCTAATTACCGCAAAACCGGTATTATACGTCATAAATGTCTTTGATTTTGAGAAAGACAAAGGATATATAGATACCATTACTGCTTACGCGGAAAAAGAGAATTCAAAATGTGTTGTCCTCTCCGGAGACGTTGAAGCGGAAATCGCCAAAATGGACCCTTCGGAACAGGCGGAATATTATGAGGATATGGGAATAACGGAATCCGGTCTCAAGAGATTGATACGTGAAGCATATACATTATTGGGACTCCGCACATATTTTACCGCAGGGCCAAAGGAAGTGCGTGCCTGGACCATCGACAACGGAACAAAAGCGCCACAGGCGGCAGGTGTAATTCACTCTGATTTCGAACGAGGTTTCATTCGTGCAGAGGTATTCGGCTACGATGATCTCGCAATGCACAAGTCAGAACTAAAGGTGAAGGAAAAAGGACTCTTAAGAATTGAAGGAAAAGACTATGTGGTAAAAGATGGCGATATTATGCATTTCCGATTTAGTGTATAACGACCTCTTCAGGGTCATCTGCTGAGGATAGGGAATTGCCTCAGGAAAACAAAGAGTTTATTAGAAAGGAGCTAGAATGTGGTTTGGTAAAAATAAAACGTTAAAGGAAACTAAAGATGCTGGCAGGAAAGAGTTCTCTGATGAAATCAAGGAACTACAGGTGCAAATACGTAAAGATGATAAGGCTCATGGGCATGAATCATATAGCTGGCCTAACGGTGATACCTATGTGGGCGAGTGGATTGGAGGCAAGAAGAATGGACAGGGGGTATATACCTGGGCAGATGGGGCTATATACATCGGTGAATGGAAAGATAACATGAAGAATGGGCACGGTACATACACCTGGCCTAACGGTGTTAAATATATGGGAGAATGGAAAGATAATAAAAAACATGGACAGGGCACCTGTAGCTGGCCTAACGGTGATATATATATGGGTGAATATAGTGAAGGAAAGAGGCAAGGGCAAGGAACATATACCTGGAAAGATGGTGCTATATACATCGGCGAATGGGAAGATGACCGCCGGAATGGACAAGGTACGGAAACTTATGCAAACGGTGATAAATATGTGGGTGCGTGGAGAGGTGGTCAGCGGAATGGACAAGGTATAGAGAATTATGCAAACGGTGATACATACGTGGGAGAATGGAAGGATGGCCAGAGAAATGGTGAAGGAGTATATACCTGGGCAGACGGTGATAGATATGTGGGCGAGTGGAAAGATGATAAGCGGAATGGACAGGGTACAGAAACTTATGCAAACGGTGATACATATGTAGGAGAGTGGAAAGATGGCAAGAGGAATGGAGAAGGTACTTCTGTGTTTGAAGATGGTGATACTTATGTAGGTGAATGGAAAGATGACGAGATACATGGACAAGGATCGGCTGATTTTGCAAACGGTGATACATATGTAGGAAAATGGAAAGATGGCAAGAGGGACGGGCGGGGAACATATACCTGGGCGAATGGTAATGCGTATGTGGGCGAATGGAGAGATGATAAGCGGAATGGACACGGGACATGGACTTTGGCAGACGGTACTAAACACGAGGGAAAATGGGAAAATGATGAGATGTCATGAGAACAAAGAATCCAGGTAATCTTAATAAATTTTTATAAGACAGGAATCAAGACTTTATGAAATTAAACTCAACTAAACTCAAATTCAGAACACTTTGCCCTCCGCTTTCTCTTGCTAATCGTATTAAAGAGGGTTTGCCCCGTCTTATTCTAGATCGCTTACCGGAGGATCATGATTTTACAGAAACAGGTTGGTGTAAGCTTCGGGATAGCCAGGGCGCATTTCTCAGCTGGGGGTGTATTGATCCCGTTAACAACGCCATGCAGCTAATATCGAGTAGTGAAGGCGATCCCGGCGTGGACCTTGTCTTACGGTTTGAGAATGCCTTAAAAAAACGTTCTGTTCAGGAAACCTCAAAGAAGGAAGTGGTTCGCCTTGTAAACGGCCCAGGCGACAATCTTTCCGGATTCTTTCTGGATTCTTACGGCAGTACGCTGATACTATCACTGGAGAGCTGGGCGCTGTCTGACCTGGTTGATTATAATCTCCATAAAGTTATGGCTACCTTGAAACCCGAGCACATCATCCTCAAGATCCGTGAGAAAGGACGCAAACTCAAAGGCAAACTTCAGGAGAGAGCCCTGCTCGGGATGCCTATGGAAGGTAAAATTCGTGTTCAGGAAAACGGCATCAGCTATCTTGTGCAGCCAATGGGCAGTCTCGATACAGGACTCTTTTTTGATTTGAGGGGGGCAAGGAAAGAGTTTGCTCAGAATGCAAAGGGCAAGAGTGTCTTAAATCTTTTTTCTTATACCGGAGCGTTCAGCCTTACCGCTGCAATCGCAGGAGCGAGTCAGGTAGTTTCAGTCGATACGTCACCGGAATGTCATAAATGGGCCAGGGAAAATTTTGAACTCAACAACATTGATCACAAAGCAGAACGATTTCGTTTCATAAAGGATAATGTATTTAACTACATTGAAAAACTGGTGAAGCGTTCTGAGTCTTATGAACGCATTATTCTCGACCCGCCAGTACGTTCAATAGCCGGAACAGGGCGCTTTTTTCTCAAAAGCGATCTTTATAAACTGGTGGCCTCATGTCTGAAAATTATGTCACCAAAGGGGCGTCTCCTCGTCACAGACAACACCATGCAGGGTACCGCAGCCAAGCTCACTCATAAGATCAGTAAAGGTTCTGAGGCGGCAGGCATTCCCTGCACAATTATCAAAACATTTGAACCAGAGCCGGACTTTCCTGTTCATCCTTTCTGGCCAAAAGGTCAAGGCGTGATTGCCATGGAAGTAGAGAGGACCTGATACAGGAAAGCATTCCTGCCTGCTCAAGCAAATACGTTGAGTGATACCGTTCCGGTACAGACCGGTTGTTGTTGATTTGCTTCAGGATTTTCTTCTTGTTCTTGATCCGTATCAAGCTTTTCATTGGAATTCGTTTCAGTTTCAGTTCCAATGGAAAGTTCTAGCGCCCTGTCGCTGAACTCAGCTGAGTCAATATATCTGTTTTGTATGGACGGTAGGATCTTTTTAATATTATTCTCTTCCGTACGCCTGTCTATAGTGATGGTTGCAAATGATTCTTTAACTGCGGTTGCCAGTTGGTTCATACCTGATAAGTGCATAACTTTTGACTCCTTTCAGCTGCCTAAATAATTTGTGATATGTTTATGACTCTACACGGTCTCAAGCCCTGCGTTATAGTCGCCAGAATTTTTCTATTAGTACTGATCGCAACTGTTGTACCATTGTCTAGTTAATTGTTTTCGAAATATTACCGGAAGCCGGTGAATATCCGTATCTAAATTAGTAATGCCTTGATTCCTCAATCCATGGCCCAGATTGCAGAGCGGATCACATCTGGACGGACTCTCAATTTAAATTTTAATATTTAATTGCCTGCCTCACATTATGATATATATACTCATTTTTTAAACTAAAGTGTCTAATAACATAACAGGGAAAGACTGTGTTGTTGACAGATGTCTATGTCTGACAGCCGGAAGGGCAGTTAGATTAGTAAATCGTAATACTTGCATCCATCTTCAATTCCTAACTCTTAGTTTGTCTTTCCTGTCAGACGTGCTACCTGGCCGGTGCGCTTTCTGAGGTTTTTGTAAATGAAAAGAGATAAAGTTCAGACACTTAAACATGGACAGAAAGGTAGACGCTCTGAAGTCATGAAAGGCTTTAATTATGGAGCGCATCATCCATGATGATGAGTATTACAGCAGGGACACCTTATATGGCTACCATTCAGGCAAAACACACAAACGGTCATAAATATTGCTATATAGTCGAGTCCGGACATGTAAACGGCAAGCCAAAGCCAATCGTCCTGTCATCTTCTGGGCAAAGCCAACGATCTATTTAGTCGGTTACAAGGACTTACTGAAGGACTGCGTCTAAAATCCTACTCACATGGTGCAGTAGCTGCACTACTCAACGTGGCACATAAATTAGATACCACTACGATAATCAATAAATACGTAAAGTCTCAGAGATCATACTATGCCGGAAAAATCTACCAGAAACAATCTCACCGTCGGCATTACATTATTGCTGGGATCAATCGGAAGAATTTGTATGCCTACAGGTAAAAAAGGCTGGTGGGATTGGGCAAAAACAACTTCCTGTGAATATCTGCTCAGGTGCGGTTTGAGCAAAGTAAACAGCCAGTATTTTTAGGATTTAATGGATTCGTTACCTGTAGATGCAATAGCAAAAATCAAACTGGAATTATTAGAAAACGTTTTCAAGGTATATGATTTAGAGAGATTAAAGTCAGGGCAGGTAAGGGGTATATATCAAGCCTTGGAAAAGGCAAGCCTAATAAAATTATTAATACATTCAACTTATGTTTAGTGTTGATGAAAACAAAAACCTGGGATTTTATATATATTTTTCATAAAATTATCTTGACATAGCGATGTGCGTGTGTTTATTATCGCGAGCATTCTGACAAGGAGAGTCAGATTATTGGTGTGGAGATAGCAAAGATGCTGTATTTATTTTACTCTGTCGTGGTATTTAAATAATGACACTCATGCTGAAAACACTCAAATGCTCTTTTAATAAGTTTGTAATATATACATTTGCAGATAAGCCCCGGTACCTTCCTATCTGACAGGGAGACACCGGGGCTTTTTTTATTTAAACGGTGTCTCTGCTTAGTGGTGTTATCTTATGTACTAGGAATTTATTGGTAGTTTCGGGAACGTGCTGTGATAGAGAGTCATTAGCACATAGTGGAGCAACCTTATTAATGCGATTCCTGCCAAATGTTATAAGATTGTATCTTTATATAGGATGTAGCTTCAAAACATTTTGATTCAGAAAGAATCCATTTTTGAGAATACTAAAAACCTTAACTCTATTTCCAGTTTATTCTGGGTTTATCACACTTGTTATGATTGTTTTCAGTCTAACATTTTCACTCTTTTCAGAAGAAACTTCAACCTCTACTGAAAGACAGAAAACATCTTATGAAGTCCGGGATGAGCTTCGATGGCTACAGGCAGAAGCGATGGTAACTATTGCTACAAAATATGAATTACCGATCAGCAGGGCACCGGGCATCATTACCGTAATTACAGCTGAAAAAATTAAACATATGGGTTTTAGAACGTTGACGGATATCTTAAAAACAGTACCTGGCTTTGATATATCTATGAACAACAATGGTATAAAAGAGATTGGTGTAAGGGGTGTTCTTAATTCACTAAACGTGAAGATTTTAATAGATGGACATTCCGTTAACGAACCATCTTCTGGCGAGGCAACATGGAATTTTCATGATCTTGTTGTTGAGAATATTAAAAAAATAGAGATTATTAGAGGTCCAGGATCAGCAATATATGGCCAGAATGCATTTCTGGCCGTTGTTAACGTCATAACAAAAGATACTGATGACATTGATGGATTTCAGTTTACAGTAAGTGGCGGCTCTTATGACACTCAGAATTATAATATGTTATTTGGAAAGGAGTTCGGAGACCTCAAAATTTCAGGATTCCTTGATTATTATGATACAGAGGGTTTTAGTAAAACTATTGAACAAGATATTATTTTCGGACATCCTGCCTCTTTGAGTCCCGGAAGATCTCAAAACCGCAAGGAAAAAACAGACCTGAATATAAAACTCTCTTATAAAAACCTGGAAATTAAAGGTAAATATATGAAGAAGAGGAAGGAGGGCTATATAGGTTTCCATGACGCATTAAGTGATGATACTATGTTTAAAGATACTTATATATTTGGAGAACTCAATTACAAATTATTCTTTGGCGACAAACTTAGCATGATACCTAAGGTATATTATGACCAATATAATATAGGAACCAATTTTTATGAAACTCGTCCGGATGGTTTTTATTCTGAACCTTTTCCTGGTTTTATAGTAAACTTTCCTGACGGCATAAAGGGAACTTCAGGATCCAAATTAAGGACTATTGGTTTTGAAAATCAACTTAATTATAATGTATTTGAAGGGAATAAATTAACGTTTGGTTTTCAATATGAATGGATACACCAGCACGATATATCATATCATGCTAATGCTAATCCGTTAGAACGAACCCCGCTTACTTCATTTACGGATTTTTCTAAGGATTTACCATTTACCAGCAAGAAGACAAGGCACATTTGGGCTCTTTTCCTGCAGGATGAGTGGAATATAAATAAAGATATCGATTTAACAGTGGGGGTCAGATATGATCGTTTTTCACGGTTTGGAAGCACAACTAATCCAAGGGTTGGAGTGATATGGAGGTTTATAGAAGATGCTCATCTGAAGCTCCTCTTTGCAACCGCCTTCAGGGCACCCAATTTTGATGAATTATTTACGATAAATAATCCAGTCTATGTGGGCAACCCTAACCTTGATCCGGAAAAGATAAATACATTTGAGATCGGACTTGGCTATAATTTTACCAAACACATAAGTGCAAACATAAATTACTTTTTTAACAGAATTAGAGACAGGATTGTGTTAGTGGAAAATTCCGGAATAGACAGACCAGAAAACTCTGCAGGTGCAAGGATTAAGGGTTTAGAAACTGAATTGAAGGCAGATTTAGGACATGATAATTACTTATATGCAAATTATACATTTCAAAAGGCTGAAGAAACCAGGGGGAGAGAGAGATTGCCTTTTACTCCTGAGCATAAGGCAAATTTTGGTTTGAATGTAGGGTTCTGGAAATATGCTAATGCCAACTTGAATACTTTTGTCAGTGGGCCTAGGCCAAGGGAAGATGGAGATATTAGGGGCAATTTACCTTCATACGCCCTAGTCAATCTAACGCTTATTGGAAGAAATTTCATAGATAATTTCGAGATTAGAGGGTCTGTTTTTAATCTTTCTGATAAAAGCTATGATGATCCTGCGCCGAAAGATACTGTTTCCACTGATTATCCACAACAAGGAAGATCGTTTATGTTTGAATTACGATATGAGTTTTAAGTGATTTCTTTAAATGCGGCTAATATACCAAGTGAGAACGGTAAGCTGACGAATTTGATTCCAGATCAGAAATGTTCGATAATCAAGTGAAACACAATATAGGGGGGTAGTCCGGTCAAGTAAACCAGGTCATTTTTTGGAATTCCAATCAGATTCGATGGGCTTAGACATTTGATTCGTTTCCTCTGCCACATCAACAATATTTTTAAATAAAAAGATTGGTTGACGCAATTATCTCATTTATCCGCTTATTTTATCAATAAATGATTATTCGACTAATTATAACTATTTGCCTGTTCGTTGGTACTTCTTTATCTTGGATTGATTACGGACTATTTGCCAATCCCAGATCTACGGTCTATTTTTATAATCCGGAAACTAATATCAACAATTTTGCATCCCTTAAGAGCGAGTTTGATGAGTACCTTTCACATCATGGCCCCTTCCAATTTCAACCATTCAGTGATAGAGATACTTTCGAGAAATTTATAATTGAAAGTAATGATGGTGTCTTCATATTATCAAGTTGGCACTTTCATGATCTTTTTGTTAAATTTCCAATTGATTCTGTGTGTGTGGGAACCTCAAAAGGAAAATCAACTCAAAAAAAAATCCTGTCTTTGAATGGAATCACTACTAACGATAATTTTGATTTATTAATGGGAAAGAAAGTTGCTTCTGCAGGTAATGAGGAGTATACCAGGAATGTCATTAAGCAAATGCTAGGAGAAGAGAAAGCCCATCTCGTAGATTGTCTTAAGATACTAAGGGTCCCAAAAGAGATTGACGCATTAATGGCCCTTGGTTTTGGTATGGCAGATTTGGCTATAACTTCAGAGAATAGTCTTTCCAAACTGGCCATATTAAACCCTAAGCAGTACAAAGGGCTTAGATTAATTGCAAAAAGCAACGAAACCTTACTGCCGATTTTAGCAACACCAAAACATAGAAATGATAATATAGATTTACTGTTAACCGTAATTGAAAAAATGGGAACAAATCCTGAAGGTGTAACGAAATTGAAAATGCTTGGCATTGATGGATGGAAAAGACTGGGTAAAATAGAAAAGACTAGTTTGGAAGATTGATAAATCTTATTTGTTATCGGTTTGCCAACACTGAATATTAACGAAAAAATGAGAATATTTCTTAGCTATACTAATTATCAACATATTACGTTCGCATATATGTTTTCAGCTTTTATTGCTTTGACATTATTGTTTTCGAATACAGTATTTGCCATAGACAACGGCAAAGTTGTTGTCCTTGATACGGATATGACAATAGGCAAATACGTTATTGTACATGAAGTATTTAAATCCAAGATAGCCAATATAGCAGACGAAATTTATCTTGGTAGCAAATCTATTAATAAAAGAAAGATTAAAAAGAAGATTCGCCAAATAGACCCTGATGTAGTTTATTGTATAGGTTCACGCGCATATCAGCTTGCGCATGATGTCACAAAAAATGTAGATTTGGTTTTCTCATCAGCAATAAACTATCACCGCTTTCCAATGAGGAAAAATACTTATGGTATTTCCAATGAGTTGCCTCAAAAAATGCAGATGATGATGTTTCGTTACTTCTTCCCGGACATTGAAAAAATTGGGGTGCTATATAGCAAGACTTATAACAAAGAATGGCTGGATACGGCCATAGAGAACGCAGGGGAGGTAAATATTGAAATTATCGGTACGTCTATTAAAAAACCAAAGGAGTTAAGCTCTGCATTGGAAGCGTTAATGCTAAAAGTAGATGCACTCTGGTTACTTGCAGACCCAGTTGTACTAAGCAATGAAGAGTCTATAACTAAAATTTTCAAAAAGAGTAAAATTGAAAAAATTCCTGTTTTCACATACAATAACGTATTTGCTAAACTTGGAGCAACTATGATTATCTCTGCCGATATTCCAACAATAGGATTACAAGCGGCTGACATGGTACTCGATAGGCTTGCTAACAAAGCAATCACTCAAAGAGTCCAACCACCTGCAGGTTCTTATATTATTCTGAATCTTAAAAAAGTGGAGGAATACGGATTAAATTTAAACGACGAAGCATTAGATTCTGTAAACGAGATTATAAGATGAGTAAACAAGTGCGCGTAAAAAATAGCATACGCAAGAAACTACTCTTGACAATGATTGGTTTAATTTTTCTATTGCTTGCAATATTGACATTCATCCAAATATCAACTCAGAAGAGATTTTTAGAAAAGGAGCTGGATCGCCGTATAGCCCTGATGAAAGAGATGCTTGAAGAACGTGGAAGAACCATATCTCACAACCTGGCCCGTCAGACAGAGAATGATGTTGCTTCTTTTAATCTTTCTAATGTTACGGAAATGATACATAAAACAGTTAAGGAAGATAATGGATTGAGCTATGTCATACTAATGGATTATTCCAGAAAGGCTTATATACATACGTCAAAACCTGAGCTGGAGCAAGAGATTCTTTCGGATAGAGAAGACTTATATGCTGCTGATCAAAAAAACGCAACATTCAATAATTATGAGATGGATGGAACGGCTTTTAAGGAATTTATTACTCAAATAAACATCAGCACAGAACCATGGGGAGTGCTTAGGCTAGGTTTTTCCTTAGCTGAACTTAATAATGAAATAAGTAATTCCAAGATAGGTATATTAAAACAGACCAAAAACATTATTATAAGATCCGTTATTACTCTAGCCGTATTTGTTGCTGTAGGTGTGGCTCTCGTTTTTTTAATATCGATCAGACTATCTAGTCCAATTATTGCTTTAACAAAATCGGCTAGATTATTAGCTAAAGGTGATTTTACTGTAGCAAACAATATCAATATAAAATCAAACGATGAGATCGGAATACTTGCTACCTCATTTATTGAGATGGCTAAAGACCTGGAAAATCATAACCGAATATTAGAACAAAAGGTGGAAGAGAGAACACAGCAACTACGTGATGCTAATAATGAACTGCATGAACTGGACAAAGCAAAGTCTGGTTTTTTGAATACAGTTTCACATGAATTAAGAACACCACTGACTTCAATAGTAGGATTTGCAAAGATCATTAAGTCGAGATTTGACAAGTTTGTTCTTCCTCAAATTCAGCCAGAAGATAGTAAAGCTATAAAGAAGGTAATGCAGATGAAAGATGACATTAATGTAATAATCTCTGAGGGAGATCGGTTAACAAACCTGATAAATAACGTCTTAGACTTAGCAAAGATAGAGGCAGGCAAAATTGAGTGGAAGAAGGATTCATTCTCAATATATGACGTTATAGAACAGGCCGTTGCCTCTACTTCTGCCCTATTTGAACAAAAAGATATTAAGCTTATTGTAGACATAGATGCAGATCTGCCTGTGTGTATTGGCGATAAGGACAGATTAGTACAGGTAGTCATTAATCTAATCTCAAATGCCGTGAAGTTTACTGAGAAAGGGTCTATTAGGCTCAGTGCCAGAGTCGAAAATAGAGAGATGATCGTCAGTGTTGTAGATACTGGCATTGGCATGAAACAGGCCGATCTTGAGAAGGTATTCGATAAATTTAAGCAGGTGGGTGATACACTTACTAACAAACCGGTAGGGACAGGACTCGGGCTGTCTATCTGCGAACAAATTATCAAGCAACATGGTGGTAAAATCTGGGCCACAAGTGAGGTTGGTAAAGGAAGTTCCTTTTCGTTTACACTTCCCGTTAGTACTGAGCTATATAATACCAAAAGAAGAGAAAAAGAAAGCGAAGCGACAACTTGCAATTTGAAGAGCAGTACCACAAATAAATATTCATCTAGTACAAATAATAATAAAAACATTCTTGTTGTAGATGATGAAAAGCACATTAGAACGCTTATTAAGAAGGTGTTTGAATCAGAAGGGTTTGGGATAGTAGAGGCAAAGAATGGATTTGAGGCTATTGCTATGGCTAAAAAATTTAGGCCAGACATAATAATACTTGATATCCTGATGCCAGACATAAACGGTTTGGATGTTGTTGCCGTGTTAAAGAACGACAAAAACACTAATACAATTCCTATTATTATTAATTCTATAGAAGACATGAAACCTGAGCACTCTGAAATAGATATTGCAGGATATTTTACAAAACCTGTAGATATGGATGAGTTGATTAGGACAACGAAAGATATTTTTTTAAGAAGGTATAATCATTAAAACAAAATTAGATCTCGAAAAGATAATTTCAAAAAAGGATGTGCATACCGTAATCTGTAATATTGCAAGAGAAATGGGAGCCCACATCGTTATTTATGATGTAAATGATAAATTGATATTCAGTAATAAACATAATTTAAATGATCCAAAACATTCCAGCTCATCTTGCAGATATCCTTTAGAAATTGTTGATAATGTGATTGGATGGATAATTGGAGATAAGAGTGCCGGTAGTGTTGCTGATTTTGTAAATTTTATAGTAAATAAAGAGTATGAAGAGAAAGCACTTGTTGGCGATTTGCTAGATAAATATAAAGAAATAACTCTTCTTTATGATATCTCAGAAGAACTGTCCGTATGCATTGAGCGAAGAGAAATTGAAGAATTAATTATTGCAGAGATCAAGAAATTGATAAAAGCAACAAATGTGTCTATATTATTACGGGAGGATCATGAGCGGGAGAACGTCTCCGCTAGTACCTGTAACACTTCTGAAACAATAACGTGCAACATAAATGGAATAGCCGGTAGTGTGCTACTTTCAGGCAAAGCAGAAATAGTTAATGACGTAGATGCTGATCCACGGTATATTATTAGTGGTAAGGAAATATGTTCATTGATTTGTGCTCCTTTAAAGATTAAGGATAGAGTTCTTGGTGTATTAAATGTGAGTAGTGACGAACCTGTTGTTTATGAGTCTAGCGATTTGAAGATTCTCAGCATCCTTGCATCTCAGGCGGCATCAGCAATTGAAAATACTATACTTTTCGAGAACAAATTAAAAGAAGCACAGATCAGGGCGAATTTACAACGGTACGTTGCTCCACAAATTGTTAATTCTATTGTAAATGACGGAGGAGTACTGACTTTAAAACCGGCTAGAAAAAATATTTCAATTTTATTTTCTGATATTAGGAATTTTTCTGCTACTTGTGAGAAACTTAATCCTGAACAAATTGTTACATACCTGAATGAATATTTTTCCGATATGGTAGGAATACTTTTTCATCATAATGGAACAATAAATAAATTTGTTGGAGATATGATTGTGGCACTCTTCGGGGCACCATCCAGTTATGAAAATAGAGAGACACAAGCCATAAAGGCGGCAATTGATATGCAGAAATGTATTAATGATTCAGATACTAAATGGATTAAAGATAATTTCCGCACAGGCATAGGCATTAGTGCTGGAAGTGTGATAGTGGGAAACGTAGGCTCTCCTGACCATATGGATTATACTGCAATCGGTGATGAAGTTAATGTCGCAGATCGGCTACAATCTCTTGCTAAAGGCGGACAAATACTGGTTGAACGTAATGTGTATGAGGTAACTAAAGATATTTTCGAATTTAATAACTTTGCACATATTAAGGTAAAGGGTAGAGCCGCGCCGGTAGATATCTTTGAAGTAGTGTATTGAAATCAACAACGTAATAGTGGGGGGTGTATGAGTGCCAAAAGTATTGATTGTAGACGATGAACCAAACATAAGACTTTTATTAGAACGGATTATAGAGGATCTTGATAATAGTGAAGTGGAAGTATTTATTGCTGAAGAGGGAGGGAAAGCCCTTAAGATTATCAAAGAAGAGAAACCAGAACTTGTATTTCTCGATATAATGATGCCGGAAATAAACGGGTATGATGTATGTAATATTGTGAAAAATAAACTAAAACTTAAGGATGTTTACATAGTGATGCTCACTGCGAAGGGACAGGAATTTGATAAACAAAAGGGAAACGAAGTGGGCGCTGATATTTACATGACAAAACCATTTAACCCTGATGAAATCGCTAAGAAAACCGTTGAGGTATTAGGGCTGGTTACATAAAATACATTCTTTTGAGTCTGCCAGAATATTATTTGTTAATCAATTGAAGTCGCCTTATATTACACACTTGGAAAATTGCCAGTGCCTACGTATAAACTCGGCTCGCATAAAATATACGTACTATTTATAGTACACTAATAATTTTTCCAGTATTATATGCAGCTTCATATATAGTTACACCCTTCTCCAGAATGGAGTTTAGGCGTCTACGCTATAGCGTTAAAACCCATCACTAAAAACATAGTAACCTCTTTAGCAGCTACTTTAGAAAGTAGATTGAGAGAAAAAGAATTTGCCCAGCCAGGCGTTTAATCAAATGCTAAAAAGACTGCATTGGTTAACTAAGTGTTAGCCGGTAAATGAATATTTGAAGAAATGGTATAATGAAAATACGTTATTATATTGATCAGGAAACAGAGTTGCCTCATATATACAGCCATGGTGTTAAAGAAAGAGAAGTGAAGGATGTTATTTTATATCCGGGAGAAGATCGGCCTGGCAGAGAAGGATCAAGAGTTGCTATTGGACGAACAACTGGTGGCCATTTTCTTAAGGTAATTTTTTAAATCGTGGGGACACCATACCTATGATTTATTTAACATATTTCACAGTGTAATTGGTGAGAGATAAAAAAAGTTCTCACGCGCCGTCCAAACGACTTGTCCGGGTGGGAAGCAAGAATGAGTTGTGTCTTTAGAAAGGATAAGGGCCAAGCGCTTACGTGATATCATTAGGAAGTCCGGATCACATCTCGCCGGATTGGGACTTTTTACTGTGGTGAGAATCGTCAATGCAGTTCAAAAGGTTTTGCTTAATTCCATTTAAAAGATTATCGCAATTATTTGAATCTTTCTCATCTTTAGAAATTTGTATATATTGCGTTAAGATATTTAAAGCATTGGATACATATTCCTTTTGCCGTTTGGTGAAGATTACAGGCCTTTCTGGTGTATATTCTATAAACTCCTTAAATTCGGAGATAAGATTTTCTTCAAGGACTGAAAGTCCATCGCCTTGTAATGCGGATACTTGATATATTGGTTCTAAGGTTTTCCCCACAAGCGCTGACATGTCTAATTTACAAGGCAGGTCTGCCTTATTCAATACCGGGAAAATAGATATATTATTATCAGTTTTCTGTAACTTAAGTTCATCAATAAATTTGACTATCTCTTTATCCTCTTTCTCAGCAGGCTTGGAATTATCAAACACAATGATTATTTTATCTGCCAGTCTTAACTGCTTTTTGCTTTCCAGGACACCAAGCTTTTCCACTTCATGATCTGTCTCTCTAATACCGGCAGTATCTATTATGGTAAATGGTATGCTGCTAATTGAGATCATTTCGTCAACGGCATCCCTGGTGGTGCCCGGCTCTTCATGCGTGATTAACCGGTCCTCTTTCAGTAGCGCGTTAATTAACGTGGATTTGCCAGCATTTGGTTTGCCGGTAATGATCAGTTTCTGGGGTGAAGTGATCGCACAACCGAAGGCTGCAGTTGCCAGAATTTCTTTTAGTTTAATACATATGGAATTCAATGTTAATAACACTTCGACTTCGCTCAGTGTGACGTCATCCTGAGGGGAGTTGAAGGATAATCTATTATCGTATAGTTGTTCTTTGTTTTTATCACATTTTTCTAACTTTTCAATTATTTTGTGTATATAAGCAGACAATGCTCCATTATATTGATCGAGAAGGACTTTAACGCCCAATTTCGTTCTTGCCTCAGGTATTTCAAGAAGAGCTTCTTCCTGAATACGGTCAATTTTGCTGTTAATAAGGGGTCGGTTGACCAGCTCTTTCCAGTGAACTTCATTTGCCCCTGCCGATACCACGCATTCAAGTGTCTTTTTTATTGCCAGGATTCCGCCATGGCAATTAACTTCGACTAAATCTTCTCCGGTAAAACTGTCTTGTTCTCTGAGTACATTTACAATTACTTCATCAACGATGGAACCGTTTGAACAGATGTCGCCGTAATAGAGCCTTTTTGACTCTGCATTTCTCAAATCTTTCTGCTTCTTACCCTTGAATACCGTATTTACAATTTCAAGTGAGTCCGGCCCGGATACCTGTATTACTCCGATTCCTCCTTCACCAATTGGTGTGGTAATAGACGCAATGGTTTCTTTTTTCATTTCTTATAAAATGGTGATTTTCGTTTTGGAAAGGAGTAATTGTCAGGTTGGTTATTTACGGATCAAGAATCGTTCGATTCAGGTAAAAAGCTATTAAAAAAACTTCATGTATGGTAGTCCGCGTTGATCTTCACGTATTCTTTTGACAGATCGCACGTCCACAATGTGGCGCTTTTGTTACCCATTCCAAGATGTAATTGAATCGTGATCTCTTTCTTCTTCATTGCACTGTTTAATTTATTTGGGGCAGGTGTCACCGGTAATCCCTTTTTATATATCGTAATTTTGTTAATGGCTAATTTCAGTTTAGATTCGTCAAGAGTAACTCCGGCATAGCCTGCTGCCGAGACTATCCTTCCCCAATTTGGGTCTTCACCGTTTATGGCGGTTTTTACTAAGGGGGATTCCGCTATTGTTCGTGCAATCTTCTTTGCATCTGAAATTGATTTTGTTTCATGTATCTCAATTTGGACAAACTTGGTAGCGCCTTCGCCATCTTTTACGATCTCCTTTGCCATTTTCAGGGTTACGTGATCAAGCGCTTCCTGGAACAGTGCAAGGTCGCTTTTAGTGGAAGATGTTATAGCGCGATTGTGTGCCATTCCATTTGCAAGAATCGCTACCATATCACTCGTACTCATGTGACCGTCAACGGTGATTTGATTAAAAGAGCTTTCTGTTGATTTTTTTATGCAGGATCTTAACGTATTTAAAGAGATTGCAGCGTCAGTAGTGATAAAGCAAAACATTGTAGCCATATTCGGCGAGATCATACCGGAGCCTTTGGCTATTGCTCCAATAGTAACTTCCTTACCGCCTATCTTTGCCTTAACGGCAATATGTTTGTGGACGAGGTCGGTTGTCATTATAGCCTTCGCAATGTTTATTGCATGGGTATTCTTGTTACCTAAATGCTCAGAGGATTTGCTTATGCCTGATTTTATCTTTGCCATGGGAAGGTGATGTCCTATTATACCTGTAGAGGCGACTAAGACTTCATCCGGCTTGATGTTCAGGTGTTTGGATGCAAGAAGGGCCATTGTTTCCGCGTCCTTTTCTCCCTTCTTTCCTGTACACGCATTAGCGTTGCCGCTATTTACGACTATTGCTTGTACCGTGCCGTTTTGTATAGCATTTCTGCTCTGTTTTATTGGTGCGGCAACTATCTGGTTTGTTGTAAAAAGGGCAACAGCCTTGCAAGGCTGTTCAGAAAAGATAATACCGATATCGTGGTTTCTCTTATCTCTTTTTAAACCGCAGTGTACGGAACCGGCTTTGAAGCCTTTTGGCGCAATAACGTTTCCGGGGATTGTATTGATCATAAGAATATTCCAGGTACAACTTTGCCTGTCTGGCTTGTTATTGCAGGCTTGCACTAAGGTTAAGGAAGGAATACAGCGGCGGCTACAACCGTAGACCATAAACCATTTTTGTCACCTCTTGCCGATTGGGTGGTATTTCTTGATTGTACTATTTTACCACTCATCCGATAAATCTCTTTCCGTTCGTCGTAGTTCTTTTCCGGATCGAATTCAACGCCTTGCGTACTGGCAAGCATTGATGCCGCCAGGTCTTCCGAATAATCACCTGATGTTTCATCCGTTTCTCCATTTGCGTGATGTTCACTCAAGTATCCGTAATGATTCGGTTCGGCAGGTACCGCCAGGCCGACTGATGCGGATATCATTCTATGCGGTTCATTGGTTTCATTAGTACTCATTACACAGAATACTATCTGGCCTGGTTGTAGAAGTCTAATACCCTGCGCTTTTGATACAATCCTGCAATTTGGCGGAAAGATACTTGACACCCTGACGAGATTACATTTCTCTATACCGGCCTTTCTGAGAGCAAGTTCCAGGGACTGCAATTTTTCTTTATGCCTGCCTACTCCTTTTGTGAAGAATATTTTTTTTGGTACTGATTGCATTTTTTTATCCTAAATTAAAGTGAATTTATTGGATATCCAGAGGCTCGTTTATCCTAGATCCCCGCTAAAAACATACGGGAATTACAGCTTTAAGGCTTAAATAAAATATGTAAAACCTGGCCGGACTCTACTGTTATATAATAAGAAGGGTACAATATAATTTTGTTTATCAAATCTGTCAAAAGAAAATTTCTTAATAAGTTTAAGTTTTTTGTCTTTTGCCCAATTTCCTTTCCAAAGACTTAACCTTACGGTAACAGTCAAGCTGGGTATATATGAATCATGGTTTCAGTAGCAACTCTGTTGTTTCATGGAGTTTATCGTCTGGAGTTTTCGGCACGTCTTTTAAGAAAATGAGACTTTTCTCTTTTAGACCGCAGTGATTTAATGCCTGATCACGCTTGCAGACGGCACAGAATGGATATTTAAAAGGGAGAGTAGCCGTTGATTGTTTTTACCTGACAAAAACTACAGCATGTATATAGGCGGTTATTGTGGCGGTTTGACTACTTGTAAAAATCGGTGTTGAATACTTTTAACAATTTGCTTGCTCAAATTAATTAACGTTAATAGAATGGTTCCTATGTAAACTTACCTGAATGCTCAGGTGAGAATTTAATTACAAACAGTGAATCTCTTGATTGAGGTATAAGATAAATTTTACAATCTGCCTTGGCAGGCTATTAGGAGCTAATCTACGATGAAGGTGTTGGTAATTGGAGGTGGTGGAAGGGAGCATAGCCTTGTCTGGAAGATAGCGCAGTCTCCATTGGTAAGTAAGATATTTTGTGCGCCCGGGAATCCTGGTATTTCAGAACTTGCCGAATGTATTAATATAACCGCAGATCAAATAGACCTTCTTTGTAAATTTGCTGTTAAAAAGAATATAGACCTTACGGTTGTGGGACCTGAAGCCCCTTTAGTAGATGGGATTGTAGATGTTTTCGGTAAATACGAATTGAAGGTTTTTGGGCCTGATAAGAAAGCGGCAATTTTAGAAGATAGTAAGGTTTTTTCAAAACTCCTTTTGAAAAAGCATGGCATACCAACTGCGGATTTCAAGTGTTTCGATAATTATAAACATGCCAGGCAGTACGTTTTATCGAAAGAGGCGCCAATAGTAGTAAAGGCAGACGGATTGAGTAAGGGCAAAGGAGTGTTTGTCTGTAAAACAAATGAAGAAGCGCTGCGGGCAGTAGGCTCTATCATGAAGGATAGAGTGTTTGGTAATGCGGGAAATCAGGTAGTGATAGAAGAGTGCCTGGCAGGCGAGGAGATTTCTCTGCTGGCATTTACTGATGGGAGAAATATTGTTGCCATGGAGAGCTCTCAGGACCATAAGACTGTCTTTGACGGAGATAAAGGTCCAAATACTGGAGGTATGGGTGCGTACTCGCCTGTTCCAATTATGACGAGTGAATTGTATCTCCGGGTAGAGAAAGAGATACTTGTGCCAACCGTTCATGCTATGAATAGAGAAGGACGGCCTTATAAGGGCGTTATTTACATTGGTCTGATGATAACGTCTTCCGGGCCTATGGTATTAGAATTTAACGTGCGTTTTGGAGACCCTGAGGCCCAGGTAATACTTTCTCGAATGAAAAGCGATATTGTTCCAATAATGCTGGCTACAATTTCAGGAGAGTTAGACAAGGTAGATTTGGAATGGTATCCACAGGCATCTGTTTGTGTTGTAATGGCATCGGGTGGCTATCCCGGTATTTATGATAATGGAAAGGGAATTACCGGGTTGGATTTATTGAAGAACCAAGATGGTATATCTGTCTTTCATGCCGGTACGAAATCAGCAGGCGGGAAGATCGTAACAAATGGAGGACGTGTATTAAACGTTGTTGCTTGTGGTGAAGATATAGAGGACGCACAGAAAAAGGTATATGAAGCGGTGAGTAAGATATCATTTGACGGTGCGCATTATCGCATGGACATTGCGAGTAAGGCTATAACCAACCCACATGTGTCTGCCATATAAAATGTGGATCCTGGGAGTCCTACATTGCTTTCGTCTGCCAGAACCAGTGTTGTCTGGCTTGCATGCAAGAAGTCCAACACCTGCCTCACTGAAAGATCGTACTGGGATACTTTCGAAAGGGAGCAAATGCTGAAGTTCTTCGAGTGCACAAAACAAAAATGAAGGATAGCAGGTTGTCCATTAAGAATATAGCAGGGAAATTAGGCAGGGGGGCGAAGGGCGTTTCCGAAGAGATCAGAGAAAAAATACCTGCTTATATTGAGCTTTTGAAAATACTTGCCAGGCTAGGCAAGAATATATCACTTGATGTCGACAATGGGATTCTGAGGATCAGGGAAGGCTTTGTCAACGACTACCTGAGTGACGTGTCCATTGAGGATAAAGGCTTGCGGTCTGTCAGGGTATCCTGTGCGGACGAAAAGGCATCTTTCTCACTGGAATTAAAGAAATTCCTTTTTGATGGAGTAATAGAGGTGCCGTTCACGGTTGAACACTTTATTTTCAATAAGGATAAAAGAAGTGTTACCTTTAAATTTGGTGAAAAAAAAATAGACAAAGTAAACAACTATTATTCAAAGATTATTTTCTGGTTTAGCTTATCGGTAATCAGCATATTCTATGATAAAGGAGATAGTTTGAAAAACAGTTTTTTCAATCAGGATTCGCTTACGGTTAATCCTGATGGTACACATACTATAGACCTTAATAAGATTCCGGAGTTAAGAGAATTATTTAAAAAGAATGTGGTGAATATCAGATACTGGGACGTGATTGCAATGGATAGGCTGTCATTTGAAAAAGGGCTGATAACACTGAGGCTTTCGCGTAAACTGACCAATATTGTAAGAACTGCCATCGGGATTATTGAAGTGCTGCCGAAAGGCCGGTTTATCAGGCCATTACTGAACAGGTTTTAAATTTTTCTTGACAAATTAATTCTACCCATGTAGAATCGAAACCTTTGTATATTGGTAAATAAATTTTGTGTATTTTAAAGAGGAGTGAGAGTAATTTAAGGCAATGTTAAGGTTATTGTACCTGAGTGTCCGGACCTTTTTTTATAGGCTGGCAGGCAACACGCCACAAATTATTCTTTATCTTTCTTCTTAAAGAAAGGGGGGGTAGAGAATGGAAGCATACGGACGACATCTTTTACTTGAAATGTGGGATTGTAACAGGTATATCCTTAATGATCCTGAAAAGATCACACAAATTATGTGCACTGCCGCGAATGATGCCGGCGCGACTGTAGTTAAATCAATATATCACGAGTTTAATCCTCCGGGAATAACTGCTGTAGCTATTTTGTCAGAGTCACACATTTCAGTACATACATGGCCTATAGAAGGTTATGTGGCAGTTGACGTGTTTACTTGCGGAACAGTAGCTGATCCTCAACTCGCTATTAAAAGTTTACTGGAGGGTTTTGAACCCAAAGAGCATACTTCAGTGGAGATTAAGAGGGGTTCACCATTTATTAAAGAGACAATGCTGTCTAAAGTCTATTCTGTAACGTAGCTTAGGGGAAATAAACTGAAAAAAGACATGCCTTCACGTTGGATATACGATTACTTCAGTCCGTATGAAGTACACAAACATGCTCTAAGGCAGACACTATATCATGGGCATTCAGAATATCAGGAGATTGTGATTGCTGAAACTGAGTGTTTTGGTAGATGTTTGATACTTGACAATGAATTCCAATCAGCTGAGCGGGATGAGTTTATCTATCACGAAGCCATGGTACAGCCGGCCATGGCTTTACATCCTGATCCAAAAAAAGTAGCCATTATTGGTGGTGGTGAGGGCGCTGCTATACGTGAGGTCCTCAGCCACAAGACGGTTGAGATGGCAGTGATGGTGGATTTAGATGAAAAAGTGGTAGATTGTGCGAAAAAATACCTGCCAAGCTTTCATGACGGTAGTTTTTCTGATGAAAGAGCTACGATCCTGTTTGAAGATGGCCGGAAGTTCCTGGAGGAAACAGATGTTACATTTGACGTAATAATTATTGATATTACATGTCCTCTGGAAGCAGGTCCAGCCTACAAGCTGTTTACCAGAGAATTCTACGATCTCGTGAAACGGAAACTTACACCACAGGGATTACTATCAGTTCAGGCAAGTACAGTTTCCCATACAGCGTTAAACACATATTCCGTTATTAGTCGAACTCTCAGTGAGGTATTTACTAATGTATTCCCTTCTGTAGCGCATATTCCTTTTTTTGCCATGCTCTGGGGATTCTGTCTGGCAACGAACGATGTGGACCCTGCTCAGATAAGCAGAGAAGAGATAGATCGTAGGATTTCTGAAAGAGTTACAAGGGAATTGAGATACTATGACGGTATTACCCACCAGGCCCTCTTTAACGTCCCGAAATATGTAAGGAAGGCTTTGGAAGAACAGACACACGTCAATCTGGACAACAATCCCCTTATGGAGCAATTTCCTGGCCTGTCTGAGAAGGGCTAATTGTAAAACATTTGAAACGCAATCTCCCTCCTTTTACTTCTATCTGTGTTTCTATCCCAAGAATATAAACCATCTTTTCAAATGATAATTCTTCTGAATTAAATTCTGCCATATTATACAGCCTGCCCCCTGGTATTTATAAAAACTAAAGCCGAAAGTTTCACAATTGCCAGGAAGATTTGATACTTTTCATATTCCATGCACAGGCTCGAATGTCTGAATAAAGAAATCGGGCATGTACTCAGTCCACCATAACTACCGGCGAGTAAAAATGACACGGAGCGGAATTGAGCATCTCACTTTTCCGACTGTTTCATCGAAAGAGAAATCCTTTTCATTTCGACGTCAACGTCAAGGACCTTTACCTTAACAATGTCACCAACTGAAACATGACCTTTTATGTCTTTTACGAATTTGTTGGCAATCTCTGAGATGTGGACAAGTCCGTCCTGGTGTACGCCTATATCCACAAAGGCTCCAAAGTTAGCCACATTTGTTACACATCCTTCCAGTACCATGCCCGGTACCAGATCTTCTATTTCATTAATTGAATCGTCAAAAGCCGCAGAAACAAATTTTTTGCGCGGATCGCGTCCCGGTTTCTTAAGCTCTTCCAGTATGTCGGTTATAGTGGGAAGCCCCGCCTTATCGCTGACAAAGGTGTGAGGGTCAAGCGTTTTCAGCAGTTCTTCACAACCAATTATCTCACTCGGATCTTTTTGAAGGTTTTCTGCAATCGCATCTACAATATAGTAACTTTCGGGGTGAACGGCTGAATTATCCAGCAGATTGGTGGAATTGCGGATACGCATGAAGCCGGCGCACTGTTCAAATGCCTTCGGACCAAGTTTGCTGACTTTTAGAAACTGTTTCCTGCTGGAGAATAGTCCGTTCTGATTACGGTGGCTCACAATATTCTCAGCAAGGCCGTTGCTGATACCGGCTACATAGGAGAGTAGCTCTTTTGATGCGGTATTAACATCCACTCCCACATAGTTGACACAGTCTTCGACAACATCATCCAGCTTCTTTTTAAGTTTTTTCTGCTGTACATCATGTTGATACTGGCCCACACCTATGGATTTCGGATCGATCTTTACCAGCTCTGCCAGTGGGTCCTGTAGGCGACGGGCGATACTTACTGCTCCTCGAACGGTAATATCCTTGTCAGGAAATTCCCTTGCGGCAACTTCAGATGCGGAGTAGATAGACGCTCCTGATTCATTAACTATTACGACTTTTATTTTTCCCTTAAATTGTTTTGCGTCATCCCGGTCGAGCGCCCAGTTTACAAACTTGTCTGTTTCACGCGATCCGGTGCCATTACCGATGGCTACCAACTCAATATTATATTTGCTAAACCAGTTATATAATATTCTGGCCGATCCTTCGAAATCCTTTCTGGGTTCAGTGGGATAAATAACTGCGTCATCAAGGAGTTTTCCGGTATTATCCAGTGCTACAATCTTACAACCGGTACGGAAACCCGGATCAATTCCCACAATATGACGCCCACCTCCCGGTGGGGCCAGAAGTAAACTATTAAGATTGGAGGCAAAGGTCTCTATCGCTTCTTCATCCGCCTTGTCCTTATTTTCAAGGCGAATTCTCGATATTATGGATGTCTTCATCAGGCGATTGTATGAATCATCAATTGCATCTGATACAATACACGCTGACTTATTCTTCCTGTTTCCAATTATACTGTTTCTCAGTTTTGCAAGAATTTGTTCATCCTCTACTTCGATTGTAAAAGTAATTACTCCTTCGTTTTCTGCGCGTCTTAAGCCCAGCATATTGTGGCTTGAGATAGTGTCGACAGTATGATGGTAATCATAGTACATATTGTATTTTGTATTTTTTTCTTTGTATTCCTTCTTTACCTTTGAAACATAATTGCCTTTTTCATGCATCTGTTTGTAGACAATGTTCCTGTAATCGGCATTTTCTGACACAGTTTCTGATATAATATCCATGGCTCCCGCCAGCGCTTCGTCAACACTATTTACGTCATTAAAATCGGGCATTGATATGGTTGCTGAGTTAACAGGATCAAAGCCGTCTTCCATTTCCATTATCTTTATGGCTAATGGTTCCAATCCCTTTTCTCTGGCGATGGTAGCACGGGTTCTTCTCTTTGGTTTGAATGGAAGGTAAATTTCTTCCAGTTCGTTCTTAGACAAACAATCAAGGATTGCCTTTTCAAGCTCGGGAGACATCTTGCCCTGTTCGATAATAGTTTTCGTTACCGTCTCCTTCCTCTCCAGGAGTTCTCCCAGGTAGAGGTGACGCTCTTCTATCTTCCGGAGAATTACTTCATCAAGACCGCCGGTTACTTCCTTACGATATCTTGCTACAAATGGGACCGTGTTACCCTCGGCAAAGAGGGATAAGACTTTGCTGACTATTGGTTTCGCCAGATTAAGTTCATCTGCGATAATTTGTGTATTATCCATAAAGATATCTACCTTCTTTGAATTTGATTTTATAGAAACTTCAAGGTGATACTGTAGGGAAGTATAATAACATACCCTTGCCGTATTAGAGTTTTTCCTGGCATTCTTCTCTGGAACGAGTATACCATAGTACTTATACCTATACTACTTTATCTTGCAAAAAACAAGTTTAAGCCGTATACTGGATCCATTTGTTGATATCCATCCAAAATGCCTGGTTACTACATTGTGTATACGACGGTGTGAGGCTAACCGGCTTAACATATGTACTTAATTAATAAGTGACCCACAATATTTCTGGCGTTGCGCTAAAATCTATAAAGGAGAAAAAATTATGTCATCATTTATCGTTCCACGGAAAATATATCATGGGCTTGGGTCTTTGGAGAACCTGAAAGAGGTGGAAGGCAGTAAAGCCGTTATCGTTATAGGCGGTGGTTCAATAAAAAGCTCCGGTTTTCTCGATAAAACTATCAACCTTTTGAAAGAAGCCGGTATTACTTCGACTGTTTTTGAAGGGGTAGAGTCTGATCCTTCCGTTGAAACCGTGATGAAAGGGGCGGAATTTCTCAAACATGAGAAACCTGATCTTATTATTGGTCTGGGTGGCTGTTCTGCCATCGACGCAGCCAAGGCAATGTGGGTATTTTATGAATACCCTGAAGTCACTTTTGAAGAGATTGTTCGTCCATTTATGATAAAACCACTGCGCAACAAGGCCCACTTTGTTGCTATTCCATCCACCAGTGGGACGGGCACCGAGGTGACCGGCCTTTCGGTCATCACTGACCGCAGTAAAGGGACCAAATACCCCTTAGTATCCTATGAGCTGTGCCCCGATATTGCTATAGTAGACGGAAATCTTTGCCAAAGCATGCCTCCCAATATCACCGCTAATACAGGGATGGATGCGTTATCCCACGATGTTGAAGCCTTTGTTGCCGGCCTGGCATCACCTTACACTGACGCGCTCTCCATACATTCTGTCCGTATCGTTTTCGATTACCTTCCTCGGGTTTTTAAGGACGGAAATAACCTTGAAGCCCGTCAGGCCATGCATGATGCTTCCTGTTTGGGCGGGATGGCATTTTCCAACGCTATTTTAGGTATTACCCACTCAATGGCACACCAGATTGGTGGCATGTTCAGTGTTCCACATGGTTGCGCGAATGCCATCCTTATGCCAAACGTGATTCGGTTTAATAGCCGCAGCACTGACAAATACTGCTTGTTGGCCCAAGCTCTGGGCAAGGAAACTGCCGAGGATTTTGCCAGGGAGATAGAGAATCTCAGGCAGAGCGTGGATATTAAGAGTAATTTCAAAGAGTATGGTGTTGATCCTGATGTTTGGGAAGAAAAATTGGATGCCATAACGCAGAGCGCCATGGATGATCCTTGTACCGGAACTAATCCGCGGCAACCGACTCCGGAAGAGATAAAAAGGATTTTCGAGTGCTGCTTCAGCGGCGAAGCTGTCGATTTTTAACCCTGCGAGATTGCAGGCCATATAAGAAAAATGGACAAGCATAACTCTTTTTTGTAGCATCGGGTCTAAACGTTCAGGCTCATACTACAAGTCTGAACCTGCGATAAACAAACGAGTTTGTACATGCCATAGGAGTAAGTTCTTATTGTTTTTCCTTTGTACGTACAGGATGTGTTTTCGGTAATTCTCTGGCGATTTGAGCAGCACCCGGAGAGCACTCGGAATGGCCCCATCCGCTTGCACTGACCCCGTCAGTTATGTCATAAATAATATTGTCGTCTTGAGTCGGACTGATACCTTTAGGGACATAATCCAGATTGAGTTTATGTCGAAGCTTCCACGCAATATTGTGGTCCGCACAAGAACTGTCACCGCTGACACCTATTGCCCCCAGAATTTTACCACTGCTGTCGTATAAATGATAAACCACCGGTATCATTTAATCTACTATTGGCGGATTTGGCCTTATGCCGTCCCGTTTGACTATAGGTGGGAATTGATCTTACGGTAAATCACGTATTAACTATAATATGTATGGCGGATTATCAGTCCGACCGGATTATTCTGACGCGAGTGACGTGTATCTTTCTTTACGTTTAAATGACTTGAATAGTAAGGATACATATTATTCAAGTCAAGTGAAAAGAGGTTAGAATGATATTTTGGATTTACCACCTGGTAACACTTGATATCTACAACTCTTTAAAATTGAATCAATTAAAATAAATTTATAGAGTATTCTTGTGTGACAATAAATTGATTGACAAGATAATCATAAAGGATAAGATTTCAATTTATCACTATAACGAATAAGTCGTGTTAGAAACTTGATGACAAAACGAAAGAAGAAAACAAGGGCTGATAAAGAGGGTGGGGTGACGGGGGCTAAAGAAACAGCAAAATTAACTGGGAAGGAGACTGCAGCACACAAACCAACAGAAGCTAAACCCAAGGCCGATGCCAAAGATGATACCAGGTCCAAATCAAAGGCTAAATCAAAAGCCAAGCTCAAACCCAACATTCCTTCTGTCATTGTATCTCCTTTGGAGCATATAGATAAACCGGTGGATATTTCAAAAGATATTGATATTGGAATACCAGATAGAGAAGTCCTTGCTGAGAATTTGGAAGCCACACGGACAAATGATCAGGCAAGTGGTGTAACTGAAGCAATTCTCGAAGCCGCAGCTGAGACAGAAAGACTTACGGAGGACGCAGAAGGTTTACAGGCCGAAGACGAACAAGCGGATATCTTAGTTGAAACTGAAGACTCTGACGTAGTGGAAAGTCTAAGTCAGGATGCAGTGGACACACAAACAGACAAGCTAACTGATGACGTGGCAGAATCATTTTTTGAAGCCTATGATACAACTGAAAGCACAACTGAGAAAGAAGATGACTTTCAAGCAGACAAAAAAGCGGGCGATCCGACTGAGGTGGATGTTGGAAGCTCCGATACTAAAATCCATACTGAGGGTTTGGAAGCCACACAGACGGATGATCAGGCGGGTGGTGTAACTGAAGCAATTCTTGAAGCCGCTGCCGAAACAGAAAGATTTGCGGAAGAAGCAGACGGTTTACAGGCCGAAGACGAACAAGCGGATATCTTAGTTGAAGCTGAAGACTCTGACGTAGCGGAAAGTCTAAGTCGGGATGCGATCGATATACAAACAGATAAGTTAACAGATGACGTGTCTGAATCTGTTGATGCTGAAGCTCCAAAAGAGAAATTAGATAATACGAAGGCAGACAACCAGGCGGTTGAAGCTGTTTCTGAAAAAACGGTTACTGAAGACTCTGCTGAGAGTATAGACGATGCTCTGACGGACAAGCAAGTGGGTGATGCAGATGAGGGGGTTGATCAAGATCTTCATACTATAGAAAGCAGTGCTGAGAAAGCAGATGGCACACAAATAGACAATCAGGTAGTTTCTGCATCCGAAGCTAATACTGAAGGTACTGATGATGAGATTCAATCGGCTGTTTATAACGACAATAAACGGTCTCGTATTAAAAAGACCGGTATTATAATATCCCTGTTCATAGTGACTGCGGCGGTAGTATTATTAATAGTTGCATTCATCGAAAGAAGATCTGCTAAAAGTGCTCTTGTGCAGGTCATCAAGGTAGCTGAATCTATAAAGCAAATGCAAGGGGAAGCATTAAAGAACAGAGAACAAGTTACCCATTCTCAAATAGAGAGTAGTGAGCTTGTAATTGATTCGCTATTATTAACACGAAACGGTTTGGAATTGGAACGTGCTAATTCTGATGAAGTAGAAGTAAAGAGAATCATTGACGTTTTTATAAGCGATATAGATGAGCGTATTACAAAAATTAAAGGTAATATTGTGCTCTTAAGAAATAAATTGAAAGAAGCCAATTAATATTCCAGTGCCTTTTGGTTACTATTCCGAAAACCCACCCACAAAAGCCCTTAAGCTGAAAAAAATAGCTGTTTTTTTATAATCCATTCAATAGCTTCCTCCCGCTTCCATTTTCTGTTTACCACGTTTTTCTTCAAAATATTGACACAGTTCTGTCAGATTTCCAAATTTATAGTTAAAGACTATTGTAAAAGTGTCGATAATAATTAAGAACAGAAGTGCTTTTCTAAACTGATTTATTTCCTAAAGTTTTTTTCTGTATATCCGATACTAGAAATATGTTGTTTTATAAAAAAATAGTTTGATAAAAGGAGTTTCAATATGAAAATCAATAGAATTCTCCCTCACTTTTTTACAACTGATATTCGTGATGAGGAAGTAACCCAAAAATACGAAAAATCATTTGAAGAAATTCTCCGGGAAGAACAAGAAAAACTCATGCGGTTAATATCAGAGGCGGAGAATACGGAAAATATAGAACAGTTTTACCATCAATATAATTCGAGAATGATTGATGATCTGTTCCTGGAAGATTAGTTTTTCGCAGCATTACACAGTATACATTTATCTTCATCTGCAATAAATAATTTGAATAATGAATTGTCACGACTTGACAAGTTTTTGGCTGGCTGCGAAGAAAAGTTGACATTGTATTTTCTCCCTTTTCTCTGAATTCCAGACAATCACATCCACCAAAGCCGTCTCTTTAAAACATACTGCCACACTGAAACCACGTAAATGAATTTACATAAAATCCACTCCGTCATTCAGTAAACTATAACTCTATTCATCCTGATGCATTGTTTTTTTTCATAGCGCTTACCTTGTCCAGTCAGACCTTCATTCCAAATTGCCACATTCAGAAGGACATTCCCACCCGGCTATCAGACTGGTAAGCCTATAATGACTAAGTAACAATTAGTTTATACTTGAAATAGGTATAAAATGGATGTATCTTTTTATGTTATCGCAATTTAACGAATTTAAATATAGGAGCAGTTTTTGGTTAAATCTAAAGTTATACTCATTTTAATTATAGTATTTTCTATTTTCGGGTGTGTCCTTATAGGTGGATACGTAACTCTGAAAATTATTACATCAGATAAGGCAATTAAAGCAAAGATTACGAGTACGTTAGAAGATTATACTGGCGGCAGGTTACTCATCGGGAATGCGCATTTTGACTTCTCTAAAGGAATTACGTTAAATGATATCAAGTTTGAGGGAAAGGATCCTGAAAAATTACGTATCGAGGTTAAAAAAATTATTGTCAGATATGAACCACTGGCTCTATTAAGAGGAGAGATTTTAATCAATAGCATTATGATTATTTCTCCGGAATTCTTTTTACTCAGACAAAAGGGCGCAATATGGTGGTTTCTTAACGGTGTCAAGGCATATCTGGATCATGCAAATATAAAGTATCCAACAGAATATCTAAGAGGTGGGGTTATTGTTAAGTCTGCTAACGTTCACGTATTTGACGAGTCAATATTCAGAGAAGGTGTTTTAAAGATCGAAAACATGGATTTGTTTGGTGAGCATTTTGGAGGTTCTTTAAGAGATATACATATCAAAGGTATTATCAATGATGGGTTTTGGAATGGGTTAGAGCTAAGTGTTGATACTAATCTTGAAACACCGGAACTGAGGTTAGTTGCCCAGACCAGGGATAAGGCGATGACTGAAGAACTTATGAAGGAAATACCCGTAATAGGAGAAAAGTTCTGGACGACATATTCGCCTTTAGGAAAGTTTGACTTTACTTGTACTCTTGATTTCAACAACAAGAACAACGAGAGAATGATAGATTATTTACTGGAACTTGATATTGTTGATGGAGATGCGACATATATAAAATGGCCATTTTTAATAAAACATATTAACGGTAAATTAGAATACTCCAAAAAGGGTGTGTTTTTAAAGAGCATTGAGGGTGACGTTCAAAATGAGGGAAGGCGGTCTCGTGGGGAGATTGACGCCTTCTTTGGTGTTGGTAATGCAAAGAAAAGAATAAATTTGAATATTCCAAACTTTAACATTACAAAAAAACTCATGAAAATGATCCCTGATGGAGAAAAGGTATGGAATGATTATAAGCCGACAGGAAATATAGACTTAACAATAAAATACGAAAGTAACGAGGATAAATCAGTTACTGATTATCAAGTGCAGGCAATTTGCAATGGTATAAAAGCAAGACACCCCAATTTTCCTTGCGATATATCTAACATCATCGGGCTCATTAAAATGGATGGTGAAAAAATATATCTCAAAAATATGAGCGGATACCTCCAGAATGGATCCCGTACTAACCTTACCACGTTTGATGGAGTAGTAAACTTAAAAAGCAAAGAGAAGAGATTTGCGGTTTCAATTCCGAATCTGGATTTGACAGAAGAAATAATTAAGAGTATTCCAAAGAAAGGTGAAGAAATATGGTCTCAGAATAAGCCTACAGGGGAAGTTGATTTAACGATTGAGTATGCCGGGCATGAAGATAGCAGTAAGGATGAATACTTAGTTACCGCTGACTGCAAGGGCAATGGATATTCACCTACAGTATTACCTGTTAAGGTATCGGACGTTGTAGGCAGGGTAACGATTGATAGGAATAATATCCGGTTTAAAAGCTTGCGAGGATATGTTGTTGCTGGTAACCAGCTTTCACACATTACCGGTAATGGTATTATGAGCTTGAGGAATAAAAACAAGCGAGTTTTATATGATGTTACGGATTTAAGAGTTACTGAAGATATATTGGATAAATTTTCAGAACTACTCAAAACCGAAAAGATTAAAATAAAACCTTCGGGACGGGTAGATGTAATCATAGAAGATGAAATTAATGATGTGAAGAGTGTTGACAGTCGTTCAATCACTGTGAACGCCAAAGGTTGCGAATTTGAGTTTACCAACTTTCCTTTTCGCATATCAGACATAGATGGCAGAATAAATATTGAAAATGGACAACTGACAAGCAGGAAATTTAATGGTGTATGCAATGGGGGTCGGGTTAACGGTTCGGTCAAGATAGATAAAGCATCACCAAAAAGAGAATATTCGGGGAAGCTCAATTTCGATAAGGTATCTTTACATGAAACGTTGGAGGACTTTGTAAAAGTGCCGCAAAATTTGACAGGGGAGTGTGATGGGGATATTGAGTTTCAAGGCGAAGGTGACGATCTTAGCAGCTTTACTGCCAAAGGAAGTGCTAAATTAAGAGAAGGTTACCTTTCTGAGATTCCTGTAGTGTTGAGTATCTTAAAACTATTGAGTGTCTCCTTGCCAAAAAAAGAGGCGTTTCATACCGCAAATCTAAAATATTCAATAAAAAATAAAATCGTGCATGTAGAAGAGTTAGAGGTGTTAAGTAATGCGATTGAATTGGGCTGTGTAGGAACGATAAGTTTTGATGGAAATATTGATTTCACTGTAGTTGCAGGTTTAAGCAGAGAAACTTTTTCTCAGATACCATTCGTTGGCGGGTTAATGGATTTTGTGGTTGGCGGTGTCAGAAAAAAACTGACAACGGTACGACTAACAGGAACACTCTTAGCGCCAGAGAGCAAAATGATTGGGCTAAAACCGGTCACTGATTCTGTAAAAAGAATTATTGACGTACTTGTGGGTCCTAAAACAAATGGGAATGAAGAGGCGACTGATGAGGTGAGTACGGGGCCGGGTATTTAAGTATTGAGAAATGTTTTTAACGTTATATGCGCCCCCTGTTGATGTAACCAGGATGCAGTCAAAAATTTGATGTGTACTAGTCTATGAATAGTGTATAATGATCTCTTTTAAAAATTTAAGAAAAATTTAAGCCTTTTGTTATTCAGGCAAAGGGCTGAGGCAAAACAATGAACCAACAAAAAAAAGAACCTACAAAGAAACAGTTTAACTTTCAGATATGGTATGTTCTCATCGCGGCCTTTATCTTTATGAGTCTGTCATCATACCTGTTTAACCCTGCAGATGGAAATATATCTTATAGTGAATTTAAGAGCCTGGTTAGAGATGGCAGGGTTGAGTCATGCCAGATTACATCCAGTCTTATAAAGGGATCTCTCCGGTCAGAAGACTTGAGGTCGGGGAAGAAACAATCTTTTGTTACCGCAAGGGTTGACGATCCTGACCTTGTTAAAGAGCTTGAAGCTCATGGTATCCAATACGCAGGGAACTATGAAAATACATGGTTGCAGCAGTTCTTATTTACGTGGATTTTGCCTATAGGCATTTTCTTTCTCATATGGCGATTTGTCTTCAAAAAAATGGGAGGAGCAACCGGCAGTATAATGTCATTCGGGAAGAGTAAAGGAAAAATATATGCCCAGGAAGATTTGAAATTTTCCTTTGATGATGTTGCCGGTATAGACGAGGCGAAGGAGGAATTGCAGGAGGTAGTCGAATTCCTTAAAACACCTCATAAATTTACAAATTTAGGGGGGAGAATTCCTAAAGGCGTACTCCTGGTTGGTGTTCCGGGGACTGGCAAAACACTTCTGGCAAAGGCTGTTGCCGGAGAGGCTAAAGTGCCATTTTTCAGTATCAGCGGCTCTGAATTTGTCGAAATGTTTGTAGGTGTTGGAGCCTCCAGGGTAAGAGACATGTTTGGGCAGGCAGCTCAAAAGGCGCCGTGTATAATCTTTATTGACGAGCTTGACGCGATAGGGAAGACAAGAGGTTCAAACCCTATTGGCGGACATGACGAAAGAGAGCAAACACTGAACCAGCTGCTTGTAGAGATGGATGGTTTTGACGCTAATGCTGGCGTAATAATAATGAGTGCCACCAATCGACCGGAAACACTTGATCCTGCACTGCTCAGGCCCGGGCGATTTGATAGACAGGTTGTTGTTGATAGGCCTGATTTACATGGCAGAGAGGCAATATTAGTAATTCATTCGAAAGGTGTAAAGCTTGACAAGGACGTAAACCTTAAATCTATTGCGGCAATGACGCCCGGTTTTGTCGGAGCCGATCTGGCAAACATAATAAACGAGGCTGCATTGCTGGCCGCCAGACGCAGCAAGGAAACAGTTAGTATGAGTGAAATTGAAGAAGCTATAGAGAGAGTTATGGCCGGGCTTGAGAAGAAGAAAAGAATAATAAACAAGAAGGAAAAAGAAATAGTGGCTTATCATGAATGCGGGCACGCACTGGTGGCGTCATTCATGACCACTACAGACAAGGTAAAGAAAATTTCGATAGTACCAAGAGGCATTGCCGCATTAGGTTATACCCTTCAGCTACCTACTGAAGATAGATATTTGATGACCAGGATCGAACTGATAGAACGTATCTGTGTTTTTCTGGGTGGTAGGATTGCAGAGGAAATAATCTTTAAAGATGTATCGACAGGGGCGCAGAATGATCTTGAGAAAGCATCAGACATGGCAAGGAGAATGGTAAAATATTATGGAATGAGTGACAAAATGGGAATTGTTGCGTTTGAGCCGGAAAATAAATCCGCTTTCCTTGGTTATGGTATGGGAGGCAGTAAAGAATATAGTGAAGAAACTGCAAGAGAAATAGACATAGAGGTTAAGAAGATTATTGATGATACTTACACAAAAGCTAAAGAAATACTAGAGAACAAGAAGCCAATGCTTATTAGGCTGGCAAAAATACTGATGGAAAAAGAGGTCATAGAAGGGGATGAGTTAATTGCCTTTCTCGATAATGAAAAAAATAGAAAGACTGATGAAACTAACGTTAACTAATATACTGTTTCTACTAAGACACGGCCGGTATTATCTCCTGATAATAGCCATACTTTTTATTTCAAATTCATTTCCCCATGAAAGCCTTGCCAATAAAACCCTTTCTGATACTTTCGTTTCTATAGTAAAGAGTACAAAGGCTCCCGTAGTTAACATTCGTACAACCAAGATATTAAAGAATAATATACAAAACAAAGGTTTCAGAATTAAAGGTCAGGGTTCAGGCGTAGTCTATAACAAGAACGGCTTAATCGTTACAAATAAACATGTGATAAAGAATGCCGGTGAAATTATCGTCAGGCTGTATGACGGGAGTGAGTATAAGGCTGAAATTGTTGGTACAGATGAAAGGTCAGACATAGCAGTGTTAAGGATTGATGCTGAGAATTTGATACCGGCCAGATTTGGCAACTCAGACTCTCTGGAATTAGGTGAGATTGTTTTGGCGATTGGAAATCCTGTTGGACTGGGACAGACAGTTACAAGCGGCATAATCAGCGCGAAGGGGACATCTAACTTACAGATTACGGGATTTGAAGATTTTGTACAAACGGATGCTACCATTAATCCGGATAGTTACGGTGGTCCACTTGTAAACATGAATGGAAAAGTAGTAGGCATAAGCACTCTTTTGCCTGAACAGACAGCCGGTTATTTTGGGATCAGCCTTGCTATTCCAATAAATGTGGTTCACAAGATAGCCGGAGATCTGATTAAACATGGTAGGATTACCAGAGGCTGGTTAGGTGTTACAGCCCAACCTGTTACCAGAGAATTACAAAAAGCTCTCGGACTTAAGACCGACCTGGGTGCCTTGGTAAGTGATATAGAACCAGGCTCATCAGCCGCAAATGCCGGTGTTAAGAGTGGTGATGTGATAATCAAATATAACGGTAAAAAAATTAAAAATCTCCTTCATCTTAGAAGCCTCGTTAAAGGAACCGAAATCAACAAGGAAGTGGAAATGACCGTATTAAGAGACGGTCTGGAATTGATACTTAATACTGTTATCCTGGAGGCAAAAAAATCTGAAGCGAAAAGTAAAAATGATTTGTTTCGAAATCTGGGGCTGGCCGTGCAAAACCTAACCGGCAAACTATCCATAAATTTAGGATATAAAGACGAAAAGGGTGTAATAATAACTAACGTACAGCAGGGAAGTCCCGCATCTAAGGCGGGATTAACTACAGGAGATCTTATCGTAGAGGTTCAACACAAACCTGTTACAAGTAGTGATGAACTTTATCAGGCAATCTTGAAGATTCAAAATGAAGAGGATATACTGATATTTATTAAACGTCCGGACAAGGCGTCTAAATTTATTATTCTAAAGCAAGAGAAAGATGTTTGATTTAAGTTAACCCTTCGCCACCCTGCAGTCGTAATAATAGTACATCATTTACACAATACATTCACAATAATAGATGGAACAATCGGAAAAGAAATCTCCTGAGGAAGTTAAGAGAATAGTAGAGGCCGTTTTATTTGCTGTTCAAGAGCCTATTTCTGCACGCAAGTTGAGTGATATCGTTGGCGATACTGATGCTAAGGAAATCCAGGAAGTAATTAGGCAATTACGAGAGGAATATGATACTCACGATCGAGTCTTTCAGATTGAAGAAATTGCAAACGGATTTCAATTGCTCTCTCGTCCTGAATACCATGAATGGATATCTAAAATACGTAAAAAGAGTGGCGAAAGCAAACTTTCACAACAGGCCCTGGAAACCCTGGCAATCATCGCATACAAACAACCTATCATACGTGCAGACATTGAGGCGATCCGGGGTGTTCAATCCGGTCAGATGATTAGAACACTAATTGAAAGAGGTCTTGTAAAGATTACCGGTCGTGATGAGGTACTGGGACGTCCACTCCTGTATGGAACCACAACAAAGTTCCTGGATCATTTCGGATTAAAATCAACTAAAGACCTTCCCAGGGTAGAAGACCTGGAAATATCGTAAGAGGTGTCAGGCCCATCAGATTCGCATAACACTTATTTAATAAGAAGTGGAGTAATCTTGGTTTTGCATATAAGGGTGGATTAAGCAGTAGCGAATCCACCTTCAATGCTTCCGTATTTCAAGCAACCTCGAATTCAATGTTTCCAGGATTGCCAATCCGTTGAGATGCTTTCAATATTTCAATCCTGACAACATTGCCATCTTTATCATAATCCAAAATTACTCCTGGTTTGTCCTCACCACTTTCATCAATTTTGTCATCTGAAAACCGGATAACCAGGGCATCTACTTCCGCATTATACTTGAATTTCATATGCTTAAATAACCAAGACAGGCTAATGAGCTTAAGGCCAAGATCCTTGTAACGTATCGGAATTAAATACTCAACCTCACGCCGAAGGGTCCCAAGATGCCATGTGTTTGAGTAGCTTCCATCTCCTCGTGATGTCGGCTTTTGCCTGCGTCATAAGCTCTTCTGCTGTTTCCGGATCGGCTGCTCTCAATGCCTTGTAACGGTTCTCGCGATAGGCGTACTCCTCAAATGGAGTTGAAGGCTCTTTGCTGTTGATAAGAAGTGGGTTTTTACCTTGCGCTTCGAGTTCAGGATTGTATCGATATAGCGGCCAGTAGCCACTTGTCACGGCCTTCTTCATAGCCTCTATTCCCTTACTCATATCCATACCATGTGCAATACAAACTGAATAGGCAATTATCAAAGCGGGACCATCATATGCATCCGCTTCTGCAAATGCCTTAAGTGTCTGAGCCGGGTTCGCACCAAAGTTCACCTGGGCAACATAAACATTACCGTATGTTGACATGATCATACCGATATTCTTCTTAGGGGTTCTTTTTCCACCGGCTGCAAACTGGGCAACTGCTCCCAGCGGTGTCGCCTTTGACATCTGACCACCGGTATTTGAATATACTTCAGTATCCATAATCAACAACTTTATGTTCTCTCCTGTTGCCAGTACATGATCAACTCCTCCATAACCGATATCATAACCCCAGCCATCTCCTCCGACGGCCCATACACATTTCTTGACAATGTAGTCAGCAAGGGATAGCAAACTTTTTGCTTCCGGAGAATCGCTTCCGGACAACTTTTTCTTCAATGCATCAACACGTTCTCTCTGTTCCTCTATGGCTTCCTGTTTTGATACGTTTGCATTTTCCCTGATTGCATTAAACAGATCCTTTAAATCTGCATAGGAAGGGTCTGTGGCAAGGCGGTCTATCAACTCAATCGCCTGAGAATGGAACTTGTCCATTGTCTGCCTCATGCCGAGGCCAAACTCCGCCGTGTCTTCAAATAGGGAATTTGACCATGCAGGCCCTCTGCCATCATCTCTTGTCGTGTAAGGTGTCGTTGGCAGGTTTCCGCCGTATATGGAACTGCAGCCGGTTGCATTTGCGATCATCAGACGATCACCAAACATCTGTGTCATTAGTTTGATATAAGGCGTCTCCCCACAACCTAAACAAGCACCGCTATATTCAAAAAGAGGTTTGACGAACTGACTTCCTTTTACACTGGTAACACTGAATCTCGATCTGTCAGTTTCAGGAAGATTGAGAAAGAAATCGTAATTCTCTGCTTCACTCTTACGTAGCGGCTCTTGAAACTTCATATTGATAGCCTTAACACCTTCTATCTTATTTCCATCAGAATCCTTTTTCTGCCCCGGACAGTTAAAGACACAGGACGCACATCCTGTACAGTCCTCGGGGGCAACCTGTACGGTGAACTTAAGTCCCTTAAGGTCTTTGCCTGTCGCGTCTATAGATTTATAGGTGGAAGGTGCTCCT
>SMSL01000019.1 GCA_007859995.1 Candidatus Brocadiaceae bacterium S225
CATCACGGATGATGCACTCCATATTCCCTCCTTAATTCAATGACATTACCTATGTCTATCTTGTCTTTTGCTTTTCCTTGTGTTCTTCGCGGCTTGACGTGAGAAATAAATTATGCTGAATAGTTACTAATAAAAAAAGCCTTACTGCTAAAAAATATTTACCTAAAAATATCCTTCGGCAGTAAGGCTGTCTTTTATAAAAAATATACTTTGTGCACACTCAGAGATATTATTTAAGATATCTCAGTTCATCCATGTCCGCACATAAAGACCCTTTACTTTGCGCCCCCTGATCACTCAGAGGTTGCCTTTATCGTAGGTGATTCTATTTGCTGAGTTCAACCAAACTCTGACTATACCTGTCAGATCTGAAGGTTGCAAATTGCAACAGTTGCGACTTGCGGTTGTGTATCACAATGAAACCTGTTTGTCAACTATTATTTATTATTATGCCAAGATTATGTCAAGCCGAAATAGAAATGCCCGGTCTTTACTCACCAACACTCAGCACTTGTTGGAAGCATCAGTAGTTTTATGGATTAGTCTCTGACATTAAAACCAAAGAAGATGGTATATCACAAATTCACAAATATTATAATGCCATAACAGCCTTCAAAACCACAAAAACCATAAGCACTAATATTATAGGCTGAAGTTCTGGAATCACCAACAAGCTATGCTTTTTTGGTCTTCCCTTTTTTGTTATGAACTTCTAACAAAAAACGTTAGGGAGTTATAACCTTTCTATAACAAACCAGGAGCTGTATTAATAAGAAGGCGAGATGGTTTTTGATTGCCAATCAAGGAGTCAGGACTCAATACCAATGATTGCTTGTTCCAGATTATTCCTTTTCTCTTTTGGAAAATCAAGACAGGATGTGTGAATTTTTATGAATTGAATTTTAGAACCTTATGACAAATATGACCTTTTGAATATCGGTCAAATCACTTTGTCAAACCCAGTTCTTTTCTAAGTTCGAGATCTTTAACACTGTTTTTGTCCCAGTAATCTGTCATGACGGCATGTGTGCGTCGTGCAATGGTCGTCAATACTTTTGCACTCTTCCCTGAACCGCTCGGATAAGCCTCGCTCCAGGATAGAATATCATATGGGAAGTTCCGGTTGAAGTTGATG
The DNA here is from genome assembly GCA_007859995.1 of Candidatus Brocadiaceae bacterium S225. GTDB lineage: Bacteria > Planctomycetota > Brocadiia > Brocadiales > Scalinduaceae > Scalindua > Scalindua brodae. The sequence goes on from SMSL01000019.1 coordinate 1,136, forward strand.
GAAAGTGTTCTTTGCAGAGATGGATACGTCACCGTGTACCGTGATATCCCATCCCTGTCTCCTTCGCGCATGTTTGTCAATTCAGCAAAGGCATCTTCTGCCCCTGGTTCAATCATGCGTAACGTGGTAAAGAAGCTTCCGGGGATCATTTTTATTTCTCCTAACGGAAGGGTTTCCGGTGCAATGCGTATGCGTGTCCAGATTTCATCCTCCAGGTGCACTGATGGTATTGTTACGGTCTTATCTCCCTCCTTTTCAAAGTATGAATACTGTTTCACATTATAGTGATCACCTTCAAGATTATACTGGAGATAGACATGGCCGCACCAGTCCTGTCTTGTAGTTGATACTTTTAATGTTTTACTGAAAGGCTGTCTTTCTGTAGGGATTGGCGTAAATACGGACTTCATCATGGAGTAGTCATAGATGCCCGTATTGAATCTTTTGATAAAGTTGAGTTTTAAGACAGGAATGCTCTTCTTTCGTGACGATTCATAATCTGACTTTACGTGTATGTCGGGGAGAAACGGTTCGGTGACAAATATTAAAATAGCGTGACCGGGATGAACTTCACCATATCGGCTCTGTTCAAGTTCAAAGCGTGTTATTTCCGCACCGTAATTATACCAATATGAATGGAAGTTCTTTTCCTCAGGTAATGAAAAAGCGACAGAATTATAATCCAACAACACTATGGACAATGTTGTAAGCAGTATTATCCGTTTTAACTTGAATTTCAAACTCACTTCTCCTTTTTTAAAGCGACAGGAAGCATATAGATAGTTTCAGTCAAAAACCTACTTCGAATCTTTAAAATATAATATGCCAATAAAACAACATGGTCAAGCTGAAACTATCAAATGATATATACGATTAGTAACTACAGACAGTCTTGAATCAGCTTCTGAAGATATAATAAAATATTTAACAAGTAACGCCAAATGATGTATACTGATTTGAGTTAAAAGTGCATACCTGTCCGCCAGCTTATCAGGTGGGAAGTTTGAAGTGAACTAAAGTTGTTTTCGACATGATTCAGCTTAATGGCGAAAGTCCATGCCGGCTAAAATAGAGATATGGAAAGAGCAAGACCTGCAAGTTTTTTGCATACAGGATTAGATAGATACGAGGTTTTTGATTTTCAAGAGGATGGATTAGAAGAGCTAAAGTCTTTCATAAAGAGCAAAGAGCTGCCCTTCAGTTTTCATGTACCATTTTTCAGGCCCTCATATTTTCCATATACCGGAGTAACCACCTTTTTCCTTAATGACGATCCTGACAAAAGAGCTCTCTCTTTTAAACTGATAGACAACACTATGCATTATGCGAATGAATGGAAGGCTGATTTTGTCGTAACACACCTGACCTGGAAGGACGATTCTCCTGACAGGAACAAGGTAATGGATCTTGCGAGTGATACAAGATCTAAATTCTGTGATCTGGCGGACAGATATAAGTTGCCAATTAATATTGAGTTCGGTGGATATTCGGGACATTTTCATGAGCCTGCGCAATTTGTAGATTTTGTTAAAGAGCACCCTTTATTGGGTATCTGTATTGATATAGGCCATACATTCCTGATATCCGGAATACGAAACCGGGATTTTTTCAAAGATATAGAAATTATGGCACCGTATACCAGATCAATACATGTGTGGAACACAAAGGGACTGGAACATAACAAAAAGCATAATCACGTACCCGTTCACCCCTCACAAATGGCAGAGGATGGATGGGTAGACATTAAAAAAACACTTGAAACGATATTAGCTCACAATAAGGATTGCAACATAGTATTTGAATATAACCATACATATTACGACAACATACCCGAAAAAGTCAGAGAAGGTATGGAGTGGGTGAAGGAGATAATAAACAGAAAATGACGGAGAATAAAGATTTCAGGGTTTTGTTTATCAACTGTAATACAATGATGGATGTCCTTCTGCCTGTGGGGCTTTCCTTGATATCGGCATGCCTTAAAGAAAAAGGTTTCGGGGTAAAGCTGTTCGACACTACCTTTTACAAAACTGCAACTGAAACAGGTGACGAAGCGAGGGCGAAGAATCTTCAGGTAAAGAAAACGAATCGTGAGGAATTTGGACTGGTATATAAAGATACCGATATGTTTGAAGATCTTAAAAAAATGGTGGAAGAGTACAAACCGGATATCATAGGATTATCCTGTATAGAGTGCACCTACGAACTTGGTATAGAAATGCTGAACGGCATAAGGCTTTATTATAACGTCCCCATGATTGTGGGCGGTATCTTTGCTACTTTCGCCCCTGCTGAGATAATTGCTGAAGATTGCGTAGATATGGTATGCGTGGGAGAGGGAGAATATGCACTTGTTGAGCTATGCACTAAGATTAGAGAAAAACAGGACATAACATCAGTACAAAACATGTGGATAAAGCAGGACGGCAAGATATACAAGAATGGGATCAGAAGACCCGTAGATCTTGACGAGCTGCCGTTTCAGGATTGGACTATTTTCGAGCCCAGGAGATTTTACAAGCCTATGGGTGGTAAGATATCTATGACTGGCACGTTTGAAATGAACAGGGGTTGCCCTTACAGTTGTCGATTCTGCAGTGATTATGGTCTGAATAAACTTTATGCAAACAACGGTGGTTATTATAGAGAAAAAAGTATCAAGAGACTTATTGACGAGATGAAGGAGAAAAAAGAGAGATACAATCTCGAATTTGCATACCTGGTGGCCGAGAGTTTTCTTACGACTAAACGGGAGAGGATAGCCGAATTCATAGAACTTTATAAGGAAGTTAACATACCGTTCTGGATTGAGGCACGACCTGAATCAATTAATGAAGAAAACATTAAACTCCTTGAGTCTTCAGGTTGCGAGGGAATAAGCCTTGGTATCGAAAGCGGCAACGTGGAACTGCGCCGTAATCTTCTTGGCAGGAATATGAACGATGAGACTATATTAAAGGCTTTCAGCCTTTTGGAGAAGTCCAGTCTCAGGGTAAGCGCTAACAATATTATCGGCTTCCCCACTGAAACCAGGGAAAATATTTTTGAGACTATTGAGTTTAACAGGAAAATAAATGTACCGGGTGTCATGGTATCACTATACAATCCTTATAAAGGCACTGCACTGCGCGAATATTGTGATGAAGAGGGACTTATCCAAAAAGATGCACATGCCGGTGATTACAGATCTGAAACCGTATTAAACATGCCACAAATTTCCAGAGAAGAACTTCTCAGCCTTCAGAAAACCTTCCCTTTATATGTAAGGTTCCCCAAGAGTGAATGGCCAAGAATTGAAAAATGTGAAGGTAATGACATGGAAGCGGATGCCTTGTATGAAGAGTTGTCTCGTGAGTATACAGAGAAATATTTATAGTTAAATCATGAATAATCAGTGGAAAACAAGAAAAGATACAAAATATTATTGTTAATTGTTGGTTGCGCAATTCTTTTTGTGCTGATTTACAAGGTTGGGCCTTCCACTATTTATCATCAACTCATTGCTCTGAAATGGAAGATTTTACTTCTATTTTTACCCTTCTCGCTTGTTTTTGTCCTCGACACACTTGGATGGAAGTATTCTTTTAAAAATGGAAAGACAAGCTTTAAAGACCTCTTCATAATAAGACTTGCCGGAGAGTCTGTAAATTCTATCATACCATCTGCAAATTTTGCAGGAGAGCCGATAAAAGCTTATTTCCTTAAGAAGCACAATATTTCAATGCTTGATGGTATGGCCTCCGTTGTCATTTCAAAGACAATGATGGCGATAACACAGATAATTTTTGTAATGATTGGAGTTATATTTTTACTGTACAAATTAAATGTATCAAGTACTCATTTAATAGGCTCAATCGCAATCATACTGCTAGGTTCAATCGCAATAATACTGCTAAGTATACCCGTAATAATGTTCATTATCTTTATCCAGAAACACGGTCTCTTTGCTTTCATGTTGAAACTATTGCGAATGCTAAGGATAAGGATACGTTATATAGAGGAAAGGGAAGCAAGCTTAAGAGAGCTTGACAAAAACATATACCAATATTACATTCATAACAAAAAAAAGGCATTTTACGCCTTTGTCTGTTTTTTTCTAGGTTGGCTTGCGGGTGTGATAGAAGCATTCTTGATTCTTTACCTTCTAAATATACCTATAGATACTGTTTCCGCCTATGTTATTGAATCACTTGCAACTGTTGCCAAGGGAATAACGTCCTTTATACCTGGAAGTGTTGGAGGTCAGGAGGGAGGAATTATCGCAATTTTTATGAGCCTGAAACTAGGTGCAGGTGCTGCGCTGACGTTTGGAATATTGAAAAGGTTTAGAGAGTTAATATTTATTGGAGTCGGACTTTTTGTCCTGTCAAAACTTGAATGGGCAATTGCGGAATCACCAACGGACAAATAATAATTCCATGGTAATTGCTCAATAACTGATGAAATTCGTATATTCATCCACAAGAAAACGCTTTTCCTCAAATACTTTTAATGTTCTGCCTTTATCATCGGCATTCATCACTCTTATCTTTTTCCAGCTTGTACTCGGTAAATTATCTAATTTTTCAACAATCTTTTTACCTCTATTGCGAATAGTAATAATTTTTTAACTATTCCTGCGCTCATATATTATTCGTGTATCTCGTGGTGACTCTTCGTAATCAGCAAGGAGCTCATAATACAGGGCAGGGTCTTTTTTCTTTAATTCTATTAAAAAATCCAGGAAATTAAACAAACCTTCAGCTAATACCTTTTTTACTTTTTTCATCACTGACCGGTTCCTTTGTGCTTCATAAACATAATGAATATCATGATTGTTGTGTTTAAATAATTCAACTTCTTCAATGAAATGCAGAATATAAATCATATTCTCGAAACCGGAATCTATGTCATGAATAATTGTCCACTCCATAAAACTATAAAATGCGTGATAAGCAGGGACATACTCAGTTATTATCGTTTCCATCGCGTCTAAAGATACATATTCAATATGCTCAGCATCTTTGCGCATTTGCTTCAACTCTTCCAGGCTTGCACTTTTAATTTTAGATATTGATATTATGGGAGATTTCAGTGCATTAAGATTGGCAAGATAAATGTTACGCAACCGCGAACGAAACAGATAACACCTGAAGTGCATTAATCTTTTTGACTGTTCAGTCTTTTTCTTCCTCTCCAAAATCTTCTCAATTAATAACGCACCGAACAGGATTTCAATGGGAATGGCGGCCAGGTGTAATGTAAACTCAATATGTTCTAACCAGTGAATAAAAAGAAAGAAAGCAGATATGAATATTAAACAGACGTACAACCAGACTTTCTTTGTAACTTTCCCTATTACATTTACAATATTAAATGATACACTTTCAGTACGTCTGGTATTTTCGGTAGTAGCTCTTTTGTACACTTCCAATAAACTTGTTTGTGTCGTTATGAATGATCTGAGTCGTTCTTCTTCCGTAATTTCGTCTTTATCAATTACAAATATTTTTTCATTTACAAATGGCATAACTGCCATTCTTACATTGAGCGCAATATTTTTAAATAAATTTGCCGTATCGCGGGGAACTTTCGTTTTAGAGAATATAAGTAGTGCAAACAGGTTCCCTGTTGGCAACATACCCCCCAAACCTATGGCAGATTTTACTCCGTAAGATTCTACAAATTCTTTCTGTGCGGGAATATGAGGACTTCCAATGGCATCAGGTACGTGGTAGACATTGAAAACCCTGCCTTCCAACTCAGACGATAGTTTTGGGTCAGGATTAAGCACGTTTGAGACATCCATACCCATCTGGTGAATAAAATTATGAACCATAATATTCTTTTTCAGCATATCTTCATTCTGTAGAGGCAGAATACGGTGTCCTTTAGAATGTATCGTTGAGTTCCATTCCGGTTGTAATCCTGCAGTCGCTGATAATTTCAGGCATTTCATGTCTTGGTGCACAGACTGACCATCTAACATCTTATCGACCAATTGGCGTAAATTGGTATCAAGGCTTGAATAAGGATATGTCATGAAAAACCTGACCAGAACGGAAGATTTCTCTCCGGTTTGAGTATCGCCAAGGTTGTCGAAAAAATATCGGACCATCATATCGCTTAACTCATCAATGTTTTTGGCCTTAAGCTCTAATTGTTGCAGAGCGTCTCCAATCTCAGACATATCTTGTAGAGAAAATTTTGTTAAATCAAACATAGTGTGTTTTGATTTGTTAATGGTTGTGTCGATTAGATTGAAGTGTTCTGAGATTAGCCTGATATTATTTTACATTAGACTTGGTGTTTTCGATTACGGTATTAACTGTTTCCACGATGTCAATATTAACGGGACACGACCTAGTACACCTTCCACATCCAACACAGAAAGAGGTATTATATTTAGTCATTAAATAGTTAAACTTTCTGTTAAACCTGTGTCTCTGTCTCTGGCCTCTCGTAGACCTGAAATTTTCTCCCGTGGCTACAACCGCAAAATCTTTTAATGAACAGGCATCCCACTCGCGGCACCTCTCTCCGGAAGTCATATTCAGCTCCATACAATCAAAGACATCAAAACAGTAACAGGTGGGACAAACAATGTTACAGCGACCACAGCCAAGGCATCTGTCATTTAATTCGTCCCATACCGGATCATTATCAGCATTTTTAAATAAGAGAGGCAGATTAGATACATCTGTGGCAAATTTCATCTCAAATTTAGCGATTCTCTCTTTTATCAATTTCCGGAATTTATCTCTATCCTCATTGCTTACTTCAATTGGGTTGGCGTATCTATCGATTATTTCCTGTCCCATTGGTGTATTAATTGAGATGTAATAACTACTACCAATATCAGTAATCAAAATATCGTATCCTTCACCCACATCCAGACAACCAACACTTGCACAGAGAGCGTGTTCATAGCAGGGTTTAAGGCAGTCTATGCCAATGATTACAGTTTCAGCACGCTTGTGGGTATAATTTGTGTCTTCGTAGTCAGAGGAAAATATCCTGTCCAGTAGATTGATTCCATGAATATCACAGGGCCTGACACCAAAAAGCACCTGTTTTTTGGACTCAATAACAGGCCGTATGTCTGGATGTGGCTGAGTATCAAAACGAAGCAGAGTTTCCTGTTGAGGGAATAAATATTTTTTAGGTGGAAGAATGGTTGGTATGTAATCATCCAGAGGATCAGTAAATTCATCTGTCTCGTCAAATACATAAAAGCTTTCCTCCTTTTCTTTCACACCATATACGGTAAATTCATCCTTAAGATTTTTGTAAAAGGAGCTTATCTCATTTTTATTAATTATTTTTTCCGTCATTTTTATAAATATTTATATTAGATTTGGTACTATATACCCAGACAGTACTTGCAAAATAAGCTACATTATATACTTGATAATCTCGATCGCGCCTTTCATTCTAACCGTGTTTTTAATAGATTCAACAATTTTTTATTGTTCAAAATCAGGTCATTTTCTCCATGAACACAAAAAATGATTTTATTGTATTTATATCTCATTTATAAGATGTATAATTATTGTAGATTATAGATACTTCGATTAGGTTAGTAGCGTTGACTTATGAACGTTTTAGTTTGGTTAGTAAGGTGAGGAATATGATGGGTGATGAAACAGATTCTGAGAATAGACTTAACCGGCGACTGAATATCTCTTTCGATGTTTCGTTATCAGAGCAAAAAGGTAAGACGATAAATGTTAGTGCGACTGGTGCTTATTTAGAAATAATAACAGATAACATAGATGCATTTGCCCCCGGAGCAGTAATTCCGCTTCAAATAGCAGCAATTGGCTCTAATGAAAGAACGCTCAATCTTAGTGGAGAAGGGTTAATTATCAGAGGGGACATAAAGGAAACTTCCAGTGCCGGTAACCGTCTATGCATAGCTGTCAAATTTACAGAAAAACTTAATGTAAATACGGACCCATCTTGATAATGTGGTGTCTTACTGTCTCATTTGAAACTCATGTTATAAGGCCTGTCGTGCCTCATTCAATCCAGAACATATTTATCACCACGAGAGGGCCGTTCGGTATTGAAGCCAAGTTTCTGTTCTACAGCTTCCGCAAACTCCTTTGACGCTTCCTCTTCTCCATGTGTAATAAATACCTTACGTGGTGGATTGTTCCTAAACGCAGATATCCATTGTAATAATCCATCTTTATCTGCGTGAGCGGAAAACCCATCGACTTTTATCACTTTGGCCTTTACCGGAAAATGTTTTCCATGTATACGCACCGTTTTTGCACCATCCACAATTTGCCGACCGAGTGTTCCTATCGCCTGATAACCAATAAAAAGAATTGTACACTCAGGCCTGAAGATGTTGTTTATAAGATGGTGTCTTACACGTCCGCCGTTACACATTCCGGATCCGGCAATAATAACTACTGAACCTCTAATATAGTTTATTGCTTTTGACTCATCTACCGTCCTACACAATTGTAATCCTGGAAGGTCACATGGATGTTCGCCACTACGAAGTAATTCAGCCGCCTCTTCATCAAACAAATCCGTATGATGACGAAAAACATCAGTAACTCTGATTGCCATAGGGCTATCAAGAAAAACCATAATGTGTGGGATACGGTCCTGACGTAGAAGTTCGTTTAAGCGGTAAAGTACTTCCTGTGATCGTTCTATTGCAAAGCTTGGGATAATAACGTTTCCACCATTATCATTAGTATTGTTGATAATATCGCTTAAGATTTCGTGAATATCTGCTGCAGAAGAGGGAGTTCCCTTGTTGCCATAAGTCGATTCCATAACAACATAATCGGCCTGATGAAATACCGTAGGGTCTTGAAGTATTGGGGTATTTTTTTTACCTATATCACCGGAAAATATGAGAGTTCTTTCCTCTCCATTGCTTTTAACTAATAGCTTAATAGATGCAGAGCCGAGTATATGGCCTGCATCATAAAACACTGCTTCGATACCGTTTCCCAGATCAAGTTTCTGTTCATACGCAATCGAATAAAAAAATGGAAATGAGGCTTCGGCGTCTTCCTTCGTATATAAAGGAATTTCCGGATAATCCCCTTTTCTATTCTCACGATTATGCCGTTTTTGCTTATATGCAGCGTCTTCTTCTTGTATTTTAGCCGAATCAAGAAGCACAATCTTCGCAATTTCAGTTGTAGCAGGTGTACAATAGATTCTGCCGCTGAAACCTTCCTTAACTAATTTTGGTATCAGGCCACAATGGTCCAGATGGGCATGAGTTAATAATACGATGTCTAACTTGTCAGGTGATATATGAAACGGTTCCCAGTTCAAATTTTTTAAACCGCGCTCCTGGTATAATCCGCAATCAATAAGCAAGCGGATGCCATTAACTTCAACAAGGTACTTCGAGCCGGTCACGTTACGAGCAGCCCCTAAAAAAGTTATACAAATTTCCATAATTCTGTATTTATGTCTAGAGATTCAATTTTTCGGTTGTTCAGTAGAATTGGTTTATAAATTTAAATACGTTGAAAACGTATGGCACCAGCATCTTCCTGTTCGACAGTAGAACTGTCGAACAGAAAATACGTCCATTATTTTTTCTTTTCTACTGTCGTTTTTTGGAGGTCAAGGTCAACATGTGCTACTTCATCCCACAACAACCTGTGCCGCTGCAGGAACCTGTGGATGATGGAGGCATGCCTCCTCCCCCTGCCGAATCAGATATTGAACCACTTGCGAATACTGAGAACTGTTTTTCTAACGATTTACCACCACATTCAGGGCAAACTACTTTTTCATTATTCCTCTGAAGTATCTCTGAAATTTTTTCACACTTTTTACATTTATATTCATATAACGGCATTTTTTTCTCTCCTATAAAAAAGGTAAAGTAACTAACTGTTAAAATAATGTCAAGGTGTTATAGATATGATTGAAGTTACATCATGTCATTTATAATATGTGAATTAACATTATAGCTGTTAATGCATATATTTTTTTTCAAGCGAATGTTTACGTGAGTGTTTTTTGTTGTGCTTCTTTTTCAAATTCAATTTTGTCCCGATCATACTTTTCAGTTGCATCTTCAAGATCATTGTAGAGAGCGTTAATATGCTTTTGTGTCTGTTTACTTGATTTAGACAGTCTTGATATTGCGGCTCCATCCTGGTCGTGTGACGCTTTAATCATGGACTCCATGTCTATTTGAAGTTGCTGTTCCGCTTTTTCGATATCCTCTTCTATTTCTTTGATTTTTTTTTCAATGGGGGCCAATACCTTTGAGCGCCTGGCATTAAACTCAGCACGGATTTTTCTTTGTTCTTTCTTGCTCAGACCCTTTGTGTCTTCCTGATTAGATGATTTTTTCTTTGGGCTGATACTGTCCTGGTCGCCCCATCCGATTTGATCAAGGAATTGAGAATATGTGCCGTGAAAGAAGAATATTCTGTCATGGTGGAATACTATCAGTTTATTTGCAACCCTGTGGAGGATGTGTTCGTTGTGGGTGACCATGAGCACTGCACCACTAAAGTTGTCAATAGCGTCCATCATGGCTTCACACGACTGCATATCAAGATGATGAGTTGGTTCGTCAAGCAAGAGAATATTAGTTGGCATAACAAGCAGTTTCCCAAGTAGTGTTCTGCACTTTTCACCTCCTGACAGAACTTTTATCCTTTTCAGAGCACTATCTCCTGAGAACATCATCGCACCACAGATACTTCTTACTCTTCCTCTCTCAATACCTGAGACAGTTGAGGCAATCTCTTCCTCAACTGTCAGTTGATCATTCAGTGTCGCAGTGTTTGCCTGTTCATAGTAACCAATCTTAGTCTGTGGATGGTTTCTAACCTTTCCTTCGTTGGGAGGCAATATGCCGGCCAGTAATTTCAACAATGTTGTCTTGCCTTTACCATTCTTCCCGATTATGCATATCTTATCATTACTCTCGATATTAAAGTTAAGATGGTCTATGAGAGGTGAATCGTTGCCATTATAGGAAAAAGTCAGGTCCTGCGCTTCCATTATGGACTTAGCAGGGAATGGTGCAGAATTAAAAGAAAATGAGAGTGTGGATATTTTTTCAAGTTTATTCAGCACTTCCTGTTTCTCAAGGGATTTGACGCGTGACTGTACCAGACTGGCATGGCTTGCCTTTGCCCTGAAACTGTTTATGAAATTTTCTGCCTGCTTACGTTTTTTGTCTTCATTAAGACGCTGTTTTTCGTGAATTTCCTCTGATTTTAATATCCTGTCATAATACTCTTGTGTGGTCCCTTTGATCTTTACAATTTTGTGTCGATGAATACCTAACGTATGTGTCGCAACACTGTCCGTGAATCCCCTGTCATGGCTAATGATGACAATCTCATTTTTCCAGTTATTCAGGAAACCGGTCAACCAGCGTATGGAAACGATATCCAGGAAATTAGTTGGTTCGTCAAGTAAAAGGAGATTCGGGTCTGAGACTAATACCTTTGCAAGATTCAACCTGATTTGATAACCACCGGAAAATTCAGATGGATTACGGTCAAAATCATTTTCAGAAAAACCAAGGCCGGAAAGCACACTCTTCACCCTCCAGTCATCACCCTTTTGATCATCGGGTAGACTGCAGCACCCTTCCTCAAGAACAGTTGGTTTTGTAAAGTGAATATGCTGACTTAAATATCCTATGCGATAGTTCTTTGGAACGGCAATGATACCCTCATCACACTGTTCCTGCCCTGTGAGCATTCGGAATAACGTTGTCTTTCCGTGTCCATTCCTGCCAACCAGGGCAGTGCGTTCGCGGGGGTTCAGGTTAAAAGAGATGTTGTCAAAGATAACTTGTTCGAGATAGTGTTTGCTTACGTATTGAACGGAAATCATAATTTAATATTATGTAATTAATTCGTTTATTTTTTTTTGGTTCTTGAAAGTAACTTGTCAGTTATTTCACCCCAATTGTTTTTGAAATTCATAGCCTTATCATCAATGTAGGCAACTCCAATCGGTTTGTCCGGTACCCATACATCATCAAAAGGAAGTTTATAGTATTTCATATAGTCCCTTATTCTGTCGAACTGATCACCAATGAGTACATTCTTAAACTTAAATGATGTTCTGCAGGAATGGATAACAATACGGTAACCGGCTTTTCTTAATGTATCTAATGCTTTCTGAACTCCTTCAGTCGGCTCTCCAACATCCGGAAACCGGTGTTCACAAATAACACCATCAAAATCAACAATCAAGGACGGCCTTTTTCCCATAATTGTTTCCTATATCTTTTCCTTTTTACTTTTAACACATAAGACCGGGCATGGAGCCTTTCTTATTACCTTTTCGGCAACGCTACCAATCAGCATATGTGCAATACCTGTCCTTCCATGTGTGCCAATGACTATCAAGTCGATATTCTTATCCTTTGCTGTCATTATAATTTCAAGAAATGGCACTCCAAACAAAATAATTGTCTCTACTCTGTTTTGAATTTCTTCCGGGACTTCGGCTAACAATTTTTTCTCTAATTGCTCTCTGGTTGATTGGTCCAGCGCTATCTTCGTGACTAACGGTTCTTGTTCATAAACAGGGCCGCCATAATCAAAAACCCTGCTATCCACCACGTGGGTCAGATATAGGGTTGCATCATCATCCTTAATCATCAGGTGTATTGCATATTTTAATGCTTCTTGAGCACTTTCTGAAAAATCAAAAGGACATAATATTTTTTTTAATTTTATCATTTGAATTCTCCTTCGTATATATTGCCTGATATACTAAATCGAATCGCATGGACTCTTCGTTCATCAATGCGGTAAGTGCACTCGCATTGTTTACCATGTGAGATTGTACTGTAAAAGGAAGTTTCTTACTCAAGCATAAATACTAAGGCATGACAAATTCATGACCGGGTTGTCTGACTGTTAACACAGGACAGGGAGCCTTTCTTACAACCTTTTCGGACACGCTGCCCAGCATCATATGAGAGATACCGGTTCTTCCATGTGAGCCGATTACTATCATATCAACCTCTTTTTCCTTTGCGGTGCTTATAATTTCTGCGAAAGGAATACCCTGGACGACAATGCCTTCTACATCCATATCATCTCTGATCGCCTCCGGTATACAATCAAGAAGTTTTACTCTTAACTGTTCAAATGTCGCTTCATCCGGTATCTGTTTTGATATTGTATCGAATTCCTCATTAAAAGTACGGATGTCTATAATATGCAGCAGCAACAATTTTGCTTCTTCTTTCATTGCAAATGAGACGGCGTATTTCAGAGCCTCTTTTGAGCAATCTGAATGATCGATAGGACATAATATTTTCTTTATGGTTATCATTTTTAACCTGGCTCCTTTCAACCCGCCCGGATGACGTAGTCGGGCAGATTCTAACTTATGGTTTGCAGCTTTCAGGCTGTGGTTACTTTAATAATGAGCAACTTTGAAATCCCTATACAATTAATTAGCCGGCAAAACAGGCTGATTTATCTGCATAGTAGCACCGCGCAACTTACTTTTCTCATAATCTGTACAGTCGTACTTCCAAGGATTAATTCTCTTATTTTAGAGTGACCGTAGGCACCCATTGCCAGCAAGTCGTAAGAACCTTCATTGCAGAAAGCCAGAATCGCACTCACGGTCCCGCCACTCTTAAGAACCTTGTCATACGTAATGTTGAAATCTCTCAGATTTTCATCCGCTTGAGAAAGGATATCTTCACCGGCCTTAGTATCATCAGATACGGTAACAACAGTTAGAGGAAGTTTCATTTCTTGCGCAATCTCCGCACCTGCTTTTAACGCCTTGGTCGAGAAAGAACTGGCATCATACGCAACCAGTATTTTTGTAATCTTCTTATATTTTTCAGGGGTTATCAATACGGGCTTATGTGTTTGCCTTACAACAGACTCCACGTTTGAGCCTAGAAGAGCGTTAAGCCAGAACGCATGTTCACCCGATTTCCCCATTGCTATCATATCGCATCTTTTTGCAGATTCTACTATCTCTTTACTCACTATCCCTTCCTTAATTGTGCGTGCACACGGAATCTTGGCAGTGTTGCATTTCCCCTCTAATTCATCCAGGGCCGCTTCGGCAGTGTCCTCCATAAACTTTCTTAAATTCTGTTGGAAATCACCGTAAGGTACCATACCACCAATGCTTGTTCCCAAATCTCTCATAAATGGCCCGGCTAATTTTTTTATATCAATTATTGAGAGCCCTTCTATTTCTGAGTTGAATAACCTTGATAGATCAATCGCATAATCAACTGCGACCAGGCTTGAGTCTGAAGAATCAATCGGTACAAGTATTGTTTTAAACATCTCAATCTCCATAAAAAGTTGCAAACTCTGCTAGAATCAGGGTGTACGTAATCTTATATTTTTTTATTTATAATACTACACTATAAATTTAAAGTCTATACATAAATTAGCTCTCGAAACCTCTGAAATTCAATATTGATATACTATTCTAATATCTCCTGATTCCTGATAGATTTTATCCTAACATGCGTAAGGGGGTGATGATAAAGACGGAAATAAACCGATTATGCCACATCTTTAAATTCTATTGGCTCTCCTGCATTGTGGTAGTTACTGTGTATATTCTTTAAACAGATATGGTGTTCTTTTGCAGATAAAGACAAGCGTGAGCATTAAAGGGACTTCAATCAAGACCCCAACTACTGTAGCCAGTGCGGCTCCGGAAGAGAGCCCAAACAGCATTGCTGATGTTGCAATTGCCACTTCAAAATGATTTGAAGCGCCAATCAAAGCCGAAGGGGCTGCGTCCTGATAAGATAGCTTTAATAGCCTTGCCAGAAGGAAGTAACTTATGCTGAAAATGAAGATCGTCTGGATGAATAGTGGGATTGAGATCCATAGTATTGTTAGCGGATTATTAACAATAATCTGACCCTTGAAAGAGAACAGAAGCACCAGTGTTGTCAAGAGCGCTATTATGCTGACAGGCGTAAGCCAATTAATGAATTTATCATTAAACCACTCCTGCCCCTTGAACCTGATAATCGTTTTTCGCGTAAAGTATCCGGTCACCAATGGCAAGGCGACGTAAACAGCTACTGAAAACAGTATAGTCTGCCATGGTATAGGCATGGCATTTACCCCTAACAGAAAACCGCCAAGAGGTGCGTAGAGCACAAGCATAGTCAAAGAATTAATGGCGACCATTACCAGGGTAAGGCCGTCATTGCCTCTCGCCAGATAACTCCACATCAGAACCATTGCCGTACAGGGGGCAATCCCCAGAAGGATTGTTCCCGCGATGTAACTTCTCCATAACTCGACTTCCTGACCATCCTTTAGAATCTCTGTGCCAGGGAGAAAATCTTTAAAAAGATAGCCCAGGAAAAACCAGGCGATGAGAAACATGGTAAACGGTTTGATTGCCCAATTAATAAAGAGAGTAAGCCCGACGGCTTTGGGCGTTTTTGCTACTTTTAACACCTCCGCAAAATCTATCTTCACCATGATTGGATACATCATAAAGAACAGGCATACGGCAATAGGTATGGATACGCGGTATATTGAAAGAGAATCCAGCTTAAAGGCAATATCCGGCATTGCTTCTCCCAGTCCGATTCCCGCGCCTATACATAGCATAACCCAGAGTGTCAGGTATTTTTCAAAAAAAGATAATCTTTTAACCTCAGTCATTTTATATTCCAATTGTCATTGAATTAAGACGTAAAAAATATCTGATATTCAAAAGACATCAATTTTTAGATATTGAAGATTAATGACAAATGTCTTTTGTTACTCTTTTCTTAATCACCGGAACTACTATGCATTCCATCCCCATGACTCCAGCCCGGTAAGGAACGCATTGTCTGTCAGATCATATCTGAGCGGGGTTATTGAGATGTAGCCGTCTTTAAGTGCATGCATATCAGTACCAATTACATCTTCCTTTGGCCAGCCGGTGCCGGCCAACCAGTAATATGCAATGCCGCGTGGATCAGTCCGTTTCTCATAGTGTTCTTCAAAATCACCGGAGAATTGTTTCGTTATCTTTATTCCCTTAATCTTGTCCTTTGCTATATTAGGTATGTTTACATTGAGCAGCGTACCTCTCGGCAATTTCTTCTTCATGATAAGAGAAATAATATTTTTTGCTGTCTCAGCTGCACCACTGACATCAGGTGCTGATTCTGACATCTCCAGAGAGATCGCGATAGAAGGAATACCTAAAAGCGCACCTTCGATTGCCGCAGCAACTGTTCCGGAATATAGCACGTTAATCCCGACATTAGCGCCAATATTTATACCGGAAACCAGCAACTGAGATCTCTGCTTCAATATTTCTCTAACCGCAAGCTTGACACAATCTGCCGGGGAACCGTCTATTCCATAGCCAATGAAATCGCCATTGGCATATACATTTCTCACTCTCAGGGGATGACTAAATGTAATTGAATGCCCTACACCGCTCTGCTGCACGTCCGGTGCAACTACGGTAACAGACCCTAATACTGCCATGGCCTTCTTCAGTTCCAGGATGCCTGGCGAGTATATTCCATCATCATTTGTCAGTATAATCTTCAATCAGACAATCCACTTTCCTCGATTATTTCTGCCTTTGTTTTCTCAAACTCCTCATCACTGATCAACCCATCAATATGTAACCTTTGCAGGGTCATTAGTTTTTCATCGAGGACAATTTTGTCGATAATCATTTTTTCTTCTGCATTAACTTTCTTTCGTGCTTCCCTGATTTTCTCTCTTCCTTCATCAGTTAGTATCAGTATCTTCTGCTCCTCCGGAATGTAGCTATCCTCTTCGCCTTCACCGGAGTCTGGCCCTTCTTCATCCTTTTTCCGTAAACCGAACCATTTTCTCTCTTCTCCCTCTCCCTTTTCTTTTTTTAATTCCTTCACAGACTTTTTCATTAACTTGTCGTATACCGTCTTTTTCTTTCTTGTGTAATCTGCCTGGTTTTTAAATACTTTTATATCTTTGCCATCAAAAGGAGGAGAAAACATTGAAATGGTAGTACTGGTCTCACTCCCGGTATTCATATATTTATGTACAGTGTGCCTTGGGATCATCACAACCATACCTTCTTTTACAATATGACGCGCACCATTGAGCGCTAATATGCCACTCCCCTGCTTGATATATAAAATCTCATCATGAGCTTTATGAGAATGAGTCTCCATTTCTGCCCCTTGTCTAATCTGAAAAAGGTATACGCTGGTACTTTTGTCTTGACCCAGTGGAATAACCTTAACGTTCTCGCCTTCTGCCAGGCTTTTTTCATCAACAATATCATCAATACACTTAATTTCTGGTAAAAATATCTCTGGAAAGGAAGTGGGATTTCTTAATGACTCAACGAACTCACCTGATTTTTTCGTAGCCAGACAACCGTTAATTACAAGAGCTGAAACAGAAATAATAAGCAATATTATGCTTTTTGATAGACTGTTTTTTTGCATAATTACGATGTAAGACTCCTTTCCTTCGACCTTTACCAGATTTTAATTTGTGATTTTAACAGCTATATATGAGAGGGTCAATATAAATAAATCATTGGACACTTGCCTTAAATTAGAAAATTTATTAGAATCCGAGCTTATAAAAATTTGTATTGGATTTCGCCTTGTATCTGTTTTGTCGGATCAACAGTATGTTGTAAACTTGTCATTTATTAAAGCAAATAATGATTAATGATATTGTTTTCATCGTGTCATAGTTATACTGCAATCTCTTCTACCAGTCTTGAGGATGTAGCAAATAGAAATTGTACAATAGTTGATCTGACTTACCCTTTAAAAAAGAGAAGGAGTATTTATTATGAGAGTTGTTGACAGGAAAAGAGTTTTGCCGGAAGTTACAATTGGATTGGACAAGGAAGAGACCATAACGCTTTCAACTATTCTAAGCAAAAGCGAATTAGAAAAAAAATTTTGCCATGATCTTTTATCCAAAATTAATGTAGTTCTTCAAGATGATGATTTCAAAGATAAAAATAACTAATCTATTTGTCATTCATAATTTTTACGGTAAAGCACAGACTTAGATTTTTTCAGCAGTGTCCGGTTAGGTTTTTGCGTAAGCTGCATTTATTGTCCCAAACCTGTCATTCCCGCATTCTTTTAGCGGGAATCTAGTTTGAACCGACCTTTTAGATACCCGATAAAGGCATTCGGGTATGACAAAAACAGCATAAGCAAAAACCTAACCGGATGGCGCTGAGATTTTTTATAATAATATTACTGGTTATTCAGCGTTTATCTGGCGTTTCCTGCCGACCAATAAAATTATTTTAAAGGCAGTAAATCGCTTTTCGATTTTGATTCTACCAGGGAGTCTTTACGACTAATGGACTCATACCGGGCAATTAAAGCTCTCGCGTATTCTACATGAGACCACATTAGTGGTACGGCAAAATGAATAACTGTTTTCTTGCCTTCAGCAATATCTTTTCTGATCTGATCGTAACTTTTCTTCATGAAAAAAAGCTCCTCTACAATGAAATCATAGGACAATCCGGGAATCAAGATATCAGGATGGAATTCTTTCTTAGCATCTAACCCGACTTCCCACTCCAGCCGGACAAATTCTTCAAACCTTCTTTTCGTACTTAAATGTTCAGGGATATACCCTTCACCAGTGCGATACTTGTCAATTTGATTAAGCATGGCATCTCCCCTTTCTATCGCTCCCTCTTTATAGTAATATTGAGCTAACATTGCAGTATATTGAATCCATGGCCCGTTTCCTGCATGAATATGGGTTTCGATATCTTCTGTAAATGGAAGATATCTCTGCAACATACCGAGTTCCGGATCCCACAGGTTATCAACCATGAAGTTGATAGAATTTTTAATTATATCCGGATTATTATCCAGGACGCAGGCATCACAATGGCCCTCTTTACATTGAAAGTAAACAGGGCTCATCATTGTGATATCGGGTCTCAAGTCAAAAGTACCGTCTTTTGTTATGCGCCTGACAAACCGTTCATTGAGGATAAAGCGCCGATGTACAGATTGACAGAAACGGCATTTAAATGAGAGCTCCTCACCAAAAATATCTTTCAGGTTGAATTTATTAGACAGTTGAGAGATGAGATTGAACAAGAGTATGTAGGCATGATTTACCCAGATGCTATACCCTTTTTCAATCGCTGATTCATGTATGCTGGTTGTCGAGAAGAATAGGAAAATCTCCTCTCGATAAAAGTACTTAATGGCAAATTGAATCGCTTTTTTAATCTTTTTAATAAAGAGATCTAACTCTGCAGGCTCTTCCTGTCGGTTGTAACAGGTCAATAAGTAATTTGCCAGGATAATGCTTCCAAAAGCCGTATTGTCCTCTTGAATATAAATAGCTTTCTTCTGCCCATTCAATCCATAACGCTGTACCCATTCACCGCTCTCATCCTGAACAGAGGAAATAAACTGAGCTAGTCCCTTTAAAAGGTTAAAGGCAGTCCCATCAGGATCAAGGTCTTTTTCCACCATTTGCCTGAATAAAGTAGAGGCACAGGCACTATCTCTCGGGTATACATACGGATAGCGTGATTCCAGGATAGTTGCCAACAGAACTGTTCCTCGTTCAGTTGATATTGAACATTTAGTAATTACATTCAAATGTTTAGATAGTTTTTCGCAAAGACTATTTTTGTCCATAATATCAATATGTTCTAATCAGTAGTATTACTTCTGTTTCTGAATTATAAGTGCCTCATAGCACCAGGTACATAGTATACGGGGTAATGGCATTGGCAAAGTTACCTCTTCTTCCCCTAATCCCCATTTGTATGTCTCTTTTACGGGCACCTGCTCACGAATCTGATGTTCCATACAAACAGCTATTCCGCAGACAATACATATTGCGAGCGCATCAGTCTCCTTCCCTTCCTTGTTACAAATATAGCATTTCACCGCTTCACCTCCTTGTTTTGCATTTTAAAATATTATGGACAAGATGTACCTGACAATCTGCTTCAATTTATTATAACCTTTAGCATTTCAGTGTATCTAACAAAAACCGGCATGTCAATACTGTTCGCACTAAGGATTATGGTGTTTTGGAATTGCTCAAACGTAATATTTTATATTGAATTAATGAAGTAGTGTTTAAAAAAAGAGAGAGGAGGTGTGCAATGGCAGAGATTTGCGCGTTACATTTCTTGAAATCTTATAAATGTCTTTGGTATGTGCAATTGAATCTGATTTGAGTTGCTTTTATCGTCTGCACCAGATGGTAATTTTGCCAGTCGAACTGTGATCCTGTTGGTATGAATTAATGATATCGATTCTATTGTAAGCAACTATTTCAAGAAGATATATTCTTTCAAGCAAATAAGTGCAACACCCGGTTCTTGCCCTTACATATTAATTGCTTTTAGTAAAGAATGTAAATCATGTTCGTCTTTGGGAAGACACTCTAAAATATTCTCTTGAAATAATTTAATATTCCTGCAATTGGCACTTGCTTATGAACTGGTGTTGCAGCTTTCTGATCAGCCGGTACTTTCCTAAAAACGCCTGGTACTATTGTAACATAATGTTGTTCTTGTGCTAGCGACAGCTTATCGATAACATTCACCACTTTTTCATTCTGAGTTTTGCTTCCATTCGTAGTCTTTATATCAATATTCATATCAGCAATTACATTTTTCAGGCTCTTTTTTGCTGTTTTCTTCGCTGTTGGTTTTTTAGTTATTTGTTTTTTTACTGTAGCAGTTGCCGCTTTTTTAACATTTGATACTTTTGACTTACTCTTTACCGCTGGTTTCTTTGTAACTTTTTTAGTTATAGTTTTTTTTACTTTAGAGGTTGTTGCTTTTTTAACAGAACTCTTTTTCTTCTGGGCTGTAGTTTCTTTCTTTTTAACAGCGTTTTTCCTTTTTGGTACAGATTTTTTTTCTACTTTTTTTGGTCTTTTATTTACCATAAATTTCTCCTTAAAGATTGTCTAGACTGTTTGTCATTCGACATAGAATGCTGCTATTATAATTTTTGATATCGGCCATGGAATCTAAAATCGCACGCTGTTAAGAACAATAGAATTTTTTTTTATAACACTTTGAGCAGAAAATTGATAGTTGCCGGTACCCGACCACATCAACAGTTTGAGTTACAAGTGTTGAATATAGAATAATTTAACGAATTATTTGCTTATGTCAATAATAATCCTTGCAATTTTGCATATTTCGTTTTGACACGTGGATCCTAAATAAGGCATGAAATTGAATAAATGTGTTTTTATTGAATGAGGATTGAAACAATAACCAATGTTTTATTATAATAATCTTCGCAATAATGATCCGATATTCCTGCTTTTCATGATCCATTAATAGTTTTTTGTGGTAAACAAAGAGAATTTTATTGTTATAATTCAAATTATGTTGAATGAACTTTCTATTTCAAACTTTGCCTTGATTGATGAGATTACTATAAAATTCGATGAAGGTTTAAATATTTTTACCGGCACAACGGGTGTAGGTAAATCTCTAATCCTGGGAGCGTTAAACTTCCTACTGGGAAGTCGGGCAACAAATGACATTGTCGGGACAGGCAAGAAGGACGTTTCTGTAAGCGGATTATTCTTTATTAAAAGCGTTCGGATTAGAAAATGCATCAAAGAACATATTGACGAAATTGATGATGGTGAAGAGGAGATTATCTTACAGAGAAATTTAGATCAGAAGGGTCGAAACAGATGTAAGCTTAACAATCAACCAATTACTGTCTCTTTATTAAAGGAAATCGGGGACATTTTGGTAAATATACATGGCCAACACGAACATGAATCACTAACAAATCCACTACAACAACTCAGCATACTTGACAGTTTTGGAAAACTGGACGATCTTAGAACAGAATATTCCGAAATCTACTGCAAAACATTAGAAAAGGAGAAACTGTTATGCTCGTTAAATGATAGGCACGGTGAAAGAAAAAAACAGATCGATCTTTATAATTATGAGATTAATGAGATTGAAAGCTGCCGACTACAACCTAAAGAAGATGAGCGCCTGGAAGCAGAACGTTATATTCTTGCAAATTCAGAGAAAATCCAAAATGCCTTGTCATTATGTTCTAACAATTTATATGAATCTGACAATTCCATAATTGTCGGGTTAAAAGAGATCTCAAATGAACTTTCCAAAATAATGAATGTCGATAAAAGCTTTGAAAATACTTTAGAGGTATGCAACCAGACTATTTATCAATTGGAAGATATTGCAAGTACACTGAGAAATGATGTTGAAAAGTATGACTACGATCCGGGACAATTAGAGCTGATTGAAGAGCGAGTAGAAATAATTAGAAGCCTTAAGAGGAAATATGGTAATTCAATTGAAGATATTCTTTCTCACTGCGAGATAACCAAAGTCAAGCTGGAGCAATTACTAAAGGAGAATGAAGATGTTGAAATTGTAGAGACCGAATTGAAACAATTAAAGAAAGCAGTCGTTAATACTGGCAAAAAACTGACACAATACCGTAAAAAAGCAGGAAAAAAACTTTCCGCCCTTATTAAAAAGGAATTGATGGACCTGGGCTTTGCTAACGGAAGATTTAATATTGGCGTCTCAACTTCAGGGAATGCTGATTCCGGACAATCTCAATTAGAAAATGCCAACTGTTCAGGATTTGACAGCGTTGAGTTTATGTTCTCATCTAATCCGGGAGAAGAGCTCAAACCACTCAGAAAAATTGCTTCAGGAGGTGAAATTTCAAGAATAATGCTTGCACTGAAACGGCATCTGGCATTGGCAGATCAAACTCCTGTCCTTGTATTCGATGAGATCGATGCAAACATTGGAGGGCGAATGGGAAGGGTCATAGGCGAAAAACTAAAACTTGTTGCACAGTCACATCAGGTTATTTGCATTACCCATCTGCCGCAGATAGCCAGTTATGCGGAACAACACTTCAAGGTAGATAAAACGGTAAAGAACAACAAGACATTTGTTGCCATCGATTTGCTCTCCACAAAAGATAGACTGGAAGAAATAGCAGAGATGATAAGAGGTGCCGAAAAGACCGAAGTGACAAGGAAACAGGCAAAAGAGATGCTGGATGATGCAAAGAAATTCATGAAGCAAATGGCAACTCCTAAGCTGTAAATTCACGTAGAGTAATAACTATGGAGCAGACGCATAAACTCGTAGAATCTCTGTCAGTAAATAATAGTAACCGATGAACCATATTCCACTAAGCTATTGTTGCTATTCTTTACACGTGGAAAAATACCTATTGAATTTTCCATGTTTAGTCACATAGTTCAAAAATAGGTGGAAAGCTTTCAATTGTATAAAGGCAATACATAGAAAATTTTCCACCTATTCTAACCGTCATGAGATACACTGCTGTAATTAACAATTTGGAGGAACAAAATATGATAGCAAAAGAACAAGTACTTAAAGCAATTCAGGAGCTTCCACAAAATGCCTCTATTGAAGATGCTATGGAAAAATTGTATCTCATTTATAAGGTGGATCGAGGTATTAAACAAGCTGATTCAGGACAAAAAATCTCTCAGGAAGAAGCGAAAAAAAGAATGGAAAAATGGTTAAAGTAACATGGACAGATCAAGCGTTAGATGATTTGGACTCTATATGCCTCTTCATTGCACGTGACTCTCTTCAATATGCAAAGTTGTTTGCAATTAGAGCATTTGAAGCAACAGATCGTCTCGAAATCTTTTCAAAATCAGGCAGAGTTGATCCTGAAATAAATCGTGAGGATATCAGGGAAATTATATTGGGAAACTACAGAATTATTTATCGTATAATTGCTGAAGAGGTTGAGATTCTCACTGTCCATCATGGAGCAAAACCCCTTGAATTTGACAATCTATCAAAAACCACACCAAGCGCATGAGGCCAACCACCAATAACTATGCGATTTAATATTTATCGAGTCTGCCGCTCCAGGCTTCACTTGCAAGAATAACTACAGGTGATGGTCGTTTATGCGGAATGTTACCGTAATTCAAATACAATATCTAATCGTTCAAAGAAGTACAGAGTGATTATTAGATATATTCCCATATCCTTTGTGAATATATTTTCTAGTCTCATCCCATAGCTTTTGTGTTGAACTTTGCTGAATTACGGCTTCATATATGTAGTATTGCATTTCTAAAGTATCTGTGGTAGTATTCCTCACATGAGAAAATCAATATTACTTATCGTCCTTTTGATTGTAATGGCTTGTTCCTTACGGGTATATGCATCTGAATTAGACGCCACCGATATTGTTCGGCACTCTGACGATCTAATGCGTGGTGATTCTCGCTCAGGCACTTACTCTATGAAAATTATTACCAGCCGATGGGAAAGAGAATTGACCCTACTAGTGCGCAGCCAGGGTAGAGATAAAATGTTCATTCGCATCCTCGCTCCTGCCAAAGAAGCTGGGATCGGCACCCTCCGCATAAAAAATGAAATGTGGAACTACCTGCCTAACGTTGAAAAAACTATTAAAATCCCCCCGTCCATGATGCTTCGGCCATGGATGGGAAGTGATTTTGCCAATGATGATCTTGTTAAAGAGAGCAGTATTGTCAATGACTACACACATCAAATCGTCAGTCGTGAAGATATAAACGGTGAATCTGTTTTGAAAATTGAATTTACACCAAAGCCTGATGCACCCGTTATCTGGGGAAAACTATACCACTGGGTCAGAGAAAATGATTTCGTACCTCTTAGGGAAGAATACTATAATGAAAAAGGCAAAGCGATAAAAATCCTAGAATATTCTGATGTTGGACAGGTATCTGATCGAGTCGTTCCTCGCACGTGGACAATGAAATCGTTGACAAACAAGGGACATTCAACAACGATTAAACTCCTTGACGTAACATACAACCAGACCATAGATAGTGCTGTTTTTTCAATGGTTCATTTAAAAAGTGTGCAATAATAACAAATGTTTACTTTTATAAAGATTGCATGGCGTAATATCATCAGGAATAAAAAACGCTCAGCCATCACACTCTCTGCAGTTGGCTTTGGCCTCGGCGCACTAATCTTTATCCGGGCATTTGTAGATGGTGCCCACCAACAGATGATAGAAAATTATACATCCTTGGTTTCTGGCCAAATACAGATACACGCCAGGGGATTTCATCAAAAAGAGCAATTAGAGATATATATCACAGAACCTGAAAAAATTTCATCTTCGCTTAAAGAAAACCCATATATACAATCATTTACATACCGTATTAAAGCCGCAGGATTGGTAAGCTCACCAGAACACTCTGCAGGAGTTTATATTTTAGGCATTGATCCCAGACACGAAAAAAAAGTCAGTACCATATACAAGAAAGTTAAAGAAGGCACATTTCTAACGGAGAGTTCAGACAAGGGAATAATTTTAGGCATTCGCCTTGCCGAGAACCTGAACGTGGGTTTAGATGAAAAGATCGTTATTATGTCACAAGCGTTGGATGGAAGCATCGCTGCCGGAGCATTTCATGTTAAAGGATTGTTCGACACTGGGACAGAAGAGATAGACAAAGGCGTTGTTATCATTACACATAAAGCCGCTGAGGAGTTGTTTGTCATGCATGATAAAACATCTGAAATAGCGATACGTCTTAAAAACGTTGAGGATGCCCAAAAAGTATCAACACTCATACGTCAAAAGCTCAACTCTTCTGAGTTGGAAATTCTTCCATGGCAAGAAGTATCCACCGTTCTTGAGCAATGGATTGAATTTGACAATGGTTTTATCTATCTTATTGTCATAGTTGTTATGATCGTTGTGGCTATCGGAATTTTAAACACTGTACTTATGGGTGTCCTGGAACGAACTAGAGAATTCGGAATACTACTTGCACTGGGAACTAAACGAAAGCAAATCCTGGCGATGGTTGCGTGGGAATCCCTGTTTTTAGGTGTAATTGGAAGTCTGTTCGGATCGTTATTAGGAATCCTGCTAACCCTTCAGCTTGGAAAAACCGGAATTAATTTATCAATGTTCTCAAGTGCTTTAACTTCATTTTATATGGATCCTTATATTTATCCCGTATCGAAAACCGACCATATTATCATCTCGATTGCGTTAGTACTCGTAACAAGTATTCTTGTCTCAATTTATCCTGCGTGGCATGCTGCAAATTTAAAACCTGTCGAAGCGATACGGAGCATTTAGGTGTAATTTAGGAATTCAGGGATTGAGAGAATTGGGGGAATTATAAAAAGTTTGAAGAGTTACCATGCTGACAGAGCCCTTCGCTTTCTGTCATGCTAAATCCTGGCATGACAATTGGGTCGTTCCAGGGTCATCGGTTATCAATCGAAGTCCGCCCGGAAGGTGCTATTATCATATGAAGAATTTCAAAAGCAACCACGAAATAACGCGAAAAAGATATTTTAGCGTCTTTTCGTGTATTTCGCGGTTAAAAGTATTTGCCGAAGGCTTAACTTTTCAGACCATTTTTGTAGAAATTAAATGTCATTAATAAAAATTAACAATTTATACAAAACATATTCCAGTGGTAAAAACATAATGACAGAGGCGCTGGGAGGTGTTAATCTCAGCATAGAAAAAGGTGACTTTACAGCTATTGCAGGACCATCCGGATCAGGGAAAAGCACGCTATTAAACCTTATTGGTGCCTTGGATTCTCCGACCAGGGGTTCCATATTTTACGAGAATATAGATATCACAAAGATCCCTTTGAACAAACTCGCCCTTTTCAGACTAGAAGAGATTGGATATGTCTTTCAGGCATACAATCTTATAAACACTTTAACTGCCATTGAAAATGTAGAATATGTCATGCTCCTTCAAGGTATCTCCAACCAGATAAGGCGGAAAAAATCTATTGAAATTCTGAAACGTGTAGGGCTGGAACCATATATTCACCGATTCCCTAATGAAATGAGCGGAGGACAGCAACAACGCGTGGCTGTCGCCAGGGCCATCGTAGCGGAACCTAAAGTCGTTATGGCTGATGAACCAACTGCGAATCTTGACTCTAAAACTGCGGAAAACTTACTGGATTTAATGAAGGAATTGAATGAAGAAAAGGGCATTACATTTGTATTCTCAACACATGATCAAATGATCATGAGTAAAGCACGGAAACTGATACTCTTGAAAGATGGAAAAATCGCTACATGAAGACCCCCTTATTCATCACTGCCGTTACCATAATATTCTCACTCTTTCAATCCTGTGGCGTTTGTGAAGAAAACAAACTCAATATAGGTGGCTACTACAAGGAGCTCTTCGTATCCACAAAATCCAACGTTACTAAACAGAACTTTTTTGCCAATACGCAGCGGTTACGGTTGGAATTTAAAAAAAAAATAGCTCCCTGGCAATTCAATTTAACAGTAGATAACGAAGTACTCAATCACGATTTTGCAGACAAACCTGACTTTGCTTTTGTCGATTCAAGAAGGCAAAATAGAACTGCATTTCTGGACTTAGACAAAGTCACCGTAGAAAAAGATCATTTGTATATTAAGCACACTATCCATCGTGCTTCTATTAAATATTATAAATCTGACTTCCAGGCTATAATTGGAAAACAGGCGGTAGACTGGGGTAAGATGCGTTTTTACAGCCCTTTGGATATGTTCAACTCGATCAGACTTACAGACCTCGAACCAGAAGAAAGAATGGGAGTCGATGCTGTCAATCTTAACTACTCTCCCGATTCTTTCTCGGGGATAAACTTAGTATATTCACAGGGCAAAGATTCAGAAACAACCGCCGTTGGACTAAAAGGTTATTGTAAGCTTTCAACATATGATCTGTCTTTAATTGTCGCATCAGCAAATAAGCAGAAAACCGTAGGTTTCTCATTTGACGGCTATATTAAGGATGCCGGACTCAGGGGTGAAATTTCATATTCAAAGGCACACTTTGATAATAACAGTGCCTATCCACGTATGGCAGTGGGCATGGACTACAATTTTTCTAATACAGTATATTTACTTTTCGAACAATTTTATAATGGCGGACATGAGGAGAAAAATCCCTTTTTTTATACATTCTCCAGTCTCAGGAACAGACAGATCATCTCATTGCAAAAACATTTATCCAGCATTTTGGCAAGCTATGAATTAACGCCGCTGATTAAGCTGCAGAATACCTTCATTTACGATTGGGATGGCAACAGTGCTTCTGTTAACCCGGAAATCAAATACAATGTACGTTCAAATGTAGATATTACTTTAGGAGCGCAAATTTATGCGGGTGGTGAAACAGAAAGTTTATTTGAAACCAGCAGCGAATTTGACGTTTACGAAAATGCATATTATTTTCAACTAAAATGGTTCTTCTAAGAAAAAAGTTAAAAAAGATCGAACCAATCGGCCTGCTCTCTTCCGGAGCATCCGGAACATTCTCTTTCGGCTTGAACACACAAAACGCTGTAAAAAGAAGCAGTCAATTTCTGGATATCTTATTGGATTATTATTTCGACATTCTTGAAAACAGATCGCTTATTCTTAATTGTCTTCCGCAAGCAGTTAAAGCGTCTACTGCCGGCGTAACCGTTGCCGAAATAGGGTCACGGACTGATTCACTTATTTATCTATTGACTACACTTTCACATGAGTTTGATCAAACTATCATCATTGGAGATAATCACTTCATCAAAAACTCCATTGAAGAGGGACAAAATAAAGGAATCAACTTTAAGGAATTAAGAGTCCATCTTGTTTTGGGTGGCATTTACCTACCGGAAAATCTACGCACATATTTAGCCAATATTCTATGTACAGACTTTAATGATTCCAAAACTGGTTCTATTTTTTCGTCTATGGGTTTATCTGGATTGGGTTTAAATGTTTTCTTCGAAAGCAAAGAGACATTGACCTTAAGGAGATTAATGAATGAAGATCCTGTAACAAAAGAGAAGCTACTCCATGATTCGCCATTTCCTATACAAATTTCCATTTTGGAATGGGATTAGACTATGAAATGAAGTTTAAATACATCTAATCATGAAGCAGTCACAAAAAAGAGGCGGGAAAATAAATTTCCCCGCCTCTTTTAATAAGTCAAAACAAAAGTCCCAACTACTTCTCTATTTATTCTTTCCCGCCTTCACCCGCTTCCTACTTGCGATACCTATCATTCCTAATAGGCCTATACCAAGCAGTGCTACTGTTGTTGGTTCTGGAACGATATTGGCGTCTGCGACACCAGCACCTGAAACTAACAAATTAGGATTTCCGTCATCATTAGCAGAAAAGACCATGTGGAAGTCGGAACCGAATTGAAGAGTATTGGTGTTATATAGACTAAGCCAAGAGCCACCTACCACATCAAGGAAAATTTCACCAGATCCATTGTTAGTGTGAAAATTAAACAGGGTGTCCAAACTTAAATCAAGCGGTCTAGCCGTAGGTATCAACGACAAAACCAATTCCCCTTCTGTAGCTCCTGTAAATGAAGATTGACCTGTTCTACCAGCCAAACCCGTATTCATACCAGCAATATAGTCCTTAGCGAAGTCCTTGTAGATGTTAACTACTCCGCCTTTTGACAATATATTTGTCTTGCCTACCAGATTAGGATCAATCAGATAATTATCATCGAATCCGTCATACATTATGGTCAACTCATAAGTAGCTCCAAGTGCATCCTTGTCCCATAAGATAGCTGAAGTATTAGCATCCTGAATTTGATCGACTTGGGCAACCCCCCATGAATCTTCTTTTCCGTCAGCATGTGGAGCACCAATACCTAAAACGCCAGACGAGAACTTTGTGCCGATAGCAATATCATCAGTAGCCGGAGTAAATCCACCCCAATTGGTAAAAGGTCCTTGAGTATTGGTCGAGGTATACGTACCAGCATCATCACCTGCTCCCCCATCATCTACACCATTTGGCCCAAACGTATCATAAGCGTAAGTCCTTCCCCAATCTTCAAGATCTACAATACTCCATGTGACTGGAGTGGCTCCAATATTCCCAGTACATACGCTTCCTATACCTAGGACCAAAACAACCATTAACATTAATTTCTTCATATCCACCCCCATTCTCATTCCTCCAAAAAGTGTTAACAATACAACCCCTTCCATATCATCTAATTTAATAGATCCATCAACAACACAATAACAATTTACCTCCTAACTCTGTAATATTTAAAATCTCTAAATTTAAAATATAACCAAGTATCGCTACAAATATGTATTTATTTTTACCATAGCTGCATACCACAATAGACAACTTTTACACCAAAATCTTGCAATAATTATTTATTTAAATGCTTATTATTAAAAACTACTACAAAATTGCAAAAAACATTCACTTTTTAGGTGCGCTATCTGAATAGGCGCAACTTTTGCTCCCAAGCAATACCAACAAAGACCTGAAAGCAATAAAATGCAGAACCATTTTCACCTACAGGCACAACGTTATGAAGCTTACTGCCGAAAATATTACAATTCCGTAAGTTAAGAGAAATCAACTTTATATAGGCTTAAAATATAAAACGTTAGTCATATAATACGCGAAAGATAAGCGATGTCAAGATTTTTTTATATCTTTTTAGAACAAAAATGTTCTATTTTTTACGATGAAAATCGCGATAAAAAACCGTACAACAATTATTCACTCCGTACCGTTAATCCGCCTACCATTTACTGTTTTATTTCTAAGCATTCTCATACAAGCTATGATTTCTCCTGGACATAGCTCCTGACCTTCCGTATGTCGCTCTCTTTTATATCTTTAAACCTGATCCCAACCCTTACATCTCTATGTGCCTTCAGACTCCTAACACAGTCTCCTCTTGCATGAATGGCCCCAAAGCCACCCAAAAGCTCAAACCTTAGATCGTATAGTTCCTCACCTTCCATAACCGGATCGAGGATGTCTTCTCCACTATCCTCATGACACACACTAATCTCACCAACCAACAATCCGCCTTCACTCAGGTTCAGAATATTAGCTTTGCCAGATATGACGCCATTATGACTAGGATGATACTTAAACGCTACAGGAAGCAATGTATTAACACGCCGGTAAACCCTGATATAGGTGCGGTGTTCAACCCTGCTTTCTGCAGGTGCAGCTATAGTACTACTCCCCTTTATATCATACCTAATACCGTAAAGCAGCAAGACCTGCTGGAGACAACTATCACACTTAACAAAATGCCATTCAATCGTCTCTCTTTCATCAGTGCGAAGTAAGTTGTCCCGATAGCAAACAATAACCTCTTCAGAAGGGCAATCCCTTTCATCTCTCTGCGAAGTGTCACTATCTAACTTATTTATTTTCAAGTATTTCCTTAGAAATTTATCAATATTATCCATAATAATAGTTAAAAAAATTATCTAGTGTAGTAGACAACATTCGCTTAAAAGTCTTGCAAAAAATTTTTCTTTTTTGCAATTTTAATTAATTTTTTTTTGATTCTGGCCTTTTTGCTGTAAACATTGTTAACTGAGGTACTTAAGATTTCTGCAATACTCTCTGGCGCAAGCCCCTTTCTGTAAAACAGCTCTACAAACAACATATCATTGGCATTCAATTCACTAACTAATTCATTAATCAACTCATTATACTCTTTTATTAATAACCCTTCATCTGGCCGCGGCTCTCGACATTCTGTAAGATCTTCTATCTCATGCACACTATCAGTTGTACTGTTAAGAGGTACTTGCGACTTTTGTTTCTTAACGACATTCAGCACAAAGTTACTTGTAACAACACTGAGCCAGCTTGAGACGGAACAACTATTTCTACCATCATACTGTCTCAGTTTCTTGTAATCATCTTTAATCAAGAAAAGAAGGAGATTATTATGGATATCATTTTTCTGCTGAGTGCGCAATTCGATCCCGTATGTATTGAGAACTTGCCGAATAGTATGGTAAATCAGATTGGTATTTTTATTGACAAACACATCCCATGACTTTTCATCGCCTTGAATACATGCATCCAAGAGTTCTTTATCTGTAAAATCTTCAGTATCCATGTTTAATATGTGTTAGCATGTCAGTTAAGAACGCAAGATTGTTAGCAACTAGTCTCAAGAAAACACATTATACATTTTGCTATTTTGAATAACATCAAAATAATTGCCAGGTGATTAATAATTTAACCTTTAAAATATACCAACTTTAAAAACTTATATATAAATGGTAAATTTTTATATCAATGACTTTACATGTCAAGGACAGGCCTGCACTTCAGATGGTTACGGACGCTGAAAACTCCGGTGAACTTACTAATGAAAAAACCATTTTTTTGTCGCTTCTATTGGAACGGGCGGTACGATAATGGGTGCCGGAAAAAGACTTAAGGAATTTAATCTTGGAATTCAGGCAATTGCCGCGGAACCAGAATTTCCACTTCATTGAAGGCTTGAAGCATATGGGAGTTCTATTTGTACCAGGTATTTATCATGAAAAAAAACTTGATGGAAAGATACCAACCCCACAGAAGAGTCCTATGAGATGGTAAAAAGAATTGCGATCGAAGAAGGATTATTTGTGGGACAATATTCAGGTGCGGCAATGTGGGCAGCGTTAGAGCTTGCAAAGAGTTTAGACAAAGGGCTTAGGAATTAAGCAAAAATAAAATCCCTAATTCTTGTGATTGTCGAGAGGAGAAATTTTATACTTCCATTCTCCATGAAACTTCGCTTTTCGTATATTTAATCTAGCCATTTCTTCATCACTAATTTTAATGCCCGTTTCATATTGATTTTGATCAAGCATTGATTTAATCTCTAATCCTTTTTGTGTTCTTGTATTTGCGATAAGATTAACAACGGTTTCTCTCGTCAATAGCGGTTTTCCACGCCAATTCTGAGAAAATATAACTAAACATTTTTATGTTCTATCTTATTCATTTACTCGTCCCAGGGGGAAAATGACTGACATGAATTTCAACTCCCAATTCGTTTGCCAACTTCTGTAATTCCACTTTCCAAAGACGGACCCGATATCCATTGCTTCCTCCACAATCAGCCGTTATAAGTATCTTTTTTGATTCTTGATATAAACTCCTTACCCATTTCGTACCACCATCCTCGTATGCTATTAACAGCAAATGCAGCCGTATCTCCACTAATCCCCACGCTCACCCATCCTTTATTCCGTCCAATGTCATAGACCCCATACGGAGAAACCTTACCAAGTTTCTTGTTCATAAAATCATGGGTATTTACTTCTTCCGGCTCACCCTTGTGATTGTATTCGCAACCATTGTTTTTATAATTTCCAATATTTTCTTTCTTTTTCGTATCAACTGATACCGTAGGACAATTATCTCTTTGAAAAGTCTTCACTCGCTTATTAATGTACTTGAATTGTTTATCTCTATCAGGATGATTTGTTCCCTCCTTATCTTTTTATTTGATTGTAACGTATATCCTAAAAATATCAGTAAGTTATAAACACTCCGCTGGCTTATCTTATGCCCCTTCTTCCTCAACGCCTCTGCCAGTTTATACGTGCTCTTTGATGTCCATCGTAATGGTGATTCCGGATCTCCTCGAGTGTTCGGGTCAACAAAATAATCCAAGTCTTTCAATAATTCCTTATCAACGTCTTTTAACTTTTTACGCCCGCCACCTTTTTTGCGAACTCGATTGATCTCCCTATTCTCTGCATTCAACTCCGCTATACCTTTTCGTATCGTCTTATGATCTATGCCTGTACCTTCAAAGACAATAGTAATTCCTCCCCAACCAATATTTGCAGCTTCTGTAGCCGCCCATATTCTTCGCCCTTTTTCATTCAGGTATTTTGATACCTCTTTATATTTCTCCGATATCCCTTCTATAATCTGACGTCGTAGTTTTTCCACATCGCCATCTTAGCATATATCAGTATTTATGGAAGTTATTTTTGCTTAATTCCTTATTGTAACCATCTTCCCATATGCAGGTGATAGGTATCTAAGTACTGTATTATGGGCTAGAATACCATACGAGAGAAGAAAGAATACAAGAAAGGGTATCACACAAAGATGATATGTTAAAGTGTCACGCTTTCCCCGAAAATGAAATTATGCTTTCCTTTCCTTTACACTATAATTTTATTAAGGTAAAGCATGCCACATAAATATTTTAAACCAAAAGACGTATGATACGTTTATTGGTATTGATGTTGATAATTGTGTTTAAACACAAGAAAGGATGTATGTTCGTTGCTAAAATACAGCAATAATATAGACTAATCTATATTTTGCGTAGGAATAGTACGAAGAATGCTTGACACTTTACATAACAGACACAAAGCTTAAAAGAACATGGCAGCTAAGGATGGTAGGATTGATGGTATAGATAATATTTTCAATCCCTCAATTCTTAAATTGCTATCATATTTTCAAAATATTCTTGAATTTTGAATGCCATTGTCCTATTCTCTCTAAGCCCATTAAGCGTAACCCTTATCATCTTTTTTCAGGGAAAGTAAATGCGTCAATTGAAAAAAATATACACGGACTGGAAAAGAAATAAAATTATCAAACTCCTCACAAATTCTCCGCCTGATAAAATAAAAGCATACGGAGAAAAAAAACTAATTCCCGCTTTTAGAAGAGCAGCGACAAGGATGCCTGCTTACTCAAAACTTTTAAGTAACAATGGAATTAACTATAAAGATATTAACACCATTGAGGATTTCCAAAAAAATGTACCGGTTTTTACAAAAAAAGATTTCTTTGTCGACACATCTATGGCTGAACTATGCGTTGATAAGAACATCCAATCTTTAAAATTAGCGGTTACCAGTTCAGGATTTTCTGGAGTTTTTTCATTTGGCATGAGCACGGCTGAGAATCAAAATCAAATTGTTTTTTCAATTGATACAATTCTAGATTATATTTTTAAGATTTCTAAAAAAAAGACCTTTTTGATTAATTGTGTCCCTATGGGTGTTAAGGTTCCTACCAGCTTACCTATAGCTGAAACCAGTGTAAGAAGCGATATGGCCCTGGCGATCCTTAAGAAATTCCATCCATATTTTGATCAGTTTCTTATTTTGGGTGACCCTCACTTTTTAAAAAAAATCATTGAAGAAGGCATAGAACAAGGTATAGTTTGGAAGGGTATGCCGGTAAGCCTTATTGCGGGACAAGATTGGTTCTCTGAAAACTTTCGTTTATATTTAGCAGACCTTTTAGGAATTGACTTTAATTGTCCTGATAACGGTTTGTTTGTAGCAAACATGGGTATTGCTGAATTGGATTTGAGCCTCTTCCATGAAAGTATTTTTACCGTTCGTTTACGTCAGGAATTACAAAAAAATGCACGTTTAAGAGAGAAGTTTTTAGGAAAAGACACAAAAATAGCTCCCCTCATCTTCCACTATTATCCACATAAAATTTTTCTTGAAACTACTCAGAGTAATGAGCTCGTTTTTACCATGCTTAACCCTGATAATTTTGTACCTTTGATTCGATATAACAGTCAAGATCAAGGTTATATACGATCTTATGAATTTGTCAAAAAGGTATTAACTGAAGAAGGCTACCCACATCTTATTCCAGAACTCAAACTACCTTTAGTAAGTATTGCTGGAAGAGCAGACAGGTTCATAACTGTTCATGGGAAGAATGTAACTCCTGAAGAAATCAAAGAGGGATTGTACAGTGATTTCCAAGTAGCCTCTTCAACGACAGGTTATTTCAAGTTGAGTCTCAAGAATGACAATGAAGGAAAAATTGAAATACAATTAAAAAAAGGTGTTAAACAAACGGAAAAATTAAAGAAAAAATTTACTAAGGCCCTTTTGAAATATGTAGATACCGATATCGAAATCCAATGTTACCATTACCATGATTTCCCATATGGAATGAAATTAGACTACGAAAGAAAATTCACATGCATTTAGAAAGGTTAGAATTTCAATTTTTAAAAAATAGGAGAATATTATGGAAATTGTGAACGCGCATGTTCATATGATTGAACTGGAAAAAATGATGCAAAAAAATGCCGGTCTTAAAATCCCTGGAGGTATATCCGTTTTGCAGGATTTAGAGGCCACGCTTCCACTTCTTTCTCCACAAACCTTAATAGCACAGATGGATGAAGCAGGTATTTCAAAATCTGTTCTTTACGCTGTGGATGCCCCTATCGTTTATGCCTCAAACGAATATGTTCAGTCCCTCTGCGCCCAGTTCCCTGATCGTCTTATGGGATTTGCCTCCGTAAACCCTAATGGCGCGAATGCCGTTGAACGACTTGATAAGGCGATTAATGAACGGGGACTGCTTGGGCTAAAACTGCACCCCCCTTTACAAAATTTTTTCCCTAATGATGAGGCCGTTTTTCCGATTTATGAAAAGGCACTTGAACTAAAAATCCCGGTTGTATTTCATGTTGGGACGACTCCATTTGGAAGTTTGTCGCGCCTTTCTCAGGCGAACCCTCTTCTTATAGATGATGTGTCAGTTGAATTTCCAGAATTAAGAATTATGTTAACTCATCTCGGAACACTTGCCCACAAAGAAGCATTTATGGTGGTTGAAAAAAACCCTAATGTTTATATTGATACTTCTGCATATCTTTATGAAATTAAAGAAATCCTTACGTTGGATCTTATTACACGATTGGGGCCAAATAAAGTCATATTTGGAACTGACTATCCCATGCCATATGCCGGCGTGATCCATCAAATGAAGGATTTTGTGGAGTGTTTAAAGAACTTAGATTTAACTGAAGACGTTTTAGAAGGCATTTTTCATAAGAATTTCGAGATCTTTATGAATTATGAATCCACAGAAGAAGACCTGAATCTTGAACAAATTATCATGAACATGAAAAAATAAAAAAGGAGAAATTTTATGTGGTCGGATTATTACAAAAATATTGCAAACCGAAACATCGGACTTTTGAATGAAGAGCAACAGGATAAATTAAAGGGATCTTGTGTTGCTGTATGCGGAGTTGGAGGATTAGGCGGTGTGATTTCAGAAATATTAGTACGGACTGGTATTGAGTCCATTAAATTACTTGATAATGGGAAATTTGAACCAACGAATTTGAACCGTCAGATATACTCTTTTAATGACACGAATGACCGTTATAAAATTGATGTGACGGAAGAATATCTCAAAAAAATTAATCCTGATATTAAAATAATTAAAGAACTAGAAATTACTGAAGAAAACGTAGACAAGTTTCTTGAGGGTGTCGATGTTGTAGCCCTATCTATTGACTCTATTTTACCTGTCCTTATAATAAGCCGGGCTGCAAGAAGATTAAATATTCCTCTGGTTGAGGGTTGGGCCGTTGTTTTTGGTAATGTCAGGGTATTTACAGATCAAACCCCATCGGTGGAGGAGGTGTATAAATTCCCAACAATTGGAAGGGAGATCTCCAGCATTATAGAAGAAGAGGCCCGAGAGTTGATGTTTCAATCTGTTTTATCTTTGCAAACAATAGACGGACTAACACAGCATTATCCTGAATCCGCCGCCAAGCGGCTTCAAGAAAAAGGCGAAGGAACAACCCTGGCCCCCATGGTTTGGATGACATGTGTGATGATGGCATTGGAAGCATTTAAGATTATTTTGAATTGGGGTAAAATTGCTTTAGCGCCTAACTTTGCAGTCTATGATGGAATTAATCATGAAATAAGGAGCCAACAGGGCAATGTCGATGGGTGAGAAAACTAATGCCGAGAAGGTCTTTTTACGTCTTCATCGCCTTGGATTAATTAGACCGTTTGTACGTTACTCTTTTCGTCTGCGTAAAGAGATCCTTCAAGGAGTCCATTACAATACCGATATGGTGACAAACCAGATGACTTATGTTGATTTAATCACAGATTCGTTCAAGGAACGTGCCCTTCCACAACGTGATTTTCAATCCAAAAGTGCCTTCGAGTCTTCGTTTATATCCTTAGCAGATACCTTTAGTCAATTATTTGGATATCGCTACTCCCTTCCTGTTTCCCAGGGACGCAGTGCAGAGTTGATTCTGGCCAAGGTTCTTGTTAAACCTGAAATGGTTATCCCAAATAACCTTCTTTTTATATCAACTCGCTATCACCAGATATTGGCTGGGGCTAGACTCATAGAGATACCTGTAGTCGAAGCCTACGATCTTAATAATGACTCGCCTTTTAAAGGAAACATTGATACTGAACAATTAGAAGGAGTAATTCGGAAGCATGGGAAAGAAAAGATCCCTTATATACTGATAGAGACTGCTGTGAACGCCTCCGGAGGACACCCTGTCTCAATGGAAAATATTAAAAAGGCCCATCGTATTGCCAAAGAACACAACATCCCTTTAATACTAGATGCATGTAGATTGCTTGATAATGCCTGTTTGATCCGGGAAAGAGAACAAACTTATTCTCAAAAATCACTTAAAGAGATTGTCTTAGAGTTCTGCTCATACACAGATGGTTGTGTGATGAGTGCGTCAAAAAATTATTATGTTGATACCGGAGGGTTTATTGCAACTAATAACGAACAACTACATAATCAGTTTATGGATGTTGTTATGGTGTATGGAGATGGGCTTTCAGTTAGGGCTAAGGGAAAACTAAATGCGGCCATCCAATACCCATTCAAAAATGAACGCATTATTAATGACCGCGTAAATAAATCATTTTATCTGTGGAAAAAACTTGAAGAAGCGGGTGTTCCTGTCGTTAGACCTTCTGCTGGATGTGCAGTTTTTATAGATACACATCAACTTTCCGAATACATCGCCCCTGATCAATTTCCTGAGAAATCCTTCCTTGTCCATCTTTATCTGAAATCAGGTATTCTCGGTAGTGAGAATTTGATAACAACAGGGCAAGATGAGAAGGGAATCAGCATGTTACGGTTTGCAATACCGTTAAAAAGCTATAATGTTCGTCATATGAACTATGTTGCAAAACATATTATCCAGACATGGGAAGAGAGAAAACAAATAAAAGGGCTGAAAAAGATTTACGCAGCTCCATGTCAAAGCGGAAAATTTCTTGCCCAATACCAGATTATTGAATAATGGATATTTTATTGAAATTTAAGGAAAAACTCCCTCTTGTTCGAGAGTGGGTTGATGAAACCGTTGCTCAATACCAGAATGAGGCAAGGACTACGAGCAGTTACTCCCTTCGTAATTTATCCCAATATTTTTTAGAAGAAACTCTTAGTTCAGCAAAAATTGTTGAAATGGACAAAGTTCCTGTCCCTCCCCTATCTTCTATAGGAATTTCAGAATTAGTTAATTTCGAGAAAGATCCTAAAGAGTATGATGGCATTACTTTACTAAACACATGTTTTCTTCGAAAGGTCGCTGCAAAAAGACCTGAGCTACATTTCCATGAACTTGTGCATATTGTCCAGTGGCAAATTTTAGGTGTTGATACATTCTTAATGGTCTATGGCATAGGGCTATTGAAATTTGGATATTGGAAAAGCCCCTTAGAAGTGATGGCACGAAAATATACAGATCTCTTTCAGGAAAATGAACCTGTCTTCAACGTTGAAACTCTTGTCAGATCCGAAGTAAATGAATTATTAGCTCTTCTTAAACTCTAACCAGTTTTTTTTAAAACAAACAAGCACATATTGTACACCGATTTCCACAAGTAATAAAACCGCCATAATGCTACCCCATTACGCAGTCCACTCGATTTCCATAGGTTTTCCATCAAGCCATGGAACAGAGAAATGGGTTTGTAATTTTTCTACTCCTTTGAGAATTGGAGTATGAGCTCTTCTTCTTATTTTCACCAAAAACTTGTTATCATCATAAACCACTTGCCCGAGCATATTAATCGATATTAATAAACTTTCTGAATATTGTTGGTGCAATATTATTTTCAAAATGTCTCAAGTCCTGTGCAAAGCGATGGTATAGTGATAACAGTTAAGCTGGGTATATATGAATCATGGTTTCAGTAGCAACTCTGTTGTTTTATTTTATGGAGTTTATCATTTGGAGTTTTCAGCATGTCTTTTAAAAAAAATGAGAATACATTTCCCTTTTAGCCAGCATGTCTCAAGGGAAAAAACAGGGACAGCGACTATTTGTTGTTGACAAACTAAATAAGTAAGCTATATTCTTCATTTATGTCGCGAATTGCGAGAACTGTCGCCCCTGGTTATCCACATCATGTAACCCAAAGGGGAAACTATCAACAGCCGGTTTTTGATGATGGAGATGATTTCGGTCAATATCTTCAATGGTTGCAGGAATACGGCAAAAAATACGCTTTAAAAATTTGGGCATACTGCCTTATGACTAATCATGTCCATTTTGTTTGTGTACCTGAGAAAGAGGATTCACTTGCTCGCACATTTAATACACTACACATGAGATACTCACAATATCTCAATCACAAAAGGAAATTGAAAGGACACCTCTGGCAGGGAAGATTTTACTCAACCATACTTGATAAAAGTCATTTATATTCGGCTGTTCGATATGTAGAAAATAACCCAGTTCGAGCCGGAATAGTAAGAAAGCCGCACAGATATAAATGGTCTAGCGCAAATAGTCATATAAACAAGGAACAGAATACTATTTTATCTCACGATTGTTATCTTGATAAAGAGATAGAAGATTGGTCAGAATATTTAAAAGAAAAGGATGATGAACAAGTCATTGAGAATATAAGGAGGTGTTCAATGACAGGTAGGCCGTGCGGTAATGACAGATTTTTGAAAAGGCTTGAAAAGTTATTCGGAAGGAGGCTAAGGGCCTTACCGCGGGGAAGACCACGTAAATCCAATAAATAAATCCCTATTTATCTAGTGCTCAACACAACGAAACCATACACGAACACGTTACCTGCAATCGTCCAAATAAAATAAAAAATAGATGAATATTTTGCAGCGCCATCCGGTTAGGTTTTTGCTTATGCTGTTTTTGTCATACCCGAATGCCTTTATCGGGTATCTAAAAGGTCGGTTCAAACTAAATTCCCGCTAAAAGAATGCGGGAATGACAGGTTTGGGACAATAAATGCAGCTTACGCAAAAACCTAACCGGACACTGCTGAATATTTTGAAAATTAAACTTAAAAAATAATTAACGACAAATTAAAGACTATGATGATTAAATCTTTATTGAAACCATTTTTTTTATTTTTAACCCTTATTTTTTGCGCTAATCCAATCATGGCGCAAACGGAAACAGCAGGTGTGCAGACAGAAACATTACGCGTTGGCATTGCCGGAAGTAAGCCTTTTGTGTTTGATGAATCCAAGACCGGGATTTCTCTGGATATTTGGGAGAAAATTGCAAAAAAAAAATCGTGGAGCTACGAGTATGTATCATTTAAAAATGTAAATGATGCTCTAAGCAAAGGCAATGTAGATTTAGTGGTAGGACCAATCAGTATTACGGCCAGGCGTTTGGAATCCATGCAATTTTCGCAACCTTTCTACAACTCAAGTATCTCCATTATTTCCCGAATTGATAATCATAGCATTTGGCAAACAATCAAACCGCTTTTCAGTATTAAATTATTAATGGCTGTCGGGATTTTTTTACTAATACTTGCTATTGTAGGTTCATTTCTTTGGTTAGCCGAGCATAAAAAATCACCGGAACAGTTTCCGCACGATCCACTAAAAGGTATCGGAGCGGGAATGTGGTTGGCTATTGTAACTATGAGCACAACGGGCTATGGTGATAAAGCACCTGTAACGTTAATGGGTAGGATAATAACGGGATTGTGGATAGTTATATCTATAATTTTTGCCACATCTATGGTAGCTGGAATTGCAAGCACCCTGACACTTTCTACCATCGGATCTACAACCGTTTCAAGCATCGAACAGCTTTCAGGCCGAAAAGCCGCGACGATTTCAGGTTCGCCTTCGGAAGAATTTTTAAGCAAAACGAAAGCCAAAGTTATTAGTGTTAATAATTTAGACGAAGCTATTGAAAAACTGGAAAGTAATGATGTGGATGCCGTGATTTTTGATCGTCCTCAATTACTGTACTTTTTAAAAGATAATAAAAAAGAGAATCTATATATCAGTAAAGCTGAATATTATAAACAAGGTTATGGTTTTGCTTTTCCAGTAAATTCACGGTTTATTTTAGATGTCAACCGCACGTTGTTAGAACTGGCAGAAAATCAAGAAATAGAAAAAATTATTCATACTTATATTCAAAAGGATGAGTAAGCTGTATTCTTTATTTATGTCACGGCTTGAATAGTGATTAAGCATTTGATAATGAGGGCAGTCTTGTCCCTATGAGCTAACGCAGCGGTTTAAACAGGTACTCTAATCCATTCAGTTTGATTTCATAAACGCATTTTAGCATATCACCGAGTTCGCCTTCCGGAAGCCCCTTATTCACAGACCATACTATATACCATTCAGGCAGATCGAGCAGTAACATATCCTTATACCTACCAGACGGCATACGCGCTTTCGCAAGTTTTAACAGGTACTCTTTATCTGATAACATATACCAATTGAATTGTAAAATTTAGACATATAAAACTTTTTTACATTTTAGAAATTGCATGATTAATACCAACCAACATCTTCAATTATTGGAAACGGTTCACTCATATCTTTTGTTAATTCTTAAACTGATTACTTATCGGGAGCATTCCCAATTTTTTGTAAATCAGGTATTATACCCATGAATACGTGGATTCGGCCTCCGGCCTTAATCCACCCACAAATAAGCAAACGTATGGTGCGAGGTAGGGTGGATTAAACGAAGTGAATCCACCTCTTTTATATACAATAAAATGGGAATGCTCCCTTACTTATCTCAAAACATCTTTCACCGAATTCCAGACTTCAGGCGTTTCCATGCAGAGTGAAATTTTAACATCTTTAGCCAGTTCTCTTATCACCTTCCCTATCTCCTTATATGCTTCCGCTCTGGTTGGTCTGAAGTAACGGTATTTTCCATCAACGCATGGCACAAATTCACCCAGCAGGAGATTTGTTTGCGGGTCTCTTTCTCTAATTACTCTCGTCAAAGACGACAGATACCTAAAACCACCAAGGCTTATGAACTTAACCATCTCTATATTCAATCTTTCGAAAAGGATCTCAAGCATAGTTTTGTAGTGATCAAACCAGTCGTCACACAGTATTATCGGGTCCAGGCATATTCCAACATTATAACCTGCAGCTTGCACATCTTCCGCCGCTCTTATACGTTGTTCCAGTGACGGTGTTTTGTGCTCATGAGTATCAACAATTACTTGCGGGCTGAAAGTCCATGAAACCACAATGTTATCCGCTGCTTTTATATTTAATAAATTCTCTACGGTAGTGGTTTTGGTTCTGAGTTCCAACCTTGCATTGGGGTACTCAGAAAACAGCGGAATGAGTTTACAGGACAAGCCGGTAAGATCGTCAAAGGCCATGGCATCACACAATTCACCGGCATGGAATACTATCTTTTTATCGCCTGCCGCAAGTAAAACGTCTTTTATATCATCCAGCATCTCATCATGATTTACAAATACTGTGGGTACCGCGTTATCGAAGTAGCACTGTAGAAAACAGTAATCGCAATCAAAACTGCAATTATTA
This sequence comes from Candidatus Brocadiaceae bacterium S225, assembly GCA_007859995.1. GTDB lineage: Bacteria > Planctomycetota > Brocadiia > Brocadiales > Scalinduaceae > Scalindua > Scalindua brodae. The sequence goes on from SMSL01000019.1 coordinate 44,540, forward strand.
CCATGACTGATAAAATATTCCGTATCCCCCACTATGCCATCCCTGCACCTGAACTGCTTAACAAGTTCACCCTTTTTACCGGCTATCGCCAGGCACTCCTTACTCTTTTTGAAAACATCATCAGTTGTTCTCCCATCGACCTTGATACTTCTATAATCATCAATATATTCAACAGTTATATCCGGCAACTTATCGAGTATCTGCCTGGTAACGGGAGAATTAACAACGTCTTTTTCTATGAATATCTTTTTAGGTTGTAATTTATGCAATTGTCCAGGATTAGTCAAAAAGGTTTTATTAATGCCCTGTAATCATACCAGCATTTACTTTGAAAACAAATTTGAATCTCATAAATATCTACCTATTAACGAAAAGGATAAAGTCATTGAATTATCCATGTTTCTATGATTAAATGGATGCAAGCTGAAATCTCAATTTGCAGGAAATACCTGACGTGAATACACTCTTTGCGGGAAGTAAAACCGGGTTGTAACAAACATGTTCCTCCGCTTATTGAGATTTTATTTTAAAATTATTACGAATAATTATTAGGAGAATAACAGATGCATAAACGATTTTTTAATAAAACAACAGCCTCCCTCTTTGCGTTCATACTGATTAGTTTCGTTTGTATGCAACTTAATTCTGCATACGCTAATCCTAAGGTTTTAATGGAAACATCAAAGGGAAATATAACTATTGAATTGTACGAGAAGGAAGCCCCAATTACTGTCCAAAACTTTTTATCATATGTATCTGATGGTTTTTACAATAATTTGATTTTCCATAGAGTAATCCCTAATTTTATGATTCAGGGCGGTGGTTTTGATTCTAAAATGAATCAAAAACCTGTAAAGGATCCCATTAAAAACGAAGCACGTAGAGGAGTAAATAACAAGAGAGGCACACTCGCCATGGCGAGAACAAATGTTATTAATAGTGCCACGGGACAGTTTTTTATCAATTTAGTAAATAATGATTTCCTCAACCACAAGGACAACTCGTCAAGCGGTTTTGGTTACGCTGTTTTTGGTGAGGTTATAGATGGTATGGATGTGGTTGATACCATTGGAAGAACCAGGACACATCGCCACGGTATGTTCGAAAATGTGCCAATTGATGAAATAACTATCAAGAATATGAGTGTAATAGAATAAGAGCTTAACCGGTTTTTATATTCAATCTCGGATTCATTTAACCAATTCATTTAACCCGGGTATAAACCGCCATTATTTCAACATAAAAATCCCCCCCGATATCTTTTTAAGGTATCGGGGGTTACGAGATAAAAGTCATCTCCTAAGCACAGGTAGAAATTCCATATTCCCAATCAACAGCAGTCTATTATCTCTCAAGATTCAAAATACGTGGGAGCGCGTTAAAAAATCTATACTTTTTTAACTTTTTCAGCTTTGTTGCCTTTATCACCCTGGACAATTTCAAACTCAACGTTGTCGCCTTCTGCAAGTGTCCTGAAGCCCTCACCCTCAATAGAAGTGTGATGTACAAAGATGTCATCTCCGCCCTCAACAGAAATAAAACCAAATCCTTTTTTGTCATTAAACCACTTGACTGTACCCGTTGGCATACTGTTAAACCCCCTTCTTCTGCACAAAAATAAAAAAAGCCACAAGGTTGTTCAACTTGTAGCCATAATATTATTACAACATACTATATTACAATACAACCTTGCCGTTTAAAGCAGGACTTATAACAAATAATAAATACTAATTCAAGATAAATAATATTAAGCTGATGTCGTGTCAGTGATATAATTTTTCAAGTCTTTCAAAGAAATCAGGAAACGTTTTTTCAACACACTCCGGATTCTTTATCCTTATCCCTTTGGTTCTTAAACCGAGAATGGCAAAGCTCATTGCCATGCGATGGTCATTGTAGGTTGATATATCCGCAGAATGTGGAGGTGATGGAAAAATTTCAATACCGTCTTCAAACTCTCTTGTTTCTACTCCGACTTTTTTAAGTTCGTTAACAATAGCCGTAATACGATCGGTCTCTTTGTATCTGAGATTTTTAACATTTCTTATGCGCGTCTTTCCTTTCGCAAAAGCCGCAACCGGTGCCAGGGTCTGTACAACATCCGGGGTATCATTCATGTCCACGTCTATACCCATTAATTCACCACCCTCAACCTCCAGCCAATCATGAGACTTCTTCGTCCTGCAGCCCATTTTAGCTAATATATCAACAAATCCTGCGTCACCCTGCAATGAGCTATCTCCCAGACCCTCAACCCTGACCTTACCCCCGGTAATCGCAGCGGCAGCGAAGAAATAGGAAGCGCCTGATGCGTCCGGCTCCACCATATATTCACAACTTTTATACTCCTGACCTGACTTAACAGAAAATTCTTTATACGAATCCCTTTCTACATCAACACCAAACCTGTTCATAACATCTATAGTCATATCAACGTAATTCTTTGAAGCGAGGTCATCAATCACAACTATTCGGACATCACTGTTTGCATAGGGTGCTGTTAAAAGGATAGCACTGATGTACTGGCTACTGATATTACCCGGAATCTTAACTGTTCCCCCCCTTAAGCCACTGGCATTTATCAATACCGGCGGGCAACCTGTGCCCTCCCTTGATACTACATCCGCACCGAGCTGATTTAAAGCATCAAGCAACTGTTGTATGGGCCGTTGTCTCATTCGTTCAACACCGTCTATCTCATATTGCCCGTTACCAAGTGTCAAGGCGGCTGTCATAAAACGCACGACGGTTCCCGCATTACATGCAAATAAACTTGCCTTGTCTACCGGTATCTTCCCCTCACACCCTTTTATTATTAATCTGTTTTCTTCAGTTATTACGTTTACCTGTATGCCAAGTTCACCCAGGCAGGAAATCATAACCCTGGTATCTTCGCTTAACAAGGCATTCTTTACAACCGATTCTCCATCAGCAAGTAACGCAGTTATTAGTGCTCGGTTCGTATAGCTCTTCGAGCCTGGAATCCTGACAGTTGCATTTATCTTATCAACAGGTTTAATCTCTATCATAGCTTTATAATCCTTTCAAAAGGGGGATTATAGACTGACATCCGCCTTTCATCAAGGAGAAATACATTTGTCACTAAGGCACTAAAGTCAAGAAACGAAATAAAAAGACTTCACCGAAGAGACACAAAGGGATGGTAGAGGGTAGAGGTAGAAAATGAGATTCAGCACAGGAAAGCAGGAACGGTAGGAATATAACAGATAACACAGAAAAAACAATTGGCAGTTGGCATCCATGTCTTTCCGTGGTGAATCTTCATTTATTTTTTTATCCTTCGTGCCTTGGTGCCTTGGTGCCTTGGTGCCTTAGTGGCAATACCCCTGAAACAAAAAGTATTGACAAAAAAATTGATTTATGAGACAAATAGGGTGTTTGGAATTTTGAATATTTATGATTAGTTTTATAAAGACAGATAGGAGTGGTTTTTTGGAAAACAGAAATAAAATTGTTATTGGCTCCAGAGGAAGCAAATTGGCTTTAATCCAGGCTAATTGGGTAAAATCGGAACTGGAAAAAGCTAATAAAGAGATCGAATTCACTATAGAAATAATCAAGACAACTGGCGACAATATAACTGATGTGCCTCTATCAAAAATCGGAAGTATAGGATTGTTCACAAAGGAGCTGGAAGACGCGCTTCTTGATAAGAAAGTTGACTTAGTTGTCCACAGCGCAAAAGACATGGCCACAGATATCCCGGACGGTCTTGAAATAGGTGCGGTAACAAAACGTGAAGACCCGCGCGACGCACTGATCAGCAAAGGCGATATATCGTTGAAAGATCTCCCTCAAAATGCGAAGCTTGGCACAAGCAGCCTGAGGCGAAAATCACAAGCCCTTGCCTGCAGACCGGATCTTGAAATAGTTGATTTGAGAGGAAACCTTGATACCAGATTAAATAAACTAGAAACAGGCGATCTTGACGCAATTCTTGTAGCTATGGCCGGTCTGACAAGACTTGGCTGTGCTGACAAAGCAAGTGAGGTAATACCGTATGACATAATGCTTCCCGCTGTTGGACAGGGAGCGTTGTGTATAGAAGTCAGGGAAAATGATGAACAGGTCAATAAAATAATTCAAATCTTACAACACTTTGATACCAGGTTTGCAGTAATGGCTGAAAGGACTCTTCTGAAAAGGCTACAGGGAGGATGTCAAATACCGATAGGTGCTCATGCAGAAATCATATTCCCGGTCAATCTGAAGATGGAAGCAGTTGTATGTTCACTCGATGGAACCACCGTCATCAGAGATTCAGTTGAGGGCAAAGTAGATGATTTTAGTACTATGGGAATCGAACTTGCAGAAAAGCTGCTCGGAAGGGGTGGGCGTCAGATACTGGAGGAGATAAGGACAAAACTTGCCGGAGAGCAAGTTAACTAAACTTCTCGCAGACACGAAGCCCGAAAAAAAATTATCAGGAGATACATAATGTACAAGCATCGCTTGTTCATTATGTATCCCCATTTTTCTTCAACTGTTTACAAAGTAATTTCTAAAATAACATTTCTTTTGCATTGCTTCTTTTCTCTACGAGTATCCACCACAAACAATCAGATTTCAATCATCATCGGAACTTCTCCACAGTCAGGAAATTTATAGCACTTTATACATTCTGACCATATTTTATGAGGAAGAAGATCCTTGTCAATTCGTTTAAAACCCATATGTTCAAAGAAATCAGGGATATACGTTAGAACAAACAACCTGTTAATGCCGAGCGCTCTCCCCTCTTCAAAGCATTTTTGAATCAACTCTTTACCAATTCCTTTTTTTTGGAAGTTTTCATCAACTGCAACTGATTTGACCTCTGCCAGATCCTTCCAGAATACATGTAACGCCGCACACCCTTTTATACTTTCATCCTCTACATAAACGTAGTAATCGCGGATTTTTTCATATAACTCACTCAAAGACCTTGGCAACATCAGATCTTTTTTGGCGAATTGATTTATCAGCCTGTTCATCTCTTCCACGTCGTCTACGTGTGCATTTCTTAGCATTATCTACAAACCTCTACATTTACTCATAAAAAAGGTAACTCTTAATCTCATTTTAAGTTTGCATCTTAATATTTTGTTTAAAAATTATCAAATTATTTATATATTAAGTGATTCTAATCCGAACGAATCGGAAGTACAATATTGAGAGATCCAGAAATCCATAAAATCTTAAATTCTTAAATTCTTAAATTTTCAAAAATAAAAGTCTAACCACTACGATGACCAATCCAATTACAATGCTTGCAAAACTGATATTACACCCTCTCATTCAAGCTATAATTATTGCCTTGCTGATAACATCTGCCGTGACTTTTGCTTTTCCGGCATACTCTCAAGAGATGTCATTAACTGAACTGCAAACGAAGGCTCTTCTGCTTAATAAACGGGGACAATATTCGGAAGCGGTCAAAGTCGCCGAAAAAGCATTAAAGGCGACAGAAGATGAATTTGGATATGATCATCCCAAGACTGCAGCTTCCATTAGTATTTTGGGGTTGCTCTATTTTTCACATGGCGAATACTCAAATGCCGAGCCTCTCTACATGCAGGCGCTTAAAATTAATGAACAAGCTTTAGGAATAGACCATCCTGATGTCGCAACTGATCTTGATAATCTGGCTTTGCTTTATCAAGCCCAGGGTAGATATTCTGAAAGCATTCCCCTTTACAAGCGTGCACTGGAGATTAAGGAAAAAGCATTTGGTACTAACCACCTTACCGCTGTTAAAACCATGAACAACCTGGCTGCACTCTATTACTCACAAGGTATGTATAAGGAAGCAGAACCACTTTTAGAACAGGTACTGGCTATAAGAGAAAAAAATCCGGATACAGACCATGACAAAATGACAACATCCCTGAATATTCTCGCATTGGTTTATCAGGCTCAAGGTAAATATGCCGAAGTAGAACCGCTCTTAAAGAAAGCGCTGGCATTAAGCGAAAAGGCGTATGGTCAATACAATCCCTCATATGCCACTTCCCTGAATAACCTCGCAGGGTTATACAAACTACAGCGTAAATACTCCATATCAGAACAACTTTACAAACACGCACTGGAAATAAGAGAAAAGGTCCTCGGGCTGAACCATCCGGATGTAGCCACATCCCTGAGTAATCTGGCGACACTCTACTACACTCAGGGTAAATATGCGATGGCTGAACAGCTCTATAAACGGGCTCTCGCAATTCTGGAAAAAACCCTGGAACCAGGCCATCAGGATATAGCAACATTACTGAACAATCTGGTGACACTTTACGCTGCTCAAGGAAGACACTCTATGGCAAAGCACTATCATGCGCGCTTACAGTCAACCTGGGATAGCGCTCTGAAATCAAAATCAGGCACCATGCCAGACAAGCGTAAAACAGTGCAAACAGGAAATACATGGAAAGGACACGTATACTCTTCAAAATTCGCACGCGATTTCCACCGGCCTGATTGTGTGGATTTAAAAAGCAGTCCTGATGATATAATCGATTTTCAATCCAGAGAACACGCAATAAGAGACGGAGCAATACCATGTTCTGTATGCAAGCCTTGATGATAGCTCATAATTATAATCTACACATCACACATGCAGAAACTTGATTTATTCAATAAATAGTAATTTGTGCACCCTGAAAGCATATACAAAAAATACTATATAAATGGCTTTACCTCTTGCATCAGAATACATTTAATCCATCATTATCCCATTGCTCTGTTGCATCAACATCATATTTATTTTAAAATGCAATCCTTTATTAATTTCATAAATTAAGAATCGGATCAGATAATGTTAAAACTAGGAAATATAAGCCTTGATGTACCATTTTATCAGGCACCATTAAGCGGCTACACAGACAGGGCGATGCGGGTTCTGGCCCATAAGTATGGCGCACCGCTAACGTATACAGGCGTCATACTCGCAAAAATCGCCCTACACAAAAAAGCCTTCAACAGACTCTATTTTCAACCCACGGTTGATGAGGGCCTGGTCGGCGCGCAGATACTCGGCGAAGACCCGGACATTATGGCAAAAGCTGCCGCTGCATTTGTGAACGTCGGGTTTGGCCTGATCGACCTTAATTTTGCCTGCCCGGCCCCAAAAGTGCTCAGACGTCACAGTGGCGGATATCTGCTAAAAGAACCTGAAACTGCAATTAAGATCATTCGGTCCGTAAGAAATTCGGTTTCATGCCCTGTCACTATCAAACTTCGGGCAGGGTTTGACAAGAGTCAGGAATCAATGGATAAGTTCTGGCAGATATGCCAGGGAGCCGTTGCGGAAGGGATTGATGCATTAATCGTCCACGGCAGGTCCGTCAAAGAACTTTATCGCGACAAGGGTGACTGGGAGATAATATCAGAAGTAAAACATCGGTTCCCCCAGGCAACGATCATTGGAAGCGGAGACCTAATGGATGCGGAAACTATTGTCAAAAGGATAAAGACCTGTGGACTTGATGGAGTGATTATCGCAAGAGGCGCCATCGGTAACCCCTGGATATTCAATGAAACCCGTGCGTTGTGGGACGGCAGGCCAAAACCTGAAAGACCGGATTTGACAGAACAGGGAGAAGTCTTCCTGACGCACTATGAGATGATCGCGGAAACACGTTCGATGTTAAAGAGCATACGATATTTCCGTAAATTTTCAGTCGGATACTGCAGGCATCATCCACAGCGCAAAATGATACAGGCAGATCTGATAGCAGCAAGAAGCAGGGACGATCTATACACCGCCGTCAAAAAATGGTTCGGGGTGGGGTAGAAATACAAGTGACTAAAGTTAAAAGTGAGCTGAAGTTTGAAGTTAGTGACTATAATGAGCCCAGGTTATGTCTGGTATGTAAACCCGCCCTGCAAAGATTATTTCGCGGACCCTTAGTGTCAATCTGCGAAATTCGTGTCTAACTCTTACCCGACGTTATTATATTCCCTTACCCGGAAACGAACTCCCAGATCTTCAGCTATCTTCCTGCACGCTCCAACGTCAATTCCGGGCATGCCTACGATGGAAATCATTACGTCAGGTATAAAGTCTCGTGCTTTCTTAATAAATGATATCAGGGCCGGATATGCCCGGCAGTCATATTCTGAATGGCACAGCTTCTGATACTCTTCCTCTATATTGGTATTCAGGCTGATACAAATAGTGTCTATCAAACCCTCCAGCTCCTCACAAATAGATCTTCCATTAATCAGATCTCCCAGGCCATTTGTGTCCAGTCTTACTTTGGAACCCCTCTCCTTCAAATATCCGGCAATCTCCTTTAGTACATCCAGGCGCTCCGTGGACTCACCAAAACCGCAGAATACCACTTCATCATAACCTGACGGATCGCCAATTGCATCTTTCAACTCTTCAACCGTTGGCTCATTATCAGTCCCAAGATAGTGTCCCTTTACGTAAGGAGCGGTTTCCCTCGAACAGAAGACACATTTATTAGGACAACGGCTGGTTATATTCAGATAGAGGGAGTTTCTTATAACATACGCAATCTCAGGTTTCAGATCACTTTGTGCAAGACCAAACAGATTCTTTGCGCTGAGAGAAGTAATTCTCTCAATATCTTCAACCGTTAATTTGTATAATTCCGCGATGACCGGAATGGTGTATTGTAGATAAGAAGGTTCGTTTCGCTTGCCTCTTTTAGGCTGTGGCGCCAGAAATGGACAATCTGTTTCCAGAAGCAATTTTTCGACAGGAACAGCTTTTAATGCTTCTCTTAAATTTTCAGCTTTCGGAAAAGTTACCGGCCCGGCAAAAGAGATATGAAATCCAAGTTCCAGAAACTCCTTTGCGTCATCTCTGCTACCGGCAAAGCAATGGATGACACCATTTACCCTGCCGCTATATTTACAGAGAATTTCCAGACAGTCACTACTGGCTTCTCTGTTATGAATTATAACCGGCAGGTTATGCTTCTGCGCTAATTCCATATGTTGATGGAACAAACGCTTCTGGTCTTCCTTCTTACTACGATCACGGTAGTAGTCAAGTCCTGTCTCTCCAATAGCAACGACTTTGTCCTGTCCGGCCAATTCTTCCAGCCGTGCCCAGTCATCGGCGGAAACATTAGACGCAGCATTCGGATGTATGCCTACGCTCGCATAGATCTGACCATATTTTTTTGCCAGTTCAAGCGATTTTACACTTGTGCCAACACTTGTCCCTACATTGATAATGTATTCAACACCAACTTCTCCCGCGCGTTTTATTACATCATCAATATCGTCTTTGAAATCCGGAAAATCAAGATGTGCGTGTGTGTCAATTATCATATCTTTTGAGTTCAGTCAAGAACTCCATCAGCCGTAAACGCACTTTCGATAAATTCGATAGCCGGTTTGTTATCGTTTTCTTTGAACAAAATAGAAACAACATCAAAACGACAATCTATCTCTTCGATATGATTTATCACCAGGTAATTTAATGCGGTACGAATTATCCTTTTTCTCTTCTCTTTCGTTACTGCCAGTTCCGGAGGGCCATAATTCTCTGACTGGCGAGTCTTTACCTCGACGAAACTAATAGTGCCCTTGTCATACGCTACAATATCAATTTCTCCGTATTTGCTGACATAATTACGCTTCAGTATCTTATACCCTCTTTTTTTCAAGAGCTTTCCTGCCAGGGCTTCGCCCTTTTTGCAAAGTTCGTCAGGATTAAGCTTATGATTTTTCATCCTTCTTTTCAGTCTCAGCTTTCGGTGCCTTTGTGGTCTTTGTCGTCTTCGATGTCTTTGTCGTCTTCGATGTCTTTGTCGTCTCGGCTGGAGTCTCTTCAGTTGCAACCGCTACCTCATCAGCCACAACAGGAACCGTCTGATCAGATTTACTTGTTTTCTTTACTCGTCTACGAATTTCTTTCAACCTTGCACTCTTTCCTTTTCTATCGCGCAGGTAATACAACTTTGCACGTCTTATTTTGTGACTCTTTTTCACTACGACGTCTACTACATTTGGAGAGTGTACTGGAAATACGCGTTCAACGCCCTCTCCCTGCACTACTCTTCTAACAGTAATTGTTATCCTGTTACCACTGCCTTTTTTAGAAATAACAGTACCATTGAAAATCTGAATGCGCTCTTTCTCGCCTTCAACGGTTCTGACGTGCACATCAACCAGGTCACCAACCTTGCATTGCGGTGCTTTTTCTTTCATATTCTCTTTTTCAATTTCGTCAACGATGTTCATAGCTATAACTCCTTTATGTAAAGTATTGTTTATATTATTCTGTTTTCTCTTTCAGCAGATCAGGCCTTCTCTCCTGTGTTCTCAAAATGGCATTTTCCATTCTCCACTCTTCTATCTTTGAATGATGACCTGACTTCAGTACTTCAGGAACCTTCATCCCCCTGAACTCTGCAGGTCTTGTATACTGTGGATATTCAAGCATTCTATTCACAAAAGACTCATCCTGCAGTGAATCATCTCCACCCAAAACTCCGGGAACCAATCTACTAATCGAATCAATTACAACCATTGCAGGTATTTCTCCACCAGTAAGAACATAATCGCCTATAGAAATTTCGAGAACATCTATTCCTGATCGTATCCTTTCATCAAACCCCTCATAGCGTCCACAAATTATCATCAAACGTGGCTTTTTCGATAAATTATCAGCTATTCCCTGATTAAACGTCTTTCCCTGCGGGGTTAGCAATATCTTTGTTGACGCCGCATCATCAAGAAGTTCCACCGCCTCAACCGCATTAAATACCGGTTCAGGTCTCATTACCATACCGGCACCACCCCCGTACGGCTTATCATCCACGCACCTGTGTTTATCTTTAGAGTAATCTCTGATATTGTGCAGATGGAAGCTTACAAGCTCCTTTTCGCGGGCAATTTTCAACATACTCTCTCCCAATACATTCTGAAACATTTCGGGAAACAGTGTCAAGATATCTATTCGCATAAGTAACCTGCTAAATATTCTTTATGATTTAATTCCTATTTTGTTCTTTTTGAGAATGCTGGCTACCGTTTCAGTTGGTTGAGCGCCGACACTAAGCCAGTATTCGATCCTTTCTCTCTTTAATACAACCTTTTTTTCTTCATCTTTTTGCATCGGATCATAAGTACCTAACTGTTCAATACTTCTTCCGTCTCGTTCTTCCCTTGCATCAAACGCACAAAGCCTGAAAAAAGCCCTGTTTTTTCGTCCCATTCTCTTTAATCTTAATTTTACCATATAACGATTCTCCTTATCCTATTTATGTTTTAATAAATCTAACTTGATCGCACTTAATGATCACTTCTTTTTTCTTTTTACCTTCTTTCGTTTACTCCTGATCTTCCTGGGAAGCTTCATGGCATCTACCGACATCCCCCCCTCTCCCTGAAAGCTTTTGGGATCAATATCACCCAGAGACCTGAACATTTTCTTCATCTGCTTAAATTGTTTCAGTAACTGGCTTACATCCTGTGAGTTTGTTCCACTTCCATGAGATATTCTATGTCTCCTGCTGCCTTCAATCTTATCAGGATTCATTCGCTCTTCAATCGTCATTGACCGAATAATGGCCTCAACTCTTTTTAGTTGATTTTCATCAACATCCATCCCCTTCATTTTTTTGCCCATTCCGGGAATCATGCCGAGTATATCCTTCATTGACCCCATCTTCTTTACCTGCTGTAACTGGCCGAGAAAGTCGTCAAGGGTTAGTGTATTATCTTTAATCTTTTTTTCTAATTTTTCAGCATCTTTCTCATCAATAGCCAGCTGAGCTTTTTCAACCAGAGAAACAACATCACCCATTCCCAGAATTCTGGAAGCCATTCTGTCAGGGTGAAATTCCTCAAGTTTGTCAAGCTTTTCACCTACTCCAACAAATTTTATAGGCTTACCGGTAACAGCTTTAATTGATAATGCGGCACCTCCCCTTGTATCACCATCTAATTTTGTTAAGATCACACCGTCAAAATTCAGCTGCGAATGGAACTCTTTAGCGCTGTTAACAGCATCCTGACCGGTCATAGAATCACACACAAAGAAGATCTGTGTCGGTTTTATCTGTTTCTTTATCTGATTCAACTCCAACATCAACTCTTCATCAACATGCAATCTGCCTGCAGTATCCAGAATGACAACATTATGCTTGTCAAGAAATGCGCGCTTCATCGCCCATTTGCATATCTTAAGGGGGCTAGAACCTTTTTCAGTATATACCGGGATATTAAGCTGTTTCCCGATTACCTGCAACTGCTCAATAGCAGCCGGTCTCTGAACATCAGCAGCTACGAGTAATGGGCTTTTACCTTTTGATAAAATCATACTCGCCAGCTTACCCGCAGTTGTAGTTTTTCCACTTCCCTGCAATCCTGCAAGCATGATGACCGTAATGTCCCCGTCCACATACTTTATGGTGGAATCACCGGGGCCCATAAGATTTGCCATCTCAGTCTGCACTATCTTTATTATCTGCTGGCCCGGTGTAACGCTTTTAAGGACTTCCTCTCCGACTGCCTTTTCTGTAACCTTTTTTATAAAATCCTTTACGACCTTATAGTTTGTATCTGCTTCGAGAAGCGCAACCCTTACTTCACGCATACCATCTTGTATGTTTTGCTCGGTCAGCCTGCCCCTGCCGCGCATTTTATTAAATATTGTTTCAAAATTTCCGGTAATTGATTCAAACATTATTACGCCTTTTCAGTATTTCTCATGCATATGTCTCAACGAGTCCATATGCTTACCCAATAAAACGTTCCCATGCACAATACGTACATTGTCAGATAAAATACCCCGACTGAAAAAGATTATAACTTAATATAAATTGAAGGAATATTCAACGTAAATTATTTTAGGATGCGCCCTTAGAGGTAGAAAAAAACAACATTTACTCCTTTTCCCGCCAAATCTTTGCGCCAAGGCATGCCAGGCGATCTTCCAGTCTTTCATATCCTCTATCGATATGATAAAGTCGTCTGATCTCTGTTACACCTTTAGCTGCCAACCCCGCAACTATAAGCGATGCGCTCGCTCTTAAATCAGATGCCATCACTGTTGTTCCGGAAAGCGACGATACGCCTTTAATAATTGCAATAGCATCGTCATTCCTGATATTTGCGCCCAACCTGTTGAGTTCCGCAACATGCATAAATCTATGTGGAAATACCCTCTCTGTTATAATACTCGTCCCATTTGCAATACTCAGCAGTGCGGTGAATTGAGCCTGCATGTCAGTAGGCATGCCGGGGTACGGCAGTGTAGTGATGTTTATCGGCTTAATGTTCCCATCGCTTTTGACTGTGCATTCACCACTTTTTACACTGCCTGGAATATTCATACCGAAGTCAGGCATCTTAATATCAACACCGGCTTCCCGTAACTTATCTATAACAGAAGACAGATAACATGACGCATCATTCTCCAATGTTATGTTCCCTCCGGTTATTGCACCTGCAATCATAATGGTTCCGGCTTCGATTCTGTCTGGTATTATCTCATATTCAACACCGTTCAGTTTATCAACTCCATCAATGACAAGGTTGTTTTCGCCGATTGCGGTTATATTAGCCCCTGCTTTATTCAGAAAATTTGCTAGATCCTGCACTTCAGGCTCACAGGCTGCATTCTCTACTATAGTCCTTCCCTCTGCAAGTACAGCTGCCATGATAATATTACAGGTACCTAAAACTGTTGAACCGTACGGCCCTCCAAGATAAACATCACTCCCTTTCAGCTTTTCCCCCGTAGCAAATATATATCCATCCCTCACTTCAACCTTGGCGCCAAGCGACTCAACGCCTTTAATATGAATATCTATTGGCCTGGAGCCAATTGAGCATCCACCCGGAATAGACACTTGCGCCATTCCCCGTTTTCCGAGAAGAGGTCCCAGAACGCAAATTGACGCCCTCATCGTCCTGACAAGATCATATGGAGCTATTATATTTTTTTCAGACTTAACAGTAATGTCAAGTGAACCGTCCGGGCATCTCTTAATATCTGTACCAAGCTCATTAAGGATCTTGCAAAGGGTTGCTACATCTGTAAGCTCAGGTATACCCTTTAACTTCGACGTTCCATTTAACAGCAGACACGCGGCCATGATAGGCAATGCGGCATTCTTAGCTCCATTAACTCTGACCTTCCCATTTAGGGGATAACCACCCTCAATTACCATTTTTTCCATACTAAATTAATCTCTCAATTCCTGAATTCTTAAAGTTATTTACGTTATCTGTGCGATTAATTTGGTTAATACATTACCCGGACCTATCTCTTCAAATTCCGGTTCAGGCTGCAGTTTGAGATATTGAATAGATTCTACCCAACGTACCGGATTGCTGATCTGCCGGACCATGTTATTCATGGTTTCATCGCTTTGATAAGGAGCTGCAGTATAGTTGGCAATTACCGGGATTTCTGCAGGTTTAAATTCAAAGTTCTTCAGGAAATCAGAAAACTCATTCTGGGCATCCTGCATATAACGAGAATGAAATGCACCACTTACCTTTAATGGGATGAACAATCTTACACCTGCCTCTTCAAAAACGGCCTTAACAGCGTCAATGTCCTCTTTTCGTCCGGAAATTACAGTCTGTTTTGGAGAATTAAGATTTGCAATATCGATTGACTCAAAAGAGGAATCTTTTAAAACCTGTTTAATCTTATCCGGTTGCATGCCAATAACTGCCGCCATACCTCCCCCGGTCACCTTGACCATAGTCTGTCCTCTTTTTTGTACTATCTTTAAACCTGTCAAAAAGTCGAACACGCCGGCAGCAAAAAGAGCGTTATATTCGCCAAGACTATGCCCGGCAACAAAATCAGGACGAATATCTGTCTTTTCTGTTTTACTCAAATAGGTAAGCGCATTCACTATATACAGTGCCGGTTGTGTATAATCCGTCTGATTAAGTCTATTTTCCGGATCGTCCAGACAAAGGCTTTTGATTGAACAACCTAACACCTCGTCAGCCTGCTTCACGAATTCAGGAAATTGATCAAACAACTCCCCCCCCATTCCGGGAGATTGTGACCCTTGACCCGGAAACACATATATTTTAGTCATTCCTCACTCCACAATGTAAAAAAGTTAAAAGTCCCTGGTTTTTTTTGGAGTGCAGTGATCGCCTGTCCGCCAGCATGGCGGGTATCACTGCTTTAATATGCATCATCACGGATGATGCGCTCCATATAATAATACATAAAAGCAGAAAGACATCAAACAGAAACTACTTATCCATGAATATACTCAATAGATTCCACCACCTCGTCAACCGTCTGCCCCGGCATACCGATAAGGAGATAGATACCAATATCCCAGGCGTAATCATTATGATCATAAACTACGCCGGAATCAACTTCCGCCTCACGAAGATGATACATGGCTGTTTCAAGCTCTCGGCGACTCACCTTATTACCAGACGCCTTCTGTAACGCCGCGGATGTACCTTCAAAGCCTAACCTGATCGTTCTGAAACCGGACATCCTGAGTAATCGAGCCAACTGTCGGTCTATGTGTTTCGCGTGCTTCATCACTTTTAGTTTTTAACATCAGTATCTATCTGTGAAAATCTGTGGCCAGAGTTTTTCCCTTCTTATCCTCGGCCCCTTTTCACTTCAACATTTTACATTCATTGTTTTCTAATGCAGATAGGGATTCTTCAAAATGTTCAATCAATTTTTCGTTCAGCTGCCTGGAAAACTGATCGTTTTCATCGTACACACAAGAATCAAAATCCATGTTTTTAAGATCTCTGTTATCAAAGATCTCTTTCAGTGACTGTAGACAGAAGGTGTTAATATCTTCAGATAGAGCTTCTACAGATTTTTCTTTAAATTCATAGGTGCATTCATACATGATTTCAGAAACCGATTTGGAACCATTGTTTTTCTTTTCATAATCGAGAGTTCCCTGGAATATCGTCTGTTTATGGTGTAAGAGATGTGCCGTAACACTTGGCAGGTTCAGCATTTTCATCTCCTTGAGAAATTCAAAATTTTCTCTTACATCTGCAAGTGTAGAATCCGGATCGAACATGATGAATCCGTAATTGGGTTCAATACCATACTTCCTAAGCGTAATAATAGCACTCTTATTATCCTCAACCGTTGTATATTTTCTGAATTTAGTCAAGGATCTCTGGCTTCCACTTTCTACGCCAAGAAACACATCCACAAGTCCAGCCTTGACCAGTGCTTCAATAGTCGCTCCCTCCACATCATTAACCCTGCATTCGATCCCAAACTTAATATTGATGCCGTTATCAACTAAGAGGCATGCAAACTCACTGGCGCGTTCCTTCCCTTTTCTACCAGGCCCGAAAAAATTAGCATCGGCAAAATAGAAATATCGTTCTCCATGTGTTTCATAAATGTTGGATATTTCATTAAATATGTTTTCCGGACTTCTCCCTCGCCATTGTGATTCATCTCCATAAAAATTATCCAGATAGCAGAAGGTACATTTTCCATAGCATCCCCTGCTGGCAAGAATATAGGTCGATATGCCCTTCTTCTTTTTCAGTTCGTAATCATTACGAAAAGGAGATGGAAGATTGTCAAGGTTTGAAACAGGTTTTCTTGGTCTGTTCTGCACAAGGCCGTCTTTCACGACAGTATTGTCAGATTTACTATTAGATGCATGAAACGCAAGTCCATCAATTGTGTATAGATCTGAATTGCCTTTATTGTTTACGACAGTGTCTGCAAGTTCCAAAAACGTTCTCTCAGGCTCACCTATAGTTATAGAGTCAATAAAAGAATGTTCTATCAGTAGATCTTTGAATGCAAATGTTGGAAAGTGACCGTAAAGGTTTATGTGGATATCAGGAATATTCTTCTTAAGGGTGGCAAGGGTTTTGAAAATATCACTTGTATACTCCCATAAATAGACGAGATGAACGCCTAATAATTTAAAGCTTTTTCCTCTCAGTTCTTGAATCGCTCTATCGAAAGACCACTGGTAAAGATTTGCATCAACGACTGCAACATCAAGATGACGGGACATCAGCGTTGAGGCAATGTAACCCGTCATCAGGCAGGCAGAAAGCGGAGTATTAACAACAGATTCATATCTTTCAGGTGATCTTGGTCTTGGATGCTCTAATAGAACGATGGACATGTTTCGGCGAATTAGACAAGATAACAGGATAGTAAGGATTAATAAATAAGAAGAAAAACTAAAGAAAAACATCACCGTAAGTCGCAAAAAAACAACAGAATTTGGCCACAGATCTTCACTCCGCGGATAAGAGGCGCCAAGGACAAGGATGGACACTGATATTAGAAACCATTTGATGACACTGCCGCAGAGTAGCTTCTTTTTCTGCTATTTTTCAGATCATCTTCATAATATTCCATCACACCCTTTAACGAACATACCGAACCGCACATTGTGCATGTCTCCTCTTCCATTGGTGGTCTGCTTTTTCTTATCTCCTCAGCTCTCTCTGAAGTGATAGCCGTTTCAAACTGTGTTTTCCAGTCAAGATCTCTCCTCGCAATACCCATTTTCAAGTCCTGGTTTTTAACTTTATCCTTAAGTTTCACCATATCTCCAACATGAGTAGCGACTTTTGCGGCCATAACGCCTTCTCTAACATCATCAGGTGTTGGAAGCGCAAGATGTTCTGGAGGTGTGACGTAACAGATAAAATCAGCGCCATAGCGTGATGACAGAGCCGCGCCGATTGCAGCAGATATATGGTCATATCCCGGCGTCACGTCGGTAGTGATTGGGCCAAGCATGTAAAATGGAGCGTTATTGCTCATTCTCTTTTGTATAATTACATTCGCCTCTATTTCATCTATTGGTATGTGTCCGGGGCCTTCTACAATTATCTGAACGCCCTTACTCTGAGCATATTCAGCAACCTCTGAATTCATAATCAATTCCTGGATTTGAGCCCTGTCTGTGCTGTCATGTACGGCCCCGGCTCTTAATCCATTCCCAAGGCTTAAAATTACATCATATTTCTTCATTATATCGATGAGCCTGTCAAGTTCTTCATATAATGGGTTTTCTTTTTTATTATGGTTCATCCATGCGGTTAAGAATGAACCTCCCCTGCTTACAAGACCGCCATATCTATATCCCTGCTTTCTGAGACGCTCTAGTGTAATCATGTTTATGCCGCAGTGAATCGCCATAAAGCCAATTCCTTCTGCTGCCTGTCTTTCAATAATCTCAAAAAGAAAATCGGATTCCATGTGTACGACAGAACCCTTTTTATCAATAGTTTCCATTACCGCCTGGTACAGCGGCACTGTTCCGACTGTTAAACTGATTGCATCAAGGACCCTTTTTCTTATCTCACCTAAATCACCACCGGTCGAAAGTTCCATCAGTGTGTCAGCACCGGCCTTTTCAGCAACTTTGGCCTTCTCTACTTCCATATCAAAATCAATAATGTCCGGAGAGGTCCCGATACTTGCATTTATCTTTGTCCTCAGACCCTGTCCGATACCGATAACCCTGCATTTTCTTTGAGGATTCGCGTTTATGACAATGTGACCATTAGCAATTCCATCGCGTATATATTCAGGAGTGACATCATCATAGGCTGCGGCCTCCTTCATCTCCGGAGTAATTTCGCCATCTCTGGCCCTGTCAAGTTGCGTCTTCATTTAATACCTTCCCCTTTCAATTAATATAATAGCTTTCAAAATACCTCAAAATTCTAGGATAATAAGTAATAATTGTCAAAATATTTTTGGTTTGACGGTATAATTCTTTATTATCAGGCCATGTGGCCTTAGCTTTGGCGTAGCAAAGTTGTAAACAATCCCTTAATTTCTTAATACTTCAATTCTCAAATCCCAAAAGCTCATTTCATATCTTTAAGTTTTTTCCACCACTCATTCGGATCTGATTGTTTTAAAATTGAAAGAAGCTTTTTAGATGATTCACAATGTAGCCTATCATCAGCCCTGTCGAGCCAATCAACTGCAGCATCATAACCTTTGACCTGGTACTCTCTGGCCTGCATCGCACATTCCAGTATATCCGCGTCTTTAGCAACCATGCTCTCCTTACTTTCCTGATTTGTTAACTCACTCAAGACATCAGCTATCTCATCACCTATATGACCTTTTAAGGGTTCTAACTGATCCTGAGTTGCTCTTTCTCCAGCCTCTTCAAGGTTTATGTATTTTTGTGCTACTTTATGCAGATCGTTTGTTCTCGCCTCATGTACATCATGGAACAGGCACATCATAATCACTTTAGAGGTATCAACTTTTTCTAATTTTGCCAATATATATCCCAGGATCGTACAACGAAAAGAGTGTTCAGCTACACTCTCAGGATTTTTATTACCAATCAACCACCATCCGCTTCTATCAACATTTTTTAAATATCCTGCTTCAAACAGAAAATGTACCAACCCCTGCATTAAGTCTGCCTCCTGAAAATATTGATATAAATCAAAGCTTAATAATTTTACGAATCAGGGAATTAAGAAATCCCTGATTCGCTTAATTGCTTTAATTTGGTACGGACATACTGCACCACTGAATATATTATTTGACAAAATGGTCGTACACTATAAACTATCTATTCGTTATATAGAAACATTTTTTAAAGGAACATTATACATGCACTTTCCAAAATACCGCCCTCGCAGGCTAAGAAGTAATAAACTCATACGTAATCTCGTTCAAGAAACCAATTTAACGGTCAAAGATCTCATTATGCCGCTTTTCGTTCGACCTGGAAACGGAATTAAAAAAGAAATTTCTACAATGCCCGGAAATTATCAGTTTTCTGTAGACACGCTTGTAGAAGAGGTCAAAGAGCTTGCCTCTCTCGGTATTCCGGGCGTAATCTTATTCGGTATTCCCAGTACTAAAGATGAGTTAGGTACTGAAGCATATGCAGATGATGGTATCATACAGAAGGCTGTCAGAGCGATTAAGGAGAGCGTTTCTGATATTCTGGTTATTACGGACGTCTGCATGTGTGAGTATACAAACCACGGGCACTGTGGTTTCATTAAAAAAGATGAAAAGTCAGGTGAATATTTAATCGACAATGATGAGACGCTTAAGCTACTAACAAAAGAAGCTTTATCACATGCAGAGGCCGGTGTGGATATCGTCGCCCCAAGTGACATGATGGATGGACGAGTAGGCGCTATCAGAGACATCCTCGATAATAACGGATATGATAACATACCCATAATGGCTTACTCTGCTAAATATGCTTCGGCATACTATGGCCCTTTCAGAGATGCGGCTGAGTCCCCTCCCAGCTTCGGAGACAGGAGATCGTACCAGATGGATATACCAAACGCGGAAGAAGCCCTGCGGGAAGTGTCCCTTGACATAGAGGAGGGAGCAGATATTGTAATGGTAAAACCCGCACTTCCGTATCTTGACATTATCAGGCTTATAAAAGACAACTTTAGCCATCCCATAGCCGCCTACAATGTCAGTGGAGAATTTTCCATGGTCAAGGCCGCCCATGAAAAAGGATGGCTTGATGAGAAGGCTGTTGCGATGGAAACACTGATGAGTATTAAGAGGGCAGGTGCGAACATCATATTAACTTACTGGGCAAAAGACGCCGCACGTTGGCTGTCGTCATAAAATATCCTGGAGCGCTTTTATCTATTCTACGACATGGATTTTAATCAGCTTTTTTAGAGAAAACCTTCTTTTCTGTTCCTGAAATAATTCTCTTAATATTTGATGTGTGCTTTGCAATTATAAGAATAGTAACTGCCACCGACAGGAGCGTAAGATATCGGCTATCCCCAAAAGGAGAATCCACGACCAACACAATAGTCCCTACAAGGGTCAAGGCACCAATCATTGACCCTAAAGATACGTAACGCGACACCAAAACAGTTACAATCCATGCGCCAAATGATATTGCAATAGCTATAGGTGCCAGCCAGATAAAAACACCAAAGCATGTGGCAACCGCTTTACCGCCCTTAAATCCCAGAAACACAGGAAATGCGTGGCCGATAATCGAACTGAATCCGCAAAGGATTACCAGCAGGTTATCAGCCGTTGTTGGATATTTTATTTCACTAAAAAGCAACGGCACAAAAAATACGGCTGTAAATGCCTTAAACATATCCAGGAAAAATATTATTAACCCATACTTTCTCCCAAGCACCCTGCTTACATTAGTAGCTCCGATGTTACCACTACCCTCTGTTCGAATATCAATTCCTTTGGTAATGGCTATTAAATAACCAAAAGGGATGCTTCCGAGCAAATATGATAAAACGATTCCAATGATGTATGATAGAACCACAGGCAATTCTCCCCTGTTTTAAAGAAATGAAATAATCTCTAGAATTGTAGCGGAATGGCTTTCGCCTTCCATTTATTACTTAAATTCGACAATGGAAACCTAAAGGTTTCCGCTACGTCTAAACCCAATTAAATTGTGCCAGACATGCAAGTATTCCGTTGTAACTTCTGCCTGATTTTAAAATTCAACCACCACCCATAGACCACCATAATTTGTGAAAAGCATAGGCATTATACGACTTTATGTAATATCTAAGCGGTTTAACAGATTCACTATCCAGCTCTATATATTTTTTTAGAAACCTTATCCTGTCAGTCTTCGATACAGGAAATGTCTTGCTAAACAGTTCGCGGTTTTTTCTTCTCATCTTCACAACTGACCTGTCCAGGCGCATTATATTCTTCATTCTTCTTTGAAAGCTAATCTTCTCATACTGTTTAGATTTATCCAAGTCAATTATATAGACTTGAACTCCTCCACCGGGATCAGACTTAACAAGAATATTCTTAAGATGTAAGTCCGCATGGTAGATACCCACATTGTGCATATCATTCACTGCTTTTGCCAGTTCATTAATGATCTGTTTTTTCTGATCAAATAACTGATTTTCCCCTGAATGCAAAAGCAATTCAACCAGGTCTATGGACTCTGTTATCTCCCTGGTAATTAACCGGAACTTATACAAAGGCCCGAAAACCTTGCATTTAATAATTGCAATTATCTCAGTTGTCTTAATCCCCCCCTTACTCACTGCCTCACATATCGACAGTTCCCTGACAGGGCGCATACCATCACAGAATAAGTCCTTTAATATTACGCCAATCATCCCGCCATGCCAGTACTCCCTCACGATAAAACTATCATTACCGAGGCTATCCACGCTTAGAGTTTTGCAAGTTGATCTTCCCTGGTATGAATTGTTTAATTCGTTTTTATCTGCATGATTTGATCCGGGAGAAGGTTCTTTGCAAAGATTAAATAACCAATCAATGTCTTGATCAGACATCCTGTTTTCATATTCCTTTTTGATATGTAAGGTCACTTTGCCCCTATTCAAGGTAGAGAAATAAGCCGGTAGTCCCACATTCTTCATCGTCGTGTGATTATACTATAGTGTGATTGGCATGTCAAAACAGACTTACTTATCCTGAAATTATTTCAGTAATCGTTTCCATTCACTGCTGGAAATTTGTAAAATACCGGCATCACACGGGTCGTAAACGTTTTGGGAGAATAACCCATTGGCGTTCTTATCGTCTTGGTGAGAGAAAAAAATGAAGTTCTCACGCAGAGTCGCAAAGAACGCCAGGAGAATGAATTTAGCATTAGTTTTTAATGCTTTTCTCTGCGGTCTCAGCGGCTTTGCGTGAGTATTTGGTTATTTATATTATTATGATCTTGAATACGCAATAAAACCCATAATCATGCCAACCAGAAATCCGGAAAATATTTTAATTATTCGCCTCAGTGCCATTGGTGACGTAATCAACGTGCTTCCCGCCCTCAGACTATTACGCTCACATTTTCCGAATGCCAGGATAACGTGGCTGGTGGAAGACAGGGCCAGTGAAATCCTTAGAGACCACCCCGATGTTGATGAAGTGATCATTTATCCAAGAAAAAAATGGCAGAGCGGAATACTGAAAGTGAACAAATCACTTAATACAATCTCTGAATCTCTCTCATTTTATAAGAGACTCAGAAAGAACCATTACGACCTTGTTATTGATTTTCAGGGCAATCTTAAGAGCGCGGTTATGAACCTGATAACAGGTTCCGAAGACAGGCTTGGTTTTGGGAAAGGTCACTGTAAAGAATTCAATTATTTATCAACTAAACATCATGCATATCCTGCCGGGAAAAAGATCCACAGAATAGAAAAAAATCTTTCACTGCTTAAGGAATTGGACATTGAAACAAGATTCCTGAGACCGGAGCTTCCTGTGTCAAATGAGGACGAAGAGTACATCTCCGAATTCATTACCGGGAAAGCTAATTCATCACTCCCGATTATAATAATCCATGCAGGCACAAGTAAATTCGGGTCTTTTAAACAATGGTCACCGCCAAACTACACGTTACTAGCCGATATGATTCTGGAAAAATATGAGGCTAATATAATCTTTACCTGGGGGCCGG
Source organism: Candidatus Brocadiaceae bacterium S225 (assembly GCA_007859995.1). Taxonomy (GTDB): domain Bacteria; phylum Planctomycetota; class Brocadiia; order Brocadiales; family Scalinduaceae; genus Scalindua; species Scalindua brodae. The sequence continues at coordinate 67,924 of SMSL01000019.1, forward strand.
ATGATTTCGATACAGTTGAAGAAATAATAAAAAACATGAAACACAAGGCACTCCCTGCATGCGAGACCACATCCATCAAACAACTCATAGCGCTCATAAAACGTGCCACAATTTTTATCGGCGGAGATACCGGCCCCCTGCACATTGCCGCTATCATGGACATTCCCGTTGTTGGAATTTACGGGCCAAAAGACCCGGCTATCTATGGGCCATACAACGGCAAGGCAATAGTTATAAAAAAGGATGTTCCATGCAGCCCGTGCAAAAAAAGAACGTGCGGCGATCCAATATGCATGACATCAATCCTGCCGGAGGATGTTTTTCGTGGGGTGGAAAAGCTTTTACCAATACATCATCAAGAGAAGAATCTTAATACGTAGTTAAAGAAATAAGCAAAGGCAAATCTAAAAATCGAGGTGTTCCATGGAATCAGGGATCAGCTTCTTAAGCTCAGGGTATTTTTCTATTATTCTAAAAATATCAGCAAGATCTTTCTGCCTTTTGCTTTTCCGTCTTTCTTTGTCCATGTAGGCCCATATCTTTCCCGTTAAAATATCGTCAACCGCAGCGACCTTCATATCGTATCCCATAATATCCATTTTGACCGATCCGGGAATGAATTTTTGATAACGCTGGTCAGATTGAACTTGGATACGCAAATCAGATTTTGTAGTGTTCAGGTTTATACTATGAGGAAAACGTTCTATTTTGAAATACTTTTCTGCTTTCATTAACAATCGTTCAGTCTCATCTGCTACAACCACAATATCTAAATCTAGACTAACGACAGGTTCTACATATGCATTAACGCCTAATCCTCCGATAACGCAATAATCTATTCCGTTATCATTTAGTAGTTTTAAGAAATTTCCTATAATATCTTCTTCCCCATTAGATATTAAATTGATAAATTCTTTTTTAGTCATAGTACTTTTCTTCTAAGTATAAAATATTCTTCTACAGGCCTTTCCGGGATAATAAAAAATGACTGTCCGGGATTTGCCTTTTGTACCGACTCAAGGTTCTTATTGAATATCTGCTTTATATTCTGAACGAAGTCACGGTCTGATCGCTTCCCCATCACTTCAAGGTCTTCACCCACTTGAAACGAGTTTTTTACAATCACCTCAATAAGTTTCTCATCTTTCTGCCGACCAAACAGACCAACAAACTTATAGTCCTGTATGTATCCGCTATCTTCACCCACCCGCTGTCCATCCAGGCCGGGACTGCCAAGGAAGAAGCCGGTATTGTATCCCCTGTTGCTGATCTTTCCCAACTCCTCCAACCACCTGTCCTGATATTCATACACTTCATTTCCAAAAAACATATCTATTGCTTCGCGATATATTCTTGTTACGGTGGCGACGTAATACTGGCTCTTCATCCTTCCCTCAATCTTCCATGCGTCAGCACCGGCAGATATCAGTTCAGGAATATGCTGGATCATGCAAAGGTCACGTGAGCTCATGACTGACGCAAATTCTCCATCTTCAACAATCGGGTAATATTCATTTGGGCGTTCTTCTTCCACCAACGCATATTTCCAACGGCATGATTGTGCGCAATCTCCAAGGTTTGCTCCACGATTCGCCATATACGAACTCAAATAACATCTACCTGAATAGGAGAGGCACATTGCGCCTTGAACAAATACTTCAGTCGCGCAATCACTGTTTGCACTTATTTCGGAAACTTCATTGAGTGACAGTTCTCTTGCCAACACAACTCTCTTTACACCTTGTTTATACCAGAAGTCAACAGCTCTTGTATTCGTACAGTTGGCCTGGGTGCTGATATGACAGGCGGTATCAGGCATAATTTCTTTAACAAGAGACAGTACCCCGGGATCCGCAATTATTACGGCGTCAACCGGGCACTCTGCCAGTTCCTTCAGGTATTGTTCCATTCTGGAAGTGTGACAATTATGAGCAAATATATTGAGAGTAATATATAGTTTCTTACCTCTTTCATGTACATATTCAACTGCTGACCCAATTTCATCCAGAGTAAAATTTGCAGCTGAGTTTCTCAGATTAAAGTCCTTGCCTCCGGCATATACCGCATCAGCGCCATATTCTATTGCGGTCTTTAACTTATCCAGGCTTCCGGCCGGTGAGACCAGCTCAGGTTTTTTATAGTTTTTTCGAGATTGTTCTATCATTTTTAAATCGCCCTTACAGGACTTACATCTCTTTTATCATTTGTGCCAGGGTTGTAAATAAGTCAGCTCTCCTGGCGGACGTTGAAAATATTCGTGTAGGGTGGGCATTGCCCACCATTTCGTTCCCAATTGCATAATGTTTTTGGTGGGCAATGCCCACCCTACAATCTAAAAATTATATTCACTCTACTCATCCTCCCAATCCTGTTCTGCACTTCGGCTGTTCTGATCAAGATAAGCTTGTAGTATGAACTGTGCGGCAATCATATCCACCCTCTTCTTCTTCCCTTTTTTAGACATTTTAACACCGGCCATAGCCCTGTGTGCCCTCACTGTCGTAAGTCTTTCATCAAAAGTATGAACAGGAAGATTAAATTTGGATTTAAGTGTTTCGACCAATACAAGCACCTCTTCGGCTTTTTCACCAATAGAACCATTCATGTTTTTCGGGAGGCCAACGACTATCTCTTCCACTTCATTTTCCTTTATTACATCAGCCAATTCTTCCAGATAGTCCTTACCCTCCATACGCTCAATTGTTGGAAGCCCTTGAGCAATAAAGCCTACCGGAGAGCTAATCGCCAGGCCGACCCTTTTCTCTCCATAATCAATTCCCAGTATTCTCATATTAACAGTCCTAAAAACAGTCCCGTACCCAAAGGGATGGTGATATTATCAAACTCTATAGGCAAACTCTCGATTATACAAGATACCAGAGACACTATCAATGCCGTCTTTAATGGGATATAAATAACAGCACACATAAATGCCGTAATATAGAAAGCAACAGATCCTTCAAGACTTTTTTTATGATTATACGGGATCCTGATCTTCCCATAAAATTTTCCAACTATAGTTGCCATACTATCCGCACAGGCAAGAATGGCTATCGTAACACACGCTACTAATGCCGGAAACAATACCAGGGACAACACAACTCCCAAAGCCAGTGTAACCGGGGCATATGCAAATCTTCTTCTTTCACTGGAACGAACACATAGCCTTGTAATGGAACTTAATACAGGAAATCTGATCCCATTGAGCCTTGCCCATTCAGAAGCTAAATACAATATTGTTATTAATATTAATATCTTTAATGTTAGTAAATAGTTAACACCTGCAAGTATAGGAACAAACAGGGAACAGACATGAACCCCTTTACGTCTGAATTCCTGACTCCATGATAAAGAAATTTCACGTTTCAAACCCGCACTGAGTTCATCAAAAGTTGGTTCGTCCTCAAGGTCTATAAAATCCAGGACTTTTCTCAAATCATTACCATCTGCCAGATATTTTGCCTTCTTTCGAACAGGATAATATGAATTAAATCCAATGCTGACCTTCGCTAGTTCCATTATGTCAAGATTGTTTATATCATCTCCAACAACAATCACATCATTCCACGTAATATTATGTGTTTTTAATAGTTTTTCAACAAGCTTGACCTTGCCTTCACTGTAAGAAAGCGAACCGCCAATCTCTCCGGTGCAAAAACCATTGTTTATTGTTACGTCTATTCCATATCCACAACCGGCAGAAAGTCTTTCTGCCAGGTCCTTCATCAGTATATCAGGCACCCCGCTACTTATCATAGCAACATAATGTCCACTATTGTTAATTTTTTGAATAGTTTCCTCTGCATTTTTAACCATCTCCGTTTTATAATAAATACGCCATAAATCTTCTTCTTTCAGTCCCTTGATATTGAGATATACCCTTTCTAGCAAAACATGTATATTTAAATAATTAATGCTGAACAAAAAACACAAATACAATGCTCTCATGTAATTTAAAACTCCGGAATTCCAGGATAGATATAGCAAAAAATGGCTTTTGAAAATTACACCATCTACATCAAAGATTATTAACTTCTTGTGACTGGAAGACATAGGCAAAGAAAGTTTTCAGAAAAAAAAGCAATTAAACTAAATTATTCAGGTAATAATGCAGGTTTATATCATATTGCAAAAGGGTCTGGCAACACTATTAAACATTATTATGAATATGATTGACAATAATTCGTTAAGATGCTAAACAGGTGACACATATGGAAATACCAGTTTATATTTGACAAGAATTTTACTCTATTGTAAAATCACGTGCTTTAAACATATACATACAATTATTTAACGAAAGCAGTTTATAATTTGAAAATTGCAGTATCAGGAAAAGGCGGGGTAGGTAAGACTACATTAACTGCAGCTTTGGCAAAAATTCTTGCCGATGATGGCAGTAAGGTGATAGCGATAGATGCAGATCCTGACACTAACCTGGCAGCCGCTCTGGGTATTAAGGATGCAGATAAAATAATACCGCTCGTTGAATTAAAAGAGCTTATAAAGGAGCGAACAGGTTCAACATCGGAAGAGTTCGGTAAATTCTTCAAATTAAACCCGACTGTTAACGACCTGCCTGAAAAATATTCTATTTCACACGATGGCATGAAGTTGATGACCCTGGGCACAATTAAAAGGGGTGGAAGTGGATGTGCCTGTCCTGAAGGTGTGATGCTGAAGGCTCTATTAAATCATTTAATATTGCAAAGAGACGAAGTCGTTATCGTAGACATGGAAGCTGGCATAGAGCATTTAGGCCGTGCATCGATAAGGGCTGTAACAGCTCTTATTGTGGTTGTAGAACCCGGAAAAAGAAGTATACAGACCGCATTTCAGGTGAAGAAGCTCGCTGCTGATCTTGGCATAAAGACGGTTTATGCAGTGGGAAATAAAGTAATGAATGACACACACCGTGAATTTATAAAAAAAGAGCTTAAAGAGATTCCCTTACTGGGAACGATTTCGTATAATAAGAGGTTAATTGACGCAGATCTACAAGGAAAAGCCGCATATAGTGATAATGAGCAGTTATTATCGGAAGTTAAAGAGATAATAGCCAAATTAAAGGAGTGCATAAAATGAAAAAGGAAAAGAGGAATTTTGAAGGTGCTGACCGGGAATCTCTTGAATTGCTTAAAAAGATGGAAGAGCATGGTATAGAAAGCTCTTATGATAGATACGACGCGCAGCAGCCGCAGTGTGGATACGGCAAGATGGGTCTATGCTGTAGACACTGCCAGATGGGACCGTGTAATGTTGATCCGTTTGGTAGAGGTCCGAAGAAAGGTGTATGTGGAGCTG
>SMSL01000020.1 GCA_007859995.1 Candidatus Brocadiaceae bacterium S225
CATCACGGATGATGCACTCCATATTCCCTCCTTAATTCAATGACATTACCTATGTCTATCTTGTCTTTTGCTTTTCCTTGTGTTCTTCGCGGCTTGACGTGAGAAATAAATTATGCTGAATAGTTACAATAGTTTAAATGCAACAGATGTCTTGTGCTTATGATTTATGGCATCAGTTTAGCCGCGCATAGTTCGAAAACCATGCTTTACCTTGATGTTAGCTTCGATTAACCAAGCACCAAAATCTGCCACATCTCTATAGAGCTCAAATTCGACATCCATTGCCCTCGATAGAGAGGACACTTTCGTTGGGCATAACGAGTGTGGGCAGTTAACTTTTTGCATCCAATCATCGCCCATACACAGTGGCATAAAAAATGTATTATTTTCCTTATTAAATAACAAATCATATACTTTTATTGTCGATTTAAAACTCTCGTACTCTTTGCACGTTATCGTTACAATCAATCTTATTTACTCCTCTATCCGAGAACGATCGACTAAGGAAAAGATGTTTTTGCCAGAATTTCACTGATGCGAGCACGATTCTATATTACAAATAACTTAATGTAAAACGAATTCTATAAATGTCCACTTATTTTTTCTCTTTATCTAATTTAGTTTTCTCCTTGTATCCCCACCTCCTTTAAATGCTAAAATCGCGTTGGACGAGCCAGTAATATCCATATGTATCATGATGTTTAAGCTTACTATTAATTTTGGCAAGTACTTGAGTATTAAAACTTAGTACTTCTACAATCTACAAGATTCCATATCGCACTGCAATAATTCATTGGGTTTTTTAATCTTTGTGAAGCCAGCATATTGCGCTGCCTATTCAATAATACAAATAATGAGGCTGTGTAGTATGCGTCTTGGAGTTTTTATGTGGTTCCTGGGAAGCCAAGCATAGAATGTGGCCAGGCTGGTTTTATAGACTGGACATAATGTATGCGCCATTGGGAACTGTGGGAAGCTAGTATATATCATGTTTTCCAACATTATCATTCGTGTTTTCGGAAAAACAGAGCTTCAATTCCCGGAAAATAATACAAATAATAAGAACATGATTTATACGGTCTTGGATTGGTTTTGTTTTTCCTGGGATGCTAAGTATATATCCGAACCATACAAAAATAATAATAATAATGAGTGAGTGATTTATGCGCCTTGAGGTAGTTATTTTAGGGAATTGTATACTTGACTTCGCAAGTAGTCTTGTTGATTCTAGTTTTGGCAAGCGTTTAACTTATAAGGAGCTGACAGTATGAATGACTTTGATCTTGAAGCATTGAATAAGATTACAGGCAAGGTATTTAGATTTAAACGCATTGCAGAAATTGAGTCAAAAAAGAAAGACAAGGATGAATTTAAGGTCTCGAAAAATAAACAAGTAAAAGGCTGGGCATATAGTGTTTAATCCAAACGTGGTTCGCAGTCTAATTTATTAAAATTGCCAATATTTAACAAAGCCAAATGATCCTAAAGATAATATCGATATACCGACAAGCCAAGGGAAAATTTTTAACAGTTTTATTTGAAGCAAAGAGTATTTGCCTGGAGATAAGCGGAACTCTTTCGTCTTTTTCCCTGCGTCCAGATGACGTTTTAATTGCTCGGCCACATTCGCATGTGATTTTGATTCATGAAGGAGAGCCCATAGACCTAGTAAGATCGATAGAGTCATCATTGACATTGAAATCAGAAGAAGGGCATTTTGTATCCTTTCACCTGATAGGTTCTTCTCCTGTAGTCCAATCAGAAGGGCTAAGGATGGTACAAGAATCGTTATAGTTGTTCGGATCCAACTAAGCATTGCTTGGTAGTGGTCACAATGCAAATCAACAAGAACAGGCTTGGCTATTGCTTCTTCACTGGCTTTGTTAATTGTTTCCAAATAATCGTTCATAATTTCATTTTTAAATAATATTACTACAGGCGATCTTTATTTTAAAAAATTTGTTATATTTTATTTTTATATTTTTTTCAGGAGAAAACAATGAGTCAAGCAGAAGAAAGTCCTTTTGATCTTGTTTGTAGATCATATGATGGTGTTGATACTAACGGTTCTAGATCATATGAATTCGTTATGCGAAATGATGATTGTGTTTATGCGTTTTTTAACGACTCCTTGGTACTGGAGAAGCAGAAATCATGTCAGCAGGATCAATTGCGTCCTCGTCACGAATATCAAGTATTGTTAGATCAGATACAGAAACATGGTCACCGATTGCCAGATCAAGTATTGCTTTCGAATGACCTTTAATTTTCTTGGTATTTACTTTATCGCCGACATATTCAATTGTAATAGGTCTAAATGTAAATGTTTTTTTGTGAGTAACTGGCATGATTTTTTTCTCCAATTTAGACAAGAATATAATATTGATATCCAGAAGCTTAGTCATATTATCGTCATCTTTAGCGAATACTTTATTTTAATATTACAGATTATTTGCTTGCGAAGTCAAGTATGTAATTCCCTTTTTTTAAGACATAAAATATCAACACTTTAAGGATGCCAACATGGCCGAAAGTAAGTAACACTGTTATGATATATTTCATGAGATGAAAATTAAAGATTATAAGAAGGACTATATCTATGTATGTGCATACAGAATCAACACTTATGTGAAAAAAACAAAATTCATAATTTAAAAGAGTTTAAAAGATTGATTTGCTCCGCACTTTGTGTGTCGTAATTCACACGCTGTGGCACACTATTGGCACATATTTGGCACACTTGTGTGGCCAAAATGTCATTTTTTAGTCATTTTTGTCCTGTTTTCGTATTTCGTCTTTTTTGGGTGAATCAGCCGCATTCTCATGCTTCGGGTGGGTGGGTGTCTTTTAAGCCTTGAATTGATACATGCTAAGCTATCTGGCGAGCTTATGCTGCTACATGGGCTACGGAATAAAACAAAAGGCTGGTTAGCTTCTTGTTTAGCCTCGGGTGGGTGGGAATAGTGAGCACTGCCAATAATAAAGGTGAAGATAACATAAGGGTCTTATGTTAGTCCGAAGGATAAAATATATCTCTATTCTGCCTTCTGTACGATAATGAAGCGTATTATCGGACGGCAGGCGGCTTTTAGAATAGAGATATATTTTACTTCACCTTTATTACTTATAACGTGCGAACACCTCCGCTTCAAGGGCGGGATAATAAATAAGGCTTTTTATGCGATTGAAAAGGTTGGGCGGTTGGTAGGCGGGATTTTTATAAACAAGAAGTGCTTATTATCGACATCCTTCCCAGCTAGTCGCACCCGGCGACACGTCCAAGAACCGCCACGTCTCAATACGGAAGGAGGATAGACCGACCTCACCCAACTAGCCCTGTGAAACAGGCTGCATACGTTAATAATGGTAGGAACTTTATAAAAAATATCCATCCGATCAAGAGGGAGGGCTAGAATGGGTGGGGGATGGGAAGCTCCATGCCGAGCTAACGGCGGCTGGTTCCGTGAGCAGAGCGAACAATTGCCGTTAGGCAGATGTTCAAAGAATCCAAAACCTAACAGTTACCCAGGCAATTTTGTTTTAATGGGTATCTGTGGCACAATAACTATAACCATACAGGCAATGACGCTCGGTAATGCTTAAAAAAATATCCTTCCAAGGTAAATAAGAAGTTACCGTAATCCTTACTATAAATCGGTATCTTCGGTTCAAATAAGAAAAACTATACAATACAGGAGCTTTTTTATTCAATGAATCCATAACCGAACAGTTACCTTTATTTTTAAGGTATCTGTGGCAGAATTATTAAAAAACATACTGGCAAGAGAGGTAAACGTATAACGCTATCAATACGAATATAATAAGGAGTTACTCTGTCATTTTATTAAAAAGGAGTATCTCCGGACAATGCCAATTTCAAGTTCAAATGCAAATGATTTTTTGTTTCAAAGAATATAAAGGTACAACGGATATATAAATCAGTGTGTATACAGCGCTTTGTTTTATAATATAAAAATAAAAATAAATTATAAACAATATTGCCATTCTTAATAAAAATATTTCTAAAACACAAATGTAATATTTTTTTATTATGTGTGGCCAATCTTAATGCAGTTCCATTTAAAATTTTCAATATTTCCAATATCCCTATTTAGTCAACTCACTGTTCACGATAACAAAGAACAATTCGCAGTTATCGAAGTATTTCCATCTGGTTGAGTTCTATTTATGTATACAGATCCCTGGGTTGAATTACGCGAGAATGCAGACTCCATCAAATCGAGAAATCCAAGCTTGACAGTATGTTATCACTATATACCTTACCTTGACAATGCCTTCAGAAGCTTTACAGACTGCCTTAGTTTATATACGTCCATATCTTTAAGTAACTCACTTATAATTTTTTTCAATACCTTTGGATTTTCAGACTCATGAGCATACTCAAAAAAATCTTTTATTTCGACATTCAAAGCTTTTGCTACTTTTATAAGAATGTCGAATGAAGGAAAGTGTTGTCCCATTTCTATTCGACTCATATATTTAGCGCTTATACCCGCCTTTTGTGCAAGCTTTTCTTGAGATAGTTTTTTAACAGTTCTCAATTCTTTCAACCTTAACCCAAACAATTTTATTTCTTTCATGCTACCTCCATTAAGAAATTTTTACAATATTATCCTTGTTTGAATGAAGGTTTAAAACACACTGAATGGTAGCAATATATTGATTAAATCTACCGATATGGTAGTATATAGTACTTATGAGGTTGAGAAATTCTTTGTTTAGTTACCTTATACATGGAATTAGCAAACAAAGAACATAAAGCAATACATTACCTATCAATGGATTCTATTGTGTGTTCTTCTCTATTTAATGAATGTATTTTCGACATGATTCACCATGAAACAAACCCTAAGAATATTAACAACAGTATTTATTCTTACTATCCTATCAGCATGTTTACCGGTACAACAAACAACTACAGTTACCGCAAATCAAGATTTATCACTGACGGTTTGCTCTTTTAATATCCAATTCCTTGGCTATTCAGCCAGACGAGACAACAATGCTCTTGCTACAATTCTGAAAGACTTCGATATCGTCGTTGTTCAAGAACTCGTAGCACCACCATTTAAAGGGAAGTTTCCCGATAACACCAATTTCAAACCAGATAAGGAATCGGCTGCATTCTTTAGTGCTATGATTGCCTTTGGGTTCGAGTATATACTATCGGAAGAGGACACAGGCACTGGAGAGGCAAGTCATATTAACAGTTCTGCAACTGAATGGTGGGTAGTGTTCTACAAAGCTGAGAAGGTGAAGATTGCAGATGATTTACCGACAGGATTCCTGGCAGATGATAGAACTGACCATGTGTACTATGAACGTGTGCCACATGCATTCGCATTCCGAACATTAAACAACAATCTAGACTTTGTTCTTATCTCAGTCCACCTCAAGCCCGGACGTAGTAAAGACAACAAAAAACGCCGTAAAGAAGAGTTGGCAATTATTGCTAAATGGGTAAACGATAAAGATGATAAGGAAAAGGATTTTATTATTCTAGGCGATATGAACATTGTAGATTACATCGAGTTACAAGATACGTCACCAGATGGATTCTATTCATTGAACGATGAATGTAAGGCTACAAACACAAACGTTAAAAATCCGAAACCATACGATCACGTAATGTACAGGCCAGAATTCACAAATGAAATTGATAAAGAGTTTGACTTTAAAGTTATCAATCTTATTGATGTAATGAGACCATTCTGGAACTCAACTGATTCTTATCCTGGCGGAACAAAAAACCAAATAGGATTGTCTGAGTACGACCATGACAGGTTCAGGGCGTTCTATTCAGACCACCATCCAGTTGTTTTTAAGCTGAATGTATTACAGACAGATGACGATTGACCCAATGGATGCAATCCAGTGGTATTTGACGGAGATAAGATTTTACTTTTGTCTTGAGCCAGTCGGGGTTATCATTTCGGTTTTACTCTTGATTTTAGTGATTAGCAGACTATTGCTATAGTTTCTTACACATAACAAACCATAGCCCATAGTGCGAAACTAGGAGGGTGTCAAATGCTTGTATTGACAAGGAGGTTAGGCGAAAGCATAATAATCGGTGACAACATAGTAGTGTCTGTTGAAAAAATAGATAAGAGTCAAGTAAAGCTAGGTATTAGTGCCTCAAAAGATGTAACCGTAAACAGGGAAGAAGTGGTTAAGGAAATAAAGGGTGAAAATGTGTTATCTTCTGTTTCGGGCATAATTAATCATATCAAGGAATCATAAGCCATCAAATGATAGATATTCTATCATATTTCCTCCAGAATGATTTATATTGCAAAACACCCTCACTCTCCTATAATAACCGGCATTAAGCATTTGTTGCAATTAGTTTTACCACATTTTAATTATCTTCAAAAATATAGTTTTACTTGTTTATAAGAAGTAAGATTTTTACATATATTTATATACGCAGGAATGACGGTCACTACATGGGTAATGTTCTCACAATTCGGAGTTATTACTAAATGACTCAATCAGCTAACAATCTGGCAGCATATATCTGGTCACTGGCTGACCTGTTACGCGGCGATTTCAAACAGAGCCAATATGGCCGGGTAATCTTGCCATTTACTCTGTTGCGGCGTCTTGAAGGTGTACTGGAAGAGAGCAAAGAGAAGGTACTGGCAGAATATGAAGAAGTAAAAAAGAAGAACCTGCCGGAAGCAGGTGAAGAGAAATTGCTGTTACGTGCTACGGGAGGTTTATCATTTTTTAATATCTCCAAAATGGACCTCTCCAAACTGGGTGAATCCGGTATAAAAGATAACCTGGAATCTTATATTCAGGGTTTTTCCAAAGATGCCCGTGAGATATTTGAATACTTTAAGTTTGGCGAGTTTATCGGCCAGCTTAATGATGTTAACCTTCTCTATAAGGTTGTACAAAAGGTCAGGACGATGGATTTAAGCCCTAAGGCTATTTCCAACCATGAAATGGGTCTGGTGTTTGAAGAGTTGATCCGTCGTTTTGCTGAAAGCTCAAATGAAACCGCAGGAGAACACTTTACACCGCGCGATATCGTGCGTCTCACCACCTCGCTGGTGTTTATGGAAGATGATGATGCCTTAACCAAAGTGGGGATTATACGCACCATCTACGATCCAACAGCAGGTACTGGCGGTTTCCTCTCTTCAGGTATGGAGTATGTGCATGAGTTAAACCCTCAGGCAGTTATGCGTGCCTTTGGTCAGGAACTCAATCCTGAAAGTTACGCTATCTGTAAAGCGGATATGCTGATCAAAGGGCAGGACGTCACCAATATCAAATTTGGAAACACCCTTTCCGGTGATCAGCTCTATGCCGATAAATTTGACTACATGTTATCCAATCCGCCTTTTGGCGTTGATTGGAAAAAGATTGAACAGGATATAAAAGACGAAAACAAGCTCAAAGGTTTTGATGGGCGTTTTGGCCCGGGGTTACCCCGTGTATCTGACGGCTCGCTACTGTTTCTTTTGCACTTGATCAGCAAATTACGGGATGCTTCCGAAGGTGGTGCACGTATAGGTATTATCCTCAACGGTTCACCGCTATTTACCGGCGGCGCGGGATCGGGTGAATCGGAGATACGTCGTTATATTTTAGAAGCTGATCTATTAGAGGCCATTGTCGCACTTCCTGCCGATATGTTCTACAACACCGGTATTGCCACCTATGTATGGGTGCTGTCTAATAAAAAATCAAAGGAACGCAAAGGCAAAGTTCAACTGATTAATGGAGTCAATCTCTACGGGAAAATGCGTAAATCTTTAGGTTCTAAGCGTAATGTAATGGGTGATGATGATATTGCCACCATTACCCGCTGTTTCGGCAGTTTTGAAGTGGTAGATGCCCGCGAGCTGGATAAACCGGTAGATACAAAAAGCAATCGTGGCCGCCAATCGGAAAACTCGAAGACGGAAGCACCGAAAACCTTTGGCAGTAAAATCTTTAACACCTATGAATTTGGTTATCGCCGTATCACTATTGAACGCCCCTTGCGTGAATCCTACCAGTTCAGTGATGAGCGCATTGAAGAGCTACGCTTTGCCCCCAAACCTTTAAATGCGGCCACGAAATGGGCATATGCCGAATACGGAAGCAACTGGTCTGACGATATTGATTGTGAACATTATGGCGTATTAAGGGAACACGAAACGGATATTCGCACGCATATTAAGAATCACTTTAATGAGTTGAAAGAGAAACAGATTAAAGACTTGTTAGATAATAAAACCTGGTTAAAACAGAAACAGATACGGTTAAAAGCCAGACAACTGCAAAAGGCGATTGGTTCAGAACAGTTTGATGATATGAATGGTTATGATGATACCATTAAAACTACAGGCATTAAGTTAGAGGCCAATGAGAAAAAGCAGATAACTGCTGCCGTCAGTTGGAGGAACCCAGATGCGGAGAAAGTCATTAAGAAAATCCATAAGGGCAAGGCCAATCCTGTTTACGGTTTGTTTAAGGTGGATGGCAAGGTGATTGAATACAAAGCCGATGGCGATCTGCGCGATAACGAAAACGTTTCCCTTGATCCCTCCAAACCCGTTAACGAACTCAATGAAGCCTACTTTGCCAAAGAAGTATTGCCTCATGTGCCGGACGCATGGATAGATGCCAGCAAAAAGGATGAAAAGGATCAGGAGATTGGTATCGTAGGCTATGAAATCCCCTTTAATCGTCATTTTTATGTCTATCAACCACCGCGAGATCTGGTGGAGATTGATGCCGATCTGGATAAGGTGAGCGGAGAGATAATGGATTTGCTTAAAGAGGTGCATTCGTGATAACGAATTGGCATGGATGTAACATGTGTAGGATGGGCAAAGCGAAGCGTGCCCATCTATCTGTTCGATCAATAACACCCAAAGATGGGCACGGCAAGCCTTTGCCCATCCTACAGTGTGTGGGGTATTCATAATGACGGGTAGATACCAAGCGTATCCGGAGTATAAGGATTCAGGGGTTGAGTGGTTGGGAAATGTACCGGAGCATTGGGAGGTTGTTCCTTTAAAAAGATTATGTAGTTTAATTACAGGACTAACTCCTCCAACTGAAAATAAAGAAAACTATGTCGATGATAATGCAGGATATCCTTGGGTTCGTCCGGAAGATTTAAGTGATAATGGCCAAGTCGTTAAAGCGAGTAAGTATGTTAGTGGTACCGGTTGGAAACTTCTGAGACATGTTTCTGCTCAATCAACATTAATTTGTTGTATTGGAACAATTGGGAAGGTGGGTTACACTGATATCGAAGTTTCGTCAAATCAACAAATAACTGCGGCAAGATTTACAAAATCACCAAGATACAATTTCTATTTGATTCAATCTGCAAAAACAATGCTTGAAGAAGTGGCTACAGGTAACGTTGTAAAAATTTTAAATTCGGAGCGTTTGGGTAGAGTTAAATTATTATCTGCACCAAGTTTAGAAGCAGCTAAAATCGCCAACTTCCTCGACCACGAAACCGCCAAAATCGATACCCTGATCGAAAAACAACAACAGCTAATCAAACTGCTGAAAGAAAAACGCCAGGCAGTGATTAGCCATGCCGTTACCAAAGGTTTAAATCCCGATGTCCCCATGAAGGACTCAGGTGTTGAGTGGTTGGGGGAGGTGCCGGAGCATTGGGGACGAAGCAATTTGGGCTTTGAGTGTTCTGTAAAAGCGAGATTAGGTTGGAAGGGGCTTAAAGCTGAAGAATATGTAGAGGAAGGTTGTATTTTTTTGGCAACTCCAAACATTAAGGAAAAGGAAATCGATTTCGAGAATGTTAATTATATTACTAAAGAGAGGTATGACGAATCTCCAGAAATAAAATTAGAGGTTGGGGATGTTCTGGTTACAAAGGATGGTTCAACCACTGGAACAACTAATGTCGTTAGAAGGTTACCAAGTCCCACTACAATTAATAGTTCGATAGCAGTATTACGCAGTAATGGTAGAATAAACAGTCTTTATTTATATTATTTCTTTGTATCGACCTATACGCAAAATGTTATTAAGCA
This sequence comes from Candidatus Brocadiaceae bacterium S225, assembly GCA_007859995.1. GTDB lineage: Bacteria > Planctomycetota > Brocadiia > Brocadiales > Scalinduaceae > Scalindua > Scalindua brodae. Next base: position 10,038 of record SMSL01000020.1, read on the forward strand.
TATGCAAGGGGGAATGGGAGTTCCTCATCTATTCCAAGCAGATTTAAGGAAGTTCAAACTTCTAATGCCTCCATTGGAGGAACAGCTTGATATTGCTTCATATATTGAAGGTAGAATACCTATGTTTGAATTACTATTAGAAAAGGCGATGTTGGAAATAAGATTACTCAAAGAACGCCGGACAGCCCTAATCTCCGCTGCCGTTACCGGAAAGATAGACGTACGCAACTGGCAACTTCCTGGAAGTAGGATGGGCAAAGGCGTAAGCCGTGCCCATCAATAATATAAAATCATGCGTGTCAAGAAGATGGTATGGTTATATAATGGAAATGTTGCGTTATGGCGATCAAATGGGTGGGTGTGGGATGATGGAATAAGACGGATGTGATGGGCACGCTTCGCTTTGCCCATCCTACGATTTGCCCGTAATACGGTTTGCAATTTGGTTATCGAGGATTCATTGAGATGCGGCGTGGAATATGGACGGTTTTATATAACCGGTACAATCTGTTTATTTACGCTGGTGACGGACAATGTAGGATGGGCAAAGGCTATAGCCGTGCCCACCACAAAAAACAAGAAATATTATGAATGACAAATCGATCGAAAGCGTGTTTCAAAACGAAATGATAAACCAGATGGTCGCCAATGGATGGCTGTTGGGTAAGCCGGAAAACTACAACCGCGATCTGGCATTGTATGAAGAGGACCTGCTGGGTTTTATTAAAGAGACACAAGATGGTCAGTGGCAGAAATTCTGCAAGTTATACCCCAATAATCCAGAGCAAAAGTTTTTAGAGCGTGTTGCTTCACAACTGAACAAAGCTGATCCCAATGCCGCCAATAAGGAGATGCGTACCTTTGGCACCTTAGGTGTATTGAGACATGAACTGCGTGATCGTGGTACCCGTTTCACTCTATGCCAATTTAAACCGGAGCATGATCTGAACCCGGATACGCTGGCGCGTTATGAGAAAAACCGTCTGCGGATTGTGCCGGAGTTGGTGTATAGCCCCTGGGCTGATATTTCTACCCTATCCCAACCTTCCCCCAAAGGGGAAGGCGACGAACACCTTGCTCAAGCCGGCGCAAAAGCCAAGGCGTGGCGCATTGATCTGGTACTGTTTGTCAACGGATTACCCATAGCAACCTTAGAGTTGAAATCAGAATTTAAACAGGCAGTATACAACGCTATTAAGCAATATAAAACGACACGCTTTCCCATTGACCCTGCTACTAAAAAACCGGAACCACTGTTAACCTTTAAACGCGGCGCTTTGGTTCACTTTGCCGTAAGCCAATACGAGGTGTTTATGACGACACACCTTAAAGGAGAGGAGACTTTCTTTTTGCCGTTTAATAAAGGCACCGAAGAGGGTGGCGCCGGTAATGATACGCCGAAAGATGTTAACCGGTATGCAACCGATTATCTGTGGAATGATGTTTTACTGCCGGATAATCTGTTAAATATCCTTGCCCGCTACGTGCATTTGCAGATTGAAGAGAAAGAGGATTGGGAAGGTCGTAAATTTAAGGTAGAGACGATGATCTTTCCCCGTTACCACCAGTGGGATGTGGTGAACAGACTCATAGATGCAGCCCGCACTGAAGGTCCGGGGCATAAGTATTTGATCCAGCACAGTGCCGGTTCGGGTAAATCCAACTCGATTGCCTGGACGGCTCATCAGTTATCATCACTCTATAATCAGGCGGGAAACAAACAGTTTGATTCGGTGATTATCGTAACTGACAGAAATGTGCTGGATGCCCAACTGCAGGATACTATCTACCAGTTTGAGCATATGGATGGCGTGGTAGGTAGAATCAACAAGGAAGAGGGTGACGGATCAAAATCTGAAAAACTGGCCTCTGCCCTGGAAAGTTCACAACCGATTATTATTGTCACGATTCAAACCTTCCCCTTTGTATTAAAGGCGATTGAAAACAGCGTTAGCCTGAAGGAACGAAACTACGCGATAATTGCCGACGAGGCCCATTCATCACAAACAGGATCAACAGCACGGCAATTGAAAGAGGTGTTGATGATTGAAGGAAGCGATGAAGAAGAGCTGACAGCAGACGATATACTGGATGCTGCTGTTGCCTCACGTCGTACTTCCAATAACCTCAGTTATTTTGCCTTTACGGCAACACCAAAGACAAAAACGCTGGAACTGTTTGGCCGGCTGCCGAATCCGGATGAACCACCTTCTAAAACCAATTTGCCGAAATCCTATCATGTATACAGTATGCGTCAGGCGATTGAGGAAGGTTTTATACTGGATGTATTGAAAAATTACACTAACTATAAAGTCGCCTATAATCTGGCGTTGGCCATTCAAAGTAAAGATCAGGAAGTAGAAAGCAAAAAAGCCAAAGTGAAACTCAACCAATGGGTGCGTCTGCATGACTATAATATTTCACAAAAGGTGCAGGTGATCATTGAACATTTCAGAGATAATGTGATGGGGCTGTTAGGAGGACAGGCAAAAGCTATGGTGGTGACCAGTTCCCGTAAAGAGGCTGTTCGTTATAAATTGTGCTTTGATAAATATATTACCGAAAAGGGTTATCAAACCATTCATGCCATGGTGGCTTTCTCCGGTGAGGTGGAGTTTAACGAGAATGATCCAAACACTGAAGGCCTGATTGGAGAGAAGTTTACCGAAAACAATATGAATCCGAATCTTAAAGGTCGTGATATGCGTAAGGCATTTGAGTCTAAGGATTATCAGGTGATGATAGTCGCTAATAAATTCCAGACCGGTTTTGATCAGCCGAAGTTATGCGCCATGTACGTAGACAAGAAACTCGGTGGTGTTGAGTGTGTGCAAACACTGTCTCGCCTGAATCGTATATATCCGGGAAAATCTGACAGCGGAACTTTCATACTTGATTTTTTTAATGAGCCGGAAGATATTCTCGAATCTTTCAAACCATACTATCAAACTGCAGAACTGGCAGATGTATCCGATCCTGATCTGATTTTTAATCTGTTTGATAAGCTGCGTGCTGCCGGTATTTTCTTATGGTCTGAGGTCGAACAGTTTTGCGAGGCATTTTTCAAAAAGAGTAAAAGCAATGCGGCAATAGCCAATATCTGCAAACCTGCAGTAGAACGTTGGAAGATTCGCTATAAATCTGCTGTGGAGGCTTATAAACAAGCCAAAGAAATATTTGATCGCACCAAAAAAAGTACTGATCCGGTTTTAATTGCCAATGCGGAAAACAGCCTCAAGGAGTGTAAAAGAGAAAAAGACGCTCTGGATATATTCAAAAAAGATTTAGGTACATTTGTTCGTTTTTATGAGTTTATGTCGCAGATTGTTGATTATAATGATAAGGATTTAGAAAAGCTGAGCTTATACTCACGTAACCTACGTCCTATGCTACGCGAATCGTTAATAGACGAAGATGACATTGATTTACAAAGCGTAGAATTAAGCCACTATAGGTTGACAGCCATTCGGCAGCAGGAGAATCTGGGTATTAGTGATAGTAAAGATAGCACCGATGAATATAAACTGATGCCTGGTGAAGGGTTGGGTACCGCAAAAGCCAAAGATAAGAAGGAAGAGTTAATATCACAAGTTATCAGCCGATTGAATGAGCTGTTTATCACTGACCAACTCACCGATAATGATTTGGTGAACTATGCTTATACTATCAGAGATAAAGTCAAAGAAGATGAACTGGTGATGAAGCAAATAGCAAATAATACCTCTGAACAGGCAATGTTGGGTGACTTTCACAAGGCAGTTGATAACGCAGTGATAGACAGCAGCGAGGCGCATCAAAATCAGATGATGCAACTGTTGTCTGATCCTAAAAAATCCGCAGGTTTTGCCCGGGTGGTGTTTGATTTGTTGAAACTGGCAAGTTAAGCTGGGAAGGGTTGTGCCAGATGGCATGGTAGTAAGCTGGGAGGCAGTGTTTAATGGATAGAACTTATGTTTTTGTGCAGTTAGACTGAAAGAAATTTAAGGGATAGGGAATCTAGACCCGAAAAGCTGTCCTCTACAGCCTGCCCTTTAATTTATCTATAGAGGATTGTCATTTTTAGAGGGATGGCGTATGGATAAAAAGGTATCACAAAGAAAACTTAAACGAGCATGTATAGATTGCCATTTTCTTATAAAACAAGAATTTTATGAAGTTCCAGATAATCATAATGCAATTCCTCCACAGTTGAATTGTTATGGCACAAATCATTATGAGCTTGATTCCTATTACAGGGTACAATTCAGGCATAAGGATTTTTCTCAGTTTAAAAAAGTTGGCAGTTTGGGATGTTACTTGGAATGCTGGATTGAACGCACTAAAACATCCAAGCAGAAGTGGAACAAAATAATAGTAGAAACAGACCGTAATGATTGTTGTTTATTCTTCCAGTATAAGCCAACAATGAGTTTCAAAACCGCAGAAAAGATACGAGATAGACGTGTATCTTTAGATGTAACCAAACAGCAACAGGATATAAAATCTTTAGAAACCACATTATCTTATTACAAAACTACAGGTAAGTTTAGATTTGGAGACGATGAATCATTACCTATTTCACCCACTTCTAGACATAAAGTAAGGGAAATGGCAGAAAAGCTTATGCAAAGCTGGATGAAAGGAAAGCCATGTCCACAAAGTGAAATAGTAAGAGATCCAGCAAGGAAACTCCCTAGAAGTGTATACGATAATACTACAACGATAAGAAACTCCCTCAAATCACACCTTAAAGTTAATATGCCGCAATGTGCAAATGATGAATACCCGCTGCCAATTGAACCTAAATACTTCAAAATAGTCAGTTAAGAATTAGCGTAAAAACAGACTAAAAAAACTAAAATTACGCAACACCCCTTTAATTCATGCCTTTTAAGCCGTTTAAAGCCATTTCCATAGACTAGAAGCACACTAGAACCACTAAATTGACATTCGTTTTTGAGAGCTTATACTCCAAGCATAGTTAGATTAATTTTGTTTTTAAAGGAGTAGAAGACATGGAAAGTGAATTATTATCTATTCGTGAGGCATCTGGATTACTGGGAGTTGCAGAAACCACATTGCGAGATTGGGTATACCAGAAACGGTTGCCATTCTACCGTCTGGGAAGGGCTATTAGATTAAAACGTGAGGATATACTTAAATTCAGGGAAAAGGGTAGGGTTGAAAAATAAATCTATAAAAATCCAGCAGCAGTTTACCTATTTGGGCAACGCATTGGGGGATGCGACCCAGACGTCAGGGGCATGGCTGCTGCTGGAATTTAAAAAAGTTTCACGGTAATAGTAATAGTTGAGCATATGCCCAGACGGGGTAAATCCCCCTGGGGTGAATCACGAGCGAAGCGAGTGAGAGGGGCAACGCCCTTTAGTAACCACAGTATATGAAAATTATTTAAGAAACATTAATTTAAAAGATTTAAACAAAATGGAAAACTCTGAATATCGTAAACAGGACAAGCAGGACTTACAGGACAAAGAAAAGACAATAAGTAAAAAAACTGTGAATGCAGATGGTGGGCAAGTAGAAGTGGACGAAGTATCTATTGACGAAAGATTGATGCCTGTTATTCCATTCCCACATCACGTATTCCCGAAACAACTACAAAAATTCATAAGAGAAGTCAGCAAATCAATTCATATTAATACCGAAATGGTTGCAAGTGCGGTATTACCTATTATTAGTAGTGCTATTGGAAACAGTGTGAGGGTATCTCCTAAAGCAGACTGGTTAGAACCAGTTTTTATCTGGCTAATAATAATCGAGTTAACAGGTAGAGGTAAAAGCCCTTTGTTGAAAATCCTGTCCAAGCATATTAAACAATTGCAGTCGTTATCTGAGAAAAAATTCAGCGAAGAGATGAACACCTATAATGAGAGGATTAAATCTAATAAGAACAAGAAGGAAAAAGATGAAATAATAAATCCTAATATTGATGGGTGTCAGAGCGGTTATGTTAAGAAGCCTAAAAGAAAACACTATTTCGTTCAGAGTTTTACAATAGAGTCACTAACAAACGTTTTCGATGATGATCCTCGTGGTAGTATGGTATATAGAGATGAACTTGCAGGACTTATCCTTTCGCTAAATCAGTACAAGAAAAGCGCAGGCGATGACAGGCAACACATGCTTGAATTGTGGGATGCTGGTGAATGGAAGATAGACAGAAAAAAAGAAAGTAAATATCTACCTAATACAGGTGTGGGGCTAATCGGGGGGGATGCAGCCTTCAAAATTAACAGAAATATTTCAGGAAGATTCGTTTGATGACGGACTATTACCACGCCATTTACCATTAAGCACTGAAAATAAACCGGCAAAATTTAGTCGTGATACGGTAAGTGATGATTCATATAGTTGGTATACAGGATTGCTTGATAGTTGTTATGACAAAGAAATCAAGTTTGATGAAAATGGCTGTATCGAACATGTTATCTTGAAACTAGACGAAGAAGCAGTAGGTACCTTCGAGGTATTCCACAAAATCAGGGAATATGAAGAATTTGTTTCAAGAAGGTTATCAGCATTTATTCCAAAACTAGTTAGCTACTGTCTTCGTATTGCAGGAGTATTACATGAAATAGAATGCTATACAAATGGAAAGGCTGAAACACATATAAGTAAAAAGACAATAACAAATGCGATAGAAGTTACAAAATTCTTTGCCGGACAGGCTGTTAAGGTAATTAAATTATATGACGAGACGGAAGCAAGTTTGAACGAATATGAAAAAAAGCTTATTGGAGTTTTGTACAAATTACAGAATCTAGTTAAAAATGGGAGATTATTACTTTCTAAGATAACTGAAACATTAAATACTGAACTACCTGAACAATTGCGCATAACTGACAATAGAATAGTGGGGAATATGCTTAGGGATAGATGTAAGCTAAGTACGAAAAAGAAGGGTGGGAATTATTACCTAATGTGGGAATCTGAGAAAATACAGAAATTATTTATAAAAACAAGTCATGTTAGTCCTGTTTCTCCTACAGAAAATAAGATGGTGGCTTCAATATAAAGTCCGGGTGTTTCATTTGAAAAAAATAGGATTTCGACTTTGTGATGAATGCTTGCACAAGTTGAAAGACAGGATAAGAGATATTAAATGAAAGCAGAATTAAATCTAAATTCAGATGAGTTGGTAGCAAGGATAACGCAAGAGGTTGTTAAACAATTGAAGCCTTTACTTAACGATCATGATAATGGTAATGAGCTTATGACGGTAGAGGAAGTGGCAAATTATCTCAAAGTGAAACCTTCATGGGTATATGAGAAAATTCATACAAGAAAAATTCCGTTTCAGAAAGCAGGTAGATTTCCTCGGTTCAGAAAAAAGCATATTGACAAATGGCTTGAAAATCCTTACTCTTTTTCTTCAAGTGCCTATAGGCCGCTCAAAAAGGAAGGAGAACATGTATAATGAGTAGGCTCTATAAACGAGAGAATGTATATTGGTATGATTTTCGGATGAATGGTGTTCGGTATAGAAAAAGTACTGGGAAAACGAAAAGAAGAGAAGCAGAGGAGGTTTTAGATAGCGAGAGGGAAAAGGCAAAGGCCGGGGAAAGTACAATTAGTCAAAAGCTTAAGACTTACAAGTTGGTTGACCTTGCTGAGGAATATCTAAAGTGGGCTGAACGACAACGTTCATATAAAGACAAGAGACTATGTATAAGGCAGCTGGTTGAGGTATTTGGCAACCATGATGTAAAGGATTTAAATACCAGGGAAATTGAGCAGTGGCAGAGTAGGCGGTTGAAATATAATAAACCGAGCACAGTGAACCGCCTTCTGGCTACATTAAAGCACATGGTTAACAAAGGTACACAGTGGGGGATGGCAGGTGATGGCGCATTGAAGCAAGTCCGCAATGTTAAGCTGGTGCCAGAAAACAACAGACGGCTACGGTTCCTGAGCATTGAAGAGTGCCAGAGGTTGATAGCGTGCTGTCATAAAGACCTGAAGCCTATTGTTATAGTTGCGCTTAATACTGGAATGCGTAGAGGGGAGATTTTCGGCTTAAAGTGGGAACAGGTTGATTTAAAGCATGGCTTTATATTGCTAGATGTGACTAAGAACGGTGAAAGACGAGAGATTCCGATTAACACAACGCTTGAATATCTTTTTAAAGAAATACCGCATAGTGTTGAAAGCGTGTATGTGTTTGCCGGTAAAACAGGAAAGCCATTGACTGACATAAAGACAGGCTTTCATACAGCATTAAGAAAGGCCGGTATCAGTGATTTCAGATTCCACGATTTGCGTCATACATTTTCAAGTCAGCTAGTCATGGCAGGAATAGATTTGACCAGTGTCAAGGAGCTTCTAGGCCATAAGTCACTTACTATGACAATGAGGTATTCGCATCTATCACCCGGACACAAAAGAAAGGCAGTAAATGTTTTGGACAGGCTAATGGAAGAGAATAAAAATGATGTATTAAAAAATAGGTACGTTTTGGGCACAATTTCAGAGGACGAGGCACGCTTTGATTGTCATAAGCCGTTGAAGAATAAAGTGCGCCCTGAAGGATTCGAACCTTCGACCCACTGATTAAGAGTCAGTTGCTCTACCAGCTGAGCTAAGGGCGCAATATTGATGTGTAGATATTTGATGTCTAATGAGTCAATTTGTAACAAGTTTGCAAAATAATGTTCAGTCGTCAAATTATTATTGGTACGCCCGGCAGGACTTGAACCTGCAACCATTGGATTCGAAGTCCACTACTCTATCCAATTGAGCTACGGGCGCTCAATTTCTTAATTACTTATTTTAAATGGTTTTCTTGCCTTATCGCATTTCATAGCAAACTCCTTAAAATCATTACTTTTGCACTGTTTTCTGTAAAAGTAATGCAGGTTCTACGTTAAACATTACAGATTATATAGCTATAACATTAAAATGCAAGTGTAATAATATTCCTACGTAATCAGTTCTTTTTTGGTTTAATTTTGAATAGTAAATTATTGATTATCGATCCGATATGTCTTATGATGGGGAGCGAATTATTTATAGCTTGAACAATTTTGTTTGAACTATTATCATGTGTAACTCTATGAAATGGTATGCGATACATACACGTTCAAGGCATGAAAAACAGGTAGATTCGTTTCTTCGCGAAAGAGGAATAGATACATTTCTGCCTCTAGTCCATACGCTCAGCCGGAGGAGAGATCGGAAGAAGTATGTTGATATGCCTCTTTTTCCCGGATACATGTTTGTGTGTACGGATAAAGAGCGTCTGTTTGATGTTAAATATACAAGAGGTGTGACAAGGATAATTGGTACCGATATAGATGTACCTACTCCAATACCTGATAAGCAAATCCTGGATTTAAAGTCACTTGCGGAAAACAATGTCCAACTGGATCAGTTTTCATATCTTGTAAAGGGTAGAGCAGTAAGGGTAAAGGCAGGGCCGCTTAAGGGGATTGAGGGGATTCTCGTCGAAAGAAAAGGTCATTACAAGCTTGTTATACGCATCGATCTTCTACAGAAAGGTGCTGCTGCCGAAGTATTTATTTCTGATATTGATCCAATATAAGATGTCAATGACAGAGAGGCGTTATGAACGCTATAGAGAAAGGAATTAAGAAATTTGTGGAATGGTATCTGGCTATTACTTAAAAACTTAACCGAAAAACAGTATATTTTTATGTGTTCATGGAGGATTTATTCGTAATTCTGTGATATTGGAGAGATAGGAGACATTATTGATCTAATAAAATACCGATTGTACTAAGAAATATTCTCTATATTTCTCTTGACATTGCCTGGCAGGAGTTGTTAAATGCCGGATATTTCCAAACTGATTAATTAAATGACGGAATTCAAAATCTAGATTCTTCCTCACCTGCAGGATACGAATATTACTCATGAGCCAAGCAAAATGAAGAATCTTGCTTTAGAAGTGAACATTCTTGTCAAATATCAGGTAAAATAATCATTTTCCGGGGAGAATAAATGCATCAAACACATCCTTTTTCTGCAACAAACTTCACTCATAAGATTTATATACATTATTAATATGGGATTCCTGTTTTAGAAAGGAGAATAGACATGGATGTTATTCGCAAAATATCTGTTATATTAATTTTTGTAGCCTTGGTATCTTTTGTTGGCGGCTTTGCTAATGCGGAATCAAATGCAAAGGTAAATATTAATACTGCAACCGCTGAGGAGTTAATGTCATTGAAAAATATTGGCAAAAAGAAGGCTGAATCTATAGTCAAATATCGTGAGGAATTTGGATCTTTTACCACGATTGAAGAGCTGAAAAATGTAAAAGGAGTGGGAGACAAAATATTCAATAAAATAAGAGACCAGATTGTGGTCGAATAACTCCCATATTTTAATGCATATTACATTTGATTAAAGATATAACTACTTTTACATTTCTTTGAACATAAAAGTTTTTTTCTAACAAAACCGGGAATCCCATATTTTTTTGTTTTGTAGAGAATCGGCTTTGGTAAAAGTTTTTAAATATCATTACCCGAAAAAAATTATGATGATAGGTATCGAATAGGTTTTTCTATGACTGGATTTAACAGGAAGTTCGAAGCGTATCCGGTATAGAGGATATCAAAATTAGTTTAGCTGAGCATGGAAGCATGGTTAAATTATGAATAAAAATAACCACGCATTTACATTAATTGAACTGCTTGTAGTTGTATTCATTGTTTTTGCAATTATGGGGTTAGTAGTTCCGGTTCTTTCAATGATCAGGGAGAAATCAAAGCAGGCGGTATGTATGAGTAACATGGGACAGATGTTTAAGTGTCTTGCACAATATGCAATGGAAAACGATGGATATCTTCCATTGGGGAGTAATAGTGCCGCATGTAGCGGTGAGGTCTGGTTCAAGGCTATTGATAGATACATAACAACTGATATATTGCCTGAAAATCAGAAAGAGCTTTCAATAAAGGAAAAACTTTCATTAATAAAACAGGACCCTGTTATTAATACCGTATCTCAAGATAAAAAAGACAACACCAAAACAATAAAAATGAATAGTAAGCTTGCTCAGAAACCAATGTGCAATCGAATGATTGATTCAATTAGATTTCCGTCCAGGACTGTCTTGTTATTTGATGGCAGGATTGACAGTTCAACTGTTGCAAGTTGGTATGAGGGCTCACATGGAATAGTTGCACAAAGGCATTCAAGGGGTGCAAACATACTATTTATGGATGGTCATGTCGAGAGAGTACAGAATGGAGATAGCGACGGTACCACAAACGAAGGCTGGCCAAACGGGCATGCTGACCAGGGAATAATATGGGATCCGGATTCATAATATTTTCTGGCTGGGTACCGGAGGCAGCTCGGAATGAATTTAATAGATTTTGTGTTTATTGGGATAGGCGGTCAATTGTTAATCTTGCCGTTTCTGCAAGGAATGCGGCGCCAATTCCCAGTGCATTTTCATCGAAATCGAAGGTAGAGCTATGAGCCGGTATTCCTTCCAAACCTTCTTTTTGGGCACCCAATCTTACGAGGCATCCCGGGATTTTTTCCAGATAATATGAGAAGTCTTCACCTCCCATGCTTGCAGATTGGCCGTCAACGAGAGCCTTCTCTCCAATAATGTTTTTGACTGCCGTTCTGGCAATTTCTGACTCTTCAACGGTATTAATAACACACGGATATCCTTCAATAATCTCAACACTGACTTCAGCATTATGCAGTATTCCAGCCGCGTTTGCAATACGCTTGATACCGGACACTATCTGTTTCCTTATATGCGTTTCAGTAGTACGTATTGTGCCGGTAAGTTTAGCAGTTTCTGCTATGGCATTTGGAACAGAACCTCCCTCGATTCGTCCTACCGATACAATTGAGGGATACATGGGGTTTACTTCTCTGGATACTATAGTTTGAAGAGACATTACAATAAGGCTGGCTACCACAATTGCGTCAATTGCATCATGCGGCTGTGCTGCATGGCCTCCTTTACCCCTGATTGAAATATCGAATCTATCGGTGAAGGCTGAGATTGGGCCCGGCTGTACAACTAATTTTCCTGCCTTATAGTGTCTGTCAAGATGACATGCGAATATCGCTTTTGCTTCATCAAGCAGCCCTGATTCTATGATCTTTTGAGCTCCGCCGCCGCCTTCTTCTGCCGGTTGAAATACAAGTAATACACTTCCAAATTTAAGATTTTCCTTTAGTAAAGAAGCAGCCCCGAGCAGCATAGCAACATGGCCGTCGTGGCCACAGGCATGCATTACACCGTCGGTTCTAGACGCAAATTCAAGCCCAGTTTCTTCTTGAATAGCTAATGCGTCCATATCCGCCCTTAATGCTACGACAGGGCCTTCATCATTAATTTGAGCCACCACACCGGTTTTTCCAATTCCTGTAGTTGACTTTATGCCAAGCCTTTTTAATTCTTCTGTTATGATGCCTGCAGTGTTCTCTTCCTGATAGCCAAGTTCAGGATGCATATGAATTTCACGACGTATGCGTACCATCTGTTGAAACAGTTCTTTTGATACAATATTCATTGATTTATTCTATAGCAATTACTATAAATATCCAGATTTAAAAAAATACGTTTATTTCTGCTGGACAAAAATGTACTGTACCATAAAATGTATTTCTGTATTCTCGTTTTCAAGCAGGGGAGTTAAATCTAGTGGACAATGGCAAAACAACAACCTTATATCTCATGAGGCATGGGCAAATTGAAGATAACGTCCGCAGGGTTATCCAGAGTCATACTGATTCTCCTTTGACATGGGAAGGTATTACAGCTACAAATTACAGCTACAAGGGGTATGGTTAAAATGCTTAAGGGTAAAATATTCGATGCCATCTTCTGCAGTGATCTTGAAAGAACCGGAAAAAGCCGTGAAATATTGCCGGATGAGTTGATAAGAAGGGTGTAAATTACAAATGGACTTAAAATTCAAAAAAATATCTTCTGACGAGAATAAGATTCTCTTTGGACGTGATTCTACTCCGTACATTACGGCAGTTGAGTTTGATGGTAATAATGCCGTGGAGATATTCTATCGAGAAAAAAACAGAGTATTATCAGAGAAAAAAGCTTTCAAACCATTTGTTCTACTTGAAGAAACTATCTACATGGATGGTTGGGATGGTACGTATGAGGCAAAGAGGTTAAAGGGGGATGCATATTATAAGTATCTGGTGTTCTTGGAAACCTGGGCAGATTTGCAGCTATTATTGAAACACTTTAAGAAGAAAACAGGTGCAACCCCGGCGAGCTTGAGTGCACCATTCTTTTATTTAAATGATCCGGTTCATCAGTATCTGCTCATTTCAGGACAGACACTTTTTAAAAAAATGTTATATGGTGATGTGCTTAGACTCCAGCTTGACATTGAAACATATTGTGCTGAAGGGTATGAATTCTCAAATCCATATAGAGAAGAAGACAGAATTACTCTGATATCTCTTTCGGATAGTAGCGGTTGGGAACATATTATCTCAGGAAAAAAATATGGCGAGAAGGAAATGCTCGAGGTTATGGTTGAGCAGATAAATTTAAGAGATCCTGATGTGATAGAAGGGCATAATATTTTTAACTTTGATTTGGTTTACATAGAAGCACGCGCAAGACGATTTAAAGTTCCATTGTCTATTGGTCGTAATAAGCAAACTATCAAGTCTCACTCGTCACGCTTAAATATTGCCGAGAGAACAATCTCTTATAAAAAATTTGAGGTGTATGGTCGTCATATTGTAGACACGTATTTACTGGCTCAGATGTATGACGTTACTGCCAGAAATCTGGAGAGTTACGGTCTCAAGAATGTAGCCAGGCATTTCAATGTTGCATCTCCAGACAGAACGTACATAGATCCGGATAAGTTAAGCTGGTATTACGATAATAAACCGGATGAACTCATAAAATACGGTTTAGATGACGTCAGGGAGACGAGGGCTATCAGCGAAATCCTGGGCCAGAGCTTTTATTATCAGACGCAGATATTCCCCTACTCGTTTCAGAATACCATCATCAGAGGCAATGCGACTAAGATAAATTCTCTCTTCATAAGAGAATATATAAATTCATGTCATTCAATTCCCCGGACATCTCAAAGCAGAGAGTATTCAGGAGGATATACTGACATGTTTCTGCAGGGCGTGGTCAAAAATGTTTTGTATTGTGACGTTCAGTCATTATATCCATCCATAATGTTAACTTTTAAATACTTCCCAAGGGTTGACGAGCTGAATATCTTTCAATCGTTATTAAGTGATTTGAAGGATTTCAGATTGAAGGCAAAGGATATGATGCTTACTGCAAAAACAGAATCTGATAAAATGTACTATGATGCACTCCAGTCCACTTTCAAGGTGCTCATCAATTCGTTTTATGGTTATCTGGGTTTTGCTTATGGTCACTTCAGTGATTTTGAAGAGGCAAATAAGGTAACAGCAAAAGGAAGAGAAATTATCAAATCCATGATTGAGTGGCTGGAGGATAACGATTGTAAGGTGATAGAAATTGATACTGACGGCATCTACTTTGTTCCTCCTGGTAGAGTTAAAAAGAAGAAGGACGAGGAAGAGATTATTAATGGATTATCAAGCGCACTGCCCGAAGGTATAAAACTGGAATTAGCTGGCAGATACAAAGCGATGTTCAGCTATAAAATGAAAAATTATGTGCTCCTCGATTATGATGACAGAGTAATTATCAAGGGATCTGGTCTACGTTCAAGAGGTCTGGAGCTCTTTCAGCGCAGGTTTATGGAGGAGATGTTCCTATATCTTCTTAAGGGGGAAGGTGCAAAAATGGATGATCTTCTGGATAAATATGAGAAAGAGCTTGTGGATCACAAGTGGGACAAAAAGATGTTTATCAAGAAGGAAACTCTGAAGGAGTCGCTTGCTACCTATTCTGAGAAGGTAAGTAAAAAGAAGAGAAGTGCCGCTGCGGCATACGAACTGGCACTTAAGTCAGAACGGAACTACCAGCCGGGTGATCAAATCTCTTATTATGTAATTGGTGACAAAAGCAGAGTAAGGGTGTTCGATAACTGTAAACTAGCTTCGCAGTGGAACAGGGAAGAGCCGGATGAAAATGTAGAGTATTATAAGAAAAAACTCAATGCTCTTTATGAAAAATTTAAGCCATTTTTCTGAATATATCAGAACATACTTAATTCATTAGTTTTTGGTGCCAGAGGTGGGAGTTGAACCCACACCCCCATTACAGGGACCGGATTTTGAATCCGGCGCGTCTGCCAATTCCACCACTCTGGCTACCAAATTATATTTCCAGGAGTTTCTGCCTGGGCTCATGTTCCTCTCTTTCGAGAGGATTCCAGTACTAAAATAATCTATGACTCTTTCTTTTTGAAATTGGAGGACCAATTATCTCTGATAAAATTATGGCATTTGGAATGTCTTTCTTAGATAACGTTCTCCATGGGAATTGTGCATGGTTAATTTCTCTCTTTTCAGGAAGAGGTGGTTTCTGTGTCTCTACTAATTGAGATGTGAACCGGTCATCCATCTCCTTTGCCTCTGATTCCTCTCTTGGCGAAACCTGTTGTTTTAAAAATTCTTGTGTTTCTCGCTTTATTTCTATTTGTGGTTTAGTCTCAGGTATTTCAATGCCAAGAAGCTCTTCCATGTATCTCCCAAGTCTATCTTGTTCGCCCCCGGTTTTACGATCAGCATCCGCAGTCCTGTCGGTATTAATGTTCAGTCTGTTTCTGGCTCTATTTTTTAGAGCAGTAAAAATTATAAAAACAACTATTATTATTGCCCAGACTAATTGTTCCATTCCCGTTTCCTTGAACTGATTAATAGTGATTGACAACCCGCCCGACTTCGTCATTCTGGCGGTTGCTAATCCTAAATGGTAGAAATTTACATCAGGTATCGCTTTATTACTTTACATTTTTGGAGTATCATCGCTTGTCTTAGAAATCGATGTTCTCATTTCTGTGTCTGCCTGGATATTCTTCAGGTGATAATAATCCATTATCCCCAAGTTGCCTTCCCTGAATGCCTGAGATATTGCTTTCGGAATTTCTGCTTCCGCCAGAACTACCTTCGCCCTGTTTTCTACTACCATGGCCGTCATTTCCTGCTCCCTCGCAACAGCCATTGCCCTGCGTTTTTCCGCCTCAGCCTGCGCAACTCTTTTATCGGCCTCAGCCTGCGCTGACTGAAGCTTGGCACCTATGTTTTCACCCACATCAATATCGGCAATATCGATAGATAATATCTCAAAAGCGGTACCGGAATCAAGACCTTTTTCTAATACTCTTTTTGATATTGAATCAGGGTTTTCAAGTACTTTTTTGTGTGTTTCAGCAGAGCCGATGGTGGTTACAATACCTTCTCCGACACGTGCAATGATAGTTTCTTCGGTAGCGCCTCCTACCAGACGTTCAATGTTTGCTCTAACAGTTACTCTGGCTTTTGCCTTTAGCTGAATACCATCCATCGCAACCGCGTCAATGGTTTGCCTTCCCTTGGTTGGGTCAGGACAATCAATTACCTTTGGATTAACGCTGGTTTTAACTGCGTCGAGAACATCCCTGCCCGCCAGATCTATCGCGCAGGCCATATCGAAACCAAGGTCAATTTTGGCCTTATCAGCTGCTATTAATGCCCTGATAACGTTAGGCACATTGCCTCTTGCCAGATAATGTGCTTCGAGTTGTGGAGTGTCGTAGTCTAAACCGGCCTTTTTAGCCATGATGCGCGAATCAACGATAATCCTTGCGTTAACACGTCTGAAAGTCATTCCTACTAATTGTAAAAGAGCTACATTGGCGCCGGAGGATAATGCCTGTATATACAGCCAGCCATACTTAAATATTAGGAGCAGAAATAGTAGTAAAAAGATGGCGCCTATAACAACTCCGATTGTTAAAACTTCCTTGGAAGCTGCAAGTAAAGGTATATTTATCATTTTTTTTCTCTCCTTCGATATTGTTATGTTTTTACGGGTTTTACAACTACTCTGTTTCCCTTTACATCGATTACCTTAATCTTCGTGTTTTTTAATACCATTTCACCTTCTGAAACAACATCTACTTTGTTACCATTGATATTTGCAGTTCCTGATGGTCTCAGCATCGTAATGGCAACACCTTCGGCTGATATTAGGTCTTCCAGCTTGTTTTTGGAGGATGAGAAACCCTCTTCCGAAGCGTTTACAGCAAATGTCTTCGTTAGCAGTTTATACCATGTTATAAAAAATAATGGAATAAAGCAAATGCCTATACCAAGTAATATGTGGCCTAGCAGGTTTGATGCGTATAAATACGCGAATATTATACTCGCAATTACGCAACCGGCACCACAAATTCCGACTATAGCCCCTGGTATGAATAACTCTATGGTTATCGCAGTTAAGCCAATTATATATAATGTTATGATTCCTGATATGCTCATAGATTCCACTTTTAGTTTACTTCCCGTTAGAACGGTTTGCCAGGGAGCAGGCACTTCAAACCAGTAACCCTTACGTTGCTTTTACCACTATTCTATTTCCACTGATTTCTATTATTTCAACGATTTTACCTTTTTCAATATATTGTCCTTCTGTTACTACATCGAGAGTGTTATTGTCCACTTCAATTTTGCCCGTAGGGTGTAAGACCGTTAATGTTTTCCCTTTCATGCCCACTACACTGCTTTTCTCTGCAGGTTGTGGAGGGATTACAAAACCGCTTAGAGAGGTCTCTGGAGATGTTAAGACTAAGCGATTGAAGAATGGTATACCCGGCATAAATTTAAACAATAAGAAAATAGCAACCACACTGCCAATAAGACTATACATTACGGCAAATATATTATTAACAAACATATCAACATCATACGGCGTTCTTGGAATAGTAAAATCTTGAAATGACAAAATTGCACCTATAAATATTAAGATAATTCCCGGTATCCCTGCAATACCAAAACCAGGTATAAAGAGTATTTCTACAGCTATCAGTACGATACCGACAAAGAATATGATAATTTCAGGTGTCTCCGCCAGGCCGACCAGATGTTTACTCAGGAAGACGGTAGCAAGGCAGAGAATACCAACGATTCCAGGTAATCCAAATCCGGGGCTCTTAAACTCCATCCATAAGCCTGCCAATCCGATACCCAGCAGGATAGGGGCTATTCTTCCCAGGAATCTTACCATTTCTTCAGACCAGTTTGTTTCCAATATGTTGGGTGTCACATCTTCTATATTCAGTAATTTTAGCAAGCTATCCCGATCTTCTACAATTTCTTTTGCGAAATGGTATTCATAAGCTTCTTTTGCATGCATGGTGAGCAGCTTTCCCTCTTCTATTATCAGCTTTTTGGACTTAAATTTCTTTTTTTCTTCTTCGTTCATCTCTTTTAGTTCTCTACCTGTAATATAAAATCCTTCAGGTTTTTCCTCTGTAACTACGCGGTACACTTCTATCTCTTTTGTAACCATTGCCTCTGCAAGCAAAACAGGATAACCGTTCTTCTCTGCAAACTTTCTGAACTTGGTTCTCAGTACCGTTTGTATTTTTTCGCCTACGGTTTTGTAACCACCTTCAGATGTTGGGACTATTGGCTCACAATCTCCTAATTCCGCCTGAGGAGACATATATATTTCATTGCATGAAATTGCTATCAGAGAACCTGCAGAAATTGCCTTTGTGGGAATGAATGCAATTGTTTTCGTATTCTTAATGTTGCTGATATACTCTGATATTTCGAAGGCAGGCTCTAACTGACCACCAAATGTGTCTATCTCAAAAATTATGAGGTTTGAACCATTCTCTTTTGCAATTTCAACCCTTCTTTTGAGAGAATTGTAAATACCGCCATCAATCATTCCACTCAGAGGTATGATTGATATCCTATCGCTATGTGAGCTGTTTTCTTTAGAGGCAGTTAAATCCTCTGATTCTTCTGCGCTGATTGATGCTAGTTGTATTAATATGAAGAGAGTAATTAATAAAGAGAGGAAAATATTTATAAACTTTTTCATGATAGGTACTTACCATAAGGTCTCAATCGCATTACCGTCAATAAAATTTATCAGAAATTGGAATGCTTGTCAACTTCAATAGTATCCGAAACAGTCCAAAGATGCGATTGTTTTCAGTTTAACAGAGATAAAGGTATTTTTCCTGCTGCCATTGAGCCACATTGGGATGTTACCGATGAGATATAGCTTGGGGTGGGTAACAAGGATGCTCAAACTAAGGTGTCACGAAAATCCTTGTAATTTGTACGTTATAAGTATTTGACTTTCAATGGTTCAAATTTGTTGTTTCAGGTGTCATATTAAACAATGTATTTTGGGGTAGTGAAATGATGGAAAAATAGACTAGATTCGAGGATTTTCTATAGGTGGAAAGGAATAGAGTAATACAAATAGCAACAGTTTTTCTCATATTAAATATCTCCTTAATTGACTAATTCACGCATATTATCTACATGCTTATGGCACTTTGCGCATGTTTGCCGTAATGCTTTTATTTGCAGTTTTATCTCTGCAGTGGCCTTTTCTTTGTTATATTTTTCTGTTATTCCGACAATTTTATTAGATACAATTTGTATGCTTTCCAGTAATTCTTGAAATGTCCAGTCATTGGGACGAGAGAATTGCTGACTCATTAATATTGTCTTTTCTCTAATGTTCTGTGCTGATTCTAAAATAATCTTCCAGTGTTTTTCTTTATATGAAGGAATTTCAAGCAAATCTTTTAGGGTGCTAAAGTTTACTTCTATTTCTTTCATTAACTCTGTTAGTCCACCATTTTCCTCTTCCTGTCCTGCGTGTAATACACTATGTTCACTATGTTCAGAGAGAACTATAATAGAATCTTGCCCTTTAGTTTCATTATGTAAAAAGCAAATAAAGAAAATAAAAAAAATAAACAGAGCTTTGTCCAAAGATTGTATCCTTTCAAATTAGCATCAATGAGTACATTAAATTAAATAAAGAGTAGTGGGGAAGTGCTCTTAAGAAGCATTGCATACTTGCCTATATCATCACAATTCTGTCTTTCTATTGATATAACAAGCTCGTCATCATAGTCACTGAGAGATTTCATATGCATCCTGAATTCTGACACACTGTCATAAAGCGCATCGTTATGATCATTTTCTTCTTCAAGAACAGGCATTATTTCACCTTCTTCAATGGGAATCAGTTCCGTCGTAATTTCTTTGTTGCGAGCAACCTCTGGCATTAATCTGTAAAGTCAAGTTTTGTTTCAGCATCTTTGTTAAAGCTTTCATGGCAGGATTCACATGACTTTACAAGATTATTAAATTCCAAGCTCGTATTGTTAGCATCATGTTTTTTACCACTTAACATTAACTTGTTTATAGCGCTGTTAAATTTATTGCATAATATTGTAAACTCATTTGGTATATCATTGTTCTCAATCATATATAATTCCACACAATTAAAACCAATACCTTCTTTGAGTTCATGCGTCCATACATCCATTCCATCCCAATCATTGTTCTCCACGGCCTTTGCAAGTCGTCTCATCTTGATGGATGCTTTCTTCATGGCAACGGCCAAACCATTTGTGGGTGTATGCAGTTGTGTCTCTGCAATCTTTACTTCCTCTGATGTCACTTCCTCTGACTTCTTACATGAAGAAATGATAACAGATCCAAGGATCAAGGCTATAATTATTAATGAGCATTTCATTTTTTTTCTCCATTGCCATAAATATTGTTAAATACGCATTATTACTTTTTATAAAACCTGGAAACATCTTCTTCTTTACCAATAGTCTTCGCCAATGGCTGTTTCAGCCTTACATTAATTTCTCTATCGTCTGCTGATTTAATGAAATCTTCTATGGTTTTTCTAATATCATAATCAATGCTATAGCATTTGCTCATTTCCCACCCGGACAAAATACGGATAAATGAATTTACCAAGGTTTAAAAGAACATTCTATAAAACAAATTGACAATCGCAATAATAATTGTTAAAAGAAACTTTTATTCATATAGTTGTAAAAATATTTGAAATAGTAAAAGTGAGTGTAATTATCATATAATGGTTTGTTAATAGGAGTTTATAAGCGGTAATCAAATAATCTAATACAAGGAAAAACCCTAAAGACTCTTCACTGAAAACTCAATAAGGTATGATTAAAACTCGCTACGTTTAGGCATGTATTTAAAGAAATTTTCTCAAGTTAATGCATTGTTGTTTTCCTTCTCCTGTTGCAGTGCATCCACACTCGTGTGAGCCGCTAACCCATTTTTTTTTTGAAATATTTGGGTTATTGATTGCTCTTCAACAAAATTCTCTATAGATTCCCTGTTAATCGGTATGTCCCGAAAGCTACAAGTTCCGGCCACAAGTGGCACTACAAAGAGTGGTGATTATGTCTCAATCTTTAAAGGTTATTCATAACTATAAAAAGGCATTTAGAAATATGAAGTTAAAACCACAATGTTTCGGTATCTGTGTGATCTCGCTTTGCCTTGCTTTGTACTGCACTACAAGCTTTGGGCAATATTTTATGACATCATGTGACTTTCGTAACACTAGATGGGGAATGTCTAAGGCTGCTGTTAAAGCGAGTGAGATTTTGGAATTGATAGAGGAGTTAGAGCTTGATTCAGGCCTGAACAAACATTTAGGAACGAACGAGGCAATAACTTACATTGGCAAGATTAAGTCCAGGGAAGTTTTGATAATATACACGTTTCATGACAATCAACTTGTTAATGCATTGCAGTTCTTTACAGAACAGTACAAACATAAGGGTATTTTTATCGACGAATACAATAAAAACAAACTTGAATTAACGGGAAAATATGGCTTACCTATTGAGGATGGTAAATTGAGACTTGATGATACAGATCACGATAATCGTGCAAATATTTTAAATGCTGGCAGCCTGAGTCTTTATTCTACCTGGGAGAATCCGAGTACCAAGATTGATTTGTTGTTAAGTAAAAAAGCGAATGCAGACAAAATCATCCTTATGATTTCATATGTCAGTAAGGATTAATACAGTTGTCTGATTTGTTTTTACGTGATTTTTTGTCCATTAGTGAAAAGTGGATATATTAACTATTTTTTGATTCATGCATACTAACATTCGATCTCGTTAGCACTCAACTTCATGCGGGAATGAAGCATATAATCTGAACTTATGGGTTTGTCTCAGTTTTTTTATTCGTAATATTTTTTACTAGCCCGTTTAGCACATCCAGGAACATAAGCGTTGATGATGATTTGATAACGCTTCCTGATGACAAAACAAAAGTGTGTTTTATTTCTACATAGTCCCCAAACTCTTCCAGGATATTTCTGAAATACGTGTCATATTCTTTAATATTCTTGAAGGCATAGATTATTATATGTGTTATGTCAGTTTCCGGTATTGCATATGACCTGATAGCATTTATTGGTTTTAAAACCTTATCCAATTCATTATTATTAAACTTCCTAAATACACTGGGTAATATCTTTACCATGGCAATTGCATGAATGTTTATACCTAGTTTTTCATAATCCAGGCCCAGCTCCTGAGTTCGTATATACCCTTTATCGAAGAGCTGTTTTCTTATTTTGCCAACACCCTGAGGTGTTATATCAAGTTTCTCAGATATATCCTGGTTTGTGGTTGACGGATCTTCAACCAGTAACTTGAGTACAAATGTTTCATTCTTTGTGAGTTTCATCATTTCACTGCGTCCCCTTTATATTATCGGGTTTGATCCCTTGTTTAATAACCTATCAACATATTATTTGTTTTAGCAATTCAAGTACTTACTACCGGTGATACTCCTGTCACAGGATTTGATTATAATATTGAATATATATTTTGCGAACTTTATTTCCATGATTGCGTGATAGACCACAGTTTAAAGATGGTATACTCATCTCAAATTAGTTTTTGAATTTTATCCGAAAACTAATTTGAGATGAGTATAAATTTTTTTTTTTAGACGGATTAAAAGATACAAGGATGGTTTAATCTCTTTTGTTGACTGAAAATTTTCAAATAATTAGTTCAAATACCTAAAACCATTTTGGAATGGGTATATAAGCAATGGTTGAACCAGGAATCATAGAATGCAAAATCTTGCCCACTGTCTTCATGGTAATAAAAAGAATAGTAAACTCCGAAAAGTGGCCAGCCTGAAATACATGCGTTACAGATAGAGAGAGGGAAATATTATTATACCCCAGGTATCGTCTAGTGCCACAAATCCAGAATACTTATCAATTGAACCTGCGCCATTGCCAGAGGAAAAGGAATAAAAGTAATCGTTCCTTTTTAAACGGAGTTTTTATACAACATGCGGAAATACAAGCGATAAGTCAGGGTATGCGTTTTCCGGAGAGATAGAATTCGGCCGGATCCTGTTGGTAGTAAAGCATGAACTCTTCATAAAGCTCAGGATGTTTCTGTTTGAGTTGTAGAGGTTTTTCGAAGAAACATTCAGTAGCTACAGCAAAAAATTCTGCCGGGTTTGTGGCGCCATATCTGTCCATCACGGTACGGCGTCCATGCTCGTTATCCTTTCTGAGCCTGGCGTATTCCGCTCCAAGTATTCGTGCCCACGCAAGATACATTGATCTCTTCTCCATGACGGGCGATCCTTGCGATTCGCTGCCATCATGGTCGATTTGATGGGCAAATTCATGAAACACAACATTGTGTCCGTCATGGATATCGGCAGCGCCATAAAGAACATCATTCCACGATAAGACCACGGCTCCTCTGTGCCACGACTCACCAAGCCGGACTGATTCTCCCTCTGCTACAATCCCATTGCCAACAGGCCGAGACTCATGTGCTACATACGCGGTGGGATAGACCACAATAGACTTAAGTGCATGGTAGTAGTTCGTCTTCCGGTGGAGCAGCAGGATGCATGCCTGGGCAGCAATCGTAACCTTAATCTCATCGTTGATCTCTAAACCGCCGCAACCTTCAAATTTCTTCTCGTCGAGGAAGATGAGAATATGGCTCTGTAGTTCCTTCTGGTCTGCTTCCGGCAAATATCGATATATAGGGACATTGCGTTCTACAATGATGAGCCAATCCGCTGGAAAAGGCGCCATGCGAAGTCGCTTTCGTCGACGTTGTCTAAATCCGAACATCCGCAGATCCATCAGTTTTCATATTAATACCTAAGTTGGACGATTTGTAGTTTACAGAAGATCTTAAACTTTCACTTAAAAAGTAATATCCAATGATAAATAACGTTGCTTGAGAGTACAATACATTTATAATTTGATCTAATCTTATAAAAGTTCATCTTTTAATTCATATCTTCGTTTTTGACTAAAAATTTCTTTGTGAGTAGTTCTTTGATTTTGTTTTTTAATTCTGATAAATCTGATGATTTGACAATATACGCATCGGCAGCCCATGACATGAAATTCTCTTTATAATTGCTATAGGCAGTATGAATAATAATTGGAATACCTTTGTGTTTACTTATAACCCTGCCCATTGCCTCAAGGCCACCCATCTTTGGCATACATATGTCCATTATGATCATATCCGGTGATTGCTCCTGTATTTTTTTTAATGCATCTTTGCCATCAATAGCTTTTATAACCTCGTAGTTTTCAAGCCTTAATTCTTGTTCATAAAGCAAGCGTTGATTTTTATTATCCTCTACAAGAAGAATAGTCGTCATTGTTTATTGCTCCTTTCTGCTCATTATAGTTAACCCATCGACGAGTAGTCATAACCATCGTATAAGGGGCCAAATGGGTAAAAATAATAGTCATAGTAAGGATGTACCTTTGTAATGCCATTCGTCCCATGGGATAGTCATGTCCTTTTACAGTAATCCAGACTCAACTCGGCCAGTATGTCATCCTTAATCTCATCATCGCTGCGTTCATTCTTCCAGTGTTGAGTAAGGTTGCTCTTTACTCACTTTACACCTCGCACTTCACTGGTAAGCGTGACCGCCTCAATAGCTTCTGACCAGATGCTCGCCTCTCCTGAGAGAGCGACCTTGCGATTCACGGCAGTTGTCTTAACATGATCTGATTCTAAACGGCACTATTGAGAATACGGCGTCGTACCGTCTATCGTATGTCAAAATCCGAACGAAATTGCGGTTTTACAACTATCTCATTTAACAACAAAGCGATAAGAAATGTTTCTTTATAATTGTTTTATTATTAATAAACAGGGGGGTTGTTGAAAATCGATGATTCAAAAAAAACTTCGTACGGATAAAAAAAGTAACAAGCATTTCCTTTAAGCTGAAATAGTTTATATTTGAGACTATTAGCAAAAGGTTAGAATTAAACTAATACATAGGCAGCCTACTTATTTAGCTTACGTTGCGACTCCATACGATTTGAATTCCTTATGAACATAGCCAATAAATTTATGTCGCAATTGCAATCCGACTTTATATTGTACATCCAATTTAATTACATGATGAAAAAATGCAATTTATGTCAGATGCTAGATCTTTTCCATTAATTTTAACAATTTTCTGGTTATTGTTGTCGGTGATGGAGGGCATCCTGGAATATGATAATCAACCGGTATTACGTTACCGACTCCATCCGTTACCGCATAGCTACCTCTGAACACTCCGCCGTCATTAGAGCAATCTCCACACGTAATAACAATTTTAGGATCTGGCATTGCAAGATATGTTTTTTTCAGTGCAAGTTCCATCTGCCGTGATACCGGACCGGTAACCAGCAATACATCCGCGTGTCTTGGAGAGGCGACAAAGTCGATGCCGAATCTCTGTATATCATAAATCGGATTTGTGAGTGCCGTACATTCCCATTCACAGGCATTACAGGAACCGGCATCTACCTGTCTTATTTTCAGAGACTTACCAAAAACCCTATTCATCTTTCCTTCTCCTGAAAACAAGGTCTCTGCTTCTCTATTAGCAGGTGTTTGAGTCTTGGACTTATAGAACCTGATTGCCTCTTTCCTGGTTATCAGGTTCTTTAAAAGATTTAACCACATTTATATATTCCTTATAATATCATAATTTTTATATATAACATTCCCAGGCTTAAGAACTGAGAAAATCATGAGAATAATACTACTTGAGCCTGCATCTACATTTTACTTAAACCAGAACAACACACTGTTTTTACATATTACAACCGGAATAAGAGAGATTGAAGCTTTTATTACATAGTGGGAAATCAGGTACTATGTTCCCTTGTGCAGCAAAAGGTACTGCCGGCCAGTTGCAGTATGATGGTGATCTCAATTTCACTCGTGAAGGTCGCCCTTTTCCGTCTGACTTAACCCAATAAAAGAGTGAACCTCTTGGGGTCTCCGTATACCCAAGAGCATGAGAGTTCGGAGGTATGTCGTCTGCCTTTACCTGCAAGTCTCCCTCATACTGTACTTCGACAATAGTTTTTATCATATGCATGGAACACTCAGCTTCCTCCGCCCTGGCCATCATCCTTGCAAGGACATCTCCATCCTGTCTGGTAAATGTGGCGGCGTCAAATATTTTATTATAAATAAGGTGAGGATGCGATCTTCTTATATCGTCCTCAATCCCTGATGCCTTTGCTGCAATACCGGTGACACCAAGTTTCATGACCGTTTCTTTTGACAATCTTCCGGCATTTTCTAATCTTTCAATATGCGAAACGGTGCCCAACAGAAGCTTCATGAGATTTTTGTATTCCTTTGCTACTGTATCAATAGTCAGCGATATATCGGTTGTATGTAAGAGGATATCCATTGTCACACCGCCAATCGTATTTACGCCCCTTAGATATCTACTTTTTGTAAGTCTGTCATTCAGCAGCATAAGCATCTCTTTTATTTTTGATCCTGTCGCATTGCCAACAGTAAAGCCAGTCCCTGCGCACAGAAAGCCTATGTCTCCTATATGGTTATATAGCCGTTCCAGTTCAAGAAGGAGCGTCCTAGTCGCCTGTGCTTTTTCTGTCACATTAATACCCGCCATCCTCTCCACTGCCATACAGTACGCTACCGAATGCGAAAACGTGGAAGTTCCTGATACGCGTTCGGAAAGCCTGACTCCTTCCTGGAAGCTCATGCCTTCAAAATGTTTTTCAATACCCTTGTGGGTATAAAACATTCTTGGCTCAAGATATAATATGGTCTCACCGACTGCACTAAACCTGAAATGTCCCGGCTCTATTATGCCGGCATGTATCGGTCCAACCGGTATCTCGTAGACACCCTCGCCTTCAACCTTCAAAAAATCATGAGGGACTTTCTTCGCTACTCCTTTCCCCCATTCATTCAAGTCCTTCTCGGATATTGTCCAGTCTTTTCTGAGTGGATGTGAATTGGCGGGGAATGAGTCGTGGAATACCAGCCTGCGCTGATCAGGATGATATTTCGGGACGAGTCCGAACATATCCATTATCTCTCGCTCATACCAATGGGCGGCGGGGATACCGTCAGTTATGCTTCTGAATGTCAGATCGTCTTCCCGAAGTCTGAAGAATGGGATGTGGAACATATCCCTGCCTTGTTCAGAAAATACGGCGTATATCTTAAAGCAATTATCCGTATCTCTTTCATCCGTTGCAAACATCAGGCGAAGAACAGCTTTTTTGCTGAGACAGAGTGCGATGCAGTGACTCCTGAACTCACTCTTCCCGACTTCTTTATACTCTTCATTTTCAGGCATATTTATATCACTCTCCTGCTATAATTTTTACAGAACTCTTCAACATTTCATCGAGAAATCCCGGGATATGAAGGCCAAGTACAAGCATGATAACGGCCATTACGACAATTATTCCAATGCCTATTTTATTTCCATTTTTTACAATTTGCTTCTTCTCCTGTTCATCATGATCTATATTTGGTCTTCCAAATACCATACTTCCGAAATTGCGTAGTAAACCGGCAAAAATTATGGTCGCAAATATAATAAAGAGGGAGAATGTCACCCAGTTTCCTCCGTCAACAGCAGCCTTGAGAATAGTAAATTCACTTAAGAAAATATTAAATGGGGGGGCTCCGGCTATGGCCAACGCTGCAACTAGCATCACGGTGCCGACGATGGGCAGGGTGACCATCGCGCCCTTTATTTTGTCTATCGCTGTGGTGTGGTATTTCAATTTTATCTCGCCTGTAGTAAAGAATAGCAGAGGTTTTACAATCGCGTGATTAAGCATATGCAGTAATGAACCGTAAACCCCACAGAACCCGCCTATTCCCATACCGATTGCTATAATACCAATGTGCTCTATGCTGCTGTATGCGAGCAATCGCTTAAAGTTGTTTTGTACGAGTATAAATGCGCTTGCAACTCCCATTGACACTAATCCAAATATCATAAGAAGATTGCCGCAATAAGAGATCCCCAGGCACTCGTTTCCTATGATTGCGAATCGTATGATCCCCAGAAAGGCGCATTTAATCAGCACTCCCGAAAGAAGTGCGCTTACGGGAGTTGGCGCCTGGCTGTGGGCGTCCGGCAGCCAGTTATGTATAGGTGCGAATCCTGCTTTGGCGCCGTATCCAACCAGGATAAACAAAAACGCCAGTTTTACCGTCTTAGGATTCATATCATGTGCAATTTCCCTGAGCTCCGTCCAGTTGAGCGTGCCCTCACCAACCAGAACAATAGAGGATGCGTAGTATATGATAAATACACCAAGCAGCCCGAAAACAAGGCTTACTGTACAGAGGATAATATATTTCCAGGCCGCCTCTATTGACTCCCTGTCTTTGTAGAAACCCACAAGCAGGGAGGATACAATAGTTGTACTCTCTATCGCTACCCAGAAAATAGCGATATTATTAGAAACTGCCGCGAGTAGCATGGTAAAAATGAACAGGTGCAATAACGCGTAGAAATCCTTAAGTTCCTTTATACTTATTAATCCCTCTTGAAATTCGCGTCCCATGTATCTTACTGAGTATATCGCTACTGCAACCGAAACAAGTATCACGATGGACAGTATGTACGCGGAAAGCGCGTCAATAAAAAACATTCCACGAAAGAAAAATATAGGTGATGATTGTGAAGCCGATATAAGAAATATCGACACCATGGCTGTAACTGCAATGCCGATCAGGCTGAAGTATTCAGCCTCTTTTCTGTTGTGTGAGGAATAGCAGAGTACTGCCGTAATAATTGGTATGAGAAGTAATAGTAATATACCTGACATTCTTTATCTATCCCTTTAATGTGGTTAATTGATCGTGTATTGTCGTTGACGCATCAAGATCAACTGAATAAAATTTGTGCCTGATCTGTACGATAAAGACACCAAGTATTATAACGCACATAAGCACGTCAAACAGGATTCCGAGTTCGATAATCACCGGCATTCCGGAGGTGAGCGAAAAGCCCGTGAGAAACAGTCCATTTTCCATAAACAAAAGTCCCACAACCATAGTTATCGCCTTTCTCCTGGTTATCATAATTAATAATCCGATTAAAATAACGGCAATAGATACTTTCAAGGCGTGATTTGAAAAACCGGTAACAGAGATGCCTTTGCTCAACGAGGCATATACAATCGTAATCAAGACACCAGATAGTGTAAGAGAGAGTAAGTTGCCTATGTATGGCTGTACCTGATGAACCATCTTCTGCTGGGAAACAATTTTCCTTAAGAACAAGGGTATCATAATGCCCTTTGTCGCCAACGTAAGAGAGGCGGCTACATAGAGATGTGGATTGCCTGTCGTTACTGCCGGAACAAGGATCAACAGGGAAAGCAGCCATGAATTATATGTATATGCCTTTACGCAGGACTCAAGACGTTCAAGGGTATTGAGCGCGATAGCCGTGAGGAGTATCCCGATGGAGATAAAATCATTTACCAGAGATAAATCAAAAGACTTTTCCAATATATCTACCTGCCTATCATTATAAGGGTTAAGAGTGACAAGACCGCAAGGGCGAAGGAACCTCCAAGGAGCGAAGGAAGTTCAAAAAACCTCAACTTTGCCCTTGTCGATTCTACTACCGACATTATGCCTGCCAGAAAAAGTATCTTGAGAAAGTATGAGCCAAATGCTACGGCAATTTCTGGCATTCCGCCATCATACGCAATCCCCAAGGGGAAAAACATGTCTACCACGATAGTGAACAGAAGCATCTGTTTCATATAGTGCGCCCATTCCATCAGGGCAAGGTATCTGCCGGAATACTCAAGGAGCATTCCTTCATGGATCATGGTAAGTTCAAGATGTGTGTCAGGATTATCCACAGGAATCCTTCCGGTATCTGCGACGATTGCAATCATAAACGCGAAGAAGGCTAACATATGTGATGGTGTAAGAATGGTATTATGTTGTTCCGCGATGACTGCCAGATTTGTTGAGCCGGCAGCTATTGCCGTGGTAAAGATGCAAAGCATGATCATCGGTTCAACCAGTATTGAGACCATCATCTCCCTGCTGCTTCCCTCGCCTCCAAATGCGGTTCCTGAGTCAAGCGCTGCCAGTGCCATAAAAAATTTACCCATGGCAAAGATATAAATAAGTACGATAATGTCACCGGTTATACTGTAAGTTGATTTTGTGGTTATTACGGGTACCATTATGGCAGCCATTATGGTAGAGACGAAAACGATATAGGGTGCGACCCTGAATATCCATGACGTAACATGAGAGACAACCATCTCTTTTTTGAAAAGTCTCATAAGATCATAATACGGTTGGAATATACTGGAGCCGACTCTACCCTGAAAGTTCGCCTTAAGTTTTTTAATAATCCCCTGAATTAACGGGGAAAAAATTACTATGATGATAAATTGCATGTTTTCCATCTTAGCTCCAGAAAATGAGCAGCAGTATAAGTGTCGCGAGTATGTAGCCAAGGTAAAGGTGGAGGTCTCCGGATTGGAGATGCTTCACCTTACCTGCGAGACTGTGAATAAAATCTGTCACCGGTTGGTAAATGTATCTTTCAAAAAATGGTGTAATATCGTCACGGTATTCAATTGCTTTTGCAAAATAAGGTTTCAGGGCATAGGAGGCCTTTGTATGTCTCTTAGAAAGATATATCTTCTTAAACGTCACTCTTATCGGATTCGTAAATGCTGTTGCCGTGTACTGCATCCTTGACGTTAGTGACGGTATTCCACAGTCCCAGGAATTGCCGTACGTTATCTTCTTCTTTCCTCCGAAGATACGGACCAGGAAAACTGCCGCTATAAACAGGGAAATCATCACGATAAAAAGTGACAGGGGCGAGATACCTGATGAAATCTCTCGTATAGATAAGATGCCTGTCCCTGATGATGAAAAGTCAGCTCCCGTAAGGCTGAAAACAGAAGAAGAGAAAAATTTTATTGTGTGCCCGGGAAATATGCCGGTTAGCAGGCAGAGGAGGGAGAGAAATCCCATTCCGGCTATCATTGACGGAGAAGCGACCTCCGCGCCTCTGGCATGCTCGCTTCTTGGCATTCCGAGAAATGAGATGCCAAAGACCTTTACGAAACAGGCAACCGCCATCGCCCCGGTAAATGCCAGCGCCGCACCGCTCAATGGAGCGATTAGTTTTGCTACGGCAGACGCTGATTTAAAATCAAAGAGTAGCGCCTGAAACGTAAGCCATTCACTTACAAAACCGTTAAAAAGAGGAAGGGCACATATGGAAACAGAACCGATCAGGAAGAAGAAGGCCGTGTACGGCATCAGCTTAATCAATCCTCCCATCTCCTCCATGTTCTTTGTATGAGTTGCGTGTACAACCGAACCGGCACCCAGAAAGAGTAGTCCCTTAAACAGAGTGTGATTCAATGTATGATAAAGTCCTGCCGTCATGGCAATGGCAGAGAGCGTGTGTAACCCGCTACTTGCCAGTACCATTGAAGCACCGATACCGAGCAGGATAATTCCTATATTTTCGACACTGGAATAGGCAAGGAGGCGTTTCATGTCATTTTCAGTCAGGGCATATAAGATGCCGAGTACAGAGGATACAGCTCCTATCAAGATTATGGCAATACCCCACCATTCAGGGCCCACTCCCAACATATCAACGACAGTCCTCAAGATGCCGTAAATCCCTGTCTTGATCATGACGCCAGACATCAGGGATGATATATTTGATGGAGCTGCTGGATGTGCCTGGGGAAGCCATGTGTGCAGAGGTATAATACCGGCCTTGGTTCCGAAACCAATTACGGCAAAGGCAAATATGATTGTCTTTATTCCGGCAGGAATATCCTTCGCGGCTTCCTTTATGCCCGCAAAGTCCATATGTCCGGTATATTTATACAGTAGTAGAAAAGCGGCTATTATAAACGCAGTTCCGGCATGGGTCATTATCGCATAGAGAAGACCTGCACTTGCCGATTCCTCTTTCCTGTCAAAGGTTACCAGGAAGTAGGATACAACGGACATTGTCTCCCAGGAAATTAAAAAAGTAATCACATTTCCTGACAAGATAACCGCGTACATGCTTAAAATGAAAATATTAAAAAGGACACTCATGACGCCTTTGTTGACCATGTCCTTTGTATACCCCATAGAATAGATCGATACCGAAAAGGTAAGGATGGATATCAGTAAAATAAAGAACCCTGAAATGGCATCTCCGCGAAATACAAATTCAAGAAACGGCGTAATTGAGGCCGCAGAAATATCTAAGGGATGGTCAAACAGCAAATACATTCCAAACACGGCAAAGGCACAAGCTCCCGTTGTGGGAAATATGTATGCAAATCTCTTCGTTTTCTGCGGGAATACCAAAGGGGTAATTGCTCCTGCAATAAAGAGAAGAAGTCCGAAATAGTAGTAGATGCACATACTTGTCATTTTTCTATATGGCTATAATAAATAATTGGAAATTTTGTGTAGTAAAACATTCCTATACCTCTTCTAAAAATAATGCTTACGTCACTGCAACGTCATATTGAGTGTAATCCGGCATTATCGCCTCAACATTTTCAATGAATGCCCTTATTCCATATTGTTTCCCAAATTTCGGCAATATCTCACGACGAAGTTCATCCAGAATATGTTCAGCTTTATCCGGCAAAGTCAAGACTTCTATACGCAATCGATCTCTTGTAGATGTTCCAGTGCCGCCACACGCAATAGTCGTAAAGTCCCGTACGCCATGATAGGTCAATTCATGTTCAAGCAGGGATTGGAGGCCTGAATCCACAAAGACAATGATGCGTCTTATCTTCTCAAAGCCACGCCTGCGGGTAGAATGCTGGTGGTCAGACAGCGATTTGTGCTGGTCTAATCCAATTACTTCCAGCTTGATATTATTCTGTCTGAATTCTTCTTCCATTTCGTGAAGCTTTTCCATTACGCTGTGATCTACCATTGTTGTATCTGTTAAATCCACTATCACGTTTCTATTTTGATTCAATCCAACTCTTTCTATCTGTTTCTTAAACGGGATCCAGTTGCTGAAGATAATCGCATGTGCGGCCCTGATAGTGCAGCTATCATTATCAATTTCAACGATACCGAGATACGGTTTGAAAAAGGAGCGTATCGGCGCACCATTAATATAATGAATCAGAAATTTTGTTCCTATCCCGATAGCAATGCCGATAATCAGATCCGTTGCCAATACGGCCACTATG
Source organism: Candidatus Brocadiaceae bacterium S225 (assembly GCA_007859995.1). GTDB lineage: Bacteria > Planctomycetota > Brocadiia > Brocadiales > Scalinduaceae > Scalindua > Scalindua brodae. The sequence continues at coordinate 43,531 of SMSL01000020.1, forward strand.
GTTACAACAAACATGATTAACTGCTCTCTTCCTATCCGGTAAACGTGTAAATACTCGCGGGGTGCCGTTAATTGAAATCCTGTGTACACAAGCATTGCGGCCAGGGCAGCGAGCGGAATGTGGTGTAATAGAAATGGAACAGATCCCACAAATATAAGCAGAAAAAGACCGTGATATAAATCAGCAAAACGGGTGCGCGCCCCATTATCAATATTTGCCTTGCTGCGAACAATCTCCGAAATCATGGGCAGACCTCCGATAAAAGCACAGATAGTATTCCCGATTCCGACGGCAAGCAGGTCACGGTTGAGGTTGGTCTTGCGTTTCCAGGGGTCTATAATGTCAATCGCCTTGGCACTGAGCAGTGATTCCAGGCTGCCGATCAGGGCAAACATGATTACCCACTTCCATCCGGAGAATGTCATTAACGATGAAAAGTCGGGGTGTGTCATTGCCTTAAACATGTTGCCAGGAACGTTTACCAGATACTCGTCGCCGACCATGTATTCACGTCCTTCAAAATGATAAGCGTGTTCGTGAGATAAGCCGAAATACATACCTAATGGTACGGCAAACATCAGCACAAACATAGGAGTCGGCATCATCTTGACGTATTTGTTCTTAATCAGAGGGACCCCGAACATAATTGCCAGACTGCCGACGCCAATTGCCGCAATACAAGGGTTCATATGTATTATTTTTGCGGGAATTGACAGGATCAGTTCAAAAGGTTCACCTTCTGCATGGCCTCCCATCGCGATAGGAAATTGTTTGAGCATGATGATTATGCCTATAGCGGCCAGCATCCCGTGTACTACTGACAGGGGAAAGAAATCACCCAGAGATCCAACACGGAACAGGCCAAACAGGATCTGGATACAACCTGCGGCAACACCGATTCCCAGAACAAGCTGGTAGGCATGTAGATCAGATGCAGGGTCTTGACCGGCGGTAAAACCAAATTCCGTTATCGCGCCAATGGCGATTACGATGAGCCCGGCAGCCGGACCTTTGATTGTCAATGCGGAGTCGCTGATAAATGTTGTAAGTATTGCTCCGATAATTGCCGTAAATATACCCGAAATCGCGGGGTATCCGCAGGCAAGGGCGATTCCAAGGCATAACGGAAGCGCTATCAGGAAAACCAGGAACCCGGAAATAAGATCTTTCTGGAGATTTTGTTTTAGCCCTGCAAATCCTGTTTTTGGGACCTGCAATTCAGTATTTGATCCTGACATATTTTTACTTTCTCCTTTCACTGACCTAAAATAATAAGGTCAAAGTAATTACTCAATAAAACCATTGGAAATTAATCTCCCTTTAATTATGTTAAAAAGTGTAAGTCATCATCAAGTTAAACCAGTCGGCATCCTCGCTAAGCCCAGCATTGTTCAGGAAACCGCCTGTAAAGAAGTGGCTATACCCTGTTTGGATGTCAGTATGGTGATTAAGATGGTGTGTTAGAGTCAGATCTGTTTCCGTCCCCACATACCTGTCGCTTCCTGACCCTCCGGGGGCAACCACGCCGCCTGATACACTATAAAGCGCATCCTGTTTTTCGCTACGCCAAAATACATGTTGATCAAAGCGGAAAGTCGTGCGTTTTCCAATGCTGAAATCGACGCGGGGGCGCAGGTCCATAATATTGAAGCGGCCGATCAAATCCATGAATCCAAGAAATTTATGACGTGTTTGAAACATAGGATCGAAGGTCTGAACATTACCTCCCGGGTTGTCATCACCGCTCGCATAGTCAAAACCTAACTGAATCATTTTAAGGTCAGCCGGACCAAGCGCAAGGGGAGTTCGCTGTGTTGGTTGATAGTCCAATGCGGCAGTAAACATACTGGCGCTGATGTCCGCGTCCTGGCCAGGCCGGTCTATATTGCCAAACTCATAAGCACCCTCAATCTCATAACCAAACGCAGCTATGGGGAACTTGCCGTGAAGACGCCCGCCAACGGCATACCGTTCCGAATTCCCGCCGGTTCCGTTAAAAGTCTGATCATCATCTCGTCTCAGTCCGTACAGATCAAGGCCCATGTGACCGAAACCAATCGCCTTACTAAACCAGGAGGGAACAAAGCCCTCTCCATAAATGCCAAAGAATCCCGAATTATTACCGGGTAAGTTAAAACTATTGAAAGAATCAGGTTTGACTTCACCGCGTGACAAGTCTCTGACAACACGAAGTCCGAAGGTTGAAATCTTCCAGTTACTCGCATACAGCATAGCGTTGATCCCATCAAAAGTTTGACGAACGTTAGCGAAATCTCTGTTGCCAATAAACCGCTGACTGCCACGCGCCATTTCCTGGCGACCGACACGCAGGACAAGGCGATTGTCCCCGCCTGAAACCTTCCCTAATGGTAAAGTAAAGTCCGCAAAGAGATTTTGGAGATCGATCGTATCTTTGTCTTGCTTACGCCTACTCCGGGGTAAGCTCTGGGCGCCTACGAGTGAGCTCTTTAATTCTGAATACAGGCGCAAATAGGGTCCCAGGTGCAAATCGGCATTCGCACGAATACGATTGAGCACAAAAGCATCGGCATTATTTTTTGTACCCGGTGGGTCAAATTGAAAGTTGCTCCATTTTTCCACCCGAACCCGTTCTTCAAAGCCAAAACTCAGCCAATTCGAGCCGCTTTGGTTTAAAGGAATATATTTAACGGGATCAAAAAAATCGGTTGATTTCAGTTGCTCTTTGTGGGCAAGCACCGACCAGTCTTCATTGTAACGGTAGACATTATAAGCTGGACGTGTGTCATCAGTCCCTCCTGAGGCTATCGACATTAACCCCATTAGCCACACTACAACCACCACCATAAGAAATTTATTCAGTTTTATTGACTTCAGCATTTAAACTCCTCACGCATAAATTTAATCAAAAAAATCTGCCAACCCATTAGATCTTCTGTAATCTGTAATAGTCAAATGATGCCAAAATCGTCAAGGTATCTTTTCGCTTTTGATTACATAAATGTCTACTGGATTAGAACGAACAGCATCCATTTTGAACCACTTTACGATAAACCAGAAAAAATCTCTCCGATTTTGTAGTACTGAAACTTCTCAGCTCTTAACTGATCATATACCCTCCAACATTAAATTTCGATTAAGAAATGATTAAAAAATGTTAATGTTGGGTTCATCCTGGATTTATTTCTTGGATTTATTCAGGTTGTATAGAACATTTTGGTCTTTTCAGTTTTAATTGTCTGTAATCCTCTCAGTTTTTCTATTAAAATTGCTCTTCAAAAAAATTTATATTAAATCGCAGCATCATCTTGCTCGCCTGTGCGGATTCTATATACGGTTGTAAGGTCGGAAACAAAGATCTTTCCATCTCCAATACTCCCGGTCTGAGACGTGGCGATAATGGTCTGAACCACCTTGTCTACCGCATCATCCGAAACAACAAGCTCCATCTTTATTTTTGGCAGCAGGTCTACCCTGTATCTCTTCCCTCGCCAGACTTCACTGACTCCTTTTTGATTACCATGTCCCTTTATTTCTGAAACAGACATCCCTCCGTATCCTTCTTCCTCAAGGGCATACCTTGTCATATCAAATTTCTCTGGACGAATGATTGCTTCTATTTTTTTCATAACGTACTCCTCTATCGATAGAAAAACAGTTGAAATAATAATTATAATAAAGAAAAATCATAAGACTGGTTCAGGATCGTGTGCCTAATTTATTCTTTCCAGTTAAGCATAGACTCATTTGCCCGGTTTTTATGAGTAAATCTTTTCTCAGCCTGTTTTTTTTGCTAAGAGATTATTTCAGTACGGTCATATCTCTCTGGGCAGTCTCCTCTTCCTCAGCCGTCTCTAATTGAGATGTAATTTCAGCTTGTGCAGGATAACATGGAGAGCCATGTAAATGTATGTCAACACCTTCGTATTCAACCAACTCGGAGACACGCAGGCCCATGGTTATCTTGAGTAGCCAGAACAATAATGCTCCTGTGCATAGTCCCCAGGCCATAGCAACCAGAGCGCCGATGAGCTGGGCCTTAAGCTGTTCCAGGGAACCGGTAATACAGCCTCTTATACCACCATACGTACCGTCTGCAAATATCCCGACCGCAATCATTCCCCATATGCCATTAGCACCATGTACGGCAACTGCGCCGAGGGGATCGTCAACTTTCAGTTTTGTTTCTACAAATATTACTGTACCCCACATAATTATTCCTGACAACACTCCAATTGCTATAGCAGCCCATGGAGGAATATATGCGCACGCTCCGGTTACGCCTACCAGACCGGCAAGAGCGCCGTTACAGGAAAGGCCGATATCTGCATAACCAAAAATTATGTACGATGCAAATATTATTACGCTTGCGCCCGCAGCACCTCCCAGAAAAGTATTAGCAGCTATGACTGAAATCCTGAGATCTGTTGCGCCAAGTGTACTGCCCGCATTAAAAGCGAACCATCCAAATGCCAGAGATAGTGTACCGAGAACTACTAAATTAATGTTATGACCAGGGATGGCATTTGATGAGCCGTCAGGATTGAATTTGTTCATTCTAGGGCCGAGAAACCAGGCACCTGTCAGGGCAAGCATTCCTCCTACGGTATGAATAACAGATGCTCCCGAGAAATCCACGCAACCTGCCCCATAGGGCAAAGAGCTTAGCCAGCCACCACCCCATATCCAATGTCCGTATATAGGATAGATTACACCGCATACACAAGAGCTGTAGATTAGATAGGGAACAAACTTCATCCGTTCAGCTACAGCGCCCGCAATAATGGTAACTGCCTTGGTAACAAACACCATCTGGAAGAGCCAGAGCATAACAGTTTCTACATCATAGCTTCCGGAAGAAAGAAAGAATCCACTAAATCCTATAAACGCATTGCCTTTTTCCAGACCCGGTGCAGCGTTGGAACCTCCAAACATAAGGGCAAAGCCAACGACCCAGAAGACAATTGCACCGAGAGTACCATCCACAAAACAGTGTGCTATGTATCCCAGCATATTTTTAGCCTGTAAAAAACCACCAAGCATTGCAAAGCCGGCCTGCATTGTAAATATCAGAAATGCGGCAACAAGGGTCCATGTAAAGTTTATAGAATAACCAAGTCTCTCAATGCTGCCATCTGCGCCGTAGTTTACGGTACCGCTTGGGTCACCGGCAAAAACTAACCTGGTACTGAAATAAACCAGGCATGATACACACATAATAAAATATACAATATTCAACCACCTTGACTTATTGACACGCATACCGTATTTCCCTTTCCTTACAAATAATTACATACTCATCTCTTATTTCATTATCTCTCTTACTGGCATTATCGTCTTTCTTAATATATTAAGAAAGCTGGATGGTACAGGCATTCAGACTTTTCTGGTCTTGCATGTTTTAAGCGTGAAATGGAAGGAACTAATCTGAAATTATTAAAGTCGAGTGAATTTGCAGATGTATATTGTCCAGCTTTAATTGCCTTGCTTATTTGCCTTAACAACGGTGAAAGATCAAATGATATCTGGCAATGAAATCGACATCTAAACTTCTGTTTTTTATAGATACGAGCTTCCCACTCCGGCATGTGATTATGCGAATCCCTGGCCTTTTCTTCTTACTTAAACTTAAATCGCTCAATTTTAGGTTATATATATGTGTAGAAATTCACATGTGATTTACCGCGCAATCGTAGAATGATTTACATACTCAATCTTTTTTATTATGCAATTGAACAAGGTATTTTATCTGTATTCGCACCGCCTTCGGCGGCACGAATACAGGCATATACAGCGATTACTACTTAATACACTTCTGCGACTACTCCAGTCACTACAAGATTGTTGCCGTTATCGTCAATCACATCAAGTGTCACCGTGTCTCCAACTTTCACTGGTTTTTCTGTCTCACCCCGTGTACCGTCTTCCAGTCTTACCTCCATCTTTCAACCCTCCTTTATAAATTAAAAAAATATTAATAAATTTACAGGCATGCACAACACTGACATCTCCATTACATGTTCGTGAGCTTTAGAAAATGCATTATTTTTAATGCATGGTATAGACCGTCTTCTGGTTCAACTGTCAGGACTTTTATCTTCTTTGTTTATTGCCGCTTTTTTTATCATATTTCCAGCTTATCCAGAACGTCCAGAAGCATAGGCTTGGATGATGATTTAAGTATGCTTCCTGACGAAAGAACGAATGAGTGTTTTATTTCCACATAATCTCCAAATTCCTCCAAAATGTTTCTGAAATACGTGTCATATTCCTTAATATCCTTGAACGCATAAATTATTATGTGGGTTATGTCTGTTTCTGGAATTGCATAAGTTCCGATTGCATTTACTGCTCTTAAAACCACATCTAATTCATTGTGTTCAAACCTCTTAAATACACTTGGTAATATTTTTATCAAGGCAATTGTAAGTATTGTTATACCCAACTTTTCATAATCAAGACTAAGCTCATGGTCTTTTATAAATCCTTTCTCTATGAGTTGTTTTCTTATCTTACCGATACCCTGTGAAGTCATTTCAAGTTTATTTGATATGTCCATATTTGACGTTTGTGGGTTTTCGACCAGCAACTTTAGCGTTTCTACTTCATTTTTTGTTAGTTTCATTATGAAACCTGAATCTCGGTGGACATTTGTGATCCTTTGTTAATGAAGATAATAATCATGATCAGTTTATAATAGTAATAATTATTGCAATTGTCAATATGCATTATACAATGTGTTTTAAGGAATATCACAATACATGCAAACTGGTTTCTGTATTTCAAAAGCATTCAGATATTCCAGATACGAAAGGATAACGGGAACAATTATAATGAATTTTTACGAACGACAGGTAGGGCATTTAGGGTTTACAGGAAAATATTCCTCGTCGGAAGTTTCCTTTGCTTCGTATCAATATTATAATTGTATTCATTTGTATCTCCCATTTTTTTTCTAATGATTTTATAATCTCCTTACGTTATCATCAGCGAGCAGAATATCCGATTTTCATTTAAGCAAAGTCTGAGTGGAGTATAAATATGTACGATGTATGGTTGTCGATAATCGTTTTTATAGCCGTCTACCTTGCTATCACCTTTGAAATAATCAATAAAGCCGTTGCCGTACTGCTTGGAGTCATGGTACTTCTGGTATTTCGAGTGGTCGATGAACATACAGCCATTGGTTTCATTGATTTTGAAACTATTATGCTGCTCCTGGGGATGATGGCGATCGTTGCTATTCTCAAAAAAACCATGCTCTTTTCATTTGTGTCGATAAAAATTGCGGAGCTGACCCAAGGCAGCCCACTGAAGATATTGATCCTGTTTTCCGTTGTTACTGTCTTTTTGTCGGCATTTCTTGATAACGTTACTACGGTGCTCATTGTTATTCCCATAGTTATTCAATTAACGGCCGGTATGGGGCTGGATCCAAAAATATACGTAATCAGCCAGGCGGTTATTTCAAATATTGGGGGTACAGCGACACTGATCGGAGATCCACCCAACATAATTATTGGTTCCAAAGTCGGGTTGACCTTTAATCAATTTATATTTAACCTTGCTACTCCGGTTCTTATAGCCATGTCTGCGGCAATGCTATTTATCTGGATGACCCACAGAGAAGAATTCAAACCCATTAACACAAACCTTACCAAATTGTTCTCGGTCCAGTTACTTCTGGAGAAGATTCGAAATGAATTTTTAAACGTAAAGATTGATAAGATGTTTGTCTGCAAGAGCCTTGTCTGTCTCGCAATAGCCATTTGCCTCTTTGTCACTCAAACCATAACCCGAATATCGCCTGGTGTGGCGTCTATTTTCGTAGCCATGCTACTCTTTGTAATATCAAAGATCGATGTAGAGCAAATGCTGAAAGAGATCGAATGGGTTACCCTGCTCTTTTTTTCAGGTCTCTTTGCCCTGGTTGGTGTGCTGGAAGAAAAGGGAGTGATTGAGTGGTTGGCACATAATGTGTTCCTTCGGGTAGGAAACAATCCATATCTCATGGTGTTAATGGTGTTATGGGTGTCTGGTATCGCCTCCGGTTTTTTGGATAATGTTCCTTTCACCATTGCCATGGTACCTGTTGTCAAGCTCATGCAGGAATCAAATCCTATTCCAAATAATATTCTCTGGTGGGCGTTACTCCTTGGGGCCTGTTTCGGGGGTAACTTGACGATGCTTGGCGCTTCGGCCAATATCGTTACCGTAGGAATTGCAAAAAAATATAAACATAATATCAGCTTTTTCGAATTTATGAGATCAAGCGCTCTGATTGCATTGATAACATTGGTAATCTCTTCGATCTATCTCTCTATTTATTTGTGGATGTCAACATGAATATAATAGAGCATGAAAAATTATACAGTCTTTTCAGAGACCATGAAGAAGCGCTCGGAACAAACCGTACCACTATGACAGCATTGCAGTCCTTCATAAATGCTGTCAAATTGTTACGATGTAAACGAGAAGACCTTCTGTTCCAGTATGCCGAACTGATCGAAATCATTAAAAATACGGAGCCTAGAATAGTACCCCTTATCCATCTTATTGAACAATTTGAAACAGAAATAGATGCCTATGCGGATGCAGATTATGATGAGATCAAAAACCAAACGATCAGGATCCTTAAGCAAAAAATGGAACTGTTTGAGACCATGACGGAAAAAGTGATCCTGGCTGGTCGGCAATATGTTATGGACAATGACGTCATCATTACCCATTCCGCCAGTACCGTTGTGGAACGTATTTTGGTCGAAGCCAAAAAAGAGCTGGACCGCAAATTCTCAGTAATAGTTCTCAAACAGGATTTTTTGAAAACAAAACAGATGATCACCTGGTTGACGGAAGCCGGTATTGATCATATCATCGTGCCGGAATATTCCTTGAGTCTTCAACTTGAAAACGCCACTAAAATGTTTATTGGCGCGGTATCCTTTACCCATGACAAACAGGCGGTGGCTGTAGTGGGAACGGCAAATGTCGTCTCATTCTGTCATATTAACCATATACCGGTATACCTCTTTGTGAAATCTCTTAAATTTTCTCACCAACCCTGTACATGCCAGCATATTTATTTAAAAGTGGTAGATATGGTACAGGACGGTTGTGTCTATCCCCTAACCACACACTCCCACGATCTGATAGACCTCAAACTTGTTGATCATTTAATTACTGAAAATGGTGAGATTGAAATTGAATCATTGTAGCGCAAAACAGATCGGAAATGATATGTTTCGGTATGAGCAATGGGTGGGAAACAAATTAATATGGGAAAAAGAGAAAAAGTTATTTTAGTCACAGGAGCAACAGGTTTTCTCGGTAGCGCTATCACGCAGAGACTTTTAGTTTCCGGTTGTAAGCTCAGGTTGTTAATAAGGAAAAGAGAGAATAATACTTCTCCAATCTCATTTGGCAGGGAAGGCTTGATTAAGGAACTGATACTGGGAAATGAGTTGGATGAATACTCGCAAGGTCAATCCAGGGTGATTGGTGATCAGTTAAATAATGATAAATTACTTCATGAATTGTTTTTTAGTAATGTCGAAGTATACGAGGGAGACATTACATCCGGTAGTTTGGGACTAGGGAAACAAGAATACAAAAGGTTGTGTAATGAGGTAGACGAGGTCTTTCATTGTGCCGCAGTGACTCATTTCGAAATGCAGGGAGCTGATGAGCATGTTGTCGTTAACATTAAAGGGACAGAAAACGTGCTGCAGTTTGCGAATTTCGGCAAACAAAAGAGGCTTCATTATATAAGTACAGCATATGTGGCAGGTAAACAGAATGGCATAATTTACGAAAATGAGATGAGAAGTGAGCCTCTATTTAATAATGAGTATGAGAGGAGTAAGTTCGTTGCCGAGCGACTTGTGATTAAGTATGCAAAAAGTAATGATATTCCATATACGATATATCGTCCGGGTATAATAGTAGGAGACTCCAGAACCGGGGCTACTTGTAAGTTTGACAACCTTTACCTTTTTGTAAAGGTGTTGTTCAATATTGAAAATTCTTTTATTAAGAATAAAAGTGAGGATTTAGATGATATTACCATCAGGGTGCCTGGTGATCCTGATGCCCTGATTAATCTTGTTCCTATCGATTATGTTGCTGATGCCATAGTTGCAATTTTAAAAAAAAGTGAGAGTATCGGGGGAATTTATCATATTACAAATCCAAATCCACCGCGACTCTGTGAATTGAGGGATTTGGTAATGACTCTCCTGGAAATCAAGGGTATTGATGTGAAGATTGATAGAGAGCTTGAAAAGCGAAGTCTGAGTACAGTAGAGAAATTGTTCCTTCGTCAGACAAGGTCTTATTACTCATATCTGTTTAGTAGATTGCGATTTGATGATAGCAGTACTCAGGCAATTTTGAGAGGTACTGGTGTTATTTGTCCTACTATGACTAAGGAACTAGTTGCGGTATTAATAGATTTTGCTGTTACTCATAATTGGGGAGAAGGAAAACGGACAGTATTGCAAAAAGTCTAAATAAAGATATTAATGAATGATAATACGATGTACCAAACTATTGATATAAAACCGGGTAACTTTAAAGAACGACCGGATATTACAAATGAAATAACTCCTGAAAAATACTTTGAACAGTTAATTATTGCACGTGTGAACTTGTGTCCACTGCCAAAAATTGAGAGCCTTAACACGGTTATCAGATTTGACATAGATGGCGACAAAGGCGGTAGTTGGACTATTGCAGTGGAATGCGGACTGTTGAGACGTGTCGTAAGGAATTGCCCTGATACCGGCTCATCATCTGATGAAACGGTATTACGTCCTGTATCAACATTTAGAATGGATACTGAAACTTTTACGTCTATTTTAAAAAGGGAATTTACACCGCAAAAGGCTTTTTTTAAGAGAAAGGTCAGGATAGCAGGTGACATAATGATCGCTCTTAAGATGAACGTCCTGGTTAATTATTTATAGTATATGGATCGAATAGCAAGCGTAATACTGAAATACCGTATAGTGTTTTTTATCCTGATAGGGCTTTTAACCGGTTTTCTTGGTCATTATGCAATTAAATCAAAGACTGATAATTCCATTGAAGTATGGTTGAAACATAACGATCCGAAGCTTGATTATTATTACGACTTTATAGACAAGTTTGGAGATGATGAGTTTCTTATAATCGCAATGGATGGTGATGATCTTTTTACCGGTAAAAAGCTTAAGTTAATTAATGATATAGCAACGAGGTTGGAATCGGTTAAGGGTGTAAGGAGCGTAATGTCTTTAGCAAGCGTTTACAAGGATAAGTTGTCAGCCCCGTATTTTAAAGAGGTTTTAAAGAGGAACAAGGCAAGATCAATCCTTGAGGTTTTCAAAGAAAAAATTTTAGATGATCCTATGTACGTTAACAATGTGATATCAAGCGATGGTGAGACGACTGCGATTATAGCGACAGTGGCAAAGGGATCTCCGGAATCAAGAGTGAAACTGGTAAAAGAAACGAGGGAGATACTAAAGGCAATAGAAATTGAAATTAATAATGAACCGTCTCTGCCTATATTACAAGAAGGAACTGGTAAGATAAATGGCCCACAGAAAGGGTTTTTTCTGGCTGGCCCATCAATCGTAAATACGGAACTGGATCGGATGTCACAAAAAGACATGAGGACTTTCACTCCGGTAATGTTCGCAGTGGCGCTCGTTATACTGGTTGCACTTTTTAAAAATATTTCCGGTGTATTAATTCCGGCTATAACGATCATCATTAATATTATGTGGACAGTTGGCTTGTTTGTTATTTTTGATAATAAGATGAATATGGTATCAGGGATGCTTATACCCCTTATTTTCATAATTTCCCTGGCGACTACCGTGCACATACTTAACAGGTTTTATCTGGAAGTTAAGCTTTCAGGGGACAGGCGAGAAAGTATACTGAAAACAGTCAAACATATATGTGTGCCCTGTTTTCTGATGTGTGTTACTACTTCAATTGGCTTCCTTTCATTGATAGCCAGTGATGTAACACCGGTAAATACTACCGGCATATTTATGGCTGCAGGAATAATGATGTCATTCTTTGTCTGTATAACCCTTGTGCCGGGCATGCTTTCTCTTTTTCCGGAATGGATGAGTAAGCCCTTCATTAGTATTCAAAAAGACAGTGGATCAAGCAATAAGGAATTTCAAGGCATCTACGGGTTTATTGGAAAGTTTGTTAAGAATAATACTCTATATGTATTTGCCTTTAGTTTGGTGTTCGTTGGTGTCTCAATTTACGGGATCACAAAGATTAAAGCGGAATCCAGCATATTCGAGTCGTTTCCTGAGAGCAGTGAAATAACAAGATCAACGGAACATATTGAGCAGGAATTAATGGGACTTATTCCCATGGAGATAGTTGTTGATGCCGGAAATACGGGTGGTATTTTTCAGCCTGATATTCTTGAGAAGATGGGGAAATTACAGGGGTATTTAAAAGAAATTCCCGAGGTGACCAATAGCGTTTCTGTAGCGGATTACGTGAAATATCTTGACAGGGTACTCAATAAAGATGACCCAGAGAGTCAGATGATAACAAAGGAGAAGGCAGTTGATTATGTAAAGCTGGCCTCACTGCATGGAGACAGTATAGTCAAAAGCCTTTACACAGAAGATTGCAATGAAGGACGTGTTTCCGTAAGAATGAAAAATGTTGGTTCCTCAAGATACCAGGCTATAGTAAATGATATCGAAGGATTCATTAAAGTAAATTTCCCATTAAGTGTTGGCTGTTCTATTACGGGCATAGTGCCGCTTCTTATGGATATGCAGGGATACTTGATTAAGAGCCAGATAAAGACGTTCACGCTGGCCTTTGTCTTGATTTTTATATGTATTGCACTGCTATTGAAATCGGTAAGAATTGGTATGATGAGTATGATACCCAACTTGATTCCGATTGCTATTACCCTGGGCGTTATGGGATACGTGGGAATAAATCTGGATGTTGCGACAATTATGATTGCGAGTGTCGCGATAGGGATATCGGTCGATGATACAATCCATTTTCTATACCGTTTCAAGGAAGAATTTAAAAAAGACGGTGATCATTATCTTGCAATACAACGTACACTCTCGGGAGTGGGCAGGGCATTGATCTTTACTTCCATTGTTGCAACATGTGGGTTCCTGGTTTTTTCTCTTTCGAACTTTAAGGCCATTCAATATTTTGGATTGCTGACCGGTATAACAATGGTAAGCGCAATATTCGCGGTTCTGCTTATTTTGCCATCATGTATTTTATTATTTAAACCAGGATTTGCACGCTCGTTCACAAGCTCCAGCTTGGGAACGAGGTGAATTTAGAAATGTTAAGTTTAAAGGAAGTTGATTCATTTTCATTCCGAAAATTTAAATGGTTCGGTTTATCGCCTGACGAATGGTTGCCTATAGTTATATCCAGGCACTTTGATCCTCACCATGGTAGTCAATACTGGCTTGATAAAGAGAGAGAGTTGGGGGTTGACGCGAAAGATGAGATAAAAAGTCTTGATGATTTAATGATTCTCGGGCCAATGTGTGAAGATGATTTGCGGAGATACCCTATTGAACATTTCATTCCAAAGATATTTTTGGACCAAAAAAGTAATTTTATATTAGGTGAGACTGCCGGTACTACCGGCAGGCCAAAGGTAACTGCTTATTGCAAAGAGGAATTTCATGCGATCTTCGTTGACTGGTTCGCTTTTATTGCCGGAAAGCGTAATTTTCCTACCGGAGGAAACTGGTTGTGGATTGGACCAGGCGGTCCACACATAATTGGTAAGGCGGTGGGGCCGGTCGCAAATAGAATGGGAAGCATGGACCCGTTTTCTATAGATTTTGATCCACGATGGGCAAAGAAAATGCAGCCTGAGTCAATAGGAAGTAAACGTTATCTTGGACACGTACTGGAGCAGGCAACGGATATTATTGAGACACAGGAAATAGAGGTCTTATACACAACTCCTCCGGTTCTTGCGGCATTAGCATTGCGTATGAGTGATCAAAAACGTATGGCTATAAAAGGTGTGCATTACGGTGGTATTTCAATAGGAAAAGAGGCATTGAGGCGATTCAAAGAGGAAAACTTTCCGAATGCCGTTCACATTTCAGGATATGGTAATACCCTTTTTGGCCTGTGTCTCGAAATAGAAGCGTCATCTACATATGATCTTGATTACTTTCCGCTAGGCCCCAGGATGATAGTGCAGGTGGTTGAAACGGATGAGGGTAATAAGCCGGATCGCGAACGTTTGTCAAAGATTGTTAACTACGAAGAAGAGGGTCAGGTCGTGTTTCACCGATTGGATGAAAGTTTCTTTATACCAAACATGTTTGAACGTGACAAGGCTGTTCGCATACCTCCAGCTTCTACTGCGATAGAGTACGGAATTACTCAGGATGGAGTCAGGAATCCGGCACTTTTAGAGAACAGTAAACAAGTGGTTAAGACGGGATTGTATTAGTGGGAAATATGGAGTGCATCATCCGTGATGATGCGTCTTAAAGCAGTGACACCCGCCTGATAGACTGGCGGACAGGCGATCACTGCACTCCAAAAAACTCTTCTGAAAGGTATTAAGATGAAATTATCACAGACAAAAGTTGAGTTACTTGCCCCGGCCGGCAAATGGGATGTATTAGTTGCCGTAATAGATGCGGGGGCTGATGCAGTATACATCGCGGGTAAGCGGTTTAATATGCGTATGCATCGTTCTGATTTCAATTTTACAGACGAACAATTAGCGTTGGCAGTTGAATATGCGCATGAACGGAATGTAAAGATTTATGCGACCGTAAACAATCTTATCAGTGATGCTGAAATGGGTGATCTATATGATTATTTGAAATATCTTCAGGATATTAAAGTTGATGCTATAATCGTTCATGATCTGGGAGCTATTAATCTTGTCAACGAGATGAAACTCCATATACCGATGCATGCCAGTACGATGATGAATGTGCATAGTGTGGAGATGGCGACAGAATTGAAGGAACTGGGTGTATCAAGGATTATAACTTCTCGTGATATTGTCCTTTATCAGGTAAAGGAGATAGGAGAAAAGGCTGATATTGAAACAGAATATTTTGTGCATGGTGATATGTGTGTCAGCCAGAGCGGGCAGTGTCACTCCAGTGGAGTGATATTTGGCAAAAGCGCTAATCGTGGTGAATGCATGAAACCATGTAGATGGAAGTATAGTATTGTAGAAAGCAAATCGGGTGAGGAGATTGGGGACTTGCCGGATGGCTATCTGCTTGCCATGAAGGACATGTGCATGTTTCAGCATATACCGGAACTGATTCAGGCCGGAGTGAGTTCATTTAAGATAGAGGGCAGGATGCGGCACGAAGATTTTCTCAGGTCTATTGTCACATTATATCGCAAGGCTATTGACGATTATTTACGGTCACCATTTACGTATTGGCACAAGATAGAAGATTTTGAGAAAATGTATAAAGAGAGAGTGAGAGATTTTACTACTTCAGTGGCATTTTCTCATGCAACATCAAATGTATTTGATTATACCGGCAATAAAGAACCTCTATTTTTAAGCCGTGGAGCAGTGGAAAAAACCCTGTCTCCAGAAGACCTGGATGAAAACCCGTTTGAGACAGATAATGGTAATCCAGAAAACAAAAAATTTCTTGCTGTAAAGGTTTCAACCATAAATGCGGTAAAAAAATCATTGAATGCAGGTGCGGATTACGTATATTTAGGGGCCGAGGTGTCGCCTGTTAGAGGAGAAGGGTGGACGAAAGAGGATTTGCAGGATGCGGTTAAGATGGCGCATGATATGGGCAGGAAAATTGTATACGGTACACCACGTATATGCACTTCCCGCGAATTATCGGAGATTGAATGGCTTTTTGATATAGGAACAAGAACCGGGGTAGACGGTGTACTTGTTCATAACCTGGGCGCTTTGCATTGCGCGAAACAATTTGACCTGGACATATTCGCTGATTTTTCATTTAATATTTTAAATACAGATTCTATTAAAATGCTGAAAAAATCAGGTGTGAAAAGAGTAACTTCTTCAATTGAGTCGTCATTCAATGATCTATATAAACTTGCAAGACATTCGATCATCCCGGTAGAGTGCATAGTTCATGGTTCACTTCCAGGTATGTTACTGGAACATTGCCTGCCGGCAATGCTGGTAACAAAAACAAATGCAAAAAGTGGCTGCAGATTACCATGTCGTTATATTAACTATGCACTTAAGGATGAAAAGGGCGAAATCAGAACGATAGAAGTAGATCAATATTGCAGGAATCATATTATGTTTGCGTCAGATTTGTGTGTACTGCCTTATTTGAATTCATTTATACTGACAGATGTTGAAGTGTTCAGAATTGAAGCACAGTACTATGAAGATAACCTGGTGGGGACAGTGGTTAATCAATATCGTAGACGTATGGATTTGTTAATGGAAAACCCGACTGTTTTTTGCCCTTTGCCTGAATCCGAGTGGAATAACCTGGTAAAGGAATCTCCAAAGGGACTGAGCTTGTGTGCTTATTCTCAGAACGTTACACGTTCAAGAAGCACGCTGGAAGTAATGAAAAAGGCGACACAGACTAACTGAAATCAGGATTGAAGTGTTTAAAGTACCTAAAGTTTCGGAACCGCTTTCAGCGCGTATTGTTTTATTAAAACTAATTGTGCCAGGGGTACACATATTAACTTTAGGCACTTTTAACTCTTTCTGAAAGGTATAGATTATGACAATACAAAAAAAAGCACGTATACTGCTCTTGGTTTTCCTGCTTGTTTCTTTTCATTCAATCGTTTCAGATGCGGGGGGTGACAGGTTTGAACAGGCAAAGAAGTATCTTGATAAAGGAATTAATACATATAATGAACAACTGCTGCAAGATGCAAAAGAGATTTTTATACAACTGAGTACGGATAATCCTTCTGACTATGAATATGCTCATTATGTCGCATCGGCATATCTCGCACTTTGTGATTTAAAAAACTTTGAAATTGCACAAAGCCAGGTAAAGAAAGTGCAGAAGGCTTTGAAGGCCAAAAGGGTTGCTATTGCAGAGGAGGGATTACCATTCGCCGATAAAGCAATTGAACTGAATGATAGATTTTCTGAATCGTACAGGGTAAGGGGTGCTCTTATTTCTAACAAGATATCAGGCATGATTTCAGGGATGAAGAATGGAAGTCTGGCTGAGGAGGATATAGATATGGCACTGCAGATTGATAAAAATAATCCCATGGCACAGATTGAGAATGCAAGAATGTATATTAACAAACCGGGAATACTGGGAGGGAATATTAATAAAGGAATAGAAATCATCAGAAATGTGGTAATGGATAATCCTGAATTGGAAAAGGGATACACAAATTTAGGCGCTGCCTACGTGGAGAATGGTGATGTGGAAGATGCAATAAACATTTTTAAACGTTTACTGGAAATTAATCCTGACAATCCGGAAGCCAGGTTTTTCCTTGATAAGCTTACATCGACTAAATAATGCAAAATAAAGAATTATATATTGGTCCACAGGAAATAATACGGAAAAAGAGGGAATTCATGATTCCCTGTGTCTACCATTTTTATCAGGAGCCTGTGCAGATGGTAAGAGGGGAAGGGCAATATCTTTTTGACCATTCCGGGAAAAAATATCTGGATTTTTACGCCGGTGTTTCAGTTTTAAATGCAGGACACTGCCATCCGGAGATTGTAGACAAGATATGTGAACAGGTGAAAACACTCCAGCATACTACCACGATATATTTAACTCAACCCATTGTAGATCTTGCAGAGAGGCTCGCTCAGATAACGCCTCAAAATTTGAGAAAAAGCTTTTTTTGTGCAAGCGGGTCTGAAGCGAATGAGGGTGCGTTATTGCTTTCTCAAATATATACCGGTAAGCATGAATTTCTTTCACTTTATAACGGGTTGCATGGTAGAACAAAATTGACCATGAGCGTGACAGGATTGAAGTTCTGGCGAACAGATACTAATCCTGTCGGAGGTATCAGCTTTGTGCCAAATGCATACTGTTACCGATGTGTTTTTAAACTTGAATATCCTGATTGTAATCTTGAATGTGCAAGACAAATAGAAAAGGTAATAGAAACATCAACATCAGGTGAGGTAGCCGCATTTATCGCGGAGCCGATACAGGGTAATGGTGGTATTATAACGCCGCCTGACGACTATTTTAAAGTGGTGAAAGAGATCCTGGATAAGTATGGAATATTGTTCATTACTGATGAAATTCAGACTGGTTTCGGGAGGACCGGTAAGATGTTTGCTATTGAACATTCAGGTGTAGAGCCGGATATAATGACGTTTGCCAAAGCAATTTCAAACGGGACACCTGCTGGGGGTTTTATAACTTCCGATAAAATTGCGTCTTCTTATAAAAGGCCGGGAGCATCTACATTCGGAGGAAACCCTGTTACAAGCGTATCTTCATTAGCTGCACTTGACGTAATAAGTAAATATAATCTGGTTGATAATGCAAAAACGATGGGTGAATACCTTAAAGAAAAATTGAAGGAACTGCAGGTAAAATATACATTAATAGGTGATGTCAGAGGAAGAGGATTGATGCTCGGGGCAGAGCTTGTTAAACAGGGTAAAGAACCTGCCATACAGGAGACAGATGCGGTCCTGGAATATATGAAGGATAAGGGTGTCCTTATAGGAAAGACAGGGAGCAACCGTAATGTTTTGGCCTTCCAACCGCCCTTGATAATCGATAAAGATAATGTTAACGAATTAATTGATGTACTGGACGGTGCATTGAGTTATGTGGAGAAGCTTAAATAATAAAACTATGGGTTGGTTTGAGGAACGATTTCAGCTAAAAGAAATAATTGAAAAGAACTTAACCAAAAAAAAGATACCAAGGGGGATTAGCTGGTTTCGCTGTATGGGTGGTATTGCGTTAATCGCGTTTTTGTTGCAAATTGGTACGGGTATATTCTTGGTATTTTATTACGTGCCCTCTGCCAGTGATGCGTTTAATAGCGTTCAGTACATAAGGCATGCGGTCTCCTACGGATGGTTAATACAGAAGGTCCATGCCGTCACCCCGTATTTTATGGTAGTTGCCCTATTAGTGCACATGCTAAGGATATTATTTAAGGGCCTTTATCAAAAACCGAGAGAACTTCACTGGGTGTCAGGAGCATCGTTACTGGTCCTTACGTTGATTATCTGTTATACCGGTACATGTCTTCCTGCTAATAACTTGTCTTATTGGGGTGTAAGTTCTGTCGGTAGTGAAGTTGGAATGCCAACTATGGTGACTGATCATGCTGTGGGGGATTACCAGAATAAAGGATCGATATCCAGTCACGGTTTTATGTCGTTATACGCGTTGCATGTCATATGTATCCCGCTAATGATGTGTATTATCATGGGATTCCACTTCCTGATGATACGCAGAACCGGTGTTTCAGAACCATTGTAATAAAATGTATCGAGCCCGATTAGTTCTAAAATTAGAATAATTTTATCTACGCTTAACAGCAAAAATCCGTTTCCTGTTTAATTAACCATGGCAGACTACAGCAAAGGAAGAAGTGAAGAGGAGCTTGAACCGTTCTTTCCAAATGAGATACTCAGGCATACTCTTTTAACCTTTTTTTTTATAAGTGCTGTCATGCTGGGGGTATTATTCTTTCCGGAATCATTCCAGAAATCAACGGATGAGTTTGCTTCGTTTCAAACCAAACCTCCATGGTTTTTGCTTCCATTCTTTCATTTTTCATCGTTAATTAATAATAAAGTTTGGTACATTGTCATTCTCACAATATATGCAATAATGTTTATTGCCGTACCTTTTTTTGACAGAAACACTGAAAGGCGTTTATGGAAAAAACCGGTACTTCTATCCATAGTCATTATTAATCTTCTGATGATCTTTGCATTGGGTATAATTAAATATTTTCAATAATAATGATAAATAAACTTCCGCATATAAAGGCTTTTCTGCACATATTTGGTATCGCCGCTATAGTTATCATTACAGCAATATCACCAGGTTGTGGCTTGTTTCAAAAGATGTTGACATCTATGGACATGCATCCTGAACTTGTTAAGAGAAGCGAAGAGTTTCCCGGTTCACACAAATGCGGAGATTGCCATATCGATATTTACAAGGAGTGGTCGGAGTCAACACACTCAAAGAGCTATATTAACGAAGAGTTCAGAGTTGCCACTAATAATTACGAGTTTGAATTTTGTATCAGATGTCACGCGCCTGAAACGGTATTTTTGCCGTTAAAAAAAAATATTGATGATAATACAGGGATTTCAGTGACACCATCAGAAAAAGGTGAAATAGCGCCCAGGGATTATAATCTGAAAGACGGTGTCGACTGTCAGGGATGCCACCTTACTGTGGATTGCGAATTCTCTGGCCCGCATTCGGGAATCTCTCCACATCCTATAAAACAGAACGAAGAGTTCTATAAAAAGAGTGAACTTTGCGGTACATGCCATGTTGATACATTTGAAGAGTATTTAACGTATGTTGGTAATGGCAATGATGAAACTTGTCAGGATTGTCACATGCCTGCCGTCAAGCGTAAGTTGATACAGGATGAACCGTGGCAGAAATTACACAAAAAGAAGGAAGGAAAGAAACACACTTTTTCCAGTTTAAGTGCCATAGAGAAAATTAAAGATTTCGTAGAATTGAAATTTACTGAAATAAACAACGACAATAATCAGATTACCGGAAATGTTGAAATTATTAATACTAAGGTTAATCACTCTATTCCGACCGGGAAATATGGATACAGAGAAGTCATGTTACTAATCAATTTTAAGGATAACCTGGGGAGAATAATCAAATCTAAACAGGAGAGTATGTTTGTAGAACTGAATAACCAGATAAAACCGGGAGAAAAGAAGATATACAATTTCGTGTTCGATCTGGATGATAAAAGTGGTGGTCATAATGAATTAGAGGCTATTCTTCTCAGAACTAACTTTAATAGAACAGATAAAACATTATTTGCTAGGGTGGAGTTACAACTAGATCAATTAAAGATAGATTGAAGAATTGAAGTAATCATGGATTAGTCATAAACTGTTTCTAACTCCTCAATACTTGAATTCTTTAATCTCTTAATAGCAGCGCTGTATATCTTCGTGTCTTAGTGACAGATACATATTATGCTGGAAAATATTAGAAAAAGAGATAAGAAGGCAGTCAGGATATTGTCCATAGTAACAATTCTGTCTGTAATATGTTGTTTAACGTTGGTTGTGATAACAGCACATAAACCGAATTCTCCCAAATTCTGTGTAAGATGTCACAGTATGGCGCCATCATATAAGACTTGGAACGAAACAGTATCCTGTAATACCGGATGTCTGAGTTGCCATACAGATAATAACAGTGGCAGGACATTGTCTGTTGAAATTGAGGATAATAACTGTACAAATACTGATTGTCATCCTTTTGAAAAACTTACGTCTAAGGTATCGAATTACAAGGACCTGTTCTCATTTAATCACAAAACACACTTGAAAGAGTATCCCACCAATCTCAAATTAAAATGTACAGGATGTCATTCGTACCTGGGCAGTAACGCAGAGGAAGATGGAAAAATCAGGCATTTTGGTATAGATGAAAATACGTGTTATATCTGCCACTTTATAGAAAGAGAAACCCCTCTGCTTACCGCCAAAGACAAGATTGCAGTAGATGAATGTTCACTGTGTCATAAGGATGTGGCGGTTAAGGTTATGATATACGAGAAGGAGTTTGATCATCTGGAATTTGTAAAAGAACGGAAAGTAAAATGTGCGAACTGCCACTTGGATGTTGTGCACAGAGATGGGAATGTAGAAGAGAAGAATTGCTACCGTTGCCATACAAAGATTCCGAAAGAATACCTGGGAGCAGAGAGGATGCACGACGATCATGTGCGAAAACATAAGGTTCCATGTTCCCCATGTCATAATGAAATCCTGCATAAGTGGGGTGATGAATACATTGACAATATCCTGCCAGCGAGAAATGCTGTTGCTGAGAATGAAAATTCATCGATGGTCTCATCTGTCACCGGTAGAACAAGACAGAGAGTTGTTTCTATTTACACGAAAGAGCAGGAGTCTGTTTTCGGGAATGTGCCTTATTTACTTCAAAGAAAATTATATGCAGGTAAAGGTGGCCGCGGGGTTGGGGACAGCCCGGATCCGATGTATCTTGCCACCGTTAACTGTACTGCATGCCATAAAAATAGAGACCTTAGTGTTCATCCTTTGACTTGCAATGTATGCCACGAGAAGGGATTTCACAAGACAATGGCAGAGCAGCAGGAATATATTACAGGGCTTTTAAGCTCATTGTCAGAATTGCTTGTAGAATCTCAAAAGCGCGGGGTATCAAGATCGCTGATTGATGAGGCACAGTACAATTACGATCTGGTTACAAGTGATGGAAGCTTCGGGGTGCATAATATTAAATATGTCAAGGATTTGATTAATTATAGCATACAAAATTTGGAATAAGTTGTGACTGATGTTAATTCGAATTTAAATAATATTGGGCTAATTTGATACAATCCAGGCGGCCTGTTTTTACTTTCTTGCCTGGGGTTTTAGGAATTAAAGAAGGGGCTATAACTTCACACCGGGAGCATTCCCATTTTATTGTATATAAAAGAGGTGGATTCACTTCGTTTAATCCACCCTACCTCGCGCCATACGTTTGCTTATTTGTAAGGGTGGATTAAGGACGGAGGCCGAATCCACGTATTCATGGGTATCATACCTGATTTACAAAAAATTGGGAATGCTCCCGTATACCCAGGATACGTCGCTTCATAGCATAATTGGATGTCTTTTAAATGAATATTTTTTTGTTTTAACTTTTTTATTATTGCACTTACATTAGAACTACATTTAAAATGGAGAGGCTCTTCCACAACTGTTTTTATTAGAGCTACGTTAAAGTTACTGTCGTCAACGTCTATTGAACCATAATATTTTGCTTTTTTCATATACGGTATTGGAGTAAAGATAATGAATATATTGCTCAGTTATGCATCGATACCAGTGACAACCGCAGTTTATCTTGAAAAAGCGATGAGAAGGAGTTGTGGTGTAATAACACATGGTCCTACTATTAGCAGAGAGATACTGGAACAATGGGACTTACTGGCAGTAGAAAAAAAAGTTAAGAACCTCCAGATACCTTTTCTGAATGGGGATATGGAAGATGTACTTGATCAATTGCCGGTAGGATGGGGACCAGATCTCTTTTTATATGTTGATACAGGTCTGTTTTATCCTCTTAAAAATATGAGAGCGCTTAACTGTCTTAAAGCATGTTATTTAATAGATTCTCATGTGGCATTCGATTTACATCTCAAGTTTGCAGAGAATTATGATATAGTGTTCGCGGCTCACAAACCAGCCGTAGAAATGTTTAAGGAGAAAGGAATTAAAAATGTATTCTGGATTCCGCCTGCATGCGATCCGACGCTACATGAAAAAAAAGCTGGAGAAAAAAAATATGATGTCGGTTTTGTAGGTAGCTCTAACCCTGAAAGGGTACACCTGCTTAATGAACTTGGGCAAAGGTTTAATACCTACTACGAAAGGTGTTTTCTGGAAAGGATGGCAGAGGTTCTTTCTCAGTCAAAAATAGTGTTTAACAAATCAATAGAAGGCGGGTTAAACATGAGGGTTTTCGAGGCACTGGCATCCGGAAGCATGCTCCTGACAAATGAAGCAGATGGTAGCGGGTTACAAGATTTCTTTCAAGACAGAAAGCATCTTGTAATATACAGAAACGAAAATGAACTGTTTGAACTGGCAGATTATTACCTTAGAAACGACAATGAAAGAGAGGAAATAGCCTTTGAAGGAATGTCAAAGGCTTTGAGCGAACATACATACAGTAACAGAGTAAAAGACATGGTAAAGATAATATCAACCTTTATGGGATGAACCTTCAGGCATTGATTGTCTGCATTTTTACAATTCCCTCAAGAATCTGGCAGGGTTACCCGCATAAATTCCGGGTTTAATAATGTCATTCGTAACAACAGACCCGGCGCCTATGACAACGTTACTGCAGATAGATACTGGCAGAATAGTTACATTTGAACCAATACTCACGTTGTCTTTTATCTTTGTTGTTCTCCACCGCTTTTTGATTTCCCTTTCCGGCATTCCGGTACAGAAATCATCGTTTATAAACATCACTCCATGTGACACAAAACAATTGTTGCCAATAGTCACAAGCTCACAGACAAATGAATGTGACTGTATGCGACAATTTTTACCAATAACGACATCTTTTTGAATCTCCACAAAAGGGCCAACAAAGGAATTGTCTCCAATCTTGCAACCATAGAGATTAGAAGGTTCAATAACCGTTACATTATTTCCAGCCTCGACATCAACAATTCCAATGCCTTTCCTGTCAATATTTGTCATGATATCGCTCAATCCTTATAATCTGAAGTGTATACTTATATCAGCCGTCTGTATTGACAGACGTCATGTTATGTTTGAACAAGGGCTCTCGTGCCTACACCCGGTGTCCAGCTGGTTAATTCTGTATAATGTGTAAAAAGCTCTCCAAAAAGCCTCTCTATTTCCTTACGGCTCAGTTCACTTGTAGCGACAAAGGATTCATACTCTCCCTGACGTCCCTTGACCCAGCTTCTCTCTTCAGGGACATCAAATATCTGTATGTCATATCTGCCGGGATTCTTATACACCGGGGTGCCTGCATAAGGCATGAAGATATTAAAGCCAAACTTGTGCGGGCGGACACTCTCCATCCATCGGCGTGTCTCTTCGACGGTTTCATAGGTTTCACCCGGCAATCCTATCATGATAAAGACATTGGCCAGGATACCAACTTCCTTACATAATTCAACAAAAGCACTGTTTTGCTCCACTGTCTCATTTTTGTCAACTATATCAAGTATCTTTTGAGAACCGCTTTCTACTCCAACCCCGATCTCAATGCACCCGGCTCTCTTCATTGCAATGAGCATCTCTCTGGTTGTTGTTGTCCTTGCATAACAGCGCCACTTAATATTAAATCTTTCCATGCGGCTGCACAATTCCAGCAGTCTTTTTCTGCGTATGGTTATCGTATCATCCAGAAACAGAAAGTGTTTGAAATCGTAGTTGTTAATAACATGTTCAAGCTCTGATATCACATAATCGGTACTGTGAAAACGTGTGCCATTCTGCCAGACCTCCTTTGAGCAGAAGGAGCATGTAAATGGGCAGCCTCTGCTGGTAATTAATGTGGTTCCACGGCCATCGCCTATATCATATGCAAATGACTGAATATCAATCAGATGGCGGGCAGGGAGTGGTATTGTATCCATGTCCTGAATATATGAAGCATTTATGACACTGCAGATCTCCTTCTTGTCAATATTCGTAATAAGCTGAAGCATTGCCTCTTCACCTTCACCGGCAATAACATGATCAAAACCGTCTTTGATACATTTGTCCGGTAATGATGATGGATATGCACCGCCAATGACTATACGGGCTTTTGGATTTCTGCGGCGCAAAATAGTCAGTATCTTAAGTGCCTGTGGATATTGAGGTGAGGTTGATGTAATACCGTACAGGTTTGCATCTATATAAGGTTCCAACGCATTTTCAAGTTCTGTCTCTTTACCGGCCAGATCTGCAACACTTATTTCAATCCCATTATGTTCAAGAAATCCGGCTACATAAAGAAGACCAAGCGGAGGAAATGCCTTCTGGTCTATAAGGAAAGGACTTGGAGGTGAAATTAAGGTTACTTTCAAGTGGCAACCTCTGCCGTGGCTTCCATTTTCCCAGGCGACAGGTTAGTGGGAATCTCTACCGGTGCTCCACGCTTTTCTAATGACAAGTTTATGGCCTCCATTACACGTATTACATTAAGACCATTTGTCCCGTCTGTAAGGGGAAAGTGATCATTGGATACACAGGAAACAAAATGACTGCATTGGTTCTTCAATGGTTCGCTGGTATTGATGCGAGGACTTAAAATGTCTCCGTCACGTAACTGCAACTGAAATTCACCAAAACTGTCTGCTTCACCGGTCATCGCAGCTCCCTTTTCAAAAATACGTATACTCTCCATACTGTTCAGGTCATCGAATACAATCCGCTTATTACTTCCGACGACTGAAATTTCACGTACTTTATTAGAATTTATCCAGCTTACGTGGATATGACCAAGAATGTTTTGCGGATACCCAAGAGTAAGAAATCCAACATCAGGACGTCCATTAAGGAAGTTCCCACCTATGGCGCTTACCCAGAGAGGTTGAGTATCAAGGAGAAATGAGAAGATGGATATATCATGAGGAGCCAGGTCCCATATAGCGTTAACGTCTTGACGAATCAGTCCCAGATGTGTACGAGTTGCTTTCAGGTAGTAAATTGATCCTATATCATCATCAGACAGATACTCCTTCATCTTACGAATGGACGGGTTATAAAGGAATGTGTGTCCAACCATCAGCTTCAGATTCCTTTCTTCTGCAAGCCTTACCAGCTCTTCTCCCTCCTCGACAGTGGTAGTCATGGGTTTCTCAACCAGAACATGTTTATTATTTAACAGGCACGCTTTGGTAATATCATAATGAGTTGATGCTTCGGTTGCTACAACTACGGCATCTACCTCATCATCCGCAAGGAGTTCGTCCATAAGCTTGGTAGGGAATACATAAGGGAATTTACGGTGCATCTTCAGAAGTCTTTCGTCACTCGTATCGCATACACGCGAAACAGTTACATCAGGTAGTTCACTAAAAACCCGGACATAATTTATACCCCAATATCCACAACCAATAATACCGATACATATCATAATACTTTCCCTGTAAAAATTAATTGTCCTTACGTAATGATAGTGACAAACTCGTTTGTCAATGTTCTTATTATTATTTGCACTATGACGAAGCTAAAAACATGCCAAAACAAGTTTTGGTCTAACATTTGTGTATTGTTTCGTAGGTATAATATTATGGTATATGAAATAAGCACTTACGCAGATCATTTATTCGGAGAAATCAAAAAATACATTTTAGTCTGTATATTTTTTTATTACTGATGTTTAAATTATGGACAATAGCTATAAAATAGCCACTATTATAAATTATTGTACAACCGATTATAAATTTATAGGTCATTGTATTAATGAAGCCAAATCTTTTTCTGATCAGGTAATAGTTCCAGTGTGTGATCATTTCTATGATGGCACCCCGGAGGACAGGGAATTATTGGAGAAAACATACAGAGAAAATTCATCCAATGCTCAATTCTGTGAATACAAATATGATCATAATCTTTTTGATAATTTAAAATTTTGTGCTCCTGATGTCTATTCGAGAATGGTAGGGTTTAAAGAAACGAGAGATGATATTGATTTCATAATATTTATAGATGTTGATGAGATTATTGAAGGGGTAAGGTTTAAAGAGTTTTTAGACGAATTTGATTTTACAGACTATAATGCTATTGTTTTTTCCAGTTACTACTATTTTAGAGAAGCAAGATTCAGGGCAAAGAAATTTGAAAATTCTGCTCTTATGGTGAGAAAAAAAGTGTTGTCATCTGGTATGCTGAAACGGGTGATAGCACACGGGCAGGATAGAATGGGTATTCTTAGTGTCGTTCCGGAAAAAAGAATAAAGAATATTCCCGGTCTTGACGGGAATCCGATGATTCATCACTATAGCTGGGTAAGGACTAAGAGAGAAATGATCAAAAAGGCACAGACATTTGGCCACAAATCAGCGTTAGATTGGGCCTCATTAATAGAAACGGAATTTTCGCACGATTTTAATGGTACTGATTTCTTAAACGGATATGAATATGAAGTTGTTGTTCCGTATATAACGATAGGTAATGGACATCACGTAAATGATCATGAAATAACACGCAGTTTTATAATCCCGGTTCTGGATTATTCTCCACATAGTCCTTATAACATTGAGACATTATTAAAAGACCTTGAAAATATACCCGGTGAGGTTATCTGTATTTTCAATAGTATCGAAGTGTTTGATAGGCTTCATAATCACCCGCGCATAGACAAATACTGTTTTAATAATCTAAATGCCGGCGTAAGCCGTTCATGGAATATTGGTATTAATATGGCAGAAGGACAATCTGCCTTTATACTTAACGCGGATATTCATATTATCCCATCGGCAGTGGAACAATTGGAGTCTTATCTTTATAGCCTGGATAAGGCAGTTATTGTCGGCCCCCAGGGTACGCATCTTGATTTTAAGAATCTCAGTATTATCAAGTATTTTCAAAAAGGGACTTTTAATGAACCGGTACAGACGCATGATGTTTCAGGTTTCCTGTTTGCTATCCACCTTAAAAGATATCTCAAACACCATCTGATGTTTGATGTGCAGTTCAGCCCATGCTTTTATGAAGAGTGGGATATGGGTCTGCAGATAATGCAGGCAGGCCTGGCCTGTTATGCTGTCCCGGTAAATGGATTCGAACATCATTGGGGTGCATCTCAGGATGAAAACCTTTCAATAAATTATTTCGGTAGGAAGATCAGCAGAAAAGAAATAATGTCTGGAAACAGAGAAAGATTTGTGGCAAAGTGGCTTCAATCTGCTTCCAATGAAAAAAATAGTGTATTAGAACTCTCAACTATTTGATGTTTAGGAATTTCAAAGTGGACATAAATATTGTAGACATCCTATGTCAAGCTATTCTACAAAAAAGTTAGAATTGTTTAGATGTTCTTTGAAAAATACAGCTACAAAGCAATAGCCCATGGGACTTTATGGCCTTTGAGCTTTGTGATATGTAGTTCCTCATTATATGTTAATTTTTTTGACCATACTGCAAAAAGGATTTTAGACCATTTTTTGCCAAGGTTACGTAAAATGGTAGAATGCCTTTGGTTATTGTTTTTGTGGTAATCATAATATG
>SMSL01000021.1 GCA_007859995.1 Candidatus Brocadiaceae bacterium S225
TCCCAAACCTGTCATTCCCGCATTCTTTTAGCGGGAATCTAGTTTGAACCGACCTTTTAGATACCCGATAAAGGCATTCGGGTATGACAAAAACAGCATAAGCAAAAACCTAACCGGATGGCGCTGATATAAACTAAAGTTATGGATAACAAATAATTTTCTAAAGAGCTTGAAATACCCATGCGAAAATTTGCGGTGAATAATTACTCATTTCTTTTTGTTTTTGGAAAATAAATACTTCAAAATACATTTAGCATTCTATAACATTAAAGTGTTAAATGGAAATCAATATTCTGCCGGAAATATTATTCACAATTTGAGCGATTTTGATACTAATCATTTTGTCGCATCTGGATAGATTGCATAAAAGATGCTATATCTCTATGTGATTGAAAATAATACACTTGAAACAATGTTGATTTACTATAAAATCCTGTTTCTATACATTGACAATGAGGAAACTTGATAACAGATAGATTCTTTTAATTCAAAAAGGACTTTTTTACGTGTTTGAGCAAACTTTCAAAAATATTGACGATACGCTTTGGAAAGACGCAGGATGTAGCAGCGAACTGGATTACGTGGAACAGACTTCCTGGGTTCTGTTTCTTAAATATCTGGACGATTTGGAAAAAGATAAAGCAACCGCAGCCGAACTGACAGGAAAAACCTACACCAATATCATTTCTCCGGAATTTCAATGGACAAAATGGGCAGCTCCAAAATTAAAGAGTGGCAAGATTGACCATAACGCTTTAACAGGCGATGACCTTGTGGACTTTGTAAATAGTAAGCTTTTCCCCTATCTGAAAAAAATCAAAACTGATGCGGAACATGCAGATACTATCGAATACAAGATTGGTGAGATATTCAGTGAACTGAAAAACAGAATTCAAAGTGGCTATAACCTGCGTGAAGTGATAAACAATATTGATGAACTTCGTTTTAGAACACACAAAGAAAAGCACGAGATGAGTCATCTGTACGAAGCGAAAATTAAAAATATGGGGAATGCAGGAAGAAATGGTGGCGAATATTACACTCCTAGACCGTTGATTAAGACTATTGTTATAGTGGTGGCTCCCAAAATTGGCAACAAAATTTATGACGGTGCAGTTGGTTCTGCAGGCTTCTTGTGTGAATCCTTTGAATATTTGAAGAATAAGGGTAAAGACGGAACATCTTCCGTCTCTAAGCTGACCACCGCAGATACTGAAACGCTACAACGGAAAACTTTCTACGGCAAAGAGAAAAAATCGTTGGCATATATTATTGGCATTATGAATATGATATTACACGGAGTTGAAGCACCCAATATTATACATACGAATACACTTGCAGAGAACCTTGCTGATATTCAGGAAAAAGACCGTTACGATATTGTTTTGGCAAATCCCCCTTTTGGGGGAAAAGAGAGAGCCGAAGTGCAACAAAACTTCCCGATAAAAACAGGCGAAACCGCTTCTCTGTTTTTACAGCACTTTATTAAAATATTAAAGGCTGGTGGAAAAGCTGGCGTAGTAATTAAAAATACCTTTTTAAGCAATACTGATAATGCCTCTATTGCGTTGCGTAAAGAACTATTGACCAATTGTAATTTACATACAGTGTTAGATTTGCCTGGTGGAACATTTACGGGTGCAGGAGTAAAAACAGTTGTGCTCTTTTTTGAAAAAGGAAACTCCACTAAAAAAACCTGGTTCTATCAACTCAACTTAGGTAGAAACCTTGGCAAAACAAATGCTCTAAACGAAAAAGATTTAGCCGATTTTATAGAACTGCAAAAAACAAAGGCCGAAAGTGAAAACTCCTGGACAGTAAATATAAAGGATATTGACCAAACAACCTTTGATCTTTCTGCTAAAAATCCCAATACGCCTGAAGAAGCACCTTTACGTAAGCCAAAAGAGATCTTGAAAGAGATGAAAGCACTTGATAAGGAGAGTGCGGATATATTAGACTCAATTTTGGAGATGATATGATACAAGGTTGGAAGAAAAAAACTCTAAAAGAGGTCTGTGAAAAAATAACCGATGGTACGCATCAAACACCAAAATATTTTGATGATGGCATTATATTCTTATCATCTAAGAATGTAGCAAGTGGTAAAATTGATTGGGATAATATTAAGTACATTGATGAGAAGCAGCATCATGAAATGCATAAACGAGTTGCTCCAAAAGTTAATGATATTTTATTAGCAAAAAATGGAACAACAGGTGTTGCCGCAATGGTTGATCGTGATATTGTGTTTGATATTTATGTTAGCCTTGCTCATATAAGAGTTCTGGATGAAATATCGCCAAATTTCATGTTGTATTTTATCAATTCACCCGCTGCAAAAAAACAATTTCATAAGCGTTTAAAAGGCATTGGAGTTCCAAATCTTCACTTAAAAGAAATTAGAGAAGTTGAAATTTTATACCCAAAATCACTCCCCGAGCAAAAACGCATAGTAGCCATTTTAGATAAAGCCTTTGCCGCCATAGCCAAAGCAAAAGCCAATGCCGAACGAAACCTTAAAAATGCCAAAGAACTTTTTGAGAGTTATTTGCAAGGGGTGTTTGAGAATAAAGGTGAGGGTTGGGAAGAGAAGAAGTTGGGGGAAGTGTGTCATGTTAAAGGTGGCAAGCGGCTCCCCAAAGGTCATAAGTTAACTTCAGAAGATACAGGCTTACCTTATATAAGAGCTAGAGATCTAAAACAAGAAACAGTTCTTGTTGAGCAAACACTTTTCTTAAAACCAGAAACACAAAATCTTATAAAGAATTATACAGTAAAGGCTGGGGATGTTTACATCACAATTGTTGGGGTAAACATTGGTGATGTGGGCACTATTCCAGCTAAAATGGCCGGCGCTAATCTAACTGAAAATGCTGCTAAAATTATCATTAAAAACAGTATCTCCAACATATATTTGGTAAAATGGCTTACTTCAGAAACTAGCAGAAGAAACATAATTAGAGCCACAATGGCGGCGGCTCAAGGCAAATTGGCATTAACACGGATAAAGGATTTGCCGATTTTTTACCCGCCACCCGAAATTCAGGAAGAAATTCTAACCAAAATCAATAATCTATCTTTTGAAACCAAAAAACTGGAAACCATCTATCAGCAAAAAATAGATGACTTGAAAGAGTTGAAAAAATCAGTATTACAAAAAGCGTTTGAAGGGCAATTATAATGTCAGATAAACAAAACAGACTGGTTGTCTTCCAGAGTAAAGAAATCCGTCGGATTTGGCACGAAGACGAATGGTATTACTCGGTTGTGGATGTTTGCAGTGTTCTAACCGATAGCGCTGATTCCGGTGCATACTGGCGAAAACTAAAGCAGAGACTGAAGCAAGAAGGAAGTGAAGTCGTGACAATTTGTCACGGGTTGAAACTAGAAGCCCCGGACGGTAAAAAACGCATAACAGATTGCAGTAATACAAAAGGCGTTTTTCGAATTATCCAGTCAATCCCATCCAAAAAAGCCGAACCGTTCAAACGCTGGCTGGCTCAGGTGGGGCAGGATCGGCTTGACGAGATAGAAAATCCAGAACTTGCTCAGCAGCGGATGAAAGAAATTTATGAGAAAAAAGGCTATCCTAAAGACTGGATTGACAAAAGATTAAGGGGCATCGCCATAAGGCAGAATTTGACTGATGAATGGAAAGAGCGCGGAATTGAAAAACAAAAGGATTTTGCCATCTTAACTGCCGAGATTTCTAAAGCAGCATTTGGAATGACGCCAAGTGAGTATAGAAACCATAAAAATCTACCCGAAAAATCAAAAGACAATCTTCGAGACCACATGGATGATTTGGAACTGATTTTTACCATGCTCGGAGAACGGGTAACAACAGAAATCTCAAAAAATGAGAAGCCCGAAACTTTTAATAAAAACAAGAATGTAGCAAAAAGAGGCGGAAAAATTGCCGGCAATGCTCGCAAAGAAACTGAAAAGGAGTTGAGCAGAACCGTTATCACAAAAAATAATTATCTGGATAAAGGCGATAAACCAGAACTGGAAGATTAATAATGAACGAAGCGGAAACAAGAGCAGAATTAATAGATCCTAAACTTAAAACCTGTGGGTGGGGCGTGGTAGAGGGCTCTAAAATACTCCGTGAACGCGATGTTTGTAAAATTACAGACGGTAGAATACAAGTGGGAGGCGGGAGAAAAAAACCACTTGTTGCCGATTATATCCTTGTTTACAAAGGTATTAAACTCGCTGTTGTTGAAGCTAAAAGTGATGAACTGGAAGTGGGTGAAGGTGTGGCACAGGCAAAACAGTATGCCGCTAAACTAAATTTAGAAACCACATACTCAGCTAACGGAAAAGAGATTTACCAAATCTGTATGAAAACTGGTGTAGAGAGTTTGGTAACCGATTTTCTTTCTCCTCAAGAACTTTGGGATAAAACCTATACTGACCAGAACGACTGGCGGGATAGATTTGCAGACATTCCTTTTGAAGACAGAAGCGGAACCTGGCAATTACGCTACTATCAGGAAATTGCGATAAAAAACACACTCGAAGCAGTGGCACAAAACAGAGACAGGATTTTACTTACCCTTGCCACAGGAACAGGAAAAACGGCGATTGCTTTTCAAATTGCATGGAAACTGTTTCAAACCCGTTGGAACTTAAATCGTGACGGACAGAGAAGACCAAGAATACTGTTTTTAGCCGATCGTAATTTTTTAGCCGACCAGGCATTTAACGCATTTTCAGCATTTCCCGAAGATGCAATGGTCCGCATAAAACCCAAAGATATCAGGAAGAGAGGGAAAGTGCCAACCAACGGCAGTATCTTCTTTACCATTTTTCAATCCTTCATGTCAGAATCAATTGATAATGGAAAATCGATAATTTACAACGAATATGAAAATAATTCTCAATTATCAACTGTCGATTATCAATTAAGTAAAGTAGCTGAAACAGAAGGAGAATATGAAGCTTCAAATTATAACTTTGGGGAATACCCTAAAGATTATTTTGATTTCATAGTGATAGATGAGTGTCACAGAGGGGGAGCCAATGACGAAGGGAACTGGAGAGGGATTTTAGAATATTTTTCACCAGCCGTACAATTGGGGCTTACTGCTACGCCCAAACGAAAAGACAATGTTGATACTTATAAATATTTTGGGGAACCTGTTTATATCTATTCGCTCAAAGAAGGTATTAACGATGGATTCCTTACACCATTCAAGGTAAAACGCATCCAAACAACGCTGGACGATTATATATATACCAGTGATGACAATATTATTGAAGGCGAGATTGAAGAAGGAAAAATATACGAAGAACCCGACTTTAATAAAATTATTGAAATAAAAGAGCGGGAGGCGAAGCGGGTTCAGATTTATATGGACGAAGCCAATCAGAACGAAAAAACCATTATTTTCTGCGCCACACAAATTCACGCAGCCGCAGTTCGAGATTTGGTAAATCAATATAAAAAAAACAAGGAGACGAACTATTGTGTTCGTGTAACTGCAAACGATGGTGAAATAGGAGAACAGTTTTTACGGGAATTCCAGGATAATGAGAAAGCAATTCCAACGGTATTAACCACTTCTCAAAAACTATCAACAGGTGTTGATGCCAGAAATATTCGCAACATTGTTTTAATGCGCCCGGTAAATTCAATGGTTGAGTTTAAACAGATTATAGGACGTGGTACGAGATTATTTGATGGCAAAGAGTTTTTTACTATTTACGATTTTGTGGATGCCTATCATCATTTCCAGGATGATGGCTGGGACGGAGAAGCCTTGCCTTGTGAGGTTTGTGGTAAAATAGTATGCGAGTGTATTGGAACGCCACCTCCTGAACCAAAACCTTGCAAAGTTTGTGGTCAGCGACCTTGTATTTGCGAAAAAGAACCACCACAACCTTGTGAAAAATGCGGACAAAGACCTTGTGTCTGCATAAAGAAAGTTAAAATAAAGCTGAGAGATGGAAAAGAGCGTGAAATACAACACATGATTGCTACTTCTTTTTGGAGTGCTGATGGCAGACCCATATCAGCCGAAGAATTTCTGGAAAGTCTTTACGGTGAATTACCTAATTTTTTTAAGGATGAAGAAGAGCTGAGAAGAATCTGGTCTGTCCCGGCAACTCGAAAATCATTTCTGGAACAACTGGAAGAAGCCGGTTACGGTAAAGATGAATTAGACAATCTGCAAAAACTGATAAATGCGGAAAAAAGTGATTTGTTTGATGTACTCGAATATGTATCCTATGCAATTAAACCCATTACCAGAGAAGAACGGGTTGTAAATGCCAGCTCACAAATCTTTGACGGACTAAATGACAAGCAAAAAGATTTTCTGGATTTTGTTTTGTCCAAATATATTGAAACCGGCGTCAGCGAACTCGACCAGGATAAATTGCCAAGCTTGCTGGAATTGAAATATCAATCCATTACAGATGCTGCGGAGACACTTGGCGGGGTAGAAACAATAAAGAATACATTCATTGAATTTCAAAAGTATTTATATCAAATTAGAGCGGCATAATTTTCTCACTGATTAACAGATCAGGATAACATTACATAAAAGATACTATACAGCCAGGTGACAAATAAAAATACAATTGAGACAATTCAACTTAGAAAAGTAACGTGCTTTAGATGCTATTATGATATATCTAATTTTAATTGTTCCTTATGAGGAAGTGAGATAAGGCCTTTGAGGTTTGACAAAACCTCAAAAAGTGATAGAATTATCATAATTATGGTACAAGCTACCTATTATACGAGTTACAAGAAGGCAAAAAAAGAGTATTTTTTAATCTTTGACTTAGTTAAAACATGACTGAGAATTCTTTGTTAAGTAGCGCTTCGATTGTTTTTTTGGGTCATTTTAATCCCATAATTATGCACCCTCAATGGTTTAATCGATATAAAGTCTTGCCTATACAAGAAACGCAAAAAGCTGAAGGCGAGAAGCCAAAAGTAATTGAGATCCCATATGAGGGGAAAAAGGTTGTTTTAGAAGAAGCTTCATTAACTAGTGTTACTGCTGGTTATGCCTACATACCATTTCCTTCTTTAACAATTGAGGTAACATTAGATAGATATGTATGCTCTTCAACTAAAAGTGAAAATTTTAATCTTATTAAAGAAGTAACTGTAAAAACTTTTAACATTCTTGAACATACTCCTATAAAGTCAGTAGGTACAAATTTTGAAGGTCATTGGAAATGTAAATCAAGTGCTCAAGATACACTGAAAAGTCTTTTTGCAAAAGATGATGATTCCTTTAAAAATAAATTCGGAGATGAATATCATATTGGTGGAGCTATTTCATTTCAAGAAAATGGTAGACGAGTAACTTTAAGAATTAACAAATCAAACCTTCTTGATGATGGGGTTCATTTCAATTTCAATTTCCACAAAGGTGGTTTAGAAGCACAACAAGCAAAAGAGGCAGTTGAAATAATTAATACAAATTACAATGATGATATTAATAATAGTATTAAGCTTGCTAAAGAATTAATAGGAGAACCTGAAAACACATGGAAACCGTAATAATAACACCTCCAGAAGAAACAACAGAATATTCTTTTTTTAGAATGCCTCAAAGTACATTACCTAAATATCCCAATTATTCGAAAAGAACAGACCAGCAACAACAAATAGGCTCATCTATGTCAACAACCGATATAATGGAACAACCAGAGAGAGTAGAAAGCACTCTTAAAGAAAAGATTTTAGAATGGTGGATGGGAACGGTGTTGAATGTCTATCATGAAGAGGGTTATTTCGAGGCTAGCTTGGAAGACTCTAACGGAATTAAAAGTATAGCGGAATTTGAGATTGATACAGAACAAGAACAAGATGTTTTTCCAAAAGCCAGATTTGTATTTTCTGTATTTACTAGACATGGACAAGGCAGCCCAGAGACAGCAAATCGGATTGAATTTGTTCCTCCATCTATATGGACAAAGGAAGATAAAGAGGAATTAGAAGAGATATATACAGAATTGTTTCCCGACAGTCCATCACTATTAGATTAATGCCACTATTCCCTAGCGATGTTTTAACCCTTCCAAAAGAAGACGAATTAGAAATCTCCATTTTTGGTCCGGGATATGGAGAATCTATTGTCCTGCATGTTCCACATGTTGGCTGGGGAATAATTGATTCGTTTGTTCAAAAATTCGAGAATACCTCTATTGTTCCACCACTAGAGTATCTTTTGAAAATCCTAGACCGTCCATACCCCAAACTTGCCTTTATTATATTAACGCACCCTCACGAGGATCATTGTAAAGGGATTGACAGAATAATAAAAGAATATCCAGGAGGTATAGAAAGAGTATGCCGATATGATGGTTTTGGACTTAAGGAACTAAGGGCTTATAATGCCATCAATAATACCAAATTAAAACAAGCTGCTCCAGGCCTTGTCTACGCTTATAGAGCTATGAAAGAGGCAACAAAGAAAGGTTCTCAATTAAAAGATTTGAGCGAAATGACACTAGTATTCGACAAGAGAATAGAAACCAAAAGAAATTGTTTTACAGAAATTCGCATGATGGCATTAAGTCCATCAGCAAAAAGCAAGGAGAAATATAGAAAGGAGTTATTAAATGTGTTCCGTGTTGAGGAAGGAACCTCAATTACGGGAAAGGATAATTCAGATCACAATTTGATTTCTGTTGCATTAGTTTTAAAATTGGGAAATCTTCAAGTTGTTTTTGGAAGTGATGTAGAAGAAGGCACAAATAATGAAACTGGTTGGTCAGGAATTGTTTCTAATATAAATGAACCTTCTCTTTGGGCTCATCTAGTAAAAGTGCCACACCATGGATCTGAGAATGCCCACAACGATTTGGCTTGGAAAAAATTTTGTAGTAAGGGAAAACCTATTGCGCTTATATCCCCTTTTTTAAAAGGAAGTGTAGTATTGCCCAAAGTTAATGATTTACAGAGAATTAAAGCACTGTCTCATAAAGTAGGGATTACAGGTTACATTAATTTGAAAACAAGACTTAAAAAGTACTATACGAGAGAGGTTGTCAGAAGTATCAATAGTACAGTACGAACCATGAAAATAATTGAAAAGCCAAAGAAGCCAGGATTAATAAGGGTAAGATATAAGTTAGATGGAACAAGAACTGAATGCCTTGTAAAATCTCCTGCAAAGTGGTATTAACAACAATGGCAAACGGTTACATCTCGCCCACTTGACACATTCAAATAAATTAACGCTTGATCAGTGAGTATATTTAAAATAAGCGAGACTTTTTTACGAACGCATTGCCACTCACAGAAAAATCAGGGTCAAACCTAATCTATTGACAACCCCCATTTTTAACAACTATAAATTTTCAATTTTTATTTCATCATTAAGAAAAATCAGGGTCAAACCTAATCTATTGACAACCCCCATTTTTAACAACTATAAATTTTCAATTTTTATTTCATCATTAATATTTCTTCTTATTTGGACAGCATAGCTCCTGAACTTAATTAAGGACCTTCGGTTTTTTAAATCCTTTAGGAGTCTGAACAATATAATGATCGTTAATAATACCAGCGATTCTATACATGGCGCGGCATGGCCGAAGCCAAGTTTGAAGTGTCTTAAGTGAACTAAAGTGCCTAAAGTAAAAGAATGTATTTTTACAACTTTTGTTCAACTATTTCAAGCTTACGATATACGTGGTTTTTATGCATATTATGAAAAATCTTCATAAAATCAAACCATAATTTATCTGACAATTTTAGTGCAGGATTTAGCTTTACGCATTTACTATACGACTTCTTAACTCTTTCTTTCTCCATGATACGTTTTTCAAGTGCTATTGAATTGCTATTATGTCAGGCATATATTAAGCGCCCCTTCGCTTCCGGGATTGGACGATTTAACTCTTTTGCAGTGTCTATCCACTCGCATATAATAACTTCCACATTAGAGAGTGCCTCTTGGTATGTATTACCATCCGCCATACAGCCTGGTAATTCTGGAACTTCTGCAATAAAAGCATTATCTTCGTTACTCCAATA
This sequence comes from Candidatus Brocadiaceae bacterium S225, assembly GCA_007859995.1. Classification (GTDB taxonomy): domain Bacteria; phylum Planctomycetota; class Brocadiia; order Brocadiales; family Scalinduaceae; genus Scalindua; species Scalindua brodae. The sequence goes on from SMSL01000021.1 coordinate 10,016, forward strand.
AATAATAATTTCATATTTACTCATTTGTTATGTCTCCCAATTTATATTTGAGTATAAGATTACGAATCTGCTTTACCTGGTAAGGTTTTGACTTTCCCTTTTTTGGTTGTATGTTGATGATTTCATTAATACCATCTTTTGTCAGAATATGGTGATCACCATTAATACGCTCAATAAAATCTAGTCTACATAATAACTGGCATAATTCAGAGAATCGAATGTTTGAATCAGAAGTACCACTTAATATTTTGTGTAAGAGCTTATCGTATTTGCCCATAGTTTATTAATTCAAATAAAAATGACTGGGGTCAGGTCTTGATTATTGATTAGGATGGCAAAGCCGTTTCAAAAACTATAATTTATCAATTTCCATTTCATCACATACATTTTTATTATTTGGACAGCATAGCTCCTGAACTTAATTCAGGACCTTCGGTTTTTTTAATGCTTTGGGAGTCTGAACAATATAATGATCGTTAATAATACCAACTATTCTATACTTTGACTGTGATAAATCAGAAAATGGGAAAGGTATTAATACTACTGAGCCTCTTGAAGGTGCTGCCATGCCTCATCCTCCTCTGGACGGCTCCAATCTTCTGCAAGAGATGCTTCACTTAATATAGCCTCTTCATTAACATGGATTAATAGTTTTTCCTCCAAAAGGAATCGGGGGTCAAACCTAATCTATTGACAAAAACCATTTTTAACAACTATAAATTTTCAATTTTTATTTCATCATTAATATTTCTTCTTATTTGGACAGCATAGCTCCTGAACTTAATTCAGGACCTTCGGTTTTTTAAATCCTTTAGGAGTCTGAACAATATAATGACCGTCAATAATACCAGCGATTCTATACTTTGATTGTGATAAATCAGAAAATGGGAAAGGTATTAATACTACTGAGCCTCTTGAAGGTGCTGCCATGCCTCATCCTCCTCTGGACGGCTCCAATCTTCTGCAAGAGCTGCTTCGCTTAATATAGCCTCTTCATTAACATGGATTAATGGTTCTTCCTCCAATATCGTTACTAATGCCCTACGGGATGATGGCAGTTTTACTGGTTCTGACAAACTAATGTGGCCTTTTTGATCAATTATTGCTTCTATTGTACGAATCATATCGACACCTCCTCTTGCTTAATTATACCGTTGATTTGCCTTTTTTACACCTAACCTTAATTTTTATGTTTATTCTATAAATCTCATGGCATATATGTATGTCACGAAATATTGGAGATAATCCAAGGTTTATAATACTCAAGTAATTAACTAAATCAAGAGGAAATGTAAACATCATGATTTACAGGTATACAAAGGGTAAGCTGTAGTTTTGGGTGAGGGATTTTAAATCAGTAATAAAATATGTCAAAACCTCTATAGTTTCGGAAACTATAGAGGTTTTGACATATTTTTATTTGATCTCCAATCCTCTTATTATCTGAAGCTTTAATTTTTACTCTCTTGAGATCTTTATCAGTCTTGACTATATATTGATCTACAACCAAACCAGCAAAGATCAGAATATGCTTAAACGGAATAGTTCGGGTTAAATTACTAATTCTCACGCTACCCGGACAAACGGCGCCGAGGACAAGAAGCCGCGAAGCACGCTAAGAGAGAAAAAGTGAGTCATGGTTCATAAATATTCGCATATTTTCTCGGCAGTTTTATTCTTTGCGATTTTTGCGGCTTTGCGTGAGGATGTTTTTACTAAAAGCCCGCTCGTAGAAAGGACTCGGGGGTCAAACCTAATCTATTGACAAAAACCATTTTTAACAACTATAATTTTTCAGTTTTTATTTCATCATTAATATTCTTTCTTATTTGGACAGCATCGCTCCTGAACTTAATTCAGGACCTTCGGTTTTTTAAATCCTTTAGGAGTCTGAACAATATAATGACCGTCAATAATACCAGCGATTCTATACTTTGATTGTGATAAATCAGAAAATGGGAAAGGTATTAATACTACTGAGCCTCTTGAAGGTGCTGCCATGCCTCATCCTCCTCTGGACGGCTCCAATCTTCTGCAAGAGCTGCTTCGCTTAATATAGCCTCTTCATTAAGATGGATTAATGGTTCTTCCTCCAATATTGTTACTAATGCCCTACGGGATGATGGCAGTTTTACTGGTTCTGACAAACTAATGTGGCCTTTTTGATCAATTATTGCTTCTATTGTACGAATCATATCGACACCTCCTCTTGCTTAATTATACCGTTGATTTGCCTTTTTTACACCTAACCTTAATTTTTATGTTTATTCTATAAATCTCATGGCATATATGTATGTCACGAAATATTGGAGATAATCCAAGGTTTATAATACTCAAGTAATTAACTAAATCAAGAGGAAATGTAAACATCATGATTTACAGGTATACAAAGGGTAAGCTGTAGTTTTGGGTGAGGGATTTTAAATCAGTAATAAAATATGTCAAAACCTCTATAGTTTCGGAAACTATAGTTTTGACATATTTTTATTTGATCTCCAATCCTCTTATTATCTGAAGCTTTAATTTTTACTCTCTTGAGATCTTTATCAGTCTTGACTATATATTGATCCTACAACCAAACCAGCAAAGATCAGAATATGCTTAAACGGAATAGTTCGGGTTAAATTACTAATTCTCACGCTACCCGGACAAACGGCGCCGAGGACAAGAAGCCGCGAAGCACGCTAAGAGAGAAAAAGTGAGTCATGGCTCATAAATATTCGCATATTTTCTCGGCAGTTTTATTCTTTGCGATTTTTGCGGCTTTGCGTGAGGATGTTTTTACTAAAAGCCCGCTCGTAGGGCGCTAATTCAAATGTGTTAGAACGTTACAGTTTTGAATTATACTTTTTCCCGTAGTAATCAAATTTTGACTATGAAGTGCGGAAAGGTTAGCGTGATACTGATGCGTTGTTGGTTATACCGTGGGGATTTTGGGTTATAATTTTCCATTTTCCCTCAATAAAAATTGAATAATGAGTATGAAATGATAGTTCAGTAATTGGTGCGGTAAGAAATTTATTTCTTTATCATTAATTCTCTTGCCAAATCCGGGTCAATTTGAGGGACATTCAGTACCCTTTGCATGGAACCCGGTTGGGCTTTTGATATTATTACGTCAGCAGTTGGATCAGATTTTGCTTTACTGCTTCTTGCTGTCAGCTGTGCGGCAATCTTCAACTTTTCATCGTTAATTTCACCTCTGATAATTGCCAGCGGCCCGGTTATATCTTTCATTTCCAGCAAAAAATCACGATCTGTAGCCAGCTTTTCTACCACAGAATTTTCCTCATCATTGCGGCTGACGACAACCTTGGTTTTGTCATCAATTCTAAAGTGTCTTCCTACTTTTAATAGACTAACTTCATTTACTCCCGGATCTCCGTGGTTGACAGAGTCCCTCATTCTGTTGGCAAATTCCGGGTCAGTTAACAGGCATCCCCCGGAGGCGCATGGATAATCTGTCACTTCGAAAATGTCTGCGAGCTGTATCTGGTCTTTTCGTGAACGACCCTTAATTTCAAGTAGTTCATCTCTGTTTACCAGGCCATTCTTTTCCGGTATTGTTGGTTCAAGATGCTTTGCGCAGAGAGGTCGTAAGACGAGTCCTGTTAATCCCGCTTCCTTGTCAATGGTTTTCATTGCCTCTTTTCTCTGTGACATGGGACGCTGGCCAAGAACCTCACCTGTTATGATAAAATCGGCTCCGATTTCCTTCATGTATTCACCGGCCGCCCTGAAGATATTTATGCGGCAGTCAATACAGGGATTCATGTTTTTGCCATAACCATGTTTTGGTTTCTTTACGATCTCCAGAAAACTACGGGTCGTATTTATAACCTTAACCGGTATTCCGAGTTTTTCAGAAACCTTTACCGCTTCTAATTTACAACTACCTTTGGATGTGCAAAGGCAAAAAACTGTTGTAAAGGTCAGGGCAATAACATCGATACCCTGCTTTTTGATTACATGTATAGCCAGGGTACTGTCCAGTCCTCCGGACAATAAAGCAAGTGCGGTTGTCATATCTGATTATTTAATGGTAAAAGAGTTAACGTAAGAAACTGCGCCGGCATGGTAAAAACACTAGAACATGGGTTCAATGCGGGTAAATTGCAGATTAAGTTATCTTACACAAAATATTCAAGCGGCTATTCTATCAAATAAAAGGTTTTGACACAAATATAAATCACTGATAGACTCAATTACATTTCATTTTCTGCGACAGAGAACAAAAAAAATAGCTCGGATCGAGAATATATTTTTTTTTATTAAATTTGCGATAAAAGGAGAAAGATGTATAGATCGCCAATCGCTTCAGGAAGTTTCTACCCCGGAAATAAAGAAGAGTTAGAGAGCACGCTTAAGACTCTTATGGGAGATTGTCCGCAAAGACAAAAAGCCCTGGGCGTAATCTCTCCTCATGCAGGATATCTGTATTCAGGTCGCGTAATGGGAAGTGTTTTTTCAAGGATTGAAGTGCCGGATACCGTTGTTATACTTGCGCCAAATCACACGGGACGCGGTACACCCTTCTCTGTCTGGCCGGAGGGGCCCTGGCGGACACCGCTCGGTGATACATCGATAGACGAAGAGCTTGTTAATGAGATACTGAACAGGTGTGAACTGGTCGAGAAAGATAAGGCAGCTCATCAAAATGAACACTCCGCAGAAGTTATATTACCTTTCCTTCAATATAGTAATCCACAGGTTAAGATTGTTGTTATTGTTATCAGATCCGGCAATTTTGAGGATTTGAGTTTAGTTGGCAAATCTATTGGCGATGTTATTAAGAAAACAAAGCCTGGCGCTCTTGTTGTCGCCTCATCTGATATGACCCACTACGAATCTCAACAGTCTGCCGGTAAGAAAGATAAATCAACCATAGCAGAAATTGTTGCTTTAAGAGAGGAAGGGCTTTACAGAGTCGTTCGCGAACTGGACGTCAGTATGTGCGGCGTCAGTCCCGTAATTTCAATGATGGTTTGTTCAAAAGAGAGGGATGCCACAAAGGCAGAGTTAATCAAGTACGAAACCAGTGGAGATACTACCGGTGATTACAAACAAGTAGTAGGATATGCTGGAGTAATAGTAGAGTAACATACGGGATACGAGTTGCGTGTTACGAGTTACAAGCTGCGTGCTACACGTTATGAGTTTGAGAAACATTAGTCTGGTTAATATATTTTGTGCACATCTCGACGCTTAATAACCCGTAACCTGCAACCCGAAACATACAGTTTTTTTTGTAACCCCTTAGACCTCCATGCATCACAAACCAAAAATTTCTGTTATCATTCCTGCCCTGAACGAAGAAGAGTCTATCGGGCAGGTACTTAATGATATTCCCGGTGAAATAGTTGCAGAAGTTATCGTTGTAGACAATGGCAGCAATGACAATACGGTTGCCGTGGCAAACAGCCTTGGAGCACGTGTTATACGTGAGCCGCTAAAAGGTTATGGTGCTGCCTGCCTCAAAGGGATTTCCATGCTTAAGCAAGATACTGATATTGTCGTGTTTCTTGATGCTGATTACAGCGACTATCCTCAGGATCTACATACCATTGTAGAACCAATATTAACCGGTAAGGCGGAAATGGTTATAGGCTCCCGAATGTCAGGTGCAAGAGAAAAAAGGGCACTTCTGCCTCAGGCGATTTTTGGAAATAAACTGGCGACATTCCTGATCCGGTTATTGTGGGGCTTCAAGTACACGGATCTGGGTCCATTCAGGGCAATTAAATACAAAGATCTGCTCGCCTTAAACATGCTGGACAAAAACTTTGGATGGACTGTTGAGATGCAGATTAAGGCATTGAAGAAAGGACTGAGGATACTGGAAGTGCCGGTAAGGTATCGAAAGCGAATTGGTAGATCAAAAATTACCGGTACGTTTTCAGGGACAGTGCGTGCGGGTGTAAAAATCATTTATACCATCTTCAAGTATGGCTTTCTTAAATAAAAATGCTAACAAAAGAGATTTCAATAATAATACCCGCGCTTAATGAGGAAGGCACGATCAGTCAGTGCCTTGAGACCGTGGTAGATATTCCCGGTATTGAAGTTATCGTTGCTGATGGCGGCAGCACGGACAGTACAGTGGAGATAGTCGGACAACACAGGGATGTCAAAGTGGTTCCATCGGTAAAGGGGCGGAGCGTGCAGATGAACAAAGGAGCAGGATCGGCCAGTGGAGAGATTCTCCTTTTTCTTCATGCAGATTGTGTATTGTCAAGAGAGGCTGTTTTGAATGTTAGAAATGTATTTGGGAGCAGTTCATTTGTGGGTGGTGCATTCAAGATCAGGTTATTATCCGATAAATTCCTTTATCGGGCTATAGAGAAGGGTATAAATTTTCGCACAAAGATTTTTAAATTACCTTATGGGGACCAGGGACTGTTTGTGAAGAGATCTGTGTTTGACCAATTGGGTGGCTTCAGGGAAATGCCGAATTGTGAGGATTTGGATTTTATATGTCGTCTTAAAAAAAAGGGTGAAATTATCATACTTGATGAAAGAATCTCTTCTTCCATAAGAAGATGGGTAAATCATGGTGTCCTGAGAACATCTTTCAGGAATCAATCCTTACTGGTCTCTTATGTATTGGGCAGAAAGAACCTCGATCACCGCGATTCGTAGTGATATGGAGTGTAGTAACCGCCTGTCCGCCAGTCTGTTGGGCGGGTGTTACTGCTTTTAAACAGCATCAACACGGTTGATCCGCTCCATAATAGTTTTTGTATAGTTGCTGGATTTTGCTAAAAACTATGGAATCTGTTTTTATTGGATTTGATCAGCATGGCTGTACCCCCTTTCCGGCTAAGCTCTATCTAAAAACACCATCTTTGATTAATTCTTCATTTCTCTTTTTACTCCTTTCAGACTGGGCTTTCCAATAAGATTTTTCATTTTAAAGGATGTTGAATCCCTTTGGGCCATACATGCCAATCACAGCCTGCAGGGGGATGCGAGAGAGCGGATTGAGATACAGTATTTATTTCTGACATTGAATATTTGTTATTAAAAAGATAGTGCTTTAAGTAAAGTTAAATCACCTTAAAAGTAAAAACATAATTACTGATTCTCTGGTCCATTTTCTTCAAAAATTAATTATTCGTTTTGTTCCTTGATGGCATGTATGGCTGAGAGTAACGCCTGGCGTTCTAACACAGGCATTGATTTAAGTTTGGCAACCCATCTGTTTGACTTCTTCTTTATTCGTTCACGTTCTCGAAAACCATCGCCTAAATGACGATAGTCGTGTAATTCTGCAGGCACAGGATAGTTCATCCATACCCATTCAGTCGCTACCCCGTGATGGCAACCTGCTTTATAAGAATGACTATGCCACCCCTTTAAAGACTCGGTATATAGTTTTGATTCGTAACCGGAGATCATTACCATGCATGGCAGGGATTTTATCACTTCTAAAAGTTTGATGTGTTGTTCCCGGGTGTATTCATATTTGTATATCCGGGCATATTTCTTTCTTGTCTCTCGAAGATACGGAGGGTCGCAATATACCAATTCTTTACCTGTGAACTCATAGCTTCTTAGAAAATTAACTGCATCATCATGGATCAGTTCAAAATCTATTGTTTTCTTATCACTCCACATCTGTATTACGTCAGCGTCTATCTCTATGCCAATATTACGCTTTGCCGGATATTTATGACGCATCACTGCTCCACCACCTAAATGAGCTTCTATGTATGTCTCATGGGGAGGCATTAGATTAATCAGCTTATGATATACTCCACCTTTTCCGCCTGGATAATTCATACAAGCAGTATCACCGAAAAAGAGGTAAATGTCAAGGTTTTTCTTGCGTATATTAAAAAAGGTCAATCAGATCGGATTCAGTTTGAGGAAAGGGGTATCTTATGAAGATAAAAATGATGGGTTCACCGAATATCTACACAGAAGGTACCTATGCAGATCAGAGAAATGGAGCAAATATATGCGCTGAGTACATGGTATTGTAGTGGTACTTTTGGTGGGAGCATTCCCATTTTATTGCATATAAAAGAGGTGGATTCACTTCGTTTAATCCACCCTACCTCGCACCATACGTTTGCTTATTTGTAAGGGTGGATTAAGGCCGGAGGCCGAATCCACGTATTCATGGGTATCATACCTGATTTACAAAAAATTGGGAATGCTCCCCTTTTGGTCGAGTGGTAAGTGGGGTAAAGCTAATTCAATGGTTGCAAAGAAAAGGGCGTATGTGTCAAGTCGTTGTGAAGAGTTTCGATCCACTCTAAGCTGTTGTGACGGGAGTGAGTATAACACGGTAGTGGCCGTTTCTCCTGCAGTTTTTTTCACTTTTTCAAGCAGGTTGATTTAGCCCGTCTCTAACCTGTTTCACATGATCATCAAACGTAGGGATTTCTTCCCGGAAGAAAAGCCCCTGATAAATAGGATCAGTGCTCTCTGCCAGCGATATAGCTCTTGAACGGTCCAGGGTATCATGTTCTTCGGGAAGCTTTGCCGCCACAGCATTCCAGCTATCGTACGTGACATCTTTGTTAAATACGACGCAGGGTGACAGGTCGTGGATAAAGGAAAAACCTTTATGCTGGATCGCCTTGGTAATGAGTTCAGACACCATATCACGTTCTCTGGAAAACGTTCTTGCCACAAAAGTGGCTCCGTATGCCAGTGCAAGGGTAGTGGGATTTAGCGGGCGTGCAATATTTCCGTATGGAGACGTGCCGCTCTTCATCCCCATTGGTGAAGTTGGAGATATCTGCCCTTTGGTCAGGCCGTAAATGCTGTTATCCAATAATATGTAGGTAAGATTAAAATTGCTCCTCGAGGCATGGGGGAAATGACCTCCTCCTATTCCAACACCGTCTCCATCTCCACCAACGACTACAACGGTTAAATCCGGGTTGGCGATTTTAATTCCGGTAGCTATTGGAATTGCTCTGCCGTGCAACCCGTGTAATCCGAAGCCTTTAATAAAAAAGGGGAATCTGCCGGAGCAACCAATTCCGGAAACTACTACAAAGTCTTTAGGCGGGATTTTCAATCTTTCAGCTGCTTCATAGAGACCGTGAAGACCGGTAAAATGCCCGCATCCGGGGCACCATGTGGGAAGATTGTCTCTCCACTCTTTTGTTTTGGACGCCTTTGCTTTTTTTAATTCATCTAAAACGGTCTGTTTACTGAGAAAGCTCACTGTTGGTCTCCATAATCTTTTGGGCGATTTTTAAAGGGCTTACCGGGTTGACAGCAGGTATGTGTATCTCGATCGGTTTTATACCGTAGCGTGATTTTAACAAAGCGGCATACTGTCCCTGGTAATTCATCTCCGGTATAATAATCTTCTTACATGAGTCAAAGAATTTCCGAAATGAATCTTCATGCTGTGGATGAATCATAATGGATTTTATCAGTTTCGTCTTAACTCCCTGTTTTTTTGCTATTTCCATCCCTTCCAGGATTGAACCTATCGTCGATCCCCAACCGGCAATTCCGATTTCTGCAGTTTCATCCCCGATGATATCTGCCGTAGGAAGGTCTGCCACCATAGAATCAAATTTGCGAAATCGTTTAGCCGTCATCATGCTGTGAACATCAGATTCGTAGTTGGGATTTCCTTTGGCTGAATGTTCCAGTCCGGTAGTAGAGTAGACAGCTCCAGGTTCTCCGGGAACGATAAGGGGAGAAACGCCATCGTCAGTAATTTGATAGCGCAGGAAATTTTTTAATTGTTCTGCTGTCGGTTTCTTTCTGGTACATCTATCCCGGTCAATATTTTCCTTGATCGTAACGGTTTCTGTACGCTGTCCCAGGAACAGGTCACTGAGAAAGATAACCGGCGTCTGGTATTTTTCGGCAATGTCAAAAGCCAGTTGAATGCCACTGTAGCACTCTTCAGTATCAGTGGGCGCCATTACCACCCTGGGAGAATCACCGGCGCCGCCATAAAGGGCAATATTAAGATCTCCCTGCTCCACTTTAGTGGGCAGCCCTGTAGAAGGGCCGCCACGTTGAACATTAACAATGACTGTCGGGATTTCAGTCATTACCGACAGGTTAATCATTTCACTCATCAGTGAAAGGCCGGGACCGGAAGTGGCAGTCATTGCGCGCTTTCCGGCAAACCATGCTCCCAATACCGCGCCGATAGCCGCAATTTCGTCCTCCATCTGGAGGGTCCACCCACCCAGCTTCGGCAATTCCTTTGCAGCGATCTCCATGATTTTTGTTGCCGGCGTAATGGGATATCCCGCAAAGAATTTCAAACCGCAATCTATTGCGCCTTTGGCAATCGCATCGTTGCCGCTTGTCAGTTTCCTGGGTTTTGATCTCTTGTCAATCTCAAACTGGTTATTGAGAGGATAATTTTCCTTGAAATATTCATAACCTAAATGGAAGGCCTTAATATTTATCTCTACTATCCGCTCACCCTTTCGGGTGAATAAACCTTTTATCTGATCTACAAACATCTCAGGAGGCAATGAATAGAAGTAACATATTGCTCCCATCGCAACCAGGTTTTTCCCTTGATTTGTACCTGATGCTTCATTTGCCAGTTTCGTAATGGGCAGGCCATGTCCTTGTATTTCCGGTGTGATATGTGACACCAGACTGTCTTCTTCCACTACATCACCGATCGTGCTGGTGTCATAAATTACATTACCTCGTTCCTTAACATCACGCAGGTCAATAATAGATTCTTTACTCACCATCCCCACAAGCAGGTCTAGACCATCACCCATACTATAAAGCTTTGATGTTGAAAACCTGATTGTTGCGGAAGATTTACCAAGACCTCTAATTTCAGCACTGTAGATATTATTTACCATTACATGCAAACCTATTTTGGCGCATGCACCCGCTAAAATCTTTCCTGAAGCCACTATGCCGTCACCCGCTATTCCACAGAAGCGAATTGTGATTTCGGAATATTTCATTTCCACCACCTTGCTTTCAGTGATTGTCCCATAAGATTGAAAACAATTGCTTCCTGAATTTTGTACTCCTCATGTTGCCCCAACATATTCTTACCGGCAATTTTCCCCTGTTCCAACGCGTTAGGCTGTCCAAAATTAATCCAGTAATCTTTAATGCCGGGATGATAAATCTCAACACAATCTCCGGCCCCGTAGATGTCTTTTTCAGATGTTTCCAGTTTTACGTTCACTAAAATACCCAGTTTTTTTTCTATGGCTGAACCTTCTATACATGAGATATTTGGCTTATAATAATCCCAGGCAAAGACAATATCAGTCGTTAACATCTTTTGCTGTATTGTTTCGACCTTGTAACCGTAATCAGACTCTTCTATAGAAACAATCTGGTCCTCTGTTATGATTTCTATTCCCTTCTCTTCCAGAAACTCATGCAATTCACCCTCAAAATCACGCTCATCCAGGGCAAATGTTGCCCGTTCGCCTTTAGTGATATAGGTAACCTGCTTTCCAAGGTTGCGCAACATACAGATCAAATCAAGGCAGCTTACGCCATCTCCAAAAACAATGCACTTCCGGATTTCAGGTAACTTTTCTTTTAATACCAGTGTATCGTATAGAGAATAATAGAAGTGGATGTGTTTCTTGTGTGGTTGTAACACAAGTCCCAGGCCGGGACTGCCGCCGGTAGCAATGAGGAGTTTATCGTAATGCACGACTTCGTTATGAAGGAGTTTAATCACTTTTTTCGAAGGTTCAATGGCTTTTACCCATGTACCTTTACGAAGTCTGATTCCCAACTCTTTCAACATGCTCATTGGGAAGAAAAATAATTCTTTTCTTCTTATGGAGTTACACAGAAATTCCGATAACAAATAGCGCTTGTAGGGTAAAAACAATTCATCCCCGATAACCACAACTTCCGCATCCCTCTCCAGTTCCCTGATGGTTTTGGCGGCGGTAATCCCTGCTACTCCTGCACCAATAATAACATGTTTCATTTTTTCTCCACCGTTTCAAGCTTGTATTTGGAGATGGAAATGCAATCTACCGGGCAGGCACGGACGCAGTTTCCACATCGGATGCATTTATCGTTATCTATAGTAATTGCCTCTACTTCACTCCATTTTTTTGTTTCTATATAATTTAAATTTCCGTCTTCGGTAACCTCTATATCCTTTGCCATCTTGATACAATCCACCGGCATCACATCGATGCAGGCCAGGCAGTAGATGCATCGGCTGATATCTATCTGGTAGTTATAATGGCAGAGATAACACCGTTTAGCTTCAGTAATAGATTTCTCTTTTGAATATCCGGTTTCTACCTCTTTATTTTTAATTTTTCTGTCACGCATGGGAGTTGTATCCATGGGTTGTACAGGAATAAAATCATAATCCCGTTTTCTCCCGGTATCTTTTACCTCACTAATATGGATAGTGTCTTGGAAGCCTTTTACGCCAGACAGCTGCATATGAACTTCCCTGGCGACCTTACGTCCATCTGCTACAGCTTCGATAACCGTAGAAGAACCGTTCCTGAAATCACCGGCGATGGAAAAACCGTGCTTCAGTTCAACATTTTCAGTTTCCACAATTTTTTCATCGGCTTCCTGTCCAACGGCAAATATAACGGTATCAGCTTCCACGACAAATTCAGACCCTTCTATTGGGGTTATTGAACGGTCTTCGTTAATAGAATTGTGAATGAATTGTACGCCTGTGACGACTCCTTCATCATTGGAGAGAATGCTTACCGGTGAAGCTAAAAATAGTGTGTCAATTCCTTCTGCCTCCATGACTTCAAGTTCATGTGCGCCGACATACAGATCATCTTTCGTACGGCGGTAAGCTAACGTAATATTTTTGGCTTCCAGCCGGTAGGACATACGAGTACAATCCACGGCAGTAAACCCACCGCCGATTACGACGACCTTTTCCATCTGTATATCGAACTCTTCACCGTTTGCGGCTATCAGGAAATCAAGGCCCCAATATGCACCCTTGCTGTCAATACCGGGAATCCTGATCTGTTTTGGATTTGCGCATCCGCCTGCCAGTATAACCGCGTCATAATCTTTTCTCAGTTTTTCAATATCCCTGACATCTTTAACCCGGACATTGGTATTGATCGTTACACCCAGATCGGTAATCGATTTTACATCTTCAGCTACCACGTCATACGGCAGCCGGAATTGAGGAATGCCGTAACGCAACATTCCACCGGGCTGGTCGAATTGTTCCAGTATAGTTACCTGGTATCCCTTTAAGGCCAGGTCATTGGCCGCTGTTAATCCGGCCGGACCGGCTCCGATTACGCAAACCTTTTTGCCGTTAGATTTAATTTCCGGATTTACCGGTCCCATTCCATAATCAGCCGCCGCGCGCTTAAGGAAACATATTGACACGGGATCGCCAAGACCATCCCAACCGTGTCGACAGGCAGGCTCGCAGGGGCGGTCACAAACACGTCCCAATACGCCGGGCAATATATTTTCCTTTCGATTGATACGGTAAGCGGTTTCGTAATCACCATCCTTGATAGCCTGGATGTAACCCGGAATATCTGTCATGGCAGGGCAGGCAGCGCTACAGGGTATATTTACGTCTATCCACTTCCTGTCTAATTTATCGGTTGAGACATACGTGTCATTTTCTCTGTTTTGCGTTTCCATTTTACTGTTCCATAGCGCGGAAAAATTTTCATGCAAATGTAAGAGTTCAATAGTTATAAGAGGCGGTAAATTAGCTTAAAAATCTTCTTCTTAAGTATTGAACTCTTACAAACTGATAACAAAACCAATATACATCTTTTATACATATAATACAAAATTTTTTCATATGTTTTCAGGATATATATGCAAAAAAAAGAAGAATATATAAAGAGGTTTTCTCAATTAAAATCTTGAATTTCTCTAGTTGCTGTAATACCATCAAGCAGTGTACAAAGGCAATTAACCTGATTTGTAGGATAGGGCATGTAACCCTGGAATCTTTCCAATATCTTAGTTTCATTCTAATGGGAAAAAAATCTGAAAATAACAAAATGCATAGCGATTTATCCCTGGAAAGGATATCAGACGATCTGTTTATGATTTTCGAAAATGAGATTTTATTCCAAAGGTACTATCCACCTAAAGAGAGCATAGAGAAGAGAACAGATGAGTATTTCGAGCAAAAATCCAAAGTAAAAGAGATGGTAAATGGTGAATTTAAGGATAGTGAAATTGAACTATTAAAAAATCGAATATTTAAGGATATTTTGCCGGCATATTCTGAATATAGACAAATCAAAGATAGTTACCTGGAAAAAATTGAAAACAGAAGTCTTTTGAAATATATAGGCTTTACCGTGCTGGGTTTCGAGGCTTTAGAAGCCGTATTTTTGAAGATCGGAGTACTTGCTCCCCCAACCTTAATTGCATCTGTTTTGTTTGAAATTTTATTGGGCGGGGCAATTTATAGAATTAAAAGCTTAACGGATCAAGGGAAAATAATTACTGCTAAAGGATATTTTTTTGCGACGGTTCATAATACCCAAAAAAAATTGTATACCGATATTGAATACAGTGAATACCAGCATAAAAAAGGCACCGATCAAATTGTCTCAGAAATCAATGTATTATTGAAAAAATATGATAGTAAAGATAATTTCTGGAAAGATTTTATTAAAATCCGAAAATACGATCCAACGACCCAGGCATCATTTGAAAAATTGAACACTCCAAAATTTGGTGACTTTATTCTGCTCCATTTTGATGATAAATATAACACTCGGATCAGGAAAATAAGATATGATGAACTTTTCAAACAAGCGGAACTGTATTTTAAAAATAAGCAATAAATTGTCAAATCATAAACTTATCTTTTGTTCTGTTTTTTTAAATCTCGTTTCTTAATGAACTCTGTGTCTGCATCTCTTCTTTTTTAGTTTCTATCATCAGCATTTATCTGTGAAAGAGTGTAGATAAATAATTCTTTTTCCTATTTTAGTGTCAATTCGTGTCTTTCTCCTCTACCTCCCTCGTCCACCACCTCTGCCGGCGCCGCCGCTAAATCCTTTTTTGCCGCCACCGCCTGACCCTCCTTTGCCGCCGTAAGATTTCCTGCCACCGCCGAATTCTCTTTTGCCACTATCACTGCCTCCATGGCCTCCGTAACCGCCACCACCACCGCCATATCCTCCTGTGTTACCGCTTCTCTGGCCGCCGCCATATCCTCCTGTGCTACCGCCTCTGAAATTCTCGGTGCGAGGACGGGCCTCATTTACGTTAAGTTCTCTTCCTTTCAGCTCTTTGCCATTCAGTCCATCGATTGCCGCCTGTCCTTCTGCCTTGGAGGACATCTCCACAAACGCAAATCCTTTTGCCTGGCCACTAAACTTGTCTTTTATAATGGTAGCGGATATAACCTTGCCGAATTCTTTGCAGGCCAGATGCAAATCCTCTTCTGTGGTGTCGTAAGACATATTTCCTACATAAATCTTCATTCTGTTTTCCTTTCTAATTAATAAATTTATACTTAATCTGTTATTACTTTTTGTGTTGCAGCAGTAAATAGTTGACTACATATACTGCTCTGTTACCTATGGCACAATAATGGTTTGACCTGAGAAACGAAAATCAAGTGGTGAAAGCTCATTAAGACATAAGAAATGCGCATTGTACTTTGCTTTAAAGTCAACAGTGAACGTTAAAGGCATGCGGTTCTAAATACTATCGACATGTATTGTACCATGTCAATCAGAAAAAAATATATTTTTATTATAATAATTGCTCAGGTATGAAAAATTCTTCCGGAATAGTTCTAAGCGGTTAGGATTGCACGGCCAGGGTCGCCATCCGGCAGATTGTTGTTTCAAATTTTCTCAGGCAGTTGAACCAGCCACGGATTACGGCCATTATGTTTCAAAGTAGTCTGGTTTACTAAGTCAAACAAAGGCACATGTTTCCATCTCACCGGGATTGTTTTTAATACATTTCGGTATAAATAAATAGTCGCTGTTGTTCCTGTTATTAAGTATAATATTTCATTGTGTTTATTTACTCTTTTAATAAATCAGCATAAAGGAGACGATATGGAAAATACAGTAGAGATCCTGGATCAAGATGATGTTTTATCACGCATACATCAATATGAACTGGAGAGAGATGAAGAGAGGGTTTTTATTAACGTCAGAGAACCTGTAGGCGGTTCTGCTAAAGGTTCTTTCATTGCTGTTCCCAGCCTGATTAGTAAGGAGTGCGGTAATACTGATTACGTCGGATTAGGTGATTCTGTAGAAGAAGCTTTGAAGGATTGTCTGAAAAGGATTAAAGGACAGCCGTTACATCAGATTATCCCGCAGGGTTAATTTGTTTAAAAGGCTTATATACATGGTTTTTTAACATGTATATAAGCCTTTTTCTGTTTAGCTCTTTTCTTGCTCCTTTTTAAAGAAGTACCTTAAATAATTCCGTTTGATTTACGTTAGCAAGATATATGAGATATTCTGAAACAGAAGCAATGGCGATCATGGAACAATTAAGGGAATTATCAATCGATGATCTTGATACGTTATTTAATAGAGAAACATTGCCATTACCTGAAGAACTTGAAGGTGAAACGACAGGAGCAATTCTTGCTCTGAATCCTGAAAATCCATTGTGGTTAAAATGTGTGATTAAGATTGCTTTTAAAAGTCCATTGGGACAGTGGACCGGCAAAAAATTTTTAACCCCTTTTAATGAAAATGAAGTGGAAAAAGGTCATGGCATAAATCTGTTTAAAAGCAGATATTTCCCACAACTCTTCAAGTTTGACACCTATACTAAAAATGCGTATGTTGACGATAAGCCTTGTCTTGCCTTAGATTACAGAGAGTACCGGTCATTAGCTTTCGGGTTGGTAGATGAAGTAAGGAAAATCAGAGAAGGACTGGTTTTAGGCAGAGCGTATTATAAGTTTCCATGGAAAAAACGGATGTGGTTTGTTGGATACTTTGCTCTCTGTGCCTTAGACACGAATTGACACTAAAAAGGCAAGAAGCAGGAAATAAAGATTACCATAAATTTTTAAATTCTTCGCTTGCCTTAATTAGCGCTTTTGCCATTGTTCGATCCTCAGTTAAAAATGAATCTGTTTCCTTCTTGTCAGGAATCAGATTTATTATGGCGCCTTCCCAATACGCGAAAGCTTTGGCGGCGTCCAATGAGGTTTTTTTGGTTTTTGAATTGAGTCGTTTGTAAAACGATTTAATTATGTCTTTCTTTTCTGTTTTCTTAGCGAACTCTGAGTCCTGGTATGATTACCTGTTTTTTACACATTTCGAAATATCCCACACTCTTTCCATATATTACACTCCCTTTTTTGATCGGGTCCTTTGGTAATATCAAAATGATTTTGGTTAATTGGCAATTTGTTTAAAATAAGATATTCATTTATTTTACAATGGTCCCAATCTAAAATAGGAAGAACCTGGCATATACCTTTATTATATTGAACAAAATTTGCATTTTTTCTCTCTTCTGTTTCATAACTCATGATTCCTCCAAGCCACGCTTTAACTTTTAACTCTTTAAATCCTCTATTCAGTGGTCCATGCTTTATAATAGATACAACCTTATTAAAATAATTTGAATCCGGATCACTCCAATTAGGATATTTCTCTTCAATCTCCTTTTTAGAAATTGAGCTTTTATAAATTCTAATATCATATCCTTCATTTTTCAGATATTTCAGCATATTATGTGTGCAATCATTGAAATATCCTGTATCTACAAATATTATAGGCGGGCAAAAACCTAATGCGTCTCTTGTCAGGTTAGGTAATACTGCTGAAGTTTTACCACCACTCGTTGTTAAAAACAAGCCCTCTTTGAAGGTCTCATAAGCCCATATGATTCTTTTTTTGCTCTCTTTTTTGGCAAGGCTTCTATTTATTTCTTCTAAATCCAGTTTCTCTTCAATGTTCATAAGTAATGCTTATAATTAAATTGCAAAATTAATTATTTCTCCTATCAAATGAGTTTTCTGGAAAATTATTTTAAATGGATTACATTTGTTTGTATCTGGGCCCACCATTGCCTTCCGGCACAGTCCATCTGATATTATCAAACGGGCACTTCCGTTGACAGGTCTTACAGTGAACGCAATTTGAGGGATTAGCCGGACGGGTTTCAATCCCAATCTTCTCATAGACACCGGCAGGACAAAACGTTATGCACGCCCGATGAAAAAGAGGATCACATTTATTAATGCAAAGATCTGGGTCTGATATACTTAGGTGTGAAGGCTGTTCTTCTCTGTGTTCTGTACCCGCTAATGCAACAAAAGTAGCTTTGTCAAATTCACCTGGAGTATCAAAGGTAAACTTCCTGGAGGTCATAGCCTTATAGTCTGCTTCCATAGCAAACCTTGGGAAAAGATTGCCAAAGAGTGAGAGCGGGAAACCTATTGCCTGGCCGAACCTTGCAACTATTGCACGCAGATTTCTGGCAGACTTCATCTCATCCATCACGAAATTACTTTCCAGTCTTCCGGTATATTCATCGGCAGCTTTCTCTGGGTCTTTCAGGCACTTAATTGCCGCGTTGCCTGCAAGTGCTCCTGACTCTATAGCATTATGTAATCCCTTTATTTTATTCATATTTACAAAGCCGGCACTGTCACCAACTATCATTACATTTTTGTAACCAACGGTATTCATTTTCTTGCCATCAGTCCCTGGTTGCAAATAACGTGGTACGGCATAGTATCCACCTTCGGGGATCATCTTTACGCCAGCTTCAATAATTTCTCCTCCATCAATGAACTCTTTGATGAGAGTGTGCTGCTTGAAATCCCTGAGAGCTTTTTGCGGATTAAAGTTATAGTACTTCCAATCTGCACCAGAAATTATGCCAACAGCAATTTTGTTTTCACCGCAGCTGTAAGCGAATCCACCACCAAAGATCGCAGGTCCAAATATTGGTAACCATAAAGGATATCCCATCGTATGAACTACGCGGTTATCACCAAACAACGCATACTGCTGTTTGCTTACCCGAATGATTTCTTTAACGCCAACGGAAAACACTTGATCGTTCTTACGACTAAGACCAGCTTTTACGGCAAAATCCTCTGTGACAAGACCATCCGTTCCTTCGGCAAGGATTATGATATCTGCCGTAATCGCCTCTCCCTCAATGTAGTTTGGTTGCGGGTCTCCTTCCTTGTCAAGCCCCTGCTCAACAAGCTTAACTCCATGAGCTTTTCTATTGTCCTGATCGTATAAAATTTCCTTTACACCAAAGCCTGTATAAATTTCGATACCCAATGACAAGGCAATTTCACCCAGTAACCTTGTTAACCTGCTTGTTGAAACTATTGTATTGCCATCATTACAGATTTCACCAAATGATAAACCTAATTTCTTGCAAATCTTCATCAGGAATGAAATATTAACTGCAAGCTCTTTTCCCAGAAGGAAATGCACATCATCTTCTTTTACCACTCTTCCCAGGACGCTATCTGCTCCTTTTATGGTTTTCCAATCCGGTCTGGCTTCATCAAGCAGGCGAATTAATGAGGCAGTTTCCAAAACTGCTCCGGACAGGTTGTGATTCCCAACAGATTCTCCTTTTTCCAGAACCACAATCTCTGCATCTTTATTTGCACTTCTGGCTGCAATCGCGGAAGCAAGACCGGCAGGTCCAGCGCCAACAACAAGGATTGAAATGTGTGTATTGTCCTTTTCTTTTATATCCATAATTGTCAAAAATTGACGGTTTAAGGTTGATATCCTTTAATTGTCTCTATATCAGTGTCTCAACGCTTCAGTAATTTGCGGTACAATCTCTTCCGCATTTCCAACCATATAGTAATCAGAATGCTTAAAAACAGGTGCCAGTGGATCAGAATTAATGGCTACTATTATTTCGGAATTTTCAATACCAATTAAGTGTTGTATAGCACCTGAAATTCCGAGCGCTATATAAAGCCTGGGACTGACAGCGGTTCCTGTCTGGCCAACCTGGTGGGTACGGTTAATAAAGCCTTGCTCTACGGCTGCCCTGGAAGCCCCGAGTTCAACCTGACAGTCAAGTTTCTTTCTAATCACTGCGGCCAAGTCGTTTACAAGCTTATCATAATTATCCCTGCTCCTGAGACCTCTACCACCTGACACTATTACATCAGCGTTAGAAAGATTTGCACTTCCACCACTTAATTCAGTTTTAATAATATCAAACCCGATATCTGATTCGGCAAGAGTAGCGCCATGTTCTATTATATTACCCTTTCGGGAATGGTCTGGCCTGTTTTTTTTCATTACCCCGGGTCTGGCAGTAGCCATTTGTATTTTTGAATCCTTTGTAATAATAGTCGCCATTATATTACCACCGAGGGCAGGACGGGTCTGCATCAATATTGCAATATTACCTTGTCTTGAATTGTCCCTGATATCCAAACTGGTACAATCAGCTGTTAGTCCACAACCAAGGCGATAAGCAATCATGGGCGCTAAAACTCTTCCTTGAGGAGTAGCTCCAAACAAAACGATTTGTGGATTATGTTTCTTTATCACATCAACAACAGCACTCCGGTAAGGTCCAGGCCTGAAATCTTCCAGAAGTACATCTTCAATTATGTGAACATCATCTGCACCGGCAGCAATAAGGTCGTTTGCCATATGTTTGCATTTGTTACCTGCAATAACAACACCTACTCTTACCCCTAATGGTTTCGCCAGGTGAGTGGCTTTTCCTAAAAGTTCACAAGTAACGTCATTAGTCTTTTTACCATCATGCTCAGCAATTACCCATACATCACCGGAATAACTGGTCTGTGTTGTCTTATATCCCTCAATTATTTCTTGTAACATTTTTTTAGTTAGTTTTTCCTGGAGATGTTCCTGAACCCTTTCAACAAGGGACTCATTCAGTTGATCTATTTTGGTGATCCCCAGCCTGGACAGGGCTTGCGTAACCTGTTTATACGCATTGATTTCTTTATCAGTACCTTCATAATTACGCTGAAACAAACCTCCTGGCCTATCTGACGGAACTATATAATCGGTCTCTTCTCCTTCAAAAGCACCACTCGATCCACCTTTTTTATAGGCCGACACCAACTCTTTAACAAACTCATCAATATTATGACAATGGATATTTTTTCTGGCGCCCTTCGGTGGTGGAAAAACTCTTGTCACACGTGTCTTAGATCCATCGTAACCAAACAATGTGGGTTTTATATCATCTGCGGTCCACTTAATTACTGCAAATCTGTTGGCCCACCGTGAACGCCGAAAAGATGCAAACAATGGGTATTCATAATTAGCAACTGTTACCACGTATGGTACCGCCTTAGGGCTTACCCACTGGTTGCCACCGGATACGATTTTCTCAATTCGGAACTTACCATTAATAGACTCAACTTCTGTTGCATAGGCAATACAGGGTATTTGTAACTCCTCAGCTATTTGTGCGGGTACCTGAGCGGTATCACCATCAACCGATTGCATACCCGATATCACCACATAATCATCATTCCCCTTAAATATATCTTTTGCTATTTTTTTTATGGCATATGCTAATGGATTAGCTGTTGCGGGGGTATCTGCACCCCCCAGTACTCTATCTGTGAGGAGAACAGCAGCGTCCGCGCTTCTGCTCAATGAATATGTCAAAATTTCTTTTGCCGTGGGCGGCCCCATTGTGAGACAAACTATCTCTCCGGGTGATAAGTGTTTCATCTTATTGGCAAACGCGAGTGCATCTGCATCAAGTTTGTTGATAACACTGGGTAATGTGCCACGTTTTAAGGTACCGGTTTCAGGATTGAAAGCGTTGCCGGTAATTTGAGTTATGTCGGGGACCTGCTTAACAGTAACAATGTAGTTGCTCATTTTACATCCCAAAAAATTGCTTCGGTGTCATAGCGTATTAAAACAACTTGATAGTAATGTCAGCTAAAATAAAGCGTGCACCATAATGCAGTTTATTTTAGCTTTTCTATGCTACATATGTTGGAACACCAATATCAAGTTAATTTTTAGAGTTTCACAGAATTTATGATGCCTGACACATATGGCATATAGGTTACCGCAACCGCTCTTTTCCTTTAATCTACTCTTTTTTCTGTTTTGAAAAATCGTCATCCTATGTTAAAAATAATATAGAGATTTTAATTAACCGGATATAAGAGAAAGGATAAAAACTTCTCGCATCATCTGGAGTCCCCGGAGAAAACTAAAAAATCTAATTCATGAGAAAGTCATAAAGGTTCATTCATGAGGGGCAATGGGTATGTTAGCAATAGGTAGCTTTATGATTCAAAAAAACAAATGTTCAAAAACACAAAAAAAACTACTTGTAGACAACCATTTTACCATAATTGAGCCGTGAACAGGAACTATAGGAAAGAGTAACTGAAAAAAAATTTTATTTAAGGGTAGATTTATTTAAGAGTAGATATATAGTTTAATCACTAATATAGTTCTGATAAATATTTTACATAAAGGGGGGGGGATTTTCTTTCTTCCCCTCTGTGTAATAAAATGTATTTACGGTAAAAAAAAAATATTTGTTTAGTTACCAGATGTATTGTTGTCAGTATCGACAAGGAATTTAAATGCCATTTGATTTTAATATCACCATTGCCGGGAGTGCGGGACAGGGACTGCAGACAATTGCCGGAATTCTCACCAAGGTGCTTGCCGGAAATGGTTATCACCTTTTTACATCCCAGGACTATATGTCCAGAATTCGTGGCGGTCACAATTTCACCAATATTCGGGTGAGTGACAAGCCGGTATATTCTCCAACCGTGACTTCCCAACTACTGGTCGCGCTTGATCAGGAAAGTGTGGAAGTACATTATCAATCTTTAACCGGTCCCGCAATCATTGTCCACGATTCCGATACCATAACGGTAAAAAAAGCGCGGAATATTCAAATCGTTGCGGTCCCCCTGACAAAATTATCAAATGAAAGCGGCAGCCCAGTTTATATAAACTCTGTCGCGGCAGGGGTTCTGTTTTCGCTTTTGAGGCTCGATCTTAAAGAACTCGTTGGTTTTCTGGAAACCCGCTTTGCAGAAAAATCACCGGAACAAATTAAAGGGAATATAAATGCAGCCACAAAAGGATTCACATACACTTCAGAAAATTATCAAAATATTAAAACTACTATTGGCACGGTAAGAAAGAAGAACCGGATGTTGATAAATGGGGCGGAGTCAATAGCGATTGGGATGATCGCCGGTGGGGTTCGGTTTATCAGCGCGTATCCAATGTCACCCTCTACAGGAATCTTCATATATATAACCGGTAAGGCCAGGAAGTTTGGAATAATATCAGAACAGGCAGAGGACGAGATAGCTGCCTGCAATATGGCGCTGGGGGCAGGGGCTGCAGGCGCGCGTTCCGCTGTCACAACTTCCGGAGGAGGCCTTTCCCTGATGTGTGAAGGTATCAGTCTTGCCGGGGCAGCTGAAATTCCGGTAGTGATTGCAAATATGCAGAGACCCGGCCCCGCAACCGGGTTTCCAACACGTACCGCACAGGAGGACCTCGACCTGGTTTTGAATATAGGTCATGGAGAATTTCCTCGTTTTATTTTCGCTCCGGGTACAGCGGAAGAGGCCTTTTATACCTCCATTCACGCAATGAACCTTGCCGAAAAATATCAGGTACCCGTGTTTATACTCGGAGATCAGCATCTGGTTGACAGCTCTATTACCCTGGACAAGCTCAATCCAAACAGGGTTAAGTACAAAAGCTATATGGTTAAAAGCGGCAATCTGAAAAAACCTTATCTTCGATATAAAAATACGAAGAGCGGTGTATCACCTCTGGCGTATTACGGACAGGATAAGGTAACGTTCATAGTAGATAGTCATGTACATACTGAGGATGGTCATATTTCCGAAGATATGGTTGTTGCAGAAAAACTGACGGAAAAACGCTTTAGAAAAATTAATGGTATGAAAAAAGAATTTTACGGGCCGCAGTATTATGGTCCGCAAAATGCTGAAACACTCTTTGTGTCATGGGGATCAACGTATGGAGCTGTCAGGGAGACCATAGATTACTTGCTTGAGAAGAAAAAGAGCGTAGCAATGATTCATTATAATAAGATATGGCCATTCCCTGTAGAGGAATCGATCAGGCTCCTGAAATCTAGAAAAGATATTCGTGTGGTTGAAAACAACTACCAGGCACAATTCAATAGATTGCTTAAGAGGGAAACCGGGATTGACACAGGAGAACCTGTCCTGAGGTACGACGGACGTCCATTCGACGTGCAATATATAATAGAAAAGTTTGAAAAGAGGCAGAAATGACAAAAGTAAACGATTTTCACTATTCTGGTGAGAGGGCGTGGTGTCCGGGATGCGGGGATTACGGCATACTTTCTTCGGTAGAAAACGCGCTTGCTAATTTGAAGAAAAAACCACATGAGGTTCTCATGGTTTCAGGAATCGGGCAGGCGGCAAAACTGCCTCACTACATAAAAGCAAATGGTTTTGACGGCTTGCATGGCAGGGCATTGCCGGCAGCCTTTGGGGCTAAAGTGGCAAATCACAAACTCATGGTACTTGTCACGAGCGGAGATGGAGACATCTATGGGGAAGGAGGCAACCATTTCATACATGCTATACGCAGAAATATCGATATTACCTTAATCGTTCATAATAATCAGATTTACGGCCTTACCAAAGGGCAGGCATCGCCTACCTCTGATTTGGGAATGGTAACGAAAACTCAGCCCGATGGTGTATTTACCATCCCTTTTAATCCATTAGAGATGGCGATTACTCTGGACGCAGCTTTTGTAGCGAGGAGTTTTTCAAAGGATATAGCGTTTACCACAAAGCTGATAGAGGAAGGAATACGCACTCCCGGTTTTTCACTCATCGATGTACTTCAGCCGTGCGTCTCTTTTAACCATGTTAATACATACAAATGGTACGGTGACCGGGTGTACCAACTTGACAATTCTTATGACCCCGCAGACAAATCAAAAGCATATCAAAAATCAAGTGAATGGGGAGATAAAATACCGATAGGTGTTATTTACAAAAATTCCCGAAAAACTTATCTGGATAATGTTATAAAACCCAGAGACCTTCCGTTGATTAAAAGAGAGACAAGTATTAAGGGCATAGAGTCATTAATTAATGAACTCTATTGAACAGTTTTAGTAGTTGACTGGCTGTCCGAGAATCGGTATTTTAACATCTTTTCGAGTCGTAAATCATTTAATATTAACAAAAGGTTTCTGATTCTGTTTTTTCGAATAGCCTGTCGATAGATGATTACACTCTTTAATTTGTATCTGATGCGGAATACAATTCTGAAACGAATTCAGCATGGGATTTATAATGGCATTTTCAGAATTCAAAAGTAATATTGTCTCGATTCTGGAAGATATAAAGTAAAAATAGCTGGTACCTGAATTGAGCGATTTGAGTAACCGCATCCTTTAGGTTGCGTAACTTGCGAGGAATACACCTGCACCCATCTGATGATGCGAAACGCCCAGGCAACATATGGAATAGAATCGCTCAATTCAGGTGGTAATGGATACCGCTCTTAATTCAGGAGTATAAAAAATGGCAAAAAAGAGAGCCGCAACGGGACGAAAGACAACCCCGAAGAAGGCGACATTGCCTAAAAAGAAAAAGCCCTCTGAACTTCGTAAAAAGGCAGAGAAACAGCTCAAATCTGATGTAATACCAATAGAGACACTTTCAGATGGAGAGGTGCGCAAACTTGCACATGAGCTTCAAGTATATCAGATCGAACTGGAGATGCAGAATGATGAACTCCGCGAAGCCCAGTTACTGATTGAAGAGTCCCGGCAGAAATACCTGGACCTGTTTGACTTTGCCCCGGTTGGATATTTTACTGTCAATGAAAAAGGATTGATCCTGGAAGCAAATCTAACAGGCGCTGCAATGCTGAGAACAACACGAAGTTTGTTGGCTAAAGAACCCATATCAAAATTCATTGTGAGTGAAGATCAGGATAAATACTACCTATACCACAGAAATATTTATGACGGAAAACAAACCAGGGCGTGTGAATTAAAGATGGTCAGGAACGATGGTACAGTTTTCCATGTACAACTTGAATGTACTGTATTACATGATTCAGACGAAGGCTCCAGACAATGTAGAACTGTATTAACTGATATTACCGAACGAAAGTTTGCAGAGAGTAAGGTTGATGCAGCACATGAAGAGATTAAGAAATATAAAGAAAACCTTGAGGCAATCTTCAAGAGTATCAGGGATGGCATTATTCTGGTAGATAGAGAATTAAAGATTGTTGAATTTAATGAATCTGCCAGAAGGATTTGTGGTTTTCCTGATATTAATAACGCCAGGGGTAAAAAGTTTGAATTACTGCATAAATATTGTGAAGGGGAATGTATTGATGCCCTTACGGAGACAAAAAGAACAAAGCTTCCTGCAGAAAGGGATCGTTTTGAGTGTTTCAACATTAAGATGTGCAAATGTTTAGTTAGTGTTGCCACATACCCGCTTTTTGACAACAAGGATGAATTTAACGGTTGTGTCATAGTCGTGAGAGATGAAACCCGGCTTGCGATCCTTGAGAGCACTTTACAAGAGCGCCATCAATTTCATAATATTGTTGGTAAAAACGAAGAGTTACAGAAAATTTTCTCTCTGATTGAGACGTTATCAGATACACCGACGACGGTGTTGATTACGGGTGAAAACGGTACGGGAAAGAGGTTGGTCGCTGAAGCATTGCATTACCATAGCAAGGGAGCACGAAATACTCCTTTTGTCGTGGTTAGTTGTTCCTCCTTGTCCGACAGTGTACTGGAGAGTGAGCTGTTTGGGCACGTTAAGGGCTCGTTTACCGGTGCTATCAGTGACAGAATGGGAAGGTTTCAAAAGGCTGAAGGCGGCACTATTTTCCTGGATGAAATAGGAGATATATCAAACACTATGCAATTACGTTTACTAAGGGTGCTTGAAGAAAGAGCCTTTGAAAAAGTCGGAGATTCAAATACCATCAAAGCAAATGTCAGAGTGATAGCGGCTACGAACCAGGACCTGAGAAAAAAGATCAGTGAGGGTAAATTCAGGGAAGATTTGTACCACAGACTGAAGGTAGTGGAATTGAAGATACCCCCTCTCAGGGAAAGGTATGAAGACATTCCCCTTCTGGTAGAGCATTTTATACAAAAACTTAGGAATTAAGCAAAAATAAAATCCCTAATTCTTGTGATTGTCGAGAGGAGAAATTTTATAATTCCATTCTCCATGAAACTTCGCCTTTCGTATATTTAATCTAGCCATTTCTTCATCACTAATTTTAATGCCCGTTTCATATTGATTTTGATCAAGCATTGATTTAATCTCTAATCCTTTTTGTGTTCTTGTA
>SMSL01000022.1 GCA_007859995.1 Candidatus Brocadiaceae bacterium S225
CTCTATGTAGACATCATGGGGTGGCATAAGATTGATTAACTTTTGGAATACACCTCCTTTGCCGCCTGGATAATTCATGGAAGAATTATCGTTGAAAACAACGAGGAAGTCAAGAACTTTTTTTATATTTTACAAAAAATCGGGAATGCTCCCCTTTATGATAAAGAAAAAGATTCTCAACCTATTTACAAAAAAGATAATATTACAAATCCACCTACAATAGACGACGACGACGATGATGATGATGTAGAAGAAAAGGAATCAAAACAATTTGCATATGAAAAAGATTTACAAAATTATTTATCTAAAAATCTACATGAAATTGAAGATTGTTTGAAATTATATGAAGATGAAGAAATAAATGGTATTCAATTTCCTGTTGGTGGCAGATTTATAGATATTCTTGCAATTGATAGAAACAACAATTTTGTGGTTATTGAACTTAAGGTTTCTCGTGGCTATGATAAAACAATAGGACAACTATTACGTTATGTGGCATGGATAGAAAAGAATCATGCCGAACAAGGACAAACAGTAAGAGGTGTAATAGTAGCAAACAACATCTCAGAAGATTTAAAACTTGCTTCTTCAAGTCTTTCATATGTTGAGTTGTTTGAATACAACCTATCGTTTACTTTGAATAAAATTAGAAAAGATATACTATAAAACACATGCAATAGTATCGAGCTGACCGGTGAACACCTATCCGGTTTTCTGACATATCAGCCGGCCAGCTCATACTAGACGTTCGACCTAGTAATGATAACAGACCATAATGGAGCAAAGTATGAAAATGAAAAGTTCAAGTTGTGAAAACAATCTGATAGTTCCTGCGAACTTTTATTCAGAAGAATCGGAAAAGACAAAATTGAATTGGTTTTGCTATGAATATGCACTTGAACTGCAAACATTTTTCAATCAAAAACTAAAACGAAAATTGCTGAAAAAGAATATTAACAAAAATGGGATCGCTGATTTTTGTATTTATCACTCAAAATTCATGAAGGGTCCAATACTCGATAGGTTGTCGGGTAAAAACAATGATTTGGAAATTACATATCATCCAATTGAAAAGTTTTTCCCTTTTATTGGAGACAAACTAGTTGATGAAATATTGACTATTGTAGGTAAAGCGTGGGATTCACAAACAGAGGTGTGTGTTCAGTGCCCTACGCGATGTATTTCAGAAAAAACTAAGGTGGCTCCAATGTTTGATGATCCATATTACAAGGTGTAGCTTCGAACAATAAAAGCAAGTGGACGGCAAAAAGCGACGCTGCTTATAATTTCGTTAGGCAATAATTGTAGCATAATGGATAATAAGCTCAATCAGGGGACACCATACTATCTATTCTCGCCGAACTACACTGGTATGAAGCCCACGGCATTGGTAGAAGAAAAATGAAAATAAAACGTATTTTAGATTAAGACTATGGTTCAAGAAAAAACAGAAAAGATGTTCGCGCTTTGTGTTGAGGACAAGGATTGTGACGATCTGGAAAAACGAAAGATTTACCAAATCCTTCCGGACGAGAAGGCAACAAAGGAAGGTTATCTGAGGGTCGTTGATGAGTCAGGAGATGATTATCTTTACCCGGAATCCTATGTTATAATGCTATCCTACAAGTCATTTAAATTGAAGGTACGCAGGATTCTCTCTTAGTAGACTACGGGAATAACAAATTTATTTACGTAAAAGGTCAGCGCCATCCGGTTAGGTTTTTGCTTATGCTGTTTTTGTCATACCCGAATGCCTTTATCGGGTATCTAAAAGGTCGGTTCAAACTAGATTCCCGCTAAAAGAATGCGGGAATGACAGGTTTGGGACAATAAATGCAGCTTACGCAAAAACCTAACCGGACACTGCTGGTAAAAGGTAAGGATGAAAATTTATGATTGAGAAAAGAGATAATGAAGAAATAAAAATAGATTATCCCTGCGAATGGGTTTACAAGGTTATCGGAAGCAATAAGGAGTCTGTGCATAACGCAATTGCCGGTATAATACTGGACAGCGAATACCAGATCAACGATTCTAATAGCAGCAAAACCGGAAAATATCTGAGCTTTAATGTGACGGTCTTGGTAGGCGATGAAGCATATCGTAATAAGATATATCAAGCGTTCAAGGGGCATGACGATATAAAATTTGTATTTTGATAGAATTGATTTACTGGATGTTAATTCAAGAATGGGGAAATAATTTTGCTTGTAGCTGAAAAAGAGCCTTTAAAAGTTTTAGAAAATTACTTTGGCTATACATCGTTTCTGTGGAAACAGGAAGAGATTATCAGGCATGTGTTGGCAGAAAAACATGCCTTGGTAGTAGCGCCTACAGGTATTGGTAAATCTCTCTGCTATCAAATACCGGCTATTATCAATGAGGGACTCACCGTAGTAATTTCTCCTCTTATCGCGCTGATGAAGGACCAGGTGGACGCATTGAAGAGACGTGGCATTGATGCGGTATTCATCAACTCTTCACTGGGACGGGAGAAAAGGGAAACAAGATATGCTTCGCTTAAGAACGGAAGCTACCGGATAATTTACGTTACTCCCGAGCGTTTTCGTAAGGCCGAATTTATTGAAGCGCTTTCCGGGCGTTATATAAGTCTTCTCGCTGTTGACGAGGCACACTGCATAAGCGAATGGGGACATGATTTTCGTCCTGATTATACCAGGATTCAGGAGTTTCGCCAGGTATTAGGTAATCCTGTTACCATTGCACTTACTGCTACTGCAACACCTGAGGTACAAAAGGATATCATTAAAACTCTCTGTCTGGATACAGGAGAGGTTAAGATGTTCCACGGTGGAATAGACCGTCCCAATTTGCATCTACAGGTTGAAAAGGTATTCAGTAATGAAGAAAAATTGGAGCATATTATTTTTATTGCAAATAAATATGGTGGTAATGGTATCGTCTATTTCACCCTGATCAAACAACTTAATAATTTCAGCGACCTCTTAAATGAGCATGGGATTTCACATCTGTGCTACCATGGTAACCTTGAACGTGTGCAGCGCTCCAAAGTGCAGGAGCAGTTTATGAGAGGGAAGAGTACTCTCGTGTTGGCAACAAACGCATTTGGCATGGGCATTGACAAAGAAGATATTCGCTTTGTAACTCATGCGGATATACCGGGATCTATTGAATCTTATTACCAGGAAATCGGCCGTGCCGGTCGGGATGGCAAGGATTCTTTATGTACCCTGTTATACGACGAACATGATTTGTTAACACATATGAATTTTATCAAGTGGAGCAATCCTGATGCCGAATATTTTCAGCGGATATATCATATTCTGGAAGAAAACATGGAAAAAATATCGGCGTATGGCCTGGACTGGCTTAAGGAAAATATTCACTTCAGGAGTGGAAATGATTTCAGGCTGGAAACAGTATTAAACATGTTTGACAGATATGGAGTAATTGAACTCAACGTTGAACCATTCAAGATCAAAATTACTTCTGACATTCATCCTCAATTAATCGATCAGAATTATCTGGATACGAAGCTCAAACGAGACCGGCAAAAACTTTACACGCTCGTTCAATATACAAAGTATGAAGGTGATCGAAAGGCATTCATTCATGAGTATTTTGGTTTGCCGTACGGTAACAATATAGGAGTTGACGATGACTAATAACGATATATTACGAAGGTTACGATATGCACTGGATATTAAAGATTCAACTATGATTGAAATATTTAAGCTGTCCGGATATGAAATTGCGCACACCAATTTAATTGATCTTCTTAAAAAGGAAGAGGAAGAGGGGTATGTTGATTGTAGTGATGAAGTTCTGGGACTATTTCTGGACGGTTTAATTATTCATAAAAGAGGCAAGAGCGAAGGGATGCCGGGGCATGTGGAAACGCAGGCTGTACCTTTGACAAACAACGGCATTTTGAAGAAGCTGAGAATTGCGCTGAAATTCAGAGAGGATGAAATGCTCAGTACGTTAAAACTGGCAGGTATGAGTCTTTCAAAATCAGAGTTATCTGCACTGTTTAGAAAGGAAGGGCAGAGACATTACAAAGAATGCGGTGATCAGATCCTCAGAAATTTTTTAAAGGGACTGACTGCGCGTTTTCGAGATTGATGATTCCTTAAAAAAGATCATGCATTATCTCATCCATCTGCTTTCAACTTACTGCATAAATTGAGAACTATATGTCAATATTCATAGATACGGCGGATATAGAACAGGCAAAAGCGGTGAAAGAATCAGGCTGGGTCCATGGAATTACCACGAACCCGATCCTGCTGGCAAATTCCGGATCTCCAGTTACTGATACACTGCAACAGCTTGCAGATCTCAATATGGGTTTGCTGTTTTACCAGCTTGTTGCTACATGCAAAGAGGATATGCTGAAAGAAGCACAGCGTGCAAAGGAGATTGCAGGTGCTCAGCTGGTACTGAAACTTCCACCGACGAAACAGGGATTTCAAATTATTCCACATCTTCCACAAGAGATTCCATGTTGCGTTACGGCCATTTACAGTGTTGCACAGGCCTTAGTTGCCAGAGGGTCAGGCGTTCGGTACATAGCTGTTTATGTTAGCAGGGCGACAAAATTGTTAGGGGACGGGTTGTCACTCATTACAGAAATAAGCAGAGTGCTTCAGGGAAGCCGGACTCAGCTACTAGCTGCCAGTCTCAAGTCACCGATGGAGGCAAGTTCGGCTATTCTGGCTGGTGCTGACCACATAACCCTGCCTTTTGATGTCTTAAGCGCGTTGACATACCACGAACATTCAGAAGGTGCGGTTAGCAATTTTAATGCAAATGGTTCAGGTATACAGTTGTAATATTTTATGATCAGGCAATAGCCAAATGGCATAGAGTAAGAGAGAGAGGAATATATAATCATGCAGGAAAGAGAACAAAAAATAGAACTATACGGGAAAGGTTATCGGCAGCTTATTGATGCTTTGCAGCGGTTTCCTCAGGAAATGTGGGATTTCAAACCATCACCTGATCGTTGGAGTCTCCATGAGATACTGATACATATTGCTGATAGTGATGCAAATGCATATGTAAAATGTAGAAAATTAATCGCGCAGCCTGGGAAACCCGTAAACGATTATAATCAGGATGTCTGGTCTAACGTTTTAGATTACAAAGGACAAAATGTTGAAAACGCACTGGAACTATTCAAGTTGCTGCGAAAGACTACCTACGACCTTTTAAGAAATACTCCTGATATTGTATGGGTAAAAGCAACAGGTTATGCAGAAGATGGTGCCATTACACTCGATGACTGGCTGGATATATACGCAAACCATATCCCTGACCATATTAAACAAATGGAGAAGAACTACGTAGCATGGCAGAAGCAATCCTGAACGGAGAGAGGGGGGGGAGTAGTATATCATTTCTGCTTCTTCAGATACAACTCTACGGCTTCTTTCCACGGTCTCATTTGCATTCCTGTGATCGTGGTGAACTTTTGACAGTTGAGAGTTGTATTCAGGGGAACCTTTGCGGGACGTTTATACTCGGACGATTTTATCGGGTTAATTTTAATATTGAGGCCCATCGTTTTAAAAATATACTCTGCCCATTCATATCGTGAACAACTCCCAGTATTAGAAACATTGATAACACCTTCACATTCCTTTTTTATTAATGTCCATAGCGCCCTGGCCAGGTCTGGCGTGTATGTAGGGGATCCTGTTTCGTCGGTAACAATAGACAGCTCTTTATTATGTTCTGCCAATTCAAGCATTTTTGCAGCGAAGTTGATTCCATTGTGTCCGAATAACCAGGACGTCCTTACTATAAGATACGAATTGCAGTGGTTTTGAATGTTTCTTTCACCTTCAAGTTTTGTTCTGCCATATTCTGACAATGGATTGGTTTTATCTTCTTCTACATATGGCCTCTTACTATTTCCGTTGAATACAAAATCAGTGCTGATCTGAATGAGCCTGGCACCACATTCCTTTGCGGCTGCAGCGATATATTTAGGCCCCAGGGCGTTAACATTGAATGCGGCTTCTCTGTCTGTTTCGCATTTATCAACATTTGTGAAGGCGGCGCAATTAACAATTATGTCCGGCGTATGTGTGGAGATAAAGGCTGTCACATTGTCTTCACGTGTGATATCGAGTGCTTCATGCGTGGCCTCTATGACTTCCGAATTGGGGTAGAGAGAATCCTTCCTGCTCTTTAGCAGATTAACAAGATCTGTACCAAGCATCCCGTTAGATCCAGTGATAAGTATTTTCATTGTATTTGAATTGGTATACGGAGTGAACCGATTTATGTGCCAAACTGTATTTTATATTGTTTTTTGTACTCACTCTCTTTGCCTATGAGTTCATCATGTGTGCCTGTCTCAACAATGCAACCTCTTTTTAAGACTATGATTCGATCTGCATGACGTATAGTAGAGAGACGATGTGCGATAACGAAAGTTGTCTTGCCTTTCATTAAATTATCTAGCGCATCCTGGACAAGCTTTTCAGATTCAGAATCCAGAGATGATGTTGCTTCATCTAAAATTAAGATAGGTGCATTTTTCAGTATTGCTCTGGCTATGGTTACCCTCTGTTTCTGTCCGCCTGATAGTTTTACACCTTGCTCTCCAACTACTGTATCATAACCCTTTGGAAGATTTATGATAAAATTATGTATGTTAGCTGCTTTGGCCGCATCTTGTATATCTTCTGTGCTTGCGTCTCTTCTTCCACACAGTATATTTTCTTTAAAGCTTCTGTTGAACAGGAAGGTTTGCTGGCTGACAATTGCAATTTGACCCAGGAGCGAATCACGTTTTATTAAGCGAATATCTGTGCCATCTATTTTAATATTTCCATTTACCGGATCGTAAAATCGCGGAACAAGATCGAGCAGCGTAGATTTGCCTGCACCACTTTCTCCTACAATAGCAATAATCTGTCCCCTTTGTACGGTCAGGTTTATGTCCCTGAGGACTGGAATTGTGTCGTATGCAAAGTTTACGTTATTGAATGCAATTTCTTTCTCAACTTTCTTCAGTTCTATAGCATCAGGGTTATCTGTAATTGTCGGATGCTGATCCAGCAACTCGAAGACCCTATTTGCACCTGCCAGAGATTCCTGAAGTTTTCCATAACTTTTAGCCAGTTTCTTAATTGACGTAAGTATTAAAAACGCTGTTACGGTGACAAATCCTCCCAGTGAACCAGGAGAAATTTTATTAGTTGAAATAACATAACCGCCAATAATAATTATAGCCGCTAATCCAAGAGAATAGATAAACTCTGTGGTACTTGCATTCAATGCCTTTGCCTTAACAGTCTGCATCATTCTTTTAAAGAGTCTCGAATTTATTGTCTTGAATTCTTCGATCTCTTCTTCTTCCATTTTGAAGGCTTTTACCGTCCTTATTCCAGAAAACATTTCTCTCATTGCATCGGTCAGCTCTCCTAAATGTATTAGACTTCTTCTTCCATATTTTTTTATTTTGCGTCCAAATACCAATACGGGTATAACGACTATTGGCAATAACACAAATGTAAACAGTGAAAGCTTCCAGCTGAAATAGAATGCCAGCCCGAATCCGCATATCAGGCGCATAGGTTCAAGAAGAATACTATCAAACAGGATCGAAAGTCCAAATTGTGTTGCATTAATATCATTAGTAAGTCTGGAAATCAGCTCCCCACTCTTTCTGTTTTCAAAGTAACTCAGCGATTGTGGCAGGATGTGTTCGCATAGATGATTACGTATGTCCATGAGGACGCTCCACATGACATGGTTTTTCAGGTATGTTTGAAGATAATTAAAGGCAAAAATGAATGGAGCCATGATTGCCACCAGTATTCCTATGAATGTGAAAGACTCTGTGAACTTTTTTGTAAAAGTCTCAAATTTTGATATGAGAGTTGTGCCTGTTGCCTTGGAGACAGTTTTTCGTTTTAAACTGCTTATTATATTTTCGGGACCATTTTTCTTCTGAAAGCGGTATGTCCCGGATGTAGCCTTTACGGTTTCTCCCTGTATTAAGCGATCTATCACGGGTTTAATTAATGCTAATTGCGCACCAATGAACAGTGTGAAAAGCCCCATGCAGAGCAGGGTTAGAAAAACCATCTTCCAATGCGGTTTTGCGTACGAGAACAGTCTGCCACATTCTCTTATAGTGTTGGTGCTCTTAGCCATATAGCTATTCTTTTTAACTGATAATGCTTACAAACTACTCACTGATTTGAAAAAGATGTTATCACACATAAGTCTTTTGTCAATAAAAAGATTGAATTTTAAGTGGCGCTTTAACGGTTTAATATTTGTTATTGACCTATTCAAAGCAGGGTAGATATAATCGCCCTTAAGTTCCTGCAATTTGGCATCTTACACAGCAGAAAATTATTTTGCGAATTTAATGAAAATACAGATATTACACAAATATTTAATAAAAGAGTTATTCAGGACATTCCTGCCATCACTGTTATGTTTTGAGTTTGTATTATTACTGGGGTTTTCAATACAATTGCTTCATAAAGGGCTTGATGTGCCAAGCCTTTTTTCGGTTTTACCTTATATGGCTTTATACACCATACCACATGCTCTACCTACTTCATTGCTTACTGCGACGGTTATGTCTTATGGACGGCTCAGTGCTGATAACGAAATTACTGCAATCAAAGTAGCCGGGATACATCTTCACAACTTAGTTACACCAGTTATCATTGTGGGAGTTTTTTTTAGTATATTGACATTGTATCTTAACGCCGAAGTCTTACCAAAATCGTATTTTAAGGTGAGACAGCTCCAGGAAAAGGCGGTTAAACGAGTCCTTGCTACACACTTTATAACGGCCAAAAAGAAGATCGATTTTCCCCCATATCAGATATTTATTGGTGCTGTGGAAAGCAGTAATTTTAAAGATATTGCTGTTTTCGAATTTGCCGGCGAGATTATAGTTAGTGTGCTTTTGGCGGAGGAAGGTGAAATCGAGATAGATGACGATGTGTCTCAGGTATTTCTAACGTTAAGGCGTGGAGAATTTCTTAAACCGGATTCCGGAAACAGTGTTGATTCTCCTACAACCGGGAGTTTTGAGGAAGCTGTATTTAAGATCCCATTAAGTAGAGAAGTAAGACATTCAGCACTTAAATATACAACATTAACAGATCTTCTTGGGCAGAGAAAAGAGATTAATAATGAGTTAAGCCGTTTCGGCAGACTGCCTAAAGATCCTGAAAAAACTATCGAGCGTGCAAAAAGCGGGATTTCATCGATTGATGATAAAAAGAACGTAGTTGAAGCAAAGCTTCAAAAAGCTGAAAAGGAGATAAAGAGATCAGAGGGCAAGATTTCAAAACAGGAGGGGACGATAAAGCGTG
The DNA here is from genome assembly GCA_007859995.1 of Candidatus Brocadiaceae bacterium S225. Classification (GTDB taxonomy): domain Bacteria; phylum Planctomycetota; class Brocadiia; order Brocadiales; family Scalinduaceae; genus Scalindua; species Scalindua brodae. The sequence goes on from SMSL01000022.1 coordinate 9,342, forward strand.
GGAAGTTTAATCTCAATGTTTACGAAAACTATATTAATGTGGCAAAAGGGAATATTGAAAATTTGACTAGAGAAGAGGAGAGTGTAGATAATATAATATCAAACTGGACTCCTTTCGGAGACACCCTGGAACGCAAGCATGAAAGGGAAAAGGAGTTTGAAAAAAATATTTCGTTAATTAAGAAGATAATAGAGAAAGACAAACGGAGAATTAAGAGCACAAAGAGAAAGATCTTAATATCTCAAAGATTAATAGATGAAGCGAATGGAAAAATTGAAAAATTAACTCTGGAGGTTGGAGAACTTAACCGGAGTATGAAAGATCTGCAGAAAGAGCACGCAATATTTACTGAACAAATTGCGATATCAGGAAAGCAGAAAATGAAACGTGAATTATCAATAAACATTCACAAGCGGTTATCGCCTTCTCTTGCAAGTCTTACGTTTATATTGATAGGTATTCCATTAGGTATAATGACAAGAAGTAGTAATATGCTGGTCAGTGTGGGGATAAGTTTTATTTTAATACTTTTCATTTATTATCCGTTGGTTGCAACAGGATTAGTTGTCGCGGAGAGTATGGGCTTTCCGATTATTCCCTCAGTCTGGGGGGCAAATGTTGTTAATCTTATTATAAGTGCGTTACTGTTTAGAAAAATAATGAAATTATAATTTTTTTCATGAAAATATTCAATATTTCAGTTCGCAAAACAGTAGATAACAATCTTGACATTTTCATTGAATTAGTTATAGTAAAAGGTCGATGTCATCTGCGATATAGTTATTGTAATCAATATGTTATAAATTTTCCTGATAGTAGTTTTAATTGAAAATGGCATACAATGACAGTTACAACAAACCGGGGCCGGGGTTTGGTTTATCAATAGGAAGTAAATGGACAAGATCTGTAATGATACTGATAATTGTAAATGTCAGTGTCTTTATCGTTCAGCTTCTGTTTTCCACCATTAGTTCACAATGGTCTGGAGTATATCCCGGGACCGACATAGATAATATAGTACCGCAGTTCGCTCTGGGGCCGGATCAATTTACCACTATTTTCTGGCTTTATCAACCTCTCGCTATAGGAAAGTTGTGGTTATGGCAGTTTGTAACGTATATGTTTCTTCATAGTATATCCAGCCCATGGCATCTAATATTTAATATGCTTATGCTGTGGATGTTCGGTAGTGAAGTAGAAAGGGTAATGGGTACAAGGAAGTTCCTGTATATGTACTTTACAGCAGGCATCTTTGCGGGTATATTTTGTTGCCTGTTCACTCCTGGCAGCCCAATCATTGGCGCTTCAGGTGCAATTTTTGCCGTTGAAATTGCTTTTGCCATGTTCTTTCCTAACGCTACGGTAATCTTTTACATATTCCCAATAAAGGCAAAATACCTTGTAATGGTATTCGCCGGTATTACAGTTATTAGCTGTATTATGCCTGCAAGTGGTAGTACTGCGCATTTTGCGCATCTTGGAGGACTCATTTATGGTTTTCTGTTCATTCGTTACGAACCCAGATTTAGCAGTTTTCTTCTGTCATGGCAGAATCAACAGCAGAAAAAAGAGTATCAAAAAGATGAGGATGTTAAAAGGCAGGTTGATATTTTGTTAGACAAAGTGAACCAGGGTGGCATGAAAAGTCTGACGAGGAGAGAGAGAAACTTTCTTAGAAGTGCAAGCAAGAGATATAGAAAAACACGTAGTTAAACAGTACACATTTTCAGAAAGAAAAGCGGATAACATAATGATTAATATAGCAATAAACGGTGTATGCGGACGCATGGGTTTAAGGATTGCAACGCTTGTCGCAGAAGACAAAGATTTAAAGTTAGTCGCTGCTCTTGAAATGAAAGATCATCAACATATCGGAAAGGATTTAAGCGCTATAATCAGTCGTGGACACAATGATGTAATAATATCAGATGAACTTAATGGTTCAGCGGATGTGTTAATAGATTTTACTTCCCCTGATTCAACAATGAGTAGACTGAAAGTTTGTGCCGAGAAGGGAATTGCCCTGGTGACAGGTACTACCGGTCTTGGCAGTGAACAGATGGAACAGATTGAAAAGGCATCTCAAACAATACCATGCCTTTTTTCGCCAAATATGAGCGTAGGTGTAAATTTGCTTTTCAATCTTGTTGAGTCTGTGTCGAAGATTCTGAGTGATGACGCTGATATAGAAATAATTGAGTCGCACCACCGTTATAAGAAAGACGCGCCGAGTGGTACCGCTTTGAAACTTGCAGAAACAATATGTTCTGCAACAAATCGGGAAATGGATAGTGTTGTAATTTACGGACGTAAAGGCTTTTCCGGAGAAAGGCCTCAAGACCAAATCTGTATACATTCAATTCGATCGGGTGATATTGTAGGAGAGCACACGGTAACTTTTTGTAATGCCGGAGAACGTCTCGAATTGGTTCATAAGGCACAGACACGAGATTCTTTTGCCTTGGGTTCCATTCGTGCTGCAAAATTTTTAGCTGGAAAACCTCCGGGGTTGTATAGTATGAAAGATGCACTAAAGGATATGTGCTAAAGCATACACACTAATACTCTGCAAAACTGAGCCTGAACCCGCAATAACTTTATACCGCAATTTCCGTTTGCCATGTCAAAATCAAGTCCTATCAATGATCTGCCAATATGGCATAATAGGTATCCACAAAAGACTAGCCTTGTACATGTAAATTAATAATTCTTACATAAGTTTATATATTAATGTAACTTATGATGTTCACAGAAATATATGGTATATGGTTTGCGTAGTCTAGTAGATCAGAAGATTTCTCTTGGTTAAAGTTCAATTTCTTAAGTCTGTCATACGAAAGTCAGGCAAAATCTTCTGTAAGATAAAATAAAACAGTTATCAATTTGATTAAACAGAAGTATTGAATTTAATATTATAAGGAGAATTTTATGGAAAAAATTATTGGTATAGATCTTGGAACTACTAATTCCGTGGTGGCTGTAATGGAAGGCGATAAGCCCAAAGTAATAACAAATGCTGAGGGAAACAGGATTACACCTTCTGTTGTTGCTTTTACCGATAAGGATGAGCGTCTGGTTGGGCAACTTGCCAAGAGGCAGGCGGTAATAAATCCGAAAAACACGGTGTTTTCTATTAAACGTTTTATGGGCAGGAGACATAATGAAGTTGCGCAGGAAGAGAAACTGGTGCCATATTCGATAGTCGGCAACCCTGAAGAATTGGTAAAGGTAGAAGCAAGGGGGAAAAGCTATACCCCTCCTGAAATTTCTGCAATGATACTTCAGAATCTTAAGAAAACGGCTGAAGATTATCTGGGTACGGAAGTCAAAAAAGCCGTAATTACGGTTCCTGCTTATTTTAATGACAGTCAGAGACAGGCAACAAAAGATGCCGGGTCAATAGCCGGCTTGGATGTAGTTCGTATTATTAATGAACCGACTGCAGCCTCTTTAGCATACGGCATTGATAAAAAGAAAAACGAAAAAATAGCCGTTTTTGACCTTGGTGGTGGAACCTTTGATGTCTCCATCCTGGAGGTTGGTGAGGGTGTTTTTGAGGTTCTTTCTACAAATGGTAACACGCATCTTGGCGGAGATGATATTGATCAGGTGTTATTGAACTATATTGCTGACGAGTTTAAAAAAGAGCAGGGTATTGAACTCCGTCAGGATCACATGGCTCTGCAGCGTCTCAGGGAATCAGCAGAAAAGGCAAAATGTGAACTTTCAACTTCAACAACTGCAGAGATCAATCTGCCTTTTATAACAGCAGACCAGGCCGGACCAAAGCATCTGACCATGAGCTTGACGAGGGCAAAGTTTGAACAACTGATAGGTAGCCTTGTTGAAAAGTGCCGTAAGCCATGCGAACTTGCTATGAAAGATGCGAAAGTCAGTCCTGATGACATAAACGAAGTGGTACTTGTTGGTGGAACAACGAGATCGCCTATTGTTCAAAAACTGGTAAAAGAGATCTTTAAAAAAGAACCGAATAAAAGTGTGAATCCTGATGAAGTTGTTGCACTGGGTGCTGCAATTCAGGGAGCCGTTCTTGCGGGTGATGTTCATGATGTTTTGCTGTTGGATGTGACTCCGCTTTCATTAGGTATAGAAACATTGGGCAGTGTATGTACTGTTTTGATCCCGCGTAATACTACTATACCTACTAACAAAAAGGAGATATTCTCAACTGCTGCGGATAATCAGACAGCAGTTGACATACATGTAATACAGGGTGAACGTTCAATGGCAACTGATAATCGTACACTCGGGCGATTCCAATTAACCGGAATTCCTTCAGCCCCCAGAGGTATTCCTCAAGTTGAGGTTTCTTTTGATATTGATGCAAATGGTATTCTTCATGTGTCAGCTAAAGACCTCGGAACCGGGAAGGAGCAATCTATTCAGATAAAATCTTCTTCCGGCTTGTCTGATGAAGAAGTAAAGAAGATGCAGAAGGAAGCTGAACTGCATGCTGAAGAAGACAAAAAGAAGAGGGAAGTAATAGAGGTGCTGAACCAGGCTGATCAGGTAATTTATTCAACTGAAAATACCCTGAAAGAACATGGCGATAAGGTTGATGAGGCGGAGAAGAACAAAATAAACCAGGGACTGGAAAAACTGAAGAAAGCGAAAGAAGGAAAGAATGTTGATGAAATCAAGAAGGCTATAGATGAACTTCAGGAGTCTTCTCACAAATTGTCGCAGGCCATGTATGAAGCTGCCGCCAAAGAGCAACAGGCTGCTGGTGCGGAAGCTACAGGCGAAAGTCCTTCTTCCGGAGAACAGCCTGCAGATGAGAAAGATTCTAAAAAGGGTAAAGAAGGTGACGATGTAATTGATGCAGATTATGAGGTAAAGGAATAAAATTTAGTGATCCTATTACACTAGATGCGGAAAATTGCTAGTATTGATAGTCAGAAAAAAGCCGGGTTTAGCCCGGCTTTTTTCGTTTTGTCAGTTTGGAGGCTAATAAAATGAGATTAGATAAATTTACCATTAAGGCACAGGATGCAATTCAGGAAGCTCAGCAGTTTGCGGGTTCAAAAGGGCACCAACAGGTAGAATCATTACACCTTCTTGTTAGTCTGCTTCAGCAGCAACAGGGGGTAGTGGTTCCTATTATGAAAAAACTTGGGGTAAATAGTGATGAAGTTCTTGCCAAAGCACATAAGGCCGTAGACTTGTTACCACAGGTGAGTGGCGCGCAGGGTCAATATATCAGTAATGAATTGAAAGATATATTAAACAAGGCTACTGTTGAAGCCGGTAGATTGAAAGATGAATATGTGAGCACAGAACATCTTTTAATATCTCTGGCAGATAATAAACAGAATGCAGCCGGAAAAATACTGCTTGAATCCGGAGTTCGCAGCACTGATATTTTTACGGCGCTGAAGGGCATCAGGGGGAATCAGAGAATTACAGACCAGAATCCTGAGGAAAAATATCAGGCATTAGAACGCTACTGCAAAGATCTTGTAGAGTTAGCGTCTAAGGGGAAATTAGACCCTGTTATTGGGCGTGATGACGAAATAAGGCGGGTAATCCAGGTATTATCACGCAGGACTAAAAACAACCCTGTGTTAATTGGAGAGCCGGGTGTTGGTAAGACGGCTATCGCAGAGGGTCTGGCGCTCAGGATTGTTGACGGTGATGTACCGGAAGGGCTGAGAAACAAAAGGGTGAGGTCCCTGGATATGGGGGCATTGATTGCCGGTGCGAAATTCAGGGGAGAGTTTGAGGATCGTTTAAAGGCAGTTTTAAAAGATATTGATGCGTCTGAAGGGCAGTCAATCCTCTTTATTGATGAGCTGCATACGGTTGTTGGTGCGGGAGCAGCAGAGGGGGCGGTAGACGCTTCCAATCTTTTGAAACCCGCTCTGGCGCGTGGTGAACTTCGGTGTATTGGCGCAACGACGTTAGATGAATACAGGAAATATATTGAGAAAGATGCTGCATTGGAAAGAAGGTTTCAGCCGGTATATATCGGAGAACCATCTGTTGAAGATACTGTCGCAATTCTCCGTGGTTTGAAGGAGCGTTACGACCTGCATCATGGAGTAAGGATTAAAGACTCCGCACTGGTTGCCGCAGCAACGCTGTCACATAGATATATCTCTGAGCGATTCCTGCCTGATAAGGCTATCGATCTGATAGACGAAGCCGCGTCAAAGTTGAGGATGGAAATAGACAGCATGCCTACTGAACTGGATGAAGTAGAACGGAAGATAACTCAACTGGAAATTGAAAAAAAGTCATTAAAAAAAGAGACTGATGAGGAGTCAAAGAAGAGGGTTGAGAAACTGGAGCGTCAGCTATCAGGATTGAAAGAAGATGGGAGCGCACTAAGGCTGCACTGGGAAAATGAGAAAAAAGTAATAAAAGAAATTCAGGATTTGAATGCAAAAATTGATCAGGCAAAGGTAGACGAACAGACCGCACAAAGGAATGGCGATCTGGAAAAGGTTGCAGAAATAAGGTATAGTCTGTTAAGGGATTATGATAATGATATTCAAAAACTGCATGAAAGATTAAAGGATATCCAGAAGGATAGATGTCTGCTCAAGGAAGAAGTTGATACTGATGATATAGCCGAAGTTGTATCTAAATGGACCGGGATTCCAGTGTCAAGGATGCTGGAGAGCGAAAAAGAAAAGCTTATCAGGATGGAAGAACGTCTGAAAGAGAGGGTTGTCGGGCAGGGTGACGCGATAGAAGCTGTTTCAAATGCTGTCAGACGCGCGCGTGCCGGCCTGCAGGATCCAGATCGTCCGATAGGCACTTTTTTGTTTCTGGGGCCAACGGGTGTTGGCAAGACAGAGCTATGCAAGGCATTGGCTTCCTTTCTCTTTGACGACGAGAGTGCGATGGTCAGGATTGACATGTCTGAATTCATGGAACAGCATTCTGTCGCAAGGCTTATAGGCGCACCTCCCGGATATGTGGGTTATGAAGAGGGGGGGAGATTGACAGAGGCAATAAGGCGAAGGCCGTATTCAGTAATCCTGTTTGATGAAATTGAAAAAGCACATAAAGATATCTTTAACATTTTACTCCAGGTATTTGATGATGGACGATTGACTGACGGCCATGGAAGGACAGTTGACTTCAGAAATGTAATTATCGTGATGACCTCGAATATAGGAAGTCAGTATATCCAGGATTTTATTGCTCATGGAAACAGGGAAGAACTGGATAAAAATATCAGTAAAACCTTGAAGGAAATATTCAGGCCTGAATTCTTAAATCGCATTGACGAAACAATAATTTTCAGTAGTTTGACAAAAGAACAAATTGGAGATATTGTCGAGATACAGCTTGCGGAGCTTAAAAAGAGATTGAGTCAGCACAACCTGAAGTTGTCAGTGACAGAATCGGCAAAAAAGTGTCTGGTAGAGGAGGGGTATGACGTCTTCTATGGCGCGAGGCCTTTAAAACGTACAATTCAGCAACGTATTGAAAATCCACTTTCATTAGAGATTCTTCAGAGAAAATTTGAGAAGGCCGATGAAATAATTGTGGATTCAGAGGGAGGCTCTTTAACATTTCAGACAAAGGGGCGTTGAATTTTTGTAATGCTAATACATTCAGATCCCCTAAAGTGTTTTTAGAGAGGATTCAAGCCAGGTGAAATTAGATAAAAAAAAGATAATGCTTATAACTGGTGTTTTGATAAGTATTGTCTGCTCGTGGCTTTTTGTTAGAAAAATTGAATGGTCTAGCCTGGGAGTGGCTTTCAGGGATGCTAAATATATTTACATTTTCCCTACGATAATACTCATATTTCTCGCCTATTATATCAGAACTATTAGATGGGAGGTATTGCTGTCACCGGTAAAAAAAGTATCTTTATTAAACCTGTTTTCTGCGAACATGATTGGCTTTATGGCAAATAATGTATTGCCGGCAAGGCTTGGTGAAGTTATAAGACCTGTAATCATAGCGAGGAAAGAGAAAATAACGGTATCAACATCATTTGCTACTGCTGTGGTGGAGAGGGTATTTGATATATTAGGTATTATAGTAATCGCCTCTCTGCTTTTCTATTTTTTGCCATCAGGGCCATCACAGAATAGACCGGTTGGCGCGGATAATCATATTGAAATATCAATAGTTAATTCAAAGATAGTGGAACATGGCAGGGCAGCTATAGCGAACTCACAACCTAATAATCAGAAGAAAAAAACCGATTCACAAGCTGTACTACACCAATTGAAGAAATGGTCTGCTATCATGGCGTTTTTTGGAATATGTGCGATAACGTCACTTTTCCTGTTGTCGTTGTATCCTAAAAAAGCGGGTGCAGTTTTTGAGAAGCTGCTTTTCATTTTTCCGCATCGTCTAAGGAGTGAGCTGGTTAATTTACTTCATTCATTTATCTCAGGTCTTCAGATCTTTGGCCACAAAACAAAATTGATATGGATAGGGATACTATCCATTATGGTATGGCTCATCAATGCAGCATCTGTATATGTATTGTGTCACTCTTTTGACATAGGTTTGTCTTTTGCCGGATCCTGCTTCGTTACCGTATGTTTAGCCCTTGCGGTAGCATTGCCACAAGCGCCTGGTTTCATAGGAGTTTTTCATATCGCCACACAGAAATCATTAGGTGTATTTGATATCGGTCTAACATCTGCTCAGAGTTTTGCAATATTACTGTGGGCGATAAGTGTCGTTCCTGTTACTGTTGCCGGGCTGCTGTTTCTCTGGAGAGAAGGGATAGGTTTCGGAGAAATATCTCATATAGAGGAAAAGATATCAGAATAATTCGATGATATTACGTTCGGATGGGAGCGACAAGCTATTTCTGTTACCAATAACTCCGTCTCCCGGGCTTTCTCACAGAGAGTATGCGTATGATGTAGAATAGTATTATTCCTGACACAAATCCTCCTACATGTGCCCACCACGCTACACCACCGCCGGATGTTGATGCCGTTAAAGATACTGCACCGCTAAAGAACTGAATCAAAATCCAGAAACCAATAACGACCACGGCCGGGAGTTCTATGATTTGAATGAAAAAGAAGATGGGTACAATCGTAGTAACCCTTGCGCGTGGAAAGGTTACCATATATGCCCCAAGTACTGCGGCGATTGCCCCGCTTGCGCCGATACATGGTAATTCTGACTGACTGTTAAAAAAAACGTGTGCAGATGATGCGCTGGTTCCGCAGAGAATATAAAAGCAAAGGTATTTAACGTGCCCCAGTTTGTCCTCAATATTATCACCAAATATCCAGAGAAACCACATGTTGCCAATAAGATGAATAAAACCTCCATGTAAAAAAGTTGAGAACAGGAAGGGGGAAAACGTGTCTATCAATGATAAATCGGAAGACCGGTAATCATGTGTTACCTTTATCGGCACTACGCCATACCGGTGTAAAAACTGGGCTAAATCTGAACCTAATGAGAGTTCATACAGAAAGATGAAACAGTTAATGGCGATAATCCCTATCGTAACATAAGGAAAGGTGTCTGAGGGATTTCTGTCTCTTATAGGTATCATTGCCGCTTTTTTTCTTCCCGAACCCTAAATGAAACTTTTTATAATAACTCTATTTCAACTGGGCCAGCAATTTATCATAAGGGAAGTGCTTGCCGGGACAGACCGTTTTCCGGAAGGTTCTATGCATTATGACATTATCTTTATGGATGTTACAACGTTTCTGCAAATAATTTATTAAATACAAAAGAGATGAAATCTGTCGATTTGTGGGTTGCTCATTGTCAAAATTACCAACTAAACATATCCCTATGCCATGTTTATTGTATTCAGGATTTCCGGCGTGAGCGCCGTCTATCTGCTTATTCCATCTGCTTCCGACCTCTATCTGACCATCTCTTGAGCCGTTTCCATTCCCAATAAGAAAATTATAACCCAGGCCATTGACCCAACCATTCTTTTCCTTGTGATATCTGTCGATTGAAGCAGCATCACCAGAATCAGAAGCTGTGTGATGGATGACAATATACTTCCATGGCCTGATCTTAAACTGGTCCAGCTCTTTACGGACACCATACGGAACAACAACGGCAGGCTGTGGCTTTATGGGTTTGTAGGTTGGCAATGTTGATGATACATGTGTACTGTTGCAGCCGTACATGGCTGGTATAAAGATAAGGAACGTCAAATAAGACCATTTAGATTTGATCATTATAGTCTCTCCACTAAATTTAAAAAAATCACGCCTACTGGACGCTAGAATCATAAAATTTAGATAACAGCTATACGCTATTATGCTCGCAAACATTATACCTGCAAAAGAGGAATATACAAAAAAAATGTTTATTTTGTGAGGAAATTGATATCAGGCAAATGATACAGGTAAGTTGCTGAAAGGAATACTGTTTGTACAAAAGTGGGTGGTGTATTTATTTTGAATTCTTGATGATATCAACAAGCAGCTCAAAAGTCAATAGATAACTCCTGATAATTTAATAGTAACGGTATTTTAGAGAGGGGAACAGGAAACATAGAGGTTGTATGGGTGTCTGCGCAGGCACTTAATCGACACTGTGTTTGATTTTAATCAATCATTAATCGGCCATATTATTTACTATGCGTCGGTTCTATACTCTGCTTTCCCCAGAGGTGGGTGATTTATCCCCGGTGAGGCTGCTTCCCGTCAACTATTCACAACCTGTTGAATCTAAGGTAGATAAAGCAATTCTTCTGATCGAATTCATGTCGTGACTGGGAGAGAATCACCCATTCTGTGAAGGTGATATTTAGCATGGAAACATCCTCCCCGGCACCTGATTTTCAAGTTTTTAAGTTGTCTGATACCAATGGGTTAGCGTATTTATGTCTTTGCGGTTTTTACAGAGAAAATACCTTTGGCATACTGTTTGATATAGAGATAACTGTGAAAATTGGAAGAAAACAAACAATTCAAACATTTGGAAAGGAAGCTGATAAAACAATAAAAAGGGGTTTGTTGATTATGAATGCTGAGTTTTGTGACATAGAAAATGAATTAAGAGATATAAATAACATGGTAGATGTATTTGCAGGACAGGTATCAATTTGTAAAGAGTATGGGCATAAGGGTACAGGGATAGGATTTGGGGAGTTTTTGCTTTATGAAGGCAAGATAGACGCATATGAGCTGGAACGCGCACTTCACTATCAGAATCTGGAACACGTTGCTTTGGGAGTATTAGCCGTACAGGAGAAACATCTGAATGAGCAGCAATTGTGCGATGTCCTGGATTGTCAGAGAGCAGGAGGAGGTCTCTTTGGTGAAATCGCAATTGAGTTGGGTTTTTTAAATGAAGAGGATGTAGATGCTCTTCTGAACATGCAGGGCGACACACACATCAAAATAGGTGAGGTACTGGTCTTATACGGTGCTATCAGCAGAGATGACATGGAATCGTCTCTTCAGGATTTCCACGCGTCAGTGTGAGAAAAATGGAATTACACAAAGCCTTGGCAGGTTCAATCATATTGATTGACCCTGAACGTTTGATTCGGGCTTACTTGAGAAGAGGGCTTTACCACATTGTGGTTAAGGAGGTAGTTATGAAAGACGAAGAAAAAGGTTCTGAACACAGGACAACTGAAAGGATGAATCGTTCAGTACAAATATCCATTCCCGGTCAGGAATGTAAGACAATAAACATTAGTGCGAGTGGGGTATATTTTGAAGTAGTAACCAATGATATGAACGCATTCTCACCCGGAACTACAATGCCAATTGAAATAAACGCGGTCACCAATACGCCCGGTTGTGAAGAAAGAAATGTAAAACTTCAGGGGCAGGGTTTTGTTGTCAGAAATGACATAAAGGATGTCACCAGTCATGGTAACAGATTGGGAGTAGCTCTGGAGTTCAAAGAGAAATTCGATATTTCTCTGGACTAGTCCTGATATTTGCAGCCTTTCCGGTCTGAAAGGACGGCTTTGTCTTTTTTACACAAATAGTAACAATACAGATAAAGCATAAAATAAAATGAGTGAAAAATACTGCTATAACAAAAGACGCAATAGTTGAAAGCACGGAAATAGAGTTTGATCTATATTTGGGAAAACGGGTTTCTGGCTGGGTATATAGCACCGTGAGGCATAAAGGTTGTGTTTACATTTGTTGAGAGTATGACGTGCCATGTACACCAAGTTTTCGCGCCTTTTCCCTGAATTGCTTCCTGTCAATTTTGGAAAGTCTTGAAGCCGCGGATAGGTTTCCTTTTGTCCTGTCAAGGACATTCTGGAAATACTTTATTTCAAATTCATTTTTAGCCTCGTTAAATGGCTTATCTGAAAGTCTGGTTTTACGAGGATGCCTATGCAGTCTATCGATGAGTGTGGGTACGTCACCGAGTTCAATAGTTGGCGGCGTCGCCAGAATGACCGCCTGAGTAACCATATTTTCCAATTCCCGCACGTTGCCAGGCCAGGCATATCGTAAAAATTTCTCAATCACTTCAGAAGAAAATCCCACTAATTCCTTGGAGAATTCAGTACACGCGCTTTCAAGGAAATATTGACTCAAAAGAAGCAGGTCATTATTTCGTTCTCTTAAGGGAGGGATCATAATCCGGAACTGGTTAAGGCGGTAGTAAAGGTCCTCGCGAAAGGTTCCTTTCTGTACGTTATCTTCCAGTGAGACATTAGTGGCTGCAATTATTCTAATGTCTGCATGCTTGCATTTTGAAGAGCCAACTCGCCTGTATTCACCTTCCTGCAGGACCCTGAGTAGTTTTACCTGGAATTGTGGTGTTGTCTCACCGATTTCATCAAGAAAGAGAGTGCCACCTTCGGCTTCCTCTACCAACCCACGCTTTTCCATAGAGGCACCGGTGAAGGCTCCCCGTTCATGGCCAAAAAGTTCACTTTCAAGAAGTGTCTCTGTAAGCGCACCGCAGTTCACCGGAACGAAAGGGAAGCTGGTTCTGTTGCTCAGTCGGTGAATTGGTCTCGCAATGAGCTCTTTTCCGGTTCCGCTCTCTCCGGTAATAAGGACTGAAGATTTTGTCTTTGACACGAGCCGTACGAGGCCCAGAACGCTTTCAATCTTCTCCGAATCGCCAATGATCTCGGGGAAATCAGTTCGTATTTTTGTACGTTTCTGTATATGTACCCCATCCTGGTTTTGAATCACTGATCTCATACCTTTGAGGACATGTTCTGTTTCTGTTTTGATCTGCTCCAACTCACAGTTTTTTTTTGAAAGTTTCTGGAGTTGCTTTTGCTCCCTTCGGACACGTTCGACTTTTGCGTGCAGTTCCGGTAGTTTGCATGGCTTGGCTATCCAGTCTGTGGCACCGGCCTTAATTGCCCCAAAAAAATCGTAGTCTTCAGAGTGTCCGGTACAAATTATGATTTCTAAAGTGGGTTGTATTTTTTTTAATTCATTTAAAAGATCCATGCCATTATAGTCGGGCAGGCAAACATCAAGGATCGCCACGTCAAATATATTCTGATCTACCAGAGTCAGCGCTTCAGACCCATCTTTAGCCATTTTTACCTGATATCCGAAGTTTTCCAGATAGCTTGCAAAGGTAGTACGAATATGATCATAATCATCAATTATGACAATACAACCTTTAGATTCTGTTTTAGAAGACATAATGCCGTTTTTCTGAGTAAAGTTATAGCCCATAGTATAAATATATCTGTTACATAATAATTATCGGTGAAAACAAGAAAAAGGTTAGTTCTTTTTACTAATGACTGATTTTAAAGAGATTAAGTATGTTGTAATGTCGTAAGTGTAAATTTTAATTGTGTTTATACTGACAGATCGTTTTGGTTTTTTTTGTAATTTCAAATAACGTCCTTTGCATATAAAATATAACCGTTCCTCTGGTATTCTGAGTGAACAAAAGGAATGAAACGTTCAGCATATTCAGCATATTAATATGGAGTGCGGAGAAAAATATGATACGTGAAAACAGGGCGTGGTTATTCATTTTGTTTTCTATGGTATTTGTCGGATGTTATGCAACTATTGCTCAGGTGCTGATAATTCGGGAGTTTCTGGTAGTTTTCTTCGGAAGCGAACTATGCATTGGAATAATCCTTGGTACATGGCTTTTTGGTGTCGCGTCAGGTGCGGCGGTGGGGGGAAGGGTTGCAGGTAGATTTAAGGATCAGCTGTCTGTCTTTATTAATGTGTTACTGCTGATGTGTGCAATTCTTCCTCTGGAATTAGTCTCGATAAGGGTGTTAAGGCTTATTCTCAATGTCTCCGCAGGCCAGTACATTCCAATTTTGTCATTGCTTCTTTCATCGTTATGTATTATCACGCCGTTCAGTTTTACTATAGGATTGATTTTCCCCGTTGGATGTAAAGTGATCAGGGGATTTACACGTGATTCAGCTGCTGATATTGGTTTTGTATATATTCTGGAATCCATTGGCAGTCTTATAGGCGGTTTATTATTTACCTTCGTGCTCATTGCCAGATTCCAGCCATTTACGATAATACTGATTTTTAATAGTATTTTATTTTTGAATCTGTTCCTGATGCTTAGGTTTCTTGATAGAGGTCTTTCAAATGAAGGGAAATCCTCAGCACTTTTTGTCCGGAGAAAGTCTTTAGTCTCTCTTTTACTCTTTTTAGTCACTTTTATTTTACTGGCATCCGGTGTAGTCAATAGAGTGGATAATTATTTAATTAACGTAAGATGGAGTTCTTCTAATCCGAATATAAAACTCCTGGAATCAATTAATTCCAGATATGAAAATATTGTAGTTGGTGTAAGAGATGACCAATACAGTGTATTCGGAAATGGTCAGTTTAATTTTGCATTTCCTGATGAATATGTAAACTCTCAAATGGCTCATCTAATAATGACGCAACATCCTGATCCGAAGAGGGTGTTGTTGATAGGCGGAGGAATGGGTGGGTTGATCAGGGAGATGCTGAAACATCCGATTGAAGAGTTAGATTATATTGAATTTGATCCTGCATTGACAGAATCAATAAAGAAATATCTGCCACTTGAAGAGAAAGAGGCTTTGTCGGATAAGAGGGTAAGAATATTTCATGTAGACGGGAGGTATTATGTTAAGAGAGCAAAGAGTGAAAAAAAGTATGATTTAATATTTGTAAATATCCCGGACCCTTCTACGGCATTTCTTAACAGATTTTATACCGTACAGTTTTTTCAGGAGGGGAATGAGATACTTGCGAACAATGGTGTGTTTGGGATAGAGATATCGTCTGCAGTTAATTACCTGGGGGAAGAAGTGGGTAATTATACAGGTTCTATTTATCAAACGCTGCACAGTGTATTTCCACACGTAATAATTTCTCCGGGACAGACAAATTATTATTTTGCGAGTAATTCATATGACACTGCTACATTCGATATCAGGACATTAACAAAACGTTATGTTGAACGCGGTGTTAAATCTGATTTTTTTTCTGAGCATGTATTTAACACTCTTTTGCCGCCTGAGATGGTTAAATTTGTCTCAGACGAGATTGAGAGTAGGGAAGGGCTCAGGGTGAACACCGACGCAAAACCTGTTACCTATTTTTTAAATCTTATGTTATGTGACAAGCTTACCGGCAGTAAATTAGGAGGCATTCTTCAATGGATTAAGGACAGCCATGTAAAAGCATTTTTAATTCCTGTTTTTGTCTTCATTGTCTGCAGGTTTGCATACGTTACTGTTTTCAGATGCAGTCCGGATGTTCAGCAACGATTCAACAGTATTGCAGCTATTGCAACAACCGGGTTTGCCGGAATGGCGTTAGAAATTATCCTGATATTTGCGTTCCAAAATATATATGGATATGTTTATGAAAACATAGGGTTCATAATTGCGGTGTTTATGTTTGGTATGGCTCTGGGTGGTGGGATTAGTAACAGGTTAATATTACGAAGCACATCCGGGAGGATTCTGGACAAGTTAAGCCTTCGGCAACATTTTCTCGACACGAATACGCAAAGCCGCAAAAAAGCTCCTGAAGAGATTGGTTGGCAGAGGGAGATGGAGTGGATAAAGATATTCATAGTATTAGAATTCATTATTGTTGTATATGCCTGCATCATGCCCTTTGTCTTGAACCAGCTCTCTTCTCTGTTTTCTGATTCTGAGTATCTGTTTATGATACTGGTGGCTATAACCGGTGTACTTGTGGGTCTGGAATTTCCGATAGCAGGTAAGCTGTATATTATGCGGAAAGGGGAGTTGGGGACAACTGCGGGAACGATCGACAGTGCTGACCACGCAGGCGCATTTATTGGCGCTTTACTTACCGGTGTGCTTTTTGTTCCGCTATTCGGAATATCAGGATCGTGTGTAATAATAGCAGCGCTGAACCTGATGAGCTTGTTGTTTTTTATTCACCTTTACTATCAGAAGAAAATATTATGAACTTCTCTGGTAGAACAAATATATTATGTGCCTACTTGATAATCAGGTATCATGAGAACTATAGATTTAAATTTTAGTTCAGGCTGCAAGCCTGAACCTGCCAACTTATCAAGGTTGCATAATGATAAAATGCCATAATTGCAATTACGAGACCATCCCTGAACCATATCTGTTAAAACAGATAAAGAAGTTGAGGAGAAAACAATGAGATTTTGTATGTTATTATCTTTGACATAATATTTACAATTCCCTCCCTTTCCAGACCATTCCCATCAGGGAAACCATTCCAACTAATTCGCCCTTTTCCATAACCGGCGCCCATGATACATTGAAGTTTGTAAGAAAGCGCGCTGCATAATGTACCGGCATGTCTGCATCAATCATTAAAACAGGCTTCGCCATAATCTCATAGGCATGGACATCCTCCAGCTGTTTTCCTGCCGCAATAACCTTTGTTGCAATATCTCTCAGTGTAATCAGTCCATATACATCCTTATCATTCCGTGGTCTTACCAGTACCGTCTGAATGTTTTCCTCCTTCATGATATTCAGAGCATCAGATACTTTGGTAATCCCATGAATATTCACTACGTATGAATACATAACATCTTTGACTCGTTCTACCATTTTTTTCTCCTTGAGTTTTTGTGTTAAATATATTTTTCCTGAGCTGCTTTTTCGAGGGCCTCCATCTGGCTCTCCGTTCCGATGACCCGGTCAACTGTCCATGAGAAGGCCATGCCACGCCCTTCCTTGAAATTGCCGGCTTTATAAATAGCGTCCATGATAGAGTTGGCATGGAAGTCCTCTACGATGAACATGAGAACCTCGCGTTGCTGGTCCATTTGTAGACCGAAAAAAGTCTTTTGTTCACGGATGCCTTCTCCTCTGGCATTAAGTATGGTAACTCCTGTGGCCCCGGCTTCTTTCGCCGAAGAGATGACCTCTTCCTGATGTTCCTGCTCCACCATTGCTATTATTACTTTAAAACGCATAAATTTTTCCTCCGAAGATAAATAAAGTTTACTTTAATAAGTTAAGGGCCTCACGTCCCCCTCACGCTTTTCCTCCTACTCTTGTTTGCAATCCGTTCTGATATTATGCCGTAACCAAGTACACTTATAATCGGGAACAACGAAGCAAATGCTATGAGTCCAAAGGCGTCTACAATAACAGAGCGGCCGGGTACGTTAGATGCCAGGCCAATCCCAAGTGCGGCGACCAGAGGCACGGTAACGGTAGAAGTAGTAACTCCTCCGGAATCATAAGCCAGTGGAATAATCATCTTGGGGGCAACGAATGTCAGGCAAACCACGACTAAGTATCCCGCGATAATATACCAATGCAGAGGGGAACCGGTAACGATTCTATAGCAACCGAGTGAGATGCCAATTGCCACCCCAAGCGCTACTGCAAGACGAAGCCCCCACGATGAAATAGCCCCGGTCGAAACTTCCTTAGCTTTGAGGGCTACGGCTATCAAAGCCGGCTCTGCTATGGTAGTAGAGAAACCGATACAGAATCCAAATATATATGTCCAGAAATAAAGCGAAGGATACACAGTACCGGTCTTTTTTATCTCTTCAAGTAGAGGGATGTCACCGTTTGCCAGAAAATCAGCGTCTGTCAGTTGCCTGGACATTGCTTCTCCGAGAGGGAAAAGACCCTTTTCCAGCCCAATCATAAATATGGCTAAGCCAATAACCACCAGGAAAAATCCATACGCCAGCTTGCCGGGGTTATCAATCCTTGTTCTGATAACTATCAGTTGGAAGAACATAATTACCCCAATAATCGGGAGTACATCCTTGAATGTGCCAAGCAGTACATCTGCTGAATGATAAATTAAATCCATTTGTTTAGGTTTTTGTAGTAAAAATTATCAGTAAATAATTATTCCGTACAGCATAACAAAGAATATAGGCGTCAAGCTTGCAAAGGCTATCAACCCGAAACCATCTACAATTGGGTTCCTTCCCCTTATACACGTAGCCAGGCCTACCCCAAGAGCCGCTACTAAAGGCACTGTGATACATGATGTCGTAACGCCCCCGGAATCATACGCTATTCCAACAATCTCTTTTGGTGCGAAATTGGTAAGGATGATAATGAAAATGTATCCTATAATAATAAACCAGTGGACCGGCCAGCCTTTGACTATACGTAAAACTCCTACGGAAATGGCCGATCCCACTGAAAGGGCGACAGTCATCCGAAGCCAGAATGCATAGCTTGCAATCGATTCCTTAGTATGAGGAATGGCACTTGCCTCAGCTGCAATCTCACCGGCTTTCTTAGCGATGGCAATCAATGCCGGTTCTGCTATCGTAGTGGAGAATCCGATTGCAAATCCAAAAATAAGCAACCACCAGATATTTCCCTTGGCGGAGAATTGAAAAGCCATTTTTTCGCCAATCGGAAACAAACCGATTTCCAGGCCTTGGATAAAGAAGAACAAGCCTACTAATACTAAAATCATACCTGAAATAGTAGAAGCAATGTCTGGAAATGGCTGCTTAATGACAAATAGCTGAAAGGAAGTAACAACCACCAGAATGGGCAGGATGTTTAAAAATACACTAAAGATATTTTTAGCAAGTTTTATGAAAAATGCAATCATGGCAATATGTTATTAAGAAGTTTAAAGTGACTAAAGTTTGAAGTGCGCTAAAGTTGTGGTAGTTTTTTTAACTTTAGTTCACTTAAGTCACTTCAAACTTGGTTGTGGCTATACTGCGCTGGCACCGGGAACCAACATCCTGGTTAAGCATCTGTACTAACACCATACACCTGGTATTGGACGTTTACAATTTCCGCATTCATTTCCCTTCATGGTATTCTCAAGGATTGTAAATCCCACTCTTTTTATGACTACCTTCTTACAGCCTGGACAGTAAGTACTCTCCCCGGGATGACCCGGGACATTACCGGTATAAGGAAAGTTCAAGCCGGCTTCCAGTGCAATGTTTCTTGCCTTCTCCAACGTCTTCGTAGGGGTCGGCGGAAGGTTCTTTAACTTGTACGTAGGGTGAAAACGTGTGAAGTGGATGGGTACATCAGGACCAAGGTTTTCGTTTATCCATTTGCACATATCCCTGAGCTCTTTTTCACTGTCATTCAGTGTTGGTACCATGAGCATTACAACTTCAAACCATATGCCCGTCTCTTTTAATGTAATAAGGGTTTCAAGTACAGGCTTCAACTCACCACTACAGGTTTCTTTATAGAATTTTTCTGTAAATGCCTTGAAATCTATTTTTACAGCGCTTAATTCCCTGCATAATTTAACTAAAGGTTCTTTCTTTATGAATCCGTTAGAAATCATAACACTTCCAACGCCTTCCTGCTTCGCGTGTCTGGCGGTATCGTACATATATTCATAGAAAACCACGGGTTCGGAATATGTATAAGCTATAGTATCACACTTTCGTTTCTGCGCGAATTTAACCACTTCTCCTGGAGTGATCTTAATACTGTCTATCTGCTCAGGGCGAAATTGTGATATCTGCCAATTCTGGCAAAATTTGCATTCAATGTTACATCCTGCCGTTGCTATCGAATATGCTTTTGTACCTGGCAAATAGTGGAATAAGGGTTTCTTTTCAATAGGGTCAGCATTTAAAGAGCATATACGGGAGTGGACCAGCGTATAGTATTTTCCATCACGGTTTTCCCTTACACCGCAATAACCTCTTTCAAGATCTGCTACTTTACAACCTCTGGGACAGAGTTCGCACTCTACACGGGTCTCCGGAAGCTGCTTATAATACATTGCCTCTTTAGCAGGAAATTCTTCTTCATACGAACCGGAAGCATTAATTGCAGATACGAAGGGTGCGTAACCTGTACAAAACGCACAAGTCCCTGCGATACCAGTCTCTAAAAATTTTCTTCTTGTGATCAAGTTATCACCTCTTTAATTTATATGTTAAAATTCTATTTTATTTGCCATATAATGTCAAGTTGGATGTATCGTTGCTACATATATGGCTGTACATATTCAGACATCATATGTTGACAGTATATTATCAAAGTGATACACTTCTTTTACATTTTATTATACTTGATAAGCCTACTGATTTTTTGTTTTCTTAGCACCAACATGTTTTTGAAAGGAGGGTTTAAGGAAGGATGATGAAGAGTATAAGTTGTTCCATGTTCTTACTTGTTTTGATTATGTGTGTTGCTTTATCGGGTGTTTCTCATGGTATCGAATTGAACCCGATTAAAGAGCGGATTGAAGAGACAATTAAGCTTGGCGAAACAAATCCGGGTAAGAAAATATTCGAGACAGATCTTGTAAAAGCTGCAACTTTTGGTAACTGGCCAAATTATGGCGGCGGCCTGATAAAGACTAAGCTGGTTGGTCTTGCTGTAATGGCAGCTATGAAGAGAAAGGCAAGAAAAAACTTTAATGAAGAAGACGCGCAGGCAATGATGGGATCAGACGTATTGACAATCAGTTATAGAGGCGGTGAAGATGTTTTCAAAATCCAATTGAGTCAGGGTGACAGGTTAATAGAGCCGGTAGAGATGTTGAGGCCTGACATGTCAAAAGAGGATGCAAATGGCCATGCCGCTTTCTATTCGGTAAGCTTTCCTTATGCAGAACTCGACTTGAAAAAAATGACTACAATTTTAATCTTAAAGGATTTTGGAGATGAGAAGTATAAGGTTGACTTCTCAAGAATCAGATAATTTGCGCCGAGAATGTGATTTGCGAATATTTACAGAGAGTAAGCTATAGATAGGCCGGGTAGTGAATGAAAATCCATAAATATGTGCTAATACATTTTTTGCTTCTATTGTCTTCTGTTGGCTGTACGAGTACGAATTTTGCCAGAATATCCATTAACGAACATCCGCCAAAGAGCGAGAGTGTTGTGATTCCGATATCATCCGGAGGTTCCGATTTGATCTACGAGAGAATTGGAGCAATCTTTGTTTTTGGAAAAAACACACTATCGAAGGAGATGATAAATAAGCGCATGAGAAATCAAGCGGTAAAGGTGGGTGCTGATGCAATAATTTTTGCCAGGTATAAAGACATAGAATCTGCCGAGTATTTTGAATCCTATGGAAGTGCCTTTGTAAATTTTGATTGGGCAAAAAAACAGGGTACCGGCAATTGGTTGATGAAGGGTAAGCCGGTAGGTGCGGGGCTTGCCGTAATTTACAAAACTTCACAAAGTAACATTAATAATTTCAACATCAATGAGGAGGAAAATTAAATGCCAATCGTGAAACAATCAACAATTCTACTTTAAAACAAACCGGGTGCATTATCAAATGTATGTTCTGATCTGGCCAGTAAAGATATAGATATTTTGGCATTGTCAGCCCTTGATACGATAGATGCAGGCCTTGTCAGAATGGTAGTTGGCGATCATGGAGTTTAATTAAGTGCCTCCTTCACTTTACCTGCCAGAAAGAAAGAGCCGGTTATGCAGATCAGGTCGTCTCTCTCTGCAATCCTTTTAGCCTCTTTCAGCGCTTCATCAATATCTTCAATTACCATTAGGTTGTTATGGGGAAACCGTTTTGCCATAACGGCCATTTGTTCAGGCTCTGCCTCACGAGGGTTGCCTGTTCGTGTAAGAATTAAATCGTCTGAGATAGCTGTTATTTCTTTCAGAACACCTTCAACATCCTTGTCAGATGACAAACCTATTACCAATATTAATTTCCTGAAAGAGAAATTTTCCTTTATGGACTCTCTCAATATTTTCATGGAGGCTACTGTGTGTGCAGTGTCCACAATAATTAACGGGTTTTCTGATGTTACTTCAATCCTTGCCGGACAGCAGATCTTTGCCAATGCGTTTATAATCAATTCATTGTCAACCTTTATTACACCTGTTTCAGACAAAACCTCCAGGGATCCTATTGCCGTAGCACAGTTTTCAACCTGGTGTCGTCCGATCAGAGGTAAAAAGATATTTTTATAGTTATTTCTCCATGTTTCTATTCCGAACTCAGTTCCATAAACTCCGTTTCTCCTTGTAACCTTAATATCATGGATCAGAACATCTTTTCCCACGAGATACAGATGTGACTTCTTCTCTTTACATCTCTTTGAAATTACTGCGAGGGTGTCAGGTTCCTGTATCGATGAAATAACGGGAACGCTCTCTTTTATTATTCCTGCCTTTTCGTATGCGATCTTCTCCAGTGTATGTCCCAGCCTGTCAGTATGGTCATAACCAACAGGCGTTATGATGGAAACTTCTGGCAAAATAATATTGGTAGAATCAAGTCTTCCTCCCATGCCCACTTCCAGGACTGAAATGTCCGTTTTCTCTCTTTCGAAATAGAGGAATGCAATTGCGGTGACTATTTCAAAGAAGGTCGGCATTAGTATGGGGTTTTTAAGTGTTATTCTATCAATATACGGCATGAGCATATTTATTAATTCTACAAACATTTTTTGTGAAATCATCTTATCGTTGACTTTCATCCTTTCGCCCAGATATATAAGATGAGGAGAGGTGAAAAGTCCGGTTTTCATGCCAAGCGCTTGCAAGGCAGAAGAAATTATTATGGAAGTAGACCCCTTGCCTTTGGTGCCTGTTATGTGAACAGACTTTCTCTTTTTTTGTGGATTTCCTACGAATGACATCATCTCTTCCATCCTCTTGAGGTCAAATGTGGAGGTGTCGTATTTGTACTGTGTAAGCTTTTCGTAATCTATTGTCTGTAATAAGAACTCTTTTGCCTGCTTGTAAGTATTGAAAGATTTTGATTTCATAGTAATTAAGTGACTAAAGTGAGCTAAAGTTTAAAGTGCCTAAAGTTATGGTGGTCAAAGGATTGATATTGAGCTCTGACATTAGATTGTCTTAAACATCAGTGTTTTATCCGTGTAAGTCTGTGGCTAAATTTTTCTGTTTTTTCCCTGAGATTCTTACTTTCCTTAGCGGTCAAAATCTTTTTATCTTTTGTTTATTTCCTACATTATAGTTTTTCTTTGCGTTCTTCTCGGCTTTGCGGTGAGAAGCCTTTTGCCTTTTTACTTGACAAAAAAATCAACATAATTTACAACGTTACCATCATGAAAGAAATCTTTGTAGATCTCGGTACGGACAGCTACAACATAACCATTGATAATGGCATCCTTAATCAGGTTGGTACCCTCATATCAAAGGTAATCACTCCTCGGAAAGCTATTGTTGTAACTGACAATATTGTAGCGCCACTTTACGGAAAAATCGTTCTCGATAGCCTATCTGAATGTAGATTTGATGTCAAGCTGGTTTCATTAGCTCTTGGGGAAGAGCAGAAGACTCTGTCAAAGGCGGAGGAGCTGTACGAACACCTGTTCGACCATGAGATGGATAGAAAATCTCTCATAGTCGCTTTGGGAGGTGGCGTGCTGGGCGATTTGGCCGGTTTTGTTGCTGCAACATTTATGAGAGGCATACCTTTTGTTCAGATTCCTACTACATTGCTGGCGCATGTAGATAGCAGCATTGGGGGTAAGGTTGCCGTAAACCATCCGAGAGGCAAGAACATGATCGGATGTTTCTATCAACCAAAGGCTGTATTTATTGATACGGATACCCTCCGGACACTGCCGAAGGCAGAAATTACTGCAGGAATGGTTGAGGTAATGAAGTATGGTATGATTAAAGATGCCGATTTTTTTGAATATATAGATAAGCACCTCCCGGAGATACTGGCGCTTGATCCTGATGCTTTAGAGGAAATTATATACAACTCGTGCAAAACCAAGGCGAGCGTCGTTGAACTAGATGAAACGGAACAGGGGGTCAGGGCTATTTTAAATTACGGACATACAATCGGGCACGCATTGGAGGCTTTGACATCATACAAGAAATATAGACACGGAGATGCGGTAGCTATGGGTATGATATATGTGAGTAAGATAGCCAGGGCAATGAATCTTGCGGATGATACCGTATTAAAAAGGCAGGAATCTCTGTTTTTGAAATTAGGATTAAGCCTGAAAGACACTGAATTGAATCCTCATGATATTGTCAGTAAATTATATCAGGACAAAAAAACGATTGCCGGGAAACTGAGATTCGTTCTTCCTACCAGGATCGGAAACGTCATAATTGATGACAGTGTAAGTGATAAAACTATCCTGAACGCTCTTACCGAATAGTTAGTCTCTAAGTTGGTTTTTTAAATAAAGATGAACAACCTCTCTTTGTAATCGCAAATCATGGATGATACTGAAGATCTTCTTCGTTTAAATATGATAAGCGGTATAGGTACAATAACCTATCGCCGTCTTTTAGGTTATCTTGGTTCGGTTAAGTCCATATTGGATTGTCCAAAAAACATACTGGAAAAGATGCCTGGCATAGGGCCAAAAATAGCTGAAAGGATCGTAAATGGTCCAAAGGCAGCAGATGTTGATAAAGAGATAAAACTGGCAGAGAAGAATAACGTAAGGATAGTCCCTTTCACAAGCGATCAATTCCCACACAACCTCAAGCAAATCTATGACCCACCACTGCTGCTCTATATTAAAGGAGATATAATAAAGAGCGATACGCTTGCACTTGCTATAGTTGGTGCGCGCAAAAGCAGTTACTACGGCCTGACACAGGCAGAAAGATTCGGACGGCAGCTGGCACAAGTAGGGTTTTGTGTTGTAAGTGGAATGGCGAGAGGTATCGATACTAATGCGCATACCGGGGCAATCAAGGGAAAAGGCAGGACGATAGCCGTACTGGGTAGTGGCCTTGGAGTAATTTATCCCAGTGAGAATAAAGATCTCTCTGAAAAAATTGCCTCTCATGGGGCAGTAATTTCTGAATTGCCAATGAGCACACCGCCCAATAATCGTAATTTTCCTCCTCGAAACAGGATAATCAGCGGGTTGTCACTTGGAGTGCTGGTGGTGGAATCTACACTCAGGAGCGGTTCTGCCATTACCGCAAAATGGGCGCTTGAGCATGGCAAAGATGTATTCGCAATTCCCGGCAATATAGACAGCAATTACAGCAGAGGTACCAACAAACTTATCAAAGACGGCGCAAAACTTGTTGAAGATATAAATGATATTGTGGAGGAACTGGGGACACTTGCAGAATCCATTCATATAAATGACAGTGAAAAAGTTGCGGATATTAGAAGTCTCACTCTGAATTCTAAGGAAAACAAAATATTCTCCCTTCTGTCAAGCACACCTGCGGCGATAGACGACATTACCAGTAAATCCGGCTTGCCGCCATCAAATGTTTCAAGCATATTAATGATATTGGAAGTGAAAAGGCTGGTAAAACAGCTTTCCGGAAAAAGATTTGTGAAGGCGTGATGATCGAAACAGGAAAGTACAAATTTAACAATAACATAAGAGACATCCTATGTCAAGCTATTCTACAAAAAAGTTAGAATTGTTTAGATGTTCTTTGAAAAATACAGCTACAAAGCAATAGCCCATGGGACTTTATGGCCTTTGAGCTTTGTGATATGTAGTTCCTC
>SMSL01000023.1 GCA_007859995.1 Candidatus Brocadiaceae bacterium S225
AAAAGTAAAACAAAAGACCGTAGGAGAGGTGTTTTCAAAATTCACGATTTGTTGCCATTTTTGGTGATACGTAACTTTTTCTCTGTTTCCTTGGCATCATTTTGAAATATGATGCAAATTTTTTTGCATTGAACGCCTCTTTTTCGAGTTTATGCGGAGGCTCTATAGTAAGAATATAGTTGTGGATAATCCTATTTTAGATGTTTAGGAATTTCAAAGTTGACATAGTGAATGGTGTTTAATAGCTGTTTTCGGTGCCGAGCTGAGTACTCTCGGATTTCTGCTGTAACCAGAAGGGTGAAGTAATATGTAGGTGAAATTTGAAGTGTTACAGCCCCAAACTTTCACAATATTTTGCAAAAGCGACTTCACGGCAGTCAGGTGCAACATCTACCATTTCAGGTGTAAGATTGGTCTTTACCAGCCTCTTGTTACGATTGTCCAGCAGTCTACTCAGTTCAGTGACAGACCCTGCCAATTGCTTTCTGATTGAAGCAATATCGTCGAAACCATTCAGACCGCCCAGATTGGACAGAATGGCATGAGGTGTTAAGTTATTGTCGACAGGGATGTCTGTGTTCAAGAAGGCCAGGTATCCTTCGTCTGTTATCACAGCTCCTTCACTTCTTAAAGGATCTGCCAGTGGTAACTGTGCATCCGGTTCAACTCCGTTTTTGAAGTTGCTTATGGTAATAACTTTGGTAGAGTCCTTAGGCTTGTTTTCCAGGTGGGCTCCTACCAACAGTATGCAATCAGGATCAGAATTATCCCATGCAATTGCGCCCATTTTGCTTAAAAGCGAGACATTCGCACTATTCTTCAATTTGGCAAAGGGGAATTTATTCGGCTCTGATTTTTCACCGGTAATATAGTAAAGAGTACCATTCTTCTCGTCACAGAGAGCTTTCGCGGTAAAAAGTGTTTCGACCGTTAATTTAGGCGAAACTATGACTGCCAGTTTACCGGCAGTGTCCAGAATGCTTCTCGCATTATTTAACTGTTCTGTAAGTTCATCATCAGTTAGTACAAGAGCTTTGTCCTGAAGGTGATTTGAGAATCTGCCTTCTCTGCAGATCATGGCGCCGTTGACAGGGTCGTTATCAACGCTCTGTATCTTAGTTATCAAACCCTCTTTGGTGTGGACCTTTATGGCGCAACCTCTCGGGCATGACGGGCAAGTACTGATTTTCATATCAGTAACCCAGGGGCCATATTCCTTGCCGGTATTTTCGACCAGGGTGCCGGTAGGGCATACATCAATACACATCCCACAGGCGTCACAGTCAGTGTTCTGAAGTGGATCTTCGAAATTTGGTGCGACTTTGGTAACAAAACCTCTATTAACAAAAGAGAGTGCAGAAATCTCTCTGGCTTCCCTACAGATTCTGACACAACTGGCACAGGTAATACATTTATCCGCTTCTATACTGACTAAAGGATGCCTGGTATCAACGTCATATTTTCTTCTGTCACCCGTATATTTTATATCCCCTATTCCGTATTCCGTAGAGTAGTTCCTGAGATCACAATCAAATCTGGCCTTGCAACCACATTCTATGCAACGTGCAGCCTCCGCCAGTGCTTGTGCTTCATCAATCCCGACGTTTATGGCATTATATCCGCCCGATGCCATACGGATATCTGCAGGATGTGTAGATTCCAGAGCTCTTTTCTGATGAACATACCTGGGAGAATAATCAGCCATATCAAGGTCTTTTAACCTGCCTGCTGTAATCTGATACTCTTTTTTTAGTTCAACTTTGGCGCCAGTGAAGTAGAGATTGATGGCTTTGGCCGCCTGTTTCCCTTCCGATACGGCACGAATTACGGTATCCGGACCGAAAGCACAGTCTCCAGCCGTAAACACGCCTTCAACAGATGTAACCATTGTTTTTTCGTCATATGTAAAGGTGTTCCATCTGGTACATTCCGGTACATCTTTCTCATCTTCAATACAGGACAGATCAGGGTCCTGACCGATGGCAGCAATGATCAAATCAAATTCAAGATCTTCCTCGCTGCCTTCAACCGGTTTGGGTCTTCGTCTGCCGGATTCATCAGGATCGCCAAGTTCCATTGTAACTACCTTCAAGCCCTTGGCCTTGCCGTTTTCCTCCAATACTGCGACCGGAGCGGTCAGCAGTCTGAAATCAACACCCTCTTCAATAGTTTCATCCTGTTCATGTTGCAGGGCGGGGATCTCTTCCTGTGATCTCCTGTAAAGCAGGGTGACATCTTCTGCTCCAGCTCGTTTTGCAACACGGCAGCAATCCATTGCAGTGTCTCCACCGCCGATAACGGCAACCTTCCTGCCGATATTTACCTCTTCGCCCAGCACCATCTTACGCAGGAAATCTATTCCTCCAATTACTCCCGGAATATCTTCATTTTCCACCATCATCTTCTTGGCTTTGTGTGCGCCAATGGCTATAAGTACAGCGTCGGCACCGTTCTTTTTGAGGTCGTCAATGGTAAAATCCTTACCCAGCCTTTTATTATGATGGACATTTACACCAAGGCCAATAATTGCGCTAACCTCTTTATCCAGTTTGTCCCACGGCAGTCTGAACCTTGGAATGCCGTAACGAGTCATACCTCCCAATTCTGGCAGGGCTTCATAGAGATCTACAGCATGACCCTGTTGTCTCAGAAAATAAGCAGCTGATAGTCCGGCGGGCCCTCCGCCTACGATAGCTACTTTTTTACCGGTGTCCGGTTTGGTTTCAGGCATAAACGGCCCATGTTCCAATTCGTATTCGGAGGAAAATCTTTTCAGTGGGTTAATAGCTACCGGCTCATCAACAAGACCTCTCCTGCATTGCGCTTCGCAAGGATGAGGGCAGATCCTGCCACAAATCACCGGCAGGGGGTTTCTCTCTTTAATTAATTTAACAGCTGCGGGAAAATTTCCGTTTGATATGTGAGCGATATATCCTTGTACATCAATATTTGAAGGGCAGGTGTCCTCACAGGGTGCGATGCAGTCTCCACTGTGGTCAGAAAGAAGCAGGTCAAGAGCCATCTTCCTGGTTGTTCTGATAGCTTCTGTATCAGTTCTTATCACCATACCTGGAGTGACAGTGGTGCTGCAGGCCGGTATCATGTTCCTTGCCTTCTCCACCTCTACAACACATAGAAAACAACTTGTATATGCTTTTAACCTGTCATCAAAACAAAAAGTAGGGATATCAATGCCCTGACTTTTTGCCGCTTCTCTGATTGTCGCGTCAGCCGGGACT
Organism: Candidatus Brocadiaceae bacterium S225; assembly: GCA_007859995.1. GTDB lineage: Bacteria > Planctomycetota > Brocadiia > Brocadiales > Scalinduaceae > Scalindua > Scalindua brodae. The sequence goes on from SMSL01000023.1 coordinate 3,240, forward strand.
TCAATTTCTTTGCCGTTTAATGTTATTGTTACATTCTCACTCATTATCAATACCTGGAGCTTATATTAATTAGATTTAAATTTTTTATTCAACGGTAATAGCTTTTGAGTTGCATACTTCAAAACACATTCCGCAGTTGATACATTTTACCTGATCAATGACATAAGAGCCTTTTACTTTCTTTTGTCCTGTTATCGCATTAACCGGACACTGGATTTCACATAAGGAACAGCCGGTGCAATCGGTAGAAATAATGGTATGAGTAATCAAACTCTTGCATACCCCGGCCGGACATCTCTTGTCTTTGATATGGGCTTCGTATTCGTTACGGAAATATTTCAATGTTGTTGCAACAGGGTTTGGCGCAGTCTGTCCAAGTCCGCATAGACTGGACTTTTTAATCTGCTCAGTCAGTTCCTCAAGTGCGTCAATGTCTTCCATTTCACCTTGTCCGTCACAAATCTTGGTTAAAAGTTCCTTCATCCTCAGTGTGCCGATCCTGCAGAAGGTACATTTCCCGCATGATTCATTCTGGGTAAAGCCGAGGAAATATTTGGCCAGGTCGACCATGCAGGTTGATCCATCCATTACTATCATACCGCCGGAACCCATAATGGCCCCTGTCGCATTTATCGCGGCATATTCGATAGTGGTGTCAAAAAGATTTTCAGGAACACATCCACCTGATGGCCCGCCAAGCTGTACGGCCTTTAGTGGTTTTCCTGATGAAGATCCTCCGCCGATATCTTCCAGAACGTAGCGAATCTTTGTTCCCATTGGTACTTCAACCAGTCCGCCTTTTTTAATAGCTCCTGCCAGCGCGAATACTTTTGTTCCTTTGGAATCTTCTGTTCCATGAGAGGCATATGCTTTGCCCCCATTATTAATTATCCATGGCAGGTTAGCCAGGGTTTCTACATTATTGATTATTGTCGGTTTACCGAACAACCCTTTAACTGCAGGGAAGGGAGGTTTGAACCTCGGCATTCCCCGGTCGCCTTCTATTGAAGCAATAAGAGCCGTCTCTTCACCGCAGACAAAAGCGCCTGCTCCCTCCTTGATTTTTATATCAAATGAGAAATTTGACCCCTGTATATTGTCTCCCAGAACTCCAAGTTCATGAGCGTCTTTAATCGCTTTCCCGAAATTTTTTACAGCGAGCGGATACTCCGCACGGATATATGCGTAACCTTTGGATGCGCCAAATGAATACGCGGCGATGAGCATACCCTCTATTACATTATGAGGGTCTCCTTCAAGGAGTGAACGGTCCATAAAAGCGCCGGGGTCACCTTCATCACCGTTACAGATCAGATATTTGATGTCCCCTTCAGATTGCTTTGCAAAAGTCCATTTGACATGTGTTGGGAATCCCGCACCGCCTCGTCCTCGTATACTTGAAATTTTGACCTCTTCGATAACCTGCTCAGGCGTCATTTCCGCTAAAATTTTCTTAATCGCCTTATATCCATCTCTTGCCTGGTATTCTGAAATTGAGGTGGGATCCAGATATCCGACATTTCGAAGGGCTATCCTGGTTTGATGTGCCAGATATCGCCATTTGTCCAAATCCTGATTGTCATTTGAGAATATCAGCTGGTCCTCGGGAAGGTCTCCCTCTCCTTTATGGAATTTTATGATTTGCGGAACTGTTTTCTTTGTGACGTTACCGTATATGTGCCTGTTGCCATTACCATCGTTTATCTCGGCGATTACTTCCTGATGACACATGCCGACACAACCGACAGTTCTGATATTCATTTCGGGAGCGTGCTTCCGGAAGGCTTCGATTACTTCCTTTGAGCCTGCCGCAATTCCACAAGTCCCTTCTCCAACAATTACGTTCAGATTATTAACGTCCATAATTTAACTCTTTAAATAAATAATTTGGTAAACCATCATTTTATGAGGTGATGGAACCGGATAAGTATTTGTCGCGTAAAGCGAGTTGAATAAATTCGGTTTTTCTAAATATTATATATTCGCCACAATCTCTTCGTTCTTTTTGGCGTGTTTTTTCAATGCCCTCTGCGCGTTAGCACCAGTAAGGTTTCCGGAAACTTCGTCTGATATGACCAGTACCGGAGCCTGACTGCAGCATCCGATGCAGGCAACCTGCTCAATAGTGTAACTTCCGTTTTCAGCGGTATCCTGCTCTTCGTCAGTAATATTGAGAATGTGGCGCAGAGAAGTGTCGAGTCTGTCCGCACCTGTAACATGACATGCGGTCCCGTGACATACTCGTATGATATGACGTCCGACCGGTTTTAATCTGAATTGAGAGTAAAAGGTAGCCACTCCGTAAACCTGACTACCTGTAATATCGGTGTTTTGGATTATCATATCCATTGCTGCTCTCGGCAGATAACCATATTCAGATTGTACTGCCTGTAAGAGGGGAACGGTTGATGATGAATCACTTCCAATCCTTTTTATCCAGTTTAATACGTCGACGAGTTCTACTTTAGCTTCCAGTGATTTACTCATTTCAGGTGTTTATCAGTTTCTTAAAAAAGTACTAAGAATTAGTTAGTCAAAATTTTATGTGAATTAGCATACTAAAATAAAAAACTTAAAAATACAATCATTTTTTTATCATAAAATTTATAAACGCATAAAGTTTGAAGTGAGCGAAAGTTGTGGAAAAAGATTTTTTCTACTTTCGACACTTTAGTTCACTTAAAGCACTACAAGCGTAGTTGAGGCTATACCTCACTATTAATTTGTCAAGTAAGAATAACTCAAGTTTTTCTAACTATTATCCCTTTATCAGCCAGAAAATTCTTTACTGTAGCAATCTCGTATTCCTTAAAATGAAAAATGGATGCGGCCAATGCGGCATCCGCCTTGCCTGTTGTAAATACATCAAAGAAATGATCAAGATTTCCCGCTCCACCGGAAGCTATAACAGGTATTTCCAGACTTTCGGATATTGTCCGTGTAAGTTCCAGGTCGAAACCGTCTTTGGTCCCATCACAGTCCATACTGGTAAGGAGTATCTCGCCGGCACCTCTTGATTCTACTTCTTTGGCCCATTGAATAACGTCTTTGCCGGTAGGGGTGCGCCCTCCATTTATAAATACTCCCCATCCATCTCCTTCTCTTTTGGCATCAATGGCGACCACTATACATTGTCTGCCAAAACGTTTTGATGCCTTATTTACAAAATCGGGGTCTTTTACAGCGGTAGTGTTTATAGATACTTTGTCAGTGCCGGCGTTCAGGAGGATCCTGATATCATCAATAGTTCTTATTCCTCCGCCAACCGTAAGAGGCATAAAAACATTCTCTGCCGTATGCCTGACGACATCAAGCATAATACCTCTCTTTTCGTGCGAAGCGGTAATGTCAAGAAAGACCAGTTCGTCTGCGCCTTGCCGGCAGTACAGCTCAGCAATTTCCACAGGATCTCCGGAATCTCTCAAACTTAAAAATTGAGTTCCTTTTACCACTCTGCCATCTTTTACATCAAGGCAGGGTATAATGCGTTTGGCTAACATATCCTGGTTTCCTATTTGGGTATTGGTTTGTCAATTAATGGTAAGATAATCAACGGGAATGATTTTAGAAATCCTTTAAAGGGCTGCTGGCATTCGCATACAGTTTTTTTGGTATTCTGCCTGATAAATATGCCAACCGGCCTGACTCACACGCCAGCTTCATCGCTCTGGCCATTTGAACAGGATCTTTTGCCCCTGCGATACCGGTATTTAACAATACGCCCACGCAACCAAGTTCCATAGCGGCAGTTACATCTGAAGCGGTCCCCACTCCGGCATCAACTATAACAGGCACACTTAATGTCTCAAGAATGATCCTTATATTATTCGGGTTCAGGATTCCCTGACCTGAACCTATCGGCGCTCCTGCCGGCATCACACTTGTGGCGCCTGCGTCTTCAAGACGTTTTGCTATAATAGGGTCATCAGAGGTATAGACGAGGACGGTAAAACCCTCTTTTACCAGCGTTTCAGTAGCTTCTAACGTACCAACAGGGTCTGGCAGCAACGTGTTTTTATCACCTAATACCTCAAGTTTAATTAAATCCGATATGCCCATTTCTCTGGCCAGGAATGCTGTCCTGACAGCTTCATCAGCAGAATAACACCCTGCAGTATTAGGAAGAATTGTATATTTGTCCTTGTCAATATAATCGAGCAGTGATTCTCCCGGTTTACAGCCGATGTTCGCGCGTCTCACCGCTACGGTAATAACCTCTGCACCACTGGCTTCCAGAGCCTCTTTCATCAGCTCTAAGGTTTGATATTTTCCCGTACCTACAAACAATCTGGATTTAAACTCATATTTACCAAGTTTGAGAACTGTATCTGTCATTTTATTTATCCACCACCAACAAAAGTAACTATTTCTAAAATATCATTTTCCATCAGCAATTTTTCACTGAATTGCGAGCGTGGAACTATTTTGCGATTTAATTCTACCGCGACATACCTTTCATCAATATCAATACTTTTCAGTAATTCTGATAAGGACGTCTCCGTGGAGAATTCTCTGTTATTACCGTTTACCGTGATTTGCATCGTAACTCTGCTCCGAAGAAGATAAATATGTAGAATTAGACATTGTAAGTTTGTCGCAAAATAAATTCAAGCAAAAAGAGATTTTGACTTGTTTTGTATGCTCCGATATAATCCTTAAACATGGGTGCATCACGACAACAATCAAAATTACAGGAAGCAAAGGCAGAGCTGGTATCTTTACTTAAAGTCCTTTCTGACAAGGTAGACTTAGAAAGAAAGTTAGGTGTGAATTACCTGCAGTTTGATTCGGTAATTAAAAATACGATATCCTATGAAGAGAACGTAATTTCGCAACTGCCAACTCCGGAACCTGTTTTCGATAATGTCTATAATTACAACGAAGTGGACAAGGTTGAATTTAGCAAATCTGAGAAGATTGCAGAGCTTAATAAATTAGAAGAGCAGGTAAAAAGGTGTACTAAATGTGATTTATGTAAAAATAGAACAAACGTGGTTTTCGGGGTCGGTGACCCGGATGCAGACCTTATGTTTGTCGGAGAGGCCCCCGGTTATTACGAGGATGAACAGGGAGAACCGTTTGTCGGAAAAGCGGGGCAGCTTCTAACTAAAATCATAGAATCGATAGGCATGAAAAGAGGTGATGTCTATATTGCCAATATCCTTAAATGCCGTCCACCGGAGAACAGAAATCCCAACGCTAATGAAATAGTGATGTGTTCGCCGCATTTGATCCGGCAGATTGAGATAATACGTCCAAAGATAATATGCGCGTTAGGAACATTTGCCGCACAGACATTACTGAACAGTACAGAATCAATAGGTAATCTACGCGGAAAATTCTTTGAATATCAAGGTGCAAAATTCCTGGCTACATATCATCCCGCTTATCTACTGAGAAATCCTGATGACAAGAAAAAAGTATGGGCTGATATAAAAAAAGTGCGAGATTTCTTGAAGGAAAACTCTTCGTAGCCTCTTGGCTTTGAACTATTATCTAAACGTTTCGGTTCAATCTACAAGGGTGAACCGCATCATCTAGAACCGCATCACCTAAATCGGGAGACACCATACCTATTTATTTAACATATTTCCCCATTAATTCAATGACATGGTGTCCAAACGGGAAGCTGCAGAGTTGCGAAGGATGAGTTATGCCTTTTGAATAGATGAGGATTATGCATCAGTAATAGAGAATTGACATGAAGAGATGGTATCGTCGCATCAGATAAAACGATTTTATAAATCGTTTTCATGGGTATGTGGAGGGTAGTTTCGCAAGATATTATGAAAGATGCTATCCTATATGGAATTTTTTAGCAAGTGAGGATTTCTTGCCACACCAAGCTAATTTTTGCTGGATAAAATTAAACAATTTTCATGTTTTTTTGTCTTAAGTTTAAAATCGCTTAATTTAGGTGCCATTTTTGGTGATATATAACTTTTTCTCTGTTTTCTTCGAATCATTTTGATTTATGATGCAAATTTTTTTGCATTGAACGCTTCTTTTTCGAGTTTATGCGGAGGCTCTATAGAGCATTAAAAAAATGAAACCTCTATACAAAGCACTTATTGTAGGATCAATCACAGGGATACTGGGCCTGATTTTCTGCTATATCTTCATGGCATTTGGTATAAGCGAAAAAGTGGATTTAGATCTGTTGTTTACTATGAGAGGGGAGCGGCAGGCTCCTTCTGATGTCATAATTGTGAGCATTGACAATGATTCAACTCGAATACTTAATCAGCCGAAGAACCCTGAAAAATGGCAACGCGCTCTCCATGCCCCTTTTATAGATAATTTAGTCAAAGCCGGTGCCTCTGCCATTGTCTTTGATCTATATTTTTACAAAAAAGAATTAAAATATTATAATTTGATAAATGAAGATAATAAATTGGCAAAAGAGTATAACAAATTGACAAATGAAACCAATAAGTTGACAAATGAAGCTAACCTAATGGCTGACAATTTGCTTGCTGAAGCAATCAGAAATGCAGGTAATGTTGCACTCTGTTCATTACTGAACAAAGAAGAAACTGAACATAATGGAGTGACTATTGAAACTACAGAACTTGAACCTCCTGTTGAAATTCTTGAAGAACTATCTGCTGCCGTGGCTCCATTTCCATTACCAAAAAGGCGTGCCAGTAAATACTGGACATTCGATAAAAGGGCCGTGGATACACCTTCTTTACCTGTTGTAGCGTTCCAGCTCTTTACGTTAAACGAATACGATGAATTTATCAATTTGCTGCAAAAGGCCTATCCTCAACTACCGGAGCAACTGCCGCTCAGTAAAGATAAAATAGTCGGCAGCACGAGTTTTAATAATGCAGTTTTGGCTATTAAAAATGTTATCAAAGAGAATCCATCTGTCTCAACAAAGATGTTGAATGAGCTGGATGTTCTAAACCTGCTCCCTGCTACTAATCTCATTCTCAAGTCGTTGATACATATGTACCAGCCTCCCTATCGTAGATATCTGAACTATTATGGTCCCCCACGTACGTTCAAAACAATTCCTTATTATAAGATACTCGAACCACGAGATAAATCTGATAACGACCGGAATGAATTTGATCTGAATAACAAGGTTATCTTTGTCGGTGCTGTCTCAAAATCATCAATAAAGCAGAAGGATGGTTTTTATACTGTCTTTTCAGAATCAGGTGGATTAGATCTCAGTGGTGTAGAAATTGCTGCAACAGCATTTGCAAACATACTTGAAAATATGCCTGTCAGAACCTTACATAAGGGATTATATAGCGCCATCATTTTCCTCTGGGGATTGATGCTGGGAGTTCTTTGCTACAGGTTTCCAACCACCATCTCTGCACCCGTTGCTGTTGTATTGATCGCGTTGTACTTCAGCAATGCCTTTTATCAGTTCAAGACTGCCGGTATCTGGTATCCGCTTGTAGTGCCTTTGTCTGTCCAGGTAGCCCTGGCCTTCTCCATCAGTATTGTGTTAAAGTATATCCATGTTGGCAGGGAACGGAAGAATATAAAGACCGCTTTCAGGCACTATCTGCCTGATGATCTTGTAGATAAGCTGGCCAGAGATATTACATCGTTAAAGGCGCTTAGTCAACAGGTCTATGGTACCTGCCTGAGTACTGATGCCGAACAGTATACCTCGTTGTCTGAAGCTATGGATCCGGATGAACTCAGGGAACTTATTAATAAATACTATGGTGTTCTCATTCAATCTGTACAAGAGGAGGGCTATAGGGAGGATTATAAGGGGGGGGGTGGCAATGTATCTAATTTGTTGGCGGATTCTATGATGGCTACATGGATGACAGACCAGGTAGATATTGAATCACGAAAAAAAGCTTGTTACTCAGCACTTGATATTGGCATTCAAGTTCATAAGTTTAACAAGGTTCACAGTGCTACACCTCTCCCTACACGCATCGGACTACATTCCGGTAAAATCATACTCGGCAGTATAGGTGCTGAAGGTCATTTGGAGTACCGTCCCGTCGGAGATATTGTAAATACCGCATCAAGGATAGAGGGACTTAATAAGTACATGAAGACACGTATATTACTGTCAGAAGAGGTGTTGTACGGAATAGACGAATTTTTAACAAGAGAGCTTGGTCAATTTCTTCTGGTTGGAAAATCGACTCCCATTGTGATACATGAATTGATATGTGTCATAGATGACGCTGGTCAGAATCAGATAAATCTCTGTACATTTTTCTCAGAGGCACTCTCCTTATACCGAAATCAATCCTGGAAGTTGGCAATCGAAAAATTTTCCAATATCTGCAAGAGATATGGAGAGGATGGTCCTTCACGTTTTTATATAATGCTGTGCGAACAGTATTATGAAAAACATTTTGAAGAGTCCTGGGCAGGAGTGATTCGAATGGACAAAAAATAATTTTTTAAAAACCCCCGCATACATATCCTTCAAACTCTGAAAAATATATTTTTTATTCTTGACATTCACATGTAGAGTGTACTATCTTAATCCACATGGCTAAAGTAAGTATTTCAAGTATCAGGCTTAGCTCCTTTCATAACTATAAAGTCTCACAATATAATATAGATTTTAAAAATAATTTTAAATATTTAATAAAAAATCACATTTCCAATACGTAACATTAGATAAATACTTGACCGACGTAACATCAATATCCGACTGAGGAGATAGGAGAATGATGCAGCAGTCTCATGTTTATTATCTGATCAGGTCAGTAATTATTGTCGTATACGCAGTCTTGTTTACGACAACTACGGTGGACGCACAGACGAATGGTATCTGGGCTGCTAAGATTGTGTCAATACAGGGTAAAGTTGAGTACGAAATAAATAATAATGTATCAACCGCTGTATTGAACAAGGAGTGCCATATTGGCGACAAGATCATTGTGGGGGCAGATAGCCGGGCGACTATCATGCTCAAAGATGATACCGTCATACGTCTTGACCAGAATACTACGATACAATTCAAGGCAAAAAAAAAGAGATCAATAAAGTCATTCTGGCTCAGAATAGATAAAGGTGTAACTCATTTCATATCCCGAATAACCCATCGTCTTAATATTCAAACACCGATAGTAAACGGATCTATTGAGGGAACAGAGTTTGTGGTAAGTGTAATAGATGACGATCATACGACTTTTACTGTCTTTGAGGGTCGGGTACGAATGGAAAAAAACCGTGGAATCGATGATGAAATTTATCTCGAAAGTAAACAATCTGCAGAGGTCACATCGCCGGACGAAAAATTTAAGAATATTGAAATTGATCTCAAGAATGCTGTTCAATGGACACTCCATTACCCTCCAGTAATTTATTATAGTGCTACTGATTTTGCAAACAATGACATTAAAAATTCCATCAATTTTTATTGGAAAGGCAAACTGATAGATGCATTTACCAGCATTAATAAAGTAACCCAGAGTAATGATCCACGCTTTTTCTTATATAGAGCCGGATTATTTCTTACGGTTGGTCGTGTTGATGAAGCAAATTCTGACATCGATAATGCGGAGAAGTTGGCGCCAGGCTCCAGCAACGCTTTAGCACTTAAGTCAATCATTGAATTGTCAAGGAATAATAAAATAGAAGCCCGCAAACATGCTGAAAATGCGGTTATGAATGACAATCAATCAGCCTCCGCTTTGATTGCCCTTTCATATGTTCTGCAGGCTGATTTTGACATTAATGGGGCATTAACAAGTATCAAAAAGGCAGTAAACCTGAGCACCGGAAAAGGGAATCCCCTGGCGAAGGCAAGGTTAGCAGAACTATGGTTATCCAAAGGATACCTTGATAAAGCAGTCAAAGAGGCAAACGAAGCGGTAGAGCTAAATCCAGATATCGCACGAGCACAAGCCGTCCTGGGATTTGCGTACCTTACTCAGATAAAGACTCGGGATTCGAAAAAGGCATTTAAAGAGGCTATCAGACTGGAACCTGACTCTGCCCTGCCACATTTTGGTCTCGGGCTGGCAAAAATCAGAGAGGGAGATATCGAAGAGGGAATTGATGAAATCGAAATCGCACGAGCCCATGATCGTAACAATTCACTTATCCGCAGCTATCTTGGCAAGGCGTATTTTGATGAAAAATCTGATGGAAAGTCGTCAAAAGAATTTGCTATCGCTAAAGAACTTGACGATAAGGATCCTACACCATGGTTCTATGACGCGATTAGAAAGCAGACGTTGAACCGTCCTGTAGAAGCGCTACATGACATGCAGAAATCTATTGAGTTGAACGATAACCGTGCGGTCTACCGATCAAAGTTTCTGCTCGATGAAGACCTGGCCGCAAGGAGTGCAAGCGTTGCCAGGATTTATCGGGATCTTGGTTTTCAGCAACGGGCGCTATTCGAGGGTTGGAGATCTCTCAATGTAGATCCTGGCAGCTATTCCGCCCACCGTTTTCTTTCCGATTCGTACTCCGCACTGCCGCGCCACGAGATAGCAAGAGTAAGTGAACTGCTCCAGTCTCAACTGTTGCAACCAATAAATATCACCCCAATACAGCCTCAACTCGCGCAGAGTAATCTCTTTATGCTGGAGGGAGCCGGACCGGCAGCTGCGCCTTTAATGAATTTAACCCGCTCTTTAACAGAAACCGGTTAGCGCTGCAGGCCAGTGGCATTATTGCAGATAAGGACACTCAGGGGGATGACATCGTTCAATCAGGTGTATTGGGAAGAGTTTCCTACAGTCTGTCACAGTACCATTATGAAACCGACGGTTTTCGAAAAAACAATAATCTCAACCAGGACATTTACGATGCTTTTGTACAGATAAGTCTTTCACACAAAACGAGTATACAGGCAGAATACCGCTACTTTGATGATCAGAGGGGCGACCTGTCACTCAGGTTTGATCCGGACAATTTTGACAGACTAAGCCAGAAAAGACAGACAGACACTCTGCGGCTTGGCTTTCGTCACTCCTTTACTCCATATTCGGAGACCATTGCCTCTTTCATCTATCAGAATTCAGACTTGGATACGAGATTAACTGATCCTGATATTCCGGTATCATCAACTACTACACTTTCAGATGGAAGCATACTTAGATTGACAGGAGCATCTGTTGGCTTAGGTACTCATTTAGATGAAAATAGCTGGACTGGCGAAATCCGTCACCTGTTTCAGTCTAAATCAGGAAGATTTTACATTACTGCAGGGGTAGGACGCTTCAACTCAGACAGAAAAAACAATTTTACCACAAACGGTAGTTATACAGGATCGCTCCAACCGTTTCCTCCATTGCCAATCTTTTCCCCAGTCACTTTACCAGAAAGTTCCAGAGTACCGGAGGATAACGATATCCGTCATACTAATTTTTATATTTACTCGCTTATTAAACCCCCAAAATTGATCACATCGACTATCGGAGACATGACATGGACTATAGGAGGATGTATGGATTTTTTTGAGGGTCAGGGAAAAGAGAAGACTGATCAATTTAACCCTAAATTTGGCTTAACCTGGAACCCGTTTCCTGGTACTACAATCCGAGGAGCGCTATTCAGGACATTGAAGAGGCAGTTGGTCTCTAACCAGACTATTGAACCCACCCAAGTGGCAGGGTTTAACCAGTTTTTTGACGATACTAACGGCACAATAGGATGGCGCTATGGTATTGCCATAGATCAGAAGTTTTCAAAATCGCTGTATGCAGGTGCTGAATTTTCAAGAAGAGATCTGGACGTAGTAAAAGGTGATCTAAGAACTAATTCGGTAACTTACGCCAGGTTTGGACATGATGAAGACCTGATACGTACTTACCTGAACTGGACACCGGAACTCTTCGAGAAAAATTGGCTCTCCATGAGTGCAGAATATCAATATGAGTGGATAGATAAAGAACCCGGCCTTTTAGACATTGAGTTGTTTGAAAAACTCAGAACTCACCGTGTGCCTCTGGGTATAAACTTTTTTCACCCTTCAGGGTTCTCCGCTCGTCTGAAGAGTACCTATGTTGATCAGGCTGGTAGATTTGCAGACACCCCTACACGTATGACGACAGTACCTGGTCACGACAATTTCTGGTACTTTGATGGTTCGATCAGTTACCGACTGCCCAAACGACATGGCATCATCAGCATCGGGGCACAAAATCTGTTTAACAAAAATTTCAATTTCCAGGACACTGATCCCACACACCCTCAGATAGTCCCTGAACAATTGATATTTGCCAGATTTACCCTGTCACTGTAGGAGGTGGTTGAACTACAAAGAACATTATAAAACCAGAAACATTGGACATATTTTTAAATTTATTTTTTTGTAATTTATAGAGATTAATAGCCTATCTTTTAATTTTTCTAATAATCGGTAACGTATTTAATGAAAGGAGCCGTTATGGTTTTCAACACAAAAAGAGTATTTGTCGCAATTATTTGTACCGTTTTCATTTTTGGATTTGCAGTTAAGGTTACTGCAAATGGAAAAACTGGACAGGACAGCCAACCATTAACTGAAAGAAAAATAATAATACATATAGATGGAAAAACAGGTACAGTTACTCGCTGTGTACCACAGAATGGCAAAAGTATATGTGTACCACAAAATGGCAACAGTATATTTGAGCCAGATGATCTTACGTGTGATGATGATGATTGGTTCATGAGAACATACACTGATGAGGAAGGATTTACATGCCATAAAATTCCTTTTGGTGATGAAACACAATATATGAAGATCTGTATTAACCCGAAAGGTAATCAAGCGAAAAAAATAATACTTCATATGGATGCTATGACAGGTGAAGTTGATATTCAAAAAGATGGTAGAGCAGGAAGACTTGATACGGCAGAACCAGAAGACAATGATCTTACGTGTGCAGAAGCTACTTGGTTCATAAAAAGGCCTGATGATAAAATATGTATTTGCTATCCTTTTTCTCTTCTTGGAATGACTATAAGGTTTTGTTTTGGCACTTGCCCCTGAACTTTACTTTTTTTCATACTAAACAGCCCCTCAGAAGTGAGTGTTCCCTTCTGAGGGCACCGGTTCGCTCATTTTTTTTGCCAAACAAACAAAGACTCTTTGTGGTTTGTGGGGAATTATCTCGGCTGCATTTCGTCTTAATCTTTGTATCTTGCTTTTTACATTAGCATTTTTCCTCTCTCTCTTTTAAATGAAAATTACTTGATACTGCGTTTTTAAAGATGCAATCTTATTTTTTTTCTGCAATCGCAGGGATGCTAAATCTTGATAAATCATTTGATAGTAATATAATCGTCCTATAGCCGAAAAAGGGAGTTTGATTTAGTACTTCATGTATTTTTTCATTTGATTTCAGTTGTTCTTGTACATCGTATTCCCTTTCCTTCAAATAGTTTGTATCTTTTTGAAAAATAGCAAGAGTCAGAACGATTCCTGGCCCAATCTCTAACTCCTCTAACCAGTATACCTTCAATTACATGCGTATCAGCGTTAAAGACAGGTGAACCTGAGTTCCCAGAATAAGCATCCAGATTAGTAACAAAATATGATGATGGTTGATTATTGCGCACTATAGCATCGTCAGCAAATTTTAACGGTAGTCCCATTGGATGGCCAATTACATATACTGGTTTATTATCTTGTATTTTCCTTTGAGTCCTGATTTCAGGAATATGATGGTTTCTTATAGGCCTGTCCACCTCTACCAGTGCCCAATCCGGTCCTTTAGGATCATATACCATATCAATAATTCTTACACCTTTATAAGTTTCCTCAGTACTGACATTTGTCTGCACATTTGCGGAGTCTTTCATTCTAAATCCAAAAACAAATCTAATGTTTTGTAGATAATTATCATTTTTTACAGCATGAGCTGCTGTCGCTATAATTTTTTCCCCCCAGACAAACCCAGTGCCGAATGCACCATATTGTTGATCCCAGAAGGGTTCATTTAAGCACAATCGATTCGTTAATCCATAGTGAAATGTTGTAAGGGTTGATGTTCCGTTAGGATTATCAAATACCAATTTCTCATTGAATAAACTAACGACACAATCAGCACTTTGTATTATTGCATTATCATCCGGTACTTTAAAATCATATAAATCCGTTCTATTATCCACACCAAAATTGGCCTTCTCAATTCCTTTAAGATTATCAAATTTACTAATTAAGGTCGCAGTCTCAATATCATTAAGTAAAGGGTCTATGCCTTTCTTCAAATTATTTTCACGTGCTTCCATTTCCTTCAACAATTTATTCTGATTCTTTAGCTTTTGAGTGTTTGATAGAATATTAACACGCAAATATTTTAGAACTTTACTGATATCTACTGCATATGTCCAATTTTCTTGTTCAAAACCTTTCCTGAGTCGCTCCTGCCAGCCTCCCCATAGAAGAGCCACAGGCCGAAGCCCGTCAGCGGTTAAAATAAGTTTCCCACTATCTCCATGACCTGAAAAAGCGCCTGAAGGATTATCTCCGGCAATCAGGAAATCTGTGTACACTGACAACTTCTTATCATCCAACCATTCATAAGAATATGCTGTTATAATCCCTTTTTGATAACCTCTCGCACTTCCAATCGAAACAACCTCTGTTCCAATAATATCCATTGTATTTAAGTCTACCGGCATTACCTCACCGGGTTCACCTAATTTATAAATACCAGGTTTTACCGATTTTAGTATGTTATTATTGTTAATAGAAACAAGTGCACAATCAACCTTTATCAATGCATTTTTCTCATCAATGATATTGTCAAAATGGACTTGATCAACTACATAACCTATGGCTTTTTTTGTACGCCCAATCAGATATTGCTCCGGACTTGGATGATAAATCGGACGTCCTACAGGCCCGGAAATGTGTTTGTTTGTTAACAGATATATTTTACCGGATTTATCTTTTACCGCACAAGCTGCGGTACCAGAATATCCTCTTCCTGATTCATCATAACCTCCAAGTTGTACCCCTCCTATCAACCCAATTCTACCCTTACGAAGATTTTCTGCAATCTCCACATTTGCATTACTTAGCGGAACCTGCTTCTCTTCCAGGGCAGCCTTACCTCCTCTTACCACATCAACTTTACACCAAATAGTACAACCCTTCTTTTGTGGGTCAGGAGCGTGAAATGTTTTACGCACTACCTGAGATGGTGAAATAAAGTCTATGTGAATTTTATCCGGCACAAAAATGATAATTGCGGGATGATTTGTTCGCTTCCCATCAACATATTTATACCCAAGAGCACTTCCAAGGTTTTGGTTAACGGCATCGATCTTGTCTCTGTTATGCTGCCTGATAATTAAAAGATCTCTGAGGCATTTAGCTTCTCTTTTTGACATTTTATCTCCTTTCAAAAAATACAAATTATGTAGGTTAAAAATGTTTAAGCCACCATTTCAATCATCTTTTATACGGCTATTAACTGAATCCAGGTTTTGTATTTAACTTATTACTTGAATTTAGGGAGCTTGTAATCATCATCTTTAGGTAATATGTGTTTGCAGTTTGCATCTCGAAATATAATAGTGTAATGCCATGAATCTGGATATTCAATTCGTTGATGCCTTGCCGTGTCTGAAATTATAAGGTATCAAAACTTTGCAGTCAACGAAAGAGTTGCCCTTTTGCTTATTGAGTCTCAGTATAAACTCGAAAAAGAAGAGAGAGGGTTTTGGCAACAAATACAAAACGAAGAAATCCTTAATCAAGGCAAAAGCAACGTTGAAAAGTTGTACTAACTGTGGAGAGGATTTATCTTCAAAAGAGCCTTTAAAGAGCAGTAATGCAAACATCCGGGTTGTCTAAACATGTGATACGAGTTTCAGGGATATTGGAAAAAGTTTATGACGAAATTTTGCAAGATGTGCAAATTGGATATATATTATTTGCAGATGAAATCGGTTGGCGAGTAAAAAGTCGTAACTGGTGGCTATGGGTGTCTGGTACAAAAAAATCCACCTATTTTCTAATAGACAAATCAAGGGGAGGCGATGTGGTACGCCGTATTCTCGGAGAAGTGTTTCTGGGGGTGATGGCTGTAGACGGGTGGGGTACGTACTTGTCTATAATAAGCGAACAGCAGAGCTGTATGGCACATATACTAAGGAAGATACGGAAATTTTATAAGTCATTTCCAGGGCTAAAGGATATAGCTGCATTTTACGTAAAATTTCGAAGAATAATAAAGGATGGAGAACGTTTACAGTCATTGTGCAAGGAGTTTGGAGAAGAAAAATTTTACAGGCGTTTTACTAATATAGAGCAGACGCATAAACTTGTAAAATCCTTGTCAGCGAGGGTGGATTAAACGAAGTGAATCCACCTCTTTTATATACAATAAAATGGGAATGCTCCCTATACTATTTACCCTGGGAGAAGCACCGTATTTTCGCAATGGAGTACTATGATGTACTTTTTGAATTTAATCTACGAGAAGAGAGAAAGAGGCTGGAAAATGGAATAGTAGGTGATACAATACATCATCATGCATATTCGAGGTTTGAGACAGTAAAGTATAAAGATGGCAGGGAACAGAAGAAATCGCAATCGAAGTTAACCAAGAAGTGTCGTTGTCAAGACAGAGATAAGTGTGACATGATTTGGTATTAGCAGATGAAGGAGCGGGAACAATCGTGAAATCAATAACAAAGATGTATTGGGGCCGCAAATCAAGCTTTTTAGGCTCTCCTCGCTAAGGCACGCCTTTGGATGCAAGAGCGGTATTTTAGGTTATAGTTAGTAGTAATATTTACTATCTATAATTTTTCATTGGGCTCTTAAGTTGCCGAATTGTCACTTTTAAATTAAACATATTAAGCATGGAATTAATTAAATTGTTTTTTTTTGGTATTTGGGAGATATTCCAACTCTTAGCACCATTTATGTTAATAGGGCTGCTGTTGGCAGGGATGCTTCATGTTTTTATTCCACGACATGTAATTCAGCGTCTTATGGGTGGAAAAGGATTATTAAGTGTTATCACATCTGCGGCTATTGGTATTCCGCTTCCGATATGTAGCTGTGCTGTCGTTCCTGTCTCTATTGAACTTCATCGTAAAGGCGCCAGCAAGCCATCAATAATGTCATTTCTGATTACTACTCCTGAGTCCGGAACTGATTCGATTATGATTACGTGGGGATTATTGGGGCCGTTTATGGCAATTGCCAGACCAATAGCCAGTTTCTTTTCTGCACTTTTGGCAGGTTCTTTTGCTATCGGCCTGCTCAGGGATAGTGATAAAAAACATGTTGGAGAAAAAGAAGATTCCGGCTGTCACAACCATGGAGAAGAGTGTTTTGATGATGAACGTTGTGTGGGAATAGTTCAGTGTTTTAAACGAATATGGAATTATGCTTTTATAAAAATGGCAGATGAAATTGTTTTTTCATTGTCAGTTGGACTATTGCTGGCAGGCTTGATCATTGTTGCTTTTCCTGATAATCTGGCAATGTATGGACTTGAAAAGGGTATTATACCAATGTTGATTATGCTGGCGGTAAGTGTTCCTCTTTATATTTGTGCATCTGCCAGTACGCCTATAGCAGCGGCTCTTATTGTTAAGGGAATCAGTCCGGGTGCTGCTATGGTTTTTCTTTTAGCAGGTCCGGCGACAAATGTTACTACTATTGCCATGTTGACCAGGCAATTTGGGGGTAGATTCGTCCGTATTTATATGGCGTGTATTATTGCAGGAGCTTTGATATCCGGTTATGCTTTCGACTATCTGCTGGTTCTTTCAGGAATACACATTATACCAACAATGAGCATGGATAGTCATTCATTCACTGGCACTTTCCAGTGGGTTTCTGCGTTACTACTTATCGCTCTCATGATCTGGCGTTTTTGGAATGGCGCTGCCAGGACGGGTTTAAAAGATTTGTATAATAATACTTTTGTTTTGTTTAGCAAAAAACGTATTTCCAAAACTTAAGAAAACGGACAAAGGAGAAGTCCGGTTTCATTAATATTTTTAATATTAAGATGTTCAGGATATCGGAATAAATGCGTGTTTTAGGTATAGATCCAGGCACAATGGTAACCGGTTTTGGAATTGTAGATGATATCAGAGGTAAGTTGTCTCCCGTGGATTACGGTACTATTGAGGGCAAGCGAAAGGATTCGTTTCAGGACAGACTTAAAATAATGTTCGATGGATTAAATAAAGCTATTGAGGATTATAAGCCGGATCAGGTTGCATTGGAGAGCGCATTTTATGGGAAAAGTGTAAAAGCCGCCATTAAGATCGGTGAAGCCAGGGGAGTTGCAATATTGTGTGCGGCATTAGCAGGCATTCCTCTGTTTGAGTATGCTCCAACTGAAATAAAACGTGCCGTCGTTGGTATCGGTAATGCTCAAAAAGTACAGGTGAGCAAAATGGTAAAGATTCTTTTATCATTATCAGAAGTGCCTGAAAAGTATGATACGACAGATGCACTGGCAATAGCCATATGCCATTGTCATAGAATGAAATTGACGGTTTAATCTTGACAGATATGTTGTAACAGTTATAATTCCCGGTTTGGATAATTTTTCCAAAATTGTTGTAATTCCTGTAAATTAAGCTATTAAGGAAAATATGGATCTGGCGTTAGCAGAAAATAATATAAAAAATAGTGAAATCGAAAGTTTTTTTAATGAGTATGATTCACCTTCTGATTTAGGCTTCAAAAAATCTAAGATTATCGGCACGAAAGGTATTTCTATGGAAGAAGCAATTGACAAATCCAGGGTTTTAATTGAGGCCCTGCCTTACATTCAGTCTTTTAAGGATAAGATAGTCGTTGTGAAATTTGGCGGTAGCGCAATGGTAGATAAGGGCACCTTTCAAAGTGTACTTCAAGATATGGTTTTTATGAAGTCTATAGGCATGAAGCCGGTTATAGTCCATGGCGGTGGCCCATTCATAAGCAGTGAGATGGAAAAAAGAGGTAAGAAACCTCTTTTTGTAAATGGCTATCGTGTTACTGATAAGGAGACGTTGGAAATTGCTATTGATGTACTTACCAACAAGATAGGCAAGCTGATAATAGAGCAGGTAAAAAAAATGGGAGCAAAAGGTGTCTGTGTATGGGGCGGGGACGATAGCCCAATCAAAGCCAGAAAGCTCGTCAGTAAAGGTGAGGACGGATCAGAGGCGGAGGATCTTGGTTATGTGGGTGAACTTATTGATATAGAATGTGATCGTTTTATTAATTTATTTGAAGACGACCAAATACCTATAGTGTCTCCAATTGCCAAAGGTATCGACGGGGAAAATTATAATGTAAACGCAGATAACGTGGCCTCGTTTCTGGCAGGTGCCTTGAAGGCCGAAAAACTGGTTTTTATATCTAATACACACGGGATTTCAACTGACCCGTCTGATCCGGAGTCATTTACGTCTACGTTACATGAAGATGAGGTTAATATATTGATAAAGAGTGGGGTAATAAGTGGTGGAATGCTCCCGAAAGCGAATGCCTGTATTTCTGCCATGAGAGATGGAGTAAAAAAAGCACATATTATTGACGGTCATATACCACATTCACTATTGCTTGAGATATTTACTGACAAGGGTATTGGAACCCAGATCATTGTTTAGTTTATATATGAAATGCATTGCCAGTTGAGTACTTTTAGCAATGTTGTCTTCCGGTGTTTTTTAAGAGTTGATTTTTTTGATATTCTCCCATTTCAAAAAGAACGTACAATTATTAAAGCATTCCATTTTTCTATTTCCTCTCATCACAGGGAATCCGCGTAAAGGAATCTAAATTATGAATAAAAGCGAAGTGCTGGAGAACTATGATAATTATGTAATCCCAAATTACTCTAGAAATCCTATTGTAATAGCCAGGGGTGATGGGGTGCATCTTTGGGATACAGACGGTAAACGTTACCTGGACCTTTTTTCCGGATGGGCGGTAAGTTCGCTGGGACATTGTCATCCTGATGTAACGAAGGCAATGCAGAAACAGGCAGCAACGTTGGTTCATGTACCAAATATTTTTTATTCTGAGCCACAGGGACGTCTTGCCAGATATATTTCTGAAAACTCTTTTAATGGACAATGCTTCTTTTGTAACAGTGGGGCGGAAGCAAATGAGGCGGCTATAAAATTAGCGAGAATTCACGGTTCTAAAAAAGGTAAATATAAAATTATTACGATGAAAGATTCGTTTCATGGAAGGACCCTTGCAACTGTAACAGCTACCGCTCAACCAAAGTACCATAGTGGCTTTGCGCCGCTTATTGAGGGTTTTGCGTATGCATCGTTTAATAACCTGAAGGAAATTGAAGATATAATAGATGATAAGACATGTGGTATTATGCTTGAGCCTATTCAGGGAGAGGGTGGAATCAATGTGGCAGATAAAGAGTACATGAAAGGGTTAAGAAAAATTTGTGATGACAATGATATCCTCTTGATCCTTGATGAAGTTCAATGCGGAATGGGAAGGACAGGAAAGTATTTCGCTTATCAACATTATGACATAATACCTGATATAATGACGCTTGCTAAAGCACTGGGAAATGGTACTTCCGTGGGCGCTATGGAGGCAACAAAAGAGATTGCTAAAAGTCTGGTGCCGGGAAGCCATGCTTCAACTTTCGGAGGGAATCCTCTTGCCTGTGCGGCAGCAGCAGCAGTGTTTGAAGTTATTGAGTCGGAAGGCTTGTTGGATAATGCTACAAAAATGGGTAATTATTCTTTTGAACAGATAAGAAGTTTGGCAAAAGACCTTGATGTTATTAAAGAAGTAAGAGGCATCGGATTGATGATAGGTATAGAGCTTAAAATCCCTGCTGCAGATGTGGTAAAAAAGTGTATGGATGAAGGGTTACTGTTGAACTGTACTCATGACAGTGTGATAAGGGTTATGCCGCAGCTGAATGTTACAAAAGAATATATAGATGAAGGCCTTGGGATATTAAAGAATATTTTAAAGTCCGTTAATTAATAGTTATAGGTGGAAGTATGCAGTGTAAAAACCTGGTTTCAATTGCGGATCTTGAGCGTGAAGATATTGATGAGCTGTTTGCACTAACGGCTGAAATGAAAGAATCCATTAAAAGAGGTGTCACTGATCTCTGTCTTGCCGGAAAAACGCTTGGAATGATCTTTGAGAAAAGCTCTATGCGAACAAGGGTTTCCTTTGAAGTGGCGATGACGCAGATGGGTGGACATGCGATATATCTGACCAAGCATGATATTAATATTGGTGAGCGTGAATCGATAAAAGACGTTTCAAAGGTTTTGTCTCGGTTTATTGATTGTGTCGCTATCAGAACCTATGATCACAAAACGGTTACTACGCTTGCCGATAACTCTTCTGTGCCGGTAATCAACGCGCTGTCTGACTATACCCACCCGTGTCAAGCGCTTACGGACTTATATACTATTAAAGAAAAAATAGGTAGTCTTGACAATGTGAAATTAACATATGTTGGCGATGGAAATAATGTCGCCAGATCATTAGCTTTTTTATGTGCAAAGCTTAAAGTGTCGTATACGGTTGCTTCTCCGGAAAACTATGAATTATCTGCAGAGTTTTTAGATGAGCTTGAAAATTATGTAAAAGGCAAGGACTCCTACATCAAACAAATCAGGGACCCAAGAGAAGCGGTAAAAGATGCGGATATTATTTACACGGATACATGGATTAGCATGGGAGAAGAAGCTGAAGCCGAAACCAGACGCAAGGATTTTAATGGTTTTCAGGTTAATAGTGGATTGATTTCATATGCGAAAAAGGGTGTGTTTGTCATGCATTGTCTGCCCGCTCATCGTGGTGAGGAGATTACGGATGATGTTATTGATGGTGGACATTCTATAGTATATGATCAGGCAGAAAACAGGTTACACGTCCAGAAAGCGCTGTTAAAGCTTCTCATTAGCAGGTAAGCTCAGTTCTCATTCAGACAATATTTTATTTAACTATGTAATACAACTAAAGATAATAGAGGTACATAATATAATGCGAATAGACGGAAGGAAACCGGATGAGATGCGTCCGGTATTAATAGAAAGAAATTATACAAAATTTGCACAGGGATCTGTTCTTATAGCAGTTGGAAACACCAAGGTAATATGCACTGCTTCTATTGAAGATAGTGTGCCACCGCATAAAAAAAATACCGGAGAGGGTTGGATTACGTCAGAATATTCTTTGTTGCCTGGCTCTACACCAAGAAGAGTGCCAAGGGAATCATCCAGAGGTAAGGTAGGAGGACGTACTCATGAAATTCAAAGGCTGATAGGGCGGTCAATGCGTGCCATCGCCGATCTTTCGGTAATAGGAGAAAGAACAATATGGCTTGATTGTGATGTTATTCAGGCAGATGGAGGAACGCGGGTTGCATCTATTACCGGTGCATATGTTGCTTTAGTAGATGCCATCAGTTGGTTGAAAAAGAGTGTTGGAATTACAGGAGAACCTCTTTTAGGGAGTGTGGCTGCAGTGAGTGTGGGTGTAGTAGATAGAGTTCCGTTGCTGGATCTGTGTTATGAGGAGGACGTTTCGGCAGATGTAGATATGAATATTGTTTTGACTGGTGATGGAGAGTATATAGAGTTACAGGGTACCGCGGAGAAACAGACATTCTCAGAAGAGGAGCTCGCTCAAATGATGGGACAGGCAAAAAAAGGAATAAGCGAATTAACCCTGATCCAAAAGGATGCGTTGCAGAGATAGTGTTATTATGATCAAGTCAAGTGGAATCGTAATTGGGACTCATAATAAAAATAAAAAAAAGGAGATCAGGAAAATCCTGAACGGGATATCATTACCCCTACTGGACCTGGAAGATTTTGATGACGCCCCGGACGTTATAGAAGATGGTGTTACTTTTGAAGAGAATGCGGCTAAAAAGGCACTGCAGCTGGCGAGGTTTTGTAATATGTGTGTTATGGCAGATGATTCGGGGTTAGAGATTGATGCGCTGGATAAACGACCGGGTGTTTTTTCCTCTAGATATTGTGGCAAGGAGACCGGTTACGAAGAAAAATGTTTAAAGCTGTTTGAGGAATTGAATGGTGTTCCTTTTGATAAAAGAACAGCAAGGTTTCGTTGTGCAATTGCCCTGGCAGAGTCGGAAAAGTTGCACTTTGTAGTAGAGGCAAGCTGTGAGGGCCTGATTAATACAGAACTTCTCGGTAAAAATGGTTTCGGATATGATCCTATATTCTATATACCGGAATTTAAACAGACGATGGCTGAACTGGGGTCGGATGTAAAGAACAGGATTAGCCACAGAGCATTGGCTCTGAATCTTTTCAAAGAGCGGTTGATGGAATTTATGAAATGAGAATTACATTGAGATGCATGGTAATAGTATCGTTATTGTTTTTAGTTTCAATGTTTTGTTTAGATTTTTCAAATGTATATGCTAATGATATAGATGCACTAGAGATATATGCTGATAAGTGTGTGTTGTGTCATGGCGAAGATGGCAAAGATACATCTACAGGCATAGATTTTGGAGTTAAGGATTTCACTGATAAAGAGTGGCAGGCTTCACGCACTGATGATGAATTTATGCACAGGATAGATAATTGTTAACTGTATTAAATAGAGGTCTTATTTGAAGATTAATCATATTCGCAATTTTTGTATAATAGCTCACATTGATCATGGTAAATCTACACTTGCCGATTGTCTGCTCAAAACGGCAAAAGCAATTAATCCAAGAAAATTCCGTAACCAGTTACTGGATAATATGGATCTGGAAAGAGAGCGGGGTATTACCATAAAAGCAAGTGCGGTTTCCCTGGATTATAAAAAAGATGGAGAGACATACTCATTAAATTTGATAGACACGCCTGGGCATGTCGATTTCAGTTATGAGGTGTCACGTAGCCTCAGCGCCTGTGAGGGTGTATTGCTTCTGGTTGACGCGGCACAGGGTATAGAAGCGCAGACAATAACCAACATGTATATGGCAATGGAGAAGAATCTTGAAATTATACCTGTTCTCAGCAAGATAGATATAAAATCTGCCAGACCGGAGGAGGTAGGTGATGAGATCGTCAGCATTCTTGGTGAAACGGATGAAGAGATTATTGCTGTGAGTGCTAAAACCGGTCTTGGGATAGAAGGGGTTTTTGATGCCATAATAGCACGTATCCCGCAACCAGAAGGTGATTCAAGCTTACCATTACGAGCCTTGATCTTTGATTCTGTTTACGATGATTACCGTGGTGTGATAGTATATTTCAGGATTTTTGACGGTTCTATCAAGGTCGGGGATAACATTTTAATGATGAAAACTAACAGATCATTTTTAATTACTGAGTTGGGTGTCTTCAGGCCTGAAATGACTTCGGTAGACGAATTAAGTGCCGGAAGCGTCGGCTATTGTGTTGCCAGTATAAAATCCATACATGATGTCCATGTTGGTGATACCATAACATTAAAGGATAAAAAGACTACAGAGGCCCTGCCGGGTTACCGCAAACCGCTTCCAATGGTTTTTTGTGGATTATACCCTACCGCTAATACGGATTTTATGCCTTTAAGAGCCGCGATAGAGAGATTATGGCTTAACGATTCCTCCTTTACTTTTGAACCTGAAACGTCTCAGGCTCTGGGGTTCGGATTCAGATGCGGATTTCTCGGGCTGTTGCATATGGAAATTGTACAGGAACGATTAGAAAGAGAGAGCAATGTAGGGTTGGTACAAACGGCTCCAACCGTGACATACGAAATATTAACTCATGATGGTAAAATCGTACATATTGACAATCCTGAAAAATTACCTCCTGTCGGTTCTATAAAAGAGTTTAGAGAACCGGTAGTTGAAGCAAAGATTATTCTTCCATCTGAGTTTATCGGTGCGATTATGCAGTTGGTGGACGAAAAAAGAGCTACTTACAAGAGCACAGAATATATGGGTGAAAAGCGAGCCGTGCTTACGTATATAATGCCATTAGGAGAAATTATCTTTGATTTCTATGATAAACTGAAATCATTAACAAGAGGATTCGGCACTCTTGACTATGATCTTATCGGTTACGTGCCTGAAGATCTTGTAAAACTGGATATACTGGTTGCTGGACAGAAGGTGGACGCTCTATCGTGTATTGTTCATCGGAAGAAGGCTGATTATAAGGGAAGAAATCTGGTAAAGAATTTAAAGAAAGATATTTCACGACATATGTTCGAGATTTCTATTCAAGCGGCTATCGGGAGTCGCGTTATTGCGAGAGAAACAATACGTGCAATGTCGAAAAATGTTACCGCGAAATGTTATGGTGGAGATGTTACCAGAAAACGAAAACTCCTTGAGAAGCAGAAAGAAGGAAAAAAGAGGATGAAGAATGTCGGAAATGTAGAAATCCCACAAAGTGCATTTTTATCGGTTCTGTCTATAGATGATAAAAGTTAGTAAATTAATGCAGTTAGTAGTAGTTCGTAAATTGATTATTTATATGTGCATCAGATCTTTTAATGACTAATTTGATATGAGCAAGACAGACTTGAAAAACGGTATAGAAAAAAAGAAGAGTAAAAAAGAAAAGGGTTTTTTTCGTGAAAATATCGAATCAATTCTGATAGCAGTAGCGCTGGCTTTTGTATTGAGAATCTTTGTAGTGGAAGCTTTTAAAATACCCACAGGTTCGATGGCCCCCACATTATTGGGAGTGCACAAAAATGTTAAATGCCCTAATTGTAATTGGAAATTTAAAAGTAATCATAATAACACTTATGTAAAATGTTCAAATTGCTTTTATAAGATACATATATCTGATAACGGAAACAGGGGTGGAAGCAGAATACTTGTAAACAAGTTTTCTTATGATTTTGGCAAACCCAGGAGATGGGATGTTGCCGTGTTCAAATACCCGTTTGTTGATGTTGCATGCATGTCATGTGGTTTCTCTTCAAGTCAATCAATGATGTGTGAAAAATGTACTAATTCTCCAAAAATAGAAAACTTTTTAAAGAGCAAGGTTAATGAATATTTCAAACGATCTTTTGGTATTAACCAATATCACAAGGTAGTCTGCAAGTCGTGTAAAACAGTGGGCGCTATTTTCTGTGAACAGTGTGGTTCTACAAATGTACATGTTGTCCGTAAAAATTATATAAAACGATTGATTGGTTTACCTGAGGAAAAACTGCAGGTAGTAAATGGGGATATTTATATCGATGATAAGATAGCGAGAAAGCCGGAAAAGGTTCAGGACTCACTTTGGGTGCCGGTTTTTGATAGTAATTATACCGCGAAACAGGAAATAATTGAAAATTGGGAAGTGCAGGATGGGAATTGGGATATCAGTAAAGAGCAGTTGCATTTAATAAAACCTGATGGAATTGAACAAAAATCATATATAACGTTTAAAAGAAATATTACAGATAATAGTGCTTATAATAACGAAATTACTGATGTAGTAAGCGCAGATGTAATGTTGGCATTCAATGTTATTGCTACTGGAAATAGTGGTGGCATTTCAATACTACTGGAGGAGAACGAAAAGGTGTATGAGGTGTTTGTTCGATCCCGGGGTGAGAAAAAGGAGTCTTATGTAAAGATTTCAGGTTCAATTGTTACCAGCAATGCTGACGCTTTTATAGAATCGGGAAGAGTCTGCAGAGTCGAATTCTCAAATGCTGACAATGAAATTATCCTGAAACTGAACGATTCAGTTGTCTTTTCCCATACTTATGACACCGATTTATCATCATTAAATGGTTATACAAAATCCAGTAAATTAAAGTTTGGTGGAATAAATACTGATGCAATTTTTAAGAATATTTTAATTTCTCGTGATGTTTATTATTCAGAAACAGGAGAATGGGGGATTTACAATCCTGTTGAAATAGGCGAGAAACAGTACTTCTTTCTTGGAGATAATAGTAGAAACAGTAACGATAGCCGATATTGGAAATTTGTTCCTGAGAGCAATATGGTGGGAAGGGCTTTTATGGTATTTTGGCCTTTAAGAACTATTAAAATTATCAAGTAGCTATATTAATGGTAATAAGATGAAATTAATACAAGCGGTTGAAATAACTAAAGCATATGGCAAAAAAACTGCAGTAGACCGCATCAGTTTTGAGGTTCACTCCGGCGAGATAGCAGGCCTTCTTGGGCAAAATGGTGCCGGTAAAAGTACGGCATTTTCAATGGTTATTGGTATGATCAAACCTGATCATGGAAAAGTTTACTTTCGAGGTGCTGATGTTACAGATATGCCAATATATATGCGTGCAAGATTGGGTATGGGATATCTTTCACAACAACCATCAATATTTCAACGTTTGTCTGTTGAAGAAAATGTGTTAGCAGTGCTGGAAACACTGAAAATTGATTATAGAGAAAGAATGAAGAAGCTGAATCAGGTTTTGGGAGAGTTGGGATTAACACATTTATCAAAAAAGATGGCATTCACACTTTCAGGTGGGGAGAGAAGACGGCTTGAGATTGCGAGAGCTATATCAACTTCACCTTCACTTATCCTTCTGGATGAGCCATTTTCATTTATTGATCCAATCGCCGTTGCTGAAATTCAGGATATTGTCTTAAGCCTTAAAGAGAAGGGTATCGGGATATTGTTAACAGACCATAATGTAAGGGAAGCTCTAAGCATTACTGATCATTCGTATATTTTAAATTCGGGATCGATAATAACAAGTGGGACTACGCAAAAGTTGGTTAATGATCCACTTGCAAGAAAATTGTATTTTGGAAAGAACTTCTTGAGTAGCGATATAAGAGCGCGAGATTCTTTTAAAACCTATGCGGAAGATGGTGGAGAAGCGGAAATCCAAGAGAATCAAACGGAATAAAGGTAAAATACTTTATGATGTTCAGATTGT
The DNA here is from genome assembly GCA_007859995.1 of Candidatus Brocadiaceae bacterium S225. GTDB lineage: Bacteria > Planctomycetota > Brocadiia > Brocadiales > Scalinduaceae > Scalindua > Scalindua brodae. Next base: position 30,985 of record SMSL01000023.1, read on the forward strand.
GACTGGATTTGGAAAAATTATAGTATCTAACCTTCTGTAACAAATTATACTTTTATCAGCGTTGTTATATCTTTCGTTTTATAGTTTTTTATAAAAAAATGAAGATGTCTACAATCGTTGCAACCATCAATATCATACTGATAATGCCATTGACCGTAAAGAAAGCTAAATTTATTTTTGACAGGTCATGTGGTTTTATAAGGGAATGTTCATAGATCAGCATCATACCAACAAAGACAACTCCTCCAAAATAAACATATTTAAGATTTGTAAAGTACATAAATAAGAATAAGGTGACTACCACAAGAAAGTGTAACACTGAAGATAATATTAGTGAATTCTTAATTCCCATCATTTTAGGGATAGAATGCAATTTGGTTTTTATGTCATGCTGCAGATCCTGACATGCATATATAATATCGAATCCTGCTGTCCAAAGCAGTACGGCAAAAGCCAGTACAAATGGGGCAGCAGCAACGCTTCCAGTGACACCAATCCAGGCGCCTATCGGTGATAATGAAAGAGAGAGTCCCAGAACAAGATGTGAAAAGTTAGTAAATCTTTTGGTGTATGAATATCCAAAAATTATCAGGAGTGCTAACGGAGATATGAGCAATGAGAGACGGTTCAGCATTCCGGCACATACAACAAATAAGATTGTGCACAATATAGTAAAAAACCATAAATTCATTTTGCCTATATTGTTCTGGAGTTGAATACGATATGCGGTTCTGGGGTTGTGGATATCATATTTAGCATCTACAAGTCTGTTAAATGACATTGCACAACTACGAGCCATTACAAGCGCACCAATTATTAGCAAAAGTTGTCTTATTTCCGGCATCCCTCCTGCGGCAATAAAAGCGCTCATCACGGCAAATGGAAATGAGAAAATAGTATGCGAAAACTTTATTAATTTAAAAATGGTACAAAACCTTGAAAGCTTACTTTGTTCAGGTTTTATTGTATTTTCTTCATTTTCGATACTTTTCATGGTGAATATCAGGTTACATAGGTTTGTAAACGATTATAATACAGTGACTTATTTGTCAATTTCTGTCATCACGCAAGTATGATAACATTTATGCAAAAGTTTACAAATATATTTGACGCTTTCTCTACCACAGTTCACACTTAAGTTATCTATCATTTTCTTTTTTGTAACTATTCAGCATAATTTATTTCTCACGTCAAGCCGCGAAGAACACAAGGAAAAGCAAAAGACAAGATAGACATAGGTAATGTCATTGAATTAAGGAGGGAATATGGAGTGCATCATCCGTGATG
>SMSL01000024.1 GCA_007859995.1 Candidatus Brocadiaceae bacterium S225
TGTTTGGTGCGTCAAGATAGAATACAAAAACAATTATTTAAATTATTAAATTTATCACAATATACAAAAACAAAAGAAAATGCTTCAAAACCCACGTAAACAACTCCTTTATAGCCTAAAAATTAACCAAAAAGAGGGTAATACATTCCCATTGTCATAAGCCCAGCAAACATAAGGAATTGTATCCGTTTTTTTATATAACTTGTAAACTAGGGCTAGGAGTATATCGACACGTTGCTGTGTACGATATGAGAGACTTCGAGCAATAATGATAACAGGAACAGACACTAATTAAAAACAACTATAATTTTTCAATCTTTATATCGTCATTTATACTCTTCTTGTCTAATCCAACAACCTTCACCTTCTTCAGTCCTTTGTGTGTCTGCACAATATAATGACCATCAATAATACCAATGATTCTATACATATTGCTATTCTCCTTCTCTAATTCTTCCTGTTCAAGTTGTGATTCCTGAACATTATCAATAACAGATGCAGAAGTCTCAATATTGTTTTTATTCATTTTGCATTCACATGAGATCCGGATCTCTGAACTTATGGCTGACTGGGAATTAGCGGCGGCTGGAGAAGAACCTTTTCGCATTGCCCCTTTACAGTAATTATGGAGGATTTTATGGAAATATTATTGGATGTTATCAGCGTTGAACCACAAAAGGATAATACATTACTGCTTGTTTTTGAAAATCATGAAAAACGATTGTTTGATATGAATCCATATCTAGAAAAAAACCGTCTATAAAGCTTAAACATACACCATTATTTATGAAAGCAACAGTTGCATACGGTACAGTTGTATGGCCGGGGAACATTGATATCGCACCCGAAACACTTTGGGATTATTCAAAACATGTTTAACGAGAGCAATGGAGTAGACAGCATAACAAACAAAAGGTTATAACCTTTCAATCCTTACTGTCAAGTAAGCAAATCAAAACAGGCCAAAACGTGGAGTAAACCACACTCCCCATTCTGGCCTTAAACCTAAGCAAACCATAACAGTTAGAACTAAACCGAAAAACTCTACCTATTCCTTTCCTTGCTCGACAAGCAAGGGATCACTGGTTCGAGTCCAGTATTTGTTTCCCAAAACTATGATGATCATTTTACATGATTCTGCTTAAAGATTATTTAATTACCATTTCTTCTATATCTGAACAGTTAGAAATTTTAGCGGCATTAAACGGACAAGTCGGTGGAATATCCTGCGGTTGTAACCAGCAGCGTCCATGTTCCTCGCACTGATATAGTTTTATTTTGTTGTGTTTAAGTTGGTTAGGCCATGATTTGAAAAATGGTATTATGGCATCATTGACCGATATATATGCTTCCCGCATTCCTTGCATGTCTTTGGCTTGTTTCAGGCTCTCTGCTCCTTGAAGGATATGTTTCATCATGTGCCAGCCTGGACCTTCAGGTTCAGTTTGAACTCCTCTACCGGCAGCATCCAATAGTTTTTGAGCTAAAACTGAAATATCATGCAATTCTCCATTTATTAAACTTCCATAAATCTCCAGATAGACAGCCAAAACGGATTTGAAATGAGTATACGTAGATCGTTCAATAGTAATCTGTGTTGTATCGTGAGAATGATCATGACCTGTGTGAGCAAACACATTATGCAGGTTACAAAAATGTAAGAATAGCAAGAGTATAATAAATCTCCTTAGATATTTACTTCTTAACATAATATCCTCCTCTTTAAAAAGAAATTGTTAATGTAACTATCGCTCTATAATCTTCAAGACCCTCAGAACCCTGCTGAACAGATTCGTTATTCAGGTCCTGCCATGTTGGGATTTTCATTAAGGCGCCAATACTTACATGTTTACCAAATGATGCCCTGACACCAGGAGAGAGATAGAGGATCGTACCACCGCTATCATGGTCGGTTTCCCCCTCTTCTCCCTTGTCTTTTGTGAGATGCAAAAGATTTGCTTCAGCAATAATATCCAGTCTGGAAAGAAACCCGTCTTGTTTCTCAAAGATTTCATACCCACCAGCCATATTGAAACGAATTTCATTGCCAGCTTTGCTGTCATTATGTTTTGAAAACGTCCTGAATGATGTATCTGCCGTCAAGGTAAAATGAGGAAGCATAAGCCTGGATGCTGAAAAGCCAAGAGAAAAAGATGGCGATCCAAAGCCCGGTTGCATGCCAATATCAAATTTATTACCAAAATCATCACGGTTTGAAGTGGTTCCTGTAGGCGCTGAAATACTCCCTGTTAATGACATCTTCAGGTCATCCATAGTATGGCGAGCGCCTTGTGTGTCTTCCAGTCCGTTTTGATAGAAGCCTCTAATCCCATCTCTTTCTCCATATTTAAAACCATATTGTGCCATGAATTCCAGATCACCGATTCCTCTGGATTTTCCCAGACTATCCTGCTCCTTTATGGCTGCCGGCAGCGTCAGATAGAGTGACAGAGCGTCAGTAACGCCAAAACCCACAAGGGTGTTAAAAAAAGTAAAAGTGTCAACGTTTTCTGGTTCCGCATTATCCCTGTTTCTGAATGGAACATACTCCATCCTTTCGTATAATAGGAACCTTCCCTTACCTAATGTCATTGGAGAAGCCGTTTCGATAGGTGCTCCGGGACCAAATGCCGTTGATACTCCCCCATGATGAGCATTTACCGGTAAACATACTATAAAAAAATAAGAGAAAAAAAGAGTTGTGATCATTTGAATCCGTTTTGTTCGTAACATTTTAGTCTCCTTTAACATTTACAACAAAAAGTACTACTTTAATTAAATACGTGCTACTGTCTTGCAAAAAAATCTTTTTACATCTTTAGCGCCTCCATCTCATATTTTTCTAATATTTTCTCATTACGTAATAATTCAACTGTGGGACGATCTGCAACAATCTTACCTTTGTCCATAAGAATACAACGTTCTGTTGATTCCATTATCAAGCGTAAATCATGAGTGGCAATCATAAAAGCAATTTGCAACCCCTTGAGGTATGTAATCATTCTGCGTCTCTGGCGATGGTCCAGATCATTTGCCGGTTCGTCCAGGATTAACAGGTCAGGTTCCATAGCCATAGCTGCGGCCAGGGCGACCGTTCGTTTCTGACCCCCGGATAAATGTTGAGGCGGACGCTGGCTTACTTCCGTTAAACCAAAGTATACTAACCATCTTTCAACAGTATCTTGAATCTGCTTCTTTGTCCAACCCAGATTACGTGGACCAAAGGCAATCTCATCCCAGACAGAGGAACAAAAAAGCTGGTCGTTTACCTGCTGAAAGGTTAGTGCAACGTGACGCCTTACTTCATTAATATTCTTATGTTCAGAAAGTGGACGTTCCAATACTTTGATATTTCCGGAAACAGGTCGTAACAGACCATTTAAATGCCAGAAAAGAGTGGTTTTGCCAGCCCCGCTTGTACCTATTACGCCTACTTTCTCGCCTTCATGAACGCGCAATGATAGCCCTGATAACACATTTATTCCATTTGCATAACTAAAAGTTATATTATCTGCATGTATGACACAAGACATCGTAAACTACTCCAGACCAAACTATACTTACAAAGATGAAAATAATAATCAAACTGCCGTAAGGTATTGAAACATCGTCTTCGACCAGTAAAGGGAATACACCATTAAACCCGCGAGACTTCATAGCATGTTCTACATTTTCGGATTGCTCAAAACTTGACAAGAGCAGGCAGCCAATTCCACCCGCAAGATTGCGCAATTGGAAAGGATGAATCCCTTTTCGTGCTCCCCGTGAAGACTGAGCAGCAAGCATCATCCTTAACCGTTGTGACAAGATTGGCAAAAACCTTGCGGTAAAAGCTATAATATGTACCAGGGTTGAAGGTATTCCTAATCTTTCCAGAGTTGACAGTATACGTTCGAAATCAACCCACTTAATCCATATCACGATCCACAACCACATAGACAACATCTTGATTAACAAGACAGGAGCAAGATAACGGCCCTCCTCCGTCCAAAGTAAACTTATGCCTGTTAATACAAAAAAAATCCATACTCCGGTAGCGTGTCGTACTGTTATAAAGGCATTCCTGACTAGAAGCCCTCCTAATAGACAAATAATCGATAAACAAATTAGTAGACAAAATAGATTATTCAATAGACTCAACCCAATCAAGACTAACAAAATAAATACTGTACCTATGCGTGTTGAAGGAGGAGAAATAGTCATTATAATAGATTTCAAAATTTAGATTTCGGACTGATTAGGCATTTTATGCCAAAACCACTGCCTACAAGGACAGAAATCCCTAATATAAGCCGAACAATGAGAGATTCAAAAACTCCATGTCTGGTATTCTCTATCGCTTTCTGCCATATTATCTGAGTACGATGCCCACCAGGTGTTTCTACAACAATCAAATGAGGAGGATAGTCAAACTTATCAGGCAATGACCAATTTCCATTCTCATCCATATTATCATTAAGAATTACAAGGCCGCTATCATCCACTATTTTGACAATGGCATTGGAAGCAGGAGAACCACTGTTGAAATATGCATGTAATTGTCCATCTTTTGAAGAAATATAAAGCCCATGAGCGCTTGCTGATGAAGACAATAAAAAGAGGAAACAAAAAACAAATACGATAAAATAAATTTTCATGTCGAGATCCCAAGTAACGTTGGTTTGACCCTTTGTAAAAAATGTACAAGCCAAAAACTGATGATTCCTTCTGCTATGGCAATAGGAATATGCCCCAAAAAAACAAGTTTGCCAAGAGTTGCCAATCCTGGATGTGTTGTAGATAGAACTGCAAAAAGTAAAATTGCTGAGAAAAATATCGTTCCGCATCCAATGAATGCACCAATCCATGGGCGTTTTTTGTTTGAAGCTTTCATTATCCAATGACGGCCTGACACTCCAATTAAAGCGCCAGGCAAGGCTATAATCGCAATATTAACACCCATTACAGTTAACCCTCCAAAGCCGATTAATAATGTCTGCAATAAGAGTCCTACGGTTATTACCGTCAGGGCGCCCCAGCCCAGTAAAAGTCCGGCAATGCCATTCAGCAAAAGATGCATACTAAACGGACCAAAAGGTATATGAATTGTCGATCCTGCAAAGAAAGCAGCAGCCACCACACCATAGGCTCCGATTTGATCAGGTCTTAATCGCCGCACAGATACAGCTAAAACAGGTGTAGCTACCGCCCACCCTGTGGCAACAATAACAGGAGAAAGTACACCATCACTAATGTGCATAAAAAGTTCCTTTCATACTATTCCTTGTTAATATACTCAATTTGTATTAAGGTTTCCTGGAGGGCGCATGTGGCACTGGTATTATAATCGTGCTACTGTAATTCAAAAAATCTTTGAACCAGGCAAGTCTTTTATAATCATAATCCAAGAAATCTAATCGCTACTCCGCAAATACATATCGTGGCCCCTGCCAGGGCATGAGTATAACGTTCCAATCGTCCTATAGGCAGAAGGTTTGCGCCTAAAGACAGAAGTATAACAATACTTAACATTGTAGCAATCGTTACTACACCAAAGACGCCCGTTACCAGCACCAGGCCAAAGATACTGCTCTTTGCAGCCGGATATATCATTAACGGAATTAAAGGTTCACAAGGCCCGAATACAAAGATTGTAAAGAGTATCCAGGGAGTGAGGTTTTTTGCCTTTTCCCCTTTGTGTATATGTAACTGGTCTTTGCTATGTTTATGCTTGTGTTTGTGTATCGGCATACTTACGTCCCCATGTGCATGCCAGTGCTTGTGTGGCAGGTTCCTTCGTGCTATGAATACTCCCCAGATAAAATATCCCAGTCCAAAAGCTATGAGTAACCATGCTGCAAGTCCGCCACGGAATGATTCTATTGCACCTAACTTGTTTAAGGAAATACCCAGAGCGATGCCTATAATGCCTAAGACTACGGAACTTAAAACATGACCTATACCACATGCAATGGTTATACATGTCGTTTTCATCAGAGACCACTTTCTTGCCCGGGCCATCACAATAAATGGCAGGTAGTGGTCAGGTCCCAGCAGTGTATGAAATAAACCTATGGATGCAGCCGTAATAGTGATAACGGTCAATTCATGCAACTTTCATATCCTTTCAGTGTCATAATTATCATATTGGTAGCACTTTGCGTGAAAAAAAATTTAATTTAACTCAACTCTTTACCCAAAGTTGTCGCCGTTAATTTCCCATGCATTACACCCTTTGTTCCGATAAGCCTGTCGGCTATTATCTTTATTTCCCTGGCCTTTCCCTTAACGACTAAAACTTCCAGGCAGTTATGAGAATCAAGGTGTACATGCAGCGTAGAAACCATAGATGCATGGTACTTATGCTGAATGCTCGTAAGGGTCTCTGTTAATTCACGCTTATGATGGTTGTATATGATCGTTATGGTCCCGACAGTTTCTCCTGTCCCAACGTTCCATTCCTTTTCAACCAGATTATTCCTTATCAAATCCCTGATGGCTTCTGACCTGTTCTCGTAACCTTTTTCTGTAATATACTTGTCAAATTGTTTTAGAAGCCTGGAGTCTATTGAGACTCCAAACCTGACTATATCTTCCATACGTTAAGGTCGCAAAAAAGGTTAGAAAAAAAATTTAATATATTCCAAGGCCACAAAAAAGTAGCACATTCCTGCAGAACGTATCACTAATATAGTTGAAAGTCAATGTAAAATTATCATCCTGTCAAGCCAAAATAGAAATATCCTATAGAAAAGTAGCTAAGATATTCGGATTTTCAGAAAAATATTATAGCATTAGAGGGTATTATCATATTGCATGGATTCAACGGGAGCATTCCCAATTTTTTGTAAATCAGGTATTATACCCATGAATACGTGGATTCGGCCTCCGGCCTTAATCCACCCTTACAAATAAGCAAACGTATGGTGCGAGGTAGGGTGGATTAAACGAAGTGAATCCACCTCTTTTATATACAATAAAATGGGAATGCTCCCGATTCAACAAACAAGGTGCTCCAGACAAGCGCTAACACATCGGCAGGACTATATCGTTCTAAGTCCTTAAAATGTTTTTTCTTGACAATAGTTCTTACGGTTTCTATATACTGTAGAATCGAAACGACTGAAATACATTTAGCTGTGTACTTTGAAAATTATAAATTCGTTTATGGGTGTTCGCTCACAGCAGCTTGCTGGTAGCGACATAATAGGGAAGTCCCTTAAAGGGCACGGACCCGCCGCTGTAATCGGCTACTAAGACTGCATTTCACGGTTTATTTCGTGATAACAGGCCACTTCGCCCGGCTTTGACCGGGGTGGGAAGGCGCAGTCGCTAGGTTGACCCGATAGTCAGAAGACCTGCCCGTAGATGCTTCACAATAACTCTTCGAAGGTAAAGAAGGTGAAGGAGCGATACGTCTTTTTATAACCTGATAAAAATTACATAAAGCCCGGATCTTCCCATCGAAGATTCGGGCTTTTTTATTGTAGTGTGAGATATAAGGGAATCCCCGCCGAGTTGAAAACTCGGTTAACGGGAGCTGCCCCGCAACTGTAATCGGTGACGAAATCTGCAAAATGCCACTGTCCGCTTCCGGCGGATGGGAAGGTGTAGAAATCAGGATGATCCGAAAGCCAGGAGACCTGTCTTACGCGTTTTTCCAGCACTTTTTTCCGAGGGGAAAAGGAGGTTTATATGAAGTACTGTTTATTTGTTCTATTGTTTGTGTCACTATCATTTTTACCCGCCATCAGTTTTTCTGGAAACAATGTTGACCTGAAAGAAGAACCAAATAAGTCAGCAAAGCAAGGTAGAGCCCTGGCTGCAGGAGTTGACGAAGATACTGAAGTAATTATGGTAACTGCAACGAGGACGGAGACTCTGGTCAGTCAGTTGCCGGATTCTGTTTCCATTATATCAAGAGAGCAGATTGATCAGCAAAAGGCGACAACTATTTTTGAGGCCCTTCGCAGTGTACCCGGATTAAATATACAAAAATCCGGCGGTATTGGCAGGCTGACAAATGTAACAATTAGAGGATCCAGCACAAACCAGGTTCTGGTTATGATTGATGGCGTGCAGGTTAACAGTCCAACCCTGGGGTCATTCGATTTTGCGAACCTTACAACTGACAATGTAGAGAGAATAGAGGTTCTAAGGGGACCTCAAAGCACACTGTATGGTTCTGATGCCATGGGAGGTTTGATAAATATAGTTACGAGGAAAGGTGAGGGCAGGCCGAGGTTCAGCATTCGTTCTGAGTTTGGAACTCCGGAAAGGACATTCACTGAATCAATCAACTCAAGCGGAAGTATAGAAAAATTTAACTACTCTGTTGATCTGACAAGGGTTGACAGTGATGGACGCGGGGCTGATGATGATTATAACAAGAATAATATATCTTCACGGTTAGGCTATGAAATTAACGATACAATGAATTTTGAGACTTCCATGAGGTACAACGATTCGAAGGTAGGTATTGATGACGGACAGTTCAGGCAGGATCCTAACAGAACCGCACAAAATGAGGATTTTAATATGAATGCGGTTTTTAGTCAGTTATTAACAGATTGGTGGAGCCAAAGCTTAAAATTCTCGTTTGCTGATTCTGACTTTATAGATATTGATAGGCCCAATCCGGGTACATCGGAAACCGCATCTCCATTTAACAGATTCCGTCTTGATACGCAAATTTACACAGGCAACTGGCAGCATACCCTGAAATACAGGGATATTGATACCTTTGTAGCAGGTTTTGAATTTGAAAACCAGTCGGCTGACAATAGAACTTTTGATAAAACAATAATCAACAGGGGGTGGTACTTCCAGAATCAACTGAAACTATGGGACAGGTTTTTCTTCAATGCAGGCTTGAGAATAGATGATAACAACACATTTGGGAAAGATGTAAATCCCAAGCTTTCGATTGCCTACCACCTGAAGGAGACAGATACAAAATTAAAGGCCAACTATGGAAAGGGGTTCAGGGGGCCAACGCTAAATGAATTATTCTGGCCAGGTGCTGGAGATCCAACTTTGAATCCGGAGGAAAGTGAGAGTTATGACATTGGTTTCGAACAATACCTGTTTGAAGATAACGTTTCCTTTGGGGTAACCTATTTTAATAACCGGTTCTCAAATCTTATTCAATGGGCTGATGATGGGACAGGTACATGGAGGCCACAGAATCTCAATTCTGTCAGGTCAGAAGGTATCGAAGCAGAGGCCGTAATCAAACCATTTAAGGGGTTAACGGTGAGGGGTACATTTACAAAGACTAATACCAGAGATGCAAATCATAAGCAACTGATCAGACAGCCGAGCAAGCAGGGTTCTGTCAATATCAATTACAGTTTCCTGGACAAATTTAACATAAACATTGATGATACAATTGTCGGAAGCACCAGAGAAGGTGCTAACGGTGGTGGAATAACACCTCCGGGCAGGCCTGCCATAAGGTTGAACGACGGCTTTTACAAACTGGATGCAGCATTTACTTATGATTATTCAAAACACTGTCAGCTTTATTCCAGGATTGAAAATATAACTAATCAGAAATTCGATGAAGTATTAGGTTTCCGGTCGCCGGGAACAAGGTTCTTCTTTGGGGTGAAGCTTAGTATGTAAGGTAGATAAGGAGTAACGGTACTAACATACGGGATACCATTTACCATATTCACAAGTCCGGTTTGGGTGAATAAAAGAGCAGAGTAGAAGGCCTCTCTTTCGAGAGGAATCCAAATACTGGAATCCTCTCGAAAGAGAGGAGCATGTTCTTGCAGTGATAACTGTCAATGCCTTATATTTTAATTTACTATTCTGTTCGTTCACATCTTATGATTTGGACGATATTTACATTAACAATAAACCTATGAAGAAAAACTCCCGAATGATGCTGTTCTTTGCTTTCTGGATTGTCCTGACAGTATGCGACTGGTCTTTGCGGGCAGAGCCTGTGAATCTCGGCAAAACAGAGACCTTTATTGACGATACAAACTTTTCTCTTTGTTTTGACAAACCGCCTGAGCGGATTATTTCCGTTTCACCGAGTGTAACAGAAATAATAGGAGTTATAGACGCAGATTCAATGCTGGTAGGAGTTTCGCTGTATTCTTATTATCCTCCTTCTGTCAAAGCTCTCCCGAAAGTAGGCAGTTATGTTAAACCTAATATAGAACAAATTATCTCCTTAAGTCCCGACCTGGTTGTTATGTCCTTTAGTGGAGCGCCGAGGAGTGATGTGAATAAGCTACGGAAACTTAATTTAAATGTTGCTGTCTTACGAAGTGAGAAATTTTCTGATATTATAAAAAATATTAACTGGCTTGGAGATATTTTACAGCGTCAAAAAGAAGCGAAAGAAGTGGCTGTGAATTTAGAGAGCCGCTATGAACAAATCCGGTCCCTTGTCTGGAAAACGCCAAAACCCAGCGCTTTATATTCAATCGCCCTGGATCCCATAATATCCGTTGGGGCCAAAAGCTTCATTAACGATTTAATTCATGATGCGGGAGGAATTAACATTACAGGGGATATCGATCAGGCATATCCCAAGTTAACCGTTGAAAGTGTTATTACCAGGTCTCCGGATATTCTGATATTTTCAACCGGTATGGGCGGTGAGCTTAACATGGAAGGTCAGCTGCCTTTCTGGAAGCGTTGGAAAAATATTCCTGCTGTACGTGACCAGCGATTTATTGAAATTGATCAGGACATCATTAATCGTCCCGGTCCAAGAATTGTCCAGGCGCTGGCTTTATTAGCTCAACAATTTCATCCTGAAAAAGCAGAGACGATTCAACGGATTATGAAAAATGAAAAACCGTAAAATATTGTTGTTCGTGATTCCGTTTAGTTGGCTCCTTGTTTTCTTACTATGTTGGAAATCCGGCACTGTGATAATTACCTGGGAGCAATTGAAAAATACGGTCTTTGGGGCGTCGGCTTCTGATCAAACTAACATTATATTATTGCAGGTGCGATTGCCCAGACTGCTTCTGGCTGCACTTACCGGCGCTACTCTATCTTTAACCGGGGCCGTATTCCAGGCATTACTGCGAAACCCGCTTGCTGACCCTTATATTCTTGGAATTTCCGGCGGTTCGGCGCTGGGTGCGGTGGTTGCCATGGGATTTGGTTTACATTTGATGATTATCGGTTTTCAAATTGTCCCGATTTTTGCGGTATGTGGTGCACTTATAACCATACTGTTTGTATATAATTTTTCCCGTATCGGTAATTATCTACCGACACAGACGATGTTGCTGGCCGGTATTTCACTGCAGGCGATGCTTTCCGCATTGATTTTGTTTCTGCAGACCCTGCTGGACCCTTTACAGTTGATGCAGGTTTTTACCTGGTTAATGGGAAATATACCAACTCCTGAATACGGAAATTTATTATGGATATTTATCTATGTTGTCGTGGCAATTGGAGTGATTCTGCCGCAGGCACGTCATCTGAACGCACTTACTCTGGGAGAACTGGATGCCAAAATTGTTGGTATTGACGTGGAACGATTAAAAAAGATTCTTTTTTTTGCCTGCTCACTTTTAACCGGAAGTATTGTCGCTTTAACCGGGCTAATCGGTTTTGTAGGAATTATCGTTCCGCATTTATTACGATTGACAATAGGGCCTGACCACAGATATTTATTACCAGCATGTGTTATTTTCGGCAGTATTTTCATGGTTGTTGCCGATACCCTGGCACGTACCTTGCTTTCACCAACTGAAATTCCTGTTGGAGTTATCACCGCTCTTATTGGAGGGCCGTTCTTTTTGTTTTTACTATGGAAAAATAAGAGTAAGGGAGCGCGATGAGCGAACAGTATCAAAACGTAACTATTGAGCAACTTTATTATTCGTATTCAGACACTCCATTTATTCATGATTTGTCTTTTGACTTCAAGGCGGGAGAATTGTTCAATGTTGTCGGTCCTAACGGGGCCGGTAAAACCACTCTATTATATTTGCTTGGCGGGATAATTAAACCTAAGGCTGGTCAAATTTTACTGGATGGTATGCCGTTATCTTCTTTTAAACGTCAGGCACTTGCCAGGATCATGACTATCATTCCGGCAGAGTCAAATATCGCATTTGACTTTACAGTGTATGATATTGTGTCCATGGGACGTTATCCTTATCATAGCCCACTTGAGTCTTTAACCGGTAAAGACCGTGAAATAATAGGGGAGGCTATCGAACAAACAGGATTAACGAAATACGAGCACAAGGTTTTTAACCGGCTTTCCAGCGGTGAAAGACAGCGGGTTTTAATTGCGCGGGCTTTGGCGCAAAAAACATCTATTTTATTGATGGATGAACCAACTGTCCATCTGGACATTCATTACCAATCGGATATTTACCGGCTTGCAAAATCGCTTGCACATGATAAGAATCTATCCGTTTTTATGATCTCGCATGATTTAAATTATACATCGATGTATAGCGACCGAATTATGTTAATGCATGAAGGGCGTATTGTCAAAATAGGTATTCCTGATGATATTTTCCAGCAGGAACTGCTCAGTAATATTTACGGTACTGATTTGTCTGTTTATCCGCATCCAAAAACAGGTAAACCGACTATTTGGCCGGATTGATAATGGGGGGCACACGGCAATGTTAATAGGTAAATATGACGGATTTGAAATACACCGCAAAGAAAAAATTATATATGTTAATTTTCTTGTTCAACACAGGGTTATTTCTACTTGCGGAGTAAACGGAGGGTTGCGTGACGACCTGGATGGTATTGCCAATCATCAATTATGCGAACCCCTGGGTCACGATAGAAAGGGCTTGACGGTTATGGCCGAAAGCCCTTTTGTTTATTTAAAGTCGGTTTGTGAAAAATACGGACTATCTCCCGAAAAAATGTCACTCCTTGGCACTGCTGCAAACATGAACAACGCTGCGGTAGAATCGCTGGAATATAGAGGACTCAAGGTAGTTGCGATAAGTACGGGAGGGGTGAAAACAAACGCCGGCAGAGCCGGTGATTCTGCAGATATTTATGAAGAGGACGGAAAATTTATCAGTACAGAAGGTGAGGTTGATGAACCTCGCGGCACAATAAACACAATAATTATAATAAATAGAGAACTGACGCGTGGCGCTATGGTCAGATCGCTTGTTACTGCTTCCGAGGCAAAAGCCGCTACGCTTCAAGAACTTGCGGTTAATTCCCGCTATTCATCCGGGTTGGCTACCGGAACAGGGACCGATCAGGTTGGCATCGCTTCCAGGCTGACAGAAGAAATTCCCATGACCGGCGCCGGTAAGCACACTAAGTTAGGTGAACTCATAGGCTTGACGGTAAAAGAGTCTGTAAAGAAAACACTGGCATTACAAGACTCTCTCACCCCTCAAAGTCAGCGTTCAGCCAGAATCCATTTAGAACGATTCGGAGTTGATAAAAGGTTAATGAGAGAGAAAATTTGCAGTTTTCTGAATGAAGAAAAATCTAAACTATTTGAAAAGAATTTTACAACTATTGACCGTGATTCCGTTACGGTAGCCGCGACTGCCGCGCTTGTGCACTTGCGTGATAAAATAGAATGGGGAATCTTGCCGGTAAACTGTTTGCCGGAGATCTTTTCGTCATATGGAGCACAGCTTAGTGCATCCATTTCAGGGAAGTTTGAGAGGATAGGTTATTATCGGGAATGCCTTTATCGAGAATACATGGGGATATGTAATCATACGTTCACAAATTTTGTTTGTAAATCATTTGCTCTGGGGTTTAGTGAAAAATGGGAGTAAATGCATGGAGTAGAATTTTTTACTATAGATGGAGAAAGGGGAGAAGCCAATGTTGAATCTTATTTTAAAAGGTGGCCCGGTAATGTACCCACTGCTGATCTGTTCACTGATTTCTCTTACAATCACTATTGAGCGAATTATCTTCTGGTCGAATGAAAGCAGGAGGATGGACCGCAAACTATTGGATGAAGTATTTGGAGAGATTGAAAAAGGGTTATATGAAAAAGCCGTTACCTTGGGTAATAAATCAAAAGACTATATGATAAAAATAGTGTGTTCTTCTCTTGCACATCATAAATCCTCCAGGATAAATATGCTGGAGATGGCAGCAGATGATGAGATAGACAGGATGAAAAGGGGGATGGCAGTCCTGGATACTATAATAACCATGGCACCCCTGCTCGGGATCCTGGGTACCGTTACTGGAATAATAATCTCCTTTGATTTTCTGGGAAAAGCGGGTGTAGAGGACCCAAGGGCAGTTACGGGAGGGATAGCCCAGGCGTTGATCACAACAGCTGCAGGACTGACTATAGCCCTTGCTACCATAATTCCATACAACTATTTTGTTGTTAAGTTGGAAAGGGCTGCGCGCAATATAGAAAAGTGTACAACCAGTTTCGAAATATATCATAAAGAGAGAAAAGATGAAGATAAATCTTAACTTGAGAAGAAAGGGGCCAAGGATAGAGATGATACCACTCATTGATATTGTCTTTCTTCTATTGGTGTTCTTTATCTATGCAATGCTTTCCATGGTAGTTCATCGGGGATTTAAAGTGGAACTCCCTCAGGCGACAACGGCTGAGATAGACAAGGAAGACTACGCCTCAATTACCATAGATAAGGATAACAGGATACTTCTAAACAAGGAAGAAGTCCTTATTGAAAACCTTTCTGAAGAGGTAAGAACAAAGATTAAGAAGGGTGTTAAGATCTTTATTAATGGCGATAAAGAAGCCGATCTCGGAGTTGTAATAAAGGTACTTGATGCCTTGAGAAGAGACGAGATAAAGGAAGTGTACTTTGAAACAGAGCCCTTTGAATATGAAACCATTAAATAATTCTACAGTCTCATAATTTAAATATGTCTAAAAATTTAATTATAGCCGGATTGATAGCTTTATTACTACATGCAATATTAATCATGGTGTCGCCGGATGTGACTTCTGAACCGGAGGTGATATTCAGAAAGGGTGAATCCAGTCTTAAGATGAACCTTGTACCGTCAGTGGCATCAACTGCTTCCATAAAATCTATAAATGATACACAGAAGAGTATCCAAAAAGTGGCAGAAAAAAAAATAGACAATCCTGAACCTGCAAAAAAACCGAAAATTGTAAAAAAAGAAGAGGTCAAGGTTGAAGAAAAAGTAATACAAAAAATAATAGAAAGAATAGAACAGGAACCTCAGGAGACAACCTATAGCGCTGAATACTTTAAGGCGTCGAAGGAGGTAAATAGCAAGCGGCCACAAATACAGAAAAACAATACAGCCACTCAAGATTCAAAAGAGATAATAGCGGATGTTAAAATAAAAGGTGTAACAACGGGTGCTATGGTTAAAAACGCATTTAAACCTTCTTATCCCACCAGTTGCAAACGACAAGGTCATGAAGGAACAACAGTTTTGGAAGTAACAATTCTCAGTAGTGGTAAATGTGCCAATATTAGCATAATCAAGTCTGCAGGCTGTGGATCGCTTGATAAAGCGGCCATTAAAGCATTAAAGAAATCAGACTTTACACCTGCTATGAGATTAGGATTACCTATTACGACTAGTAAAAAAATTGCATTCAGTTTTAAATTGGAAGATTATAAATAGAAATGGGACGTTCATTACCTTCGAATTGTTTTTGATGGAATAGGATGCTTAATGTCAAAAACGCTCAATTTGTAATTAATATTTTCGGTGGGATAATGGGTATAAATTATTATTAATTGCTTTGTTTGGAGCCAAGCATATTCTCATTTTCATAAATTTCTTTTTAAAAACCGAACAGGCAACGTTAAACATAGGATTATAAAGAGGGTTGCGACTATGCACGGTGATGTTGGAAGATCAAAATAGAATGAAATATAAAATCCTGCCAAAGCGGATATTACACCTGTCGTTACTGCTATGATAAATACATTCTTCATCCTGTTTGCGAGAATTAATCCATTTACTGCAGGCATAATAAGAAACGTCGTTATAAGAAGATTACCGGAGGTCCTTATGCCTATAGATATGCCGGCCCCAATTGTCAGATATAGCATGAGCTCCCAGAACCTTGCTCTGATACCCGATGTCCTTGCCATTTCGAAGTCAAGGGTGACTGCGGAGAATTCTTTGTAAAAGAGAAAATGCGCTATAAAGATACACGTAATAATGCCGATCATCAGGTATATCTGGAATGGGGTTGCTGCCAGGATGTTTCCGTAGAGAAGGTCATCAATTTCATGTATCCCCTGTGCGCTTTTTGAGACCAGGAGTATTGATGCCGCACTTGCAACGACAAACCCGATACCTATTCTGCTTTCATTTGATAATCTCCTTTCCGGGAACCTGATGGAGAAGATTACAACTCCAAGAAAGGTGAAAAACAGGGAAATGGGTGTCGGGTTCAGTCCGGTTATTAATGCTATAGCTATACCAACTGATGAGACCTGTGTGACTGCCACACTGACGAAAACTATTCTCTTGAGGACGATGTAAACACTTAAAAAAGAGCATACCAGGGCAACGAGCACTGAGCATGCAATAGAATATTTAAAAAATTCCAGATTGGTCAGAAATTCATTCATTTAATTTAGATATAATCGCTTTTTGTCCGTCAATGTCTACAATCTTCACTTGTGTCCCGTAAACGTTAGCCATGGTCTCTTCATTAAGTATCGATTCAACCGGTCCAAGCTTCAATGTGTTGTTATGGATAATAGAGAGTGTTTTTACATAATTGGCTATGATATTGAGATCATGGCAGACCAATATTACCGTCAGGGCATATTCGGCATGCAGGATCTTGATCAACTCCATTATGACGATCTCTCCCTGGACATCCATCCCTTCTACCGGTTCATCAAGTATAAGGATATTTGGTTCTCCAGCCATTGCCCTTGCTATTAATGTTCGCTGTTTCTGTCCGCCTGAGAGTTCTCTGTAATTTCTTTTTGCAAGGTTTTCCATACCGACATTCTTCATCATTTTCTCTGCAATTGAGTAGTCATTGCTTTTGGGTCGTTTAAAGATACCCATTTTTGCATACCTTCCCATAAGTACCATATCAAGGACCGTAACAGGAAATAGCTCGTCTACAGATGCATGCTGGGGTACATATCCGATATTTTTTTTATGCCCTCTTCCATTATTGAGAAAGTGGATTTTCCCTTTTATCGGTTTTAAGAGGCCTAAAATGGCTTTCAAGAGGGTTGTCTTTCCGGCACCATTAGGTCCAACTATTCCGAAGAAATCACCTTTCTGTATTTCGAAGTTAAGATCATTTAGTACGGACCTTCTTCCATAACCCAGCTGTACATTACTGAATTTAATCATGTGATGCTATCTCCTGTTTTTCGAACGTGCTTACCAGGTTCTCTATGATATAATCAAACAGTTCAAAATAGTCTTTCACTTCACTGACTCCTTCTACTGAAACAGGCAGAGTTAGTACACTTGCACCTGTTTTTGTTGAAATGAATTTCGGGATTTTTGTCTCGTAGCACGGTTCTCTGATTAATACTCTTATATCTTCCGATTTCATCCTCTTGATAAGGGCTGCAATGTGGGCAGGCGAGGGAGCAATTCCAGGTTTCGGTTCTACATAATCTACTACATTAATCCCGAACCTCTTTGAAAAGTTTGGCCATGATCTATGATAGGCGATCACTTTTGTCCCGGAATAAGGCTTAATCCTTTTCAACCACTTGGCCAGGCGTGTGTCAATCTCACTGTCGAAGAGTCTTTTGTTGTTCTCAAAATATCTGGCATTTTCCGGTGAATTTGTCTTCAGCCCTTCAAGGATGTTTTGAGCCATTATTTTGCCGTTGAGAGGATCCAGCCAGAAATGAGGATTTCCATAGATATGGACATCTCCCAGCGACCTGTCAATCATGGCCTCTCCGTGCACAGCCATGCCTTGCAGATCTACGCCTACCGCGGTAATAACATGCCCCGGCGTTCCAAAACGTATCCGCGGATTCCTGGCACCGTCTATTAACAGTTGTGCCCATAGCTCCAAATCCAGACCTATTCTTATAAAGAGGTCTGCTTTACCCAGCTTTACCATGAAGCTCGGTTTTGGATCGACATGATGAGGATTCGCATATCCCTTTGCAATACTTTCTACCTCCACTTTATCTCCGCCGATATATTCGGTAATTGATTTCAGGTCCGTTGACGTCGTCATAACCTTTAATTTTTTCGCAAACGCATTATCAGCATTAAGGATGACAAAAAAAATGAATATCGAGAAACTTAATATAATTACAGATTTTGATATTTTGTCTTTTAACATTTATATTCTCCATACAAAGATCCGTAAAAAAATGTAAAAGTTATTTTTTCACGAACCATAAACAATTAAAATGGATGTGGTCTATGTGATCCAAGTGTGAAAGTTGCCTGTAGTGACAGCGTATTATCACCTTCTTCGACCGGCGAGATAGCAGAATTTCTTTTCTTATGGCTGTATTCTAACCTCAGACGTGTAAACTCGCTCTGCCAGAAGGTCAAATAAGGAGAGATTGCCCACTCACTGTCTTTATCATTTGTTGGAAATTGTGAGTAATCAAATCTCACTCCGGCAAACAGTCTGCGGTTTAATTGATATTCTCCGAATGTATAGAGGCCAAGACTGTTAATGTCTTTAACCTCTTCTGTAAGACCGTTACTATCAAAACTGCCGACTTCTCTCTGACTCGCAAAAAATTCGGTCTGCCAGGTAAAAGACCTGTAAAGTCTCTGTCCCGCAGGCCTCCAGGTATATGTCAGATCAATACCTTCCATTGTTTGTCTGAAATTTCTCTTTGTCAGTGTTGTGTCATCCGTATCGCTGATGTCACGTGTCTGAAAGCTGAAACCCAATTCAATAGAGGAGTTATTTGTAATTGCAAAGAAATTCTTTAAATGTGCCAGATATATCTGGTCATTACCTTTTGCTCCTTCGTCAGAAGGCGTAAGGATCTCTCCAGTAAATTCAGAGTTAATGCCCCATGGATTCGGTATCAATCCGCTTATAGAGATTCCGGGTTCACTCTGACCTTCTCCGCCCAGAAAATTCTTTATCAGCCCGGGATAATCCGTCTGGGGTAACTCAGGTCTGTGGGTCCTGTTTATCTTCCCGAAGTTTGTTTTGAAGATCCCTGCTTTTGCCTGTAAACCAAATGGGAGATAGAGCCAGGTTATAAATCCTTCTTCTACGGTCGGAGCGCCTCCATCTTCAAATGCAATGAAAAAATCTGCCCGTGCAAAAGGGTCCAATACTCCCTGCAATCCAAGCTCCGTCTCTCTCAGGCTGATCCTGTCTGCAAATTCATTTTCGAGAAATGGGCTGTCTGTCAGGCCCTCATCAATACTCTTCCCTGGCCATGTCACATTGGCAAGAGAATCACCAATGAGGCTTATGTTCATCATGAGATTCTGGAACATGCCTCCTCCGGTAAAACTCCCGGGTGCAGCCTGTACGTTCGGTACAGAAGATACTGTCTGTTCATCCTTATCATTAAACAGTAATCCCAGTTCCTTTTCCAGTTCAGCCTTTTCTTCCTCTATGAATCTCTGTTCACTCAAATTTTCAATTTTAGCCTGCATTTCATTAATTCTTGCCTCGTAGCCATCTTTCATTTCCATAATCAAGACTCTTAGCTCCTGAACTTCCTGGCTCAAAGCATCCTGATTTGCCTGAACAATATCCGGCATAAAGAGAAAAAACGATATACAGTAAAAGTAGATAAATATATTGCGCATACTACCCTCCATATTCAATAATCATCTATCAGCTACATTTCATAGTGCGGCAAAGCCGTCAGCCTGAATAACAAAGTCTGGCAAGTAACCAATTATGAAGTATCTTAAGTTAAGGGAAAATATTTCTCCACAACTTTAGCTCGCTTCAATCTTTAGGTACATTTAACTTTCTTATGATACGAAAGTCGACTATATCCACTCTCAATATCTGCACATATCGGGAATGCACCCATTATGAATTTAACCGAAGTTAATTGTTAATAATTCTTAGTTTTTAAATGGATTGAATTACGAAGTGAATATTGGCGGTGCGCGTGAGTGGTATTTCCCGTTGCTGAGGAAATAATATGCTTGTTGTTTGTTTATACATGACCCGGATGTGTCCGGTATAAAGGATGAAACGTCCATGGGCAACTGGACTTTCTTTGGTGCATGCTTGAGCCATTTACAGATAACACAATCATCTTCGTTTTGATCATTGTAGCAGAAAAATGGAGCACTATTGTTAGCCGTTTCTGCATTTGAAACAGTATTCTCTGAATGAGTTTTTTCAACACAATGGCCATGAAATGCAGACTCGTCGAATGCGTGAAACCCGCCTGCTGTTATGCAGAGAATTATGTAAGGCGCTAAAAAAAGTATGGATAGCTTCTTTAATTTCTGTTTTGATTTGAAAAGATACATGACATTATCAAAAATATCTGCTGAGTTATAGGGCTTGACACTAGCAAACTTTATTTTGGTTGTCAAATATTTTCTAAACGGAAGTGGAATCTTTTGCCCATTTGAAAATAGATGATTGCCGGTATAATAATTGAAATCGTGACAAACCCGCATCCTTCGCATTAAACTAATAATGAGAATCGGCGCTTTGTATTTACTAGATTATGTAATCAGCCTGATGTCATGATTACGCACATGGTTCAATAACTCTTTTTTAATAGTAAGGCTAATAGTATTCAGGCGTAATTGTTTATTTTCGTATTGAGTATTCATTTCGTTTAGAAGATCCAGGAATTTATTGTGTGCTCTCAAGTGGTCATCATCAAATATTTTATTATTTGTTTGTGCCCACTTCTCTTCAAAATCAAAATGGCTGGAAGCTGCATTTCTAAAGAGTTCAAAGTTTTTCTCCTTCACATCCTGGTTTAAACCTTCTTCTGAGAGCTTTGAAAGTAGTAAATCCATGTCAGCATGCTGAACGTCAATTTCCTTAATTCCTATATCATAAGATGAATATTTACTGAGAACATTATTTATGCAATGCGTTAATTCCGAAAAATTAACAGGTTTTTTGACTATAAAGTCTGCTTTCAATACCTCTTCCTTTTCCGTTCTGTGGGGATTCTCCCACCCTGTAATTATTCCTATTTTCGGCTTCTTGTCTAACTTTCTTACCGCGTTTATAACATCATATCCTGTTACCTCCGGCATAACCAGATCAGACAGGACAAGATCAAAATTTTCGGTTTCCAACAGGTTTATAGCCATGGCGCCACTGTTAACACTCTTAACATTGTGACCGTCTTCTGAAAAATACTCACTTAAAAGATCACATATATTTTGCTCATCGTCTACTATTAAGATGCGTAACCCTTCCGCTTTTATCTCCTGTTCAGATTCGGATGTAACCTCTGGTTTGACTGTTCCCTTCGACATTGGAAGCTTGATGATAAATGTGCTACCTTTCCCTTCCTCGCTTTCAATGTCGATATTGCCACCATGTCTGGTAATTATGCTGTAACCCATGCTCATGCCCAATCCGGTTCCAACTCCAATCTTAGTGGTAAAGAATGGGTCGAAAACGTTTTTTTGCACACTTTTATCCATTCCCATACCAGTGTCAGAAATACTCACAAATACAGTATCCTCCTTCCCCCATGTACGAAAGGAGAGAGAACCGCCGTCAGGCATTGCATCCAGGGCATTATTTGTAATATTCAGCAGTACTTCTCTTAATTCTGATTGTTTGCCATTCACACATAATACATCCCTGACGCCCTCTGTATCTATTTTGTAATGTATTCCATTCGCATGGGCAATATTTTGCCATCTTGGCATTGTAAAATCAATCACCTGTTTAATTAAATCACTCATATCTGTCAAAACAAAATCAGTACTATTCATTTCTCTATTAG
The DNA here is from genome assembly GCA_007859995.1 of Candidatus Brocadiaceae bacterium S225. Lineage (GTDB taxonomy): Bacteria > Planctomycetota > Brocadiia > Brocadiales > Scalinduaceae > Scalindua > Scalindua brodae. Next base: position 21,831 of record SMSL01000024.1, read on the forward strand.
TATACTCTTGCATCCTGCGTACAATTTCAACACCATCATTAGATGCCTTAATAATTATATCAGTTCTTTTCTCTAATTTTTTATCATCGCCACATTTTTTCTTTATCTGTAATGCAAAGCCTTTAACGATTGCAAGAATATTATTGAATTCATGAGCGACACCTGATGTTATCAATCCCATCGATTTCATTTTTTCTGACTGCAGGAGTGTTTCCTCGATCTTTTTACGTTCAGTCAGATCTCTGACAATCCCTATAAAAACAAATTGTTCATTTTCTGTTATATAGAAAGATACTGATAATTCAATTGGAATGACAATCCCTGCTTTCGTCATTCCAGAAACCTCTACCGGCTCACTAATCATTGCCGCTTTATCAGACTTTAAAAACCTATTAAATCTTTCCTGATACGGTGTGTGGTATTTTTCGGGGATTATGGTTATTATCGGTTGTCCTATAATTTCATTTTTTGAATATCCAAAGATTTTCTCTGCTGATTTATTCCAGACAAAAATCATTCCCTTTTCATCAATACAGATTATAGCATCCTGTGCCGCCTCTATAAGTTGTCGAGAATTTTCTTCAGATTTCCTTAATAACTTCTCTGCATGTTTACGAACTGCAATTTCATTTGTAAGTCCATCGGCCATTTTGTTAAAGTTGGAGGTAAGAATGCCTATTTCGTTTCTCGATTCTACTTCAGCCTTCAGAGAGTAATCACCTTCTGCAATTTTTTGTGTAATCCTTGTCAGCTTCTCAATAGGGTTCAGGATGCGCGTCCTTGACCATCGAATAAAAATAAGAAAAACCAGAATAAGAAATGCAAAAATGAATAAGTTGATCTCTAAACTTCTTTTTGCATTTAATCCCATTGTTGATATGTAAGCTTTTGTCTCCGCATCGGCAATCTTTGAGATAGCGAGTCCGGTATTAATTGCCTTTGTTGCTGCAGCAAACCAGGCCGAAGCATTTACCGGGTAATCTACACCTTTAACTCGTTTAATAATTACCCAGAATTTATCGGTATCAGTCTTAAATTCAGGGAACAACGGTTCGTAAACAATCACTTCCCCTGAAGCTAAACGCAAAATCCCTTTTTTACCTGACAAAAGTTGTTCTGCCGCTTCAGGGTAATCTTCTCTTATATTTTGGTGTGGTTTGTTGAGCAAGTCCATCATTCCCCACTCTTTCCCTTTATTTGGATGATGGATATAAAACCCATTTTGATCGGCTAAAATGTAATCCTCTTTTGTGTTATCCTCTATTACTTTGTGCGAAAGAAACGGAGTATCTGCATTTGCAATTACTTTAAAAACGACAATGCCAGCTCGCTTTCCATCCACGAATACCGGAGTCGCAAAATAAATAACAGGATTATAAGGAATTTGAATCCTATCCTGCTGAATGTTAAGTTCAATTTGAGATATGTATACGTCCCCTTCTGTCATATTTATTGTTTCCTTGAAATAATGCTTTTCCTTTTTATCCTTTAATTGTGAGAGAGAAGTTGCCAGGGTGGTGTTGCTGTCAAAGTCAACGCATACACGTTCCTGCCCGAATCTATCTATAAAGAGAACCTGGCTATAGATATTATGTACTTGAGTAAAAAATTTAAACAGGTTTATGACACTGCTCTGTTGTTCGGATATATGGATGTTTTTTCCTGAATTCAAGCCTTTCGCCAATTCGATTATATTGATATGGTTGCTTATGTTCAGTAAATCTTTAGATATTCCGAAGAGATAATTGTTCATATCCGTTTTCACCTTTGTGATTTTATCAGATGAAACTTTTATCTCTTTTCTACTTGCGCTAAAAATATCTTCTCTTAAACGCTGGAATGATTGCAGAAACTCTTTTTCAAATTCCACTAAAGCCTGTTTCATTTGATCTGAAGTAGATGCCAGATCTTTTAACAGTAGTATTTGATCAAAGAGGAGTTCTGCTATTGTACGGTATCTTTTAATTTTTTCATAAATCTCATCGGAAATAGGTTTTCCCGATGCAATAGTATTACCGATAAGAGCACGTTCCAATCCGACAAATTTACATAATTTAGCAACATTAAGGCAAAGGATATTACTCATACAGATTATCCTTTCGACAATTTTTTCTGATGTAAATGTGACATTGCGCAGATCAAATTCATTATTAATATTAAGGGTGGTAACATTAAGCCACTCTTCTCTGGAGATCTCATTGCTGGTAATCTTTGGACGTGAAGATAAGAGCATTTGGTACCCTTCACGCCATATGTTTAATTCCTTTTCGAGTATCTTGTTGTCATCTATTTTCTTCAGTTCATTTATATATTCTTCAGCCTGAAAAACTTCTAAATCTCCTTTTTTTCGTATCTCAAGAAAATCGGTAAAGAGGGGAGATGAACTACCTTTACCACTTCCAAGAATGGTCGCCCCATACTCACGTTCAATGGCATGCCATCCTGCCGCAGTGTTCAGGTGTTCTATAATTCTGTTTTCAATTGTATATTCATCTGAAAGTTTTCTTGATTCAAGCGACTTTTTCATCGACATTCCTACCGGTACAATCAAGACACAGAATAGAATTGACGAAACAACTATCAATTGAAACTTCAGGCTCCTTTTTCTTAGAATCATTGTCGTATTTTGTCCCCAATTGTTAAGTATATGTTCTGCTTCCGGCTACATATGTTAAATAATACAATTCTTTTAAATCTGCGGAATGGTATGCATTTCATTATCAAGAATACGGTCTTGATAATCTTGAATATTGAGGGTATTAGGGTCGCGTTCTATCCAATCCTACTATTTATTTTTCCAATTAATTTTTCACAGACTTCCGTTTTATTAAGAAATGTAAGGCTTTTATCCATGTCCTTAAGGATTACATAGGCCTGTTCAGGATAGCCGCTGACCACAATGATTGGAATGTCAACGTATTCAGGCATATTCCTTATAAGACGGAAAAAGGTATCACCTGCCATCAGATCTAATAACATATCAAGGATAATTAAATCAGGCTTGTCTTCTTCTAGCTTTTTCATGGCCTCCACTCCATCATAAGTACAGGTAATTTTGTAATCTGTGTCCTCTAACAACTCTGTATAAAGGTCGTGGAAAGATTGGTCATCTTCAATAATCATTATTTTTTTGCTCATTTTTTTCTCCTCCAGATGAATGTTCCAGATAGCTCCATTGCATGCTTTAACGCTGTTCTTCCATTATCCGTCTCGACAACTACTTTCATATCCGTCTGCCTCTCAAGCAGGGAAAGGAGAGTATAAAATACAATTTTTGTAAGAGAAAAGCAAAATCGTAATATCAAGAGTTGCTATTAACATTGCATGTTTCTCCTACAGAATACTTTAATGTAATTAACTTTGAAAATATCAGGTATCGATGTAAGTATACCAGGAAATAGAGTGGTTACTCTAAATAATAAGAGCACTTATGTCAAGCAGGCAAAATGTTTGTAACGCATTTTTGTTTTTATAACAGATACAGTTTTTATTTGACACCGTTATGTCAGTATAGATATAATGCTTCCGGTTTGATGAAAGTAAAATTTAAAATATGGATGGAGCAGGATGGCAGTGTGGCCTTTGCCGAAGGGAGAAGGATGTTGCTGGAAGCTGTTGACCGTTTAGGATCGCTAAACGCGGCGGCAAAAGAGTTGGGAATGTCATATAGGGCGGCATGGGGGAAGATAAAGGCGACAGAAAAGACATTAGGCATGAAGCTATTAGATGTTACTACCGGAGGAAAGGGTGGCGGTGGGGCGAAATTAACCCGTGAGGCGCGGGAGCTTGTATCTTTTTACAATAGCTATATGCAGAAAATAAGTTTGATAGCAGAAAAAGAGTTTAAACTTATGTTCAAACAGAAATAAGTTAAGTTGCAATTACGACACAAGTTATCAAGTAAATAATTATGAGACAACTTTGAATTTGCTCTTTGAAGCATGCCCGAAGGGCAGAAAGTATATAGACGGGGGTGATGCCCCCGTATAAGAAATAACCAAATGGAGAGCCCTATCAGGGCGATAGAGGTTGAGGCATCATTATGGCGAGTAAGGTTTGCGGTACGATTACCAGGGTGGTAAAAGGACATATCCATGCTAGTGTTCAGATCCTGTGGAAATCTATCCCGCTTAGCGTGGTTATTACAAAGGCGTCCTGCGAGGATATGCACCTTTCTGAAGGTGACTCCATTACTGTTCTTATCAAGGGTACGGACGTTATGCTCGCTAAATCTCTCTCCGGTATGATCAGTGCAAGAAACAGGGTCAGTGGAATAGTAAAACAAATTATCCGGGGAGACGTTGTATCCAAGGTGTTTGTGGAATCTCAGGAAGAGATGCTTCACGCAATTATCACCAATACCTCATTGGAAGAGATGGATATTCGTGAGGGTAATGAGATCATGGCAATTGTAAAATCAACAGAGTTAATCCTCTATAAGGAAATTTGAGTTATGAAAAAAATTATTGGATACGGGTTGCTCATTGTATTCACCTTGATATTTGGTTTTTCTATTTCTGTACAGGCAGGTGACAATATCCTGATAGCTGCCGCATCGAATCTGAGATTTGCCATGCATGAGATCTGCCAGGATTTTCAGGAGGAGAATTCCTCTATTCATACAAAGGTGGCATACGGCTCTTCAGGTAACTTTTTTGCACAGATAAAGCAGGGGGCGCCTTTTGACATTTTCTTTTCTGCGGATACCAAATATCCGGAACTGCTTGAGAAGGACGGCTTAACGGCAAAGGAGACGCAAAAGGTTTATGCCGTGGGAAAGATCGTCCTCTGGGTTCCGAAAGGCTCTAAAGTAGATTTTGATAAAGGATTGCAGGCTGTCATCTCTTCCCGGGTAACAAAGCTTACTATTGCAAACCCACGGCATGCGCCATATGGCCGTGCTGCAGCGGAATCGCTCCGTTATTACGGTCTCTGGGAGAAGGTGAAAGGGAAGCTGATATATGGTGAAAACATTTCACAGACAGCACAATTTGTTCATACGGGAGCTGCTGACGCGGGAATTATCGCCCTGTCTCTGGCAATCTCACCCAGGATGTTGAATGACGGAAAATACTGGGAAATTCCCGATGGATCATATAGTGATATCGAACAGGTTTATGTAGTTTTAAAAAAAGGAGAAGGGAAAAAGAGTATCAGGAAATTCCTGGATTTTATCCACGGAGAAAGGGGGGGTAAAATACTTTCCAGATACGGTTTTGTAATTCTCGGTGCCGGAGAAAGCAGGTCATGAACTTCGCGGAACCACTTCTCTTAAGTCTTAAGCTTTCAGGTGTCACCACTGTGTTACTTCTTGTTTTGGGAGTGCCCTTTGCATACTGGCTTGTTTTTACCGGTTTTCGATGGAAATTCCTGGTTGAATCTGTGGTTGCATTGCCTCTCGTCCTTCCCCCAACGGTACTGGGTTTTTATCTGCTTATAGCCATAGGATCAAACAGTTTTATTGGGCAGTGGTATGAGAACATTTTCAACCAACCACTCGCCTTTTCCTTTCAAGGGCTGGTTTTAGGATCATTCTTTTATAGTCTGCCATTTGCTGTGCAACCTATCCAGACTGCTTTTTCTTCCGTTGATAAAAAGCTTCTGGAGGCATCATGGTCACTGGGAAGATCAAACTTGTATACATTTTTCAGAGTTATCCTCCCTTTATCACGCCACGGTATTATTACCGGTTGTGTACTTTCGTTCGCGCATACCCTTGGAGAATTCGGGGTTATACTTATGATTGGAGGGAACATTCCCGGTGTTACCAGGGTTGCTTCCGTGGCTATCTATGATGAGGTGCAATCCTTGAACTATGGTACTGCCAATATGTACGCGGCAATCTTGTTAGTATTTTCATTTGTAATACTGGCGGCAGTGTATTTTGTCAACAGGAGATTTACACGTACTTTGTAAATAGAGACTAACTTTGCTAAGCATTAATCTTAAGAAAACCTGGAATGATTTTGCATTAGATGTGTCTTTTGACATTCCCAGTGGAAAAATAACCGCTCTATTTGGTCCATCCGGTGCGGGAAAATCGAGTATATTGCGCCTGATTTCCGGGCTTGAAATGGCTGAAGATGGATTTATCTCCAATGGAAATGAGACATGGTTCGATAAGGCAAAAGGGATTAACCTTCACCCACAGCAACGTTCTGTTGGATTTGTTTTCCAGGATTACGCCCTGTTTCCCCACATGACGGTAGAAAAAAATGTGGCGTATGGGATTAAAGAGAAGTGGAGGATGAAGGAGATAAAAGATCTCGTAGACATTGCTGGTCTTTCCGGTTACGAACGACATTATCCCGAGCAACTGTCCGGCGGGCAGAAGCAGAGAGTCTCTCTGATCAGGGCCATAGCCAGGAAACCTGATATCCTGCTCCTTGATGAACCCTTTTCCGCACTGGATTGGCAGACACGCATTCAACTGCAGGAGGATGTTAAAGACATTATCACACAGTTCAATGTAACGACTATGTACGTTACTCACGATGTATCGGAGGTGTATAAACTGGCAAATAACGTAATTGTAATGGAATCAGGTAAGGAGATTAAGCGGGGAACTCCGGAAGAGGTTTTTTTAGGGAAAAGATTGAGTACACGAGTCCAGGTAACAGGCAAGGTGGTGGGGATAGAACACGATTCAATCATGGCATCCGTTACTATTTTGCATGCTGACCAGTTCTTTAAGACACTGATTGATACGGAAGAGTTGAAATCCTTAAACCTGCGGGTTGGAGATGATGTTATTGTTGGTGTGAAATCATCTGACGTAATCCTGTTTAAGATATGAAGAAAATAATTGTAATCTTATAATTATTGGAATAGAATGCGCAAGATAACCTGTCTGTTTCTGCTTACTTACGAATGCGCCTGAACATGGATGGAAGTACAAAAAAACATCAGAAAAGCCAGCGTATAACTGGACAGTTTTATTTATTGCTATGTACTGATTATTTCATTTAAACCTTCTATAATTTCTTCCAATTCTTCTATTTCACCGGAAAGATCTTCTTCTGCTAAAGACTTTTCAAAGGCCGGGTCTAGCTTGGCACATTCTCTGGCTAATCGGCTTTTATCAAGTCTCTTCAGCTTCTCCTCTAACGCTTCCTCAAAAGCCCTGCTTCGACTAGGGAAAACGTGTTGGCTCACAAGCTGGTCCACTCGATCAAGAGTATTTTGATTAACAGTAATCGCAACTTTATTTCTACTCATATCATCCCTCCAGAGTATGATAATATATCATACCAAAAGAGCAGTCAAACATTAATCTGATTTGCATATAACAAAAAACCCACACAACCAGGACTAGAAGCTAGCGAAGTAATGGAAATAAAATACGATTCAATTATGTCATCTGTGACCGTCATGCATGCAGACCAGTTCTTTAAGACATTAATCGATACGGAAGAGTTGAAATCCTTAAAGCTGCGGGTTGGAGATGATGTTATTGTTGGTGTGAAATCCTTTGATGTAATCTTGTTATGCCTTAATTTCGCACTAACTTTATCTCTAAATGATAATCTAAAGCTTTCGCATATTTTTTGATTCTATCAAGTGATGGTGAATGTTTTTCGCTACTGAGGGACGATTCAAGTCTTGTAACTGAAGGAGATTTGATTCCCATACGTTCAACGTTATGAATTACTCGATTCCTGAAAGGCGCGCCTTTCAGGAATCGAGTGCATTCAATTGTTGGATGTCTTTTTCTTCTTTTTGTTTTAAGGATATTCCTTTTGAATCTTTCCAAGAGGTCAGTCCGTTTGCCTGCCCACCATGAATGACAGCCGCAGCAGCACTGGGGCTGGAAAACTCATAATCAGAAATGAAAACAAGTCGATCGTCTCTTTTTTCTACAATGTTTTCATTAAGGAGTGTTTTTCTTAGGTTGGCTGCATATAGATATTTCTGGGTTGAGGGTCTTTCTTCCAAAACAGCTTCTGAATCTTTTAAGATGACAAGTCCGTTATCGGTTTGTCGTCCAGTTGCTTTGAGGTTTTTAATTTCACAGAACAGCAAGTCAGATTTCTTGATCACTTCTTGTTTGACAACTGGTTTCAAGAATTCCTGACCCAGAATAGGGAGGAGTTGCTCCATTCTGAAAAGGAAGATGTCCATATCGGCAGCATCCGACTCAGGAAGATGAGATCCGCTTGATTGGGCATTCTCAAGTTCAAAACGTCCCACTGATTTTGCTGTTTCAATCAGTTTCCCTTCCAAATATTTTATGTGTGCTTTCGTTAGGTTCTCGTCCTTGCTTACGAAAAAGACGATTGTTTTCCAGAAGTCTTTTTCCATATGTCCTTTGATTCGTTTTCTTATGACTTCTGCTTCACCAATATAGACCTTGTCTCTTCCTGTCTCTGGATTGACTCCTGTCAAGAAATATACTCCGGGATTGTTGGCTTCTTCTCGTTTCAGGATCTCTTCGATTTGTGAACGAGGTCCGGCAACCGCTTTTCCTGTCCAGTTAGACAATTCGGCAGTTCTGACAGATGTCGGACTGCCTTGCGCTAGGAATATTTTTACTGTGGCAGTGTCTTTCATTCTTCCCTCTTACATACGACAGTTAAATATACAGATGCTATGATATTGGAAATTTTCTGCAAATCTAAAAAAACTTATTCAGCGGCTTTTCATACATATTCATAAAGGGGTACAGTTCTTTCGGGAGATTTAGAGCTTTCTAAAATACTTTCAATATGCTGAATCGTAGTAGGAGTCAAAAGAACATCACCGCAGATTGAACATACTTCTGCTGGAACGTGATCAATAACTGTCACTTTGTCATTTTGGCAAACAGTGTGCACTATATTACGATTTTCATAATCTCCAGGACATCCTTTAATACTACATTTCATTGAATTTTCCTCCTTTGAGTGGATGTTATCCAGTTAGGTGGTTCAGATATATAAGCGGCTCAAGAGATGAGATTCAAATTAGCCACTTCTGATTTACAAGTTCATAATAGGGCGTTATAACTTACCCACGACTCATAATTCAAGAGAATTTTCCCGGTGTTATTATTCTTAATCCAGTGGATACGTTTTTTTATATTGATTTCTAAACTATATTATCAGGCAACAAAAAAACCCATCGCTCTATCTTGTTACAGATAAAAACGATGGGTTTTATTTTATGAATTAGAAAATATGTGGAGTGCAGTGATCGCCTGCCCGCCAGTCTGTTGGGCGGGTGTTACTGCTTTAAAATTCGCATCATCACGGATGATGCACTCCATATTTCATCTCTTTACTTATGCCCGTTTAGCTTTTCAATCTTGATCGCACATGACTTAAGCTCTGGGATCTTACATATCGGATCGAATGCATCGTTAGTTAGTAAGTTGGTCAAGGCATCTCTGTGATGGAATGCAAGGAAGGTGATACCAGGCTGCACTCTATCTGTTATGTG
>SMSL01000025.1 GCA_007859995.1 Candidatus Brocadiaceae bacterium S225
CCAAAAAGAGGGTAATACATTCACATTGTCATAAGCCCAGCAAACATAAGGAATTGTATCCGTTTTTTTATATAACTTGTAAACTAGGGCTAGATGATTTACCAGAACCGGTTATATTAATGCCTGCATTCGAAACTACCGGCAGTGATCTCTATCAAACTAAATCAGAACATGTTTTCATGGATAAAAAGCTATCATTTTGGAAAACGGTTAAGAGGTTTTTCTACAAAGGCATTGCCTAATTAACAATAATAACAAAAAAAAAGAGAAGACGTGGGTTTGTCAGAATTTTTATACAGCTTTTTTGTTGTTATCTCATTCAAACAGAGATAACTTCCGATATATGTTAAATAACAGAATGAAACGAATAAACAAAAAGTAAAAAGGAATAGCAAATATGTTTCAGAAGATTTATTATTCTGCTGTATGGATATTCGGGATATCAGAGAAAAATTTGATTGTAGCAAATATGAAGCAAGTTTTCACGCAGAGAAAGAAAGATATGCAGAAGATATAAAAATCTCAGATATTGAAAATGTTATTTCTAATTGCGAAATTATAGAAGATTACCCTGATGATCCAAGATGTCCAAGTTGTCTTATTCTTGGCTATTCATAAGGAAGGCCAATACATATAGTTTGCGGATTTACTTTAATAAAATGGCTTAGAATAATAACCGTTTATACACCAAAACTGCCCAAATGGATTGATGAAAGAACAAGGGCAAAGGAAGGAGGAAACAATGCATAAATTTGGTGATTGCTCATTTTGTGGTGGCGAAGTTAAAAATGACATTGTTGAACTGGACTGTCGTTATAAGGAAGAATTATATATCTTCCAGGATGTTCCCGCTGGTGTTTGTCAACAATGTGGGGAAAAATATCTCGTTGGAAAGGTATCAAAAGAAATTGAACGTAGAATCCAAACAAAAAATCTATGGGATAAAACCATTAGTGTTCCTGTTAATAAATTTTCTGAAGAATTACCGGTGTAAAACACTAAGGATTATTACTCAATTTCCCTAACAATTCAGTCGAGGTGACGCCTTTATCACGCGCGATTCTTGAGTTGTAGATTCTTTGTTTATTTTACTTTTTTTCATAATTTTCTACGCCATACGGCGCACCTCGCTTAATCATTATGCAAATTAACCAACTGGGTTTTGGAAACAGGTCTAGTTTGCTTATGGTTTAACGGCTATACATCTTATGAATATCCGGTTCATTATTCTTTTATTGTGACCGGTTGCCTGAAAAGTGTATGCATGCAGGCCCGTAGAAACATATATATGTGTATACATGTTGGAATCATTGCTGAGATCCCCATAACTATACCGAAATAAATATTGCGCATGTTGTCGAACGGGTTGGACACTGCATCAAATAATAGTCCTTGGTACTCAGCATTGCGGTCTGCGAGAACCTGTGGGGCGTAGCTAACCAAGTTCACTAACCAACCGGAGAAGGAAAATACAAAGACTACCCAAAAAGTTGCTAATACTGCAATAATAAGATCAACCAAAAGGTGCGCAATATACTGTATATCTTTTTTGGAACTAAGAGCATGGCGAATAAGGAAAATAGTCACAAAGAATGAAAGGCTATCAAAAAGAGCACCCAGGATTCCAACAGGAAATTGCACTTTATAGTAATAGACTCCAGCAGCTCCAAGTGTGAGTTCCGGAAATGCAGTGTACATGGCAATCCAGTAACAGATGATATTTATTACAATAAAGTATAGGAATAAAAGCAGGTAAAAACTAAAGATGTTCCCTCTTTTTCTTTCGTAAAAAGACAACAGTTGTTTTAAGTGCTCTTTCCAGATAGTAATTATAGAATTCATAGCAATTCCTCAAGATAGCGGGATTCTTAACTGTTTTTATTGATCTTCTCAAATATCGTTTCTGCGGTAAAGATGTATACCTCAACGTTTTTGTGCCTCCACGCATCCGGTGACAGACCAGCCTTCATACTACAGCATTGAGACAGGAATTCCTCTTTTGTCCATCCGGTTTCTACAGCAACCTGAGGCAAAAAGCATCCGTTTGAAGCCCCCTTTTTGATATAAATTCCATGCCTGCCAAGTTCTATGTCAAGGGGGTCATCAATTTTTTGTAAAGGAGACAGTATAGAGATATCTATTTCTAAGTCTTCTAATTCTGAAGGTTTGATTTGGCTAAACCTTGGGTCCTCTTTCGCGGCTGATACAGCCATCTCAGAAACAAGTTTGTACAGAGGTATATCTGAAACCATTCTTCCTATACACCCTCGTAACTTTCCGTGTGTCTTAAGTGTTACAAAAGCACCACTTTTTTCCTGAAGCCTCGGGCTGGTTATTTCAATCCGTGTTTGTTTGTCAGGAGTGTTTGTTATTGCGGATTTTATACTTTCTCTTGCTATAGAGAGTAGGGCCTTTTTATCGTTTTCGTCCATTTTTGGAGAATAGATTTTTTTGAAATGGTTAACGCCAACCTGGGCGGGTGGCCACTGTAAAGAGAACAACTACGAATTGTGAAAAGAGCAATTTTGTACTGTAGAATCACTTTGAAAGGGAGCGCTCAACCTCGCTTTCGCGGGGAGTCCAGGTGATGTTTATTGTATTATTTCATAGCTAAACTTTTGTCTTCATGGAATACTTTCGCCGTAAAGACAAAGAATTCCATCTCCTTATCATTCCATGCATATGAGGGCAAACCTGCCTTGTTACAAAGGTGAGTGAGTGTCTCTTCTCTGTTCCAGCCCTGTTCAGTAGCTACCTGTGGCAGGAACACTGCTCCCGCGCCCCCCAGACATATTATAATCCCATGCTCTCCTGGAATGAATTTATTCGCATCACTTATCTTTTTTATGGGACTAAGTACTGAGATATCTATCTCTATATCTGACAGTTCTCCTTCACTAACGGGTTTGAAACGTCCATCGTTCATAGAAGAGTTCATAGTATTATCTATTACCGCATTAAAAAGTTGCTCTATGGGTTGTATGTGGCCTATGCAACCACGAAGATTACCGTTTTTATTAAGTGTTACAAATACACCTCTTTTTTCATTCAGATTTTTGCTGAATGTATATTCTCCGGAGCTTAAGTCAGGCTTTTTTCCCCTCTTTACACAACTTTCCAGCGTATTTCTTGCGAGTTTGAGAAGGGTCGTTTTTTCATCATTATTTAGATCGCTATTATCACCAATAATGTCAGGAGGTTCTACGCCTCTTGTAAAAACTATTGAAGCGTAGCTCACGGAGCTGTCGAAATTGCCCATTATGTTGCCTGATGTGTCGTATTGTAACACCTTACCTTGAACGTCGGAAGGTAAAAGTTTCATCAACAAGGCGATAGGCATAAACCCACAGGCAGTTATTCCGGTTGCCATTTTGTATCGATAAAAACCATCATAATCCAAGGCGAGTATGCGTTCGAATACTCCGTGGTCAAGTTTTCTTAAATTTGCTTCTATGTCCTTTTTAAAAGGGACATAGTCGTATCCGTAACCATAATGAGTGAAATCAGAGCTTACCACTATCAGTGTGTCTTCATCAATTAATGGTCTTAATTTATCAGCAATAAAATCAGACTCTTCACTATTAAGCCTGCTGATGAGTACTGGTATGAGTTCAAAATCATCACCCAGGACTACTTGTAAAAAAGGTAATTGTGTCTCAAGGGAGTGCTCTCTTTTATGTGCGTTCTTAAATGTTCCTATAAAAGGAGGGTTATTTATAAGGCTATTACAAATGCCCTGGTTCAGTTTTACCAGTCCCAACGGCGTCTTATAAGCTTCAACATCAAGTATTGATGCTCCTCTGTATCTGGAATAGTGACTGGGTGCAAGTACTATTACCCTTTTATATCTGTGTCCTTTTATGGCTTTGTAACCGTAGGCAGCAACCGCTCCCGAATACTGGTATCCGGCATGTGGTGATATTATTGCTACAGGTTTACCCGGTAAGCTCTCTATCACAGCCTTATCCAGATAATTATTAATTTTTCCTGAAAGTTCCGCTTTAGAATCCGGGTAAAAACGTCCCGCCACGGCGGGCTCACGTACATTTTGTCCTTCACCAGGCAGAACTCCAACCAGATAATCTTCCGCGTAATTTATCGCAGGAATAGCTGTGTACAAAGTGAATAGAAAAAGTAATAAAAGGTATTTACGCATGATAATTCTCCTTTTGTGAAAACTCAGCTTACCACAGGGAACGCGGTTAACTATTTGAGGTATTTTATAGCAACAAAACCACTGATTAGTAATATAACAAATACGATGGAAAGGATGTTAAAATACTTCTCTATAAACGTTTTTATCTTTGGCCCGAACAGATAGAACAGTCCTGCGACCATGAAGAATCTTGCACTTCTGCTTAGCGCTGATGCCAGGATCAGGGTAAAGATATTTATTTTACAGAATCCGGCAGCAATGGTAAATACTTTGTAAGGTATGGGGGTAAACCCAGCCACTGCAATTGCCGTAAATGCATTATTTTGATATTGCGTGCTTACTGCATCAAAAATATCAGTAACGTTGTAAAAGCTGATAATTGGCCTTCCGACAAACTCAAAAAACTGAAAGCCGATAAAGTAACCAAAGCAACCACCTAATATTGACCCGACAGAGCATACCAATGCGTAATTGAAAGATTTAGCCGGTATCGCGACTGCCAACGTAATTAAAAGAACATCCGGTGGAATCGGGAAAAAAGATGATTCACAAAATGCAAGTATAAAGAGCGCCCAGGTGCTGTGAGGCGTTTTTGCCCAATGTATTGTCCAATCATAGAGCCTCCTCATATAATTTGCTTTTCTTGAGATATGTTCCTTTTCAACTGATTCCATATTTAATTATGCAAAATGACAAAAGAGGCATTGTCAGATCTTGTTAAGGTTGTGTAGTCCCCTGATAAGTGACACTCTGCTTAGCTACTCACTCTTCGCCATCTTGGGTGTGTAAATACAATATGGTTCTTCCGCCATGTAGTCACCTGTTTCATAAAACGCACGAGCCCTGCAACCTTCGCACACTTTTTTGTATTCGCATAAACCACACTTGCCTCCAAGCAAATCTGTGTTTCTTAGTTTGGCGAAAACAGCAGAATCTTTCCAGATGTCTTTGAACTTCTGCTTTTTGATGTGTCCGGCCTCAACTGGCAGATATCCACAGGGGAAAACCTCTCCCTTGTGAGAGACAAAACATACTCCGGTTCCGGCCAGACAACCTTTTGTCATTGCGGCCATTCCGTGAGTTTTTGGTGTGATTTTGATACCCTCTTCTTTTGCCCGTTCGCGCATTATCCTGAAATAGTGAGGTGAACAGGTTGCTTTTGTCTGGATCACTGCTTCTTTGGATAGATCATAGAAAAGATTAAGGAGTTCCTCATATTTTTCAGCCGGCAGCATCTGGTCCTCCGCAATTTCAACACCGCAACCTACCGGAACAAGCATAAATATATGAATTGCCTCGGCTCCCAAGTTAACGGCAAGGTTATACAAGTCGCGAAACTGATGCGCGTTGTGCTTTGCAATAGTACAGTTAACCTGCATACCCATCCCCAAGGCCAATAAATTTTTGAATCCTTTTATGGCCATGTCAAACGACCCTTTCAATTTGCGGAATTTGTCGTGAGTGTCTGCGTCTGCACCGTCAAGGCTTATAGCTACCCTGGATACCCCTGAGTCTACAATTTTCTTTGCCATAGCCTCATCCACCAATGTGCCATTGGTAGCCAGCGCTACGGTTAAACCTTTTGCTACCGCGTATTTTGCAATATCAAATATGTCCGGCCGAAAAAGCGGTTCTCCTCCACTTAAGACAAGAATAGGATTGCCAGTTTCCGCTATTGCATCGACGAGTTCGAAAGATTCTTTCGTGGTCAAATCATCATTCATCAGCTGGGTACTCACGTCTATCCTTCTGCAGTGAACACACTCCAGATTACAGCCGGCAGTCGTTTCCCAGAAGACAAGCCGAAGCTGGTTTTGCGTGTTTTTCATATATTGATGAGAAACTTTGCCATCTCCATGCTCTTTTATTTGTGAGTAAACTTCCTTTATAGTACCCTCTGGCGCGCCGTGCGGCATGCCATGAGAACCTGAACCATCGCCGTGACCATCCTTCATTCTTGCCCCCAGTATTCTACTTATTGAAAAAATGCGCTAAATTGTTTGTTCTTGACAAGATAATTTAGCACTGTAATATTAAAATTTTGCGTAATATTCTCGATTCTACCCTTATTTTGCATAAATTCAAATACAAAAATATTTTGTACATACCGGCTTGACGTTAATCATTATCATTTATATTTTTACAGGGAATATGACTCTTCTATGAAAAAAAAATTCAACTTCTTCCTTCTTCCCCTTTCATTCAGCATTCTGTTCTTATCTTCATGCGGTTCGAAAAAACAAGAGGTTCCACAGTCGTTAGCCGTCTCCAATAATCTGATGACGGTAAGTGGTGTTGTGTTACGCCTCCAGACACTCGACAATGTTGTTCGATCTTCCGGAACTATTCTTGCTTCGGAATCGGTCAATCTTGCCGTTGAAACTTCAGGCAGAATAGAGAAAATTTATTTTAAGGAAGGAGCACACGTCAAGAAAAACGAACTGCTGGTAACGATCAACGATGATGATCTTCAGGCACAGCTAAAAAAAACCGAGTTCCAGATACAGATTGCGATAGAACAAGAGCATCGCCAAAAACAGCTGTTTGAAACCAAAGACATCATCAGTCAGCAGGATTATGACATTTCCGTTAACACTGTAAACACGCTAAAGGCTGACCGCGAAAATCTTATTGCCTTAATTAGAAAGAAAGAGATCCGGGCTCCGTTCGACGGTATCGTCGGACTGAGATATGTGAGCGAAGGAAGTTACGTTTCCCAGGCCACACACATTGCATCAATTCAGAAGATTGATCCGTTGAAGGTAGATTTTGCCATCCCTGAAAAATATGCTGATCAGGTTTCCGTAGGCGATCTTGTGCAGTTCAGAACTAACGAAACGAAACAGCATTTTACCGGAACGGTGTATGCCATTGAGCCAAAGATTGATCCCAATACGCGCACATTGCAATTGCGGGCATTGTGTGAAAATAAATCGGAGAAAATTTTTCCCGGTTCGTATGTACAAATTGAACTTCGCTTACAACAAATCACCAACGCATTAATGATTCCGACACAGGCTATTATTCCCGTGTTGAAAGGACATACTGTCTTTGTGGAAAAGAACGGCGTTGTTGTTTCCGTTCCGGTTAAAATAGGTATTCGAAATGCTTCGGAAGTACAGATTATCGAAGGACTTTCTGCCGGTGATACGATTATTACGACAGGGCTTATGCGATTACGCCCTGGTATGCCGGTAAATGTTACTGTAAAATAAAACAAAGAGAATACCACAAAGAGAGTTTTGAAACTCTTGTTTACTATTTTACGTTGTGATACCATTGCGGAAAATTTTTAACATTTGCATACATGAGCTTATCCTCCATTAGCATAAAACGTCCTGTCCTCGCGATCGTCATGTCGCTGGTTATAATGCTGTTCGGTATTATCAGTTTCGATTTCCTCGGCGTACGCGAATATCCCGCCATCGACCCCCCGTTTATTAACGTCCGTACCAACTACGCCGGAGCTAATGCAGATGTTATCGAATCTCAGATTACGGAACCGCTGGAAAAAGCGATCAACGGAATTGCCGGTATCCGAAATATTTCATCCAGCAGCGCGCAGGGTGTCAGCAAAATTTCGATAGAGTTTAATCTCGATGCCAATCTTGAAGCAGCGGCTAACGACGTCCGCGATAAAGTCTCCGGTGCTCTACGGCAGCTTCCACAGGACATCGATGCACCTCCAATCGTCAGCAAAAGCGATGCAGACGCCGGCGCGATTATTTCACTGACGATTCAAAGCGATACGCGGAACCAGCTTGAGCTGAGCGATTACGCGGAAAACGTGCTCGGACAAAACTTCCAAACGATCCCGGATGTCAGCACAACACAGATATGGGGACAAAAACGGTATGCAATGCGGATATGGATCGATCCGGCAAAACTATCAGCATATGGATTAACACCGCTTGATGTAAAAAACGCTCTTGAAAATGAAAATGTCGAACTCCCGTCCGGAAAAATAACGGGAAATAAAACGGAATTGACCGTTAATACCAAGGGACGGCTGAAAACAGTAGATGATTTCAATAATCTTATCGTGAAGTCGGACGGAACAAAGATTGTTCGCGTGAGTGACATCGGTTTTGCCAATCTCGGGCCCGAGAATGAAGAAACAATTTTAAAACTATCCGGCACTCCAATGGTTGCCGTTGCCATTGTTCCGCAACCGGGAGCCAATTACGTTAAGATTGCGGATGAATTTTACCGACGCCTCGATCAAATCAAGAAAGAACTTCCTGACGATATCAGGCTTAACATTGCAATGGATAATACGCTTTTTATTAAACGTTCTATCGTCGAAGTACAGGAGACCATCATCATTGCGGTACTACTCGTTGTCGGCATCATCTTCCTTTTCTTCCGCGAATGGATTATTGCTTTACGACCACTGATCGACATCCCCGTTTCATTGACCGGTGCATTCTTTATTATGTACGTGATGGGATTTTCCATCAATACATTGACACTTCTTGCCATCGTTCTCGCTACCGGTCTTATTGTTGACGACGGTATTGTCGTTACTGAAAATATTTTTAAGAAAGCAGAACGAGGACTTTCACCGATGCAGGCGGCATTGGAAGGTTCAGAAGAAATTTTCTTTGCCGTTATTTCAACATCCATCACACTCGCTGTCGTATTTTTACCGATTATTTTTATGCAGGGGTTTGTCGGGCGATTGTTTAGGGAGTTTGGTATCGTTATTGCCGGAGCAGTCTTGATCTCCACTTTCGTTTCTCTTTCTCTCACACCGATGTTAAATGCCCGCCTTATCCGAAAAAAACAGACGCACAGCAGATTTTATGAATTCACGGAACCGTACTTTGTCTGGTTGAATGGCTTCTATGAACGAACGCTTGCTTTGGGAATGAAACATCGCTGGACAGCGACGGCAACGATTTTTGTTTCGATTGGTCTTATTGTCTTAATCGGCAGTTCACTGCAGACCGAGCTTGCACCTCTTGACGACAGAAGTTTACTTCGTATGCAAATTACGGCACCGGAGGGGGCATCGTTCGAATATACTGATGCTTTCATGGACCGCATTATAAATGTAGTCGACGATTCCATTCCGGAAACAGCGGCATGTTTGAGTGTTACAGCTCCGGGATTCTCTGGTTCCGGAGCAACTAACACGGGATTTTTCAGAATTCGTCTTGTTAAACCGAATCAAAGAAACAGGTCGCAACAGGAGATTGCTGATTATCTTTCAGCAAAGACGCGCACGATGACCGAAGCACGAGCGTTTGTTATTCAGGAGCAAACCATATCCGTCGGAGGAAGCGGAAGAGGATTGCCGGTGCAATATGTGCTGCAAAATCAAAACTTTGAAAAGCTGCGAGAGTTTGTACCGCAATTTATGGAAGAGGTGAATAAGAGCGACATGTTTCCAAATGCCGATGTGAATTTAAAATTCAACAGACCGGAGATTGATATATCTATTGACCGCGATCGTGCACGAGCACTTGGTGTTACAGTTATGGATATCGCTCAGACACTACAGCTTGCATTCAGCGGACAGCGCTTTTCTTATTTTGAAATGAACGGATTCCAATATCAGGTGATCGGGCAGGTGGATCGAGCCAACCGCGATGAGCCGCTGGACCTGATATCACTCTATGTTAGGAACAACCGCGATGAATTGATCCAGTTGGACAACCTTGTCGTCTTGAAAGAGCAAAGTGCTCCTCCGCAATTGTATCATTTCAACCGGTTCAAATCCGCAACAGTTTCTGCCGGACTGGCACCCGGAAGGACGATCGGTGATGGTATTAAAGAGATGGACAGAATTGCAAAAAAGATACTCGACGATACGTTTACAACGGATCTTTCAGGACCGTCGCGTGATTACGCAGAAAGTTCATCCAACACGCTTTTTGCCTTTATTCTTGCGCTAATTTTAGTATATCTTATTCTTGCCGCACAATTCGAAAGTTTTGTCGACCCGTTTGTCATAATGTTAACCGTACCGCTTGCGCTTTCCGGTGCATTGTTATCCCTGTGGATTATGGGTCAAACCATCAACATCTTCAGCGAGATCGGCATTATCATGTTGATCGGCCTCGTGACGAAAAACGGGATTTTGATCGTGGAATTTGCAAACCAGCAGAAGGAGAAAGGAATGAATCTACTCGATGCAGCAAAGTTTGCCGCCGCATCCCGGTTTCGCCCGATTCTGATGACGAGTCTTTCTACGATGCTCGGTGCATTGCCGATAGCACTGGCACTCAGCAGCGGAGCAACAAGCCGTATTTCTATGGGCATAGTTGTCATAGGCGGAGTGTTCTTTTCGCTGATCTTAACACTCTTTGTTATACCGGTAATGTACACGTTCTTTTCGAAGGAGACGAAGGAAATGGAGATTGCGTAAATGTTTAAAACCCCAGAAAAGATTCGGAATCTTCAACCATCATACCTCTCTACTCTAACAGGCATCCCGTCGTACCTGACAACACACTCGCGTTTGCCGCAAAAAATGAAACTATCATTCCTGTGATCACATTCATCCAAACCGATACGCCGGAACACATCCGCCCAAGTGTTAAGATCTCCATATTGTTTAACCAGCTCATTATGAACAGGCTGATCCTCCCATCGAGGATTCTCTGCGACAAGCTGAGCATAAACATGTTCGGTATGGTCTTCAAACTCCGCGTTAAAAAGAAATGCCAGACGGATATTTACCAACGCCATGAACCGCGTAATCAACACATGGGAAATGACTATCGTGAATGGGATCAATGGAAAGAAATACCACGGTTCTTTAACGCCGTCTTCTTTTATTTTCACTCTTCTTCCGTGGTCAATTTAGCTGAAAAAAGCAAAAAAATTGCAATTTTTTTCATTTTTGTTATGGTAATTTCTTACGTATTAAAGTTAAAGTTATTTCTATCAACATAAGCGAAGAAGAAAAGTAAATAAAAAAGGAGGAAAAGAATTATTTTAAAAAATTATCGTATATTGACTGGAGTAATATGTATCTTTTTTATTGCAGGTTGTATGGGTACTCCCCGTATTACTGATCCGGAAAAGACGGCAACCGAGCAGTTACTCATCAGTACCGCTGCTGACAGGGCATTGGAAGAGCTTGACTTGAAAAAACTTGCAGAAAAGAGGATATTCATTGATGCGAGTGCTTTTGAAGGTGCGGAAAAGGGATATGTAGTTGGCCTGGTGACTATTGCATTGGGTAAACAGGGTGCACTGATTGTTGGGGAGAAAAAAGATTCTGAAGCGGTTGTTACTGTCACACCTGGTGTTTTATCAATTGATCGTTCAGGCTTTTTTCTCGGTTTACCAACGTTTCCTATTCCATTCGCAGGGGGTATCGGAACCCCGGAATTAGCCTTATACAAAACAATTAAGCAGACAGGTATTGCTAAATTTGCTATTCATGCCTATGAAGTACCTACGGGCGAGCAAATACTTTCTCTTGGGCCTTTTGTTGGTACTACCTACTATAATTACCGTAAGATGTTTATAATTTTTTCATCTAGTACGACTGATATTATGGAAAAGAAAAAAAAGGGATGGTTAAAGCCGTAAAACTTCATTTTTGCTTCTGTTTGAAAGAGACAAGGTTTTCAGAATAAAACCTCCATTAAGGCTGACTGGAATTATGGTCATAATTAATACGGATGTGGAAGATTATCAATTTTTTGTTTCTTCTCAGACACTTAATGTCCGGTCAGGCTTTTAAGCGTGATAGTCTTATCGTAGATTAAGCAATATCTTTTGAGTACCTTTTTCATTGATTTTAATGGTGAGTAACCTTATTATTGCTCTGTACTCAATTCAGGTTATATTAAAAATGTAATAAGGTTGTTTTTTTGGATAATATAGGCATGAAAACCAGAGAGAAAATCATAATATATGATACAACATTGCGTGACGGCAGCCAGACGGAAGGCATCTCGTTTTCTCTGCAGGATAAAATCGGGATAGCGCTTAAACTTGATGATCTTGGCGTAGATTACATTGAGGGTGGTTACCCTTTATCTAATCCCAAAGATAAGGATTTTTTCAAAGAGATCAAGAATGCCTCACTGAAGAATGCTAAAGTTGCGGCATTTGGCAGTACAAAGCGGGCGAATAAAAAGGCATCGGAAGATCCCGGAATAAAGGCACTGCTTTCAACAGAGATGACTGTCGTAACAATCGTAGCTAAAAGCTGGGACTTCCATGTAACCGATGTTCTCAAAGTTTCATTGGATGAAAATCTGAAAATGGTATCTGAAACAGTCAAATATTTGAAGTCAAAAGGAAGAGAGGTTATTCTTGATGCGGAACATTTTTTTGACGGGTACAGGAATAATTCCAGATATTCATTAAAAGTATTAAAGGCTGCACAGGATTCGGGTGCGGATACAATTGTCCTTTGTGATACTAATGGAGGTTGTTTGCCACATGAAGTGGGAAAGATTACGGGAAACGTTATAACCAGGATAAAAGTGCCGCTGGGAATACACACACACAACGACGGTGAACTGGCAGTGGCAAACGCATTAGCCGCCATTAATTCCGGTGCCAGACACGTACAGGGGACAATAAACGGACTTGGAGAGAGATGCGGCAATGCGAATCTCTGTTCGGTAATACCGAATCTGATATTGAAGAATAAATTCAGGTGTCTTGGCAATTCGGAACTCAAAAAACTTACGGAAATATCAAGATATGTCAACGAAGTGGCAAATTTTATACCCATGGCGAATCAGCCTTTTGTGGGTTCAAGTGCTTTTGCACACAAAGGTGGTTTGCATGTAAATGCGATACAAAAGAATAGTAGTACTTATGAGCATATAGAACCGGAAACGGTCGGAAACGAGAGGAGAATATTAATATCCGAACTGTCCGGAAGTTCAAATATTCTCAAAAAGGTTGAAAAATATAAAATTGCACACGATCAGAAAACAATGAAAAATATCCTGAATAAAGTTCAGGATATGGAGAATGAGGGATATCATTTTGAATCTGCAGAAGGCTCTTTTGATCTTCTGGTGAAGAAAATATTAGGTAAACACAAAGGATTTTTTGATCTTGAAGATTTCAGGGTAGTTGTAGAAAAAGGTAAAGATGGGAAATCAATTACCCGTGCAACCGTTAAAATAAAGGTTAATGGTGTAGAGGAACTGACGGCTAGCGATGGGGATGGTCCTGTAAATGCCCTGGACGGTGCATTACGGAAAGCACTTGAGAAATTCTATCCATCTCTTGCGGATATGCATCTTATCGATTTTAAGGTACGTGTTATCAACCCTAAAGAAGCATCTGCCGCAAAGGTAAGGGTTGTAATCGAATCTCATGATCATAAAGATACATGGGGCACTGTCGGAGTATCGGGGAACCTGATCGAAGCGAGTTGGCAGGCTCTGGTTGAAAGTATTGAATATAAACTTTTAAAGGATGAAGATGGAGACTGATTTACCAACAAAATACAATCCGAAGGAGATCGAGGACAAATGGTATAGCTTCTGGGAAGAAGGAAATTTCTTTCATTGTGAACCGGATACTGCCAAAAAACCATACACTATAGTAATTCCTCCTCCGAATGTTACCGGTGTTTTGCATATGGGGCATGCGCTCAATAATATATTGCAGGATATACTGATAAGATGGAGGAGAATGCAGGGATACAACACACTGTGGATGCCGGGGACAGATCACGCGGGCATAGCAACGCAAAATGTCGTTGAAAGGAAATTAACGAAAAAAGGTACTAACCGGCATGAGCTTGGACGGGAAAAGTTTATCGAAGAGGTGTGGAAATGGAAAAAAGAGTACGGTTCAGAAATACTTAATCAGCTTAGAAAACTGGGCTCTTCGTGTGATTGGGAACGGGAAAGATTCACGATGGACGAAGGTTTGTCAAAAGCCGTTAAAGAGGCGTTTGTCAAACTGCATGAAAAAGGATTTATTTATAAAGGGAAATACATTGTTAACTGGTGCCCAAGGTGCCTTACCGCCATTTCAGATGATGAAGTAGAACATGAAGACCATGAAGGGTATCTCTGGCATATCAGATATCCCTTCCGGGATGCACCACACCTGTTTGTTACTATTGCGACAACTCGTCCTGAAACTATGCTGGGCGATGTTGCTGTTGCGGTAAATCCGGAGGATGAAAGATACAAGGAGATGATAGGCGAGATGCTCGTTCTTCCAGTGGTAGGACGCGAAATACCCATAATTGCGGATGAAGCGGTAGATCCAGAATTTGGTACTGGTGCTGTAAAGGTTACTCCCGCACATGATCCAAACGATTTCGAGATCGGCAAGAGACATAATCTGGACCACGTTATAATTATGAATGAAGACGGAACTATAAGAGGAGATGCGGAAAATTATATAGGTATGGATAGGTATGAATGTCGGGAGGCGTTGGTTGAGGAGCTTAAAGAAGAAAAGAATATAGTGAAGGTTCAGCCACATTCTCACTCAGTAGGGCATTGTTATCGCTGCAGAACTGTTATAGAGCCCTACCTTTCTGAACAGTGGTTTGTCAAGATGAAGCCTTTGGCAGAAGCGGCTATTGAAGCACAAAATAATGGAAATGTTACTTTCTATCCTGAAAGATGGACTAAGGTCTATCTGAGCTGGCTTGAAAATGTAAGGGATTGGTGTATCTCAAGGCAGATATGGTGGGGACACAGGATTCCGGCCTGGCAATGTGAAGATTGTGATGAGATAAATATTGCTCGTGAAGCCCCGGAGAAATGTTCGAAATGTGGTCACGATACATTGGTTGAAGAGACAGACGTTCTGGATACATGGTTTAGTTCCGCGCTATGGCCTTTTTCTACAATGGGATGGCCTGAAGAGACTGAGGAATTAAAATACTATTACCCAACGTCTACACTCGTTACTGACCGTGGTATTATATATTTCTGGGTGGCAAGGATGGTGATGATGGGCCTGGAACTCAGGAACGAAATCCCTTTTTCAAATGTGTATGTGCATGGTACCATCCTTGATGATTTGGGTAGGAAAATGAGCAAGTCTCTGGGTAATGGGATTGACCCTCTGTTAATGATTGACCAGTACGGTGCTGATGCAGTAAGAACATCAATAATAATGCTGACTGTGGAGGGGCAGGACGTAAAACTCAATGAAAACAGGTTTGAGATGGGCAGGAATTTCATTAATAAGGTTTGGAATGCCGCCAGGTTTGCGATGATGAATCTGGACTCTAATGGATCATCAGATATACAAATTACAGCCGATGACTACCGTTTTGAAGACGTTTGGATAATCAGCCGCCTTAATTCAGTTACAGAAGCGTGTACGAACTTCCTGGAGAAGTACAGGTTTAATGAGGCCATAAGAACACTTTATGAATTTATCTGGAATGATTTTTGTGATTGGTACCTGGAGATAATTAAGCCGAGGCTTTACAATACCGATAAGAGGGAAAGCAGGATGGTGGCACAAAAGGCGTTAGTGTCTGTGCTCAATGATACGCTTCATTTGCTGCACCCTTTTGCTCCGTTCATGACTGAAGAGATATGGCAACACTTAAAAAGTATGGTTGCGCAGAACAGTGCGATTGCGGTTGCCTCAATGAAAAATGAAAGCTTGATGATTTGTCCATGGCCTGAAAAAGATGCTGCAAAAATTGATGATAAAGTGCTGGAAACAATGCCATTGCTTCAAGACCTGGTCAGAGCAGTACGAAATATAAGAAGTAATATGAATATACCGAACAAAACACCACTGAATGCCATTATTTCAGTCCGTGATAATGAAACTAAGACAAGACTTGATAGCCATCGCAGCTTCATTGTTCAAATGGCAAATCTTGACGGTGTAGAAATAGGTGTTGATGTGGGAAAGCCGGAATCATCTGCAAGCGAAGTGGTAAACGATATACAGATTTTTGTCCCCTTAAAGGGGCTTATAGATAAGGATGCAGAGAAAGAGAAACAGAAAGAACATTTAAACAAAACTAACTCACATCTGGAAATTGTACGAAAAAAACTCCTTAACGAAAATTTTGTTAAGAATGCCCCTGCACAAATTGTTAGCGCGGAAAGAGATAAAGAGGCAGAACTTTTAGCACAAATTATTAAGATAAAGGATATCTTAGAAGATTTAGAAAAAGACGATTAAATTAGATTTTTTATTCCAATCAGAAGATGACAATATCATCTAGGCGGAGAATTACCTTTGGAGAAAATATTAATGTTAAGATTTTTGACTAAGTACCTGATACTGTGTTGGCTATTTGTTGCGGCCACATCATTTGCAGAGACAGCGCCATCTAAAACAGAATTGTATAATGAATGCCCAACTTGTGGAACAAAATATTCATATGATATTAAGTTTTGTGGAAAGGATGGGGGCAAATTAGTAGAAACGCAGCAAAGTTCGATGTGTCCTAAATGCAACCAAAAAGGTGTTCCCGGAGAAATATTCTGCAGGACAGACGGAGAAAAGCTTGTAACTGTTGAAGAGGCAAAAGTAAACGAACAAAAGCTATTGGAAGACAGGCAGAAGGCATTAGAACATTTCAGAGAAGGCAATACATTTCTGGACAGTGAAGATTATGGTAACGCACTGGAGGAATACAAAAAGGCAATTGAACTATATGAGAATATACCGAGGCTCCAATACAATATAGGTTTGCTTTACGGAAAGATTGGAAAGCATAAAGACGCAATCAAACATCTTAGGAATTATTGTCAATTGTCACCGAATGCAGAGGATGTAGACGGAATAATAACCAGGATTGCTGTATTACAGGGTATTTTAGATAAAAAAAACAGACTGATGAAAAAATATGAAAAACGAGATGAAATTATGACCAAGGCATTGCCAGGGATTAAAGAAAGGTGTGGTATGGTTTTCGTGCCTGCAGGTGAGTTTATGATGGGAATTGATGACATAAAAAGAGAGCAACGCCCAAGTCATAAGGTTCATGTTGACGCATTTTATATTGATAAATGTGAAGTGACAAATGCCCAGTACTATGAGTTTCTTGATTATATAAACAAAACAAATGATCATAGTAAATGCAGGGAGGATGAACCGATAAATAAGGACCATAGGCCTCATAATTGGGAACAGGATTACTATAATCATCCGGAATTTCCTGTTGTACGAATAGACTGGTATGACGCTTCTGCTTATGCAGCATGGGTTGGAAAGAGATTACCAACAGAAGCAGAGTGGGAAAAGGCTGCCAGAGGAACAGATGAAAGAAAATGGCCCTGGGGTGATGAGTGGGATCCTTCAAAATATAATTATGGAGATCCTATGCCAGTAGGTTCATGTGAAGAAGGTAAAAGCCCATATGGATGCTATGACATGGCTGGCAGTGTTGCTGAGTGGTGTGCTGATTGGGCGAATATGAATTATTATGAAAAAAGTCCCAAGAGGAATCCTGAAGGACCTGAAAGAGGTGATAAGAAAATTATTAGGGGTGGTTCAAGATTTATCCCTGATGGACTTTCACTGCGATCTACAGCGCGAAAGGCAATGCGTCCAGACATTGGCAATATGAGTGTGGGGTTTCGTTGCGTAAAATCGATGTAGGTCAGATGTAAGTCGGTAAATTAGACCTTCGGCAACTTAAAAACAAGTAGGATGCAGATTTTTGCAGATAAACACAGTTTAATCCTGGTAATCTGCGCTTAATGTCTGCGTCCACTTTGAAATTCCTGAACACTTAAATTAAAAACTGCTTAAGATTATACTCTATAACAATACTGTTTTTTTGAAAAAAATCTGTTCGTTATACAGATGCAATAACAACCTAACTGCTTTTATAACAACATGACAAGGTGCTTGATTGTATTTCCGTGTTTTTTTTAATAATTTTATGGATATGGAAACAATTTATTGCTAACATTATCTAAACCTTAATGGAATATAGCCTTATATATCACCAACAAAGTAGATAATCAGCTATGTTTTATCAGTGGAGGTTCAGAGCTGGTTTGTAATTCCTGATGAATAAGGGATATAGTTATATATATTCGATAGAGGATAGTATGAAGGTCAAAGAAAATGACTCTGACAAAAGGAGTAATGCAAGGTTAGATCTTTCTTTGGAAATATCTCTCCCTGATCAAAATGGTAAGACGATAAATATTAGTGCGAGTGGCGTTTATTTTGAAGTAATAACAAATGACATATGTGCATTTGCTATCGGTACAACACATCCGGTTAAAATAGCCGCTATTACTAACACACCTGGCTTTGAGGAGAGAAAGATCAGGCTTAACGGTAATGGGTGCATTGTCAGGAGTGACATAAAAGAAGTTACAAACCGCGGTAACAAATTATGCATAGCTTTGAAATTCAAGGACGTACTTGGTATTGTTCCAAATGATATTTGAAGAATTATTCCTTTGAATTCTGCTGTTAAGTTTGTATAATCTCCACAATCAATAGTATTTGAGAAACTAATTCGGGAGATATTCTCATGGGCGACTTATTTAAAAAACTAGATGAAATAATGACTGGTGACTTGGTACGGAAGGTTGGAGGGGTGGTCTGTTTGGTTGCAGTCATATTGGTAGGGGCGGCTTTCATTGTTGGCGCAAAGAGTGTTTTAAATACGATGAAAGGGCCAGCCGTTGCTGTAGAGGCTACTGACGAAGATGCAGATGATGAGGCAACATCTGAAGAAGAAGAAGAAGAAGAAGATTATTATGAAGATGAAGATGATTATGATGAATAACTCTGGCTTTTAAAAAACCTTCTTTAGTGCAGTGAAGCGAGGAATATATGTGTTAAAGAAGGTCTCATCTGTCTCCGCTATTATTGTCTTTCTTTTTGTACCCTTCGTGACACGTTTCGCAGGATTTTATCATCTTACCAAACTGTGCATTGGCAATTTCGGCATCGCGTTTTTTGCAGGATAGAATTAATCTGTTTGACGCATTATAAAATCTGTCACTTAATATAAGAAACTCGCCTGACACACCGGGATGGTTTTTTATATATAAATTTACGCAACTGACACCAATGCCCTGTTTCAGCTCATTTGCCCACATCTCTATCTCTATCCAATCCATGGATTTTAAAGCATTTGCCAGTCGTCTGGTATCTCTTGAGGTTCTTTTCATTGCCAGTTTTAAAGTTTCTTCCTCTGACATGTACGCTTGTATTTCCTCATCATCGACTGCCACTTTCTCTGCCTTTTTACAGGAAATTAGCCCTGTTAGTGCAGCCGACATAAATAGAAATAGAATCAATAACGTTTTCATGTCTCTATAATTTTTTATCTCGAACCCTAAACCTTATCATTTTAGTTTTGCAATATTAATGGAAGATCTTCTTTCTCTTTATATATATCATGGCAATCATCGCAGGTCTTTAGCAATCGATTAAATTCAGAATCTATGGCCTCAACATTATGTTCTTTGCACGATGCTGTCAATTTCCTGACCGCATCGTAAAATTGACTACCCCGTATAACGAATTCGCTGGAAATACCACGATGTTCTGCCATATATAATTCTACACAGCTGTAACCGATGCCTTCCTTCAGCTCTTTTGTCCACATCTCTATTTCAACCCAGTCTCTGCCTTCTATAGCGCCTGATAACCTCCTCAAATCTCTGGATGCGCTTTTCATTGCCTTTTTTAAAGTATCATCTCTTGTATGGGAGGTGGACGTCTTTTCAACTTTTACTTCTTCTGCCTTCTTGCACGAAGTAAGACCGGAGAATGTTGCGCACATGATAATCAGTATTATTAATTGTTTCATTTTTTAAGTCTAAAATTTTTACACCTCAAGTACTTTTGGAGACTTTGTCAGATTTGTACACCCATCATCGGTGATGAGTATCATATCCTCAAGTCTCACTCCGCCAACACCCGGATAATAGAGCCCCGGTTCTACGGTCACTATATGTCCTGTCCTTAACGTACATTTCGCCTTGGATATTCGTGGCGGCTCGTGAACATCCAGTCCGACACCATGGCCTGTTCCATGAAAGAATCCCTGCATCTTTCCTTTGGACTTGCCGGTCTTAAATCCCAGAGACGTCAGGTGCTTCATGACCTTTTTGTGGATAATGTCACCCCTTGCGCCATTTGTGGCAGACTTGAAAACCAGCTCTTGTGCAGATGCAACTGCCTTGTACATTTTCTTTAATGTTCGCGACGCCTTGCCTTTAACAATTGTCCTGCTGATGTCCGCGTAATATCCGGTTTGTTCATCTTTTGGGAAGACATCAAATATGATAGATTCATTTGCCCTTAACGGGCCGTTTCCAGTATTGTGTGGCATGCAGGATTGTTCACCACAGGATACGATTGTATGCTTTGCCGCACATCCTCTCTTCATCAACGCTATATTTATCATTTGCCTTATCGATTCAGACGTAATCTGACTATTACGTGTTGAGTACAAAAAACCATCTTTGATCTTCGATTTTCTTATATAATCAATTGCCTTTTCAAGAGCGTTTTCAGTACTACGCAGAGTTTTAACAATGTGCCCTATCTCCTCATCGTTCTTTATCTCTCTGGTATCAAAGAACGGTTCTTTCTTAACTTCCAGCTTAAAGCCGTCTTTCCTTAAAAAATCAGCATATTCCACAGTGAAATTTGCCGGAACCTGGAATTTTGTAATGTCCATCTCTCTAAGTGCTGTGGCAACTATTTCAATTAAACAGGCGCAACTGTTACCCTTTTTCTTGACAATTCTTTCATATTGAGAAAGGGAAAGTACTTTGTCAGCATTTGATTCTGATTTTGCACGGTCCAGTTCAAGGTCGCTGGTAATCATAATTTTTTCATTGCCATTGCGAATAAATACAAAAGGATCAGGCGCCTGAAAACCGGTAGCATAATACATGTTCGAATCCCGTTCGCTGTCTGCAATGATCAGTAGTGCTTTGTCATTAATCATGTTGTCGATTTTATTGAAATAGTTCTAAATGTCAATGAGCTTCCTTTTATTTGTCCTTTTATTAAAAAAAGCGTCTGTCTGTACGGTAAGTCAAATAATTAACAATTTATACAAATTGCCCGGCACAGAAACCGGAAGACCAGGCCCATTGGAGATTATAACCACCCAGCCAGCCGGTAACATCCACAACTTCACCGATGAAGTAAAGACCCTTCATCTTTCTTGCTTCGAACGTCTTGGATGACAGTTCATTCGTGTCAACACCTCCTCGTGTAACTTCCGCCACCCTGTAACCTTCGGTGCCGGAAGGTCTGATGTGCCATGCATGAAAAATATCAGCAACCTCATTGATCTCTTTTTCCTTGTATTGGTTAACTGGTTTATTGTAATACCACAATTCTAACCAGCGATTTGCAACGCGCCTGGTTATCAGTTCCCCTATCAGGTTTTTCAGCTCTGTTTTTGGCCGTTCCTTCTGCCATTGTTTAATGGTTTTGGCCAGGTCGACATCCGGAAGTAGATTAATAATAACTTCATCTCCCGGTTGCCAGTAGTTTGAAATCTGTAGTATGACCGGGCCGCTCACTCCTCTGTGGGTAAAAAGTATAGAATCTCTGAAAGATTGCCCGTTACAGGAAACTGCGGCATCTGCAGATATACCGGAAAGATCACTGAAATTTTCCAGATCATTATTGCTGAAGGTTAGCGGGACCAGGCCGGGTTGACGGGATAAAACTTTCAGACCAAACTGTCCAGCTACCTCATATCCGAAACCGGTGGCTCCGATTGTTGGCATCGACAAACCGCCGGTGGCTATAACGAGAGATTCCGTTACATAATTTTTAGAATTAGTCATAACGGTAAAATAGTTATCTTTTTCTATTTTCTTAATCGTGGATCTATTCTGGATCTTTACGTCGGAAAGCCGACACTCTTCTAATAAAAGGTTCAAAATCTCAACAGCGTTTCCATTACAGAAGAGCTGTCCCAATTGCCTCTGCTGATAAGATATATTATGCTTTTCGGCAAGCGAAATAAAATTGTGCTGGCTGAATCGACTCAATGCTGATTTGCAGAAGTGTGGGTTTCCGGATATATAATGTTCAGATTTCAGGTAAAGATTGGTAAAGTTGCAGCTTCCCCCACCGGAAATCAGTATTTTATTGCCCATCCGTTCAGTGTGCTCCAGAACCAGAACTTTCCGCCCTCTCTGTCCAGCCGCCAGCGCACACATCAACCCTGACGCCCCTGCGCCTATAATCACAACATCGTAGTTTTTCATAGAGACAGTCGGCAATTTCTATAAGCTTAGATTGGCAGATTCCATTTTTTTATAAAGAACGCCTGTATCCATTATTAAAAAACTAACTTACGGTAAGTATTTCTTCAATCTGCTTTCTGATATTTCTTGCTTCGACAGCGAGAGGGTAAAGATGTTTCAAGGAGAACCTTTCTATGGCGTCAGCAATCCTTTCCAGGCATTCCATGGCGAACATATATACGCCTTTTCTCGGCGCGTCATGTCCGATGCTTTCAGTCATGACTCCACAAGAGGATATTCGTACCTGTGGTTTGAGGGCAAGTATCACTAAATAATGCTCCAGAGGCGAACGCATCAGATCTTCTTCATTTTTGCACTCTTTAGCCCGATTGAGATAGTCACGTTTCAGACGTTCGAATATGTTATTTGTAAAGGGTTTAAGCAAAAGGTAAACCAGGTCATTTTCGAAATCCTGATGGGACAATTCCGAATCATCAAAGGATGATTCAAATGCATGTTTATTCCAATCCTGTAGTTCTGGTAGGGAACTTGCCCAGGGTTCAGGTTCTTCTTCCTCGTAATGAAGATCTACCGTTCTGACTTCATACTCCTCGTCATCTTCGTCAATAACATCCGGAATTTCCAAAAGATCTAAGAATTTTTCCGGATATTCAGTGTCAAAGACTGCATCCCTGTTTCTCATCAAATTATAAGAATTAATCTGCTTTTCCATTCTCTTGTCCATCTGCTCACGTTCTTCTATCATCTGCTTCATACCTTTTTCAAGGCTTGTTCCCGTGAGCCCTTCGGCATCAACCATGGCGATGAGGGGTTCTTCAAGCCTGGCCTGTTCCCGGTAATAATCCAACCAAAGTTCAGGTGACCACGACTTATCGGTTTCCGGTTCTTTGGGTCTTATCCGTCCGCTTTCTCTGAATCCTTCCAACATACTGGAGAGTATGTGAAAATCCGGCGCAATTACTGACAGGTCACGGAGAAAACGGATGCTGGATTGTGGTATTATACCGGAAAGTTTGTCCATACTTGACAGGGCGTTACTTAGTAAGCCGAGAGCACCTTCGACATCGTCCTGAAGATAATAGGTCAATACACTGTTTATGCCTTCTTTTATTGTCTGGAGGCCTTCTGTGATTGGTGCGACATCTTCAACTTCTTTGCTTTTAGATAAATCTTCCTCAAGGCGGTAGATTATACATGGTATGAGGAACATCAACCTGTCAAGCCCCGGAAGATGCCCGATTCCTTCCTGCGGGTCGTCCGGATCATTAGCAATATTTTCATCTGCCTTGAGGAAAAAATCATCCAGTTCTTTAAAAGCATTTCTGGTTATGGATATCTCTGCAAGAATCTGTTTGTGTCCTGTCATATTTCGTATATTCAAATTGATTCCGGATTTTGATCTAAGTTGTTTGCTTAAGGCAAAGAAACAAAAGAGGTGAAATATAAAACATAAATTTTAAATTGTTACCTCTCCCTTATCAATTCCGCTTATGTACAAAGTAAATCTACAAGGACAACATTATCATCATCATAAATGGTTATCAAACTTTTTCTTTTCCCATTGCTCAGGTGATAGTACTGCGTTAGCCCAATTGTCTGATGGAAATTTAAGCTTTGTACCTGAAATTAGCGACACAACAGTTCTCAGCAATCCACGGAGTTCAATCTCTGCATTCTCTTCATTAATAGATAGACTCTTACCTTCATGGACAATGGCTTCTCTTGTTTTTTTTGAGTTTTCTGCATGTTCTACATTTTTTGAGGAGATTCCACATATGCTTGCAACAGCCTTTAGGAAGTTTTACTACTCTTGGTTTCGGAAGATCGTTCAAAGGCTTCCAGAGGTACTTATTCTTTACGTGATCTCTTGAAATCGCTTATGGCACACTCAAGGTAGATATTCGGTGAACCCATACCCTAAAGCACCCTCCCAATGGTAAAACTTCTTGCGGTAAACTCGGCGCTCCATAGAGCCTCTGATCTATAATAAGATTTTCTGCCCATGATAAGGTTTCTCAAACCCCGCTCAGCAATATTATTATCCATTGGAATCAGTGGGTAATCAGCGAAGAGGATAAGGCCGTTCCAATGGTTCTTCAGGCTGTTTAAAACACGCCGCAAGCACAATGAAGGTTTGTTTTCGACAACCCTTGTTCGTAATCATTCTCCATTTGCTCAATCGAATAACGTAGTTTTAGATCAAGTCCTGTAAACTCTCTGGGGGGGGGATCCATTTTCTTTTGTGTGCTTTACGATAAATTAGAACTTCATATTCCACTTCTTCGGAATCTTCTGGGCCGGTAAAATTAGCTGAAGGAATGTCCATCTTTTCCGCCTGGGTAATTCATATAAGCAGTATCACCGGGAAAGAAGTGAATGCCAAGGTTTTTCTTGCGTATATTAAAAAAGGTCAATCAGATTGGGTTCAGTTTGAGGGGAGGGGTATCTTATGAATATAAAAAAGATGGGTCCACCGAATATTTACTTTTCTGCCAGGTTGTTTATGCCGATAGTTAATGGCTTTTGACTTGACTGTTTAAGGGTATTGTGCTAAATTTCAGCTTCAATATACCAGTTCACATCCACCCACTTGTAGGCAAATTTATATTTGTCATTTGTAATTCAATTGTCTTATCCCTTTCCGTGTCAATCGGCGAAAACCTGTGTCCTGTTTATATAAATGAAATCATATAAGAAAATAATTTTCCTGTTTTTAATCATACTTTTTTTCAGTTGCGTCCTTGCACCTGTTAAAAAAGTACCTCTGGATTATATGTTAGAGAAAAGCGGGTTCATGGCAGATACCGTTGATTATGAGAATGGAATATATGATTTTGGAAAGGTGATGAGACGGATACTGATGGTGGTTGCACTGGTTGTGTTTCTTGTCTTCAGGAAGTCACTGAGATTTGGTGCTCTGGTTTCTTCAGGTCTAAAGATCAGGTCAGGTTTCTACAGGCAGTTCCTGTTTGGGTTCGTGCTGGCAGGTGTACCGCTCCTTATCTACTATGGACTTGGGCTTCTTACCGGTGCGTGGATTATTCACATAGATTATGATTCAGCGGGGGTTACAATATTGTATATTATTAAATATGCCTTGATAGGCTGCCTCATAGGAGTTATAGAGGAGATACTTTTCAGGGGTTTTGTGTTACAGTCTTTTCTGGAAAGTATGTCGTTGCCTGTGGCTGTGTGCGCGTGTAGTTTGATTTACTCGTTGCTTCACTTTTTTAAAGCTGATGTCTTTGTGTCTACGGGGTTTCAGCCTTTTGTTGGTTTTACGACCATGGCACAATTTTTTAAGCCGATATTTTTTGAGTTTTTTAAAAACCTGCCGGCAATTATCGGACTCTTTCTGGTTGGTGTGGTGCTGTCATATGCATTTATTAAAACAAAATCATTGTATCTTTCCATCGGTCTGCATACAGGGATGGTATTTATGATGAAGGTGGACGGCATGTTCCTTGTTCGTGTCAGGGAAAAGCTGGGATGGCTGTTTGGTGATAGCAAGTTAGTAACAGGAGTGCTCGTTTGGTTCTTTTTACTATTAATTTTATTTGTAATAAAAAGAATTTATAGTGGAACAGTACCTGTTAACCAGGGGAATGACATTTTGAATTCTGGAGTATAATATAAATGGAAAAGACATTAAAAGAACTTGCTGATTACCTGGGTGGAGAGGTGATTGGTGATGAAAATGTAAAGATAAAAGGTGTTATGACAATTGATGAAGCCAAGGAGGGTTATATCACCTTTGTGTCTAATATAAAATATCTCAAAAAGATTGAAGAGACTGCAGCATCGGCAATCCTGGTATCGCCGGGGATAGTGGCTAAGGGCAAAAACCTGCTGGTCACGAAAAACCCTTACCTTGCGTTTGCAAAGGTCGTTGACCTGATGATGAACCCGAAGAAGGCTTATCCCGGGACATTGGATGGCTCAGCCAGCGTAAGTGATTCAGCTGAAATAGGCTCTAATGTAACAGCTTACCCGTTTGTCTTTATAGGTGAAAATGTAAAGGTGGCAGATAATGTGGTTTTATATCCGGGTGTTTATGTAGGGGATGACTGCCAAATTGGGAAGGATACCGTAATCCATCCCAATACCGTTCTCCACAAAGGAACAATAATTGGAGAACGTGTAGTGATTCATAGTAATACCGTCATTGGCTGCAGCGGTTATGGTTATGCACCAGATGGCAAAACATACTATAAAATACCTCAGGTTGGGATTACTGTAATTGAAGATGATGTTGATATAGGCGCCAATACCACAATCAACCGTGGTGTACTGGGGGAGACAAGAATCAAGAGAGGTACAAAGATAGACAGTGAGGTAATGATTGCTCATAATGTTGAAATCGGCGAAGATACACTGATAACGTCACAGGTGGGCATAGCCGGTAGCGTAGAGATTGGCAATAACGTTATCCTGGCAGGGGGGGCGGGTGTTGCAGGTCATATCAAGGTGGGAGACAATGTGAAAGTGGGTGGCTGGTCAGGGGTTATAAAAGACCTGCCTTCAGGCGGCACATTCCTGGGTACACCGGCAATAGAGATCGAAAGAATGAGAAAGTGTTTTGTCATTATACAAAAATTACCGGAGATGAAAGATACTATAAAGGATTTACAGAAGAAAATAAAACAGCTGGAAGAACGGTCGGAAAGATGGAAAGATTAGGATTGATAGCAGGTAATGGAAGATTCCCGATACTCTTTGCAAAGAGCGCAAAGGCAAAGGGGATAAGTGTCATAGCCGTTGCTATTGAGGGGGAGGCGTCCCCTGAGATAGAACAATATGTTGAGAAACTATACTGGGTCGGTATCGCCAAGATGGGCAAAATGATACGAACGTTGAAGAACGAGCATATAGAGAAGGCTGTTATGGCGGGGGGATTGACAAAATCACACATCCATTCACGGTTCAAGCATTTAAAGCTAAGACCTGACATGAGGGCTATTAACATGTGGTATAAGAAACTCAGGAGTAAGCACGATCATTCTATCCTTGAAGCAGTTGCAAACGAACTCGCCATAGACGGTATAGAACTTATCAGTTCAATAGATTACGTACAAGACCTTTTGGCGGAGAAAGGCTGTTTCACTAAAAGGAAACCATCCGAAAATGAAACAGCCGATATAGAATTCGGTTGGAAGATCGCAAAGAAAATCGCCGGGATGGAGATAGGCCAATGCATAGTGGTAAAAGATAAAATAGTCCTGGCGGTGGAGGCGATTGAGGGTACAAATGAGACTATCAAACGTGGAGGTAAGCTTGGCCGCAGTAAGGTTGTCGTGATTAAGTTAAGTAAGAAAGGGCAGGACCCGCGCTTCGATGTGCCAACGATTGGCACAGAAACTATCGATTACTTAAAAGAAGCCGGCGTATCCACATTAGCGATAGAAGCGGAAAAGACATTGATTCTGGATAAAGAAGATACGATTAAACTGGCAGACAAGTATAAAATTGCGGTAATTGCGATTTAGGTTTTCTCTTTATTAAATCAGAGTACCGTTTAATATGTATTGGGTTTATCAGGTAGTTTCAGAACAGGATCCTTTAGCCGATCCTGACTTGCCCGCCTGAATGATAAAGCCGGGCAAGTCCGAACCAGGATTTGAAACCAGATACGTCCCTCTTCTGTCGTCTATCCTTTGTTGTCGTCCCTCTTCCGTCTAATCCTTCGTCTTAACGCTGCTCCTCCCAATCCGGCCAGGCCGATCCCCAGAAGGGCAACAGTTGCAGGTTCAGGTACCGGTTGTGAGAGCGGTGGTGCAGGTACATCTATTATCTGTGAGGTATCTCCATTTATAGTATTATAATAGAGGTGAAGGCCGTTCAGGTTTAGGAACCCGGACGTATCGTAAAATGTCAGTGTATCCACATATAGTGCCTCCGCGAAACCGCTGATTCCGCCTCTATTGCCATTATCAAAGAAGTCAATCATATGTACCTGTGCGTTGGAGCCTATAATTAGCTCTGTCAGGTCAAAATTATTGGAAAAACCCAAAAAGTCTCCTGTATGATTAAATGGATCAGTCCCAAGATCATTACCACCCAGTTCCAGGAATGAGTTAAATCCATTCATCTGCAGAGTTGATGATGCCCCCCATTCCGCGTCTGACTCATCTGTGATGCTGTAGAGGTAATTACCGGAGAGCGCTATTCCGCTGTTTATATCCAGGATACCGCCACTATCCACTGTCAGGTCAGAACCCGTCATGTTAGCGCTATTAAGCTCCAGTTCACCGCCATTGAGGACTTTAATGCTTCCTGTCGTGGTGACATCAACTCCGCTGTCAAGTTGTATTTTACCACCATCTGCTTCCCAGCTACCGGTACCGTCTATATCCACATCGGTAAGCGCACGCAGTGTACCGCCGCTGCTTGCCTTCATCAGGCCGTTGTTGGTCTTGTTGTTCGTAGAGAGTTGAAGTTGATTGCTTTGATTTGCATGTATTGTACCGTTATTAACCACCGAGGCAATGATCTGCCCCGCTCCCTCTATTGTGTGGTTGGCCCCATGCGTCATCGTTGAACCGTCTGTCAGAATACGGTTGACGCTCGGTGCTGCATTGTTCATAACGACACTCCCTGTACCGTTGAGGGCTATACCACCATGAAATGTCAGATCTGTGGGACTATTGGTTCCGTTAAGTTCCCATGTGCCGTTATTTGTAAGCCCGCCAGTGATGATTGAGTCCGTTGTATTGCCTTGATTCGCAGTACTGCCAACGTCCAGTGTTACATTGTTCAAAGTTGTTGTGGCTGGTCCAGATCCCAGGATGTTGACCACTCCCGTCCCTGTGGTCTTCAGTGTACCGCCGTCAAGAAGTGCAGTATCACCAAGATTCAGCTTAGAACCGGTCTGAATGTCAATGGTCTGGCCTGTATTAGTAAAGGTACCTCCATTGAACAGAAAACCGCCTGTACCCGTTGCCTGCATTGTACCGTTGTTGGTAAAAGCCAGGGTATCATCTGGGTCTATTTCCATGGCATTGGCCTGGTCTGCGATTATAGTCCCGTTATTAATCATACCGCCGCCGTCGTCAAGCAACTGTCCGGCTCCTCTGATTGTGTGGTTGGCCCCATGCGTCATCGTTGAACCGTCTGTCAGAATACGGTTGGCAGTCGGCGCTGCATTGTTCATAACGACACTTCCTGTACCGTTGAGGGCTATACCACCATGAAATGTCAGATCTGTGGGACTATTGGTTCCGTTAAGTTCCCATGTGCCGTTGTTGGTAAGCCCGCCAGTGATGATTGAGTCCGTTGTATTGCCTTGATTCGCAGTACTGCCAACGTCCAGTGTTACATTATTCAAAGTTGTTGTGGCTGGTCCTGATCCCAGGATGTTGACCACTCCCGTCCCTGTGGTCTTCAGTGTACCGCCGTCAAGAAGTGCAGTATCACCAAGATTCAGCTTAGAACCGGTCTGAATGTCAATGGTCTGGCCTGTATTAGTAAAGG
>SMSL01000026.1 GCA_007859995.1 Candidatus Brocadiaceae bacterium S225
GGTTTGATGAGGGGGAGCTGGAAATAGGGTATGGTTGTGATACTGGGACACTCACAGACGAAAGGGTGAGAAATGGTGAACACAAACTACAACCTGAAGCCACTACACCTGCTCTCTACTCTACCCCATTCCCAGTATCTTCATAAATTTCCCTTAAGCATTTTAATTGTCTCAATTCAAATAATGAGCACAAGAAATATACGTTGTAATTTGCCCCTTAGAAACACGCTCAGGCATTAAACACATTTTTACCTGCTCCATCAATACCACTTGTTGCATTACGAGTGTCGATTATTAGATTTGAGTGCTTTACTATCTCTACATAGTCATAAGCGCTGTGATCTGCAAGAATAACTGCGGCATCCATCTCCCGCAACATCTCAGGGGTAATAGGTGTTGATTTCATCTGGAAATTGTATTTCCGTGATTTTTTAAGCATTGGCACCCAGGGATCATTGTAACTTACAAGAGCGCCCTTTTCTAATAACATTTTCATAATTGTATAACCGGGAGATTCTCTATCATCATCAATGTCTTTCTTATACGCAACTCCAAGAACAAATATACGGCTTCCCTTAAGACTTTTTTCTTTTTGGTTCAAAGCATCAATAGTTCTTTCAATTACGTAGTACGGCATGGATATATTGACCTCTCCAGCCAGTTGAATAAAACGGGTAGAGAAATCGTATTCCCTGGCTTTCCAAGAGAGATAAAATGGATCAATTGGTATACAATGCCCTCCCAGTCCCGGCCCTGGATAAAATGGCGTATAACCGAAAGGCTTAGTTGCCGCGGCATTTATAACCTCGAATATATCTATACCCATCTTATGTCCCAGTACCTTCAACTCATTTACCAGAGCAATATTAACAGAGCGGAATGTATTCTCCAGGATCTTTGTCATCTCAGCAACCCCGGTGGAGGACACCGGTACAGCTTGCGTAATACAATTATAAAGATTTGATGCAATCTCCAGGCAGGCAGGAGTAACTCCACCGACTACTTTTGGGATATTGGCAGCATCGTATTTCTTATTACCCGGATCTTCTCTTTCAGGTGAATAAGCAAGAAAAAAATCATTTCCTACCTTCATATCATTAACCACCAATCTGGGCAAAAGTTCTTCCTCGGTAGTACCCGGATATGTAGTGCTTTCTAAAATAATAATTTGTCCGTCGCGGAGATTATCAGCAATAGATTTTGTAGTATCCAGAACATAGCTCAGATCAGGCTCCATCTTATCTGTAAGTGGTGTAGGAACACAGATCAGTATACAGTCCGCTCTACCAAGACTACTGAAGTCAACGGTTGCTTCAAATTTACCTTCCTTGATTCTTTCATTAATATGCTCCATCTTTATATGCTTTATATAGGATTCCCCTTTATAAAGCATATCTACTTTACTTTGATCCACATCAAAACCAATTACCTTAAACCCCTGTAGTCCAAAATGGATTGCCAGTGGCAACCCTACATAGCCAAGACCGATAATACCTACCACAGCCTCTCTATTTTTGATCTTGTCTAACAAGCTTAAATATGCAGAACTCTTATCATTTTCTTTCATGTTTTCCCTTTTATCAACTAAAGAGCCTAATCTATTAAGTAAAAATATTAATATTTTACGGTCTCTCGCTCACCGCTCCAAACTTCATGCCTCAAGAGTGATGGCATCAGAACTTTTATCCATAATACTCGTTATACCATTCCACAAACTTTTTAATTCCTTCCTCAATTGATGTAGCGGGTTTAAAGCCTACATCATTCACCAGATCATCCACGTCAGCATATGTTGCAGGCACATCTCCCGGTTGTATAGCCATAAGATTCTTGTTTGCTTTTTTTCCCAGGCAATCCTCCAAAATCTCAATAAACTTCATAAGCTCTACCGGATTATTATTTCCAATATTGTATAGTTTATATGGCGCATAACTTGTTGCAGAATCCGGCTTGTCACCATTCCACTCCGGATTCGGTTCCGGAATCTTATCGCTTACCCTGATAACACTTTCCACAATATCATCTATATACGTAAAATCTCTCTTCATCCTGCCATGGTTATAAACATCAATGGGTTTGTTTTCCACTATTGCCTTGGTAAACAGGAATAAAGCCATATCAGGGCGACCCAATGGGCCGTATACCGTGAAAAACCTGAGCCCGGTGCATGGCAGTTTGTACAAACTTGCATAGGTATGGGCCATAAGCTCATTTGCTTTTTTAGTGGCCGCGTAAAGCGATACCGGATGATCCACGTTATGATGTACTGAAAACGGCATACTTGTATTGGCCCCATAAACGGAACTTGAAGAAGCATAGACAAGATGCTTAACATCATTATGCCTGCACCCTTCAAGTATATTCAAAAATCCTACAATATTACAATCTATATAAGCATGAGGATTTACCAGTGAATACCTTACGCCAGCTTGTGCAGCCAAGTTCACAACACAATCAAAATTGTTTTC
Organism: Candidatus Brocadiaceae bacterium S225; assembly: GCA_007859995.1. Taxonomy (GTDB): domain Bacteria; phylum Planctomycetota; class Brocadiia; order Brocadiales; family Scalinduaceae; genus Scalindua; species Scalindua brodae. Next base: position 2,469 of record SMSL01000026.1, read on the forward strand.
AGCAAAAAGTCTGCTTACTCCTTCACGATCTACTAAATCCAATTTATGAAAGGTAAATCCCGAAATTTCTTCCAGTTTACATAATCGGTCTTTTTTCAAGTTAACATTATAATACGTATTAAGATTATCTATCCCAATAACGCTATCGCCTCTCTCAAGCAGACGTCTGGACAAATGAAAACCTATGAAACCTGCAGCTCCTGTTACCAGGTAATTCATTCAATATCTCCTTAAAAAATTATACTTCAGTTACAACCTATTATAACCATTCTTATTCTACAACTCCCCATTCTCACTTCTACCGGTGTTACTTATCAAGTCATTATAGCAGCTTTGCATGGCCTACTCACTTTTCGCTCCATTATTGAATACGAAGACCGACCGGTGCTGCAGGAGGGTCTGTATCGGCAGTAGTCCCACTGATTCCAATACTATATTGACCAAATGAAGTATCCTCAAAATATAGTGTTCCATCTAGGCCTACATTGACATCCTGATAGCCTGATAATGGCATTCCATTCTTTCTTACTTCATAATTGGCCTCCTGAAGATCACATATCAGAAATCTTGCAGTTCCGCTAAACGATTGTGTAACTGCAAAAGTAACAGAATTATCTTCAGATCCATCTTTAGAAAAGACAACACATATTGGATCATCCGCTTTAATATGACTGCCATAATGTGTTGATGAAATATTTTCTATTATTGAAGTTGGTGCCATTGTTCCACTTTCTGTTATATATAGCACATTAAGAAACTCGTCAGTTTGATTCGAACCGCTCGGAATAATTTCATATCGCCATCTTCCCGGATCTGACTCTCGCCTTGTGTAATCAAGCGGAAATCGATACTTTGCATCTGTTGATGGATAATTTTGTCCATCAACAAAAAAATCATAACTCCCGCTTGTGTTATAATTACCGCTTTGGTCAGGCCCGCCAATCTTTCTTACCGTATGGCTTAACGGCAATAATATTTTATGCATTAACTTGCCAGATCTTGGAGTATTATTATGGTTATCTGAGCGCACTAAAACTATTTCATCTGTATTCGTAGATGTTTGGCCTGGTGTTCCTCCCTGGGCATTTGGAGAAACTCCTCCAGTCCAGGTACCGTCAATGCCTGGCTCTGGTTGCGAATGCAGCGTCCAGCGTTTTTCATAATTACCGAAAGAAGCCGTTACTCTATCAAACATAATTAAATAACCATCATTAAAGAATACTAAAGCTCTGTCTAAATTATTAATTTTATCGTCATGGTATGAATCTTCAAGATCGCTCATTATGTATGTGTATCCTTTTGTTTCATCATATTTAAACCTGGACATTCTTCCACCGCTATAATCCCAATTGGTAAAATCAGGATATTTGTATCCTGAACCATCCGGAGAATAAGTTTTTTGGTAATAACCCTTTTCAAGTGAAGTACATTTCTGTCCACCATCATTTGGCTTGCCACCAAAATCTTCGCCTGACTGATACACCGTTATACAATTCCCAGCAACAGTCCTCATTCTATAATTACTATTATGAGGATCACTGTTCAGATTGTATCGTCCAGACGAAAGAGCAAGCATTCCTTTATGCCATATTTCAAAATTACCAGCCTGCCATTCCTTCCACCCGCCATATAGTGGACGTCCTCCGCTATAGAAAATTACAATATCATCTGAATCAGGATTTCCAAGCTCCCATCCTGTTCGTATAACAGCCAGACCAGGTCCATCAAATTTAGCAGATTTCGCCATATCAGCGATAACAGGCTTACTCAGGTTTTTATTATAATACATAATATATAAAGGCCACTGGTTATAATTGGGCTTAGGTGCCCATCCAGGTACTCCTTCGATTAGTGTATTTGCATATCCATCACCTTCGTATGAAGCCATCCAAATACCAAACTTTTGTTTTTCACCACTGGACGTTGCTGAATATCCGTTAAAATCACCTCCTCCGAAAAGAGTGGTCATATTATCCGGCCTGAGGGTGTATAGGTAAAATTTGGGAGTATTTTCCAGCATTGAATTACCTGTGTATTCGTCTCTTTCCTCAATAGTTGCCGCTTTAAGAATTTCTACATACTCCATAGAGTGATAATACATAGTCAATGCATAATTAACACTTTCATACCAGCCGCCATCTTTACCTGCCTGTTTAAGGCAGTTTTCAATATCACTCCATTGCCCTGTATCCGGATTAGCTTTTACCCACCACTTGGCCAGCTCTGTTTCACCCCACCCTGTCCCGCTATGCCCGTACAGGGTGACGTAAGCCATAAGTAATCCGGTAAGGTTTTCAATCTGATGATTATTGTATGAAGAGTGATATGGATCACCGACCCATTTGCTACCGTCCCAATGTACAAATGTCATAGCAGTCAGATGGTACTGTCCCCATTCATACATTATGTCCATGTAAGAAGCTAGCTTAGTTGGTTCGCTGTTCATTAAATAATCATAACACCAGTCTACAACATATGCCAATGATCTTACACCCTGAGTTTCTTTACGTTCTCCTCCATGACCGAGTAAAATTAATTCATCTGCTAATTGAATAATTCTAGATCTGTAATTTGATAAATCTGCTGAAGATACTGGAGAAATTAATCCATCCTTATTAACCAGGTTCATAAAGCAATAATTACGTAACAATCTCATGTAATGTTTCTGTATAAAACCTGAAGTTGATGTTGATAACTTGCTATCACAATAGTTCTTCATTTGTTGATATTCAGAACTGAAACTTCCACTACACCTTAATCTTAATTCAGCTATGTCAACAAGGTTATCATCTGAACCCTTAACCAGATATCTAGGATGAGAAGACTCTATTGCAGCATTTAGCCTCATCGTAATTAAACATATAAACAATGTAGCTAATAGTACTATTTGAATACAATTTTTCATCGTATTTACCTCCAAAACTGTCTAAATTACACCAATAAGAAATGTATGATAAGTTCTGACTCCTCTACTTTACGTAAGATATAGGATATATAAGCAAAATAAGTACCAGAACGGAGGCAATACGAAAGAAACGTGATAAGTGATTGTGTGTTCAACCGTTATTATTAAACTGGTTTGCTTGTGCGGGGCATAACAAGAATCAAGACTTAGGTTTTTGTATTAATATGATACTGTTTTTCTCAAAACAAAATATTGATTATGATTTGCTTTATTCGTAAAAAACATTTATAAAATGATTCTTTATTTAGACAAATTCCTACCAAAATAAGGTATTCAGCAGGAGTGAACTAATTTTAACACATTATCGGGGCATCAGCTATCTAGAGGTATCCCAGGTTATCAGCTTACGCCCAGAAAAAAATAATGCAAGACCCCACAAAACACCAAGATTTGCAATGCAAAAGTAAAAAGGCGTAGCAAACAATCGAACATTTTTACCTTTTCTCTCAAGACCATAACCTATTAATGCAAAAAGGTAAAACACCGATTGCATTACATAAAACAAGGTATACAAAATATGCTTATCTACTAGACAAACATTGCTAATATAAGCTAATACAAGTAATATAGGTACAAACCATCTCAACAATTTGTGAGAAAATATTTGAAGTGTGAAGATGCCATACTTGAATGGATTCAATAGTTCTTTTACCTCCCAAATACCCCTACACCCGCGAAGAACCACCCTACACCTATATTTTATTTCACTTTTCGAAAGTGTTGTTGATTTTTCCAAAGCGATTGCATTTGGCTCATACACAGATCTATATCTTTGGCTAACAATCTTAAGAGGCACAACAAGATCGCTGATTACATAATCCCTCAAAGGCACGTATAAGCCTTTCCTAATTGCATATAGGGGCCCATCTGCTCCAATAATAGATGAAACTAAACTCTCTTTTTTCTTCATGAAGTTTTCATACCTCCAAAATAGCCCTTCTCCTCCACTTACAGAAGAGTCCAGGGATCCTTCTGAATAGTATTTAAGTCTTCCAGCAACACAACCAACCTCCTCATCTGCAAAGTTCCTCACAATGGATACAATCATATTTCCCCTGCAATGAGTAGTAGCATCAGTAAAAATAATTATCTCTCCAGTTGCTATCAAAACTGCCGTATTCTGTGCTAAAGTTTTGCCACCACGGGATTTTAACCTACATAATACCACTCCTGCCATCTTGTAATCCTTAACTATCTTGTCTGTATTATCCGTAGAACAATCAGAGGCAACAATAATCTCTAGCTTCTCTTTCGGATAGTTTAAATCCATACAATTTTCTATCCTCTGCCTAATATTCTTTTCCTCATTGTAAGCAGTGATGATAATCGTCACCTTTGGTTCTAAGTGTCCCTGCCTTACAGGCTTTGAAAATAGACAACTCAATAATGACAGCATAATTGGATATCCGCAATATACATACATTACAATAAAAGAAGATAAAAAAAATACGTATTCAAACATCTGTTTTTAGCTGGATATAATTAATTTTCACTTGAAATATATTTGGGAAGTACAGTCACTATGCTTTGTCCAAACTTGTCTAGTCTGCTTAATGCATCATCACGACTATGCTTTACCGATGTTGAAATCCGAATTAGAGCACCCTCAGAATTGTTATATATCAATCCATTCCATATCATACTTAACATTTGCCTTAATCTGCTCCCCGTCTGTTTATCTCCAGAAGCGTAAAACCAATACAGCACTATTTGATTATCAGCAAGGTTATTTATTTCAAATTTCCTAGACTTAACCACACGACACTCTTCTGCAAATATGTTGTTTGTTGTGGTGCCCCCCACATCCCAACCGGAAGAGCGGTAACACGTTTCGGGATGATGAGCACCCCATCTATGGTTTTGATGATACACGATACAAAGCAAAACTCTTTCGTTGTTACTATCTACATATTCACGCATGATATATCCATCCGGTTCAAGCACTCCTTCTACTATTTCCGCCATAGGCATTTCTCGTAGGAGATGCCAGTCTCCAATTTCCCTGGGAAACTTATCCAGCCTCATATTATCCAAACCTAAATCTATCGGCCTGTATACATATGAGTAACACGCAAAACAAACCAGGATAACGCTAATTACTAAGCCTTTTTTCCAATAGCTGGACATAACCAATATTTCCCTATTAAACCAATTATAATAATTCCAAAAATTGACATGATGAACCCGGACACATCGTGGAACGTACCTGTCGCAATCTCAGTACCTTTATAACTCGCGACTATACATAATACAGTTACTCTTGTAATATTTGTAAACACTGCAATCGGAATACTCGTAAAAACTAGAATAATTCTCCTTGTAAGACTTCCAGGCATTATATAGGAGAAAAGGATAGCACAGGTAGAAAGTGCCAATAAAGACCGTATCCCGCTACACGGATTTCCTACAAGTAAAGAGCCTTGACTCAGAAACAGAGTAACGCCATCTCGAACGACTACTATTCCCAGTATTTCAGAAATCCTGCAAGCGACCTCGGCAGCAAGCAATTTAAGGGGAAATGTTGCTGTGTCTATGAACAATCCCGGAAGCGGCACCATGACAAGGAGAAAAAAAATAGGGAAGGCCAGTTTGCGTGCATTCTCTTTTCCCTGAAAATACCAGACTAAACTAAAGATAAGAAGGATACACGACCAAGCCGAAATAAAATATATTTCCGCACGCAGGCAGATTAATTGCACTAATAAAGCGATAGTCATTAATGAAATCGGCCAACGAATTTTATAAGTAGTTTCTGTCGCAAAAGAAAGCGATTGCCAAATTCGAACAATAAGAAACAGTGATATAAATGGCACTAAAAGCCCGTGTGAATATTCACCCCTTTTGTAACACTCAGCAAACACCCATGTTATAGGCCTCTGATATATAACAAAAAGTAATATCCCAATAATGCCAACTAACGTTATTGATCTATAATCTAACTTTGCATGTTTAGTATTTTTCATTTTTATGTAAAACCAGTGTCACAACAGAGACGCTTAATCTTCACATTCGACTGTTAAATTAGTCAAAATATTTTTGTAATAATTTATATATAACTTAGTTCTTATCGTCACATCAGAGAAAAACTTTAATAAAAATCGTTGGAAGTGTAAGGTAAAAACAAGAACGTGAGGGGTGATAGAATTGTCACATCACAGGAAACCTATATGATAATCCATCATTTGACAACAACTTTACAAAACAGGAATCATTGACAGAAACACGACATGAGGCTTTAACAGGCATGCACTAGACCTTATTATCTACCTCAAAAAAAAAATACAGCTCCAACCTATCCTCCGTAGCACTAGCAATTATAAAATTCTACATTAATCAATGAATTTACTGCCTCTCTTCCATCTCTTATTTACGTGAATAGACTTTACATCAATATATATCTCCGAGAAAAATACAAGTCTTTGCAATAACAATCCCAGAATTCTCTTGTTTCTGAGCATGCTAGTAGTGATATTAGAATATGTGAGATAATCACCGAACACCTGATTAACGTAGTTTATAATTTCTGTCAACGACATCTTTTCGTGTGTTGATCCGGATGATGTTACTGTCTGACCTGCTTTAAATCTCCTCTTATTCCGCCAGTTATCGTAAATGCTGTATACAATGATGACAATCTTTGATTTACTTGCAAAATACTTGAATTTTGTTAGCATCGCACAATTTTTCAGTCTCTCGATATACACAGCAGTAAAGATTTAGCAATTTTCTGTATTATATATTTCTTCTTTATTGCTCTACATCTCCGTGCTCTATCATAATTTCTTACAAACTACCTATTATTATATAACAATGAAAGAATGCTAATTTATTAATGTTGTAACATGGATGCAATCCACCTCACGACTGAAAGAAATTTCTCGGTTATTTAGATAGACTCTTGAAATCGATGTATCCCAGATTTTTATGTTTGCAGCATTATCCGTAAACAAATAAAGATTTTCATTCCTTCTCTTCATCTCTATGGACTTAAAACCTTTGTCTGATTCAACAATAAATGTATTTTTTTTCAGGACTAAGAACCCATTGTTTGAAAACAGTTCCCATGCATTACTATTTCTCTCATTGTGGAAGAAAATAGTATCTGCCTTAAGTACAAAATCTTCTATAGAATATTCCTGATGACTATTTAAGGTAGTAATATAGTAATCGACAAATTCGTCTGTTTCTAATGTTAAACCGTTCAGTTTTCCCTCTGGAGCACTTTGGATTTCCGTTACGCTCAAAATGTTATCATCCACATCTTGAGTAGGATAGATTACAAATAATGACCTATGCGGACATTTTGCTTCCGTTGTATATGTGGCGACCGGTGAAGGTCTCTTTTCATAAATAACATTAGATACCCATCCTTGAACAGGCGAAGTAAGACCCTCTGAAACTTGAAGATGCAAGTTGCTAAGGCTGACCGGATAAATAGCGGCGTTGATACCATTTCTCATTTCAGCCGTTACATTATTATCTTCACTCCTTACATGACATGGAACAAAATGAAAGAACGTATTAAATGTATGTTCGCCCCTGCCATTAAAAAAATCATCAATAATCCAGTATTTTCTCATTGCGAAAAGAATCTGACGTTGATGAAACACCGGATTATTGTTTCTTGAATATCCATCATGCTCCGCGCATACAAGACAATATCCGTCTGTAGACACATACTCTTTAACTTGCGTCTTTGCCATCCTACCGGCCTTATATGCACCCCACAAAGGAGTCTGATCAATCCCATCAATTTCTACAGTATTGTGAGCTGAAGTGCCACGAAAAAAACTCCTCCATCTACCAGGTTCATACGTATACACCCCGGGATCGACAATAAGTGGCTTACCAAAGACACAAAGCTCAATGCTCAATGCATCAGCATGTCCATGGCCAGGGTTTTGGTGCAAACCAAATGGACCACAGTCAAAGACCATATAATGTGCACCTTTTCCCCAGCTATTTCTTGAGATGACATATCCCGTATTCTTAAAAATGAAATCTTTTTTCTCAATTACCGATGACACCTCCAACAAATTAAAGGTTCTAAATGCAGTAGGGCCAAAAAGCCATAGAGCCTTCTCTGTAAACCCAGATATTCCTGCAAATCGCTTTAACCCCTCATCAGTGAACATGATGCTTCCATAACAAATTACGTCCTGAATGCTTAATTCATTGCTCCACATAGAGTCCCCTAAAAGTGGAATTTTACCGTCAGGCCTCATAACGCGTGCAAGGAACTTCACCATCTTCTTTGCCTTACATTCAATCTTTTCATTAATCTTAACACCATTTAATCTGGCAAGAAGGATAATCTCTATGAATGTATTTGTTGCAAACAGGTGATAATGAATCGACTGCTCTTTATGAACCCCATCATCATAAACCTGGTTGTCAATCTCTTCACTTAAGATGCGGAGTGACTTGCTTACCCACTTATCAGAATCTGTAAATTCCGGGAATAATATACCCATCCAGAACAAACATTCAGCATTTAAGAGTAAGTGATTGCCCATGACATCATACTCAATCCTTTTAAACAAACGCCTTGTCTGAAGCAATATAGATTTTAAGAATATCAGGTTATCATCATTGCTGATAACTCGAGAATGCAGGAGTAGGTTGTATGCCCACATCCACTCCATCAACCTTCTTGATATCGCAAAACTTGACCATGCAACATTGTTTGTTAAGGGTGTATGCGCAATCCACTCACAAATCAAGTCCCATGCCTTCTGTAGATATTGGACTTTTTCAGTATAGCAATATGCCTTGCAAAGCTGGAATAAAAAAGGTCTGAAAGCATTAATCCCCAGCACTACCTCCTTGCCATTTTTATCCTTTTCCGCCCACAACGCGCTATTATCTCCAGCATCATCGAGCTTGAATGAATAAGATGGATCATTGATTATTTTATCTGCATTTGAAACTACACTCCTTTCCGTACTGGAGAAATTCCCATTGACTATTTTTTTTATCTTCCCTAATGAATCTTTCTCAATGAAGAATGAAGGGTTACTCCTTTCAACCATATGATTTAAGAGTAACTTTGTAGAATCTAAATATTCTCCTTCTTTTGCACTGTCTTCTATTTCTATAGTTTCTCTCAAGTCATTTCGGAATGCTGAAAAAAATTTATTATTAGATATAGTGGTTTTATTGCGATGAAAACCTATCTTCTCGATACGAGCAGCACTTAGTTTCCTTACCCTATGCAAGATTTGTCTGGGGTGAATCCTCCTAATCATGTAGGAATAATCAATTATGTTTGCCATTCCATTTCATCCCTTCCGAGCTAGTAATTCCGAGTACATCTCGTGAACGTGTCCAAACATTCTTTTTGAAGAAAATTTAGATAAAGCGAACTCTTGCCCTTTTTTAGCAATGGCATCTGCACAAACCTTATTCTCTATAAGAAAACAAATAGCCTTTACAAGAGACAGTGGATCCTTGGGAGGGACAAGAACACCGGTTTCCATATCCTTTATGATTTCAAGATTACCATCAACAGAAGTAGCCACTACAGGAACACCTGAAATCATTGATTCAAGTATGGTGTTTGAAAAACCTTCAGTGAGAGAAGGAAGTACACTGACTTCAAAGAAAGGAAGTATCTCCATAACATCATCCCTGGTGCCTGCAAAACTAATAGCATGTAACACTCCCAGGCTAGATGCATGTGTAACAAGCTTATTTTTTATTGGGCCATCGCCAACTAATACGAAATGTAAGTTTGGGTGCTTGTTTAAGATATCCTTAACAGCATCAATTAAGTAACGATGACCTTTCCATAGATGAAAATTTGCAACCACACCGATTAAATCTTTACCTTCGTCGACCCCTAATGACTGTAATACTGAACTCCTCTCAACAATTTTTCCTCCGGCTGGCTTATCAACTCCATTGTATACCACCTCTAACTTATCATATGGCATACCCTCAGTACATTTAATCGCGTGCTTAATTGCGTTTGAATTCACCATTGTTCTGTCTACAAACATGTTAATAAATCTATAAACCGGATAATGTAGTTTAGTAAATTTAACACCCAGGTCTCTTCGGCTGCCAACGACTATTGGAATTCCTGCAAACCTTGCAGCCAAAGTACCAACAATATGCGCATGAGTACCATAAGTATGAGCAATATGGATATCTGCTTTTCTTAATTTTGATGAAAGACTCAAGAGTTTTATCAAAATATTTGGTGTGCAGAGTTTTAATATTTCAACGGGAAAGGATTTAATCCGTAACTCATTCAAAGTGTGTAGGTAGTCAGTATTTATCTCTGATAAGTAACAGACACTTGGATTATATATAGACATATCCATATGTGATAGCAGTTTCACAAGTTGATGCTGCATACCCCCAGTATGTAGATTATCAATGATGTAGCATATATTTTTTGACATACAAATTTTCTTTTCTGCATTTATCTGTCATTATACCCAACCGCATGACCATACCAATCAGTATCCATAAGTAACCTGTTTCCTGATATCTAAGCATGTGTGATCCAAACATATTAATAGGAAAAAACGCTACTAAACACCCCATAAAACCCCAGCATATTGCTTCATAAAGTTTATCATCACAATGTCCTGCTACTCTATATGCTGTTTTAAAGACAGAATAAAACAGCCAGAAAAACAATAGCAACCCAATAATGCCGGAATTCAGCATTATCTCTAAGTACATGTTGTGTGGTGATTTTAGTTTCGCCACACCCGTATGTTCGTACGCAACATACGGCCATCTATGAAAACCGATACCAAACAGAGGGCTTCCTGAAATCGCCCTTAAAGCACCTTTCCAGATAAGAATTCTCTTAACTGAACTGGAGTCCATATTTTCCAACAACTCTTGATTATCGTTGATGTTCGCCCCAGCACCAAATTCTAATGCTGATGCTTTTGGGCCATCATATGTTTGATTAAATCGTTCACTTATCGTTTTTGGGAGTACGTATATTAGTAGAACACACAAGATACTCAAAGGTAAAAGGAGTCGACGATATTTGAAGACACTCAAGAATAGAATCGCCAACGGAAATGATACCATTGCCCCTCTGGACAGAGTAAACACCAGGCCATAACATGAAAGGGCTATGGCAGCACAAATCACTATCTTCAATTTCTTCCCGATACCACCAAATAAGATTGCGAGTAATAGTGAGAAGTACATTGTAAAGAACGCTCCCTCGGCATTTCGTTGCCCCATCAATCCTTCAATGCGACTGTCACCGGTAGCATGTTCCATGACTGCCTGTAAGCCCACAAGTACAATCCCAACTACTATAATGGTTATAGCTTTTTCTATATCTTCTCTTTTCTTAAAAACATTGACAGAGACAATATAAATTAAAAATGGGGTCAGAATTGCACGTTTATAGTAGTTAAAATAATCCATAAAACTATAGTCAAAATCTGAAAAAAACTCAACAACTCCCCAAAGAAGCAGTAAAGCGTTGAATACTACAATGAAAAAAAATGGCTTACCTAGTGATGTGGAGAAAAAAAGGCTGTCACTACTCCTTTCCCTTTTAGAATACAACAAAATTACTAATTCTATTAGAAGAATATTTGACACTGTCATACCGGGGATTGGCAGAAGCCTTGTCGGCAACATGACTTCTAAGGGAATCAAGAATACAAAAAAAAGAAATAGTTCTTGTATTCTTGATACCCCACGTACCATCATAATAATACCTAAAGGTACCCCTACTATAAGCTTGATGATGTCAAAAAAATCACCACCTACCAACTCACCCATATAAGGCCTCCGTTTTTTCGATCATCTTCTTAACGGTAAAATATTTTTTTACTCTCTCTTTTGACTTCTTACCCATGTCAAACCGTAGCTCTGGATTTGTCAACAACTTTTCCATCGCATCTGCAACTGCTACAGGAGATAGTGCCGGCACAATAATCCCCGTCTCTCCATCAACCATAGCCTCACTATTTCCACCAACGTCTGTAGCCACAACCGGCACACCTGTAGCCATGAGCTCTAATAATGCGACAGAAAATCCTTCCCGGACGGATGTGATAACGGCAAGATCAGTTATTGCCATTAACTCTTGTACGTCCTTTCTAAAGCCAAGGAATCTAGTTTCACCAGATATGCCCAACTTTATAGACAAACGAACCAAATCATCCTTAATCTGGCCATCCCCTACAAAAATATATTCTGCGGTTATTCCCCTACTCTTTAGAATCTTTATTGCTTCTAAAAAGATATGTTGTGCCTTTTGTGGAACAAGTCGCCCTATACTAGCAACAACAGGTTTCCCATCGCTTATTCCCAGTTCTTTTAATTTCTTATCCTTGTCTATGAATACAGAATATGTATCAGGGTCAATACCATTGTAGATAGTGAGCAGCTTATTAACTGGTAATCGAGCTTTAGTTCTATAAAAATTATAAACCTCATTTGACACTGTTATATCCTTGGTAATAAATCGTACTCTAATTCTGTCAATTAGAAACTCCAGAGCACCTTTCCATGTATCTACATTATGCTCAGTACAAAAAATCTTTGGTACACCTGATATTACAGCAGCAAGTGAACCCCACGTATTTGCCGCGAATTTATGTGTGTGGACTATATCAGGTTTGTCCCTTAATATTAAACGCACAAGTTTTATAATGATTGAAACATCATACCTGAATTTTTTGCCAAGAATTATCACCGGAATATTACATTCTTTCAGCTCTTCCGCAAACACCCCCCCCCTGACAAGACAACAAACCTTTATGTCGTATTTTTCCTCACTCAGATTCTTTGCATATTCAACAACCAAACGCTCTGCTCCACCGGGTTCCAGTTCGTCTATTATAATAAGTAGTTTCATCTTCATTTCGTATATAAGATACTGTCAAACACTTTAAACATGTCCATAGCATTCTTCCTGCCATCGAACCGGTCTTTAATTATCTTCAATCCTTCTTTTCCAAAATTAATTTCCAATTCTTTGTTAACTATAAGCTTCCCTATGGCATCTGCTAATGCGGATGGATCTTTCTCCCGTACGATATAACCGTTTCTCCCATCATATAAAAACTCTTTACAAGACGGTAGTGGAGTACAAATAACAGGGCACTTCATAGCCATTGCTTCCAAGAGTACGTTTGGAATTCCAAAATGAATATCAATAATAGCAGGAAGAACGCAAACGTTAGCATCGTTATATAGAGGAAGCAATTCATCCTGAAGTATTTTCCCCACAAACGTAACTTCCTCACACAAATCAAGAGTTTTAACCATCCCCCGCAACTTTTTCATTTCCGGACCATTTCCCGCAATTTTACACCTAAATTTACTACCATTATCTTTTAGAATAGCACAGGCATCTATTAGATAATCAAAACCCTTACACTTGAGAAGAGAACCTACTGCCAGGATATTAAATATACTACCATTATTACCATGGTCAACGTTCCCACCAGAAAGAGTTTTAAAGATATTGAGGTCAACGCCATGGTAAATCACACGAATTTTGCTATTTACAGAATCAGGATATTTTCCACTTAAATACCGTTCATTATCCTTAGTGCATGTAATTATGAACCTGGCACTCTTTATCTTTTCTTCCAGACCCGTTGTCCTTAAATAGATGTCATAGGCATGCCCAGAAAAGCTAAATGGGATGTCAGTCAGTTTCGAGATGATGTACGCTGCCGTTGCCGGGTGAAGAGCTTTTTCGCCATGAAGCAACTGAACATCCTTTTTTAAGGCAATGGATGCAAAATATACAACCTTGGGAAATACCAATAAGTTAAAAAGAAAATCTTTTGGCGATTTAAGTTTGGAAAACAAAAAACATATGCATTGTATGTAGCGTATAGTTCTTAAGAAGAAAAAATGAAGGTTGGCGTAGATCAGGCTCTTGCCAAAAAGACATTTTGAATATATCGTAATATCAAGAAGACTCCTTGCATCTTTATGGGCTTCTCGTTCCCTGGGTTGCCGAAGAGAAAATATTGATAAATCCATGCCAATCTGTCTCAACTGCACCATCTCTCTGGTTACACATGTTTCAGCTATAGATGGGAAAGCTGTCATTATAAAGGCAACTTTTTTAGACGTCTTCACTGGATTTCCTTTTCAATAGCAATACGATGCTCGATACCTGTCATTAACGTCCAGCATCGAATACCTAATATAGATATTTTACTTTCATAACTCAAATCGAAACCACATCATTAAATACCTCTGCAAGTAGACCTGTTAGCTTATATCTGTCATACTGAGAAATGGCGGTACTGTCACTCTTACAGTTGACAAAACCTTTCTCCTGGTATTCTCTATAAAAGAACATAATCGAATCTTCAATCATTGAAATATTATCAGGTGCCATTACTCTTCCAGCATTATATCGTTCAATAACCTCGGCAGACAGAGAATTTCTTGGTGCTAAAGCAAGGATAGGTCTTTTTGCAAAAAGATATTCATATAGCTTTACCCCGCAAACTCCTAAACTTTCGACATTCTTGCCTCTTACAAATAGTAAAACAGAAGCATTTATTTGCTCTTCCAGACTCTCTTTGTAAGGCATATATGGTAAAACCGTAATCACATCATTTAACAATGGATAAGCCCCAATTACTTTTTTAATGTATGTATGGCTGCTAGTAGCAATCCTTACACTCAGCTTGTCTTTTCTTACTTTGTCTCGACCTATAAGATTAGATAATGCAGAGAAGAATCCATTTGGATCCTGAGTACCGGAATAAAAACCTCCAGTATAAACAATCCTGAACTGTCCGTTATGTTGAATTTGTAAATCTTTATAATCTTCACTATCATACCCATTTTCAATAACTACAATAGGCATTTTGTATTTATTCGAGTTCATAAGATGTTCTGCCAAAACTTTACTAACCGTTATAATGCAATCTGCATGTTTGAGCAGCTTCCACTCTAAATACAAGTCTATCTTTTTGCGGTATCCCTTCCTTAACCCATTCACTAAAGACCACATGTCTCGCAAATCTACTATCCACGGTCTACCAGTAAGTCTTTTAAGAAGGTATCCGGCAAGTAATGAAGTAAATGGTGGCACAGACTGAAATATCACATCTACATTATCGTTCTCTACTATTTCCTTGCCCTTTTGTACCGCAAAAGGTATCCAACCTATCGCATAATCCGGGAGGATTCCCGGTATCAGCTTATGTAAACGATATTTATATATAAACTGATCTATATTACATATGCGACTTCTATAGACATTATTTGTATTAATACCCTCTTTTTCTAAATCAATATAGTTATACCGCAGAAATTTATGATTAGGATTATTTGGGGTAAGGACATGAGGTTCCCACCCGTATTTGGGTAAATACTTGACAAACTTAAGCACTCTTGTAGTTCCCGGACTCAACATTGGTGGAAAATTATAGGAAAGGACAAGGGCTTTCTTCGTTCTATGCTTCATCTCAACTTTTTCCTTTTTTTCTATTAGGGAAATATTAATTGATTCTCCAGATTAATCTGAAAAAATATAATATGGCAAACTCATATTATTCCGTTTTGATATAGTATCCCACAATTAATGTATATCGAATTATTGAGTAAGTCATAATATTTTCCACATTTGCTACTCCTTCACTTATTTTGTGTCCACCATTCTCCTATTTCTTTTACAGAAGCAAACCATACTTGCTTTTGTTTGAGATAATTCAATGCCCTCAAATAAAGATTCCACCAATCCTGCCTGACAATCGTGTTTGGGTGCCAAAGAAGTGTCAACACCCCCCCCACCCTCTCAACTGAATCGGCCATTTGAATAACATATTGAAAAGCGGTATCCTCATCCAGACGCATTCCCTTATTTGAATGCAGTAAAGCGTTATCCTGCACAATTAATGGTATCTCTATTATAGGCAATTCATTTTCTGCTTCCAAATCGTACAGGTTCCAGGGATAACTGGTACCAAAGCGAAATCCAATATTATCGTTGAGTCCAAGAGTTGAGTCGTACTTAAATCCTGCTTCTGATTGCACACGGGGAGTAATACGTATGTCATAATGGAGATAATGCTGGCGAATACTTACTATTTCGTGTCCAAGCACATTTTCCAATTGTTCTTTTTGTCGTTTCAATTCTCCTGTATCGTTAAAGGAGTACCATGAAGGATGTAATCCTACATCCCAGCCCTGCCTGTCAATTTCCTTTATCATTTCTGCCACACAGCATCTTTGATTATCAAAAACAACAGGGTCATCCAATTCGTAGGAGCAATCCGTCGGGTGTGGCTTGGTAATGCTTTGCGCACCAGGCCAGAAAAAAAAAGTAGAGTGGGCATTCATATCAGCTTCAACATTTAACCATTTTTCGTAGCAATGCAAAGGATCTTTTATCCCCTTATATCTAAGCCTGTCCATACCCATGCCCAGTATATTTTTAAATCTTTTCAGGGCGGATTTATTCCCTGAAACCCCTTTCCACCTCGCTCTTGTAAACTCCTTTAAGGAATACAGGGACACTAAATCAACGTCATGTGTAAGGCATACCGCAAATTCCCTATCATTCGGCCATATTGGCTTCTTGCCGCCGTTTTCAAGAAAGTTATCATCCACTACCGGCTTATAAAGAAGACCCATTGGATTTAGGACATTAAAACTAAAATCAGGAACGATACGCTCCGGTGAAAAATCTCTGGGCAATCGTTCTGCTTCGTAATAACCTTTGAGCAGCCGTTGATAGTCTATTGGCAAGACATTCATTTTGGTTTTACCAACCTTCGAATGCAATCTTTTAATCTAAGAAATTTTGTGTCAATGTAGTATCTCCGTTTAAGGAGTCTTGAATTTATCTTCGTGATCGCAAAATATGGTTTCTGTACTGCACCAAATGCCCTGAAGAATCTTTCTACAGGTTCTAACATTGAGCCTTCAAAATCAAATTTCTTTGTTACCGTTGATGCAAATTTTATGGCTTCCCACATCAGCAAGGAAGCAGCCCCACTGTTTCTCAAAGATGGATTGCCTCCACCCATTAGGTAGTATGCGGTTTGTTTATCCCATACAATGTATGCCGCAGAATGGATTTGTTGATTTTCATCCTCCGCGAAAAAGATATTCCTACAATTGTTTTCTTCACAAGCACGGTCAAGCCTTTTTAGAAAATCCATGCTGTAAGGTGTCAATAAATTCTGCCTTTCAAACGTCAGTTTATTTATGCTTAAAAACTTTTCGACACTATTTTCCTTATAAACCCTCACTTTTTTCTGCCGTTCTTGTTTCACGTTTTACATTTTCTCTAAAACATGAAAACACTTTATCGGTATTACTCAAGCCTTCTATAACATAAGTATATCGATTTGTTTGTTCAAAACCTCTTCAGAAAAATGAAAGTCTTTTAGCATGTCCTCCAATTGTATTATTCCAAATCAATACTGTATCTTTCAACAATGGGTAACGCTAACTTCTCAAAAAGTTTTTTTTCTTTTTTGCTCCATTCTCTAAATGATATTTTTTCTCCTGTTTTTTGTTGATTAATCTTATTGTTTAAAATATTTTCAATTATTGAATTATCAATAATCTCGCAACCAATAAATTTGATTAAATCACAAACTACCTCTTGATTGTTACAAAATATATCTTCAGATTTAATACGAATAAATTTCACTTTGCTCCTATTAATAAATAATTCAATCCAATTGTTTGTTTCAGCCCAAAGCCAGATATTTTTTTCAATCAAGGACATAGATGTCCAATCAAGAAAAAAAGGTGAACCTTTGGCAGGCGTAATTCTTCCATAATCGTTTGAATGGCCATCATACCATTTACGTTTAAGACCAGAATAAATAACATCAAAGGGATTTCTTATGAGATGTATATAATAACAATTTTCAAATTTATCATTTAAATGGTTTGCTAAAAAAGTAACTTGAGGGCTCGTTTCCAAATATATGAATTTTCTGTTCTTGGCATATCGAATTAGATCGTTCCTGGCTATAAATACTACTTCTGATAGAATACCGTTATCTTTAGCCTCACTAATATATGATAACCTATTTAGTTTATGTAGATTTGGCACTGGCTCGTGAAGAGATAGTACATTTTTGCTACAAGAAAAAATGTTTGCCAATGTTGCCGTTCCAGCTCTGCCCGTAGAAAGACAAAATATTTTTTTCCCAGAATCATCGTTTCCAAAACCTTTCTTCCAATACTCAAAAGGTATTCCGTCCACAAATCCGTATCGTCTAATCAAGAAACGTCTAATTAAATTAATTGAAAAAAAATTCATAATACTTACTCCCTATTTTTTACCAAAATTAGTTTCATATTCAAATCATTCATTTATCTCGCATATAGACAGAGCACACATTTGATTTTATTCAATAGTGTAATTCAGAATTCATGACATATTATTTATTAATTATAAATGTGTTCTTTGGAAGTTTCCCTTTGTATTTACCAATTTCTCTAATTTTCTTTGCTGGCACCCCTGCAATTATTGTGTTGTCAGTTTTAAAACTCTTAGTAACTACGGAACCCGCGCCTACTATTATATGATTTGAAAGCTCTACACTTGGTAAAATTATAGCATTAGCACCAATCCAACAATTATCTCCTATTATTATAGGTTTCCCAATGTCATGTTTTTCAAAATCATATAAGTTGTGATTTGCTGATATCAATTTCACTCCTGGGCCTAACCGAACGTTATTACCAATATAAATCCCATTTGATGCTTGTATGTATTGCCCCGGCTGAAAACCTGGATACCCTAACAAGGATTTGATTTTTATTTTGTCAACACCGTGAATAGTTGATGACCAGTGACAAGGCCACGGAACATTGGAATTAATCCTCAAAATTCTTTGTGCTGTAAAAAACTGTAACCATTTCTTTGCACCTAATCTTCTTATTTCACATATAGTTTTTTCAGATAATATTTTTATTACAATACTCTTAATCATGATTAATTATTACCTAAAAACTCCAAGTAAAGGAGACCGTAATTATCATAAAAGGGGGTATTCATTTTACTCAGGTACCTACTATATTTTGTGCTTTTTCCTTCTACGATCTCGAACATGCTTGACTATTGCTTTGAATGGCACAGGGTCTACATGAACGGCTTGTTGTACCAAACTATAGCATTGCCACGAGATTTCGATGTCCGCCGGTTAAACCGGAAGGTGAACTCATCGAGGTAGTAGTCAAGGTGCTCGTGGCTTATGTCGCCATGAAGGCTACCACCTAGTTGGTAGCCCTTCTTTTCTATACCAGCATAGCCCCCCCCAGTCATCGGTATGTACAACGCTACCCGGCTCTATAGATTGCTCGATGAAAGCTTCGATATTATCTGCAATAGTCTTCCATGCCCTTTAAAACTATATATTGTAGGCACCTGAGTAAAGTGAATACCCCTTTATCATAAACACAAAATATGGCATTCGTAAACCACTTAAATACTGACACTTAGATATCAATAAAAGCAAAAACACAAAGTTATCTATACTAAAATTAGCAATGCCGATGATAAAAGCCGGAATAATAGCTTCCAGCAAACTCGCAAATGAAATGACAGTAGCTTTTTCAGCATTATTCTTTTCTTCCAACCCCGAACCATTAACATCAAAAAACTGAACGAACACGCTTGAAGATCGTTGAAAACGAATAAATTTTGCCATTCCAAAAAAACATCATGATTCCGAAAAATATGGTTGTATTTATCAGTAGTTTCAACACTGGCGAAGAAACCTGTGCAAAGTTCTCTGCCAGTAATATCAGGCCAGTGGGCAGGAGTGTGAAAATCAAAATTTTTGTAATCTTCCCAAAAGGTACTACGTTATAAAGACCAGCCTGGAAATGCCGGTTGATGAAATACAGATTATATGGAACTGCCCACAGGTACATAACAATAAGTGTGGCCATTATCGCCCCAAGATAACCGAGCATCTTTACCAACAGGATACTCAATCCAATATTCAGCGCCAACCCTATCATGCTTCTATAAAGGATCAATCTGGGTTTACCGATAGCCATGATAATAGAAGCATAAGAAACAATGCGCACAGGCAAAATCAGGAGATAGAGTCGAAACGGCAGTACACTACCGGAATATTTTTCCGAAAATAACACCTTAATAAATGAATCACCGCTAACGAGCAGAAAAAGCATCGCTGGTACCAGAATCCACGCCGCTTTCTCTGCAGCCTTACAAAACAGAGCCAACGCTTCGTCATTTTTTCCGGCAACAATCATTTTTCTCATATCTGCAAGAATCACCACGGAGATTGAACCGGTAACGATCCCCATCAGTGGTATCTCAATCGCCCCATTGGCGTAAACGGCAAACTCTTCAGGAGTGCACATGGACGAGACTATCAGCTTGTCCAGTTGAAGGGATATAGTTCCCAGCATTCCGGCAAGCCCCATAGGCACTGAATATTTAATTATCGCTTTCATGGAAGCCATTTCCGGCCACCTGAACTTTCCGGGAACACTTGAAAAAACCAGCCACAGCACCACCGGCAAGGCTGCTATTGCAAAAACAACCTGTGCCAAGATTGGCCCACTATAGCTCTTGGTGAAGATGCAGGCAGCGATAATAGAGATTGTCAGTAAAAGACCGGATAGGATATTGTATATAGTCAGGGTATTCACCTTACCCTGGACAACAAGAGCAGCGCCCAGAAGGGCCGCAGGCAGAGTAAAAATGGGGTAAGGGATCATCCAGAAAAGTGTTTGCTCGATATCAGGATTGCTGAAACGCCAGGCAAGCAGCTTATTGCCGCCTGCGAGAAGAAATATACTGAACACGGCACCCATAATAGAGAGAAGGGTCAGGTTATCTATTAATATGCCCCGTTTATTATGATCTTTCTCCCCCGGCAGGAAATAATAGAGCGCTGTCGGGAGAGCCAAGGTCAGCAAAGGAACCGCAAACTGATAGGCCAGCATGGTCTGCCGTATGGTTGCGTAGTCGTGCTTCGTAAGGACCCTGGCGACTACCATACCTGAGACAATTGCAACAAGCGTGGTAAGTGTTTTGCCCATGGACAAGGCAAGCACTTTTGATGTTCTTGATTGAGTCGACATATCCCCTTTCAGGATCCTCGTAGTAGTTTTAATATCTTCAGTGCTACATCCCTATGCGAATGTTTTGAAATGTCCGGTTCTTTCTTTGCCAGATTCCTCATAAAGTGAGTCAATGTGATTAAAGTTAATGGTTAGCTTTGCTCCAATAGCATGGGTCAGTCACCTGGGTCTGGAGTCAGAAAAAGATACTGAAAGCAAGATGCTCAAGTATTATGCAAGTTTCAATTTTTAAAATATTCATGAATAGATTTTATAACGTATGCTATGTCTTCATCTTTTTGTAATGGCTCCATTGGTAGAGAAATGACTTCTTTTGAAGCATTCTCAGAGTTTTCCAAACCTTCAAATATTTTCATTTTTCCCTCAAACACCTTCATCTTGTGAAGCGGTACCGGATAATAGACCATAGTACTGACGCCCCTCTCCTTAAGGTGTGTTTGTAACTGATCATTTCTCCCGTTAAGCACTCTGATCGTATATTGGTGATATACGTGATATAGGTTATCGCTCTCAGTTGATAGCTCATGGTTCAGTGGTAAG
Organism: Candidatus Brocadiaceae bacterium S225; assembly: GCA_007859995.1. Taxonomy (GTDB): domain Bacteria; phylum Planctomycetota; class Brocadiia; order Brocadiales; family Scalinduaceae; genus Scalindua; species Scalindua brodae. The sequence goes on from SMSL01000026.1 coordinate 24,031, forward strand.
ACTATGCCATTAATACCTGATAGCTCTTTGTTGTATATCTCTGCTGTTTTCCTTCTCTTTTCGTTAAATTCATCAATATATTTGAACTTTGCCAGAAGGATTGCAGCTTGAAGAGTATCCAACCTTGCGTTATAACCGATGTGAGCAACATTATATTTGTCTTTTCCACCATGCTTTAAGAGCATTCTCATAAGTTTTGCAAGCTTATCATCATTCGTTGATATCATCCCTCCATCTCCAAAAACACCAAGGTTCTTAGATGGGAAAAAGCTGAATGTTCCCGCATTGCCAATTGATCCAAGTTTTTTACCATTCCACATCCCTCCAAAAGACTGAGCCACATCTTCTACAACAAATAGATTATGTTCTCCGGCTATCGCCATAATCTCATCCATTTCGCATGATTGCCCGTATAGATGGACGGGAAGTATACCCACTACGTGGGATGAGTTTCGAGCAAGATATGCTCTGATTTTCTTTGAATCGATGTTATAGGTTAATGGGTCTATGTCGATAAATACTGGAGTTGCACCTGAGCGTAAAATAGCGTCTCCCGTAGCGGTAAAGGTAAATGGTGTGGTAATGATTTCATCAGATCTGTCGAAGTACTCCTGCCCTTTTAATTTTATAGCAAGAGCCCGTAACGAAAGTACCAATGCTTCTGTGCCGGATGAAACACCGATGCAGTGCTTTACCCCAATATATTCAGCTATTTTTTCTTCAAATTCCTTTACCTGCGGACCAAGAATATATTTTGTTTCAGCGACGGTATTCAATATTGCATGGTCAATATCTTCAAGCATATGACGATATTCTGCCTGAAGGTCGAGCATGGGAATTTGTCGGTCCTTTATGGGAGTACTATCTTCCAAGAATGGCAGTAATTTGACTGGAGTATAAACAGTAAGACCAAATGATTCAAAACTACTATCCTTAGTTACTATTACTCCCCGGGGACAAACTCTTTTGAAAGAAAGGGCTATCAGGGCATCTTCCCCGTCCATAAATCCTATTGCATCCGCCCCTTCTTTTCCTGTTGACGTAATAACTTTAAATTTACCAAAAAAGATATCTTTAAATTTATTCTTATCAGCTTTATGCTTTTTTAGAAAATAATCGAGTGTTGGTATCATTGATGCGGTAATATAAAGCCCTCTACCGAGATCAACAAGTTTTTCTAAAACGACTACACTTTTAACGTCTCGCTTGAAGATTGCATCCAGCAGTACATTTACATCTATCAAAAAATTATTCATGCTTATCATCCAGGCGCCTATACCATTCTCCTTTCCAATTCACATTCTCCTGCGGTAAATCTCCTATAGTTTCCCAGAGAGAATCAAGAAATTTAATCCCTACCGTTTTCTCTTCTCTCTGTAAATATTCGTCTGCAATATTTATTTCAAACTCATTAGTTTTAAATTTTAATGGTATTTTTAATTTCAATGTACTTCCTTCAACGATAGCTTTAACTTTCATTTAATTGACCTCCAATTTATTCTCTTTTAATAATACTTAGCTTGATCAATAGTTATAAAGCCCGCAGCATCGACTGCAGACAGGGAATACCTTATTCTTTCTCAAAACCTGTCTGTATTTTTTAAAACGTTGACCATTCCAGATATCAAGGAAATTTTCTTCCCTGACATTTCCGGCAATATAATCCGGGAAGCTGCTACAGGGTGTTACATCACCATCAGGTCTTATATCTGCCCTTAACCAGGGCGACACACACTTCTTTTGTCCGGGAATATACTGAGGATTGCGATAATATTCATCTATGTACTCCAGGTCTACATCGGGAGCGAAGTTAATAAATAAGCCATTACTCCTTTCCTCTTTTATTCTTTGTACTATTTTCTTAAGATTACGATCCTTAAGCGAGTGGCTATCTATGAGAAATCCCTTCCAGGAAGTAGAATTACATTGGAAATTTTTTTGAAAAAGTTTATCTGTCTTCTCACCCATTGTTTGATTCACAAACCAACCGTATGCAAATTCAATGTAATTTATATCGTAGTTTTTTGCAATTTGTATAATTTGATCCAGATGCTCATAATTATTTTCAGTAATAACAGAAATAAGTTTTATAAAAGGTCTTTTAGTGCGGCCGCTTTTTTTAGCCCTTGAAATGGCTTCTATGCCTGCAACTACCTTTTGAAAGGTGCCGGACACGCCTCGTATTTCATCGTGAACCGATTGCGGTCCGTCTATTGATAGATCTATACTATCCAGACCGATATCCACAAGTTGAACTGCGTAACGCTCAAGTAATGTACCATTCGTATTAACCACACAGTTTAATTTCTTCTTTTTGATATACTCGACAAACTCAATAAAATTCGGATGTAAAAATGGCTCCCCTCCCCATATATATATACCGGGTTTCGCAAATGAGATTTCGTCTATAACTCTTTTCAGCTCATCAAGTGACAGCATTTTTTTTAATGTGGAGGCGTCCATATCGTTATATGTTCCGGTCTCCCCATACTGACCACACATCTTGCATCTCAAATTACAAAGAAAAGTAAGATTAAAGCTCACCGTCGTTGGCGGTAGGCTATAACCACTTTTCAAACGATAATCCAAGTGGATCAAGCCCCGACCCCTGACAATCTTCCTAAATTTATGCAGTGCGTAATCCGGATACAACAACCCTAATTTCAATTGATTTATAATTTTTCTAATTTTCATTTTATATGGTTTGAACGCCCTCCAGTGTCATCTATTATGTGTGTCAAGTTTATTATCAAGGCTTCTGTATATTATCTAAGGATTTCAAATATTGTGAACATGTCAGAAAAGAACAGTCTTGGAATGACTCAATAAATGATGACAATTTACTCTCGCATTTGCCCAGGTTAAGATAATGCCTGAATCTGAAGAAAAAACCGGCATCTGATACAAGCGGTTGATTGGGGTCTATTTCCCATGGGTGTATATAAAACATATATCCACGCTCTTTTTTGAGAATCCTTTGTACTCCAATGCGGAATAGAGTTCTGTTCAACAATCTGAAATACCCGCCGCCGCCCCATGGGAAAGTCATTTTGCCTATTGTCAAATTACTTATAGGAAGCTCCCAGAATCCTTGAGGATCCTTATACGCAAATGATTTTTTCCTATATTGGGATAAATCCAGGCTTCCATGCCTATGGTTAAGGCCGAAATTGTTGTAACTGGAATCATAGGTATATCCTATCTCCTTCAGGAGAGAGATAGCCTGGCCTGTAATTGAAAAGCTTGGTGCCCGGTATCCCAAGACTGGGGATCCTATAATTTCCTCTAAAACAGATTTACTTTTTTGAAGATCCTGTCGTAGATCTTCTATCGTAGTATCGGAACACAAGTGATGATTATAACCATGTGAAGCTATTTCGTGGCCAAGATTGTAAATATCACGCACAAGCTCTGGCACCCTCTCAGCATTCCAGGCTAAAACAAAAAAAGTAGCCTTAATATTACATTCTTCAAATATTTCTAATAACCTTCGTGTATTATTTTCAAATCGGAGCTCCTTTGCGTCCCACTCGGAAAAGGGAATAGAATTTTTAAAGTTTTCTACCTGAAACCAATCTTCGAGGTCTACAGTTATTAAAATATTATTCCGTTTCATAACTGTCTTTACACAGCTCCGCCATCTCAGTTACATTGAGTGTTGCAACATGCAGATCTTAATCGTTTTTGTAATAGTACATTCTCGACTGAAGCAATCCGGGATGTTCTATATTGTCTGATAATTAAGCAAATAAACTGCCAAATACTGTAACACTTACAAAAGCCAAATTCGAGAGCTATAACACATGTTGCCATAGACATTTAAAAAAGACTATAACAGAAAGACTATAATCTACTGGTTATCTTTGTGAACTTTTTTGTTTATAAAACCAACACTTTTTATGAGAATATAAAAGGCATAGTAAACCGCAAAATAGGTCAGAAAAGGGTAGAGTAGAGAGCAGGTGTAGTGGCTTCAGGTTGTAGTTTGTGTTCACCATTTCTCACCCTTTCGTCTGTGAGTGTCCCAGTATCACAACCATACCCTATTTCCAGCTCCCCCTCATCAAACCGT
>SMSL01000027.1 GCA_007859995.1 Candidatus Brocadiaceae bacterium S225
CGGGAGCATTCCCAATTTTTTGTAAATCAGGTATTATACCCATGAATACGTGGATTCGGCCTCCGGCCTTAATCCACCCTTACAAATAAGCAAACGTATGGTGCGAGGTAGGGTGGATTAAACGAAGTGAATCCACCTCTTTTATATACAATAAAATAGGAACAGGTTTTTCTGATCAGGAACGAGACAACCCACCTCCAATTGGAAGTATCGTCACATTTAGGTATTATGGATTCTACAAATCAGGCATTCCTAAATTTGCCTCTTTCCTTCGTATTCGTGAAGAGTATTGATTAATCCTTATACAAATAAGGAGAAGCTTAAAAACTGCCTGCCTGCATATAGGTTTTCGGTCTAATTTTCCTTGTGCTTCTTCAACCATACTATTTGATACGGCTCTAATGTCAGCTCTTGACTATTAATTTTTGTATGGGTAATTATATCAACTAACTGATCAGTATACTCACCGGGAATAGCTATTTCTACGTTTTCGCCGGTAAAATTAAATAGCGCGAGTATTGACTCATTCTCATCACTTGCATATCGCTTAATAGCAAATACCTTACTTCCCAGGTTCAGGAACTCATATTTACCAAATGGATTGAAAGCTTCTTCGTTTATTCTTATTGATAAAAGTTGTTTATACCTTTTGAAGAGAATTTTTTGTAAACTTCCTTCTTCTTCAAGTAATTCTTTTAAATTATCATAATTTAATTTATCTCTATTAATGGATCTGTTTATCCTCGTTTTCCTTACTGCTTCATGATAATTCCTGGAGCCGACAAGTGAATGGAAATAGATACCAGGCACTCCCGGCATTGCCAGGACAACAGCTTGTGAGAGTATCATTCTTTTTACTCTCACATTATCATCCTCTTCCGGATCTGTTAACAAGTCAATATAACTGCAGTTCAACTCATAAGGAGATTCTTCCTCATCTCCAATCGCTCTGTAAGAAACAAACCCTCCATGACCAATAGAAGTCCTCACCAAAAAGCTCATCTCTTTCTCATCTAAAATTTCGTTTACGGCTCTGACGCCAATTCCATCATGACTTGCCGTAAAATTAAAGAAACATACCCCATCACTTGGAAGGGTTAATTCTTTCGCCCAATTTGTGAGTTTTTCTGTATTTGATTTTAAAATAGAAAATGCCAGAAGTGGAGGAAGCGCAAAGTTATAAATCATTTGTGCCTCATCATCACCACCTCCAAAATATGAAATATTTTCACCGTGAGGCACATTTGTCTCTGTAATAATTATAACTTCAGGCGCAACTGCATGCACAACTTCACGCATAAGCTGAATCAATTCGTGAGTTTTTGGGAGATGTACACAAGGCGTCCCCAACTCTTTCCATATAAAAGCAATTGCGTCAAGTCTTATAAGCGAGGCGCCTTTTGCAATATAAAAAAGCAATACGTCCAAAACTTTTATCAACACTTTATAATTGGCATAATTCAAATCCACCTGATCACTGCCGAATGTTGTCCATATATTTCTGATTTTCCCATTATCATCAACAAACTCGGTCAGAAGGGGTGAGGTCCTTGGTCTTACAACATTTGATAAATCCGTACTTGGATCAACATCGATAAAAAAATATTCAAACTCCGGATTATCTGCCAAATAACAGTTAAACCATCTGCTTAATTGTGACATGTGATTAATGACACCATCAAACATTATTCTATAATTCTTCCTAATATTTTCTATGTCTTTCCATGAACCTTTGAGCGGGCAGACGCCCTTATAGTTTACGATTGAAAAACCATCATCTGAAGAATATGGATAAAATGGTAGTATATGAACGGTGTTGATAATATGCTGTACATACTCATTTAAAAATCTAGATAAAGTTGCCAGTGCCGTCTCGCCGGAATGAAAGACCTGATCTCCATATGTTATGAGTATGACGTCTTTTTGAGTCAAATAGTATGGAGAGCTTTCCACCTTTTTTTTATACTTATTGATTAGAGCAAGAATCTTCTCATAGGCATTGGCAGCATCCTCTTTGGAATAGATAAAATCCAATGAACCCTCGATCAGTTTCAACCTGTTTTCTATAGTAAGACGAGTATAGTGTTCCTTATTGGCCATAACATTAATCCTGAAGTGTTTCCAATGCCTCCCACCGTTGATAGGCGTTATCCAATTCTGAGTGCAGAGTAGATAATCTTGTCCTTATAACAGCCGTCTCATCATTTCCTTTCTTGTAGAACATGGGATCACTCACTGCCTGGTACAACTGATTCTGCTCTTCTTCCAGTTTCTCTATTCTCCGTGGCAGGTCGACAAGTTCACGTTGCTCTTTATAATTAAGCCTGCGGGGACGTTCAGTGTTTTCCTCCCGTCTATCAGTCTTTAATTGGGGCGGCTTCTTATTGTTCGTTTCAACTTGTTTTCTCTGCCGGAGCCAATCGTCATAACCACCAATATATTCATTAACCTTACCGTCACCTTCAAACACAATAGTGCTGGTTACTACATTATTGAGAAATGCACGGTCGTGACTTACCAGAAGGAGTGAACCCTTATAATCCAACAACAACTCCTCCAGGAGTTCCAGAGTCTCCACATCCAGATCATTTGTAGGCTCATCCATCACGATAACATTTGCCGGCCTGGTAAACAGCCGTGCAAGAAGAAGGCGGTTACGTTCTCCTCCGGAAAGAACACTGACGGTAGTGCGTGCTCGCTCCGGAGAAAACAGGAATTTCTGCAGATACCCTATCACATGTTGCTGCTTGCCGTTTAATGAAATAAAGTCATTCCCATCTCCTACATTGTAAAACGCTGACTTATCCTCCTGCAGTTGTTCGCGAAGTTGGTCGAAATAGGCAATTTGAAGATTTGTGCCATGTTCTATTTTCCCCTGCTGAGGAGTTAGTTCTCCAAGCAGAAGACGTAAAAGTGTGGACTTACCAGCGCCATTAGGGCCTATAATACCAACTTTATCACCCTTCATAATCGTTGTAGAAAAGCTTTTTATTACCGGAGTGCTATCATACCCATATTCCAGATTTTCTACCTTTATTACCTTCATACCGGAACGTTCTGCCTCTTGTGTTTGCATTCGTACAGTTCCGGCTAGAGTACGCCGTTCTCTACGGACAGTACGCATTTTCTCCAGATCCCGTACTCTCCCCTCATTTCGAGTACGACGGGCCTTAATACCCTGTCGTAACCATATCTCTTCCTTTGCCAGTTTTTTATCAAAAGTCGACCATTGTTTTTCCTCTGCGTCGAGTACTGCCTGTTTGCGGGAGAGAAATGTTTCGTAATCACACTCCCAATCAACAAGGTTTCCCCTATCAAGCTCAATGATACGCCTGGCTATATTTTTTAAGAACACGCGATCATGGGTAACAAAAAAAATAGTTCCTTCATACCGCAATAAAAACTCTTCAAGCCAATCGATTGATTCAATATCCAGATGGTTAGTTGGTTCGTCTAGTAACAATATTTCAGGTTTACAAACCAAACCCTTTGCAAGTAATACCCTGCGTTTTAAACCGGATGAAAGAACCTTGAATTCAGCATTGGCATCTAACTGCATCAGTGAGATTACTTTTTCAACCTGATGCCGTTTTTCCCAATCATTGTCAATTTCCCGTTTTGCATGATTATGGCCAACGTTTTCTAACCCATCATATACTATTTCGAATACGGTACCATTTAATTCTCTTGGAATCTCCTGGGAGAGATAAGCGGTACAAAGCCTTTTCTGACGGACAATATCGCCTGAATCTGGTATCAACTCTCCATTAATCAACTTGAGCAAAGTAGATTTCCCCTCACCGTTACGACCGATAAGGCAGACTCTTTCACCACGTTCTAACTGCAAATCTACTTTATCTAATAATAACGGACCTCCAAAGCGTATACTTATTTTCTGCAGACTTAAAAGTGCCATGAAAATGTTCCGGAAATAGAATCTTTCCTGCTTATTTTTTAAAATTTTAAAGAAATAATCTGAATGTATAAAAAAGGACACATCCCATTTACTTTCAATTGGAATGTGCCCCTTTTATATATATCCGGTGCTTCTTACGATAGTACAATCGCAATATTTACTCTTTTGATAAATTTGCTGAATTATATCATGTAAATATAATCCCAAATTATTATTTACTCTTGTAAGTCTTGACAGTCGCCCTCTTTTCAATTTTCTTCATCAAACTGTCAATATCTCCTTTTTTGGGTTCATTATATGTCTCACCAACTTGGTATTGAAATATTGTTTTAATACTTCCGTTGTACATATCTTCCGTCAAACTGGTAAAGTCCAGTAGCTTTACGTCTGTGTTACTCAACAAATAGGTAATTTGATCAAAAAGGCTGCTGGTAGAAACGCCTGAATGAACAAACGAATCTTGACCGAGAAAGTCTTTAACGGTCTCAATAAATTCAAATAATTGAGAAATTTGATATTGTGCACTGATAATTGTTTTTTCCAAATTTCTCTTGTTCAGCATAGAGCTTTTCGAGTAGTCGACAGACGGTTCAGACTCTTTAAAAATCGTATTATTATCACTCCTTTTCCTGGACGTTATGCGATCCTCAATGTCATTTACTTCTACAATTAGTTTATCAAACTCTTTTTCTATTTTCTCAAAATTTGATTGCTGACCGTAATAGGTTGTAGCTTTCAATTTTTTATTAAATACAATTAACTCATCCAGAAATCCATCAAGTTCACTCAGGCTAAAGGAGATGAATTCCCGATCATTCTTAAATGTACTAACTCCCCTGATTCGCTTTTTCTTCTCAATGACATTTTGAATACCGGTTTTAATATTAAGTAATTTATTGAAGGTTCTGTCCTTATTCATCTCCTGGGCAAGTGATAGAACTGCGTCAATTTGTTTCATTGAAGAAACGCCCTTACTGTTTACAAAATCTTCCAAATAATTAACGTCATCTAAAAACCTTTCATAATTCTTCTCTATAAAAGGTTTATCAAGAAGGAGTTCCTGTAGATCAGTCAAAATATCGCGTACCTTTTTCTCTTCCTGTTTAGTTTTAAATTTAACCATTTTGGTCAGTTTATTAGAAAGAATTACAAATTTGTTCTTCCTGTTAAAAAGATCATTAAACTGCTCTTGTACATCTTTGTTCTTATTAATATCTTTGATTAATTTTTTAAGTTGATCTAGCGCATCAGACAAATTCGTGAGGTAAGGGACATTTTTCCTTGCCTCCAGATGAGCATCCATACCTGAATCGGTTTTCAATTTAGATATTTTACGAAACCCTTCTTTAACCTGTAATAGAAGAGTGCGCACATCACCTTCCTGTTCGGTAGTTAAGGTTTCTTCGTCACTTGAAACCGGCTCTTGAGGCGATTCTGTGGAGGAAGCTAACAAAGCTTTCGCACGCTCTTTTATCGTTGCCATTAAACCCCTGGATGGTTTTTCGGGCAAGCGCGGGCTCTTCTGAACATCTTCCTGCTTAGTAGCTTTCTGCACTGACATAGAGTCAAGATATACCATTAACTTTCTGAAAGCACTCAGCAATTCAAGATAATCATTTTTCAATAATGAATTGCTTGAAATTGAACTGAATTGTTTCAATTCCTGATAACCTGAACTTAACTCGTCTTGTTCGCTTTGAGAAGCAAAACTGTGACTGGATAATTTTAAATCTAACTTTTCTATAAGCGATACAACGGATTGCGAACACCCCTGAAAAAGGTCATATTCTTCAAGAAATTTAAAGTGTGCGTTTAGCCTGTCTGTTGCGGAGTAGACATAACTATCGTATGCGGGGAGGACCTTCCAGTTGCCTTTTTCCACAACATGTTCAAGCTTTAATACATCCATGAACAGTTCATTGTTAAATAGTAACGGGTTACCTTCATTGGTTAGATGATCAAATAGCTCTGTAAAAAGGCCAAGATTATCTATATTATCTTCGATCATTTTAAGGTCATCTTCCTGTTCCTTAAAGATCCGGTATTTAAAATAGTGTTGTTCCAAATCCAGTATAATAACCAATACAATAAAATGCAGGTGTAAAAAGACCTCCTTCAAGCCTGTGCTGGTAAATACTTTATTCGACGTTACAATTTCGTTTAATCTTAATTCACTCCCCAACGCTTTGGTTGTTAATGGTAAACCGTTATAAATTAAATAACCGTCCAGTCTGCCTGTATATTTTTCACAGGTTTCAGCGGTAGTAACGTAATTACAACTGATATCATCCGGAGTGAAACCATTCAAAAGATTTTGTTCTGCCTCATCGATAATCAACATATTACTTGCGCCCTTAGGAAGCCCTGTTTTGCAATGTAATACTAAATGCCGTTTCATGAGGAGTTGAATCAGCTCCTCTACCTCGGTTTGTGTAGCTGTTATATTTGCTTCCACAACACCACTCTCTTCGACAGTCCTGTAATTATCAATCTTCCCTTTACGAAAAAAGTGCTTAGATATAATCTTAAGAGTTTTTTCAAAAGAACTTCCAATCACTTCACCTTTAAAGCTGACGGAAAGAGATCTCAAGGGCTCTTCAATTACTGCGTCCTTAACCCGTTCTTTAATTTCAGCTATTTGCGAACGTACAATATCAGAGCTGTGAAACTTCTTTTCCAGTAATTTATAATAATGATTAGTACTATCTGACGTCTTTGCAGCAATTGATTTAGCTTTTATTTTAGCTTTTGTTTTTGCCTTCATTTTTTCCCCCTCCGGTTATTTCTTTTCAACTTCCTGGAACTGGTAACAAACAAAAATCTCATTGTGTATTATAATTTTACTTTATGGCTGTATGTAATCAATAATAATAATTAATAAGAGCAGCATGTATTATATTAAGTAATTATTCTGACTACTCATAATATGTTTATATACCTACACTAACAATTTCACCTTCTCGTTTACTATTATTATACACAAACTCATTATAATATATTAAATTGTTATTATACAATGACTTAATTAAAAAGAGTTCATCTTCTCAATCAATCTACATATCCCTTTTCAACACAAATCTGGAAAAAGCTGATATTTATCGCCCGCAAACTAATCCCGGTAATTTAACGGCATACGTAATTCCCGTATTTAATCTTCTTAAATATCATATTCTCTTTGACATAACAACCGATTTTTCTTATTTTTACAATGTATCAAAAACGATATCAGTATAAATAAAAACCGTATTCACGATACAGAACTTCAGTTAGATTTTTAAAAGGAAAACGTTGGAATTAAATCTTTATCAAATTGACGCTTTTACAGACATGCCTTTTGAGGGTAATCCGGCAGCAGTTATCCCACTTAAGACGTGGCTCCCCGATAACACTATGCAATCTATTGCAGAAGAAAACAACCTTTCAGAGACAGCTTTTGTTATACCGAAAAACAGAGGATTCCATATTCGCTGGTTTACGCCAAAAGCAGAAGTTGACTTATGTGGCCATGCGACTCTGGCGGCGGCTTATGTCTTGTTTAATATCCTGGGGTACAATAAGGACAGGGTAGAGTTCGAATCCAAATCAGGGATTTTAACCGTTTTACGAAGAGACGATTGGCTTGTCATGGATCTCCCGGCACAACCACCTATCGTCTGTAATGTACCGTATGAAATAGTAAGGGCATTTGACAAGATACCGATTGAGTGTTTGCGATCAGAAGACTACATTGTGGTTTTTGAAACAGAAAGTGATATTTTATCAATTAAACCGGATATGGTTTATATAAAAAGACTTGATCTGCGCGGTGTTATCATTACGGCAAGATCTACACAATATGATTTCGTATCCCGTTTCTTTGCGCCAAAGTATGGAATAGACGAAGACCCTGTAACGGGTTCCGCCCATACCCAGTTAATACCGTACTGGGCACGAATACTTGGCAAAACAAAAATGAAGGCGAAACAGGTATCAAGCCGTGGCGGTGAGCTTGTTTGTGAGTTGCGCAATGACCGTGTACTTATAGCAGGGAAGGCTGTAAAATATCTTGAGGGTAAAATTGAAATCAATATTTGATGATGGCATGATTAATTCACACTTGCAAAGAAAGTTGTACAAAAGCGGATTCATCCTCCGAAAGAATTCAAATGAATTTCGCAAGTCACAATACTATATCCTAACCATCTTATACGCCGTCCTGAATATCACCAAAAGCATCCCTGAACTGAAGCAGCCGATTGCGATAAGTGTGAGTGGTATGCTCGGGTTATTTTTAGTTGTAACAGCGACAGCAGGTGTGGATTTTATCTCTTCGAAAACGACATCTACTCCATTAATATTTTGTACATTCTGACTGCCGATGCGAACGTAGGTTTGATTGTATTTATTATCGTTACCCTGTGAGACTAACTGAATAACAGGAAGAGGGAACTGTGGCGGCATGTAAAGGTTAGCCAGTAGCACTCTTAATCCATTAAGATCTATAACATCCCTTAAATTTAGTGCCCTTGTTTGCCCGCCAATATTCAATACTACCGAGTTTGGCATGCTCCCATAATTTTGTAATAGAAATATTTTAGTCCCCCTGTCTAAAAGCACAGGATTGTTGTAGCCAAGCGTATCATCAAACTCTTCCCCATCTTTCCTTATTTTCATCTGGGCCTTTATTTTTCTGGGCATACCATTAGGATATGAAGTCGAATCAAGACCAGTCACCTTTAACTCATATTCACCTGATTTAACCCATGCGTCGGCAATCGTGATTGGCCCGCCTGACTCTGTCCATATACCGCCAACAAGATGCGCTACCAGGGTAACCAGGAAACCAATATGCACGATTGATGCACCGTACAAAGCAATCTTTTTGGAACGTGCCTTTACTTTTCTAAGGAGAGAGTCCAGCGTACAGATGAATATACATATCCCATACACGGCAAACGCGATAAACATCAGGTAGAACCAGGTGTGTATCAGTTTAGGTTCATTAAAGAAGAATGTAAGATCCTCACCCGAAAGACCTTCATAAGATTCCGGGAAATAGTTCATGATAAGACTGCCTATTATGAGGAGTCCCGTAATCGAAAACCCGACTACTATTCCGGTTTTTTGAGATTTTAAGAAATCGTATATATGCTTCATTTTTACTTAACCTATTAACCTGCCACCAAGGCATAAAAGCACGAAGAAATTGAAAATATAATTTTTGTTTGATTTTTCTTAATCATATCTTAATACTTTGTGCCTTAGTGGCGAAAAAAGTCTAAAAACTGTGCGAACTCCGAATAATGAAGCTCGTACCGACATACGTTATCAGTAATATAACAAATCCAACTATAGCCAGGGGCGTTTTATACTTTCTGGCCGCTGGCCAGTAATCCAGATGAATGCATGTAGCATAAAAGAACCAGATAATCACAGACCACAGCAACTTTGCGTCCCACAGGAAATAAGAGCCCCAGGCTACATATCCCCACAGGCCTCCAAAGATCATAGATATTGAGAAAGCTATAAATCCGTATTGAAAGCCGGCATCTATTATGTGCTCAAACCGCCTTTTATCTTCCCCTCCGGAGAAATATCTCGCCATTGCCGCGGCAAATGAACTTGTCCATAACGCGTAGCAGTAGAACGATAAGGGAACGTGAAGAATATACCATATCGTCAACATCAGTGGAGGAGCATACGATTGTTTCATTGAAAAGAAGACTGAGGCTACAATAAAAAAGCAATATCCCACACAAAACGTTGAAATCCTGTATACATAACTCTCTACCCTGGAGTAAAACAGAAGTACACTGAAGCAGGCAAGAGCAAAACCTGTAAAGGATTCAAACTTATTGGTTAACGGGAAATATTCTATAGAAATTCCCCTGAAGACAATTGATAATGTGTGTAAAATCACACCACTCAGGAGCACATAAAACCTTATCCCCCTTCCCAAGAAACCAATTACCCAGTAAGAGGTATAGATAAGTAGTGAACTCCAGTATAAAATAATAGATATTTTTATAGCTAACTGTGGATCCATTTTACCCGCTAACTCCGTTTACAATCCCGATTTTACCCTCTTTAAACGAGCAGGACAAAGGGGGATTTATTAAAAATAATAATTTTAATACACGATACTATTAATTGTCATGACAGCCGTCTTTTGATTGTTAAATTGAATCCAGCACCACAAATATTAAAATCTTAAGGTTTCTCATGCTGGTTCAGGTTTACAGCCTGAGCCTGAACGTTCCGGTTCAATCTACAAGATTGAACCTATTGAACCTTTAATGAGGTTTATTGGCCGAACATCAGCCTTGTAACCACAAGTCCGTATCGAAAAGGATTAACAAATCCGGGCAGAAGGATTTCTATCAATCGTTTACAAGAGTAAATTCCTGCTCTATCGGCCACCTTCGACTGAACTCATTTGCCCGTGCGGATTTGAACCACCGTGAGGAGAAGTGCCGCCATGAGGCGATGCAGCACCCGGCATCGGCATTCCCGCATGAGGTGAAGGATTGCCCCGGCCTGACTGCATACTGCCACCGTGTGGTGAAGCACTACCATGAGGAGGAGTATCTGTTTTCATATTACCATGATCACCATATACTGCACCGTGTCCTCCATGCATGCTCATGCCCATGCCGCCATGGCCGCCACCGGATGAGGTTGCTGCATAGTATGGGGTTGGAGTATACAAAACCTTAACTTCAGAATTTTTAAGTAAATCCTGTATCAAGTTTAACGTTTTCTCGTTATGAAGTGCAATCTTGACCTTGTCCTGAATTTCTTCAAATTTGACGTCTTTACCCTCATCTTTGCCTGTAATCTTTATAATGTGATAACCAAACTGAGTTTTCACAGGATCACTTATACCATTTAGTTCTGTAGCGTAGGCCACATCGGTAAACTCTTTTACCATTTCGCTTTTCTTGATAGGGCCCAGTTCGCCGCCAGCCTTCGCGGAAGGGCAATCTGAGTGTGCCTTTGCAAGCTGTACAAAGTCAGCGCCATCATCAAGCTCTTTTTTTATTTTATCAATCTTCTCTTTTGCCTCTTTTAATTTCGCCTCGTCTTCTACACCCTTTGTATCTATGAGTATATGGCTGGCAGTAACGGTTTCTCCGTTAAAGGCGCCTATGTTTTCTGTAAAATACGTTTTGATCTCTTCCTCTGGTATCGTCTTGTCCATGTATTCGTCTATTGCAAACGAAATATCAAGGGCTACTCTCAGCTCATCGATGCTCCCCCCCTGCTCTTCCAGAAGCGTTTCAAGGCTTTTGTCCTTAGTCTGGGGATTCTTCTTGATGTTCTCCCTGAAGGTGTTTATCTCTTTTTCAATACGGCTTGGATCTATTTGAATATTTTCCTTTTTAATAAACTGCTTGAGTACGGCCTGTGTAATCAGGTCATTTATGATTTTCTCTTCAACAAGGTGTAAATTGGATTTACTCATTCTTCTTTTGGCTTTATCGAGTATCCTGTCAAGTTCCAGACGGAGAATGGTGTCACCATTTACTGTCGCTATTACCTCATTAGGATCTTTACTGGGACTGCTATCTGACTGAGTTACATCATCTGCATACGAATTTTTACCCATTTTCAGCTTGGCAAGATCATCCTGCTCCATTTTCAACGCCTGCTGCTCATAGTTCATGTCACCGCCACCTTTGCTGATACCGCCATGTGGGTTCGGTGCATTATCACCACAACCATTTATAAATAAACCTAAAAAGCTAAAAGAAATTAGTGTTATAAAATACCTTGTTTTCATCACTTTCCTCACTGCAGATTTTAAAAATACTTGTAATCCAACAAGTCTAATGCAAAAAACTTTGATTGTCAAAAGAAAAAGGTTCTCTTGTTATGTATGCATAAATCAGTATAATATACCGCTCTGAAACTATAAAAATGTACTCGTTTTCTCTTCTTTCTATGGAGGACTTTAGATGAAGTTATCAGCAACATTTGGCGCAGCAGAAAAGGTATCGACAGACGTAATCATAATAAGTCTCTTTGAAAATACAAAAAAAATACCTTCCGAGTTAAACGCCCTTGATAAAGCATCAGGAGATGCCATATCAAGTTTACTGAAACACGGGGATTTTACCGGAAAGCTAAATGAAACGACAATAGTCCCGACCGATAAAAAGATCATTCCAAAAAGGATTCTGTTGGTCGGATTAGGAAAATCTGCTGATTTTTCATTAGATAAAGTTCGACAGGCGGCAGGCACCGCTACCAGGGTGGCTCAGAGAAAGAAATTTAAAAATGCTTCAATATTAATATATAGAATGGAAACCGAGGGAATTTCTTTAGAGGACGTTGCCCATTCAGTTGCAGAGGGTATCTTATTATCACTCTATAATTTCACTATGTATAAGACGTTAAAGAAGGAAGAAAAGACGTCTATTACAAACTACTCTCTGGTTGTTCAGAAAAACGATGTCCTGAAAAGCATTAAATCGGTAGTAAGGAAAGCTGAAATTGTAGCAGAAGCCGTCTGTTTCACACGCGATATTGTGAATATGGCGGGAAGCGACGCGACACCAACGTTCCTTGCAAATAAAGCGAAAGAGATTGCAAAGAAACCCGGGATTAAGTGCAAAACATTGTCCAGCCCGGAAATGAAGAAACTGGGCATGAACGGCATTTTAAACGTATCGAAAGGGAGTTCTCAACCGCCTAAATTTATTATCCTTGAATATAATACTAAGAATAAATCCAATGACACAGTAGTCCTTATCGGTAAAGGCGTAACCTTTGATTCCGGAGGAATATCCTTAAAACCCGGAGCTGGTATGGATATGATGAAAGCTGATATGTCTGGCGCCGCCGCTGTTCTGGGCGCTTTTAAAGCCATTTCCGACCTGAAACCATCTTCTCACATTGTAGGATTGATACCATGTACGGAAAACATGCCCGGTAGCCGTGCCCTGAAACCAGGGGATATTATCAAATGCATGTCAGGAAAGACCGTGGAGGTTTTAAACACTGATGCTGAAGGACGCCTGATACTTGCCGATGCTATCTGTTACGCAAAAAGGTATAACCCGGATGCGGTAATAGACATTGCCACATTAACAGGTGCGTGTGTTGCAGCACTTGGCACTTTTGCATCCGGTATGCTTGGCAATAATGATGAGCTTAAAGACCGGGTAAAGCAAGCCGGTGAAAACTGCCATGAAAGGGTCTGGGAATTGCCACTATGGAAAGAATATTATGAATTGATAAAAAGCGACACAGCTGATATTAAAAATACCGGCGGGAAATATGCAGGAACTATTACAGCCGCGTGTTTCTTAGGTGAGTTTGTAGAAGACTACCCATGGGTCCATCTTGACATTGCGGGAACCTTTCTTGTAGAAAAGGATACTCCATACATAAGAAAAGGCGCTTCCGGAGTTGGCGTACGATTACTAACAGATTTGATGCAAAACTGGAAGAAGATGCCTGATGCAAGTAAAAAGAGAATCAAAAAGGGGAGCATTCCCAATTTTTTGTAAATCAGGTATGATACACATGAATACGTGGATTCGGCCTCCGGCCTTAATCCACCCTTACAAATAAGCAAACGTATGGTACGAGAGGAGGGTGGATTAAACGCCTGTCCGCCAGTTTGTCAGGCGGGAAGTGAATCCGCCTCTTTTATATACACTAAAGCTGGTGATACTATTGCCAGTCCGAACGGCTTGGCAGCGCAGAAAGAACACGAAGAGAACAAAATCAGCGGTTACCATCAAGTTGTAAATGCGTTCCCGGGAAGATTAAATTCTTCAATAATACCATTTAAATAACTTTTTGAGATTTCGGGGTTTTTTCCATGAACTTTTAGAGGATATGTATGGTGGCGGGTCGTTCCAAGAATAATGCCTTTAACCTTAAATGGATGCTTGCCCTTCTTTGTATTCACAACTTGAAGCTTATAGGTCTTTAATATTTTTTGTATTTTATTAAGCCTATGCATATTGCAATACTACACCGTCTTTTCTCTGTAACACAGCTTCGATGGCTTTCCTCTCTTTAAAGGAAATCTCTCTACCATCCTTCTGTTCAGATTGGCACCTCAATTCACTGAATATTTGCCAATATTTTGATGGTGATGGATTAAAAAGGCTATGACCTTCTGGTAAATCCTCAAGATAAATCAATATTGCCTCTTGAATATTTACTTTACATTCATTAATATTCTTTCCACACGACATAATACCGAAGTCCAGGCAACGAATATAAAACTCGTTTGATTCATATGTGATAAGAAAATCAAGCCTGATTTTTTCGATCTCCGGCAAATCAAGAAAACCCGTTATTGCCATTTTTGGTTCAATTTGTACATCCATTATTACCATCCTCTTATTACGTTTTCATTAATCCTTCTTGGCAACTAACATTTAGAATATTTTAGGACATCAACAGAACGAAATCAAGTGATTTCCTTTAGTCTCTAAACCCACAATTTATGAGCTTTCAATAAATTTCGAGCTTCCATCATGTAAGTTTTTTTGCTACCATACGTCCCAAAGGAACGGTTAATGTTTGCTTAATGTTTATTAGAAGCAATCCTGCCTGTTTATACTCCCAACGAATTATCAAAAACACTTTAATCCATTGAAAGACTACATTTCAGACAGCTACATATCAATAAAAGGTGCAAGACAACATAATCTTAAAAACATAAATATAAACATACCCAGAGATCAGCTTGTAGTTATAACCGGTGTAAGCGGTTCCGGAAAATCCTCCCTGGCCTTTGATACTATCTACGCAGAAGGACAACGACGTTACATAGAAAGCCTCTCCTCGTATGCAAGGCAATTCCTCGATCAGATGCAGAAACCGGATGTTGATATCATAGAAGGCATCCCTCCAACTATCGCAATTGAACAACGTACAAGCCACACGGGTCCGCGTTCTACCGTTGCTACAACTACTGATATTTACGACTATCTGCGCCTTCTCTTTGCAAAAGTCGGCACCCCCTACTGTCATAATTGCGGGACACTAATCACAAGGCAAACCATAGAGCAGATTATGCACAGAGTATCCCGTATACCCAAAGGCACAAGGATTATGATTCTATCACCAATTATTAAGGGTAAAAAGGGTGAGCATAAAGAGATTTTTCAGAAAATCAGACGTAAGGGCTTCATACGAGCCAGAGTCGATGGAAACGTCATTGATGCAGGCGCCGAAATCAAACTAAGCAGGTATAAATTGCATGATATCGATATCGTCGTAGACAGGCTTGTAGTTAAAGACGATATTCAAAAAAGGCTCAGCGATTCAATACATACGAGTCTGGAGCTGGGAGAAGGCGTGGTGATTATCGCCCGGGAAAAGAAGGGGAAATGGGTAGACATGGTTTTCAGCGAGCGCTATTCCTGCCCTGATTGTGGAACAGGCTATGAGGAGCTTGCTCCCAGGATGTTTTCTTTCAATAGCCCGTACGGTTCGTGCAGAGGATGCGAAGGACTGGGTATGACGCTGGAATTCGATCCGGAATTGATCATTCCAAATGAAGAATTAAGCTTGAGTGAAGATGCTGTCGATGCATGGTCAAAATGGAGTTCGATTACACAGGAGCATTACAATAATTTGTTAAATGGATTTTCGGAAAGATTTGACATTGACACCAATGTCCCATTCAAGAAGATCAGTAAGAAAACCAGAAATATTTTATTACATGGCGAACCTCTCAACGCTAACACAGACGAACGCTTTGAAGGTATCATCCCGGCATTGTGGCAGGTATATGACAAGACCAACAGCCCGGATGTTATAAAACGTCTCGAAAAATACATGGATTACACTACATGTGAAGAGTGTAAGGGGGCAAGGCTAAGGCCCGAAGCGTTATCAGTAAAAGTTAATGGTAAGACAATAACTGAAATCACCTCAATGACCGTGGAAAATGCTTTTGAGTTTTTTAAGTCTCTCAAATTCAAGGGGGAGAAGGAGATCATAGCAAAAGGGATTTTAAAAGAAATTATAACAAGGTCAGGTTTTATGCTTGATATAGGATTATATTATTTAACGTTGGACAGGAGAAGCGATACGCTTTCCGGTGGAGAGGTACAGAGGATCCAATTGGCCACTCAAGTTGGAACCGGTCTGATCGGGGCATGCTATGTATTGGACGAACCAACTATTGGATTACACCAGAGAGATAACAAAAAATTAATCGATACATTAAAAAAACTGAAGGATTCCGGAAATACCGTAATAGTAGTTGAACATGATGAGGAGACCATACGTAATGCCGATTATGTAATTGATCTGGGCCCCGGTGCCGGTGAACATGGCGGGGAGGTGGTGGCAAGTGGCTCTGTACAGGAGATAACAACCAACAAAGAATCATTAACCTCTCAATATCTGAACCATAAACTTAAGGTGGCAATTCCCGGGGTCAGAAAAAAAGCAGATATGAAAAACGCTATCCTGATAAAGGGCGCAAGAGAAAACAACCTTAAGTCAATTGATGTCAGGATTCCATTAAATGTTTTTTGTTGTATAACGGGCGTTTCCGGTTCGGGCAAGAGCACCCTGATCGATCGAATATTACACAGAGCTTTAATGAAGTCAATTTATGGAAGCCGTCTCAAACCTGGTTCACATGGCAGGATTACCGGAATAGAAAAGATTGATAAGGTAATCGAGATTGACCAGTCACCAATCGGGCGCACACCACGGTCCAATCCCGCAACATACACAGATCTCTTTAGTCATATAAGAAATGTTTTTGCCCAGACAAAGGAGTCAAAGATAAGGGGGTACAAATCCGGCCGTTACAGTTTTAACGTCAAAGAAGGCAGGTGTGAATTGTGTGAAGGCCAGGGGACGAAGAAAATTGCCATGAACTTCCTTCCGGACACGTTTGTTCTCTGTGAGCAATGCAGGGGTAAAAGATACAATCCGGAAACACTGGAAATAAGATATAAGGGCAAAACTATTTCCGACACCCTGGATATGAGTGTGGATGAAGCGTATGATTTTTTCAAGAATATCCCCCGTATTGAACGTATCTTGAGAACATTGCGCAATGTGGGACTGGGATACATAACGCTCGGGCAATCGAGCACAACCATTTCCGGTGGTGAGGCGCAAAGGGTGAAACTGTCAACTGAACTTGCAAAACAGAGCACAGGCAGAACCCTCTACATACTTGATGAACCGACAACCGGACTTCACTTTGCGGATATACAAAAACTCCTGAAAATACTTCACAGGCTTACTGACATGGGGAATACCGTAATTGTTATTGAACACAACCTTGACGTTATCAAAACGGCAGACTATATAATCGACATGGGACCCGAAGGAGGCGAAAGAGGTGGAGAGGTAATTGCCTCTGGCCCACCTGAAAAAATAGCTGGTACAAAGGGGTCTTACACAGGGAATTATTTAAGAAGTATTTTATAACACACTGTTAATTTTTCATCAATAACTACTGCTACTACATTTTATGATCCGGAATAACTTAAATATGCTTACCCTGTCCTTGGAATCCCAATCTTGAAGTTTGCATATTGTAATAATCCCTCAAGGTCTCTTTCACCCGGCGGTATGTTAATTAATTGACTCGCCGCACGAAGTCCGGGACGGAATATTGCCCCAAGGAAGCTATCATAAAAGCGAGAGTACGGAGAATATAGCTTTGTTGTCATTTTACTAATCTTTAATTATAGGTGACCAGAAACCTGCATATAACATCCTGGAGCCGCTTTGCCTGCCACGTACCTCCTTTAATTTTGTTTACCAGTATCGAGAACGCTATTATTTCATCGTCTAATGTTTTAACATATCCGGAAAGTGTTCTCGCCCCATAAACATATCCTGTCTTAGCCATTACTCTTGATTTATATGGTTCGTCTTTCAAGCGTTTCTTTAGCGTACCGTCAGTTCCGGAAATTGGAAGTGATTTCAGAAAAATACCGGCATTTTTGTGGTTGTACATATAGTTCAATAGTGTTGTTATTGTATCGGGTGTTAATTTGTTCTTTTTAGATAAACCGGAACCATCATCAAGTTGATACTGATCTTCAGGAATCCCTAATTTTGCAAGAAAATCCTTCATTACATCCAGTCCTCCGGAAAAACTTCCTTCATTATTAATGATTGCTCCAAGGGTCTTCAGTATCTGTTCCGCATAGAACCCCTGGCTACGTTTATTGGCTACCGTTATCGATTGTCTTAAGCTTGACGTGGTTATAACTAATCTATTAAGTCCATGCCTGGCGTTAAAATCCGTTTCGTCTATAACCCTCGCCGCCCCCATAACACGGATATTTTTTCCTTCTAATATTTCTTTAAAAACAGTAGCCATATACAGGGGAGGATTATGTATGGTAATATACTCTTTAGTCGGCCCGGCCTTAGACCAGAAATTACCTCTAATGTTAATCTGGTTCGTAAATGGTTTTCTGTATAATGAATAAGAGTGCTTTGATTTCAACGTGGTGGTTTTACATCTATTAATTATTTTAACGTAAGATGTCTCAGGCTCAATTTCAACGGAAGTAAGACCGACGGGATTTCTGCCAGGTCTCACCATAATATCAACACAATTATCATTAAAAGAAAGCCCGCCTACCGGTGCGCAATACCATTTCGAAAGTTGATCTTTTGGCCAGTTACTATGAACAAATTCTCTATCAAAGATGCTGTCATCTGCAATGATATCACCATTAATCACTTGTATACCATGCTCCTTAATCTTGTCCGCCCAGTAAGCAGGAACTGCTGTTACATTGCCATCAAAGAACCTTCCTGATATATTAGGGTCACCGCTTCCTTTTATGATAATATCGCCATCCAGTTTGCCATCTGCAGAGATGTCGCCACGATATAATATTTCAGTTTTGTATTCGAAACCTGCACCAAGATAGACCAGGGCGGTTGCTGTCGTAAATAACTTCATATTGGAAGCGACTACAAACTGTTTATCGGAATTGCTTTTATATAGGGACTTGTTTCTACTTACTGAAAATACGCTTATTCCAACATGCGTACCTTTGGGTTTATATTTCTGCAATATAGCATCTATTCCTGCCTTAAGTTTTTCGTTTTCCGGTGTGGACCATATGTTTTCTAAACATATGATATGAAAAAACAGGAAAACAACTAACAGAAAGCAGGGAATTTTATATGCGGTATGTTTCGTGCTTAAAAGGAGTTTCATCTTTAGGATTCGAGAAAAAAATAACTTTATGTTTTATCGCGCTAAGGCTTAGGTCAGGTTTGGCCTATCTGAAAAATCCTCGGCGCTTCTGCCCGGGAGTTGAGTCGAACCGGAAGCACCGGCTTAACCGCGTTGAGGATTCGGCGAATGAAGATCGGGCGAAGATGGCCTGAAAATGAGATGCGAGAATGTAAAGTTTTTTTCTCGAACCCTGAAACGATTTAAGCCACTTTGCTCACATGAGAGGCAAGTACCTTTTTTACTTTATGTAAAAACGAATTCCATTCAATTTGTTTTGGAATGTATGCCTGAACATCCGCTTTTTTAAACATTGATTCTATTCGTTTAGAATTACTTCCATGAATCATAACCGGAATAAAAGGATCTATTGCCCTGACCCTTGCTAAAACTTCAATACCAGAAATATCCTGAACCTTAAAACCAATTATTGCCAGATCCATTCTTCTCTCTTCCAGGATTGCCAATGACACCTTGATATTCAGCGCAACTTCTGTTTCAAAACCGTGTAACTCAAAGAAAACTCTAAGTTCGTCTACGGTTTCCCAGGCATCTGCAATAATTAAGATCCTCGTCGCATTCATTTTTTTATGAAAGTATCCTTAAATTGTAAAAAAGTGGACCGTTATTGATGTATTACTTAAATAATTCTAATGGTGGAGGCGGCGGGAATCGAACCCGCGTCCCAGAGTATTTCAGCAAAAGCGTCTACACACGTAGTCTATCCTTTAATTTCACTGAATTGATTGCCGACAGACAGGCCTTCAAAACAGCTATCTCAAAATAAAGTTTCGCCAAACCCCCTTTGAGCGAAAAGGTTTAACTATCCTGCTATTTTTCGCCTATTCAACTCCGCAGGCGAGGGTTGATAAGACGCGGCCGGTTTTACGCAGCCAATGCTAGTTCATTATCAGCATTTAAGTTTTTGCCAGGTTTTTTATGAGGCCTCCTGACCACCTCAGAGTGCAACTTTTGCATCCAGTTACTCGGTCGAAACCTTTCGCCCCCATTAAGTTTACATAAAAATTAATTCTTATTTTTTAACGATACGAGCAATTTCACGTTCAACTGCTCTCTTCTTCATGGACTCTCTTTTATCTACTAATCGTTTACCTCGGCCAACAGCCAGCTCAATCTTTATTTTTCCTTTCCTTAAATAAATCGAGAGAGGGACTAAAGAAAGTCCCTTTAGCTGTATTTTACTGACTAATTTTTTGATCTCCTGTTTATGAAGAAGTAATTTTCTTACACGTATAGGATCGTGATTTTCCCGATTTCCCTGCTCGTACGGGCTTATGTGTAAATTGTGCAGGAATACCTCATCTCCCTTTATTTGCGCGTAACTTTCTCCTATACTTACATTCTTATTACGAACGGATTTCACTTCTGTACCTTTTAACGAAATTCCCGCTTCGATTTTTTCAATAATCTCATAATTGAAACGGGCCTTTTTGTTAGTTGATACAATTTCCATGTTGACAAACCGATCTAAAGTTTTTTATATTAACACACGCACTACAAAGTTTCAAGGCTTATTACACTTGTCAATGTATACACTTACATTCGAACAAATGTTCCTGCGGAATCTATCTATTATGGCAATTAAGCAGCCAGTTTTGCAGGTTTTTAATAATTCTGACTATCCAAGGAGAGGTATAAACATCAACACGGCCTGTACTTACATCACATTATACAGTTGATGGCTGATAGTTGTAACTACTTTAAAAGGCAATATTGTACTCTCATCGTCATTTTACTAAATAAACAATTTAGAACGGATGCAACTTGTTAAGAGAGCCGAAGTGGCGGAATTGGCAGACGCGCTAGCTTCAGGAGCTAGTGTCCGCAAGGATGTCGGGGTTCGAATCCCCGCTTCGGCAAATCTTAACTCTTTTTAACAAAAGACTTTTTATACTTTTTACCGCTACCACACGGACATGGATTATTATTACCTATTTTAGCCATAATATCATTGTGCTGTGTATGTTTATATACATCCTGCCCACAGTTCAATCAAAAAAAAAGAGTTACATATAGGCGGCTTGTCATTTAAACATTAGGATTCACAGGTGAGTTTGAGGTTTGGAGTAGGTATGGAAGAGGAAGTAATATGAAGGCAAATTCTAATATTCACGAACGCTTCTAGCATAAGCAACTAAACCCCTTTTTAGGTCTGCATTGTTTATTGAAAGCAGCTTATTACGAGAACTTTCAGCTAGAGCGTATTGGAGAGCACATGTATTTTTACTATTAAAAGCAGTATCGTCTAGATCATAATCTGCGGCATTTCGTATTTCCCTAAGATCCTCAAGTTTTTTTCCAACAAGCTTAGCATCATCTATACCACCCTTACCGGTCTCTTTTAGATACCTTACCAATTTCATATGCGCAGAAGCATCCTTCTCAATACGTATACCCGCAGAAATGACTATACTTCTTACCTCATGAAATAGAGCGTAATAAGAGCGGCTGACTGCCGTACGCCTAGCAGCTTCATCGTCGTTTCTACAAATTGTTTTTGCAAAAGTAAGAAAGTCTTTTCCTATCATTCGATTATTTCATATGTTGTTACAAAGTAGTCTTTATCTTTATCAGATATACCATCCTCAATAGCTTTAAAAAGTTCTTCATCAAGTTTTAATATTGTATCAATGTCCTCTTTAAGACAAATATTTAGCTTGATCTTTTCTCTCTCTTCAATTTCTGGATCAGAAGCGATAGAGAATGTTATTCGAGCTACATTTTTAAATACGTCACATACTATTTTAGAGTAGCTGTAAATTGTTTTTTCTAAACCATGTTCTTTGCAAAATCTTTTAACTTCCTCAGATTCAACGCACTCTACTCTATCATCTACAGTGTAAGCTACTTTCTTGGGAAACTCAATTCCAACAGATATAGATCTTGTTAAATCCTCACTTTCACAACCCGTTACCCAATCCAATAAAATATTTCCTGTAAAACATTTCCACTCTAAGCTTAGCCCCCGAGTTACATTTGCATAGGCTTCAGCAATATTAATGCGAGATGGTATATCTTTCAGGGTTATTAAAGTACTTGTATTGCCTCCTATAAAATACTCTCTTTCCTCTTTCAACCTTTCTATAGAGTAGGTTTCTTCTTCTTCTCCCACTGCTATTTCACAAACTTGATCAGTGTTGAAAAATCTGTTACGTACTAGGACATTACTTGGAATTATTCTGTCAGTATCAGTTGAAGTTGGCACTTTTTGACATCTCCTGTATTATATTTTCGCTGGCTTTTTTTGCTGCTGACCATTTGTCAATCGTTTCAAGAATTATTTCTGTCGTCTTTTCTGGATTATTTATATGTTTATCAAAATTAAAGTGAAATTTTAAAGCCTCTTTTCCAATGTTTTCACCAGCACCCTTGATCGGTTTTACATCAAGTTTAAGACGCATGTCTAATTCGTCCTTCGACAAGTATATTCCAAATCTAGCATCCTCAGTATTAAAGATATTTCTAAGTGGATTTTTCTCTGACAAGAACATTTCTTGCGTAACTTTTGGGAATTTACTTTGATCAAGAGGTGTGAAAACCCAATGAAAATTAAAACCAAGAGCTTTATATGGGGTATGAGGTAACTCCGCCACCACAGTCCCTAAAATCTTCTTGATTGTTTCATCTTGCCTTTCACTTGTTTTTAATATTAATTGTAATCTGTCTGGAACTACCAGTAACTCTATACTTGGCGTTAGTACATTTACTGATACGGAGGAAAAAAAAGATTCCGGGCCTATTTCATCTTCCGTGAAAATGCCTTCTTTAACCAGCCACGTTTCTCTAAATATTGAAGGATTGAGGTTTTCTGCGATTACAACTACATTACTCAATATGAGTTCATTCATACAATACTCTGATTTATTATTATTAAACAACGAAATGAATAGATTGTAGAGCAAAAAATCGCCTTTCTACAATTACGCTTCTCTCTGCTGCCGAGCCAATTATATACTATTATTATCGTCAATCTAGCAAAAATCTTAACTCTTTTTAACAAAAGTCTTTATATGCATCACGCAAGGAACACGGCACATACCCCTCCGCTACGTTCTTCACACACGTCATTAAATAAAACATAGACGATAATAGTGACAAAACCCAGGGACAATTCAAATATTTAAACAATTTCCACTTTCCCACTTGACATTTATATAACTAAATGTTAATAATTCGACTGTTTGTAAATCTAGCAGTATGTAGTGCAGGTCAATAGCTCTTTGAAGTTTCCGTAAAAAACATCCACGATAATGGCAAGCTCTGAGTGATCAGGGTGCGCAAACAGGCTGTGCCAAATCAAGTAGAGCCGATGACATAATCATGCGTAAAAGCCATAAAAATAAACTTTTTTCAATAATCTATTTTGATTTTAGTTGAAATATTTCCCAAATATACTTTTTCGTTCATTTCGCGACCCTTCCCACAGGTGTTACATTCCATTTA
>SMSL01000028.1 GCA_007859995.1 Candidatus Brocadiaceae bacterium S225
ACGGTTTGATGAGGGGGAGCTGGAAATAGGGTATGGTTGTGATACTGGGACACTCACAGACGAAAGGGTGAGAAATGGTGAACACAAACTACAACCTGAAGCCACTACACCTGCTCTCTACTCTACCTAATTCTTTCATACTTGACTTACAATCATTATAATCACAAATCAAGGTTTGACACCATCCCACATGATTGTCTTAGACCAAATTCTTCATCCAAATCATTATCTCAACGCTACAACTGAAGAGCCAAAACCTACGTTCAGGTTCAATCATGATAAATTTCACCTGTACTCTTTTTTTGTTTGTTACATAAGAACCAGCCTAACCATTTAAGTCACAAATCAAGGTTTGACACCATTCCCCAAATAATTGTTAGACAATACCTGTCCGACTAGCTTTTTAACGGGCCTACCCTACTTGGCTCTTTTTAAAAATCCTGTCTTAATCATTACCATTCAGCAACATTCCACATTCGTAGTGCACGATCCTGTTCCTCAAATTCTCCTTCAAAAGGTAAAGTGAGTGGGTCAACTTGTCGACGAAATGGTGGAGGTATATCATTAAAATCTTCTGATTTAGCATCTACTGTAATATTTACTAAAGCCTGCGTAGTCTTCACTGCAATTGGACCCATGAACATTGCTAAATCGTATGCAGTTTCAAGATCCATTGGCCCTATACCAATCTCACCAGCAACTGCACGTGCTCCTCGTTCTTCTGCCGAAGCGTCTCCTGGCCAAAAAAGTGTGATGAGTGCAGGAATAATTGGAATCCATTTGACTACTTTCTTACCTGCCTTTTTGAATAAACTTTCCTCTGCTTCTTCAACTAGATCATCTGCCAATCCCTTACCAACCTTAGTAGTTTCTACA
The DNA here is from genome assembly GCA_007859995.1 of Candidatus Brocadiaceae bacterium S225. Taxonomy (GTDB): domain Bacteria; phylum Planctomycetota; class Brocadiia; order Brocadiales; family Scalinduaceae; genus Scalindua; species Scalindua brodae. Next base: position 877 of record SMSL01000028.1, read on the forward strand.
ATACTAGGTGTTCCTCCTCCTCTAAATTTTTCTATTGCTTCTTCAGCTAGCATTGAAGGATTGTTTTTCATTACTTTATAGATTTCATCAAGTTCCCCTTGAGGGTGAACAGTAACTTTACCTGACTTATGAACTACTGCTCCATGTCCCGGTGGTATTAATTCAAGCTTGCCAAGAAATTGTCTAATATTACCTTTATGAACAATTTCATATCGGCCTGTTGCAATTTGAGTCCCTGGCGTAAGTTTCAAATTCTTTTTTAGTGCTTCTATTTTACTTGTTTCCGTCGCAGCGATTTCTACTTTACCACCTTTTTTTAGGTGTTCCTTTATAGCGGTTTGTGAATCTCTCAATTTTGTAGATTTGCTTAACTTTGACTCCACAACGACAAGACCATTTTTATCAACACCTAAAGCGTCTAAAACTGATTCAACCTCTTTTCCATCAATAATCGCTCTCACCGTGACCTGCTTTACAGCTTTTATCTTTTCAGATAACAATTCGAATACTTCCTTTTCCCATACTTTTCCTTCTTCTAAATAATTCTTGTTTGTTCCTGAGATATCAGTATATGCTACTGGATTATTACCAGCATACAAATATAAGTTACTACCATCCACCGTACCAGTAGGATCAACGCTCGTCCACCTACCTATCCAACATGCATAATATCTCGCTCCATGATAATTAAACCCGCTCTCCTCATCCCTCTCCTTCCCAGTATAACGATATCTCTTGGCAGCGGCCTTGATGGTCTTAATCACCGCTTGATACGATGTCGTTCCGTAAGGGTGATACTCTTCGTAACTGATCGGATTTGCGCTAATGGAGTCATCCAACTCCAGGCTGGCCGAGCCGAGGTGGTTGCCGAACTGGTATCGAACCGATTGCCAAGGCGATGTGTCATGAACTTGATCTATGGTTTTGGTTTCTACCATAGCAACACGTTTCGTATCATCCATAACATGAAGTGTTTCCCTCTCCAGCTCTGGTGTTGTCACATTATTGTCATACTCTCGGTAAATCTCAAAACCACCGAGGTAGATACGCTCCTTTTTACGTGTACCCTGAATGTCGGTGACCTTTCGCACGCGCTCACCTGACGCGTCATATACGTAATATGTCCTTTCATTCGTATGGCCGTTATTAACAATCTGCCGTTCTGTAACATGAAGCTGATCATTAAAGTCCCACTCCATGGTCGGCAGATGGGGCATGGCGGTCATATAACCGTGTTGAGGATGATGGTGATAGTTAAAGGGATATGTATTTCCGTTTCTCCCGACAGTTGTAGAACTCAAGCGGTTGTTTAACGGTTCATAAACGTAATCCCTGGTCCAGCTTCCTCCGTTGGCAATATGCCTCATTTGATCGATATTTCCCACGGCATCGTAATGATAGGTCTGGGTATATTTGCGCCAGGTCATCAATTCGTTCGGGTTGTATTGTTTCTTGAAAGAATTATCGTGCCAGCTGTCCTGTTGCCCAAAACTTACCTGTGCAATGTGCTCACGCCCTTTGGCCTCAGTCAGTCGGTAGAGCGCGTCATAGGTATATTCATTTACAGGTACCGTCTCTTGATTAGCAAAGAATATAGTAGGTTGGGCCCTGTCATCTATCTCGGTAATATTCCCTACGGGATCATAGATGTAATAGAGGTCCTGCAGCAAATCGTCATTGGCTCTTATTGTCTGAAGATGGAGTAGGCGGAAGGTATCTTTATCGTATCGGTATGTGGTGCTTACATTATTGCCATAGAGAATGCTCCGGCGTTGGCCCTTTTCATCATAGTCGATATTTTTAACAAATTCCTTTGTCGCTCCATTTTGAGTAACATTTACGGTTTCAAGTAGATTGGCTTCATTATAGATCGGTTCGGTAACGCTATTGTCCGGTGTCTTTGACCAGATTACCCGATTCAGGGCATCGTAGCGGGCTTCGGTTATAAATGGAGGGTCAGACTCCAGATTTGTATTCAGATTGGTATCGATCCAATTCACAACATTTTTGTAGTCTATCGCGAGCTGACGTGTACTTATTACCGAATTCCCCTTCAAATCATATTTTGTAAACTGTACCTTCCCTGCTGTATCGTAAAGTTCGTACACCTCTCCTCTCAAGTTGTTCAGCCTGTCATCTGTCTGCCCTTCACCATAGATAATCTTCTGATAGATATTATCCAGGGGTGTATTGCCATCTCCGTTACTATCGTCGTCTCCACCTTCTACCTTCATCTCCAGAGGTCGTTGCAATTGATCATAGGTAAAAGAGAAGGTGTGATCACGGCTGTCCCAGCTCTTAACCGGATTACCCATGACACTGTTCAGCATCCACCGCTCACCACCATCCATGCTCTTCTGATAGACCCGGTGTCCGAGCATATCGTATTTATACTCCATCACGGTATTGCCCCTCGCGTCAGTTACCTTTCGCGCGTTACCCTCGATGTCCAGTTCAACAGTGGTATTGTAGAAAAGATCATTATTTAGCGGGTCTCTATTATGTTCAATACTGAGAATAGGCCTGCCCAGTGTGTCAAGGTGTGTAGTAGAAGGCGTATTATGGTGTTTCACCGCCTTTTCCGCAGCCGCTTTTTCCTTGGCCGGATCTTTACCTGCTTCATCCAATTCCGCATCTATCAGATTAAAGATACGGTCATTGTACCACTTGCTATCCATGACGGTATCATTCTGGTCGTAGCCGGTCTGGCTCCATGAATCGAACTCTACCCTTGAGAATGTGTTGTCAGGTAGTTTCGTTTTGATCAACCTGCCCATTGAATCGTAATAGAGAACAGGCGTCACTCCTTTTTCTACCAGTTCTTTTGCGTCTTCATAATGGGGCGTTACCGAAAAGTAGGATTCGTATTGTTTGACCGGGTTGCCCTTATTGTTGAGCACCGTCCTGCCATTTCCAACCCACCTCAGACGCGCAGGGTTCATCTTGGAAGCATCAACATTTGCAATGGTATACGCACCGTCGGCTTGTACGGTAGCCTGCCTCGCGACTCCCGGCTCTGCCTGGGCCTTGGCCATGGCCACATTACCCAGTCCATCGGAATATTCAAAGCCAAACTGCAATGTTGTCTCTTCGCCTTGTGCTAAGTGCGCGTGGTGTGTCTCACGGATAATGGCCGCCACAACGACAGGTCTGCCGTTGCGGTAAGCCTCAAAATCATAAACAAACCGGCTGGTGGCGTTTTTGAGGAGGCCCCTTCCGATCTGATCCAGTTCAACGGAATCCTCCGTGTCAAAAAAATCCTTAATAACAGCATCCTCATTTTCCGTGACCTCTTCCAAACCGCTAAGGTCATCGGCTACCTCCAGATTCGGTACGCCATCGCCATCAAGGTCTTTTCCCAGTAACGCCACAGCCTTTACCAGGCCCAGTTCATCTACAATTACTTCGGAGAGGTTGTCGTTGATGTCCCGCATTTTACGTGGAGAAAGTATTCGATAATCGAACACCTCTACCCTTACCCTGTTTTGGAGTTCGTCCGTGGTCTCCCGGATTGTCAGGTAGTAACCGTCACTGCTTCGGATAGCACCGTTGAAGGTCTCAGTATCGTATGTGACTGATGTCTTTGTTCCGAACGGATCGGTAAAAGATATAGGGGAATAGAAACGGGCTTGAGCATTGCTAACATCCTCACCATTTGCCGTATCAATAAATTGAGTTGTTCCTGAACGTATCCACCAGTTAACGCCGTCTACACTATTCGTGTATCTGCCCTCTCCCATTGTCGCGTCAGGATTGGTGATTTTATCCCCGAACAGGTCCTGCAAAAGCGCAGGAGTATAGGCAAGCTGATAGCTTTCGTGAGGTATTCCCTTGCGTTCCATGATACCGGGTGGCAGTGGCCCTGTCAGATCGTCTTTTAAATATACTGAGCGTACGTGTTCAATCAACCGCCGTTGCGGGTTGCTGCCTGTTGGGCTGATGTGATATTCGATTTCCTGTGTAGCTGCACCCAAAACGTCATCAAAGTCTCTTAGTTGATAAAGAGCGCCCGTCTTCGGAAGAGCGGTTATTTCAAAGATCTTTGCCTCAAAAGGGAGCCTCAATCTGTAGGTCTCTGGAGTGTCAATGTCAAACTCCTCGTTTGCTGTTCTGGCGAATTCACTATTGGCGTAGGTAATCAGGGTCTTTCTCTGTTCATCTCTTGTCTCCTGGGGTAATGACGCGTTTACCTGTAACCTTGGATAGACAACCGACGCTGACTCCAGAACATTTCCCAGCTCGTCAAGCCGGGTATTGAGTGTGTGGGCGATACGCGGGTCGGTTTCGTCCCTCTCGTATTGGATCGCGATCGCTTCACTTTCCGTAACGAGGAAGACACCGTAAAGGTTATCGCTTCTTGGCTGCAGAAGTTGTATATTACAGTTATTGGTAGCTACTGAGTAGGGTTTGAGCTCTTTTTTCAGTTCATCATCTGTCGCGCCTGTTTCCGGTGCGTCCAGTGCAAATACCTCCTGCCGGAGCACCATACCCTTGCAGGCCCGTAGGACTTCCCTCCACACGTCACCTTTCAACCTGTTTATGATCTGTTGATCATCTATATTTTCCGCGGCAATTATCCGGGCGTCTACCAGTTCGGGTTCGGTAACCGTTAATGGCGCTCCCGGAAACCTGCGGTTGTATTCCTCATGCCAGTATTCATCCTTAAACTGTGTAAGGATGCGCTCTCTGTCCAGAAAGGCCCCTGTGTGATACCACGTTCTGGTCATTACAGGTTTCTGGTAGAGCTCTTCCGACTTCTCAAGCTGATTACCCGCGTTGTTGGCTTTCCACTCTTCGTAGTGCTCGTTGTCTATCTGCTCTACCATACCAAAACCCCTGAACTCTCGCTCCGGGTGATTGTAATAACCGTGATGGTACCGGTATTCGCTGGCGAAACGGACGTCTGTTATCTTCTCTTCCACGATACTTTTGCTGACGACCTGTACGGGGAATGGTAGTCTGGTTATCCAGGGCTTGCCGGCTAATTTGTCGGTAAGGTAGAAGTGAGTAGAGCTTTTGTATTCAATAGTCGTCTCCTTGCCAAAATTGTTGAAATATTTTCTCAGCACATGGGGTTTCTTGCTGTTCATCAAATCGATATAGCGCATTGGCGCTTCTTTATACCCCGGCAGGTCGGATGACCATACAATACAGGATGTACCTGATCCAAGGAGATCGATTACCGATAGACTGGTATTTGTATCGACAGGCAGGAATGGTTCTATCTCATGTACGTCACTCCATTCGTTTCCGCTCATATTTATATACACGTTGAATCTGTTATTTCCCAGATACAGGATATCGGTAGCGCCTGTACCGCTTACATCGGCCAGATGAAGATATTGCGGATTAAATGATTCAGGATGATCAAAGAGCGGAGCTTTGCCCATATTTACCTTTGGACCAAACCTGCCATAGCCCATATTGGGCCAATAACATATCTCACCATTTCGTATCCGCGCAATGTCTGTTAAGCCATCTCCTGACATATCAGCCAGAAAAATTGTTTGTAGCTGGTCGGCAAAGACAATAGATGGGCCTAGATCTTCATCAAAAGATTTCGCAGCATGTTCGGGCGCTTCATGACCTTTCTTACCCTTTGACGCGTACCAGACGAAGACATTATCTTCAGAAACGACCAGTTCAGGCTGGCCGTCACCATTGAGATCAATGAGTCTTACATTGGGGTCCTGCAAATTAATATTGGCTAATTCCTCAATGGCCTTAAAGTTTTCCCAATCGTCATCTTCTGTCAATTCAAAATAGCCCCGTAGTTCAGGGCCGTTTACGACCACCTGCTTCTGTCCATTGGCTTCCAGGTCCTGGATGGAAAGCGCCCCGGTCGCGAGTCCGGCAAAAGACGGCCTTGGGAGGACCTTCTTTGCGGTTGTAAAGCGCGCATTACCATCTTCGTCCACATCACCCAGATTGCTTTTATAGAACCAGCCCTCTCCCTGTTCTGTCAAAATACCGGAGATTCCCTCACCGTATAAATCGACCCATTGATAGTTGTTGGTCAGACCAACAGGGGCATTGGCGATATTCTCTGTGCTAACGACCTTAATCTCATTACTCCAATTCAATCGCTGATACTCAAACTCCATTGGCGGTAAAGATTTGGAGGAATAGGTAGTATCGGATTTCCTGATATAACCGGTTTGTATGATCGATTTCAGATAGGTCACTTCTGTCTGCACTGAATCGTTAATCGATGAAGGTTCATAATCAAGGTCCAGTGAACTTACCAGGTAAGGTTCATGACCCAGTTCTACAAATCTGTGGAACATCAGAACTCGTCTGCACAAACGGTTGGTTCTGATCTCAAAACCTGCCCGGTAATGTGAAAAGGCATCGGGGCGGTATTCCCATGATTGATTGACAGCCTCGTCCGGTGTGGGAGTTGCCGCATCATGCTCGCCGTAGTCGAAGACTAACTCAAAGAAGTGTTCCTCTTGTGCTGGTGGTTGAGGATCGTAGGGTCTTGTCGGATCGGCATAATATGGAAAACGGTTTCCATACTTTACCCGCTTGAGGTATTTGTTGGTAAATTTAGCGGTCCCGTTCCATCTGTTTTTCTCATGAAGTGTGTTTGGGACATTGTCCAGGTCTTCCTCTTTATACTCATATTTTATCCAGTTCCCTTTATCGTCATAGCTGAACTCGGGCAACCATTGAAAAATGCGGGCATTGTCTTCAGGATCGGCAATCCTGGCGTTGGTGCCCCTTCCAAAGATCGTAGCGGTATTATCAGGGGTGGTGACCTTCCAGTATACCCCTCGAGCAGGGTGAGATATCTTTTCAATCCTTGCGAAACCACCTTCTATTCTGGGTCTGTATCTCTTAATGCCATAATCACCATCCTGGGACTTTAATGTCTGCCAGTCGCCCGGAGTAGCTTCGGTAAGGAATGGCACCAGATCCTCTGCCCCGGAAAACATAAAGATGTCTTCTTCGCTGCCATCTCGATATCGTGGCAGCCGTTTGTCCGTTTTCCTTTGAATAGCGGGTATCCCAACATCCCAACCCAGACCGTAAAGGCTGTTACCGCCACCTGAGTTGTAGCTTAACGTAAGGGAAGGTGAGAACCCGTTTCTTCCGGGAGTGATTGGGAGAGGAATACTAAATCCTGCAGTTCCATTTGCGGAATTGACCTCAAACTTTTCATCAATGCCTTTGAGCGCCCCACCGCCTTTAGGCAGAGAGATTTCTGGGATCTGAATGGAATTGGACTCAGTAGCATTTTCCTTTGTTAAGGTATTGATAGTGCTACTATTGCTATTAGAAGAATTTGTATTGTTTTCTTCCGGTGGCTTCATTTGTCTAAAAGAAGAGTATTTAAATTACAATATAAACAAAGACTTTTATGATCTTAATAGTCTTACGAAATTTTGATTCTATTTTATCGTGTTATATGAGTAAGATTAAAACTGGATTTCTTTATACTTTTGAAGCTTTCAGTCTAATGCGAGTAATGAACAAACGGAGAGATGCTAAAAACTGTCCTGGTATTCTTCATCTATTTTGTGTGATTTCGACATCCTCCACGACAATATGAAAAGATTGTTTACAAACTCTGTAATTAATCTTGAAGTTCTTTATAGGAAAAGTTTTCTCTAATGTCAACTTTTATTTGATTATTTACTGTTTTTGCTGGAGTTATAATGATGCAGGTAGGATAATATTTTTTGAAACCCTATCTGTCAAGATTTGTAGAAACCGGGCTAAACCTGCCATTGACAACATCCTAAAAAAGAATTAGAAGATTTTGACACTAATTAATGTTCCATAATAAAAGAGCTACTCTTCTTCACGGAGAGCAGTGCCATTATTCAGTAACTCAGGAGCGTTCTCAAAAGTAACATATTCAACTGGCTCATCATACGGATTATTAAGCTGGTGCCATGCCCAAACAGGAACTTCAAAAATGTCGCCTGCTTCATAGTCCAATCGATTACCTTCTATTAACAAAAAATATACAGCCTCCATCATACAAGTATTCATCGGAGAGATTTATAATGTCAAATCCAATATTTAATAAATGTTCTTTTAATCTATGCCCGTCTGTATGTAATTCAATATTTCCATTAAAAAAGATTCTTTTACCACATATACCAACAGCTCCTCCAATAAAGCCGTTTTTATGATCCTGTATAGTTATCTCTTCGGGATTAAAATAAAAGCAGCAGAATCCTCTTTGTAACAGTACTTTTTCTACCCCCCTGTCAGAGGTCAGGTAGTTGTCTTTACTCAGATGCACCAGGCTGCACCTTGTATAGGCCTGAGGTAAATGGATAAACTCTTTATCTTTATTAATCTCTAAAATTGCAGAGTCGGTATATCCTGATTTGTGAAAAAGGAATTGAGATGTGCTCAGGCAGTTGTATTGAACGCTGTTATCAAGTTCATGCCCGACATCTCTTTTCCCTTTGAGATAGGCAATGTTATGGTTTTCAAAGAATACAAACAGCTCAACCGGTGCATTTGGAGCCACTACTAGTTGATTCTTGTACTGGTATATAAAAATGTCCGGATGACCCGAAATAGAATTGCCGGTTATCCCGTTTGTCTGAAACGCGTAAACGTCCGTAACATATTTATTCAGGTTATTGATAGCCTGTTTAGTTGATCTGGAATCAATTATTGCTAACATCTATTTGATATTGAGAAAAACCGGGATCACTTTCAAACCGGACATTGTAGCCTCTGGATTTCAACTGTTCTCTATTGACCTGCCGGTACCCTATCGCGTAATGTATCTGCCTGTTGGATACGGTAATTTTAATCTTATTCGAAGTAATATCATTCAGTTCTGTGTCAATTATCTCTCTCCATATTTGAGTCATTACCATCTCTTTGAAAGATGCGTGAAACGGTCCGTCAATCAGGGACTTCCCAATGACCAGTTCGTCGGATGGATGCAATCCCATTCTTATGATAGACACGTTGCTCTTCTCAAATATATGAACAATGTCCTTTGTCCATTCCACTGCCTGTTCAAGTGTCAATGGTGTGTACCTTCCTTCTTGATACAGTTTTTCCAGGGTTGTCTGTTTTACAACAATTGCCGGATAAATCCGTGTACAACCGGCCCCTAATGAAACGATGTCATTCGCAGTCTGAATAGATCTTTCATAATTATCTCCCGGTAAACCGATCATCATTTGAAGTCCCAGTTCGAAACCATTTTTACAAATCAGATTAGACGCATCTATGATATCTTCGACGGTGTGTCCACGTCCCGATTCATTTAATACTTCCCGGTTGGTAGATTGGACACCCAGCTCTATGGTCGTCACGCCATATTTTTTCAGTAATTCAAGAACCGGTCTATTAATGTAATCCGGTCTTGTTGACAACCTTATACCAGATATTTTCCCGTTTTTAACGAATCTGAAGGCCTCTTCGAGATATTGCTCCTGCAGGTCAACAGACAGTCCGGTAAAACTACCGCCAAAAAAAGCGATATTAATTGTTCTGCTTTCAGGTATTGTTTCAAGATACCGTTCTACAATATCCTTAACATCAGCCGGCTGAGGTATTGAGTGAGTTCCGCTGATTTTTTCCTGGTCGCAGAAAACACACTGATGCGGACAAGCCAACTCGGGGATAAATATCGGTATATTAGAATGCTTTTTCATGTTATCAACATTAAAGCGTCAAATGATGTGTATAATAACAAAATTTGAATGTGAATGGGTAGCAGATTTCAATCATGCCGATAGATACCTTGAGTCATATATAAATAAACGGAGAGAATGTTTGATGTAAATCTTGAAAAAATAATAGAAATCGTGTAGTGTTTTGATCTCAGTATCTTATCTGATCAAATCATTCTTAACATGAATAAATGCAAACACAACATTTCCTGGATTATAGCAACGTGGTTTGGCTCAGGGCTTTTACCAAAGGCACCAGGAACATGGGGAAGTCTGGCGGCTTTTCCTTTTGCGTATATAATCTCTGTATATGCCTGCCCCTATGCCCTGATCTTTGGAATCGTCGCTTTGTTCTTCATAGGAATATGGGCATCAGATAAAATTGAAGAAAGTGCTCAAATAAAAGATCCCGGCTTTATTGTAGTTGATGAAGTTGTAGGTCAATGGATAGCTCTGCTCCCCCTGCCGTTTCTCTATAGTATTCTGGGCCCCAATTATTTTTATCTCTATTCTGCTCCCATAACAGTAGTAGCGTTCATTGCTTTCCGTATATTTGATATATGGAAACCATGGCCTGTTAACTATGCGGACAAGAACGTTCCCGGTGGTTACGGAATCATGCTCGATGATGTTATTGCGGGAATGTACGCTCTCATAGTAACGTCTGTACTGACAGCAGGAATGGTCATGGTTTTAGTAAAACAATAAGTTGTTGTTTACTATCAAAGCTCTCCCAGGACAAAAGCGCCGAGGATAAGAATATCTCAATATTATACTAGCCTGTTAAGTTTCAGTCGGGTATCCAGCCTTGACCCAGCCGCCGTATCCACCGTCCATGGAACTTACCCTGGTATAACCCATTTTTTGTAAATTATCAGCGGCTAAAGCAGAACGGAAACCGCCTCCACAATATAATATAATTTCCGCTTCTGTGTTATCGATCTTTTTTTCTATATCACGCTCAATAACCCCCTTACCAATATACATGGCATTTGTTATGTGCCCTTTATTCCATTCACGCTCCTCACGGACATCTACCAGATGGAATTTATCTCCGTGATCAAGTCTGCCCTTGACCTCTTCCACACTAGTTTCACTAATTCTACTTTTGGCATCATTAACGATGGTTAAGAATCTTTTTGAATGATCTTTCATTTAAGCTCCCCTCTTGAGTTTTTCAGTAATTATCTTTAACAATATTTTATTCTTCATGATTAACTAACTTCTTTAAAGTTGAAACAAATTATAATCAATATACGATCCCATAAATTAAAATTAAAATGGTTTTGAATACAGCCAGATAAGATGACAATTTACTTATGGATTAACCGAGGCTATCTATTAAGGCAGTAAAACCATATGATACTTGTACTTCCATACAGTTATATGATAGAATATTCATCTTAGTGACTTCTTAGTTAATTTTCTTAATACCGTAAACCGCAGTCTGCGTCAACACTATTTATGCAATAATTTAGATAAGGGTGAATAAAAATGACACTTGAACCATTTTTACAAAAATTGAAAGACTGTCCAGGAAACATTGAATTTAATGATACCATGAGTATTATCGATTCACTGTATGTTTTTACCCAAACATCATTCAAAAATGGTGATTTAGTTAATGAGCCCGGACAAAATTCCGGGTCTTGCAAAATCTTCTCATTTGCCCGTCTTCATAATTTGACACCTGAACAGACTCTGGCCTGCTTTGGTAGCTACTATCGCGACGATGTATTAACACATCCTGAAAATATAGATCATCAGAATATTCGTAATTTTATGAAAACAGGTTGGTCAGGAATTGAATTTGACAGTGAGCCTTTGAAGGCTAAGACTGTATAGTAGAAAAATATGTAAGGTAAGGCCGGATGCTATTATTTCGTGACATTTCAGTTAAAAGATTTAATGGTTAAAAAGGATCAGACATTGCGGGTATTATTAAAATGAGTATTATACAAAAAGAAACGGTAAGACAAACTGTAGAACAGAAAAAAGATAGTAGCTGGCGGGACGTTTTGTATGAAGTTATTTTCAAGGCGGATACTGTTTCTGGCAAATCATTTGATATTGCGGTGATGGTTATCATAGCCTTGAGCGTGATAACGGTAATTATTAACACTGTTGGCTCTATAGAACAGGAGTATGGAAACATTCTGCATATAGCAGAATGGGTATTTACCATCATTTTTACTATTGAGTATATATTAAGATTGATTTGTTGCAAAAGACCTGCTGCCTACGCGCGCAGTTTTTTTGGAGTTGTTGATCTGTTCGCCATTCTTCCAACCTATATCAGTGTTATTATACCCGGCAGTCATGTTCTGCTCGTAATACGAATTCTCAGAGTGCTCCGGATTTTCCGGGTTCTCAAGCTTGTTAAGTATATTGGCGAATCTGAATTGCTCATAGATGCTTTACAATCAAGTCGGCGAAAGATCACCGTATTCCTGTTTTCTGTAATAACAATTGTTATCATATTTGGTTCTGTAATGTATATCGTAGAATCACAGGAAAATGGTTTTAACAATATACCGCAAAGCATCTACTGGGCCGTTGTAACACTGACAACAGTGGGATATGGTGACGTAACACCACGTACACATATCGGGAAAGTAATAGCTATGATAATTATGGTTATGGGGTATGGAATTCTTGCTGTCCCAACCGGAATTGTCACAGCGGAAATTACAAAAGCCATGGGACATAACAAAGTTGCATCAAATATCTGCGAAGGGTGTGGTTATAGATGGCATGATGATGACGCACATTATTGTAAGCATTGTGGTAACACGATATAACAAAAGGAGGAATATCGATGTCACATGAAAAAGGGAAATTTCGCCTGATAATTGAGAGGTTGAGATTTGAAAAGTTTAAGGTATTATGGATAATTATTGCGCTTGGAACTGTTTTTTATATAGGAGTTGTGATGGATCAAATAGAAACTGCTGTTAAAATAGACTCAAAAAAAGATGTTTATCTTTTTCTCCATGGAAGAAAGGATTTGAAAGAAGAAGCTGAAAATATTTTGATTACGCTTGGATTTTCGAAGGAAAATATTATCGCGGCATCTTCAGAAAATGTTGGAGAAATCGGTGATTATATGGCAATGCTCTGGAGACCACCTAGGCCGGATCAGATAAAGATACAGCAGATAACCGATGTTAAAGATGTAGAGCCGGATAAAATGTTTGGGCTGTGGAAAGGCGTGTTGAAAAAGGACATCGATTCTTTTCCGCTTAAATAGAATACTCCGATATTTTTTTATTTATCCGCCCAGGTGTTTGACAATCTTGTCAGCTACACGAAAGGCATTCGCATAAATTGTCCAGGTATATGGAACGCTTCCACCTGTTGGTATAAAGCTTCCATCGGTAACGTATAGATTATCAATATCGTGCACGCGGCAATCCGGATCAAGAACAGACTTTTCAGGATCTTTCCCGAACCGGCAACCACCTGCCACCAGGTTTGCCGGTGCGGTGCCGCTGACGCTGGAGTGAATGTTTGTCAAGTCCAAAGCTCGTAGCACATTATTTGCTTTTTCTGCCAGATATTTACCTACCATGATATCGTGTGAATGATATCCAACCCTTACCCGGGATACGGGAGACCCCCACTTATCTTTAACCTGTGTATCCAGGGTAACAAAGCAGTTATCTGTAGGTAACCAATCACAGAATATTTCGTATTTAATCTGACGCTTTCTTGTAAAGTATGATTTCAGCGCCTGTTTAAGTTCCTTGCCCCAGATCAGCTTGCCGTTATCATCCCATTTCCGATCTATTGCCTTTGCAATAGGACCGGGATGCTCAAACAGAAAATCAACAGTGCCGCCCTTTTGCCTCCCCCCCCATTCGGGATCATTAATAACATACCAATCCTGCAGTCCACGGTTTACAAACCGTCCCTGGTGTTCCAATGATTCTGCCTTACCCTTATCCAGGTTTTCATAAAGAAAATCACCACTGCCGGAACCACCGGCAGAAAAGAGAAGATTCCTGCCCACCTGCCCGCTGTTGTTTGCAAGACCATTTTTGTGACGAGGCCCGGATGAACTCAGTAACAGGCGCGATGTTTCTATTGCCTGACATGCAACGACAAAAATCTTCGCATCTACCTGTTGTGTCCTGCCTGCCTTATCATAATATTCAGCAGCGATCACATTTCCACGCGAATTGCTTTCAAGTTTATAGACCTTGGAATGAGGCCTGATTTCACAATTACCAGTCTCAAGTGCGGGGTTTAATAATGCTGCTCGCGAACTTCCTTTAGCACCTGTTGCACAACCATAGCTGCCACACCAGCCTGAATAGCCACAGCTTTGACGCATCATGTTCATGCTCGATAGAATCGCACGTGGCGTTGGTAACGGGTGCAATCCCAAATTAAGGCAGGTATCATCAAACCATCCGGAAAACGGGTGTTCAAGAGTGGGAGGATACGGAAAATCACCGGTAGAACGCGGTTCTAGATTTGGATGCTGAACAACACGTCCCGATACACCAACAACTGATTCGACCCTGGTATAATATGGTTCAAGATCTTCATACGTAATCGGCCAATCTACAAGATTAGCTCCCTCTATAGGACCGAATGTTGAAAGCAATCGAAAATCAACCGGCTTTAATCTGAAAAAAAAGCCACTCATAAAATTGGATGAGCCTCCTACGCAGTTTCCCCGCCAGAAGCTTATGCCTGAATCAAAGGTAGACCTACTTCTCCATCCACCATCTCCATCCGGTTTCTCTATTACATGTTGTTCATCCTTCAAATTTGGTGAGTAAGCACCGTACCTGAAGGCAATTTCATCTTTATAAAAGTCCTTTTCCTCATACCAGGGACCCTTTTCAAGAACCACGACAGAGTATCCTGCTTCTGATAACGTCAGCGCAACAGGTCCGGCCCCGGCACCGCTGCCAACTATACATACGTCATAATCCGTATTCATACTCTTCGTAATTCCAAATAACGTTTGTGTTTGGGAGGACGAGGAAAGCCCGGATGATGATTCAGCCAATTCCATCCAACACCATCAGGATTACCGCCATAGACAGGATCACCTAACAAAGCTTCAATAATATAGGTAAGCAATTTAGAAACCCATCTCCGGCCAGCTCTGCTCTCTGTAATCTGGCGCAACATGTCTGTGCGTTGTGAATATGATAATTGAGTAAAAACGGCTTCGTGTTTTTCAAGTGATAGGTCATTCAGCCACTTGACACCGTTCAGGATAAACTCTTTTTCATCCTGATCTATCGCGGGGCTTGAAATAACATTACGTAAATATGTTATCGCATTGATCTCTTTTGCTCCGGGTGAATCTGTTTCTGATGGGAAGAGATGGTCCTGAACGACATCAATTGTCAACCATGGATCATTGAGTTTAGTAGACGGAGGTTCCGTTACTGCACGTGCAATCATCGGGGCTAAAAACAGCGTGGTGAAAAAACCTGTTAGTCGTATAAGAAATGTACGCCTGTTTATAAGCATCGTTTACGTTATTCTAATTGAAGTAAAGATTGATTACATCTTCAACAACCTATTGTTTTGAGCGTTTTCATCTGCATTTCATATTCTATTTTACAGCCGACTTTATGATAACAGATCAGTCATTCTACTAAAAAAACAGCGGGCCAAAATGGCCCGCTGCAGAAATACGATTTCCCCATCAAATATTAAAATAAAGCCAGCATCTTTAGCTACCACATTTCCCTTCGCCACCGCATTTTCCCTCACCACCACACTTGTCTTCGTCTGTTTCCTCGTGACCACTTGTTTCCTCATCGCTGCCGGTATCTTCTTGGTCACTTGTTTCCTCATCACTGTCGGTATCTCCTTGGTCATTTGTTTCCTCGCCACCACATTTGCCTTCTCCTCCACATTTACCTTCACCACACCCAACTAATTTAATGAAAGAACCGGAATCATTGGTTGCAAACGGATTAACTTCTGCTTTCACTGTTGAAACTACTGAAAATCCAAAAATAAATACAGCACAAACAGTTGCGACAAATACTTTTTTTGTGTTGAAAACCATAATATGCCCCTTTCTTACAATATTAACTAAAATTACAAAATTACGTTAAAGTTATTACAATGATATTACCATACAATGCATATTACCAGCAGAAATTGTCTCCTTTCTTCCTTTATAATGACAAAATGCAAATGAGATATATTCCAGAAAAAATAAAATACTTCAAAATATCATGATTAGAGTGTTGCATTGAAATATTATTTAAGCTCATTATTAATAACAACTTACAAGTCAGTCATCTTAAGTGAGAAGGTATAAAAAAACGGTATGAAATAGTTGTTGCTGGTGTATAAATTCAAATTAGAACTCAGCTGATCGTGGTGTACGTGGAAAGGGAATTACATCACGAATATTGTCCATACCGGTAACAAACTGTACCATCCGCTCAAAACCCAATCCAAAACCGGCATGTGGTACATTTCCAAATTTTCTTAGATCACGATACCACCAGTATGGTTCCAGTTCCATTCCCTGTTCCTTGATACGGGAATCAAGCTTCTGTAGATCATCCTCCCTTTGAGACCCTCCGATTATTTCACCAATCTTAGGTACTAGCACGTCCATAGCAGCAACAGTTTTGCCGTCATCATTCTGCTTCATATAAAAAGCCTTTATATCACGGGGATAATCAGTGACAATTACCGGTTTCTTAAATTCTATTTCGGTTAGAAAACGTTCGTGCTCTGTCTGCAAATCCTTACCCCAAACCGTCTCATACTCAAACTTCTGTCCAGACTTACTTAATATATCAATAGCATCTGTGTAGCTTAAACGTACAAACTCACTCTCCTTGACATGGGCAAGAGTCTGTAGAATAGTTTTATCAATGCGCTTATTAAAAAAATCCATGTCCTCAGCACATTCATCAAGAACGGTGGTAATAAGGTATTTTATATACTCCTCTGCCAGATCGGCATCGTCGGCGAGGTCGGCGAAAGCCATCTCCGGTTCTATCATCCAGAACTCTGCCAGATGGCGGGACGTATTGGAGTTTTCAGCCCGGAAAGTGGGCCCAAATGTGTATGCGTTGCTCAGACCACAGGCAAAGCACTCTACCCCAAGCTGCCCGCTTACCGTCAGAAAAGACTCCTTTCCGAAAAAGTCCTGGCTGTAATCAACTTTACCTTCACTTTTGGGTATAGCGGCAGGGTCAAGCGTGGTGACCCTGAACATCTCTCCTGCGCCCTCACAATCGTTGGCAGTTATAATTGGTGTATTAATATAATAAAAACCTCGTTCCTGAAAGAAATCATGTGTAGCTTTCGCCAATTTGTTTCGGACACGGGTAACTGCCCCGAAAGTATTGGTTCTGACCCTGATATGAGCGATCTCCCTCAGACGTTCAAAGGAGACCCGCTGTTTGCCGACTGCGTATTCATCCGGATTACAGAATCCGTATACCTTTACTTCGTCGGCTTTAACCTCAACACTCTGACCTCCACCCTGTGACTTAACCAGAATTCCTCTTACAGAAATTGAACTTCCGGGAAAAAGTTTGATAACTTCTTGCTGATAGTTCTCCAGATCTGCATCCGCAATTATCTGCAGGTTTCTAAAGCAGCTGCCGTCATTGAGTTCAATGAAAGAGAACCCCCCCTTTGAGTCACGTCTTGTCCTGACCCAGCCTTTAACCAGTATCTCCTTATCAATATTTTCTCCTCTGAGTGCTTCGGCTATATAAGTCCTTTTCATTGTTGTGGTTTTCTCCTTAGGATTCAAGAAAAAGATTTAATAAGAGGCCTCACGCAAAGCCGCCGGATCGCCAAGAAAACAAAAAAAGAAATTAAACGATAATTTTTTCCCCCTTGCGTTCTTCGCGGATTTGCGTGTGTAGTGCTATGTCCTATCCGGTAACGAATTCCGAGACATTATCCTTCTGAAAATTTTCTTTATAAGGAACATCATCAATTACCAATTTCAACGCATCCAGGAGCATGCGGTTATCTTCCCTGGTCTTTACTGCAACACGGAAATACGTTTCATCGAGGCCAACAAAATTAGAACAATTTCTTATAAGAATGTTGTTCTTCAATAAGTGGTTTTGAATCGCTGAAGATGTTATTCCATCATCTTCAATCCTTACCAGTATAAAATTGACCGTTGGTTTAAATGGATGTATACCATTTATCATTGTGAGCCCATCATACAGAAATGTCTTTTCAACAGATACATATTGTCGCGTTTTGGCGGTAAACTCTTTGTCGTTAATTGCAGCCATACCTGCAACCTGTGCGATTGTATTAACAGTCCATGGCTCTTTGTATCTCATTAATTTATTAACTATAGGTTCATTTGTGACAAGATATCCAAGTCTCAGACCCGGGAAACCGTAGAATTTTGTTAATGACCTGACTACTATCAGGTTATCCATCAGGGGTGCATCTTTTATAACACTATACTTTTCATCATCCTCAACAAAATCCATAAATGCCTCATCTATAACAATTGTACGGTTTGGATTGTCGTTTACTAGTTCAAGGATATCTTCTCTGCGAGTAAGCTGCCCTGTAGGATTATTCGGGTTGCACAAGAAAACCATGCCATCCTTGATACTCTTCAGCTTTGAAATATCTGGGTTAATTACAGGGAAGTCTCTGTCATCATTTATGATTTCAATAACATCTATGTTCGAGTTACGAAATGCGTCATTGAATTCAGCGAATGTGGGTTGAAGAAGCACGCCTTTCTCTGGTTTTAAAGCGCGGGGAATTAGATAAAAAAGTTCGTTCGATCCATTGCCGATAATTATGTTTGACTTATTACAATTGATTTCTTCAGCAATGGCCTTTCTAAGATCACTACTGTGACTATCAGGATAGTGCCGGATATCGTTGAATTGTTCTGTAACAGCCTTTCGCACAATGGCAGGATAACCTAATGGGTTTATGCTTGCACTAAAGTCAATGATCTCGTCCGGATTCAATCCATGCTTATCGCATATCTGCTTTACGTTACCACCATGTCCACTGAGCATTCTCTCGACCTCAAAATATTAATTATTACCGTCTATGAAGTTAAATCTGTTCCATTTATTTTAGAATTATATTATAGTTGTCAGGATAATTTCCCCTTAACCTCAAGATCAGCAAAGTTGGCCTTCAAAAATCCACGGTCTCTGGAAAGAAGGAGTGTGGACTGATTAAGAGCATGAGCAGCAATAATAAAATCACTAATAATATGCTGTCTCATTCTAACAGTATGCTTACAATGCGGACAATGAATAGAAAATTTTTTCCCACAAGAATGACATTGGTGAGTGCTCTTTCTGTTTCTCGAATATTTTTTCCATCTTTCACCTGATAGAGCGAGGGACTTTTCATTAGAATAGACCAGTTTTATAGATGTATCAATCAGGAATTTATTTAATTCCTTACCTGAAGGAAATTGAGATGAAAGCTCAGCATAGACTAATTCACAAATTATTAATTGACCTTTTTGATTATAGAAATCAATCAGATTTTTTGAATCTAAGGCAAATTTATTATCTACCAGTAAAATATCAAGAAGAATATTTGTGTCTATAGAGGTGATCATCTTCCCCTGATTTCCTCAATAATAGTGTCTGTGTTTTTATTCTTATCCTTCAGATACCCAACCCATTTGTCAAAAGGTGACTCTTTAACACTTTTTTTAATAATAAAGATACCATTCTTTTCCTTAAATTGAATTTTATCTCCTGTACTGATACCAAGCCGCTCTCTCACTTTTCTTGGTATCGTAATTTGTCCTTTTGATGTTAGTTTAGAGACAAGCATAACCCTTTATCCTACAAATAATCAGTAAGCCAATATAATTCCTTACAACTAATGTAAGGAATTATATCATTTGTCCAAAATTTTTCAAGATTTATTACATTGAGAATAAATTGTAATATTGATTCAGCCTTGATCAGTATTATCACTATATAAAGCATTTATGACATAATTAATTTCAGGAAGGGCTGCTGCTGCCATTTATGACAAGGAGGTTCTACTTCTAATTCTAGAGATGAAAATTATCTTATGATAGTAGTATCAAAGATCGTGAAAAAAATAAGGCTCATTACGCTGAAAATACGTAGTGATATCGAAGTACTGCCTTATCGTCAACATGATTTACTTTCGACGTCTTCCCCTATTCATAACACGGTACCACGCAACCGGGTATTGTATTCTGGGCGGTCGTGACATAAAAACAATATCATATCTTCAAGTAGTAAAGCTATCGGCAGACTTGATCCCCTTACCCAAACATAATGAACTGCCCTTGGCTGCTATGCATCAGTTAATACTTGATGATGTAGGTGAGGGCATAGTAGGGTGGCAGGTTGTTGTGGGGTTGGTTATCCCCCTTGAAGTCGGTAGAAAAGTGGTGGTTGTGAGCACTACCACTGTTAGAAATTGTCGTTACTTTCTCGTTCCTCCTGTAATACCCCTTATTCCCCTTATCGTCTTCGTGGCTATTTACACCTATGTAGTTACCCCACTTGTCATTACCATCATTGTCCGCCCGATGATTCCTTTGTGAGGTATGTTCATGTGCACCACCACGATTAGTATTCCCGGGATGAGAATACTTTGGCATTTCAGCCTCAGTAATTACATGTGTTTCTTCTCCACCGGAGTCCTTGTTTTTATAATTACAGAGCCCAACCCCTACGACAAAGCGGCTGCGAAAGTCAGGAGTATTCTTCATTCCTATAGCAGCTATTAATTCGGAATGTCGGTTATTATCAAGACCTTGCCCATCACATAGCAACCAGGCCTCCGGAGGTGTGCTCCCTCCGTAAGCGATATGTTAATCGGGGGACACCGTACCTATTTTTTATGTTTCTTAGGTTTTCGGCCTGGTCTTTTAGGTTTGATAACTTCTTGCTGATAGTTCTCCAGATCTGCATCCGCAATTATCTGCAGGTTTCTAAAGCAGCTGCCGTCATTGAGTTCAATGAAAGAGAACCCCCCCTTTGAGTCACGTCTTGTCCTGACCCAGCCTTTAACCAGTATCTCCTTATCAATATTTTCTCCTCTGAGTGCTTCGGCTATATAAGTCCTTTTCATTGTTGTGGTTTTTTCCTTAGGATTCAAGAAAAAAATTTAATAAGAGGCCTCACGCAAAGCCGCCGGATCGCCAAGAAAACAAAAAAAGAAATTAAACGATAATTTTTTTCCCCTTGCGTTCTTCGCGGATTTGCGTGTGTAGTGCTATGTCCTATCCGGTAACGAATTCCGAGACATTATCCTTCTGAAAATTTTCTTTATAAGGAACATCATCAATTACCAATTTCAACGCATCCAGGAGCATGCGGTTATCTTCCCTGGTCTTTACTGCAACACGGAAATACGTTTCATCGAGGCCAACAAAATTAGAACAATTTCTTATAAGAATGTTGTTCTTCAATAAGTGGTTTTGAATCGCTGAAGATGTTATTCCATCATCTTCAATCCATACTTATCGCATATCTGCTTTACGTTACCACCATGTCCACTGAGCATTCTCTCGACCTCAAAATAATTATTAGTATCAAGAACAGGATTTGTTCTGTTTCATTTATAATAAAGAGGCATTTTAATTGCCAGACAATGGAAAAACAATCTAATTTTATCAGTCACAAAATCTCTCAATCTAAAATTCCTGTTATCATTAAAAATGATTACACGAAAAAAAACTTTTTTCCGTGCAAGAGAGGTTTTTTCTACTTGGCAGAGGCCTACTGCCGAGTAGACTGTTGGAGTGAAATTTAGAAACATTTCGTGACTTGCACTCAATTGATTGTTCTTTGCACAAAATGGGTGACCGTATGCCGTGTATGTTGTATGACTAGCTGGTTAAAGTCCAGCCGTGGGAATTCGACAGTTCACCCACGTAGCAAGAGGAAGGTGTTAAGGGTAACCTGAAGCGCTGTGTTTCCTGACAAAGGCTCAGAAAGTGAGTCGAGCAAATCTGCGGGTTGCAACGAAAGTGAACCTA